>JAVJOW010000022.1:0-206517 GCA_040216555.1 Arenibacter sp.
CGGAACCCGTTCACTGAGCTGGAACCGGTTGAAAAGCTTTTCCTGATAATACTTTTTTCCTTGCATAACTAAAGTTACGATCGATCCGCCGATCCACAATGATCATGACAGACTTTTTTGCTAACTTGTGCAACAGGCACAATACCTATAATTAATTGCTATCCTTTACCTATTTAGGAAATTCTTACATTTAAACGGCTTGATCAGAAGATGGAAAACCCTAACAGGTTTTACCGCAACTAATTATAGCCCAACCGATGATGTTGCATTCTCCTACGTCGACCCTATGTGCTACATCTCGTTTTTGCCACCGCACCAACTCGCCCGCTGCTAGCACAGACGACGCCCGCACAAAGGGAAATGCAACATCATCGCAGCGCTATCTCAGATCACATAAAACCGTAGGATAAGAGTTCTTTTTTTATCAACGACGCTTAACGGAAGAAATCAACGCAACATATCAAGTCACTATATGTAATCTGGACCGCCACATTTTATTCCCAATACCGTCGAAAACCAAAAAAGGTTTTCACTAGATTTCCATAAAATATCGCACCAACGCTACAACTCGCCCACTGCTGTCGCAGATGTCGTACATAGCGCTGCGTTATCTTTAATGCTGAGCAATTTTCAAAAGTTTCCATATAATTCAACTTTTTTATTTATATTTGTCTTCTAAAAGGACACTTAAACCGAATGGAGAAAAGATTTGAAGTCGTTTTTCTTGAGCATGCCATTGACTTCATGTCAAAGGTCGACAAGAAAGCAAAAGCGAAAATCTATTATAATCTGGATAAGGCCAAACTTGGGCTTGACCAAAAATTGTTCAAAAAACTGACGGACGATATTTGGGAATCAGGACTAAATACGCAGGACTTCAATACCGACTTTTCGCATTCTGGGACAGAACTGGAAAAACCGAAACGCTTGTGATTTCCACACACGGAATGGTCAAAAAAAAGGACAAGGTTCCAAAGGCTGAAATCGAAAAAGCAAAACAGATTCGAACGGAATATTTCGAACAATAAAAACAAAGGTTATGGCAACAAAAAAGAAAAAAATGAAAATGATGACCCTTGACCAAATGAAGGACAAGGACATTGGAAAAATCGGAACAGCGGACAGGGACAAGTACGAGTTTGATTTGAGAATGGAGGTTCTTGGAGAAATGATAAAATCAGTCCGAAAAGAACGAAAATTGACCCAGGAGCAACTTGGCAAATTGATTGGAGTTCAAAAGTCGCAGATTTCAAAATTGGAACGGAGTGCAAAAAATGTGACTATCGAAACAATATTGAAGGTTTTTAACGCACTAAAGGCGAATATAAAGTTCAGCGTACAAATGAACGATTCGGAATTCAAGGTAGCGTAGAAAATAAAGCACTAAAGATAACAATGCCTATAGCAAATAGGGCGGTAAGTACTGAATTTTAAGGCTTGGCATATTTTCGGAGTCCGCCAAATCTTTTGGATTTACTCATGTGATTTCTATTTAAAAAAAGGAATTCGTGATAACGCTGCGCTAAGTTGGCAATTAAAAAAGAAAAATAATTACAAAACCCGCCCGTACCGAAACCAGCCCGACAAATCATTCTGGCGGGAGGTACTTTCGGGCGGGCAAAAAGCTTTGGCTACCAGCGCAGACGGAAACTCAACGTTTCCTTGCCCGCCCTACTTGCTATAGTCTTACCGTTGTGCGTCATACTGATATAAACCCGTTAATACAGAAAAGATAAGATATTAAGCAAAAAAGTTTCAATCATGTTACAAGCAAATCTAAACGACTACAAATTCAATTATATTGAGAATGGAAATGGAGCCAATCTTGTATTTGTTCACGGTTCTGCAAGTGATTACCGAACTTGGGAAAAACAGTTGAAATACTTTGGCGAATATTATCATACTATAGCTTATAGCAGACGATATCATTGGCCAAATGAACAAATACTGGACAACGAGGATTATTCTATGGCAAAACACGTTGAAGATTTAGAAGAATTCCTCAAATTTATTGGTAACAAACCAATTCATCTTGTTGGCCATTCTTATGGAGCTCTTCTTTGTATTCTACTTGCCATAAAAAATTCCGAATTAATTCACACACTCACTTTAGCAGAACCACCTGCTGTTGCTTTATATGTTAGCAATATTCCTAAACCAAAGGAAATACTTAAACTATTGTTTTCAAAACCTAAATTGGCTTTAGGTATCATTAAATTCGGAGCAAAAGGTATCGCGCCAACAACTAAAGCGTTTAACCAAAATGATATGGATAAAGCATTGGATATTTTTGGAAAAGCGACATTAGGTGTTAAAGCCTTTCTGAATTTATCAAAATCAAGACTTGAACAAGCGCGAGCTAACCTTTTTAAAGCAGAATTACTTGGTTCAGGATTTTTACCCTTGGATGAAAACAAAATACAAAATATTAAGCTCCCGACTTTGTTGATTTCAGGTCAGAACAGCCCAAAATTATGGCAACATTTACTCATTGAACTTAATAAATTAATTCCGAATTCCGAATTAATAATAATTCCTGAAGCATCACATATTATGCACGAGGACAATGTTTTAGATTACAATACAACGGTTCTTACATTCTTAAAAAAATATACTATTTGATAAAGAAACGAACATAAAGTACGAACGCACAATCGAGTAGACGGCTCCGCCATTGACTGACGGACTGCGCCTCTCACACCACCGTAAGGGTCTCGCCCGCCTGAATGGCACGGGCAGGTATACGGCGGTTCGCAATCCATCTTTTCAATCGCTCTTTACACCAATCGAAACTATTCTGTACTTTTTCAAAAGGCCACAGATTTTCTTGGGAATCGGTCACCCAATTAGCGAAAATCAATGCTCCCATCGTAATTTTCAGAAGGATTGCGTTCGGTCCTTCCCCACTTGTGAGACCTGTGCAGTTTTATGCAACTCATTTCCCGTAGGTACTATGACCTCTGCTGACTTATCCGTTATATCAACACGTAATTACGGAGACCTCCTCAGGTAATGACATTTTCCCCGCCTGAATGGCACGGGCAGGTTTCCCCCGATTCCTGCCGTATCTACATTAATGCATCTTTTGTACTTGTTGGACGTTACAATGATGTGCTTGCTCATCCATGCATAAATGCCTCATATACGGTTCCTGTCCGTCAGTACAGAGCTTTGTAGTCTCGCTTCCTTCAGATGTAACCTCGCAGTTACCACCCTTGCGACTTACTAATGGTTCAAGGCGTTACCCCTGCCCATAAGGGACCTGCCTGTCCGTCAGGCAGGCTTGCACCCTCTAGATTAATACCATATCTTAGATATGATAAAGATGCCCATGCTGGGCACACACAATACCTATACGCAATGCCCTTCGGGACACTGCGCATAGCCAAACCGTGTACACAATTTCCAGAACGATACTGCAAACCTATAATAGATGATAAGAATAGCTAAAATATTATTTCTGACCTTGATTTCTGTAGTTTGTTACAGTCAGGAAATAATCCATTGGAAGAAATATGCTCAACCAACAGATGCTGGATTTGATTCTAATAAATCAAGTAGTGCAAAGCTATTTTTTGATTCTACTAATGCCGTCTCATTAATGCTGATTAAGAATGGAAATGTTGTTATTGAGTGTCCTGTTCCGGGAGTGGCTAAAACCTGCGAAATTTGTAATTTAACAGCAAACGTTGTTACGATTTCTGCAACCGATCCTACAGCCATTGAATCAGACGGTAGTACCGGTACATTTACAATCTCCAGAAATTCTTCGTCAGGAAGTATTTCAGTAGATTATACCGTAAGCGGAACAGCTTCGCCTTCTGACTACACACCAACTTTAAGTGGTTCAGTAGAGATTGCTGACGGAAATAATTCAGCAGTAATCACCATTACACCCGTTAATGACGGAACTGCAGAAGGAACCGAAACGCTGGCACTCTGTATTGATTCTGACCCTTCATATATTGTTGGCTCACCTGATTGTACTACAATTAATTTATTTGATGAACTTGTTGTATCAGAGAAACCACGGGTAGTCATCTTAACAGATATTTCGAATGAACCCGATGACCAGCAATCTTTGGTCAGGGCATTGATGTATTCAAATGATGTAGACATTGAAGGCTTAATCGCAGGAACCTCTTGCTGGAAACAAAGCAACCCGGATATTGGTGCAATGAATTCAGTGATTGGTGCTTATGGCGATGTACATTCAAACTTACTACTTCATTCTCCAGATTATCCCACTGCTGATTACCTATATAGTGTGGCTAAATCTGGTGTAAATGGTTTTGGTATGAGTGCAGCTGCAAGTAATCTAAATATAGAAGCTGTTGACTTTTTAATTTCAGTTGTAGATAAGGGTGATCCTCGTCCGGTTTGGTTCTTAGGCTGGGGAGGGACAAACACTCTTGGTGCAGCTGTGATGAAAGTAATGAATACTCGTTCGGCTTCTGAAGCCCAAGCCTTCGTTGATAAAATAAGAGGGTACGAGATTGCTATTCAGGATGATGGCTTTGCTTACATCAGTCATAACTTTCCTGACGCTAAGCTTATTTCTTCACAATCGGCATGGAAAGGAATTTCCAAAACCACACCTACGTTTAATGCATGGTCCGAATCCTGGGGAGGTAATAATTATGTTCTTGAACAAGGCTGGGTTAATGATAACATCAAGAATAAACACGGTGCATTAGGTGCAAAATATTTAGATGCAGTCTATCTATTTGAAGGTGATTCTCCATCATTCCTGTATTTAATTCCAAATGGAATGAGTTCTCCTGAAAACCTCGGATTTGGAGGTTGGGGTGGTCGTTTTAATACAACTAAAACAACAAACCCGGCTACAGGAACCAATAATGGAAGCACCATTGATAATTCGCTTAATGGTCAACAAGATTATTATATGTTTACTGAGGCTCAGGATACATGGACATATAACCCACGACCTTATTGGTCAAATGGTTCAATCATTGCGAACCCAGATGCAACAACTACCTACACGAATAATGAATATTCAGCGATATTCCGATGGAGAGAAGATTTCCAATATGATTTTGCAGCAAGAATGGATTGGTGTACAAATTCTTTTGCGAATGCTAACCACCCACCAGTTGCTGTATTCGATGGTGATCTTCAAATTATAGCTGCTGGCGGATCAACAGTAAATCTAAGTGCAAATGGTAGTAGCGATCCTGATGGCGACAATCTTTCCTATAATTGGATGTATTACGAAGAAGCTGGTTCTTACAATGGAAATATTTCCATTACGAATGAAAATAGCATGAATGCTTCTGTAACGCTTCCGTCAGTATCATCAAATACGGATATCCATATAATTTTAAGTGTTACTGATGATGCTAGTCCTAACCTGACTAGATATCAACGAGTAATAATTACAATTACGAATGTTCTTGTTCCTGTAGACGGTGTATTAATCACCGACTGTCCTTCGAGCGATTTATCAGTAGGCCAGATCGAAGATTTAACCGAGCAGGTGAATCCTTCAAATGCCACCCATAAAGGCGTAAGCTGGAGCAGTTCTAATTCTACTGTAGCTACGGTAGATGGAAATGGAACGGTAACAGCCCAGGGACTGGGTTCAGGGACGATTACTGTGACCACAGACGATGGTGGTTTTACTGCCACCTGCGATATTACCGTTGCACGGTTGCCGTAACTGGTGTTTCTATTAGTAATTGCCCAGGTACAGACCTAAGTCTTGACGGCACGTCTGACCTTGAGGAAAACATAATGCCGGCAAATGCTTCTGATCAATCAGTAATTTGGAGCAGCTCAAATACTTCAGTGGCTAACGTTGATGCGAATGGATTAGTAAGCGTAGCAGGCCTTGGAACAACAACGATTACGGCTGGATGAATTTCTTATTGATTATGAAAATACAACTTCGGTTGAAACCAAAGTTGATAATGAAGAGCTATGTAGGTTGACAGAGAAGTTAACAGATATGAAAAACTCTAAAGAGAGAGCTAAAAATGACGCCAAGTTAATGCTAATGATATATAAGCAAAGAGAACAAAACAATGAAGATGATGGTAAAGAAGTGTTTGGATATAAAACATGGTGGTTGTCAAAAGATATCTATACATACAAAGCAATAAAAGGATTATTTGGAAATAAGTATTCAGTTAACTGTTAAATGCGGTCAGATTTCCTATTTAATTATATATCATTGGCACCAAAGAAAAAAGAAATTGATAAGATGTTTAAAGAAGTCTTTCCAAACATGTTGGGCATAAATCTAAGTTACCATATGCCAAAGGAAACTTGTAATCACATTAATAAATGTATAAATGAACATTCTGAAAAATCTCCAACAATGATAAAAAGAGTACTAAGAAATAGTACAAAGAAACTTATGAGTTCAAATACACAGAGTGCAAAAAAACTTACTTCATTCTTTGATGATGAAATAAAAAAGGAGCTTCTCTCGGATGAGTCATAATTAACACAAAACTGTATACAACACGCGGTCATAAAACATTGCGCGGATGGTGCTGTATTTGAACGAAATAACATTTAATCAACGGCTTAGCGGGCTGATAAGTTTGTGCTTCGAAATACGCAACGTTTCGTACCGCCATCCGTTGGCAGCAATTAAAGAAAACCGAGTTATGAATAGAAAATTGAGATATGTAATATTATCATTTATAACAATTGGTACATTTGTTTTAAGTTGTAAACAAGAAAAAAACAATTCCGAGGTATCTGAAATTGTTCCTTCCGAAACAACGGTATCAGAACATAATCCAGATGAAGAAAAAATAAAAACAACTATCAACGAATTGTTGTTCAATGCTGGAAATTATAATGTTTTGGCATTGGATTCAATGATGTCCGATAAGGCAATGCTTGGAATAAGCAGTTTAAAAGATGGAGCTTGGTCTAATTCAGAAATAGCAATTAACGATTTCTTTGAAAGTGTAGAAAAGATGGAACGTAGTCCTTACTGTGAGATACCTAATGACTATGACATAATAATTACGGAAGGTCAGTTAGCTTTAGCAAGAGCTGATTGCATGCTATACAGATGGGGAATTCCTCAAACAAGAGAAATAAACCATTTTACATTCATCAAAGAAAATGGGAATTGGAAAATACTCAACATATCTTGGACTAAAGAGGAACTTTCTAAAGAAAAAAAGAAATATGATTTGAAAATCTTTGCTCGTGGTTATGCACAAGCTTGGTGTAGTCAAAGACCGAATTTTGTCTCATCCTTTTTCTCTGAAGATGGCGTTCTACAGATAAATGATGGCTCATCAGCAAAAGGAACTGAAGCGATAACAAATGTTGCAAAAGGATTTATGGGGACTTTTCCAGATATGGTTGTTTCACTTGACAGTTTGACCACCAAATCAAATAAAACACGATTTTATTGGACACTTACTGGAACAAATAACGGCACCAATGGAACTGGAAATAAAGTTAAAATTAGCGGATTTGAAGATTGGACTTTAAACAAGGATGGACTAATCCAAGAATCAAAAGGCTATTTTGATAATAAAGAATATGAGCGACAATTGAAATTTGGAATAAACTAATAATAATTGCAGCCAACAACGGCTTTAATTAATGCGGACTATGGTTTTTAATTCACTGGTTTGTGTAAATTTATAAAGACCGCAAATCAGTTTGATTTAGCTTTGAGAGTAAAAAGTTAAAATAAAAAAACTGCTTTCGCTTAGTGCGTAGTTGGAAATCCGTCGGATTTCTGCACCGCAATAATCATAGCCCAAACGTTGGCTGCAATCCTCCATATACCGAAGCATTGACTTCTTCCGCTAACGTAGCGGATGATATTGAACAATTTTGTAAACTTGCTTAGCTCTATGCAAGGCCGATTTTCAAACTGTTGCATAAAAGCACGGGCGCAATCCTGGTTGAGATGTTTGCGATGACTTCAGTGGCAGTTCTGGTTTTTGCTGGAAACCCCGTTCAGAATATTTACTCTGCCAAAAGCACATCTCCTTAGAGTATTTTTTAATTCATAACAGTATGGAACAAGATGTAATTTCAATGGAAATCATCAATCCCCAGGCTGCGGGAATTGATGTGGGCAGCCGTTCCCATTGGGTGGCTGTTGGACAGTCCGAACAGGATGTCCGGGAATACGGGGTTTTTAATGAAGACCTTTTTACAATGGCAGACTGGCTTGAAGAGCGCCAAGTCAAGACCATAGCAATGGAGAGCACCGGGACCTATTGGCAGAACCTCTATGCGGTTCTGTTATCTAGGGGTTTTCAGGTAATCTTATGCAACGGCAAGTTCACAAAGAACATCAAAGGAAAGAAGACGGATGTGAAAGATTGCCAGTGGATTCAAAAACTGCACAGCCTTGGGCTGCTCTCGGGCAGCTTTTTGCCCGACGGACAGACCGAACAATTAAGGACCTATTGCAGGCATAGGGCAAATCTGATCCACTCGAGCGCTTCCACCTCCAAAAAGATGCAAAAGTACCTTCGTCTTTTGAACCTCCGGCTCGATGTGGTGGTCAAGGATATTTGTGGACTTACTGGATTGTTAATCATCAGGGCAATTTGCGATGGCGAGAAAAACCCTCAAAAACTAGCTTCCCTGCGTCACGGTAATTGCAGGAAATCAGAAGAAGAAATAGCCAAGGCATTGCACTCCAACAATCGGGAAGATTACCTCTTTGCCCTCAAGCAGGAACTTGACACTTATGAGCACCTTCAAAACAAGATCATACAATGCGATCTGGAAATTGAAAAAAAACTAAACCAAATCATTGGTGGCGATGATAATAAAAGACAGCATTATATAGATCCCAAAACCCATAAAAGGATAAACAAGAACACACCAAAGAACATAGATTTGAATTTAAAATCCTATCAAATGTTTGAAGGAACTGATTTGCTTGCCATTGAGGGGATGAGCTACTCAACAGTATTGGCATTAATGAGCGAAGTGGGTATAGAGGGTATCAGAAAATTCACTACTGCCAAGCATTTTGCTTCTTGGCTAAGATTGGCTCCAAACAACAAGGTAAGTGGTGGCAAAGTCCTCTCGAGCAGAGTGCCAAAAGGGAGCAACCGTCTAAAAATAGCTTTGAGAAATGCTGCAAATGCCATTGGAAATTTAAAAGAATCAACTCCATTAAGGGATTTTTTTCATAGGATTAACTTCCGAAAAGGAAGAGTATCCGCCATTAGTGCAACAGCCCGAAAGCTTGCTGTCATCATTTGGAACATGGTAGTAAAGGGAACACCATACATCAATCCAGAAGGATACCTGTTTTTGGATCAAAAGAGAAAATTAGGTTTAGTAAAGAGGATTAAAAAGCAAATCGATAAATTTGCTTTGACTGACCAGGATCTTGGATTTACAAATACTTGATTTTAAATAAATTACAAAAACGTTAGTCAGAAGCTAAAAAGACTGTTAAATGGGAAAGAAAAGACTAATGTTAATTGCAATTATTCTCTGCATTTCATGTGGACAAAAGGAAGAACGTCACCAAAATTTTAATTCGGATAAAATGATGATCAGAATATCGGAAATAGAGATAGAGCCTGAATTTCTGGAAGAATACCTATTGATACTAAAAGAAGAGTCCAGAGCTTCAGTGGAATTGGAACCTGGTGTAATTTCCATTTATCCAATGTACCAAAATGAAAACCCAACTGAAATCAGAATATTGGAAATTTATATGGACAGAAAAGCATATGAAGCGCATTTGGAAACACCACATTTTAAAGATTATAAAACAACAACATTGAAAATGGTCAAATCTTTAAAATTAATTGATATGAAAGCAATTGACGGTGAAGCTATGCCAATGATTTTTAAAAAAATTAAGTGAAATCAAAGAAAGCCAGCAGCCAACAATACCTATAGCAAATAGGGTATAAAGTGCTAAATTTAATGGCTTGGGCGTATTTACCAAGCCTGCAAAGTTAAATGCTAAATCACGCAACCAATCATACATGAACCGTAGTAACATTAAAAAAAATTATAGGTGATTCGATTTTGGTGTAATTTAGCACCAATCTAAATATACTCCCATGCCAAGACAAAGCATTTCATTTACACTACCAAATGATAAATGGTTAAAATCACAGGTTGACAATCAGGAATATTCAAGTAAAAGTGAACTCGTTAACGACTTAATCAGACAAGCTAGAAACCAGCAAATCGAAATTAACCGGATTAAAGCTAAACTGGAGAAAGCTGATAAAAGTGGATTTTCAAATGACAGCAAGGAACAAATTTTAGCAAAGGCCAAGTCTATAGTTAATGACTGACTATAAACTAAGTAATGCCGTAAAAAAATGACTTGATACGGATTCATCCATACGGTGTAAAAATGTTTTGAATGGTCCAAGCTTACAAATACTTTGAATCTTTTTTTAAGTATTTCGACATCATTGCTCAGAGCCCTTATTTATTCGAACAGTTGATTTTATAAAAAAAGGATATAAGCGGTGCATCTGTGGTTCCGATAGTATATACTATAAAATTAATGGTGAAATTGTTGAAATAATGGCCATTGTCGGAAGACGGGATTAAAAAAATATACTTTAGAATCCTACGATGATATTATGTTGCCAATACAACCAAAAAACAAAATGGACTTAATACTTAATTGAAAGGTTTACTATTTTTATAAAGACACAAAATCTTTCCGATTTTACTTTTGGAAAAAAAATCGCCAGTACCGAAAAGGCCCCTGCCCGACTTTATCATGCAGGCGGGCGTTCGGGAGGGCAAAAAACATTTGCCAGGTGTAGGGCGGAAAGCTAAGCGCATCTTCCCTCCCGCACTTCTCATAGCTCCGACCGTTTTACACGAGCTGTGAAAACTGATCATAAACATAAATTAAAAGATGGACATAAAACAAATTTTCAAAAACAATCAAAAGTGGGTTCAAGATAAATTGACCAATGATTCCAATTATTTCAAAAATCTGTCCGAAGGACAAAATCCAGACATTCTTTATATTGGATGCTCAGACAGTCGTGTAACTGCCGAAGATCTCATGGGAGTTCTACCAGGAGAAGCCTTTGTTCATAGGAATATCGCCAATATGGTCCCTAATACAGACTTAAGTGTAATGTCTGTAATTGACTATGCTGTTCTTCATTTAAAAGTAAATCACGTTGTAGTTTGTGGTCATTATTACTGTGGTGGTGTAAAGGCTGCAATGGAATCAGCAGATTTGGGGATTCTAAATCCTTGGTTGCGAAATATTCGTGATGTTTACAGAACCCATAGAATTGAACTGAATGGAATTGAAGATCAGGAGCAACGCTACCGAAGACTTGTTGAATTAAATGTGCAGGAACAATGTATTAACGTGATTAAAACAGCAGAAGTTCAACGAGCATATCGCGAAAGAAATATAGCTGTATACGGTTGGGTTTTTGATATTCATTCAGGCAAGTTGATAGATTTAAAAATTGATTTCAACAAGATTTTGAAAAATGTGATGGAAATTTATCGTCTTGATTAATGATCAAAGAAAAACTACATCTCTATTGAAGGGATTGCCATATTGAAAAAGCCATAAGACAAAAGTTTGGAAAACGCGCGCCACCAGTCGCCACTTTCGTTAAAAAAAACCGTTATTGGTCATCAATAAAAAATAATATCAATCAAATTGATCAAAGTAGACTCATTGTGTATTTAAAAAAATAATTAATGTATATAAATCCAAGTACCCCTGTACAATTTTCCTGCGGTGTTAAAATGAAAAATAGGTTCATGTTGTCCCCATTAACTAACCAACAAAGCCATGAGAATGGTCAACTCTCCAATGATGAACTAAAATGGCTAACTATGAGAGCAGAGGGTGGATTTGGTCTGGTAATGACTTGTGCTTCGCATGTTCAAGAAGTTGGAAAAGGATTCTCGGGGCAACTAGGTATTTTTAGTGATACCTTAAACGAAGGACATATAAAATTAACTGCTAAAATTAAAGAACAGGGAAGTTTAGCTGTTATTCAGTTGCATCATGCAGGAATGCGTACTCCTGCGGAATTAATAAATGAAAAACCTGTTTGTCCGTCTAATAATAAGAAAACCAATGCGCGAGGTCTTACGCTTCAAGAAGTGAAACAATTAAGGGATGATTTTATTGCGGCAGCCATTCGTGCCAAAAAATGTGGTTATGATGGTGTTGAAGTTCATGGTGCTCACGGATATATTTTAACTCAATTTTTAAGTTTGGAAATAAATAAAAGAACGGATGATTATGGCGGTTCACTTTTAAACAGGTCTCGGCTTCTATTTGAAATAATTGATGGAATTAGGGAGAAATGTGGCAAAGGTTTTCTACTTGGAGTAAGGTTATCTCCCGAAAAATTTGGAATGGATATTCAAGAGATTAAATTTATCTGCCAACAGTTAATCAATGATAATTTAATCGACTTTTTAGACATCTCTTTATGGGATTGTTTTAAAAAACCAGAAGACATTAATCATCAAGATATATCCTTATTAGAGCATTTCACATCCCTAAATTTAAAAAATGTGTTATTAACTGTAGCGGGGAAGATTAGTTCGGGAAGAGATGTCAGTAAAGTTCTCAGTTCGGGAGTGGACTTTGTAACAATAGGGCGATCAGGGATTCTTCATCATGATTTTCCTATCAAAGTTATGGAAAACCCAAATTTTGAACCCGTAAAACTACCTGTTTCGGAGCAATATTTGTTTAAGGAAGGTTTAAGCAAGAAATTTATCAAATATATGCGTAGATGGCCAGATTTTGTACTGCAAGAATCGTAACATATAATTCGCTCAAAAGAAATAATCAATAATAAAGTAAAAAGTCGACCGATAACAATGTGTATAGGTTTATTTTTAGGGAAGCCTACACGTCATTCTTAGTATTTATATTCATTAATATCCGCAGCCAACAACATTTCCTATAAAAATTGGGGATTCAATGCTTAAACCAAAGATAATGAACTAAATAAATGTCAGTTACAAACTGAAAACTTAGTGCTTAAAATTCGCTACTTTTCATAACCAAGAACGCTGGCTGTAATGTGAAACTACACTCCCGAAAACAAAGAAAATGAACCAATCTGAATTAATAATTTTAAATTTCACAGAAATAAGGAGAAGAAGTATAAAACTTTGGAATGGACTACCTGAGAAATATTATTATTGGAAACCTGACGAAAAAGCAATGAGTGGATCAGAAATGATAAGACACGTTTTGGAAGCTGATTATGGCTGGAATATCATTATTAATCAAGACGATATGACAAATTATAAAACACCTTGGGAAAACCGACCATTCATTAACCTAAAAGATGAACTTGAATTTGCTGAGCCTATTAGAAAAACATTTTTAGAAAGTATTCGACATTTTTCGGATAAGGAATTAAACGAAACTGAAATTGTTCACCCTGGAAATGGAGACAAGAAAATCCTTGCAAAATATTTGTTACGGATTGGATATCACGAATCAGTTCACGCAGGACAATTCCTGTCGTATTTAAGAGCAATGAAAATTGATAGACCAAACATATGGGATTGAAAAAAACACTTCAGCCGACACTGTATAACCGCAAGTATGGCGGATTCCACTGCGTCCGAATCCACCCTGCCCGTACCGAACGGCACGTTCGGGCGTGGTCGGAATTGCGAGCGTTGGTCCTTAACCGAAAAACAGTAACTTAAAACCCGCAATTGACGGTTATAGTAGACCGTTATGCTTAATATATAAAAATACCTGAAATGAAACTTGAGGATTTAGGTTACAAGCCGAGTTTAGATAAATTCCGAAAAGAACACATTAATAAATCATTTGATATTGGTCGAGTTATATTGGAACATAAGGACAGATATGTTGTTAAAACGGAAAATACAGAATTTGAAGCTGAACTCATAGGTAATTTAAGATTTACTGCAGAAAGCAGATACGATTTGCCAGCCGTTGGAGATTGGGTTGCCATTACCGAATACGATGAGAATAAAGCATTAATACATGTTGTTTATCCTAGACATTCCATAATTGAAAGACAGGCCGTTGGAAAATCTGCACAAATTCAAATTATTGCTACAAATATTGACTATGGCTTAATTGTTCAATCAGTGAATAGAGATTTTAATATCAATCGTCTAGAAAGATATTTAACAATTTGCAACACTTCTAAAGTAGAACCAATCATCATTTTAAGTAAAATAGATTTAATAGATCAACCCATATTGGACAAATTTATTAATGAAATAAAAGTGCGAATCAAAAATGTTTCTGTAATTGCAATCAGCAATCAATCCCTTGTCGGTTTAGATGAATTAAAAGCCATTATAAAAAAAGGCAAAACTTATTGTTTACTAGGATCATCTGGAGTTGGAAAGTCTACACTTCTGAATCAACTATCTGGTAAAAAACTTATGAATACAGGTGCTATAAGTGAGAGTGTAGACCGAGGAAAGCATATTACCTCACACCGAGAATTAATTATTTTAGAAAATGGTGGAATTTTAATCGACAATCCTGGAATGAGAGAAATTGGTATCACTAATACTTCTGATGGACTTGAAATTACATTTGATGAAATAGTTGAATTATCTCAAAGTTGTAAATTCAATGACTGCACACATACCACAGAACAAGGTTGTGCAATACTCGATGCAGTTGAAAATAAAAAAATTGATCCGGATTCTTATGAGAATTTCCAAAAGATGGAAAGAGAAAGATCCTTTTTTGAATCTACTAAAGAGGAAAAGAAAAAGAAGGATAAAGATTTTGGTAAAATGATTAAGAATGTTAAAAAACTGAGAAAACGAAATAAGTACTAAGCACTACACCGTGTAAAAAACATTGCTTATTTTAGTTTAATCGTTTGGTCGTTGCTCTTTTGCTCGCTTCTGATTTTCTTCCACGCTAAAAAGCGTGGCAGAACGGAAAATCCTAGCACACAAACACGCAACATTCTAAATACATAAACGTTGTGCCTCATGCCTCTGAGCCCTGAACTTTATCTTTCGGATTAAATTAAAATTATGGATTTATAAAATATAACATCATGCAAAAGATATTAATACTCTTTATAATATTTTTAAATTCAGGAATTTTCTATTCCCAGAACCTGCCAAATGATAGTTCACCTTACAATCCTAGGGATTTCCATTTATCATCATTTAATCCAACCGCTGGAAACGAATATCGTTCTGCAAACGGTACTCCTGGTCCCATGTATTGGCAAAACAGTTCCGATTATGTCATACATGCCACCTTGAGTGAAAAAAACACTACTGTTTTTGGTGATGTAACAATAACCTATACCAATAACAGCCCTGATCAATTAGAGTATTTATGGCTTCAGTTAGATCAAAATATTTTTAAGCCAGATTCAAGATCGGTTGCAGCTACCCGCTACCCAGGTGATTATTTTGGTGTTCTTGGAAATCCAAATGGTGGTTACCAAATTAAGAATGTAACTATCAACCAAGGAGAAAATTCATATGCCGTACAACCGATCATTACCGATACAAGGATGCAGATTCGTTTAAACACGGCCATGCATCCAAAAGGTGATCAGATTTCGATAAAAATAAATTTCAGTTTTGTAATTCCAATTGATGGAGCAGCCCGCTTTGGGCAACAGGGTACCAAAAACGGTGTTATTTATCAAATTGCCCAATGGTATCCACGAATGTGTGTTTATGATGATGTAGAAGGCTGGAATACGCTTCCCTATTTAGGACTTGGCGAATTCTATTGCGACTATGGAAATTATGATTATTTCATTACCGCACCAGCAGAGATGATTGTTTACGGGTCTGGTGACTTGCAAAATCCCAAAGATGTTTTGACAGCAGAAGAAATGAAAAGACTTTTGGCGGCTTCAAAGAGCGATAAAACAATTGCTATTATTTCTGCTGATGAAGTTGGAAAACCCTTCATGCGGCCAACTTCCAATGGAAACCTAACCTGGCATTTTAAGATGAACAATACAAGAGACGTAGCCTTTGCAGCATCAAAAGGATTGATATGGGATGCGGCAAAGATCAATTTGCCTTCAGGCCGAAAAGCTCTTGCAATGTCTTGCTACCCCGTTGAAAGTGCAGGTAATGCGGCATGGGCGAGATCAACTGAATATTTAAAAGCCAGTATTGAAATCTATTCAGAACATTTTTTTGAATATCCGTGGAATAATGCAGTCAGTAGTGCAGGGATAACAGAAGGAATGGAATATCCCGGAATGATTTTCAATAATTATAATGAGACAAATGCTAGTTTATGGTTTCTGATATCTCACGAAATTGGGCATAACTGGTACCCAATGATCGTCGGCTCAAATGAACGAAGATATATGTGGCAGGATGAAGGCTTAAATACTTATGTAAACTATATAGCCAATGACATTTTTAATAATGGAGAGTATCAGACCGACCCTTCCTATTTTGAAAAAGATTTTTTTGGATCCAGGGATTATACGCAGTTTATGCATTATAAAGACCCGTTAATGACTGTATCAGATGCAATGGATGAAGAACAACATTATCAATTCTATGGCAAAACAGCCTACGGACTCAACTTGCTCCGCACAGTTATAGTTGGCAAAGAGCGGTTTGATTATGCTTTTAGAAAATATACTGAAGCATGGGCATTTAAACATCCGACACCGTATGACTTTTTTCACTGCATCAATAATGCAACAGGGGAAGATTTAAACTGGTTCTGGAAAGAATGGTTTTATACTAACTGGAAACTGGATCAAGCAGTAACTTCTGTAACCTACGTTGAAAATGACCCTGCTAAAGGTGCTTTGATCACAATTGAAAACAAAGGTAAAATGATTATGCCGGTAATTATTAAAGTGATTCAAACGAATGGACTATCGGAAACCATTCAACTACCGATTGAAATATGGGCACGAGAATCCGACTGGACTTTTAAGTATACTTCTACCTCTAATATTGACAAAGTAATAATTGATCCTGAAAATCAATTTCCTGATATAGAAAGAAAGAATAACGAATGGCATTAAATCAAATAATAATAGATGAAAACTGTTACTTTTAGGCATTGACTTTAATCAGACACAAACCCACAACGATTAACACAAATCTTTTTAGCAACAAAACAAAGGCCAATTAACTCATTTTATTTAGTATGTAGTTGATCAAGGATATTTTGAAGATGTGCTTCTTGTTTTTATGGTAAGGACCATAAAAGAGCACTAATTACATATTTAATACCAAAGAAATAATAGAATTTAAATTTCAAAAAGTCAACGGCTAAAATAGAACTTGGCAAAAATAAATTTTAAGAAGCAATAACAGAACCCTGTCAACAAGACCGCAAATTAGACTATATTACTAAATTAAAAACCAAATAAAATAACCAATCATGACTGAAATACAAGAAAAATCGAACGGTCGGCTTTTATCCCTCGACTTTTATAGGGGGTTAACTATGTTTTTACTTATTGCCGAGTTTACTCATCTTTTCACATTTTTAGTATTGCCACAATTTGAAGGAACTTTTATTCATGCTATTGGATCTCAATTACAGCACGTTCGCTGGGAAGGACTACATTTCTGGGACTTGATCCAACCATTTTTTATGTTCATTGTAGGAGTCGCTATGCCTCTATCGTTTTCAAAAAGGATGGCGAGAGGGGATTCTTATAAAGATTTAAGTATTCATGCCATAAAAAGGGCATTTTTAATGTTACTCTTGGGCTGGGGGTTATACTGCATTGATCCAGGAGAAATTGTTTTCAGGTTTCAAAATGTATTGGCACAACTGGGAGTTACATACATTTTGGCCTTTTTGGTAATCCGTAAATCCGCAGTAATCCAAATTGGGTTTTCTATATTGTTACTTTTAATTACCGAAGGCTTATACCGGTTCTTTCCTGTTGAGGGGTTTACAAATGCCTTTGTCAATGGAGAAAATTTTCCGGCATGGTTTAATATGCTTATTTCAGGAGAAGACCGTGGAGGTGGTTGGGCAATGTTTAATGCAATCCCAACCGCAGCACATACAATCTGGGGTGTCATGGCAGGCCAATTGCTCATAGGCAATTATTCGGCCAAGAAAAAACTGCAAATCCTATTTGCTGCAGGTATTATTGGATTGCTAATAGGGTATGGTCTGAGCCCGTTAACGCCCATCATAAAAAAGATAGCAACGAGTACATTTGTATTGGCCAGCGGGGGATGGTCTTTATTAGCTCTTGCGTTATGCTATTGGTTAATAGATATCAAAAAATATCAAAAAGGCGTATTGTTTTTTGCCGTAGTCGGCATGAATCCGTTGTTTATTTATCTATTTGCCCATGTTGGGGGCGCAGATCTTATTAAAAAAATAGTTCTTCCGTTTTCAAATGCGCTATTTGGTTGGACAGGTGAATTAAGTGCACAAATTATTTTAAGTTGTGTTGTGCTTTTTGTGCTTTGGTACATTTGTTACTGGATGTACAAGAAGAAATTATTTATTAGGATTTAAAATAATTTTGTAAACCATGATTTGATCAAATTAAGATAAAGATTACGTGAGGAAACATTTAAAAAAATACTACTATTAGATGGAACGGTAGTTTCCCATCGCAACTGGCTTTATCAGTAAAAATAGTGCACTGGTCTTTAAATTGAACTATTGGTCCAACCTTTAAATCAAGATATGAAAAAAATCAAATTATTCATCTTTCTTGCCATTCTAGTTCTCGCAGCTGCATTCATTCCAGTAAAGGTATACGAGGACACGGAGAAAGTGGTCAATTCCCAAGAGGAGCAATATTACTCTCTTGAAGATTTCAAATCGGTTAGAAAGTTTGATATGCATATTCATATCAACACGGAAGAGTTTTATTTTATGGAACAAGCGCAGGCCGATAATTTTCAATTTTTGGATATTGTTGATGACAGGCCATTTGGATTACCCATGGATGAGCAGCAAAGAATAGCCATGCTTCATTTGCGTAATTTTTCTGAGGTCATGGCCGTTGCGACTACATTTTCTGTCAATGATTGGGAAAATGATGCCTGGATCGAAAACACAATAATAGGGTTGAAAAAATCTTTATCGGGGGGTGCGATAGCCGTCAAAATTTGGAAGAACATCGGAATGGATCTGAGGGATGAGAACGGGAAATTTGTGATGGTCGATGATATTAGACTGGATCCAATCTTGGATTATCTTGCAACGAACAATATTCCCTTAATAGGTCATAATGGTGAACCGAGAGATTGTTGGTTGCCCCTTGATGAGATGACTTTCAGTCAAGGTTATTATAGCTCTCATCCAGAATATCACATGTACCTGCATCCGGAGTACCCTTCCTATCAGGACCAGATAGACGCCAGGGACCATATGCTTGAAAAGCATCCTAATTTAACCTTTATGGGTGCACACCTGGGCAGTCTGGAATGGAGCCTGGACGAGTTGGCAAAACGGTTGGATAAGTTTCCCAACATGTATGTGGATTTAACGCGTATGTCCAATTTGAAACTTCATACTTTTAATGATCGACCAAAGACTAGAGAATTTTTCCTAAAATATCAGGATAGGCTTATCTACGGTACCGACAGTCAAATCAATACTTCGACCAAGGCCGCAGAATTTAAAAAAAGTGTCCACGACCGATGGTTACGGGAATGGAAATTCTATGTAACGGATGAGAAAATAAACTTAGAAAAGTTTGGGGAGCTAAAGGGACTAAAGTTACCAATTGAAGTAGTTGATAAAATCTACTTACAAAATGCATTACGGATATTAGGCCTTCAAAATTGGTAATTACGGATTAAATGAGATTTAAATGCATAATATGACCAGACGTGAATTCACAAGAAAAACTACATTAATGGGAGCCGGGCTTGCAGCTTCAAATTTTGTTGTATTTGGCGGAACAAGGTCCGTTTCCAATGCTTACTTGAGTGTATCGATACCCATGCCAATTCAGATAGTTATTGATGATGTTGGCTGGTGGTCCGGAAAAGATGGCCATAAAAGTCAACAGCCTTACCGCACTGGTATCAATCGAAATCATGTCCCGGCGGATTATCAAGCAATTGCAGATCTGGGAATAAAATTGGGCGTTAGACCACAAGCAGCTACTATTCTTTGTGAGTGGGACAGGGAAAATATTCTGCGAAATGTCCCCACAATTACCTGGATGCGCGAGAAATGGGATAACAGTAAATGGGTAGGGCCCTGGTTGGATGAAGCTGCAGATATTATAAGAAATAATCAAAATCACTATGAATTAACAATGCATGGCGTAGGACATGAATATTGGCAAGATAAAAATATGACCAGGGCGGAATGGGCAGACAACTCAGGAACAATGCGACCTCTTGATCAAATTGAACTTCATCTGGATTGTTTTGAAAAATTGTTAGATCAGAATAATTTAGGTCCTTTTCCAACTTCTTTTGTGCCCACCGCTTTTTTACATGGTTTTGGTTTAACAGGTGAGCATAAAATTAGTATGGCAGAAGTAGTAAAGAAACGTGGAATTGAATATATCAATACCCCTTTTAACAATATGTATAATGCTAAAGGCGCTCAGTTTGGCTTATTTGGTGTTGATTCTGGAGTAATTACCGTTGACCGGGGAGAAGATTTACTTGATTGGGATGTTTTTGGAGAAAAACCCACTGGAGTACTAAGCGGGCCTACTTGTGGTTTACATTGGCCAAACCTACTGCATACAGAGCCAAGTCGCAATTCAGAAATCGTAGATGCCTGGGTAAATCTTTTGAAGCCCTATAATGAAAAACCCGATACCCTATTGGCCGAGAATTCTACATCGTTTAGAAATCAGCTTGTCCACTACGTTTGTACAAAAGTGGAGATTCGTGAAGAGGAATTTCACATTGATTTCCTGGAAACGAATAAACTGAATGATCAACTGAGTAACAATCAGCTAAAGGTCAAAATTGAATCCGAGAGAAAGCTAACATTCAATTCGGATGATGTAAAGATATCGGACTCCAAAACATCTCAAGGGAAAGATAATTATTTATACACTTTGACAATCGATAGAATCAAAGACATTGAAAAAGCTTTGGTGAAATTTGAGGCATCCTAAAATTTTGCTATTTAAATTTTGAAAACATATCCGGCAATAAAATCTTAAAAATAAAGAGGAATTAAAAATGGGCAGCGGGCAATTGAAATCGAAAAATTGATTAATTCTTGGCACTGTATTTCTGCTCATTAAATGTGGTGAAAATAAACCATCTGATTATAAGATGGAAGCAATCTATGCCTCCGAATCCCCGATAATTGATGGTGCGGAAAATGACCCCATATGGCAAAAGATTACACCCGTGGTGCTAAAAGATAATCAGACTGGTAATGAAGGACAGGAATCCGGACTGCAAACGCATGTCAAAGCCTGTTATGATGACAGCAGCCTGTATTTTTTCTTGCTATGTAATGATCCGGATATATGGACATCCTTTACACAAAGGGATGAACATTTATGGGTGAACGAAGCGGTAGAACTATTTATTGATGTTGATGATGTACCTGAAACCTATGTGGAAATCGAATTATCCGCTGCCAATGTGCTCTATGACAGTTATATAGTAGTTACTTTAAATATTGATGTACCCAAAACAGCTCTTTTTAATTTAGAAGGAATAAGAACAGCAGTAGCCGTTTCGGAACACTTAACAAAAGCGACGATGTGGATAATCGCTGGAGCGAAGAGATTGCTATACCTTTTGCAGACCTCGGAAACGAAAATATTCAAAAGGTAACGAAATTTGCTATAATTGAATTTTTTAAATTTATACTAATTAATCCTATAATAATTTAAAAATGAAAAATGAAAATCCAGTTGTTTGGTTCGAAATTTATGTTGACGACCTAAAGAGAGCCAAAAAATTCTACGAAACCGTTTTTGAATTGGAATTAAACGAATTGCCTATGCCAGATACCGGGGAGGGTTCTATGACGATGTTGTTTTTCCCTAGCAATATGGAATCTATGAACAGCGCCTCTGGTGCTTTGGTAAAGATGGATGGATTTAAAGCAGGAAACAATAGTACCATTGTTTATTTTATGAGTGAAGATTGCAGTATAGAAGAAGCTAGAATTGCAAAAGCAGGAGGAAGTGTCTTTAAATCCAAAATTTCACTTGGTGACTATGGTTTCATGGTACTTGGAACAGATACTGAAGGTAATATGATTGGAATACACTCCATGAAATAAAAATCACAATGACTAAAATAACCATCAAAACAGATTGTGGGCATTCTCCAAAAAAAGAATTCCTCAAAGATTTCAATGCGGCTTTCGGTAAGGGAAATACTGAATTTTTAACAGCTAATGTTACTGATGATATTGTTTGGACTATGGTAGGAAATAAGGTCGTTGAAGGAAAGGAAGCGTTTGCCAAGGCAATACAAAAAATGGCAGATTATAAGGTGTCAGAATGCGTTATTGAAAAAATAGTTACCCATGGTAAAGAAGGAGCAGTAAATGGAGTAATGAAGATGGATGATGGCAAAGAATATGCCTTTTCGGATTTTTACGAATTTAAAAATACAAAGTCAACAGATTTAAAAACGATAACATCATACCTAATCCAGATTTAATACAGAGCGCAAAACGGAACCTATAATTGACCTACAAAAAAAGTGAATGGTTAACAAGACAATAAATTCTAAACTAAGTGAAAACAAAGATGATCTGGGCTAATTTAGGTGTAGAAAGTATAGATAAGACCCAAAAATTTTATCGCGAATTAGGATTTAAATTAAACGGAGAACCAAATGAAGAATTGGTGAGCTTCATTTTTGGTGACAACAATTTTATTATTCACTTTTTCAAAAAGGGCAAATTGAAAGAAAGTATGGAAGGTGAACTGTCCGATTTGAGTAAAGGAAACGAAATTATGTTTTCTTTATCAGTGGAAACACAAACCGAGTATGACCAATGGGTGGAACAAATTAAAAAAGCCGGTGGAAAAATCCACTTTGATTCCAACATTGACCGGAAAGAGTTTTATGATAAAAATGGATATTATGTTTGCGTTTTTGCCGATCCGGACGGACACAAGTACAATCTACTGCATAATAAAAACAAACAATGAGCAAAATTATCTTTGATAGCGGAATATCACTTGACGGCTTTTTCGCAGGTGATAACAGAAGTCCAAAAAATCCTATGGGTGGTGTATCAGGAAAATTGCACCAATGGATGTTTAAACAAAAAGCATTTTGGAAACACATCAAAATGGAAGGTGGTGAAGAATACGGAGCAGACAGCAAATTAATTGACGATGTGTTCGTTAGAACAGGTTCTTATATTATGGGAAAACGCATGTTTGAAGAAGGCGAAGTCGTTTGGGCGGAAGATTTATATGAAGCCGATGTTTATGTACTCACACACGAAAAACGGGAACCATGGGTGCAAAAGGGTTCCACTACTTTTTACTTCATTAATGATGGAATAGAAAGTGCCCTGGAAAAAGCAAGAAAATCGGCAAAAGGAAAGGACATTAGAATACAGGGTGGCGCAAATACTATTCAGCAATTTCTAAATGCGGGACTTATTGACGAATGTTTCATTCATATTGCTCCAATTTTTTTAGGCAGCGGAATCCGACTTTTTGACGGTATAGAAAAAGACAAGTATGAAATTCAAATTGCTGAAGTAATTCCGTCTGACCTAACAACCCACTTGAGATATAAATTGTTAAAAAAATAAAAACCAGCAACTTGGGTTGGATATAATAACCGAAATATGCGAAAACTAATTGCGGCAATCAATATAACAGCGGATGGGTTTTTGAGCACACGGCCCGAATACCCAATAAGGAAATACATCAACATTATACGGGACTTTTAGAACATGGGGTCAATTGTATATGTTGAGAAACACTACGCCTAATAACTAAGCGTACAGCTATCTAGCCCTGCGAAATGCAGGGGCAAGAAAATCATATGCAAAAACCTGGTATGGTAACCCCGCACCAACAATTCTTTTTCTGAATTTTCAGATCCGTTGATTAGAATCATAAATTACCAGTAATCATTATATTTTTATTGTTTATCAATAAAAATATAGTACTTTAGAATAGTAATAGTGATTTAACATAGTTGATGATGGAAAAACATAGTAGTCCAAAACTAAGGTTGAACAAAATATTTTCTATCCTAACCATAGTCTTGGGAACCACCTTATTGATCTATTGGATTACGGTTGAAGACGAACCACAAGTACTTTACCAATAATTTATATACTAATCGGCATCTTATGGTTTATGATAACCAGAAATCAAACTAAAAAATGATATTATGAAACGAGTTTCCATCGTATTCCTTCAGACGGTCATTGTGCTTATAGGTATTGTGACACTAGTACTTTTAATTTGGTTTCCCTTAATTGAAGGGAGAGCCACAAACTTGGACCTGGTTAACATTTACTTGGACATGTTCATTCTATATGGCTACACAACATCAATTCCTTTTTTTGTTGCGTTGTACAACGCTTTCAAACTACTTGCTTATATAGGGCAGAATAAAGTATTCTCAACAAATGCTGTTAAGACTTTGGGGAACATAAAGTTTTCTGCAATTATATTAAGTGCACTAGTTGTAGTAGCAGGACTTTTCATAAAGAGTACTCATCATAAAGAGGATGACCCCGCAGGTTTTCTTGCTATTTGTATTGTAACTACTTTTGCTTCTATTGTTGTTGCAACTGCTGCGGCAATATTTGAAAAACTTTTGCAAAATGCCGTAAATATGAAATCTGAAAATGACTTAACCATTTAAACTATGTCAATAATCGTAAACTTGGACGTAATGATGGCTAAGCGAAAAATGTCGTTAAACGAACTTTCCGAAAAAGTAGGCTTAACACTTTCCAACCTTTCCATCTTAAAAACGGGAAAAGCGAAAGCAATTCGTTTTAGCACCCTGGAGGCTATTTGTAAGGTTTTGGATTGCCAACCGGGTGACATTTTAGAATTTGTAAATGTCTAAAAAAAAACACTCCCCTACCCTTGGCTATAAAAACCAGCCAAACAAATCATCCTAGCGTACTACATGTTCTCCCCCACTTCTACAAATCCTGTTACATTTTTGGGCGCACAGGACGGATTTTCTAATCTGTTAATATTTACTAAATTAGTTGCTTAAACATCTGTCTGGCGCAGGCAGGATACACTATCCTTTATGAAACCGTTGTGGCTAATTCAGAAATAACATAATGAAAGCAGTTATCTACACAAAATATGGCCCTCCAAACGTTTTGAAATTGGTTGATATTGAAAAACCACAGCCAAAGGTCAACGAAATTCTTGTAAAAATATGTGCTACCACTGTCACTTCAGGTGATACACGATTACGTAGTTCTAATTTTCCTCCAGTAGCTTGGCTTCTTGTTAGGCTAATGTTCGGTTTGTTTAAACCTAAAAAGGAAATATTGGGGCATGAACTGTCCGGTATTGTGGAAGCTATTGGAAAAGATGTTACCCAGTATAAAGTTGGTGATGAAATTATTGCCACTCCTGCCATGCTAAGTACCGGCTCCTACACCGAATATATATGTATACCGCAAGAAAGAAAAAAAGGAGTACTTGGGTTAAAGCCAAAAAGTCTTGATTTCAAAGAAGCAGCGGCCCTGCCCGTTGGCGGGATGACTGCTTTGTTTTTGCTAAACAAAGCCAAGCTCAGTAAAGAACAGGATGTCTTAATTTATGGCGCTTCAGGAAGCGTAGGAAGCCACGCCATACAAATAGCCAAAGAACAAGGAGCAAGAGTGGTGGCTGTCTGCAGTAGTCCCAATTTTGAAATGGTAGTATCACTAGGGGCTGATAATGCTATTGATTACAGGAAGCAGGATTATTCTTCACTAGAAAAGAAGTTTGATATAGTTTTTGACGCAGTTGGAAAAACGTCAAAATCCAAAGCAAAGAAAGTATTGAAACAAGGAGGTAGCTTTGTTACTGTAAAGTCGCTCACAAGCCCGAAGCAGGAGCACCTGAATAAACTACATGAATTGGCCGAAGCTGGAAAGGTAAGACCATACCTAGACAAATGTTTTCCTCTTTCGGAAATTGTGGCTGCCCACGAATATGTTGATAAGGGACAAAAAAAAGGGAATGTAGTGATTGAAATAGCAAATTAAAAGTATTCCATTTAAGGACATTATGACTAAGAAGTGCACTAAGGGAATTATAAGAATAGTACTGTTTGTTGGAACAATAATCTCATTATACTTTGTTCCCTGGCCTATAGTAAAAGCGTGGATAGCTCCATTACCAGATACAGTACAGGAGCAAGTGGATATGGCTCCCGATTATGGATTTGATGGAATTATTGTTTATACAGATGTAAAAGGAAAAAAGCCTGAATTTTATGCTGCGGGTTATAAAAACAGAGAAAACAAAATCCCCGCAGACCCACATACTTTGTTCAAAATTGCCAGTGTAGGGAAACTGTATATTGCTGTGGCCGTCACTAAATTGGTGCGAGAGGGAAAATTATCCTTGGACAATACACTAGCTGATTATTTGCCCGAATTAAAAGGCAGAATAGAATATGCAGATAAAATTACTCTGCGTATGCTTGTTCAGCACAGAAGTGGTATCCCAAATTATACTGATACCTATATGTACTGGGCGGCACCGAAGGAAACAGCAGATGAGAATCTTGATTTGATTTTAGATATGCCTGCCAATTTTAAACCTGGTAGAGATTTTCAATATTCCAACACAAACTACCTATTACTCGACAGAATAATGAGTCGAGTTCTTGGATATGCTACATTCCAATACATTCAGAAAGAGGTTTTGTTACCATTGAACCTAAACCAAACGTATGGTTCTATCCAGAATGTAAATATGGATGATGTAATGAGTGGTTACTATGTAGGTTATGATATGGATCTAAAAACTGATGATATGGGTTCAATGTTGGCAACCGCCGAAGATCTTGGTAAATTTATAAGAGCCTTAAATGAAGGGACTGTTTTTAAAGATAAAGAAGAACAGGAAATCTACACCTCAATTTACGAGTATGAACATACGGGTTTGATTCCAGGCTATCAAACCATCGCCAAATACCATTACGACATTGATGCTGTAATCATTCAATTTACAAATACGGTGGACTTTGAAGGTTACAACTGGAATTTATCGGAAGTAATGTACAGCAGAATTGTGAAAATAATTAAAAATAAAAACTAGTCCCCGCTATCCCTATATTTCAATATCCCAATATGGTAAAAACTACAATATTAGTCACCAAACGGACTGCTTCCATTAGCGGCAGAGCTTACTCCACCAAGGCACCGTTCATTTTTTGTCCTGCCGGTACCGCAACTTTAAAAACATAATTCAATATCTTAACCCAACAAATCAAAAGATTCAAACATAGTGGAAAATACATTGGTGGAAATGATGTCAGGTTTTATTGACCTGAACAATGATGAAAAACAAGGGATTTTAGATGCTTTTCCTATTAAAATGTATACAAAAGGAACAGATTTACTCAAAGAGGGACAGATTGCTAAAGATGCTTTTGTAGTAATAAAAGGTTGTATAAGAGAATATTTAATTCAAGATGGTGAAGAAATAACATCCGAGTTTTATACTGAATTTCAATCTGCCGCAAATTTTGAAAGTATGACCAAAAACAAACCTTCTAAATGTTATTTTACTTGTACTGAGGATACTACTGTAGCCATTATGAACGCTGAAAAAGAAACTGCATTATATAAAAGATTCCCTCGATTTGGTGAAGTTTGTCGTGTGGAAATGGAAAAAATACTAGGAGCAAGTCAAGAAAAACTATCAGATTTCAAAAAATCAACGCCAAAAAGTCGTTATTTAAATTTATTGAAAGAAAGGCCCGACCTAATAAATAGAGTACCTCAATATCATTTAGCAAGCTATCTTGGAATTAAGCCAGAAACCCTAAGTCGGATTCGGAGTAGAATTGCTACAAAGGATTAAATAATTTTTTGTGCCACAACATAGTATTCCGTAGCTGGTTTATCTATTAAGATATCCGTCTCAATTATTTTAAAACCACAATCCGTAATCATTTCTTCCAATTGCAACATTGTTACGAATTTTAAATAAGGGAGAATTTTCAGCTTTTTCAAAATGAGTATTATACTACCGGACAATACCCCTACAAATGTCCGCTTTTCTTTTAAACAAGCCGTTGAAGTAATAATCAAACCCCCTGCTTTTAGTAAGTCATTCATTCGATGTAATACATTTTCAATATCTTCAAAATACAATAGAACATTTAAGGCTAAAATAGTATCAAAGCTCTTGCATTTATATTTTTTGTCAAAAAGGGTTGTTTTAGAAAAAATAATATTTTCAATTTGGTTATTTAGTGCTTTTTCTCTTGCCATGCCTATCATTTTGGGTGATATATCAAAAGCCTGTATCTCCTTAACATAATTGGAAAATTGGATAGCGTATAAGCCGGTAGCACAACCAAAATCAAGAATGGTATCGGAATCTCTAAAATATTTTTGACTTTTACTTAGTATTAGACTGTAGGCTTTATCCATAGCTTTTTTATCATAATTCTGGGATAGTTTGTTCCAAAAATGTTCTGAACTTTTCATTTCATTATTTTTTTAAATTAGAATTTTAAGCCAAAGTTTAAACTTGGTTCAAATACGTGTTCTGGTTTTCCTACTTCTATTTGCGCAAAATCTGAAGGAAGGTTAGTATCCACAGGCCAACATTTATGTGCATACGCCGGTTCTAAAAAGAAACGTTCATTAAAATCATTGATAATTTCACCTTTAAATTCTTAGTTTTGTTTTTATTATAAAATCATTTGCACAAATTTAGGTTCTCATTCTACCTTATTCATTGACTATAGTCAAGAAATGAAAAATGAAAAAAAATGCCATGGAGCAATGTTTATTGATAGTATCCTTTTTAGTAATAAACCCTCCCTCCTATTGCCTCCGCAGTCGGCCTACCTTGCCGCTCCCGTTATGTACAATTTTTAAAAAAACCAAATGGATAAAAAAATTGGACTAAAAGATGCCATTGCCATTGGGATAGGTGGAATGGTTGGTGGTGGAATTTTTGCCGTTCTGGGACTTGCCGTTTCATTGGCAAAAGGCGGAACACCTATCGCTTTTTCAATTGCTGGTATCATAGCTTTATTAACAGCATATTCATACGCCAAACTTTCAAAAAAATATCCTAACGACGGAGGTACTGTCGAATTTGTAAACAATCAATTCGGAAATGGAATATTTGCGGGAGCCATTAATAATCTTCTTTGGATAAGCTACATTGTAATGCTCGCACTTTATGCATCGGCCTTTGGTTCCTATAGTTCAGAACTTTTTTCGATAACCGGTTCAAAAAACATTGATATACATATAGGTCAAACAGCTATTCTACTAATAGCCTTGTTCATTAACTATTTAAGCGTCAAATTGGTCAGTGGTATAGAATCAGTTGCAGTGATCGTAAAGCTGTTGATTTTGATTGCATTTATAGTTGTTGGCCTTTACGGTATTTCAATAAACCCTGAAAATCTTAAACAATTATCACCAGAAAATTGGGAAAGTCCAATCCTATTGCTTTCTGGTGGAATGGTAATTTTTGTTGCCTACGAGGGTTTTGAGCTAATAGCCAATTCGATTTCCGATTTAAAGAATAAAGAAAAAAATACAGAAAGGGCCTATTTTGGTGCCGTTGGTTTTGTAATTGTACTCTACATCTTAATTGCCATTGTTACCGTAGGCGCTTTACCTTTTAAACAAATTGCAGATGCCCAAGATTACGTTCTTGCCAAAGCAGCAGAACCAAGCTTGGGGCAAATAGGATTTACCGTAATTACTATTACAGCATTAATTTCTACTTTTTCTGCTATAAATGCAACAGTATTGGGAAGCGGTAGGGTAAACTACGACATAGCCGAGGATAACGAACTACCAAAATATTTTTGCCATAAATTTTGGGGTAAACCTATTGGATTTCTGATTACGGCAATTTTATCCATTGCTTTGGTAAACCTATTTAACTTACAAAGTATATCAACCGCTGGAAGCGCTGGTTTTTTGTTGATTTTCGGAATCGTAAATTATATTGGTTACAAAAAGCACAAGGAATTGGAATCAAAAAAATGGATTCACTTATTAGCAGGTGCATTTTGTCTGATAGCTTTCTTTACCTTATTGATTCAACAGTATCAAACTAATAAATTGGGTGTTGCCGTCGCAGTCGGAATAATAGTTGTATGTTTTATGATTGAATATGTATATAAAAAGTCCATCTCCGATAACACCTAATGAAATTCACAATTGAGAATTTACTACAGACCAAAATCGACTCCCTCAAAAAAGAGGGAATATCGAAATATCATTTTTGCCCATATTTACTAAATTTGGTATATTAACAAGGTAAGCATTCTTTTTTAAAAGGCTTGTAACAGACCAACGGGCTGAATAAGCAGGGCCACAAAAATTTAATATGAGAAAGGTTATTGCTGCTATCAACATGACACTTGACGGCGTTTGCGACCATACGGTTGGACTTGTAGATGCGGAACTACATCAACATTACTCTGATCTTATAAAAAGTGCAGGCGTAATTTTATATGGCCGTACCACTTACCAACTCATGCAGTTTTGGCAAACGGTATTGGAGAACCCCACCGACGAAGAATCTATGGACGACTTTGCCATTTCAATAGATAAGATTCCCAAACTTGTTTTCTCCAATACCCTAAAGGACACCAATTGGGCCAGTGCAAAACTTGTTAACAAGCCCCTTGAAGAAAAAGTATTGGAACTAAAAAAACAACCGGGAAAAGATATATTGGTCGGAAGCCGAAGTTTGATCATCCAACTTTTACAGCGTAGTCTTGTTGACGAATTTCAAATTTGTATTCATCCTATCATAGAAGGAAAGGGCCTGATTTTGTTTGATCAAATCAAGGAGAGGATTGTTATGAAACTCCTTAAAACGAAATCCCTGGAATCAGGTGCAACCATATGTTATTATGAACCCATAGCGGAAAAATTGCCAAACCGCTAATACGCCTTTTTTGTCGGTTGGTATAATTTACAATCAAAGCGCTTTGGACAGTACTACAGTATAACTGCAGAAATTATTTATGGCAATGTATGCGATTGGCGCTGGGGAATGATATAAAATACGGCCATCATTTCAACACCTACAACAGAAAATACTAAATATTAGGGCACTTTTAAAAAGTGTTGGACAAAACAACCACACTAAACAGTAGAAAAGCAATTTATTTAATAGTTGAGAACAAAACCGTAACTTACTTACATATTAATATTAGACCGAAGTTGTTGGCGAACAGCGACATAAAAAACGAATAAAATGGGGGAACTGAAAGTAAAAACAAACCCTAAAGTAGATGCAGTCTTTGCCAACTATCCCGACTTTGTTCGGGATAAGATGCAAGCGCTACGGGAATTGGTCCTTGAAACAGCGGAAGAAACCGAAGGAGTTTACCAATTGGAAGAAACCTTGAAATGGGGAGAACCAAGTTTTGTAACCAAAGATGGTAGTACCTTGCGCATGGACTGGAAAGAAAAAACACCCGACCAGTACGCCATGTATTTTCACTGCACGAGTAGATTGGTTGATACCTTTAGATTGGTATTCAATCAAAAATTTCAATACGAAGGTAAACGGGCCATAGTTTTTCAATTGAATCAGACAATCCCAAAAGAAGAATTGAAGGAATGTATTAAAGCTTCATTGACCTATCACAAAGTAAAGGAATTGATTACGTTGGGAATTTGAGTCATTGAAGCCGTGAAAATAATTAAGGCCATGCCAACGGACCCTATATTCCGGGGATTTTAGAGACCATATAGAGAAGAAGGCCTTTTCTCCTGCTAGCCGGCAAGCAAGTTTGCTTAGCTCATGACTGGTTATTTTCGTAAATGTTCAAATACGTGGGAATGCCCCCTTACTTGCCACTATATTTTTAATACCAATAATTGGAGTGTCAAGTCCATAGAAATACCTACAATAACCTCTTATACCGAAAACAGTACAAAATCTTATACTTCAGGATCTATTGCTCCTTTTGAAAAGTAAAAAGCGGTATTCTAGTTTGAAATGCTGTATTTTGGGTGACGCTCTTTTGAAATACCTTTTCTATAAAGTTGGTGTGGTGTGTGAACATAATTACCATATCCGCGTCCACATCTTCTACAAATTTATTGATCCCTATTACAACAGAGTCGATTTTTAGTTCGGTCATTTTAATTTTTTGATAGGAAAAATCTTTTATCAAACTCTTTTCCTTTTGTTGCAGGTCTCCTTCAAAACCCTCATTATCCTTATCGATATGAAGCACTTGAATCCATGAATCCATTAATTTTGCAAACGGGATAATTAAGTCAAGCTCTTTATCCAGATTGTAAAAATCACTGGAGTATACAATATTTTTGACACCCTTATAGCGTGCAAATTCAGGAATGGTGAGAACAGGGATACTACTGCTTTCTATTATACCAGCTGCATTACTTCCAAAGAGAATCTTTTTTAGACCACTGGCTCCCTTGGTTCCTATACAAACAATATCGATATCATTTTTCACTGCGGCCATTTCAACATATTTTCCTATGGACGTGCCAGAGGTAATTTCATAGCTGATATCAATATTATGGCTAATATCTTTTTTAATAGAGCCCAAAAGTTCTTTCATTGCCCTTTCGGAACTAGTTTTTAAAGCCTCTTTAAGTTTATGGGAGCCCACTCTGGCCCTTGAAGGCGCACTAGTGTCAATTACATGAAGCAACATTATGTTTACCTCCAAGTCCTTGCCCATATCCACAGCATACTTGATCGCTACTTTTGATAATTCTGAAAAATCTGTTGGAATTAAAATTCTCATAGAAAACTGTTTTAGGTTTAAACTTTAAAAATATCCAACTCTCGCCTCAAATAATATGACATTGGTCATCCTTAATAATATTCTTTGGCAGTTCTTCTTGTCGTAGCATGGTCCTATCCACCTTCCTTGATCATCAACATGGTTGAATCCTAAAACATTTTATAAAGCATAGTTACTATTGCCCCTTTACCATCAATTAATGTATGGGATAATAATTGCTTTTCTTCCTTTACCTTCAAATTAAATGGTGGGGCCAAAAGGTTGATACCGCTTTTATTTTTCAACCTAATTCCCTGCCCGGAAATAATATCCTTATTGGGTATAAAATCTCCTTCCGGTAAATGTTCGGTTAAAACAACATATTTATAACTGCACAACTTGCCCACAACACTTTGTACTTCGGCATTGGATAAATGTTGAAGCACTTGTCTCAGTATAGCACAATCCCCGGAGGGCAGGTCATTTGTGGCGATATCCAAACAATGGAATTCCAAATTCCCATCCTTAAATTTTTCCCTGTTACGGACTATAAGCCCTGTTACTATATCTATGCCTATGTACTTCTTGGTGTGCCCTACCAATAGCTTTCCAACATTAAAATCACCGCAACCTAAATCGCATACAGTAAGGGGTTCTTTAAAGTCGCTAAAAAATGATGTTAAAACAGTTATATATGGATTTACAATTTCAGGATGATGTGACCCTTCTCCTGAGTAAAAATCGGATTCTTTTCCACCCCAAAGGTTCATTTCATAAACCTGTTCCATAGCCGCTTTTGTTGGCCAAGGCTTCTTTGTTCTTATTGTTCCATTTTCCTTCTTCTTCATAAATACCTCAGTTGGCACTGCAAACTACAAAATCAGCTTAATATTCCTTATAATCTAATAAATTAATCATACAAGTTGTAGGGGATAGTTATTAACTGGTATTTGCTATCTTAGATTTTAAATATTTGACCAGTTTCCTGTTCAAAATAGGCCTTTTAGGGTTTTAGCCTTAAAAGATTAATCTTGAATAGTAATTACCGTAAAAAAATAGATAGATTAAATGATTAATTTTTATACATACCCATGAAATTTGAACACCTAACTACAGGATTAAATTCAACTATCTTATTAAAGACATCGTTAATAAACTGTGTTATTTTCCTAATTATAATGTCTTGTCAAATTTCAAAAGCACAGACAGGCAGTGAAAACGAACCTATACGCTATATTGGTGGCACACATATTGACCCCTTTACACACGAAGCAGGCTTAAGATATGCCATTGGTGTCGAAAATATTCAAACATTTAGAGCAAATCGTACACATCCGGAGTTAAGTGATGGATATGGCTGGACTTATAGCCATGCATCCAACCTGGCCTATTGGAATGATCAATTCTATCAACAATATATCAGTGGTGAAGCCGATGAGCATATATCACCTGTGCAAACACTGTTAATTACTTCCAAAAATGGGAAAGACTGGAGTTTTCCAAAAGTTATTTTCCCTCCTTACAAAGCTCCGGAAGGCGTTAAAATCCCGGAGGGATCAACTGGTTATATGATGCATCAGCGAATGGGCTTTTATGTTGCTCCCAATGGCCGATTGCTGACCTTGGCATTTTATGGTCATACGGAAGATCCGTTCCGGGAAAATGGTATAGGGCGTGTAGTACGCGAAATTTATAAAGATGGGAGCATGGGTCCTATCTATTTTATAAGGTATGATAGCCAAACAAATTGGAATGAGTCCAACACCTCATACCCATTCTATAAGAAATCAACAGATAATGGATTTATAGATGCTTGCGAATCTCTTTTGAAAGATAAATTAATTACCCTACAATGGTTTGAAGAGGATAATGGCGCGGATGGTTTTTACACCTTCAACAATTCTGAACAGGCCTTTAATTGGTATACTAGAAAAGACGGAAAGATAGTGGGACTTTTTAAACACTCCTTTGCATCCCTTTCCAAAGATGGAGGTATTACTTTTTCAGACCCAGTTAAAGTAAATTCGCTTGTCATGTCTGGCGGTAAAATGTGGGGCCAAAGAACAGAAGATGACAGATATGCAATTTCATATAACCCAGTAGATCAATCGGAATATCGTTTTCCTATGGCAATTATAAGTAGCGACGATGGTATTCTCTATGATGATCTGCTGCTTGTACAAGGGGAAGTTCCGGACAGACGATTCTATGGCAGATGGAAAGATTTTGGCCCCTGTTATATGCGTGGTATTACGCCAGGTAACGGAAACCCTCCAGGAGCGGACATGTGGATGACGTACAGCATGAACAAAGAGGATATGTGGGTTTCCCGTATTCCCACACCTATTACATACAAAGTGGAAGAAGATATTAGCGCTGACTTTGAGAATATGGACATCACTGGACATATTACTGACTGGAACATTTATTCGCCCACCTGGGCAAAAGCAAGTTTGATCAAAGAAAATAGCGGCAATCAATGTTTGCAAATGAATGACATGGATCCATATGATTATTGTCGAGCGATACGTGTTTTTGAAGAAAGCAAAGTAGTTACGGCAAGCTTTAAGTTGAAAGTTAAAGCAATGGATACCACCCAGTTCGATATTGATATTACTGACCGTTTTGGCAACAGACCCGTACAAATATCATTTGATAAGGATGGTTATATTAAAGCGGCAAATGGGGCTGAAATGAAGTCTTTACAGAAATTCGAGATCAATAAATGGTATTCCTTCAAAATAAATTATGATACCCGTGGCTTGGGTTCCTATTCCATTACTATCGATGATAAGCCCGTAGCAGATAATTTACCCGCAGCAATGGCTGTTAAATCTGCTGAAAGAATTTCATTCAGGACGGGGGCCTATCGTGATATCCCAAGCAGGAAGACTCCCAACGAAGTGGAAATGCCACCTTTAAAGGGTGCTGATGAAAAACAAAAACTTTCGAGTTATTTAATTGATGATGTATTCATTACGCAAATTTTTTAATACTCTATTTATAATTAAATAACTATCTAAAATAAAGTAAGGCTGTAACTTGAAGGAGGCTACTTCTTTATAAAGGAACTGTAATATAGAAGGAAAAATAGTATCAAAAACAATTGAAAATGATAAGGATATGTATGAGTAAGAAATATTACAAGGCATATATCCTGATTATATTCACTTCCATCTTGTTTGCCAATGCACAGGAATCAGCATCAAATAAAACTGTTAATGTCATCATAGATACAGACCTAGGGGGTGATCCCGATGATATACAATCCTTGTTCAGAGCTGTGCATTATTCTGATATCATCAAGATAAAAGGTATTATAGCAACGCCCAATTCGGACATTAATCACCATCCCTGGGACACTATAGAGCATACAGGAATCATTGGGCATTGGATCAAGAGGATAGATGTTGAACATTTGCGTAAAAACGGTTACCGACAATTAATGCAGGAAGAAGATTTGCTCTCCACCATAAAATCGGGTGCTAAAAAACCAGGAGGGCCTTCGGACAACAAAGGTACAGAAGGTTCTGAATGGATAATTAATACCGCTCGAAATTATACAAAGGAAAGTCCAATTTGGATATTGGTCTGGGGCAGTTTAACAACAACTGCCCAAGCACTTTACGATGCTCCTGACATTGCCGATAAAATAAGGATCTACTATATCAGTTCTTCAAACACCCTCCATGACCCTATAAGCAGAGATTTTGTATATACCTTCATGGAAAACAAATATCCCGAATTATGGTGGATTGAAAATGGGATCCTTCCAAGGGGCAAACATGAAACATTTCGTGGTGTTTATCAATCAGGAATTCAAGACGGAGAATGGTCCTATACCAGTTTTACCGATTCCAATATTCGTAATCACGGTTCAACCCACGATGGCTTGTTTCAAGAAAAATGCGGGGATGTCTTTCCTTTGGCAAATTATCCCAAAAACAGTTTAAAGGAAGGAGATAGCCCTTCACTCTTATATTTAATATCCCCTGTAATTGGTGGTATCGGAAATATTGATGACCCTACCCAAGAAAGTTGGGGCGGACAGTTTAGGCATTCCGACAAAGGTACTTATCCCAATTATTATATCGATCTTGATAAATCCCCTACCGACTGCCAAATGACTATAGGAAAATGGCGCTATAAGGTAATGAATGACTGGAAGAATCGGTGGGACAGATATGAAAGGGAGTAATGGGTACAAATAACTTATAATGACTAAACGGACCATCTAAAGGGACCATAAAACCAACCCTCTAATTAGCCAAAATTCCCCACCATAAAGTTTCTTTTCAAATGGCCATTTACCCCAAATATATTGTGTCAGAATATCCTTCCCGTTTACTATCTTAGATCAAGATATGCATATGATAATCAGATACGATTGCAATCACCCATTATGAAAAAAACCATAATAATTTTAGCACTTTTGGGTTATGCCCATGTTAAGTCTCAAATAATAAAAGAGGAATCCATAGCCTTTTCTGTAGGTTACGGATTAAGTGCACCTTATGATGATGTTAATGTGGCCGCTACTGGATTTTACCTACAGGGGGAATATATACTTACCCTTACCAAGTGGTTGGACATGAGACCTTATACGGGACTAATTTTGACAAAATCCAATGGTGAAGACTTAAATGAAAACCCAACTCCTTATAAAGCAACTTCCAAAGCATTTTTAATTGGAGGCAAAACACGGATAACGGCACCTATCCCTTGGGTTGCCCCCTATATTGAAGTTGGTGTTGGTGCATCCATAGGCTCCTTTAGAACCTTAACACCATATACCGATATTGATAAAACAGGGTTAATTCTTCATATTCCCTGCTCTATTGGATTGGAATTGGGACCCAACCACAATTTTGATATTGCCTTCACCTATTATTTTCACCCCAGTATGAGACAGTTCTCCGGAGCAGCTGCTTTTGGAATTTCGTTTCCCATAAATACTATTAAAAGAATATAATAGCACTTACCAACATATATCCCAAATGTGGCCAATGACACCCGTCATTATTCAATCCTTGCAAGAATCGAATGAAATCCATGGCTATTGGTAATCAATTGAAACAAACGGTTATTCCTCCAAAATCAGATTGAAGACACATAGTAGTACCAAGTGCATCCATGGTAGTTGGAAGCCTTTCACCTTTATTTTCACAAGGTCATATTGATAACTTCTGTTATGCAAAATGTATGAATACAATGCCTAAAATGTATTATAAGTGTACATGTCTTTGTCATTGATATTCAATGTTTCACTTAAAAATTAATACTTTTGAAATAGTTATTTTACAATAAGCTGCACGCCGTTTTTAGATAAGTACTGAGCTAAAGGAACATTCTTTTATTCAGAATCAACTTGTAACCCAATGAAATTAAAACTCTTTTTTATTGCCTTTTTTTCTTTAAGTCAATCATTTTATGCCCAAATTACCAAGGGCCTGATTGTACCCAAAGAAGCTAACGTCTATAAGTTTTGTTGTGCTTATATTCCTGAGTCCGGTATACAGGTTTACAACAAACCCAATGGTAAAGTCCTGGGCGAAATTGTTCTGGACTCCAGTAAGGATCATCAAAACAAACCACATAAAATATTTCTTGGAATACAAAATCATTTAAAACCAATCGAACATCCAAATGTCAAAATAACAGGCGATGATATTATAGCTCTGGTATACATAGAACAAGATTCAAATTTTGTTAAATTACAGAATGGCTATTGGATTAAAGTAGGAGAATTGGAAGATAAAGGATTGCAAATTGTTAATTGGATGCAATATCTTATAGAGAGAAGTCCAGAGGTAATCGGATACTATGCTAAAGAACCAGGTCTACAATTAAGAGAATCCCCAACAGAAAATTCAGATCTAATTTTAGAGTTGAAAGGGGATTTATTGGAAATAAAACTAACCCATAAAGTCAAAGGTTTATGGTGTAAGGTAATTGTAACCCAATACAGTGATCACCCTTGTTCTAGCAAAGGTAATTTTGAGGAAATAAAACTCAAGACCTACACCGGTTGGATCCAACTTTTATCTACTGATTTAACTCCCAATGTAACTTTTTATAAAACTTGTTGAGTAAACGGCCAGGGCTATGACTTCGTGGCAAGCACCAGACGTTTTTTTGTTTCTTTAAAGTTAGGAAAAAACGGCCAAGCGAAAAGCCATGAGTTATAGCCGTTTTTGTAATTAGTTATTCTTTTTTTCTTTTTTTATACACTGTCAGTCCTGCTCCAAAACCAATTATTATTCCTGGAATTATTCCAAAATCAATGCCTTCATAAATACTAGATATAAACGCACCGATTATAAGCAATATTATTCCCGCAATCTGGACTTTATTTAAGGACATATATAATAATTAATTTCAACGACAGTATAACTCTAATTTTCTATTTATCCTCATTATTAACTAAAATTGGATACGCTACGTCATAGCCTTTCACGGAATGCCAAATTATCCGATTAAAAATACTCTCATCTGCCTCATCAATATCATCAAGTGGCATTTCCATAGATTTTTGTGCATAGTACAATTGTTTCTCATTGGAAATCGAAGACAAGGTTGGGTTCATCTCGTCCAATTTAATATTATTAGGTATCACGGTATAGGGTGAAAAATCCGGCTCATTGGTAAAACAATCTACCAAGGGCTCCGCCAATAGATCAAATTGTGTCATAGGCGATAATCCTAAAATCAATTCCATGGTACGGAGTAGACTATTTTGATTATAGTGTGTGCTTATTACCTCTCCCCTTTTGGTGTAAGGGCTAATACACAAGGCACCTGTTCTGCGTCCATCTACATGATCCAAACCCGCTTGAGTATCGTCCTGAATAACAAATATGGCGGTTTCTGGCCAGAATTTACTATGACTTACAGCTTCTACTATTTGCCCTAACGCTAGATCATTATCTGCTACGGTTGCCCTGGGTGTAGGATATCCGGCCCTGGTACCAACAGTATGATCGTTCGGTAAAAGCATCACTGTAAAATTTGGAAAGTTATCGTTCTTTTCAAATTCCTTTAATTCTTTTATAAATTCACCTGCGCGGTAAACATCTTGTACTGTACCTGGAAATCCAACATAGGTGGGGCAAAGATAGGGTTCCAAAGATTTCACCTCAGTGGTAGCCCTGATCTTTATTTCATCGGTGCCTGCTTTAAATTGGTTATATAACGCTGTCCAGCTTGCGTCTTTTGGTTCAATATCTGCTTGTACAAATTCACCATAGTTTCTAAAAGAAAGGCCTGCATCCAATACTTTATCCCATATAAAACCACCTGAAGAATATGCCAAAACATCATCTCCATCATAAGGGTAACTCCTAACAAAACCTCCAAAACTTTTTTCCAGATAATCGGTAACAAAGCCTTCCATGGCCCACATATGTCCATCAGCACTTAGCACTCCATTGCAATAGGTGTTATCCAGTAACACATATTTCTCAGCAAGTGCATGTTGGTTGGGGGTTACTTCCCTACCAAATTGACATAAATCGGCATCTCCATTGCCTTGGGGAAGATCTCCATAAACCTGATCATATGTTCGGTTTTCTTTAATTATATAAAGTACATGTTTAAATACAGACTTCTCGCCCGGACGGGTAGGCAAAGGCACCACTTTTTCTTCAGTTGTCTCAACATTCAATGCATTAATTATTTTTGGAAGCCTCATGTTCGAAGCCGCTTGCAATGAATAGCTATTTAACTCCATCTCTCCCGGAACTGGTATAAAGGTGACCGAACCCATATGATCATGTGAGTTAAAACCTCCCTTGGGAATCTTAGATCGCTCTTCCCATCTACCACCAGTCCCTTTTACATTAGCCACAATTAACCCTGACCCTTTTTTATTCATTACCACAGCCCCTGGATACCATCCTGTAGGTATTAATCCAGTTACTTTATCAGTCTCAAGGTCTATAACAGCAAGTAAATTATTAGCCCCATTGGCAACATACAATAATTTTCCAGAAGGATCAATTACAAGTGCATTTGGAGCACTACCAAAAGGTAGTTCCGCACTGGGTTTTGTTTCTATTGCTTTCAAAACTATATCCTGTTTGGTGTCGATTACAGATACGATATCACTATTGGCATTGGCAACATATAATCTTGATGCGTCATTGGACAACACCATATTACAAGGAAGCAATCCAACTTCAATTTCCTTCAACACCATTCTGCTTTTTAAATCAACTACCGAAACGGTTCCTGAAGAACCAATCCTCGTTTTAGGATCAATAACAGCATCTGACCCAGAAGTCAACCCCGTTGTATCTTCCGAGTTTGGAATACGCCCTCCCCAATTGGTCACATATGCCTTTGAACCTTTTACAATGACGGTAAACGGAGCTATTCCAACGGGAATCTGGGTTTCCAACTCCAGCGTTTTTGTGTTCACGACTCCAAGACTATTATTGCGATTAAGGGTTACGTAAATTAAATCTTGGGCTTCATCTATAACAAAACCACCAGGATAAGACCTATTGTTGTCTTCCTTATCAGGACCTTTTAGTGTAATTTCTTTACCCCATTTAAATCCATTTTCACCCAATATGGCCGACCTTAAATTACCCTCCGTGTCGGTAGTCCAAACAATAGAATCGTTTGACTCCCATTCAATACCCGCAAATGTATTACCGCCTTTGGGCAATTCCAGGGTTTGCAGAATCGTCTGACTGTTTACATCCAAGAATGTCAAATCACTCTTATTCTTTACAGCCACAACAGTTTCTGCATTATTTAAAGCGAGATCTGTAGGCCTTCCAGGAAAAACCACTGTATTACCAGCTGGATTTATAATTTGTGAAGTAGCAACAACATGGCTACCATTCTCCTGAGGTCCCACCATTGCCCTATTATTAAATAATTCGGGAGCGGCAGTAAACTGCTTTTGAGAATTTTCTTTGATTTTTACCGAATTGCAACTAAATAGAAAAGCTGAACCAACAAGGGAAATAACGGCTATTGATTTCAATGATTTTTTAAAGTAGTTCTTAATCATTACTAAATTATTAAAGTGTTTTGATATTCAATGAATATTATTATTCGCTAGACCTGTCATTAAATATAGGGAAATATCTCATGAAAATTCTTGTCGCTGTTGCTCCAATATCTTCATTCCTCTTAATTATTTAATATTATATCCAAAAATCTGATTGCCAATATTGTTTCATTGCTCTTTTTTGAGCCCTTGGACCAATAACCAAATGGCAAATGAGAGCTCCCTTTTTAACCTGGTCAATACCACACCCATTTGAATCTACCCGACTTTCAAGTACAGAAAAATTGGCATAAAAATCAGAAAGGGAAGATATTAAATAAGTTCTTCCAAAGATTTTTGCAATTTGTTTTATGCGCACCAAATTTATATTTCTTGCAAAATCATCGTCCTTAAAATTCAAATAGACTGACTTTGGTTATGAAAAACTGGCCATAGTTTGTGCCTATTAGGATTTTTTTCGAATTTTAAAGAGAAAACTATATAAGAATAATCCAATCTTTGAATAATGTATGACCTCCTCATTGAAAATATTAAGGAATTGGTTCCTCTTACCGAAGATGAATCCAAGCTGATCCAGAAATCGTTTGAACCGGTACCTCTTAAAAAGAAACAATTTTTACTTCAAAGTGGGGAATACTCCAATCATATGCGCTTTGTTTCGCAGGGATGTGTAAAACTTTTTAGTATTGATGAATTGGGCGCTGAACATATTCTCCAATTTGGGATAAGTGGATGGTGGATCAACGACCTGTACGCCTATCTCACCCACAAACCTGCCACTTTTTTTATTCAGGCCATAACACAGAGTACCGTACTGCAGATACATAGGGATAAATTAAATGAACTCTTTGATCAAATCCATATGATGGATCGATTTTTCCGCATCAAAACCCAAAACGGCTATGTAGCCCTTCAGGAAAGAACAATCAACAATATGAGTCAGTCCGCCGAGCAACGTTACCTGGAGTTTATTGGGCGTTACCGGGACATAGAACAACAAATTCCACAATATATGCTTGCCTCCTACCTGGGAGTCACTCCTGAACACTTAAGCACTATCCGGAAAAATATAAGGGATTTTTAGCGTTCTTAAGATAGCTTAATGGAATAGTAACTCATGGTTTTAATATTTGTACAAACAAATTATTTAAACCATGAAAACGACAAAAACATTTATTGCAATCCTGCTCTTTTCTCAAATTATGGCGAGAGGGCAACAACAAGAATCAGTGGGCAAAAGCCCATGGGGACCACAGGATCAAATTGGTACCCTAAATATGATGACCGAAGCTTCAAAGCTTCAGGTACTATCCAAAATATCCTCTGGAAAGACCTACGACCTCAGTGTAGATTACTTTGTTGGAATGCCCAGTTTCCATTCCTTGGGAGATCCTGGATACCAGTATTGGCTTACACATACACCACATGGTACAATAGTAGACAATCCAAATGGTCTAGGAGAGGTGATGAACAAAAAGGTAAGCTATACCGGAGACGCCATCTCCATGTACACCCATATGGGCACCCACATAGATGCTTTGAACCACTTTGGCCTCGATGGAAAAATTTGGAATGGATTTACCCCAGAGGAATATCTTGGAGACAAGGGTTGGAAGAAGACCGGAGCTGAAACCATTCCGCCAATTATTGCCAGAGGGGTACTCTTAGATGTGGCGGATGCCAAAGGACCACTTCCTAAAAACTATCGCATTACTTCCCAGGACCTAAAGTTTACCTTAGAGAAACAAGAAACAAAGCTACAGCGTGGAGACGTTGTATTGATCAGGACAGGGCAAGCCGAATTTTATGAAGATGCCTCACACTATTTGGATAACTATCCAGGTATAGGCCTTGATGCCGTTAAGTGGTTGGTAGAGGACCAAGGAATTATGCTCCTGGGTGCGGATAATCTCAGTTTTGAAGCCTTTCCTCCAGAACGGGAAGACAATTGGGTACCTGTGCACACTTACCTACTTGCGGAAAAAGGGGTAATGTTTATAGAGCAGTTATTCTTGGAAGAACTATCCAAAGAGGAAGTGTATGAATTTGCATTCGTTGCGGCCTCCCTGAAATTAAAGGGTGCAAGTGCATCCCCATTGCGGCCCATAGCCATCCCGATAAATACAAAAGAGTAAGATCATGAACAATTCATCATTATTACTTCTCTCCTTTTCGGTAGGTATTTTGGTCGTAATCCAAGGAGGAATAAACGCTAGGCTTGGAGTATTGCTGAACAGTAGCCTGTTAGCCACATCAGCAGCCTTGGTTATGAGTGCGAGTTTTACACTGATTGCGGTTTTCATGACGGTCCGGGAACTTCCAAGTACAGACCAAATACAAACTATCCCCACCTATATGTGGTTTACCGGAGGGGCACTAAGCTTCTTGGCAGTAACGCTCTTTTACTACATTATTCCACGTATTGGAATATCTACAGCGGTAGTTTTTGGACTTAGTGGTCAAATAATTTTTGCGGCGATAGCAGGGCATTTTGGTTGGTTTGGAATGCCCTTGGAACCCATGACCATAAAAAAAATTATGGGCATGTTAGTGATGACCATGGGAATAATACTCATAAAATATTAAAGTGATGGATTTAAAAAGAGAAAACATAAAGAATCTAACGGGTCTTTGGAGCATGGCAGGCAGTGCCCATGGCCAATTTTACAGCAATGAAGATTATGCCATCAGCACCGTGACAGCATCAGAATGGCCAAATAGAATATGGTTTCATCGGCCACCTAGTAGAAGGAAACTGGAAGAAATTCTAAATAGAACCAATATCTCAGAGTTCACCATCCCAGTATGGCAAACCGATGTCACCGAGGAACTTTTATTGTCCCAAAACTTTACATTAAAAAATGAACTGACCGGCATGTCCATTGAACTAAAGGATACTCAATTTAAAGCCAGCGAGCTATTCTTCCAAAAGGTAAGCGATGCCAGCTCAGCCGTACTGTGGTCCAATCTTTTTCTTAAAGCTTTTGGATATTTTATCAACCCAAGAACAATAGAACTCACCATGGACCGGGTAGACTATCTCATTGGAAACCATGGATCCCGATCTATTGGGACAGCTGTTCTTTATAAAGACAGCCCTAATTTGGCCGGTATCCATTCCATTGGTGTTGTTCCGGACCATAGACGAAAAGGCTATGCTGAAGACCTACTGAACCATGTGCTCATCTTGGCCAAGCAGCAAGGGGCTATTTATGCCACACTACAGGCCTCATCCATGGCAAAGGGACTTTATTTAAAAACAGGATTTCGGGAAGATTTCCGCCTTAAAAATTTTATAAAACATTAAAACAGAAAAAAATGAATTTAATAGACCATCTTAATTGGCGATATGCCACCAAAATGTTCGACCCAAAAAGAAAAGTAAGCAAGCAAGACTTGGAATTTCTAAAAGAAGCCATAAGGCTTTCCGTATCCTCCTATGGCTTACAACTTTATAAGGTATTGATCATTGAAAACGATGAAATCAGGGCAGCACTGCGAAAAGCTTCTTGGGATCAATCGCAAATTACCGACGCATCCCAGCTGTTTGTTTTTTGTAATTACACACTGGATTATAATAGGCATGTAGACGATTATGTAGAACGAATTATCACTACACAGGGCAATTCTTCCGATGGGATAAAACAATATGGAGAATCCATTAAGACAAGCATTGCCAAGATGTCGGCAGCAGAACGGAAAAGCTGGTCGGAAAAACAGACCTATCTGGCCTTGAACAACCTTCTTATTGCCTGTGCCGAGCTAAAAATAGACGCCTGTCCCATGGAAGGGTTTAACAACCAAGTCTACAATCAAATACTGGGATTGGATGAGCTAGGACTTAATGCAGCCGTGATAGCCCCAGTAGGTTATAGATCCGCTTCTGATAAAACCCAGAATAGATTAAAAATAAGAAAGACCAAGGAAGAATTGTTCCAAACTGCCTAACTAACGTGAATTCAACATAAAAAATAATTACAAGACATTGATTTAGTGCAAATTAAAAAATTACTACTGTCTCCTCGAGCCTGCCTCCGGAAGGCAGGCGGAGTCGAGAGGTTATTGTACTATAACGCTTTTTAATAGAGGTCTCGACTACGCTCGACCGGACAAAATTATCATAAAGAACTTATTGACAATTAAATGTAAATCGAACTCACGATAACTAAATAGAATTGAAAAAAAGTATGGCAAGTTCAACATCCAAATAAAGCAGGTTGGACTTGTCTATAATTAACTAAAGAAAAATAGTATGCCACACTTTGTAATTGATTGCTCACAAAACATATTAAACAAAAAGACTCCAAACGAAATCATTCAGAGAGTTTATGATACCGCTGAAGCATCCGGTCTGTTTGAATACGGGGATATTAAGGTAAGGATCAATCCCTTCGAATATTATACGATAGGCAATACCAAGGACGACTTTATGCACGTTTTCGCCAATATTATGGAAGGAAGAAGCATTTTCGAAAAAAGTGATTTATCGAAAAGAATAGTATCTGAATTGACATCAATGCTTCCTGAAGTTCCCATTATTTCCATAAACATCCGGGATTTTGAGAAAGCCACCTACTTCAATAAATCAATGGTCGGGTGAATTTGTACAGTATATCCGGGGGCAATACTAAAAGATTTTTAACCGCTAGTACGCAACTTTACCCATCATTTTCATCTACGGAAGGAAAAAGGTAAATGCTATTGAATAAATTATTTGTAGAAGTGATCTTATGAGTAGCTTGAGTCTCCAAAAATTAATTAAAACAATACAGCAATTAGTTTAGGATACCTCTGCGGTAGGAAAGATTTTGGAAGCTGAAACATCCAATATAAAAGGATATAATCCATATCCACAAACCGAGTTTATTTTGAACAAGGAGTCAAATTTTTATTATTGCAATAATAATCTGTAACATTTGTGCAATATCTATCACCAATGAAAGTATATACAAGTATCCCAAGTGAGATTAAAAATGATCGACTTAAATGAAAAAACTAGTATTCAGTTATTTTAATACCTTTAATGGACTATCCAAAGAGGTTTGGTGGCTGGCACTTATTACACTTATTAACAGGGCCGGTACCATGGTGATACCATTTCTTTCCCTTTACCTTACCCAAAGTTTGGACTTCAGCCTTTCGGATGTGGGTTGGATCATGGCTCTCTTTGGTTTGGGGTCTGTGATCGGCTCTTGGTTGGGCGGAAAATTAACGGATAGAATAGGGTATTATAAGGTTATGGTAGTAAGCCTATTGGCTTCAGGAGTTTCTTTTATCCTCCTACAGTACATAACAACATTTGTTGGTTTTTGTGTGGGTGTTTTAGTTCTTATGGGCATCGCCGATATGTTCCGTCCGGCCATGTTTGTAGCATTGAGCTCCTATAGCAAACCAGAAAACAGAACACGCTCCATAACGCTGACCAGGTTGGCCATTAATTTGGGTTTTTCTGCAGGACCTGCCCTCGGAGGCCTCATTATTTTTGCCTTAAGTTATGGGGGACTGTTTTGGGTAGATGGCATTACTTGTTTTATAGCCGGTATGTTATTATTGAAAATTCTTAATCCTAGGAAAGCAAAGGTTATTGAGCAGATTAAGGTGGTAAATCCCACAGAGGCATACGCAGATAAGGCCTTTATGATTCTTTTGGTGGGCATGACATTATTTGGACTGGCATTCTTTCAATTGTTATCTACCCTTCCCCTTTATTACAAAGATGTGCATCATTTAACAGAGGCAGAAATAGGCCTGCTACTAGGCTTGAATGGCTTTCTTATTTTTATTTTTGAAATGCCATTGATCAAATGGTTGGAAAGCAGTAAAAATAGTATGTCCAAACTCATCCTCATTGGGGTCCTATTAACAGCAATGAGCTTCATTGTAATCAATCTTAGCGGATGGATAGGAGCCCTGGTTATTGGTATGATTCTTATGTCCTTTGGAGAAATGATCGTATTTCCGTTCTCCAATTCCTTGGCCCTAAACAGATCCATAAAAGGAAACCCAGGGCAATACATGGCCTATTACTCCATTTCCTTCTCCATAGCCCATATTTTTGGGCACAGCATCGGAATGAATTTAGTGGCGAATTTGGGATATACGTCTACCTGGTATATCATTACCCTAGTGGCCATATCAAGTGCGGCATTTATGTTGTTTTTGATTCATTTTTTAAAGAAAGAAAAGAAAGTAAAACTGGTTATTTAAACAGTATTGGGTAATCTAGGAGTAAAGGCTAAAATTGTAAATTAATCATACTGCTAATTGGTTTGAAAGTAGGGATAACAGATTTTGAGGAAAACGATAGGGCACGGCTTCAACAAATTTATTTTGAAGTTCGAAATTCTACCTTTACATGGCTGCCCAAGGAATCCATCCACAAATCTTCTTTTAACCAGGACACTGAAGGAGAATACATTTTGGTGGCGAAAGTGGGTAAAGAAATTGTAGGTTTTGTATCTGTTTGGTCTCAAGACAACTTCCTTCACCATCTTTATATCTCTAATAAATTTCAACGTAAAGGCATTGGTACCTTGCTATTGAACAAAATCATTGAAAAGGCCAGTTCGGACCTTAGCTTAAAGTGTTTGAAACAAAATAAATTAGGCATCCATTTCTATTTGAAGTCGGGATGGGAGGCAGTATCCGAAGGTATTTCCAAAGACGGGGAGTATATTTTATTTAAATACCATATTTCCAATTTGTGATTTAAATGGTTCCGGTACACCTTTATAATTTCAGAAAAACTATGTTCCCCCAAAGAATATTAGAATTATATGTAATGGAAAAATCCATAGTCAAATAATAGCTTGTAGGATTTTCTAAATTTATGATAATTTGTATATTTATCATGTAACCAATCATTTAATCCAGATTTTTCGTCCAAAAACAACCTAAGTTTCACATGTGGAAAAGCAATTACTTTATTCGGATCCAGTTCTTAGGTTTTCTATTCATTATTATTTCTTCCTTTAACCATTCAATTCCTGAACCTCCAGTAAAGGAGAACAGGTCCCCACAATCTTTGGTATTTAATACCGATGGCTTGTACAACGCTGAATTTTTCGATTATATCTTTAGAGGTCATTTTGAAAATATTGATTTAAAACGTAAGGACATGCGTTTCCTTATGATTTTTGAACAATACCTCAGAGCTTTTGGGAGAGAATGTCCCAGTTACCTGCCAGATAATAAGGTAGAGATCATGGAACAGGTTTGCGCCGTGGAAGAGGTTTCCAAAAATATATATGGAGATGTGCTTAGCAGGGTTTGTGTTGAATATGAATGGGTAGGCACAGGCCTGTACGCACGTCCGGATCTATATAATGCCAAAATTGAGATTGAAAATATCCAAAAGGCCGATGCTGTTCGTACCACAATGGAGATGATCTTGGACCCAAATTCTATGGGTAATTCCGTGGATCTGATGCATCAGGCGAAAGGTCTGCAAAATGATATGCTTCAAATTTTTAAGATAAACAGCTGCAATAGTCCCGGAGTTCAAAGATTTGAAGAAAACTTAAAACTGTTTGCCCTGAACAAACCTTCGATCCGCATGGAGGGAAGCAGTAAATATGCCGCCATGAAAAAATCCGGGGGACCTTCGGGATCCCAGGATTTTAATAAGTTGATTGATGACCTTGTAGCCAACCAATCCAAAACCTGGTCGTTCAATCGTTACACTGCTGGAAGTATTTCAGCTGTTTCCGTTATTTCTAAAGACAGCGAAGGGAGACCTAAATCAGTTAAGGCCAATTATAGTTATTCAGGCTTTGGCAGCAGTAGTCAAGGTTGGGTGCAAATCGACTTTAGCAATGGTTTGCCAAAATGCATTTATTTTTTTGACTTTCCCACGAACTGCAAAACTCCGAACAGTAGTATTGTGGCCTCTTATGCACAGGGCAATTATGGAAGATAGGCTTTGCTAAAAACACCCGTATGAAAATCTATCATAAACTCCCCAAAATTGATGTAGATGGGTTAATTTTATTCTACATGGAAAGGAGAAAAGACCCACCTATTGCCACAAGGGTTAAAAATTATGAACATTTATGATCAATTCAAAATTAACCACTAAAGATCAGACCGCTTTTCTGGAAGTTTTAAAAGCCAGATTTCAGCAAAACATGAATAGGCATAAAGGCCTTGAATGGAACGCCATAGAAAATAAATTGAAAGACAGCCCGGAAAAATTATGGTCCCTTAACGAAATGGAAACAACGGGAGGGGAACCGGATGTGGTCGATTTTGATGTGGAAAGTGGTGCATATACCTTTTTCGATTGCTCGGCGGAAAGTCCTACAGGTAGAAGAAGTGCCTGCTATGACGAGGAGGCCCAGGAATCCAGAAAAAAGTTCAAACCTAAACACAATGTCCGTTCCATGGCCATCGCCATGGGGGTAGACCTAATGACCGAAGAGGAATACAGAAAACTACAAAAACTGGAGAAATTTGATACAAAAACATCGAGTTGGATATGGACACCTGAGGATATTCGGAAACTTGGTGGCGCCCTATTTGCCGATTTTAGGTACGGTCATGTTTTTGTGTATCATAATGGTGCCGATTCCTATTATGCGTCGAGAGGATTCCGAGGCACATTAAGAGTCTAATTCAAGTGCAGTGCAACTATAAATCCTACCCCAGAACACCCCAATTTAAAATCGATAGCTTACCTTTATACGACAGATGGAACGACACAGAATTTATTATTGAAAAAAATAGCTGTCCAACCCAAATTTGGAATTGAAATGTATAAAATAGTCATTTTATCAATGCTACTCCTGTCTGTAATGGTAAGTAGCTGCAATACGGAAAAATCAAAATACAACACTCCAGTAGAAAGTGACGAAAACAGTCCAACCAAATCCGATACACTATCCAAATATCTAAAAGTATTTAACCCCGAACTGCCAACCATAGGGCTTTTAATGTATAATGGGGTGCTGCAGAGTGAAGTAGTAGCAGCTTCGGATGTTTTTGCAAAACCCAATAAGGATGGAAAACCCTTATTCAATGTAGTAACCATTGCCGAAAACGAAAGTCCGATTACGACAGAAGAAGGAATGAAATTTGTGCCGGATTATACCTTTCAGAATTGTCCTGAGCTGGAAGTGCTATTCGTTCCCAGTGCCTATGACATGTATGAACAGGTTCACAATCCCAAAATTGTCGACTTTATAAGGGAGAAAAACAAGGAAACAAAATACATGGTGAGTAATTGTGCCGGTGCACAATTAATTGGGGAATCGGGAATTGCCGATGGCCATGAAATTGTTACCTGGATTGGTGGTGGTGAACAACTTCAAAAAGATTACCCCAATTTAAAAGTACAGGATGATAATTTGGTCACCTTTGTGGCCGATGGAAAATTCTTTTCCTCAAACGGAAATTTAGCCAGTTACATTTCGGCTTTAAATTTACTGGAAGAAATGACGGGTACGGAACATAGAAAATATGTGGAATCTTATCTATATCTGGACCGACTTCAAAATTGGAAAAAACAATAATGGTAAGCTCAATGGCGTAATTACCTTGTGAATTACCCAAGGAATTGGCAAGCAGGGTAGTCCATTAGTTCTTTACCTCTAATTAAATATTAGTCCCAAAGAATTATATAAATACCTATCTTACATAACCAAAAAGCGTAATAAATGCCATCAAACAGACGTAAATTTTTAGGCCAATCCTTTGCCACCGTGGCCGGAATAGCAACCACCATGATCCCGACCCAAATTTTTGGCCACAGCCTGCACAATACTTCCAGGCCAGAAGAAATTATATTACCACCCAATAGGCCAATCGGCACCAAAGAATCCATAAAATTTTCTGTGATTGGATTGAATCATGGTCATATTTATGGTATGGTGGATTCCTTACTAACAGGTGGTGGTAGTTTGATAGCCGTTTACGCCAAGGAGCCCGAATTATTGCAGCAGTTCACCAAGCGATACCCCAAGGTGAAAATCGCAAAAAACGAAAATGAAATTATTGAAGACAATTCAATTCAGCTGGTCGCAAGCGCTGCCATTCCCATAGAAAGGGCTCCAATTGGAATACGCGTAATGAAGTCCGGAAAGGATTTTATGACGGACAAGCCGGGAATTCTTACTTTGGAACAGTTTGCGGAAGTAAAGAAAATACAAAAGGAAACCAAGCGAATTTATTCAATAGTCTATAGTGAGCGCTTGGCTAATCCGGCCTCTGTAAAAGCTGGGGAATTGGTAAGTGCCGGAGCCATAGGGAAGGTGGTGCAAACTATAGGACTAGGACCACACCGAATGCGACCCGAATCCCGTCCCGACTGGTTTTTTGACCCCAAAAAAGCTGGAGGTATTCTATGTGACATAGGCTCGCACCAATGTGACCAATTTCTATATTATACCAACTCCAAACAAGCAAATGTCAATTTCTCCCAAATAGGAAATTTCAATAACCCCAACCATCCTCAATACCAGGATTTTGGGGATATGAGCGTCAGGAGTCCGCACGCTACCGGCTATATTAGAATCGACTGGTTTACACCAGAGGGACTGGATACTTGGGGAGATGGGCGTACCTTTATTCTGGGAACGGAAGGCTATATAGAAATGAGAAAATACATCGACATTGCAGGCAAAGAGGGTGGTAATCACCTATTTTTGGTAAACCAAAAAGAAACGAAATATTACGATTGTTCCAATATCTACATGCCTTATGGCGAACAATTGGTAAACGATGTGGTGTACCGCACCGAAACGGCCATGACACAGGAACATTGTTTCCTTGCTACGGAATTAGCGCTTAAAGGTCAAAAAATGGCCCATAAACTCAATGTCTAAGCTTTATTAAATATGAATAATTAAATGAGTGGAGAAACCGATATATGTATGTTAATACATGATATGTCCCCTGAACTAAACCCAGGGGAATACGTATTTTCTACCGTGCAAAACATGGATTATATAGATAGAAAGGATACCATCTGTGAATTCAAGGAAAAGGAAGGAACTACTGTAGTAATTGAAAAGCACAAAGCCGACCAATTAAAACTACCCTATGAATATGTCGCCTCTTGGATTTCCTTAAAAATTCATTCCTCACTGGAAGCAGTAGGTTTTACTGCGGTATTTTCTGCGGCATTGGCCAAAAATGATATAAGCTGCAATGTAATAGCCGGCTATTATCACGATCATATTTTTGTAGATACAAAGGATTCGGAAAAGGCATTGTCGGTTTTAACAGCCCTTTCCTTTAAGTCTAAGTAACAGGCTCCCTTGAGTCAACTGTTGTAGCCTGCCCCCCTATTCCCGCTCTTCCCACTATTATAGCCAGGACCATATTTTTATATAATATTGCATCATTGTCACAATACCGCCATATTATTCATTTAATTAAAAAGATTTTGACTGAATATTTACTATTATTGATAACTGTTATCAGTTATAATAGGTTTCTTAAAAGATATAAAGTCTATGGAAATACTAAAATGGAGGCTTTTTATTATACTAACACACCAATAATAAACTTTAAAAATTTAAGCCATCGATGAGAAAAGCAGCCATGTTTACATCACTTTTAATATTTGCATTTTCCTCCCTTACCCAAGCCCAGGATATAAAGCCGATCGAAGTTAAAAAAGTCATGGAGAAAGTGGCCGATTGGCAGATAGACAATTACCAAGGGTTGTACAGCGGACATGATAAGCCTCATCATCCATTGGAGTGGACCAATGGTGCCTTGTATGTAGGCATGGTAAAATGGGCCGCCATGGCCGAAACCGACAAATATTATGAGTGGCTTAAAGATATTGGACAAAAACATGAATGGCAATTGCACCGTAGAAAATACCATGCCGATGATCATACTGTTGGCCAGCTATATATTGATCTTTACAGGAAGTATCAGGACAAAGAAATGATAGAACCTACCAAGGAGCAGTTTAATTTTATCATGTACCACCCTTCATTAAGCTCCCTTCATTGGAAGACTCCCTATCATCAGGATCGTTGGAATTGGTGCGATGCCCTATTTATGTCTCCTCCGGTCTGGGCAAAGCTGTACAATGTTACCGGTGAAAAAAAATATCTCGATTTCATGATGACCGAATTCAAGGCCACTACCGATTTCCTGTTCGATAAAAAAGAAAACCTTTACTATAGGGACGAAAGTTATATGGGCAAATTGGACAATGGTACCAAAATATTTTGGGCAAGGGGCAACGGTTGGGTGTTTGCCGGACTCGTTAATGTCATGAACGAATTGGATCCAAAAAGCAAGATGTACAAATATTTCCTGAACATTTACAAAAAAATGGCCGCCAAACTTCTGGAGATCCAAACGCCTGAAGGCCATTGGGCCATGAGTTTATTGGGACAGAAATTTTACCCCACACCCGAAACTAGTGGTACCGCTTTTAATGTTTACGGTTTGGCTTGGGGTATAAACCAAGGCATTTTGGATAAGGCCACCTACACCCCTGCAGTACAAAAGGGATGGAATGCCTTGGTGGGCCATGTAACCAGTGATGGCATGTTGGGCTATGTTCAGCCTATTGGAGCCGCACCTGGGAATGCTTGGGCGGACAAAACTGAGGTTTATGGCACGGGAGCCTTTCTAAGCGCCGGTTCGGAAGTTTATAAGTTGTACGGTGGAAAATAAGGAGTCCTAAATATAGCTTAGAAATTTTTTTAGGTTAATTCATAAATTAGTAGAAGCAAAAACTTGTTGATACGGGTCATTGCAATGCTTTTTAATGACCTAATTTTAGGTACTTAACAATGCGATGAAAAGAACCTTAGTACAGTTTAGGAATAGCCGTTTACGGGGATTTATAAGAAAACATGAAAAATATGCTCCCATCCTATTTTTCATTGGCGGGTTTATATTTGATACGCTTACCCTTGGGCGCATAGATAGGCTATATGATCTAAGTGTACTGTGCTTGCACATGACCTCCTTGACCATTACGCTGTACCTCTATAATCTAGCCGATGATGGTAAATGGAACAATACCGTTCTGGACAGGTTTAAAGAATATTACCCTTTGGCCATACAATTTTTCTTCGGCGGACTTTCCAGTGCTTATGTAATTTATTACTCGCGCAGTGTGTCCATGTCCAAAACCTTTTTCTTCCTCATCATACTCTTGGTTTTACTATTTGCCAATGAAATTTTAAAAAAAAGAATATCCAATAAATACCTACAGTTCAGTGTATATTTCTTTATCAGTTTTACCTTTTTCACCTTTATGGTTCCCGTGTTGATCAAGGAAATGAGCCCCAATATTTTTATTCTCTCGGGTCTCTTCAGTTTATTTTCAACCTTGGCGCTAATCGCTATTATTTATTACGCAAGTCCCAGTACAAGATTGGAAATACATCTGGGAAAACTTATCGGATTAGTATTTTCCATTTACCTAATGATCAACATATTCTATTTCTTTAGGCTTATTCCACCAGTTCCCCTTGCCTTGAGTAATGGTATTGTGGCCCATCATGTTAAGGTAGAAAACAACAACTACCTTGTTACCTATGAAACTGATGAATGGTATGTGTTTTGGAGAAAGCACCGACTAAAATTTATACAGAAACCCAATGAGGATGTCTATGTTTTTTCGTCCATTTTTGCCCCGACCAGTTTAAAGAAATCGGTATTTCATCGTTGGAAATGGTATAATGATGGTAGCCTGCAATGGGAAATTATTGAGGATATAGGCTATGACATTACCGGTGGTAGGGATGGTGGTTATCGAGGTTATACCTTTAAAAACAATTTAGTGGAAGGCTTGTGGAAAGTTGAGGTACTCACCGAGGAAGAACTGGTTTTGGGCATAATAGACTTTGAAGTGATAACCAGTGATTCTTTACAACCAAAGGGAATTACACAAAAAATATTCTGAACCTTGGTGTTACTGTTTATGGCCGAATTCCCAAATAAAGTGGCCCCAAAGGGAATAAATTTCTAGAAAGCATTCCTACAAAAAAAATTGAGCTTAATAAACCAGTATTTTTCCACATGCTGAAATAATGTACAAAAAATATACATTTTTTTGTATCCTTTTAGGCAAGAATTGGTCTCCTTAATAAACTTAAAATCTATCAGGAATGAATCATTGTAAATGTACCCAGTGCGAATGCACCAAATGTAATTGTGTCAACTGTTTGGAAAAAAACTGTCTTTGTAGCAAATGCGACTGTAGTAAATGTGAATGTTGTTAAAAAAAAGGTTGGTCTTTCAAGGCCAACCTTGTAAATTATGTCGATGAAGATTGAAACGGCAGACATTTGGAAAAAACACCATAGTGAAAGCTACTTTTTTATTTTGAAAAAAGTGAAAAATGAGGAAGCTACAAGGGAAATAATCCAGAATGTCTTTCTAAAGATCCATAAGAACATTGATACCATAAAAGACATTACTAAAGTTAGGGCCTGGTTGTTTACTATTGTCAGGAATGAAATTGCCAATCATTATAACCTTGCTCCCAAAACAATACCTATAACTTCGTTTGTAATTTCACCCAATCACAATAGCTATCAAGAATTCTGCTGTTTTGATCGCTTTGTTACCAATTTACCCGTTCCTTATAAGGAAGTGGTTCAATTGGTTTACTTTCAAGGCAAGACCCAAGTAGAAGCGGCAGAATTAATTGGAATCAGTCTATCCAACGTTAAAGCAAGAATTAGGCGCGCCAAATTGATCCTTATCAATAATTTTAATACCTGTTGTAAATTTAAAATAAACGCATAAGGAAAACTCATTGGGGATTCCAACTTTGCCCGATGCATTTAGGGCCTACCTTCCCCTACTCCATGATTACTTAAAATTACCCTATGAATGCCCAAGAATTATTATCTTACGGGAGCAATAGATTACCTTTTAATAATGTGATTTAGGTCAGTATGCCACCATGAAATTCAAGGAACTAAAATTATACACTTCCAATATTAAGGCCCAGGCGGAGTTTTATTCCCAAGTTTTGGGGTTAAGTATTTTTGATCAGTCCCGTAAACATGTTTCCTTTCAAATAGGGAGTTCAATGCTCCATTTTGAATACAAGCAATCTGCGACACCTTATCATTTTGCTATCAATATTCCTTCCAATAAGGAGGTTGAGGCCTTAAAATGGTTAAAGTCACGATGTTCGATCTTAAAAGACGGAGAAGATGAAATTATAAACTTCACTGCTTGGAATGCCAAAGCCATCTACTTTTATGACCAGGACAAAAATATTGTCGAACTCATAGCCCGTAAAAACCTAAAAAATGACTCTGTCCATAATTTTGGGCCGGAGCATTTTCTGGAAATATCCGAAATTGGAGTCCCTACAAGGGATATTAAAAGCGAATTTAATATCTTAAGGGATTTTATCGGAATTGAGATCTATGATGGAGGGTTTGGAAATTTTTGTGCCATAGGGGATGAAAACGGATTGTTTATCTGCATTGATATGGACCATAAGAAATGGTACCCCACCAATGACAAGGCCTTTGCATCCAACTTTGAACTTGTATTGCAGGAAAATGGTAAACAATACCATGTGGAGTTCAAAAATGTAAGTTTAAAGGTCACTAGCCATAGTCACCATAATACCAATAAGAATTGATAATCATATGCGAAAAATAAACTACCCCCTACTCTTAATAATTGCAAGTGCCATATGGATCATTGTAAGCTTCATTAGCTCCTGGGACAAAATGGATTTCGGATTTTGGGGACGGGTCATCTCATTAATACTATTGATCCTTGCAATGGTAATTACAATTCGCGATAATAAAAAGAATCAAGAAAAAAGTGAACCTAAAATTCTAACAAAGAAAAAGGTCCAAAATTATAACGATAAATAAATATTAAAAATAAACCTCCTGTCTTTTGTAGCCATCGAAAAAAAGTCCTTATTCCTACAAAACAAATAACTAAAATATTTATGATAGTAGACGTCCACACTCATATCAACAACTACCATGAAGACCGAGTAGTTTCCTTGGAAGATTGCCTAAACCTACTAACTGATACCATGTTGGAAAATAAAGTAGATTATTCCTTGGTGCTATCTTCCTATAAGGTAAACGAACATAGACCAAGTACCAAAAAAGTAGTGGAAGCCATTAGTGGACGTGATAATCTTGGTGTTGTTGCTGGCATCAGTTATTTGAATTACACCCATAGGGACTTAAAGGAAATAAGTGAATTTCTGGATGAGGGCCTGATCAAAGGTCTAAAACTTTATCCAGGCTATGAACCCTTTTACCCCAATGATAAAAGGCTGCAGGTAGTTTATGACATGGCGGCGGAATACGGTGTACCAGTAATGTTTCATTCCGGAGACACCTATTCGCCAACGGGAAGAATCAAATACTCCCACCCCATTCATATAGACGATGTAGCAGTGGATTTTCCCGACCTAAAAATTGTTATCTGCCATGTGGGCAATCCTTGGATCAAAGATTGTATGGAAGTAGTGTACAAAAACAAAAATGTATATAGCGATATTTCCGGTCTGGTTTTGGGTGATTTTTCATATAAATTTGAAAAATTCATGAAAAAGGAATTGGAGGAAATGATTACCTATGCCGGGAATCCACAGTACCTTTTATACGGCACGGACTGGCCAATTTCCAACATGCACTCCTATCTCAACTTTATGAAACAATTGGATCTTCCCGATGAAAAAAAGGAACTTATCCTGTGGAAAAATGCTGCCGATCTTTTTAAAATAGATGTATCCAAACTTTAAACCATACCCTACTGTTTAAGTGTGGTCTTAAATTTCGACTTTGACGTTTGCAATTGTTCAACCTTTGGCAATAAAATACCATCTAAAACTACAGCACATCAAAAATGTTAAAACCAAATAGTGGAATTTGTGTTAAATCAAAAATAAATGAATATCTTATAAGTAGGTAATAGCTATTAGAGATTGGGCAAATATAAACTGTCAATAAATTTATTCATTTCCCTTAAGTGAAATTAGGATGATCTAAATTGCCTTTACCTTAAGGCTTTAAGCCAATTCATTTCAGCCCTTTTAATAGAAAATAGATGACCAAGAAAACTTTTGGAACCTTTGCAGGGGTCTTTACACCTACCACCCTAACCATATTGGGGGTCATTATGTATATACGCCAACCGTGGGTTGTTGGCAATGCAGGGGTTGTAGGAGCCTTGGGCATAGTTTTATTGTCCGTCGCTATCACATTGACTACGGCCCTTAGCCTATCTTCCATCACCACCAACATCAGAATAGGAAGTGGTGGCGCTTTTAGTTTAATATCGCAATCCCTTGGCCTTGAAATTGGAGGAGCTATAGGGATTCCTTTTTATTTTGCACAATCCATAGCCGTTGCCATGTATATTTTTGGGTTCAGGGAAGGTTTGCAAACCTTGACGCCGGACATTAACCCTGTGATACTGGATTTGGCCATTTTTGCCGTGGTTATGGGCATTGCCTTTATCAGTACCAGTTTTGCCTTTAAAATTCAATTCGTTATTCTAGGTGTCATCATTTTGTCCTTGGTTTCTATCTACGGCGCCCTGTTTGTAAATGAATTGAATTTTAATATTCAATGGATCGGACAGTATCCGGGTTCTGTGGAAAACGATTTTAGCGGATCCTCCTTTTGGACGGTTTTTGCCGTCTTTTTCCCGGCAGTCACTGGGGTTATGGCAGGGGCAAACATGTCTGGTGATCTCACCAATCCAAGAAAGAGTATTCCTGTTGGTACCATATCCTCGGTAATAATTACCACCATAATTTATATCAGCTTAATTTTTGTTGCAACCGTCATCGCTTCCCCTGATGAATTGGCCAAAAATTATAACGTATTTATAGATAAAGCTCTTTTTGGACCCATTGTCCTAGCAGGCCTTTTGGGGGCCACCTTGTCCTCTGCCTTAGGGTCTTTTGTTGGTGCTCCCAGGATATTATTGGCCTTGGGAGAAAAAAATATACTTCCCAAGAGCAAGGAACTTGCCAAAAAATCCAAAAAAGGAGAGCCCGTAAATGCCATGTTAATTACAGCAGGATTGGTACTATTTGGCATTTCGCTTCGTAATTTAAATACGATTGCACCTTTGCTTACCATGTTCTTCATGATTACCTATGCCATGGTGAATATAGTGGCACTGGTAGAACAGACTTTGGGATTGCCAAGTTATAGGCCCACATTAAAAATTCCCATAATTGTTCCAGCAATCGGAGCCTTTGGATCTATTGCCATTATGTTTGTACTAAACGTAATCGTGGCCTTATTTTCCTTGATCTTTATAGTGCTTTTCTACCTGTACCTGGTTAAAATGAATATTAAATCGGCCGCAGGGGACTCCAGAAGTGGTCTATTTACGGCCTTGGCAGAATGGGCCACCAAAAAGACAAATAACCTAAGACAAGAGAGGGAAGTAAGATCATGGCGTCCGGATTTGTTGATTCCGGTCACCATGCCCAAAGAACTAAGAAGTTCCTTTAAACTAATCCATTCCATTATTTACCCCAAAGGATCCGTAAAGATATTGGCTCTTAGAAATGAAAATGATACCGAACAGAGGAACATGGAGAATTTCCTTAAGAATGCTGTGAAGAAATTTAAGGAGAGTGATCTGTCCGTTTCCTATTCCGTAATAGACAACACAGATTTCAACACCACCGTAAACGTCAGCATGCAATCCTTGAATGCTGCTTTCTTTAAACCCAACATCATTTTTGTAAGTATAGATCCCGCCACTTCTAATTTGGCCTATTACAACAAACTAATAGCCGATACCAAGAAGAATAATTTTGGGATGGTAATTTACATTCCCTTTGCCACTGCAAGTTTGGCCATTGAAAAAAGCATCAATTTGTGGATGACCGATATTCCGGTAGACTGGAAGGAAACGTTTAGTGTAAATAACAATAACCTGTCTGCTTTGACCTCCCTTCTTATTTGCCGTAATTGGAAAGGAAACATAGATGTGCATATCCTTAATAACAATCCCAATTTGATATTTGGAGAGAATGATATAGAAGATTTAAAGACCATGGTCAGATTTCCAAAACATACAACCATTAAAACCCATCAGGGAAAGCTTTTGGAAAATGTAATTCAAGAGAAAAATGCGGATGTCAATATTTTTAATATTGACCAAGGAGTGACCATTGATGACATGGTGAAAATTGTAAATGACTCCAGAATATCGGCTGTTTTTTGTTCCGACTCCGATTTTGAAAATGTATTGGTTTAGAAAAACCGGCTATAATTTATTTATAGAACTACAGGCAACCATCTGTCACTCCCAAAAAGGACTAATATGGATTACCTGGAAGGTACCAATAGTGACCAAGTGTATTAAATTGGAACTCTTAAAACTTTCTCATTTCGCTAAAAATGAGTATCTTAGGATAGGTAACATTTAAAACAATTATGGCAACAATTAAATCTTTAAACAAATGGGCCAATGCACATACTTATTATCCCTTGGATTTATTAAGAGTTGCGTTGGGAGTTTTTCTTTTTATGAAAGGAGTCGATTTTATGTCCAATCATCATCAAATGGCAGAAATTATTAAACCCTTCCAAAACATTCCAGGAGGTATGTTGATTATGCATTATGTAGCGCCGGCCCATTTTGTAGGTGGCTTTTTATTGGTAATTGGCTTATTGACCCGATGGGCAGTAGTCGCTCAATTACCAATTCTTATTGGTGCAGTGTTGGTAAATTTTTTAGGGGAAATGAATACTAGAAATCTAGTTCTGGCTTCCATTACCTTGTTGGTATGTATATTCTTTATGTTTTATGGTTCGGGTAAACATTCCACAGATTATTATTTAAAAATGCAGCAATAATGTAATTTAAACCGTATTTAATTTATATTTAAAGATTTAATTATTTAAGGTTTATATTTTGTTATGGCTTGTACCTATGCCGTTTTAAAAATAAAAAAATACAATACTAATTATTGGATTTTTCCACTAGTTTTTTTAGCTACTTTTATTTGCTGTAATCATTCGGATAATGATGATTTATCAAAAGACAGTATTACATTCACCGTTATTGGAGATGTACCGTATAACGGGGAACAACGTGCTGGATTAATTAAACTGATAGCCAAACATAATTCTATAAGTAACTCAGAATTTGTTGTGCATGTTGGTGACATTAGACCGGGTTCCGCAGCCTGTGATGAATATGACTACCAAGATATCGATAATATATTGAGAAAGTTTCAAGTGCCAACTTTTGTAGTTTTAGGTGACAATGAATATAGTGGTTGCACCAACCCATTGCAGGGTTTGGAATACTGGCATAAATATTTTTTACATTATAACGAGAATTGGAGTAATGAAATTCCTATAAAATATCAAACCGAAAGAATTGAAAATTTTAGTTGGGTAAAAAACAAGGTATTATTTATCGGCATTAACTTAATAGGGAGTTCGGTACACGACAAGAATGAATGGCAAAATAGACTTCTTGATAATGGTAATTGGGTTCATCAACTTGTGGAAAGTCAAAAAAATAGCGTAGAGGCGGTTGTTATTTTTGGACATGCAAATATGATTGAAGAAGGTCCAAGTAAGTTTGTGCCTTTTACAGATTTATTTACTGCGGCTGCTCAATCATTTGGAAAACCGGTACTATACGTACAAGGGGATGGTCACTACTGGATAATGGACAAACCTTGGAAAGAGCAAAATATTACCCGAGTTCAACTTATAGGAGGGGCTACGGCTGCCAAAATAATAGTTGATATTCATCGTGATTATCCATTTATAATCGATGAGAATTTTTTAGACTGACATTCAAAATGCACTAATCATCCCGTATCCTGAGTTTTAAATATCAAAAACTACAAATATTGGAATAACTTAAAACCTAATAATCTAGGTATTTATTAACTTGAGGAATGTAAAGAAATTAAATAAATTTTTGTTAAATTTCCTCGGCCAACCAAGCTTTCATCATCCAGACTGTTTTTTCTTGCTGTGTAATAAACTCGCTCATCATAGAATTGGTACCTTCATCGGAAGCTTCGTCCGAAGCATCCAAGATAGCCCTTTCAATTACCAATAATTCTGAAAGCGATTGTACGATCAAGCGAATCGCATCCTCATCCTTGGTTATATTTTTTCCTACCGGAACTTTAGAATTCGCTATATAATCCTCAAAGGTATGTAAGGGTACACCCCCCAAGGTAAGTATCCGTTCCGCTATTTCATCTACTTTTAGGTTGGCATCGGTATACAATTCTTCAAATTTTACATGAAGATCAAAAAACCTCTTCCCTTTAATATTCCAGTGAATTCCCCTTAGGTTCTGATAGTAACGTTGAAAATTTGCCAATAATTGATTTAAATCCTTACTTAACGATTTTGATTTGGTAACATCCAAACCTATACTGTTTAAGTGCATAATGTATCTTTTTAATTATACCCCTAAATTACAGAAATCCCCTTCCATAGAAGCCTTTATTTATTGATAGATTTTATGATTGCATAGTAATATACGATCGGAAAAAAGTAAGGTTAAGCATTGGTATGATTATTGATTATAAAACAAATAATTTAACATAAAATTTAAGTAAAATCCAAGAATTAATCACTTTGTATCGGTTTTGCTGATTAATTAAGAAAATAATAACAAAATATTCTCTTGTATATAGAGGTACTAGCTTAAATTTGAATTATTCCCCCTCAACTAAACCACCTAATAATGAATAAGAAAAAACTACTCCTATTTGGCATACCCATTGTCTTAATTCTTGTAGGTTACACTTTGTTCGGGAACACCGATGATGATGATGTAGCCGTTACTACCAAAGTGGTAAAGGGCGATTTTGTTAATGAAGTCATTATTTCCGGAGAGGCCCAATCTACCAGTTTGAAAAAAATTAACGGCCCCGATGACATCCGAAAATTTAAACTAAGGGATGTAAAAATTCAAGATCTTATTCCAGAGGGTTCACTGGTAAAGGAGGGCGACTATGTGGGGCGCTTGGATCCCTCCGAGGTGAATGAACAGATTTTGGATGCCCAATTAAACTTGGAAACGGCACAGTCCAAATACACCCAAGAACAGTTGGACACAACCCTTACCTTAAAACAGGAGCGAACTGCAATAAAAGATTTGCTTTTTGATATCCAAGAAAATAAGCTGGAGCTTAAACAGTCAATTTATGAGCCTCCAGCTACTATAAAAAAGTTAGAAATAAATATTGAGCGCCTAGAACGGGATCTAAAGGAGAAAACCGAGGATTACAAGATTAAAGAACAGAAAGCCATGGCCAAAATGGTGGAGGTCGGAACTGAGGTATCCAAAATCAGCAAAATGTTGGAGGAACTTAGAAATCTTCAAAAATCCTTCACCATCCACTCAGATGCCAATGGAATGGTGACTTACGCCAAAAACTGGGATGGGTCCAAAAGAAAGGTGGGCTCGTCCATAAGTATGTGGGACCCCGCAATTGCCGCCTTACCTGACCTAACCAAAATGGAATCCAAGACCTATGCTAATGAGGTGGACATTAGAAAGATTAAAAAAGATCTTCCGGTTGTTATTGGTTTTGATGCCTTTCCGGATGTAACCGTAAAAGGAACCATCACCAATGTAGCCAATGTCGGGGAAGAAAAACGAGGGTCGGATATTAAACTTTTTCAGGTACTGGTAAATTTTGATGAAAACAATGAAAATGTTAGACCTGGAATGACCACTTCCAATAGAATACTGATCCATAAGGAAGAAGAGGTTCTTATGGTGCCCTTGGAAGCCGTTTTCTCTCAGGATTCCATAAGTTTTGTATACGCCAAATCCGGCTTATCCATAGATAAAAAGGAAATTGAAATGGGCGAATCAAACTTGGACGTAGTAATTATTAGAAAAGGTTTAAATGAGAATGATGTTGTATATCTGAGCAAACCCGAAGGACTGGAAGAAAAAGGTATTCTGTCTATAAACTAGCTTCATGATAGACAAGATACTTCTAGAACAGATTGTCTCTAATTTCAGGGAAGCCATACGCGTGGTGACAATCAACAAGGTTAGAACTTTTTTAACGGCTCTGGGAATTATATTTGGTGTTGCAGCCGTAATTACAATGTTATCTATTGGAAACGGGGCCGAGAAGGAGATCCTGGCACAATTGGAACTGGTCGGCGTCAACAACATTGTGGTCACACCCATACCCGACGAGGAAGACGAAAACAGCAGTGAAGAAGAGGAAGGCGCACAGGAAACTACCCGTTTTTCAAAAGGATTGGATCTCTTGGATGTAGCCAGTATAGCAAATAATATTCCTACCATAAAAGCCATTAGTCCGGAGATAATCCTGGAAACCTATGTAATCAATAAGGGAAGGCAAAATCCGGTGAAATTAATCGGTGTCACCAATTCTTTTTTTGAGACTTCCAATATACATATAGGTAAAGGCAGTAAATTCTCTGAAGAACATATTATAAATGCTGCTTCGGTCTGTATTATTGGTGAGAAAGTGGAAAAGAAATTGTTTCCAGGTGAGAGCGCCATTGGTAAGCAAATAAAGGTAAAGGACGTTTGGCTTCAAGTTATAGGAATAATCGAAGAAAAACTTATTTCGGAAAAAGCTCAGGAAAACCTGGGCATCAGAGATTTGAACCAGGATATTTATGTTCCCGTAAAGACCTTTTTGGTTAGATATAAGGATAGAAAGATCATATCGGACGAACCCTTGGACTTCAGTGGTGGAGGTATGATCATTATTAGTGGAGCCAATAATGGACCCAAGAAGAGGATTCCCAGGGGCAATTACCATCAATTGGATAAATTAACCGTCCAGGTCAACAATTCCAATGAGCTAAAAGCAACAGCTGAAGTATTGAGCAAACTTCTTAAAAGAAAACACAATGATGTGTTGGATTTTGAAATTACCATCCCCATTCAATTGCTAAAACAGCAGCAGAAAACGAAGCAGATATTCAATATTGTACTCAGCGTAATTGCCGGGATATCACTTCTAATAGGTGGTATCGGCATCATGAATATTATGTTGGCCTCTGTATTGGAACGGACAAAGGAAATAGGCATTATGAGGGCCATTGGCGCCACCAAGCAAGATGTAATTCTACAATTTTTGTCAGAGTCCGTCCTCATTAGTTTGGGCGGAGGTATAATAGGAATATTATTGGGAATTGTAGCATCGTATGGATTGGAACTGGCCACGGGCATAGAAACCATACTTTCATTGAACTCCATAATTTTATCCTTTTTTGTAGCCACTTTTATTGGGCTTGCGTTTGGAGTGCTACCTGCAAAATCAGCTGCCAACAAAAATCCAATAGAAGCGATAAGACGTGAATAGAAAATTTTCCAGATAACATCTGTAACCTTTACCCTCCCCCATTTTATCAATCAAAATAGTCCAATATGAAAAAATGTATTGTGTTGTTATTCCTATGTTCAAACCTTATTGTCCTGGGACAGTCCAAAAAGCTAACACTAAAGGAGGCCATAGAAATGGCGAAAAAAAACTCCCCCGAATACCAAGCCGTCCTGAACCAATCTCAAGCCAGCTATTGGAAATACAGGACCTATATGGCCGAATTTCTGCCCCAATTTAGATTAATTGCCACTGTACCGGATTACTCCAATTCCATTCAAAGGATTACCAATGACGAGGGACAGGATATTTTCGTAAATCAAAATCAGTCTAGAATTGATGGGCAACTTGCCATTACCCAGCAAGTGCCATTTACAGGTGGAGACTTTTCCCTAATTTCCCGATTACAACGAGTGGATCGCTATGGTGACATTGAATCCAGTAATTACTCCCTAACACCATTTTCCATAAATTACTATCAGAATTCCCTATTCTTTAATCCGTATAAATGGGACCGGCAAATAGAACCTTTAAAGTTTGAGGAATCCAAACGCGAATTCATAGAACGTATGGAAGATATTTCCTTAAGCAGTTGCCTACGTTATTTTGGTCTTTTAACCGCGCAAATGAGATTAAAAAATTCCCAGAATAATTTAGCTACCCAAGATACCTTATTGCAGATTGCCAAAGGAAGGTTTGAGATTGGAAAAATAGCCGAGAACGAATTGTTACAAATGGAACTTGGGCATCTAAATTCAAAAAATGAAGTTACTAGCAACACCATTTCACTTAAAAGGACTTCTCAAAATTTGGCCCGCTATCTGGAACTGGAAACCGAAGACATAGAACTGTTCATTCCAGAGAAATTAGTAGATTTTGAGGTAAGTGTGCAGACTGCCCTGGATGAGGCTACCAATAACAGAAAATCCGTTATAGAATTTAGAAGGAGGCGTTTGGAAGCAGAAAGAAACCTTGCGGAAATAAAAGGTACCAATAGATTGGAAATTAATGTCAATGCCAATTTTGGATTAAATAAACGTGCAGATGATTATGACGCCCTTTTCCAAGATTTTGATAGACAACAAAATGTCTCCGTATCCCTGGGTATTCCCATTTTCGATTGGGGGGTATCCAAGTCCAGAAGAAAAATGGGAGAGGCCGATTTAGGTCTGGTAGAAACAAATATTGAGCAGGAACAACAGGCCTTTGAACAGGAAATATACCTACATATTTTAAATTGGTCCAGCAAAAGGGATTTTCTAGCTACTTCGGAAAAAGCGAAAGAGATCGCCATAAAACGCTATCAAATCACTAAAGAGCGATATATTCTAGGAAAAATAACCATTACAGATCTAAATTTGGCGCAACAGGAAAAAGACAAGGCAGAACTTGACTACCTGAATTCTTTGCAAAATTTCTGGACGGATTACTATACGTTGAGAAAACTAACGCTTTATGATTTTATCAATGACAAAAAGATAGAACCGGAAAAGTTTATTTTCGATTAAGACCTTAATGGCACTAACTTATTTTATATAGTCACGTCCAAATATGGCATTCTCATAAGATTTTACAACTAAGGTTCAAACTTTATAGGTTTTGTTTATAGTTTTTATAATTTTATCACTTTAAATAATACTTCATGACCATTACACAGTTGCAATATGTTCTTGCCGTTGCCGAGTACCAGAATTTTACCTTGGCGGCCGAAAAAAGCTTTGTTACCCAACCTACATTGAGTATGCAGGTCCAAAAATTGGAGGACGAGTTGGACATATTAATTTTCGATAGGAGTAAAAAACCCATTACCATAACCGAGGTGGGGGCCAAAATAGTTGCCCAGGCCAAGAATATTGTCAACGAGGCCAATCGCATAAAGGATATAGTAGATCAGGAAAAAGGTTTTATAGGCGGTGAGTTCACCCTTGGGATCATCCCTACCATTATGCCCACTTTATTGCCCATGTTCCTGAGGACCTTTATAAAAAAATATCCCAAAGTAAACCTGATCATTAAAGAGCAGAACACGGAAAATTTGATCCGTAACCTGCAAGATGGCCATATTGATGCCGCAATTGCTGCTACGCCCTTGGAAATCCAGTTTATTAAGGAACGCCCACTATATTACGAACCTTTTGTAGGGTATGTACCTCCTAATCATAGATTGGGAAAAATATCGGAATTAGTACCTGAAGATTTGGAAATTGCGGATGTTCTACTTCTAAGGGACGGACATTGCTTTAGGGATGGGGTCATAAATTTGTGCAATGCCTCTAAAAATTACCAGGAAGAGCACTTTCAACTACAGAGTGGTAGTTTCGAAACTTTGATCAACCTATCCAATGAAGGATTGGGTATGACCCTCCTACCCTTCCTAAATACCATTGAATTGGATGATAAAAAGAAGCAGAACCTAAAATTCTTTAAAAATCCCTCACCTGCCCGGGAAGTAAGTCTTATTTACCATAAAAGCGAGCTGAAAATACAAATTACAGAAGCATTATATGATGTTATTGCCAGTGTAGTAAGAGGTGCTATTGCTTTTCAGGATGTAAAAATTATTAGTCCGTTAAACAAATAATTATTTCATTTTTCTATATTTATAGGAACATTCCTCTATACAGCCCACATTGGATAGTATTAGTCGCCCGTCAGCAAAAGTCATATTAAAATTGGTCTCTATTGCATTATTTTCACAGTGATATCGCAAGGTCAAAACACTTTCACTGGTGCTGTAAATTCCATTGACAATACCTCCACAGGCTTTCTCATTGTGGGTATAGGAACCATTGGCCTTGAATTCGAATATAGGTCCGTTCATAACTGTCGTCCAATTTTCAACGATATCGCCAGGGCTAATTTTGGTGGCTTCCAATTGCCATTTTCCGAGAAGTTCATTGGTAATAAGAGGTAGGGTGTCTTCATCCTTCCCGCAACTGAGGACGAATAGGATAAATACGTAGGTTATTTGTTTCATTATATATAATATTGGGGGTCCGCCATTATATACGGTTGAAAAAGCCTAAATAGTTGTCCTTAAAGGTAAGAAGTCTTAAAAAACAAAGTTGCTCACATAAAAGTATTCAAAAAAAAGCCACTTTATTAAGGTGGCTTATATCTATGCTTTTAAATAAAGAAGGCTTTGTTGTAGTTCTGGTTTGTCATTAATAAATTGCTTTAACCAGAGTTTTAATTCTTCTATTTCAAATGGTAATAGTCTAGTCACTGCTTTTTCTAGTTCTTTGCAAAATAACTTTGTATCGAAACTAACCTTTTGCAGTACGGTTTTGGTGTACTCTAACATAGCTCTTGCCATATTTCAAAATAATTTTAGGTTGCTTGGACTAAGATAACCAATAAAAGGTATATATTATTGCCGTCTTTCCGTTAAATAATAGATAAAATGATGTTAAAGTCGATGAACGTACTATTTCAAATGCTTTTTTCTAATAAAAAAAGGATTCTTGGACAGCTGATTTTGGTTGGTGCCTCAATAACCTCAATAGGATGTAAAACACTAAATAACAACAGATTAAACAAAAGCATTAACCAACAGTTAAGCTCAAGAACCGTAGATAATTACTTTCAGGGCCTATTAGTTTATGATCCTGTAACAAAAGACACCTTATATAGTCATAATAGCCAAAAATATTTTACACCGGCGAGCAATACAAAGATAATTACACTATATACTTCCCTTAAAACCTTGCCAGATAGAATCCCGGCCCTAAAATATATCGTTAAAAATGACACCCTATACATGGAAGGTACTGGCGACCCAACTTTGTTGCATTCCTATTTTGGTGACAGTACCGCAATACAATTTGCCCAGAAGTATAAGAACGTATCCCTTTATCTAAATAATTTTGAAGAAAGTAGATATGGTCCAGGTTGGGCATGGGAGGATTATGACCTCTATTTTAGTCCAGAAAGAAATAGTCTTCCTTTATACGGCAATGTTGTAACCATTACCAATAACGGGAACGTGGAAGTTACCCCAGAACATTTCAAAAACCAAGTAGTACCCATTAGTTATCGAGTAAATAGGGAATTGTACAACAATACCTTTTATTATGACCCCCAGAGAAATGATACTTTGGAGAGTCCTTTTATGATAGACAGCACACTTACAAAAAGCCTATTGGAAGAAGTCCTACTTAAAAAGGTCAATATTGTCCAAAAGATGCCTAATGAGGAAAAACAAGTACTTTACAGTGTTTCTTCTGATTCCCTGTATAAGAGAATGATGGAGGTAAGTGATAATTTTCTTGCAGAACAATTATTAATTTTAAGCTCCTCTACCCTTTCGGATACCCTAAATAGTGCTAAGGCCAGAAATAATATGCTAGACAATTATTTGAAGCAACTTGAGCAACCACCACGATGGGTAGATGGCTCCGGACTTTCCCGTTATAATTTGTTCACACCGGGAACAATGGTCTATGTATTAAATAAAATGTACCAGGAAATACCAAGGGAACGCCTGTTCAACCTTTTCCCAGTTGGCGGTCTTACCGGGACTTTAAAAGGAAGGTTTAATGGTAATGACCGACCATATATTTACGCCAAAACCGGATCACTTGGTAATAATTATTGCCTTAGCGGATATCTAATAACTAAATCTGGAAAAACTTTAATATTTAGTTTTATGAACAACCATTTCACCAAAAGTAATAGTGAGATAAAACAACATATGGAATCCATTTTTGAAATGATCAGGGATAATTATTGATCCAAGACCTTAATATGATCCACTTTGTCCGCAAATTTCAACAATAACAACTCGATTTTTGGGGCAATATGGGTTTTACAAAATGGTTTATATGGATTTTTATAATAATAGTTTTGAAAGGCTTTATCGGAAATTTTAAATTTCTTGAACGGCAGGACTTTGGTTACTAAAGAATTTTTAAAATTCTCCTGAAATTTTTGCAATGCCATGACAGATCTTTCGCCATCCAGAGGTCCAAAGGTATAAATAGCAGAGCGATATTTTTTACGCATGCTATGGTCTGAAGTAGATTTATGGGTACAAAGGTGTATCAAAATTAAATCCTCCAGACTTATTTCATTTGGTTCATAATGAACAATTACAGCCTCGGAAAAGGAAGACTCCTCCCCTTCCGAAGCTACAAAACCTTGTTCCACACTTATTATACCCTTTAAGGATTTATAAACGGCTTCAGTACACCAATGGCAGCCACCTCCGAAGGCAATTCTATGATTAATTTCCATTATTGGTTGGTCGAATTAGTTGTTGGAAAATAATCCGTTAATTTTAGCGTATTGTAAAAGCATTATAGTCTTGGCATCTTTAATTTCCCCTGTATGTATCATTTCCATAGCTTTTTCAAAGCCCAACTCCAAGACTTCAATATTTTCTGTCTCCTCTTCAGCACCTCCCCCTGCGCCTATCTTCATTTTTTCTTCATATGATCCAATAAAAAAATAAAGGATCTCCGTTACGGAACCTGGCGACATATAGGATTCAAATACCTTCTCTACCCTCTCCAATTTATAACCGGTCTCTTCCTCGGTTTCTTTTTTTATACAGTCTTCAGGATGGTCACCATCCAATAATCCGGCGCAAACCTCTATCATCATCCCAGAGTCATTACCGTTTATATAGGTGGGCATCCTAAACTGTCGGGTAAGTATGACCGTTTTGTTCTTTTTGTTGTACAACAAAATGGCCGCACCATTTCCCCGATCATAGGCTTCTCGGGATTGAGGTTCCCAGCTTCCGTCCTCCCTTTGATATTCAAAAGTTATCTTTTCAAGTTTATACCAGTTATCGGATAGTAACTGCCTGTTTATGTTTTTTACTTTTTTGTTGTTCATTGTAGGGAAGTTCTGGTTTTCATACAAATCTAGGGATTTTTAGATCCTTGTAATCGGTAAAAAAAAATAGAATTTAATATCATCAACAGAATTTATTGTTACATGATGCAAGTTATGACTAGACCTTATACAGTAACCGCCTTGTTCAAATACCTTCTAAACGGCAGCATTTCCATATAAACAGAGATAACCTTCTCCTTAAAATCATCTTGTAATATTTCTTTTTGCGATAAGGGACGCATAACAGCAAAGGTTTTATGCCGTAACAGTTCCACATGTGGATGGTCCCTTGAAAATCCTTTGGGGGCGTTCTTTAGAGTTTCATCCACTACCAATTCCCCAAAAGTATCCTTAAAGGATTTTTTGTTCAGAATTTTTTTAAACTCCTCTCCATCGTAATCAATGGCCTCGCGTATACTGCGCAAAGTTTTTGGGTCAGGCCTCCAAAAGCCGCCGGCCAACATGGACTGACCAAGACCTACCTCGATATAGAAGTCAGCGGTATTGGGCGCCTTGTCCAACCCTGCTCCAAAATGGTCCTTATAGATGGGTTTGTTGGGATGGAACAATAGATTATTGTTAATGCGGTTTATTCCCTTTTTACCTGGAGTTCCAAAATATTCATTGTCCCCAGCCGCAAGGGCCAGATCCAATTCATCCAACCACGCTATATAATCCATTCTTACCTCCTTGTACCATTTTCGGTTGTTATCCATCCACTCCTTAGAGTTATTGTGGTTAAGTTCTGTAAGAAATTGAAATAAGGATTGAAAATTCATTCTCGAGTATAGATTGTAATGGATAAATGAAGAAGGCTATATATTGATTAAAATCGATTATCCCCGTCCAAAAGGTCACCAAGGCCGCCCAAAATACTACCTTCCCCTTTGTCTTTTCCTCCTCTTGGGATTGAAGCCAGGACCCTACCCGCCAATCTGCTAAAAGGTAAGGATTGAATATATACCGTACCAGGACCACGTAGGGTGGCATAAAAAAGCCCTTCCCCCCCAAAGATGGTGTTTTTGATCCCCCCTATAAATTCTACATCATAATCCACGTCCTTGGTAAAGCCAATGATACAGCCAGTATCCACTTTTAAGGTTTCGCCCGGGCCAAGTACCTTTTTTGCGGTAGTTCCTCCAGCATGTACAAAGGCCATTCCGTCGCCCTCCAATTTTTGCATGATAAATCCCTCACCTCCAAATAGACCTCGACCTAATCTCTTCGAAAATTCGATACCCACGGAAACCCCTTTTGCCGCGCACAAAAAAGCATCCTTCTGACAAATAAATTTGCCTTGAAATTCGCTAAGATCTATGGGAATAATTTTTCCAGGATAAGGAGAGGCAAAGCTTACCTGCTTTTTACCTTGACCTATGTTCAAAAATGCCGTCATAAATAGGCTTTCTCCCGTAAGCAAACGTTTTCCGGCCGAGAATAGTTTTCCCAGGACCCCCGTATCCTGATTGGAACCATCACCAAAAATGGTATCCATTTTAATGTCGGAATCCATCATCATAAAACTGCCTGCTTCGGCCACAACGGCTTCCTGTGGGTCCAATTCTATTTCCACATATTGCATTTCCTCCCCGTAAATTACATAGTCTATTTCGTGTGCGTTCATACTATTCATCTTATTGTTTTATATTACTAGTTTCAGAGTTTTAAGATTCGTCTTGCGCCTTGTATTACCAAAATAAAAACAATCGTTCCGATAATCAAGTCAGGTTTGTTTGAGTTTAGCACCTTAACCAAAAATCCAGCCATAATAACCCCTAAATTGATAATTACATCATTTGAAGTAAAAATCATACTTGCTTTCATATGTGCTTCATCTTTACTTTTTGATTTTTGAAGTAAGTAAAGACAAATTCCGTTGGCAATTAAAGCAAAAACTGAAACCAATATCATTGTCGCGAAATTAGGAAGTTGTTCTGCTCCGAAAAAACGTCTTAAAACTTCTCCAAATCCTATAACCGCCAGCAGAATTTGAAAATAACCGGCAAGTTTTGCAATTCGTCTTTTTCTTATTAAAGTACCACCCACTGCAAAAAGACTAATTCCATAAACAAATGAGTCCGCGAGCATATCCAAACTATCAGCTACAAGTCCCATTGATTTGGAAATTAACCCCGTAGCCATTTCGATAATAAAAAAAAGAAAATTTATTATAAGAACTGTCCAAAGCAATTTTTTTTGATTCGTATGTTCTTCAAATTGTGTTTGGTCAGTTTCTTCGGTTTTTAATTTTTGCCCACCTAAATTCAGTTCAAGGATTAATGTCTCAATTTGGTCCTCTTGTCCATCATGAAAAACAGCCAATTGTCGATTTGGAATGTCAAAGTCGAGATGTTTTATACTTGGAATTGCATCTAATTTCATTCGGATAAGATTTTCTTCCGAAGGACAATCCATTTTAATTATTTCAAATACTGTTTTATTCATTGGAATATAATCGGATCTCTTACCTAGAATATATCCGGTTCAAAATCAAACCAGAATAGTTAGTTAATTGAGTGATCTATACTATAACCTTTATATTTTTGATTTTTTTTCTGCCTATAAGTACCAAAAAAAACTGCTTTGTTACAATGGCCCCTTAGTTTATAAATACATGGATCCATTGATTCATTGTTACATTGGCTCATTAAACAATTAATACCTTACCCCTTCACTTTTAGGGTCCATTCAAAGTTGAAGGTAGAAACTACAATACCTTCTTCGTTGACCCCAATCGATTTCATCCATACAGTCTGCCCTTCCCCGGTTTCGATAGTTTTTTTAATGGCTTCCGCTATAAGGTAGCCCTCCTCGCAGGTGAAGGTGATTTTACCTGTCGCTTTTTTTGAAAAATTAGCATTGTTATTGGCTACAAGCATGGAAATATTCCTTCCGCTTTTTCTGATCTGATTCATGACCATAGCTCCGGTGGTCAACTCCGCTGCCATTCCTTGAACTGCCCAAAATAAAGATTTAAACGGATTTTGATTGATCCATCTATGCCTAACGGTTACAATTGCCTTTTTTTCATCAATGTACCTCAATCGTACTCCTGTCCACCATACGGCGGGGAGTTTAAAAAAGCTGTACATGTTAATTTTACTTGCATTGGAAGCCATAGCTGAGATTTAATTTACATCAAAAGTATATAAAATGCACGAACCCACAATTGTTAATAAATTGTTAAATTTTAGTACTTTGTTTTGCATAGTACCTTCTTTTAGATATATATTTGCATAGGAAGTTATTAGGCTTAATAAGATCAGTCTATAAAAATGGTCGGCTATAGCACCGAAATTTAGTTTTAACTGCGACCGAAAACTGTTTTACCTAGACCAATAAAATCCTCCATTGGGAACACTAATTACAAAGCAATGACCGAAACACTTAGCAAACACGAAAAAAATTTGGCGGCAATAATACATGCTTCCACCTTTTCCAAATATTTTATCCCTTTTGGGAATTTTCTGCTACCCTTGATACTTTGGACAGCGAACAAAAAGGATCATGACTTCGTGGACCAAAATGGTAAACAGGCTTTGAATTTTCAAATTAGTCTGCTACTATATTCCATCATCCTAGGTATTTGTACTATTCCTTTTGTTATAGGAATTATACCGGAAATATTTCATTTGGGCAATTTCAACTTTGCCAATTTTAACGAATTCAATGGTCTTAATTTAGACTTCGACTTTCATCCATTCCAACTGGGAAAATGGCTTTGGCCCTTGGGAATAGCGGGAGTTGCACAGTTGGGACTGTTCTTGGTAAACATAGTTTACACCATCCTAGCCTCCATTCGTACCAGCGAAGGCATAAATTTTAAATATCCGATAAGCATACCATTTATTAAATAATGTAAAATACAATTAGTACTCATCACACTAATTTCGAGAGTTTATTCATCAATCAAATTAAAATGCTGCAATGCAATCATCAAAAAAAACGAACAGTAAAATTATAATAATCATGTAATTATGAATATTGAAAACACAAAAGCACAGATGCGAAAGGGAGTCTTGGAGTACTGTATACTTTCCATTCTCAATGGGGAGGACAAGTATACCTCCGAAATCCTGGACACCCTGAAGGATGCTAAAATGCTGGTGGTAGAGGGTACCATCTATCCCTTGCTCACAAGACTTAAAAATGCGGGATTACTGAACTATCGCTGGGAAGAATCCACTTCTGGACCCCCAAGAAAGTATTATACATTAACAGAAACGGGAAAAATATTCCTAAAGGAATTGGATACCACCTGGGATGAACTAAGAAATGCGACAAACCTTGTTACCAAAACAAAAAACAGTTAAAAAATGAACAAGACAATAAATATAAATCTGGCAAATTTATTCTTTCACATAGACGAAGTAGCCTACACTAAATTACAACGCTATTTAGAGGCCATAAAGCGTTCCTTTGCCAATACCAACGGTAGTGAAGAGATCATAGCGGATATCGAGGCCAGAATTGCCGAACTGTTCCATGAAAAAATGGAGAACGAAAGACAGGTAATTACCGAGAAAGAAGTGGACGAAGTTATTGGAATAATGGGACAACCAGAGGATTACATGGTTGACGAAGATATTTTTGAGGATCAACCCCAATCAACAAAAAAATCGGGTAGGGTAAGAAAATTATACAGGGACATAGACAATAAATATATAGGGGGTGTTTCCGCCGGGCTTGGACATTATTTTGGAATAGACGCCCTTTGGGTTAGATTATTGTGGATACTACTGACCATATTTAGCTGGGGGGGATTTGTATTTATCTATATACTCCTATGGATTTTAATTCCCGAAGCAGTGACTACGGCCCAGAAATTGGATATGCGTGGAGAAGCCGTTAACATTAGCAATATTGAAAAAAAAGTAAAGGAAGGTTTTGACGATGTAGCGGAAAAGGTTAAGAATGTGGACTATGAAAAAGTGGGAAATAAGGTGAAAAATGGTAGCCGTGGTTTCTTCAATGCCATTGCCGATATTATTATGTTCTTTTTTAGGATCATTGGTAAATTTATCGGAATAATCTTAATAGTTATTGGTGCTGCAGGAATAGTTGCGCTATTGATAGGCCTCTTTACTGTAGGTATTTTGGACATAATACATCTGCCCGGAATAGACTTTTATAATCTTGTCAACTCCACCAGTACTCCAGTATGGGTGGTTTCAATCCTCGCTTTTTTCGCAATTGGAATTCCCTTTTTCTTCCTAATGTACCTAGGCCTAAAAATTTTAGTGAACAATTTAAAATCTATCGGTAATATTGTAAAATTTACATTGTTGGGGTTGTGGCTGATCTCTATAATCTTATTGACGGTTTTTGGTATACACCAAGCCGCAGCCCATGCTTACTCGGGTAATGTAGCCACTGAAAATGAACTGATTTTCGCCCAACCTTCAGAACCGATTACGTTAAACTTAAGGTCAACGGACAGGGACAAACAGGAAAATAACATGCGTATTAATGGGATAGTATTGGATTATACTGAAAATGGGGAGGAAATTCTCATTTCACGGGATTTCCGTATGTACATAAAAATGTCGCACGATTCACTTGCTCGAATTGAAGTGAGGAAAAACGCTAATGGGAGTTCTTTTAAAAATGCTACAGAGACAGCTGCACAGATCAACTACAGTTATATGGTCCAAGGCAACACCATTCTCTTAGATGATTTTTTAACAACTGGTAGAGAGAACAAATTTAGAGATCAAGATGTAAGAGTGTATTTATACCTCCCTATGGGAACCAAAGTGGAATTCGGAAAATCTCCAGAAAACTGTTGGACAATCAGGGCCAATAATGACCAGAATATGAACGGTTGTGAAATAACGAAATATGCTTGGATGCTGAATAAGGATGGTGCATTGAAATGTGAAAACTGTCCTGAAACTGAAGAAGCAGATGACGATAATAATGGCAAAATTATAATTAATGAAAACGGGGTGGATATTGACATCAAAGGTGATGGAGACAATTTTAAACTTAAAATAGACGACAAGGGCGTACAGTTTAAAACCAACGAAAGCAGAAGTACTGATTTAAAAAGGGATACTGTTCAGTAGGCTCTTTTAACAACTCAGTAATTTATAATATGGCCAAAGAAACATAAATAATAATTTTAAGCAAACCATAAAACAGTAACATTAATCAATCCTTGAAATACTCAGCCCCCCAAGAGTTCATTACAAGACTCAAAAACAACAATCATGACAACACTAGCAAGAATGACCATCACACTAATCTTGGCAATCCTATTTTCGTCCTGTGGCTTCGATATCAATATCGGATCTGGCAAAAAAGGAAATGGAATTGTTGAAGAAGACAACCGCAGGGTGACTACCGATTTCACTGCTATTTCTGTATCTGAAGGCTTGGACGCATTTATCACCCAAGGCAGTGATTTCGAAATTGTAGTTGAGGCAGACGAAAATATAATAGACATGATAGGAACCGATATCAAAAATGGAACCTTACGGATTCACGCCATTGAAAATATTGGTAGGGCTACCAAAAAAGTTTATGTTACACTACCTGTCATCACAGCCTTGGAAACTTCCAGTGGTGCCGGCCTATCTACCATGAATGCCATAGAGGCCGAAAATATTGAATTGAGCTCCAGCAGTGGTTCCAATCTTCAAATTGAGGAAATTAAGGCATACAATGTAATTGCGGAATCCAGTAGTGGCGCCCATATAAGATTGGCAGGAGAAACAGAAACATTTAACGGTAGTGCCAGTAGTGGCTCGGGAATAAAAGCCGAAAATTTAAGCTCTTCCAAATGTAGTGCCAATGCCAGTAGTGGTGCGGGAATTACCGTAAATGCATCCGAATCCTTAATTGCAAAAGCCAGTAGCGGGGGCAACATACGCTACACCGGAAATGCGAAAGTAGAACATACAAAATCGAGCTCCGGAAGCGTCAGTGCCTTATAAAAGCCAGACCTCGTTTTAATAAAAAATCAACTGTCCTAAAATTTGTAAAACCCATTGAGATTTCAGTGGGTTTTCATTTTCCAATACATCATCTTTCTTTATATTCGTTCAATAAATATTGTTATGAAAATAAGGATCAAAAAATATGTACTTCCGTTAAAACATACTTTCAGTATTTCCAGGGAATCCCATGATTTTCAAGATTCTATGATCGTTGCCTTGGAACTGGATGGTAAAACGGGCTATGGCGAGGCAACATCCAATCCCTACTATAAAATAACCTTCGAAACCATGCAGGCGGAGATTGAAAAGGTCAGGGAGGAAATAGAAGGTTTCAATTTTAAGGAGCCGGAGGCCTTCCATGCGTTCCTGGTATCCAAAAACTTGAGCAATTTCGCTATCTGCGCACTGGATCTTGCCGCCAACGACCTGTATGGAAAAATACTGGGCAAACCTTTATATGAAATATGGAATACGGACAACAGCAGTTATCCCATCACCAATTATACCATTGGACTGGATACCATAGAGAAAATGGTGGACAAGATGAAAGAAATGCCCTGGCCTATATATAAAATTAAACTGGGCACCGATAATGATGTCGAGATTGTAAGAGAGCTTCGCAAACACACAGATGCCATTTTCAGGGTAGATGCCAATTGTGCATGGTCAGCAGAGGAAACCATTGTCAACGCCCACTTATTAAAAGATTTGGGAGTTGAGTTTTTGGAACAACCACTTAAAGCCGATGATTGGACAGGAATGGAAGCGGTGATGCACCAAAGCGTTCTTCCTGTAATTGCTGATGAAAGCTGCATAGTGGAAAGTGATGTAGAGAAATGTGCGCTTCATTTTAACGGAATCAATATAAAATTGACAAAGTGTGGGGGCCTTACCCCGGCAAGGAGAATGATAAAAAGGGCCAAGGAATTGAATCTACAGGTTATGGTGGGCTGTATGACCGAATCCACTGTTGGTATTTCGGCCATTGCCCAACTAATTCCACAATTGGATTATGTGGATATGGACGGAGCCATGTTGTTGAAAGAAGATATTGCCGACGGGGTGATCATTCAGGAAAAGGGCAAAGTAATCTTTCCTACAATAGGAGGAAGCGGAATAACTTTACGTTGATGACTATTTATACTGATGGGTTCCCGGGAAGGGAATTGGAGGTAGACCGTAAGAAGTTTTTGTATTTTGGTGGCACTTCCTATCTAGGGCTGCAGACCGACGAAACTTTTCAGGAAATCTTTATTTCCAATATCAGGAAATACGGCACCAATTATGGAGCATCCAGAAAATCGAACGTAAGAATTTCCGTTTTTGAAAAAGCAGAAGAATATTTATCCCAATTGGTCGGTTGCGAATCCAGTACCATTTTATCTTCTGGTTATTTGGCAGGGCAACTGGTAAGGCAAACTATGGACACCAAGGAACATAGAATGTTCTATGCCCCCAATACCCATTCTGCCCTTTATTCCCCTACTCCATCCACAAAGCTAAAACCATATATCACTTTTACGGCCTTGAACATAGCTGTTAGAGCCCATTTGGAAACGAATCAAGAAATTACACCGGTGGTATTTTTGGATGCCATTGATTTTTATGGGGTAAATTATCCCGATTTTGAGGGGGTAAGAACACTGCCTTTGGAAAGGATTATTCTAGTGGTAGACGATTCCCATGGAATTGGTATTGTAGGTGAAAATGGTGGAGGTGTTTTTCGTAGGTTAATGGAATTAAATCCTAAGGAACTTATTGTTTGCTGTTCGTTGGGAAAAGGGTTCGGGATTCAGGCAGGGGCCATTTTTGGAACTGAAAAAAGAATTGAGAAGTTCACGGACACTCCTTTTTTTGGCGGGGCAAGTCCGGCATCACCTGCGGCTGTGGCCTGTCTTATGGACGGAAATGCACTCTTTCTTGAAAAAAGAGAAACCCTAATCAATAATATAAACTTATTCAAGTCCAATGTTAAAACTTTGGATAGATTTAAATTCATAGAGGGTCACCCTGCCTTCAGCTTCACAGATGAAAAGCTTGTAAATTATCTGGAAAGGCAAAATGTTATGGTGACCAGTTTTCGTTATCCCGATGAGGATTCCCAATTTATGAGCAGAATTGTAATAAGTGCCCATCATAAAAAGGAGGATATCCTTTTATTATGTAATATTATTAATTCCTATTTTTAAAACGAAACGGCCATCCTATTGGATGGCCGTTCTGCTTTATAGGTCCCTTTTAAAAAATTAATTTTCCCACCATACTGGGGTAACCGGAGATTGCTGGTTGGCCAAAACATTGGCCTCGTTTCTATTCAATTCGGTTGAAGGATAAATAGCCCTTCTAAACCACTGTCCAAAATACTCACTGTCATCACTTGCTTCCTCCAATCTCATTTGTAGACCAGTGAATACATCCGCAGAAAAATCATATCTTCTATAATCCACAAAAGTCTCTGGATTTAAAAAGTTATTTATGTATTTTTCCTTCATGATATGATGCAACATTAGACCTGCTTCACCCACAGCTATGGCCCCATCGGCCAAATAATCGGAGCCATCCACATCATACATATCCATACTGGCCTGGATACCTTCCAAATAGGCGGTATACGCTTCGGCACTAGAACCTGTACTTGTGGTGTTGCCTCCGTTGGCCAAAAAAGCCGCCTCTGCCTCGATAAATTTGGCTTCGGCATAACTGATCAGTAATAGAGGTGAATCTACGCTGGTATAATAACCATCAGTTTTAAAACCGGTGTTGGCGTCGCTACCGTCTGGAGCTACTCCCGCTCCACCACTCACAAAACCTTTCCATTCTACCTCGTCCCCGTTTTCGGCAAACAAGGGCAATCGTGGATCTATGGTAAGCGCTGCACTTTCAAATGGGTAATAATCCCCGTTCATAGAACTAACCAACTGACTAGCAATATCGTTGCTCAAGTTACCTGTAGACCTTGCCAAAATTTCTGCAGAATACCAAGGGTTGATGTTTTTCTCATTGTACGACATCTCAAAATTATCGTCATTTGAAGTAAAACCATTTGCAATTGAAGTTAAAACTTCATTGGCAGTAACGGTACCTTTATTTACCAAATGCAACTGATATCTTGCCTTAATGGTGTAGGCCGCCCTTAACCATTGATCGGAATCACCCCCGTAAATAAGGTCCGAGCTTCCCAAATTAAAGCCTGAGTTATCAGGACCTTCTAAAGCTGTGATGGCCGAATTTAGTAGTGTGAATATTTCCGTGTAAATCGACTCTTGGGTATCAAAAGTTGGAAAATTATTGTCCGGGCCTTCCGTAGCATCCGAATAGGGTATATTATCCCAAGTATCGGTAGCTATTCCAAGATTTACTGCAATAAGAATATCCGATATAGCACCAATATGTGCGGCGTTGCTCTCAGCAGCCTTCTCTTTTACCGCCTTAAGATTAGGTAAAATATAAAGGTAAACCTGACTCCATAAACCACTTGCTTCTGTCTGTCCGGCAGCTCCACCCCCGGTAGATACAAAATTCTGCACATAATTTCCAAAAGCCAATTCGGCCGATCGCTGACCTTCCATGGTGCTATGAATCACCGGCGCTATTAGATCCTGCATTCTCAACTCCTCCAAAGTTGCTGTATTGGAAGGAGTATTTACATCAAAATAATCATCACTACAAGAAATCTGCGCAACAAATAGTAGTGATAAAATTCCTGTTTTTATAATATTGTTTTTCATGTTTATCATATTTAGAATGAAATATTTAGACCGAAAGAGTAGCTTTGGCTCAACGGAACACTAAGCCCCGTAAAACCATAAACGTTGCTACCAGCACTATACTGGTTTCCTTCTGGGTCATAACCATCAAATGGGGTCCATACAAGAATATTGGATGCACTAACAGAAAGACTTAGCTTCTCCATTTTAAGGTCCCTGGTAAATTTATTGTCCATGTCATAAGACAAACTAACATTGCGCAATTTAACCCATGATGCATCCTGTACCAATACTTCTGACGCCCTGTTGTAGACATTTGAATTCCTATAGTAATTTTCATCTATCAAAGCGGGTGTGGTATTAGTAGTATAACCTCCACTACCATTGTCCATTACTCCTTCCAAGACCACCTCTTCATCCCTTACCAAAGTACTTAAGGGATTACCGTTTCTAATAGAATTTCTAAGTCCTGAATCATACAGATCGCCACCTTCCTTATATTCCAATAAGAAATTGAATCCTATTCCCTTCCATTTTAAATTACTGCCCAGGGAAGAAATGAAGTCTGGAAAGGCATTGCCTACCTTTACCCTCTCATCGGTCACAATTTCTGGAAATCCATCGGCATCCAAATACCGTTGACCATCTTCGTACCTCCATTTATATCCGTAAAGATTCCCCATTCTGTCACCGGCCCTTATTTCCGAAGTAATTCCGGCAAACCCAGAATCAGCAAAAATAATAGACTCAATATCTTCGGGGATTTCCAACACCTTTCCTTCACTAGTAGACCAGTTAAGAATCAATTCCCATCTAAAATCTTTACTTCTAATGATGTCCGCACTAACCAACAATTCATGCCCAAATACCTCGTAATCCCCTGCATTCCTTGTAATTCCTGAAAGTCCTGAAGAATAAGCGGTTCCAACGGTGAATATTTGATCTTTAACACGTGTTTTGTAGTAGGCATAATCCAATCTGATCCTATCTTTCATAAATCTAAGATCCGCACCAAATTCTGTGGATTGGTTACGTTCTGGAACTATATCCAAATCTCCCAATAAGCTACTTCTCCTATATCCACCGGCACCACCAAAAGGAAAGTCCCCGTCCACTACAAAATATTGGCCAACATCCCCAAAACCGGGTCCTTTACCAACCTCGGCCCAGGAAGCTCTAAGTTTACCAAAAGTAAAGACATCATTATCTCCAAATACATCGGAAACATCATAGGCCAAACTTGCGGATGGATAAAAGAATGATCTATTCTCTTTGGGCAAGGTAGACAGCCAGTCATTTCTACCAGTTACCGTCAAGAACAATTTATCCTTGTAACCTAATTTCAATTCTCCAAAAGCACCAACGTTACGCAATTGTGTAATACTGTTATCCACGAAATAATTAATGGTATTTCCTATTTCGTTAATTCCGGGAACGTTCAAACCTTCACCTCTCGCTTGGGCATAGTCCCTTTTGGAATCGGAAATCTGATGTCCCAATGTTAGGTCTGTAGTAAAATCGTCCGACCAATCTTTGGTAAATGCAACCAAAAGGTTGGATTCCAAACCGGTAAAATTGATGTTTTGATTTAAAACAAATCCACCAACCTGGGAACCACCATCAAGATCTGCACCGACATATCTATTTCTTTGGTCGGAATAATTATCTATTTGGGCAGCGTAAGTAACGTTTACCCATTCCTTAGGTTTCCAGTTCAGGGTGGCATTACCTATCCATCTATTTACATTATCAATAAGGCTACTTGTTTCCATTAAATACCTAGGGTTGTCAATTATCCCAAAAGAATAATCCCTTTCGGTACCATCAGCATTCATATAGTCATTTATTGGAAAGGTTCCTGAAAAATAGGAAAGAGCACTCATAACAGATTTATCCCCTCCATTGGCCCTACGTCCGCCAGATTTTGTATAGGCTATAGAAGAATTTAATGTTAATTTATCAGAAATCTTATAGCCCGCCTTTAACCTAAAATTATTCTTGCCGTAATCTGTGTTTGGAAGAACCCCATCCTCTTGGTCTTTTCCCATGGAAAAGAAATAATCCAACTTTTCATTGGCGCCACTAATACTTACGTTTACTTGGGAATTAAATCCAGTCCTAAAAATATCGTAGGGACTGTAAAATTTATCTCCTGTCAAATCGACCACTGTACCGTTGGACAGCGTATAGGAATCATCAGAATATCTGGGTCCCCAGCTATAAAAAGAGGTGGCATTCTGTACTCTATTGAAACCGGTTTCGGAATCTGGATCATAAAGTGTCCTAGGAGCCCCACTAAATCCTTCCCTATAGGTAGTTTGCAAGGAAGGTGTTGTTTGTATATCCCTAAAGGTTGTTGAAGCCGTTACATTAATTTTGGCCTTCCCTTGTTTCCCTTTTTTTGTAGTAATTATGATGGCTCCATTGGACGCCCTTACACCGTACAATGCGGTTGCAGCAGCTCCTTTAAGTACGTTGAAACTCTCAATGTCCTCAGGGTTGATATCCCCGGCCCTATTGGAAAAAGCAAATTGTTCGGAACTACTAGCGGAATTGGACCCTGCACTGGGTCTTACCTCTCCGGAAAAGGTATCGTTGTTCAAGGCAATCCCGTCAACAACAATTAACGGTTGATTGCTCCTACTTGGGTTAACCGAAGTAATACCCCTTATCAAGATATCCACACCACCACCTGAAGATCCAGATGTTCTATTGATTTGAACCCCTGCAACCCTACCTTGCAAACTCTCCATGGGGTTTGATTGCCCGGCCAAGTTTAGGTCTGCAGTATTCACTTGGGTTACGGAGTATCCTAGGGATTTTTGTTTCTTCTCCACACCAAAGGCCGTTACCACTACTTCGTCCAAAGCACTGGCGTCTTCCGATAAGACAATGCTTAATTCGGCATTTGATGTAACCGTGATATCCTGCGATTTCATTCCTAAGTACGAGAAACGCAAAATATCGCCCTGCTTGGCAGCAATTACAAAATCACCATCAAAGTCAGTGGTGGTACCTGTATTGGTCCCAACAATTAAAACGGTAACTCCTGGAAGCGGCAAACCACTTTCATCTTTTACGTTACCGGAAACATTTTGTGCAAAGCCATGCCAAGTGAGCATGAGGGTACACAACAACAATAGTTTTTGTATCATATTAGTTTGTTTTTATTAATCTGAGCTAAAAGTGATAAAAAAATCATAAAAATCAAACAATGACCGGACGAAATGTGATTTATACAATAACAGCCCTAATTTTCAAAGTTTTTATCACAAAACCAAGACAATAAACTTCTATTATTTAATTCTTTTTCATAAGATTTTTTTAACATATTCTCAGAATCATATGTTAATATTCCAAAAAAGTTGTAACTTATTAGTATCTAAACTCATAAACAAAATCGCCATGAAAAAAATACTTGGAATAGTTTTCTTGATGTTGTTTTTGGTATCCGCGACCGAAATGGCATCCACAAAAATTCAAAACCCCAAATCCTTGGAAGGCACATGGGAATTAGTAAGTTTTAACAATTACGATGGTAACGATGTTGTAAAGACCATACCTCCAACAGACGGTTACCGTCAAATTAAAATGTACTATAATGGAAAGGTAATGTGGACCCGATACGTCCCTACAGATTCCATTGAATGGTTTGGTTACGGCTCCTATAAAGCAACAGATAGTACCTTGACCGAAAAATTGGAATATATGTCCGCATCCATGAAAAAAGTTGCCAATGAAAATATGGAATGGCATATGGAGCTCCAATTGGAGGGTGATAAATATAGCCAGATATTTATTGATGCCGATGGAAACCGAATAAATTCTGAAAATTACAAACGTCTAAACTAGATCTGCTCCTAAAATGACTTTCTGGTCAGGTATAAAAAATTTACGCCCCATGACTAAAAAAACGATCTGTGCATAGAACTAAGTTCCAGGTACAGATCGTTTTCCATAGCCTTTAATTCAAGTTATTTATTGAATTTTAGACATCCTATTTCAAATACCGTCTAGGACGAAACTTCTTGATGGCTTTCAATGGTCGCCAAATATCGCTCCGCATCAAGTGCTGCCATACAGCCGGTACCGGCAGCAGTAACAGCCTGTCTATATTCCTTGTCCTGGACATCGCCACTCGCAAAAACGCCTGGCTTACTAGTTTTGGTAGTTTTACCTTGGGTAATCAAATACCCAGTTTCATCCATTTCCAGTTGTCCCTTAAAAATATCGGTATTTGGTTTATGCCCAATGGCAATGAACAATCCTGTAATGGCAATGTCCTCTTTTTCTCCGGTAACATTATTCACCATTCTTAAACCTTCAACTACCTGATCACCCAAAACGGTATCTACTTCAGTATTATAACGAATTTCAATATTGTCCAAGCTGTTCACTCTATGCTGCATAGCCTTTGAAGCGCGCATTTCGTCTCTTCGTACCAACATAGTCACTTTTTTACATATATTGGCCAAATAAGAAGCCTCTTCAGCAGCTGTATCCCCTGCCCCCACAATAGCTACTTCCTGTCCTTTATAAAAAAAGCCGTCACATACGGCACATGCCGAAACACCACCCCCACGAAGCTTTTGTTCGCTAGGGATACCTAAATACTTCGCCGTGGCCCCTGTGGAAATAATTACGGTTTCCGCTTCTATAACCTTGCTGTCGTCTATGGTAACCTTGTGTATTCCACCAACTTCATCGCTAAAATCAACAGCAGTAGCCATACCAATACGGACCTCAGTACCAAATCTTTCGGCCTGTTGTTGCAGTTGAATCATCATTGTAGGTCCGTCAATTCCTTCTGGGTATCCAGGAAAGTTATCCACCTCTGTTGTCGTCGTCAATTGTCCACCTGGTTCCATTCCAGTATACAACACCGGCTTTAAATCGGCCCTTGCTGCATATATAGCCGCAGTATAGCCTGCCGGTCCCGAACCAATAATCAACGTTTTTAAACGCTCTACTTTATCTGCCATAATAAAAAGCTTCTATTATACTTGTTAGAAAGCAAAAGTAGGATTTTCGATAAAAAACTTACGTCAAAAGTTATAAAAAGTTATTATAAAACTAGTTGTATAAACTATAGATCCCAACCCTTTTCACGGAAACGCCACTTTTTGTTGTAAAATTGGGAATAGATTTATTTCAGAAAGAAACCTGTCATTGCCTTAATAAAAATATTTAAGCTTGCTAAAAGTTCTTAATTTATCTAACCCAACAAGTGATAAGGCAAAACCAGAAAAGGGACTCTTGAATGAAAACCAATTTGATTTATTACCGGTTTTAGAAATAAATTCTCTAAAAAGCTGTGTTTGTTCTTTACCATTACCAACATTTGTGGGTGTAATTCTGATTGAATACCATTAATGGCTTCTATGATTCCTTGATCCGGCAGTTCATGAAATTTATGTTTCGTTTCCGAAAGTAAATGACCCAATGTGTGCTTGTTCTTTTTCTGCTCTTCGTTGAGTTCATAGCCGGATCGTACATGCAAAATATCCAAAGTTGATTTATGCTCCTTGGCTATGAACAATACCTGCTTTATCAATTCAAAATTGTATTCTATTTCATAGTCGGTTGGAAATAAAATTTTTGTGGGCATCTTAACATCAAAATCAAAAGGTACGGCTAATACAGGGCATTTTGCTCTTTTTATGGTATGCACTGTACTACTGCCTAAAAAAATTTCTTTTGCCCCAGTAGCTCCTTGGGTTCCCATAATTATAAGGTCTATTTTTTTACTTTCTACCATCTCATCAATAGCCTCCATCAGAACACTAAAGGCACTATAGGTCTTAAAATGATGTTTCGGGTTATTGAATTCAGAAATGACCTTTGATTTTAGACCTTCCAATTTTGTTTCGGAATCTGTACGATAAATATCCCCTAACCCCAATTGTCCCGGACTGTGCAATAAATATTCGGATTGATAAATGGCAGGAGTATAGGTATGCAATAAATAAAAGTTACAATTCTCCTCTTTAAGCAAACGCACTGCATAGGAAATAGCTTTATAGGCATTATCGGAAAAATCCATGGGTATCAGAATATTTTTCATCTCTTCGTTATTTATTTATCGTAAATTATGGCAAAAGCAAGACCGTGATATGCAGTTCATATAAAATTTACTTTGAAGGGACTATGTACCACACATAACCAAATAAGCTTCAAGTCCCTTTCAGAACAATTTTCCAATAAAATTAATGAGAACAAAACGATTAATTCATGATTTTAATCAGTTTCACACATTGCGGTTTTTTATAATTTTACCTTGGTATTTATTAAGGTGTCCAATATTTTTGGATTATGTATTGCTAATATACCCATTACCTGTATCCATTGTATTTGGTTCAACAATCGATAAGAATAAAGAAAATAAATAACTGCTAAGTGAAATTTATAGACTACTACAAAATCTTAGGATTGGACAAAAGCGCCAGTCAAAGCGAAATAAAAAAGGCGTATCGGAAATTGGCCAGAAAACATCATCCAGATGTTAACCCCAATGACAAAGAGGCAGAAAAAAAGTTTAAGGAAATCAATGAAGCCAATGAGGTACTAAGCGATCCGGAAAAACGTAAAAAATATGACAAATACGGAAAGGACTGGGAGCACGCGGAAGAGTTCGAAAAAGCCAGGGCATCTCAACAATCGGCCTACGGAAGTGGCGGCCAAAGTTATTCGCAAAGTTATGGGGAACATGATTTCTCGGATTTTTTCGAATCTATGTTTGGAGGTTCAGGTGGCTTTTCAGGAAGAACCAAAGCTGGTTTTAGGGGCCAGGATCTCAACGCCGAGTTAAAATTGCACCTAAGGGATGTATTTACTCCCCATAAGCAAACACTTAATGTAAACGGTAAAAACATTAGAATTACAGTCCCTGCCGGAATCGAAAATGGGCAAACCATAAAAATTAGTGGTCATGGCGGGCCCGGACATCAGGGGGGACCAAAGGGCGACCTATATATTACCTTTGGAATCATAAATGATACCGCTTTTAAAAGGGATGGGGACAACCTATATGCCACGGTAAACCTGGACTTATATACAGCACTTTTGGGCGGTGAAATAATGGTGAATACCTTTGACGGACAGGTAAAATTAAAGGTTAAACCAGAAACTCAGAACGGAACCAAAGTTAAATTAAAAGGCAAGGGCTTTCCTGTATATAAAAAGCCAGATGTTTATGGGGATCTGTATATTACCTACAATCTTGTTACTCCTACCAATTTGACCGCCAAAGAAAAAGAACTTTTTAAAGAATTGGCTAATCTGAGAAAATAATTTATTTATGAAAATAGCAACCCCCAATATGGCAACAAACAATCACAATCATAAAATGTAATCCTTATGGAACAGGAATATATACTGATAACCGACTTTTGTGCGAGTCATAAGATAGAAACCCATTTCATAATGGAGCTTTATGAGTACGGACTGGTAGATGTCGTAGTCAAAGAAGACATACGCTATATACCAATTCAACAATTGCCGAAGGCGGAAAAAATGCTAAGACTACATTCCGACCTCAATATCAACTTGGAAGGCATAGCGGTTATTACCCGACTTCTAAATAGGATGGAAAAAATGCAAAATGAAATTACCCAACTGAAAAATAAATTGGACCTATATAGATAGGGTTAAACGAACCAAAAAAGCTGTATTTCCCCATTGTCATAAAAAAGACGAAGGCTTTAACAATCTCAAACCAGATATATACTCCAAGCCATTAAAAATGGAAATAAAATAAATTGCCCAAAACTGATTTAAATCATTTTGGATAATGTTCTGGATAACTAATTTCGTCTTGATTAATAAAACCCTGATTCCATGACGACCTTGCTTAAAGTTGAACAGCTTATTTCCGAAGAAAGCAAAAACATAATTTTCAGAAACCTAAGTCGGATTTTAGATCTAAGAATATTGGATATTGATATTATCAATAAAACTATTGCGCTGGTCCACAACAACCCCTATGTATTGGACAAAGCTAAAAAAGAATTGGCACGGGTTGGGTATTCCCTACAACCCCAACACTCCCTTTAATCTCCATAGTACAAGTTCCCCCTGGGGATTATCATAATTCCCAAATGTTAGAATTTAATTCCTCTATCCCTGGTGACTATAGTGAACATTGGATAACGACTTCATTGTTACTGCTGCCTGTTCTGCCGTGATATCGCGTTGTGGATTGGCAAACATTTCATAACCTACCATAAATTTTTTTACTTTAGCCGATCGTAACAAGGGTGGGTAAAAAGACATATGAAAATGCCATTCGGGATGCTCCTTCCCATCTGTAGGTGCCTGATGTATTCCTGCCGAATATGGAAAGGACGTGTTGAATATATTATCGTATTTAATGGTAAGTTGTTTTAGGATTTCGGCGTAGGAAATCTTCTCCGATTCCGAAAGTAGACCTATATGTGCCAATTTTCTTTTGGGAAGGATCATCGTCTCGTAAGGCCATACTGCCCAATAGGGGATAAGCGCTACAAAATGTTCGTTTTCCAATAGAATACGCTCCTCCAACTTTAATTCCTGCTCAATATAATCCTCCAAAATACTTCTTCTGTGGGTCTCCCAATAAGCTTTAAGATTTCCTATTTTCTTATGGACTTCCTGTGGAATTTTATTTTGTGCCCAAATTTGTCCGTGAGGGTGAGGGTTACTACACCCCATTATGTCCCCTTTATTCTCAAAAATCTGAACGTGATTAATGCCTTCTATAGCACCCAGTTCATGATATTCCTTTTGCCAAAGTGAAATTACTTCGGCAATGTCCGGAACTTCCATTAAAGGCAAGGTAATGGCGTGATTGGGCGAAAAGCAAACTACCTTACAAATACCTGATTCGGACTCGGAGTACAACAGGCCATTTTTATAGGACTCTTCCTTTATATTTGGCAAAAGGGCCGAAAAATCGTTGACAAAGGAATATGGTTTTTCGTAACTGGGATTAAACTCCCCTCCCATTCTTTCGTTATTGGGGCAAAGATAACATGAAGGCTCATACACGGGTAAGTCTGTAGTAGCACTTTTTTCGGTCTTTCCCTGCCATGGCCTTTTGGTCCTATGGGGAGAAACTAAAATCCATTCTCCCGTTAAAATATTTAACCTTCTATGGGGATTGTCATTAAAACTATTTGTCATTTCGTTTTATTTCGTATGTGTGTTCCAGCACTAGGTTGTACTTCGAATGCCTCCAATTCAATATTGAAAGCCTCTTTATATGCCTTGGTAGCTTCCCGAACAAACGCATCCACCTTGTCTTTATGCACAATGTTCAAGGTGCAGCCTCCGAATCCACCACCCGTTTGTCTTGCCCCTAACACTGCATCATATTGTTTGGAAAAATCGACCAAAAAATCAGATTCCGGACAGCTCACTTCGTATAGTTTGCTGATTCCGTCATGTGCCTCGTAAAGTAAGGTTCCAAAAAGATTTAAATCATTGGTCTTTAAAGCATTTGCAGTTTGTAGTACCCTATCATTTTCACTAACAATAAAACTGCATCTTTTAAAAAGCGTTGCATCCATTGTCTGCTTAAATTCTTGAATCATAGTGGCCGTTACATCCCTTAAAGACCTTACTTCCGGATATTGTTCCTTGATGATGGCGACACCTTCCTCACACTCGCGCTTTCTGGTATTATACTCACTGGAGGCCAAGTTGTGCGACACTTTTGTATTCAGCATTATCATCCGATATGGATCAATATGTATCGGGATTTGCTGATACTCCTGAGACTTGCAATCCAACAAAATAACATGTCCCTTTTCGCTCATAACGGAAGCAAATTGGTCCATAATTCCACATTGGGTTCCTACGAAGGTATGCTCAGCCTTTTGCGATAGCTGGACAATATCCATTTTGGAAAGTCCTAGATCAAACAGTTCATTGAGCCCAAATGCCAATCCACATTCCAAAGCAGCGGAAGAACTAAGACCCGAACCCATTGGTAATTTGCTTTCAATGGTACAGTCGAACCCTCTTAACGCATCCGTTCTCAACAAAATTTCATTTAATACGCCCAATACGTAATTTTCCCATTCCACATTGCTCCTTGCAATTTTATCCAATTGAAGGCTGAACCCTGTATGGTAACCCAAACTATAAAGGTTACATTCCTTATCCGAATTGTTCCTTATGAATTTAAAGGTAATTTTCTTCTCTATGGCCGTAGGCAATACATACCCAAGGTTATAATCTGTGTGTTCCCCGATCAAATTGATCCTTCCAGGGGATTCAACAATGAGCTCTGGGGTAAAATTTTCAGGAAACGGCATATACTTTAAGTGTATTAGGTCGCAAATATAAAAAAATATCTATTATAAACGTATAATTTACATTTATAACAAATGAGTATAAAGCAAAACCTATCAACAAAAAAATCCCCTAGGCAACGCCAAAGGGGATTTAAAATCTTCAAAATAGTAAAAATTGTTATTCTTCTTTTGTAAGCATATCTACTGTAGCTACTGTCCTAAATCCCAAATGCTCCAAGGAAGAATCCAAGCTGGAAGCCATCCTGGAGGAAATCCTATAACTGGCACAATAAGAAGCATTGCAAAGAAAGGATCCTCCCCTCATAACCTTTTCCTTGGCATAGGGCATATTAGGATTATATGCTGTGGCCGCTCCTTGGGGATTTACCGCAGGACCATTCAAGGCTCCCAATTCCTTATAGTAATTGGTATTGTACCAATCGCTGGTCCATTCCCAAACATTACCGGCCATATCGTATAGACCAAAGTCATTGGGAGGGTAAGATTTAACTTTTGCCCGTTGTTCAAAACCATCAGCTTTGTTATTGGTTACCGGAAACTCGCCTTCCCAGGTATTGGCCATTTGGGATAAAATGGAATCGTCATCGCCCCAGAAATAGATACTTTCCGGTTTATTGCCTCTTGCAGCTCTTTCCCACTCAGCTTCTGTAGGTAATCTTCTACCTGCCCATTGGCAATAAGCCAAGGCATCCTCATAGGCTACTTGTACTACTGGTTCGTTATCTTTTCCCTTTATGGAACTTCCAGGTCCGTTGGGTTGTTTCCAATTCGCCCCAATGGTCCAGTTCCACCATTGTGAAAAATCGTAAAGGTTGGGGACGGAAGTTTTAGTTTTTTTAAAGGTCAATGAGCCTGGCTGCAAAATGGAATCATGGGGTTTGGGAGTACCCTCTGGTACTTGTGTTTTCATTTCCTCCCAATCTATTGCCCGCTCCGCTACAGTAACATAGCCTGTTTCCTTAACAAACTTTGCAAATTGGGCATTGGTCACCTCTGTAACATCCATAAAAAAACCGTTAACCTTTACTTTGTGGGCGGGTTTTTCATGATCCATAGCCATTTTATCCTGGGGTACCGCACCTTGCGTAAACTCTCCTCCCGGAATCCAAACCATTCCTTCGGGTGCCTTTATATTTTCCGGTTTTTCTATCAAAATAGGAGTTGTGTCCACCACTGATTGCGCAACTTCCGATATTGTAGCACTACTTTCAACTTTATCGACCGACTTCTTATCCTCCTTACATTGAACCGTCAAAGCCAATATAAAAAGGGCGCCTAAAACATTAATTTTTTGCATTCTATAGTTTTTAATACTCACAAATGTAAAGAACCAAAATGATTCTATTCCCCTTGGGGAATAAATTTCATGTCATAAGGTGAAGCGGCCACTTTCATTATGGCATTAAATATATACTGGCAAACCTGTTTTTGTCCGTCAAAGTTAATCAGCTCTACCGTATCCTCTGGAGTATGATACTGTGGATGCCCACCAGTATGGATTCCCAGTACGGAAATATTCTTTTTATAAAAGGAAACATGATCCGAACCTCCCACAGAGCCAGCATGAACTACAGGCGACAAACCCAATGGAGGTCCCAATTCCTTCATTAAGTCTACGCCCCCTGGAAAGGTTCCTGCTCCGCCCATATATACCTGCTTGGCATTGTTTAACCTGCCTACCATATCCATATTGATCATTAATTTAATCTGTGATAATGGAACAACAGGATTGTCGGTAAAATATTTGCTGCCCAATAGTCCTTGTTCTTCTGCTCCAAAAGCGACCAACAAAACACTTCTTTTTAACTCTGACTTTTGGGCCATTAGCTTCTCCCCTATTTCCAATAATGCCGAAGTACCACTTGCATTATCATCCGCACCATGGTGTATCCCGATTTTATCTGACTTTGATGACGGTCCACCCCCCATTCCCAGATGATCATAATGGGCCCCCAAAACAATATATTCATTCTTCAATAATGGATCATTGCCCTCTATAAAGCCTATAACATTCCATGTCTCAACGGCATTTTTGGGTTCCTCCCCTTTCTTCACCCTTAATTGGGCCACAAACGGCTGCTCATAGGATTTTATAAAGGGAGATATACCCGCCTTTTTAAAATCCTTTATTATATACCTGACAATCCTTTTGTTAATTTTTCCTCCGGGATATCTCCCTGAATGTTTATCGGCCGTTAAATAGGTAATATGTCCTTCTAGTTCATTTGTAGTAATGTCATCCTGTGCCATGCAAATATTAAAGCAACTCTGCAACAGAATATAAACAATAAATAATCTCATCTGATATTTGTCTTTATCTGTTTTCTTTAAAATCTATACGCTCAAATTTTTCTGGCAAAGTAATACCTTGTTCCTTCCAACGGTCCAAAAAGGGTTTCAGATTAGATTTAAAAACCGTATAATCCTTTCTTACTTTTACTGACCATCCTACCTCCGCATAGGCTGCCAACCTTGGAAAGACCATTTTATCCATATCTTTTGATTCCGGAATCCACTCACCCCACATTTGACAACCACTTCCTTTTATATTTCCATGATATTTTTTATCCAATCCTTCAGGAATAGGTTCAAAACCATAGGCCTTTTCCAAAGGAATATATTCATAGGAATAGTCCAAATAAGTATATTCATGATAAGAATTTACGATGTCATAACCTTCTTGTACCGCTTTTGAAACCAAATCCAAATCTCCTTTCCAGAAATGGATCAAGGTATTTCTTGCCAGATTTTCTTGTACCTCCATGTCCCTTGAATCTTGCCATTCATGTACATTTACACCAAGAATCTCATTCCATCCCATCATTCGATGTCCATTTTTATTTAAATAGTTTGAAATTCTGTTCGTAAAGAAAATATGCAAATCGGCCGGAGATGCCAATCCATTTTCTTTCATAAAATCTTGAATTTCCTCCGATGACTTCCAGGCATCGAACTTTACTTCATCTCCCCCTATATGGATTATATTACTTGGGAATAAATCCATAACCTCCGATAGTACATTTTCAAGAAAATCATAAACCCGCGGATCGGACACATTAAAAGAATCTGGAAGTTTTCCAAAAACAGTGGGTACCTCATTAAGTTCTCCTATGGTACCCAACCATGGGTAAGCTGCTATAGCAGCCGATGCATGACCCGGCATTTCAATTTCAGGAATTATGGTGATTTGCCTTTTTTTTGCGTAAGCAATTATTTCCTTAACCTGCTCCTGAGTATAATATCCTGAATGTGGAGCATTGGATCTTTCTTCACTATCCCAACCCCCAATCTGGGAATTGGACCTGCTAGACCCTACCTGCGTTAATTTGGGATACTTTTTAATTTCCAATCTCCAGCCTTGGTCATCTGTCAAATGCCAATGAAACACATTCATTTTTAGAAGAGCCATTTCATCCAACAACTTTTTAACCTGCTCCATTCCTTTAAAATAACGTGCTTCATCCAGCATAAAGGCACGCCACCCAAATCGTGGACGATCTTCAATATTAATTCCTGAAACGGATAAATTAGCCTTCTTGGACAGCGTATCTTTCTCCAATAACTGTTGTAATGAGATAATACCATAGAATACACCTGTACTTGTTCCTGCAAAAATAGATATGGTACTATTGTCTACCTTTAATTTATATCCCTCATCTCCCAATTTCTCGGTCAATTGGGGATCCAGGTTTAGGATAATTCCGTTTCCTCCTCCTTTATTGATCTTCAGTTCCTTCTGATGTTCAGCTATTAATAATTCTTTAAGATAATGGGCATTCTCCAAGTTGGCACTATCCGCAATAATAGGAGTATTTGATTTAATAGTAAAGCTACCTTTTCCCTTATAGACCTTTAAAGGCTGTGGAATAATCCCCGTATTTTGACTTCGGACGGATATCGCCAAAAGCAAAACTAGTGGTAAAATAATGCTGGTTTTCTTCATAATCTTTATTGATGAATTTAAAATATTTAATATTTACATTAGCACGCCTGAGATATTTCACCATTACTGATCAATAGTGCCACAATTGGCCCCTATGATTTACAGACCTTCTATGAGGGCTGGTATCCTAAACTTTTCAATGCTGGGTTCGGTATGCTGGCTTTCCAATATTTTGGCTGCTTTTTCCAGTATTTCCGGATGTTGATCCGCCACGTTTGTTGTTTCCTTTATATCTGTTCTAAGATTATACAGTTCCAAGGTAGGCTTATTCTTTGTGTCCTTCAGATGGGTTTTTACCAGCTTCCAATCGCCCATTCTAATGGCCAACTGTCCTCCATATTCCGGAAACTCCCAATAAAGAAAATCGTGCTTCTTTTGATTCTCTTGAGAAAGCATGGTGGGTAAAAAACTTACCCCATCCGTATAGCTTGGTTTTTCATAACCCGCAACATCGGCCAAAGTGGCCATTACATCATAATGTACAGAAATATGATCCGTTTTACTGGCCGCTTTTATTTGTCCCGGCCAAGTTGCAATCATAGGTACCCGAATCCCCCCCTCATAAACAAAGCCTTTACCTCTACCATACTCACTTCTAAAAGGTTTTGCACTATCAAACCAAGGCGAGTCAGTTCCACCATTAAAAGTGGGCCCATTATCTGAAGTAAATATAATAAGGGTATTGTCATAGAGTCCGTCATCCTTCAATTTGGCAACCAGTTTTCCTATATTCTCATCCAAGTAAGAAACCATGGCAGCATAACCAGCCCGAGGATTTTGATGAGGAAAATATCCTCTTTCCCCTAAGTAAGGTTCTTCTTCCCCAAACTTATTCTTATAATAATCCACCCATTTTTGTGGAGCTTGTATGGCCGCATGCGGTATTGGGGTGGCCCAGTAAATAAAAAATGGGTTCTCCTTATTTCTATCCACAAAACCTTTCAGCTCATTAAACATAAGATCGGGCGCATAATTGTTCAATGTATAGGCCGCATAACTCTCCGGATCGTTGATATCTGCTCCTTTAGGCAATTTGGTATTTGGGGCAATGGTATCGTTATTTAAATGAACCCTATTTTCATTCTTGTACAAATGCAATGGATAATAGGTGTGGGCCTGTCGCTGACAGTTATATCCGAAAAAGAAATCGAAGCCCATTTTTGTGGGAATGGAATTGGTATGGGGCGCGCCCAATCCCCACTTACCGAACATGGCCGTACCATACCCCACTTCCTTTAATTTTTTAGCTATAGTAATGGTGCTATCCGGCATGGGGCGCTGTCCCTCCAATACGGAATCTTTGGCCATTGCCCTATAATTCCATACCTCCCCACGCTCTCCCCATTCCTCATTGCCACGTATATGTGCATGGCCAGAATGTGTCCCGGTTAGCAACATATACCTTGCAGGGGCACATACGGGGGCACTGGTATAATGTTGGGTAAACAACATCCCTTCTTTGGCCAGGGCATCAATATTTGGGGTCTCGATTTTTTCCTGTCCATAGGCCCCAACTTCAGCATAGCCCAGATCATCAGCGAGAATGTAGATAATATTTGGTTTTCGGGATACTTCGGAAAGGACTTCCTTTTTACTTTCATCCTTACAGGATAATAGGGCTAATGGAATTAGGATTAAATAGCTTATTTTTTTCATTCTTAGTTTATTTCTAGTTTCTAGTTTTAGTTTCTATGTCATCAATTCTACTCAGGACAATCAATTTCGTAGATTCTTTCTAATCGGTCTCTTTTGAAATATTTCCAATTAACACATTTCCAAATTATCAAATATCTATTATTGCAGTGGCACCTTCAGTAAAGAGAAATCTATCTTCGGCGGCACGCCGTTAGCCGTCCTTTCATGAAAAGTATCCATGGTGGTCATTTCATTAAAAAAACCGCAATTCTTCATAAAAAATTTGTTTCCAATGGCCCCTCCTGCATAATCCTCCCTAGAACCTTTCCTGGCGGTGGCGTCTGCCGTGAATTTAGCCTTGGTAAGTTCGTGCCAATTGCCTTTTGTATCCATAATCCATTGGTTGGTATATTCTCCCATTCTGGAAATATGGCCTACTTCTGTCCTGAAGTTTTCTAGAAAAGAATGTGATCTTTTTAAATAGGTGGAAGTATGTGGTCTTCTAAAACTGGCTATTAAATTCCATTTTTCCGTTTCCACATCATAGAAATAGGCCGTGTAATCAGTAGAATTATTTACAGATGGCTCCCCCTTTAATAAAAACTTATAAGTGTTTCCGGCTTTCCAATTGAACACCTTATAGCTTTGTCCTCCAGAGCCTTCGTTGCCAAATTCGCCGGTGGTTACTCCTTCCCCTTTGCCTAGCAAAATAATCCTATATTCTTCCGGAATACTTTTGGGGTCCTGGGTTTCAAACGGACTCCAGACTGAAAACAAGATTCTTCTTTCTGTTTCTGAATTGACCTGCATTCCAAAATAGCCCTCTCCGAAGCCATTCGCCATATAATAAGATCCAATAACATCCTCGTTTTCAGGGACCGTTATTTCATTATAAAACCAAAGAATATCCGTGTTTTCGGGAGTGGTGTAGCTTAAATGTACAGATGGTCCTCTTCTACCCCAATAAAAATCTTCCTTTACATAAGAAAGCGTACCATTGGCCGCCTGTCCGCCTATAAGTACCTCGTTGACATCCGCAAAATTGCTTGCAGTTTTTTCCAACCCCTGCAGTTCCAAATAGTGATAACCAGTTGTGTCAAGTTTAAATACGCCTACATCAACTGTTTCAAAATCCTGATTGGATACTTCGATCTCCCTTGTGGTTCCGTCCAAGGAAACTCTGAGTTTGGAAATACCATCACTCACTTTAAGATTTAGTCCCACATTCAATTGCCCTACTTGATCAATTTTAAAATAAGTTCTAATAACCGTATTTGCATCATTCCAATTCCTAATCCCCTCATCAGAAATAAGATGGCGATTATCCCTAACCTCATTTATTACCCAGCTATTGCCTCCCGGCTTTATGGTATCGGTCAAGCTCAATTTTTCCACGGATATTTCTTCTGAATTATCCTGCTTGGACAAGGTTGTACAGGAGACTATCATAAATAATAGGCACAGTCCTATTAAGCTTTTATATACTTTACCGCTTAGCATACTACTTTTAGTAGCCATTTTAAAAAACTTGGAGCCAACATTGGTTATTGCCATCATTTTAATCATTGTAATTGTTATGGTTATTTTTAATTTTTTTGTCCTATTCACTTTAATTCAAATCCCTCTAATATGATCTACCTTACCCTTTAATTTTCTAGGGCTCTTACCAAACTCCTTTTTAAAGCATTTTGAAAAATATTTGGGGTCGTTAAAACCTACCAAGAAAGCTGCCTCGGATACGGAATAATTACAGTCGCTAATTAAAACAGCTGCCTTTTTAAGACGCATAGTCCTAACAAAATCTACTATTTTCTTCCCAGTTAACCCCTGAAATTTTCTGTAAATAGCAGAATAGCTCATGTTTAGATCCTGAGCCAGATCTTCGGTCTTAAAATCTGGATTGCTAATCTGATTTTCCACAAGACGTACCAGGTTTTCAAGAAAAACTTCATCCTGTGACCTACTTCCTCCATTTTGGGGCGTAGTAATCAAGTCGTTTTTATATTTCATAATCAACCGATCGCTACGGGTAATGATATTATTTACCTTTAGAACCAGTTCATTAATATTAAAGGGTTTGTTTATGTATTCGACCGCCCCTGCACGTAATCCCAAAATTTTATTTTTTGCTGCTTTTTTGGCGGTAAGAAGTATAATCGGGATATGGGTAGTAAGCTCGTTTTTTTGAAGCATTTTACTCATTTCCATACCATCCAATTTTGGCATCATAATATCGCTAATGATCAGGTCAGGGTTATGCTCCAAGGCCAAGGCATAACCTTCTTCCCCATTTTCTGCCAAGAGAACATTATAGTAATCATTAAAAATATCTTTCAGGGATATTTGTAGTTCATAATTATCCTCTACTACCAATATGGTCTTCCCCAGTTTAGCTGAACTTGTACCTATAATCTCCTCCTTCAATTCGTATTCAACCTCCTCAACCTCCATAATAGCCTCTTCCAAGGTAAGCTCCTTTTCTACACTTTCATTCTTATTTTTATCAATAGGAAAGCTTACACTAAAACAAGTTCCCTTTACCGGGTCCGATTTCACATCGATCTTCCCATGATGGAGATCTACCAGTTCTTTGGTAAGCGCCAAGCCTATGCCTGTTCCCATTTTTTGCTTCCCTGAATCTGCCTGATAAAACAATTGGAAAATATTTTTGAGCTCCTCATTTGGAATACCCGGTCCGGAATCGGTAACCGATATTTTTACATTTCTATCCCAGTCCTCCATAATTACATCCAATAAAATAGCCCCACCTTTAGGTGTAAATTTGAAGGCATTGGATAGAAGATTAAAGAAAATATGTTCCATTTTGTCTTTATCATACCACATTTTCAACTCAACACTGGGGTAGCTGCATTTAAAATTGATGCCCTTGAACAAGGCTTGCTCCTCAAAAGAGCTGGTTATTTCCGATAGATCGGCAACTAAATTGTGTTCCGCCGCTCTTAATACCAGTTTCTCCAATTCCTTGTCGCGAAGAGAAGTCAATTCAAATACAATCCGGGACAAACGATTCGCATTGTTGGAAATTAACCTGAGACGTTGTTGCAACAGTACATTGCCACTTTTCATAGCACGTTGTATCATGTTTTCCAAAGGAATCAAAATCAAGGTCAAGGGTGTTTGGATTTCGTGCGACATTTTGGCAAAGAAATCCATTTTTAGGGCATAAAGCTCCCTTTCATGTTTATGTTCCAGCTCATCGGCAATTACCCTGTTCCTAAGTCTTATCCAGATGACCATACCATAAAGTAGGCCAATAATTAAAAACAAATAAATTATCTGGGCGAGATTTGATCTCCAAAATGGCCGTAAAATGCGTATAGCAACCGAGGTTTCTTTTATATCCCATTCCCCATTACCAGTACTGGCCTTCACCTCAAAAACGTAATTCCCGGGAGGTATATTGGTATAGGTTGCCAGACGCTCCTTTTCGGAATCTATCCAGTTGTCATTAAACCCTTTAAGTCTATAGGCATAATTGTAATTGGAAAACAACACATTGTCTATTGCCAAAAACCGAAAGGAGAATGAGGATTGATCATGATCCAATTCTAAATTTTTCAACTTTTCAACTCCCTCGGTAATTTGTTCCGGAATAACATTTATGGCAGGTTGGTTTAAGATATCAATATCTTCAATAAATAATTTAGCTACTGTTTCCTCTTTTTTGATTTGATTGGGTTTAAAGTAGCTTACCCCATTTAGCCCTCCAAAATATATATTTCCATCCCATCCCAAATGAGCACTTCGCTGCATAAAGGAATCATCCTGGAGTCCATCTATTTTTTGAAACACCCGCGATATGGAATCCCTAACATTTATATGCCAGATACCTGTGGTTGAACCCAACCATAAATTATCATGGTCCTCCAATATTACAGACCTAAAGATGGTGTTGCCATAGGTTCCGTTTATCTTTATTTTTTCAGCTTGTTGATCCGCAATATTAAATTTGATCAATTCCCCACTTACCATAACCAACCATATGGCATCTGCATTACTAGCAGCCATGGACCATATATAATAATTCTTGTTGGAAATGAGGGCATCGTTGACATGTTGAAACCGGGTAAAATTGGATTTGGCTATATCTATTCCATCTTCGTTAAACCTAAATAACCCTCCTCCATTGTACGCAAGCCAAACAGTACCAGCGGAATCTTCAACAACGGATTGGGAAATGGACCCCACCAAACCGGCTTTGCCATTTTCAAAACGTGCCAACAATTTATTTCTTTCAGAAAACAAATAAATTCCTATGTCGGTAGTCACCCATAATCTATCTTTAGTGTCCTTAAAAATAAATCGAACGTCCAAAACCATATTGTTCTTGGAATTGCTCAAGGGCACCTTGGCGAACCTAGCAGCACGGGTATTGTAAACCCACAGTCCATTTTTATAGGTCCCTATCCAAATATTACCATTACTATCCTCATTGATAGAGTGGATATAAAACCCTTTGTTTTGGGCCGAATTTTGAAAAAATTGCACTTCATCTCCATTGGTGGCCACCTTGGTGATTCCGTCCCCATCCGTCCCTATCCAAAGTGTTCCATCCCTAGCCCTATAGGAGGACAACACCCGTGCAGGACTTCCTTTTATGCCACCAGAATGATAATTTATTTGATTAATTTTGTTTCTTAATATGTTTATATCCCCATAATTGGTAAGTACCCATAAATTGTTCTTCAGATCTTCATTTATTCCGATCACGGTATTGGTACTAAGGGAAAACCCATTAAGGTGATTGTGTTTATATATGGTCAATTCCCCAGACTCCGTGTCCAACCTGTACAGTCCATTCCCATCCGTTCCCAACCAAATAAAACCGTTCACATCACAATACATAGATATAAACAACTCATTTAACTGACTACTCCATTGATCATTTATAATCTCGTCCTGAACAAAGGATCCTTTATCAAAATCATAAACCATTATCCCATGCCCTACATATGACGAACCGATCCATAGCCTATTTTTTTTATCCAGTAGCAGTAGGTTGTTGTCTGCCAAGGTATAGTCATAGGGCACTTCCAATGTCTCCAGGCGTTTGGTTGCCAAATAATAAATATAAAGAGGCCCCTTATAGGTACTAACTATAAGTTGATCGGAATTTCTAACCACCAAGGAATTAACTTCATTGAGACCCAAAGAATGCGCTGGAATGGTGGTAATGCTATCCAAAATTCCCTTGCTGTGGTCATAGGAAAATATGGACCCTTTATCCGTTGCTAAACAAATAATACCATTATCCTCATTGACAATATTAACCTTGTGCTTCTTCTGAAATCCCTTAACGGAATGGTCCATGGACAAAAACGTTCCATTTTTCTCCAAATAGGATATTTGCCCATTCATGGATAAAGCCCAAATTACCCCCTTGGCATCCCTAAATATTTTTTTTAATTCATCTGATGAAGTATCCTCCCTGAAAATTGACTCCTTGGGAGTGAATTCAAAATTATAACCATCGTATTTGGAGATACCTTCTGCATGTGCCAACCATACAAAACCCAAACTATCCTGTACGCTATGGGTAACCTTTATATTACGATTATCCAATTTACTGGAAAGGTGGATAAAATTGGAAGAATGCTGTCCTGATATATAGGACCAGCAAAACAGCCCCAGCACATATAGAGCGTATATTTTGTTCCTATTTAACTTCTTGTTCAAGCTACTTAAATTTCAATTAATCCTTCCTAATTCTGTTCCAAGCAAATGTACCTATAATTGGCACCAACTTAAAGGAGGTGTTTTTTTCAAAAAGGTGGAAAAAAACTTCAAATATCCGAATTATCCGAAAATTTACACCTAGAACGCCAAAAAAGAACACTTAAATAATTGACACAATCTTAATATTTGCGGAACATTAACAACAAGTATCTGTATAACCTAAAATATGAACCAAAGAAGAAATTTTATTAAGAAAACCGCCATTACAGGAGCTGGTATAGCGCTATTGCCTAATCTAAGTTTAGGAAAAGGCCTTATAAAAGATACCCAAAAATTAAGAGTGGGTGTCATTGGTGTTGGACTGAGGGGAACCAATCATTTGGACAACCTATTGAAAAGAACGGATGTTGTGGTAACTGCCATTTGTGACATAGACCAAAACCGCATCGATATAGCACAGGATCATATCGTAAAAGCTGGACAAAAAAAGGCCAAGTCCTTCGGAAAAAATGAGCAGGATTACAAAAATCTGTTGGCACTGGCAGAAATTGATGCAGTGGTCATTGCCACTCCATGGTTATGGCATACCAAGATGGCGGTAGACTCCATGAAAGCCGGGAAATATACCGGCCTTGAAGTATCGGCTGCCAATACGCTTGAGGAATGTTGGGATTTGGTCAACACCCATGAGGAAACCGGTTCCCACCTCATGATTTTGGAAAACGTAAACTACAGACGTGATGTGCTTGCTGTATTAAATATGGTTAAACAGAATGTTTTTGGGGAATTATTACATTTTAGATGTGGATATCAGCACGATCTGCGCGGGGTAAAATTCAATGACGGAAAAACGGCCTACGGAAAGGGTGCCGAATTCGGCTCCAAAGGTATCTCCGAATCGGCTTGGAGAACACAGCATTCCCTGTTGCGAAATGCAGATGTCTACCCTACCCATGGTCTTGGACCTATAGCGGTTATGGCAGATATCAACAGGGGCAATAGATTTTTATCACTTACTTCACATGCTACCAAAGGTGTTGGTTTACATAAATATATTGTAGATACTGCAGGTGAAAACCACCCCAATGCCAAGTTAAAATTTAAGCAGGGAGATATCATTACCTCTACTATAGAAACCTCCAACGGAGAGACCATTATAGTTACCCATAATGTTAACAACCCCCACCCCTACTCCTTAGGATTTAAAGTTCAAGGAGCTCAAGGACTTACAGACTTCGACTACCACACCCAACGAATCCATATTGAAGGCACCACTGAGGGACATGGATGGGAGAATATGGATTCCTGGTTCGAAAAATATGACCATCCTTTATGGAAAAAATACGGAAGCAGTGCTACGGAAGCTGGTCATGGGGGTATAGACTTTTATGTTATAAACGCCTTTATAGAGTCGGCCAAGGAAAATATTGCACCCCCAATGGATGCCTATGATGCTGCTGCATGGAGTGCGGTTACCCCGCTTTCCGAACTATCTATAGAAAACAATGGGGAACCGCAGGATTTCCCAGATTTCACCAGAGGTACTTGGATCAAGAGAAAACCATATAACTGGATAAAGGACACATATTAAGTTGTGAATATTGAATTACCCATTGAGTTGTTTGAGTTAGTTGTTTTTCAAAACCCATTTCATGAAAGTGGAATGGGTTTAAAAAGTCGCCAACACTACATCAAAATAAAACCCAAATAGAAAATGAACAGAGGCATTTAAAAAAATTAGCTCTACAAGAATTTTTCAAACTTTAACATCAACCGATTATTAATTTAAACTAGATCAATGAAAAAACCATTTTTTTATTTACTAATTCTAATTTTGAGCGTAGGCCATTTTGCCCATGCTCAAAATATAACGGTCCAAGGAACCGTTTTTGATGACAATGGAGTTCCATTGCCAGGAGCTTCTGTCGTAGTAAAAGGAACCGCTACAGGGACACAAACCGACTTTGACGGTAATTTTTACATAAACGTACAAGGTCCACAATCCATCTTAACAATTTCCTATCTTGGTTTTAAACCACAGGAAATCCTTGTGGGAAACCAAACACAGGTCACCATTACCTTGGCTCCGGATGCCACTCAATTGGATGATGTAGTTTTGATTGGTTACCAAAAGGTATTTAAAAGGGATGTTACCAGTGCTGTTTCCAGTATTAAGAGCGATGACATTGAAGGTATCCCAGTACTGGACGTATCAGGATTGATCGCCACCCAGGCCACAGGTATCCAGAGTGTGAATATGACCGGGGCCCCAGCAGGTAGGAGTGCGTTGATCATCCGTGGTAATACAAGCATAGGTGGGGATATTGATGCCGATTTGGCCTACAGTAGCCCATTATATGTAATTGATGGGGTACAAACCAGTCTTGAGGATTTAGCCGGTTACGGTGTTTCCAACGTAGACTTTTTGGCCTCGCTTAACCCTAACGACATTGCCAGTATAGATGTTCTTAAAGATGCTTCTGCAGCGGCCATTTACGGGTCCAGGGGAGCAAATGGGGTTATAATCATCGAAACCAAGAAAGGTGTAGCATTGGATAAACCGGAATTTTCGTTTTCCACCAGTTTAGGATTACAACCAAAACCTAACTTAGTACCTATGTTGGTTGGAGCTGCTGAACGCCAAGCCAAAATGGGGATGATCCAAAGATGGTGGCACACAGACGAATTACAATCCGGACAAACACCAATGGTCTTGACCGATAGTATAAACCCTGCCTTTAACAATAATGTGGATTATCAAGGTTTGTTTTATAAAACCGGGATTGATCAGCAGTACGATTTTAGTGTTCGTGGTGGTAGTGAGAAAACCAACTACAGAGTTTCCTTGGGATATGACAACCAGGAAGGTGTTATAAAAGGTACCGGGGTAGATAGGGTAACTTTTTCCTCCAATCTTAATTTTACAGCAGGGGAAAAATTTCGCAACCAATTAATTACCCGTTTTACGCATACTGATCTACAAACTGGACAAGGTAATCCCTACCAAGGAAGTTTTAACCTTAACTCTTCCCTACCTGTAGATCCGGCCGGACTTCAATCCTCTCTATTTTATATAACAGAGGCAAGAGTCCAGTCCTTAAGTGGGGAACTGGAAGGCAAGCTGAACGAGGATAGGACCGTCAACTTTACCATTTCCAACTTTGCCACCTATGATCTTTTACCTAGTCTTAGCCTAAATTCCCAACTAAGTTTCGTTTACGACAGCAATAAAAAGAACTTTTATGAGCCGTCTACCATAAGGACAGAAGGAGATGGATTTGCCAGTTATGCCTTGTATAACCGAAAAAACTTGACTGCTGAAACCTATTTAAGCCTTTTTAAAAACATTGGCGCCAATAAAGATCATGAAGTTACGGGAGTATTGGGAAATAGGTTGGATTATAACAAATATGAAGACATGGCCATGACCGCTTTTGGTTTTGGTAGCGATGCCATACAAACCATTAACAACAGGTACACCCAGGATCAAATTAGTGGATATACCGATATTAGTGCCAATGCCTTGGTATCCTATTTTGGGCGTGTGAGTTATAAATACAAAAATCGCTATATGGTTGGTGGAAACTTCAGTATCGATGGTTCTTCCAGATTTGGTAAAGATGTACGTTGGGCCAAGTTCCCTTCCCTAAATGCAGGTTGGGTTATTTCGGATGAGCCCTTCCTTAAGCCCCATATTTCCAGTTTTATAGATTATTTAAAAATTAGGGGTAGCTGGGGTATCAATGGTAAGCAATTCCCTGAAAACTACTTACGTTTCGGAAAATACAATTTAGGTTATGGTGGAAACCCTTATTGGGCCAACCAAATGAATGTTTCCAGTTACGGTGGTGTTACCGGGGTTATTCCAAATTACGACCAAATTGGGAATGCATCCCTTTCATGGGAAGAAACCGAACAATGGAATGTTGGGTTTGACCTGGATATGTTCAACAGAAGGGTAAGTTTGGCATTTGATGCCTATAACAAGAGTACGGACAAGTTATTTTTTGATGTTGCTTTCCCCGCCTATTCCGGTTATAACTCCGCTCCTACAAACGTAGCCGGGGTATTAAACTACGGTTGGGAATCCATGCTACGTTACCACGTTTTCCCTAGGGAGAACGACCTTCGAATGGAATTGTCCGTTGGTTTTGCTCAAAACAAAAACTACGTTTCCAAATTGCCAAATGGCAACCAGGATTACATAGGAGGTGATTATGGATATGTGGTTGGGCGCCCGCTTAACCTGTACAAGATGTTCATAAATGATTATATCATTGATGATTTGGATCAATTGCCTGTAAATCCATTTACTGGAGAACCTTTGCAAGGAAAATCCGCTTGGGCCAATATCCGCCCAGGTTTTCCAATATGGCAAGATCTTAACGGGGATTACTTACTTAATGAGGAGCACGATCTAAAATTAACTACAGACTACTCTCCTATCCCCGATATTACAGGTTCCTTCAATATAAACCTGCAGTACAAAAAATGGTACTTCCAAGCCTATAGTCAATTCTCCTTTGGGGCTGATATCAAGAATACTGTACTCAATAGTTATATGGATAGCTACGATAGGGGTGGTGATGATTGGGCCAGAAGAGGACTTGCCGACCTAAGTGAATATACATTTTGGCAACAGCCTGGTGATGGTGCTGCCGGGGTAGACTTTCCTGCCATGTACCCACAGAGTCCAACACTTGGAGCATTTTACGGCTTCAGGGACAATCAGACCCTTTGGATAGAAAGTGGTGATTATTGGAAAGTCAACAATGCTTCCATTGGATACACTTTTGACCAGAACGATAACTTTATGAAGAACATTGGCTTATCCCGTTTAAGAATCTACGGAGCAATGTTGAATCCTTACCAATGGCAGAGATCCAAGAAGGTGGTAGATGCCTCCATGGTAGATGCCAAGGGACATACTTATGGAAATGGATATCCCCAAGCTAGGACAATTACCATTGGAATTGATACAAAATTTTAAATTATAAACGATGAAACAGATAAAGAGTTTTAAAATATATATCATGGTCCTGTTCCTCCTGGGTGCAGCCAGTTGTTCCGATTTATTGGATCAGGAGCCTATCAGCATTACACATCCCGATGTCTTTTGGGATAGTCAGGCCAACGCCGAACAAGCCGTTGCTGGTGCCTATGGTCTTTTTAAGGAGGCTATTATGACACAATCCAATTTTTTATATTGGGGTGAATGGACCGGGATGACCTTTATGAACAGTCGAAACTGGATCGTAAACTACATTGAAGGTAGTGGCAATTACGTATTGGCTTACCGAGATGCTTCCATGAACTGGAAAAACTTCTACCGTGCAGCCAACTGGGCCTATACTATAGAGCAATATATAGCAGACATGCCCGTGGATATGTTCGATTCACAAACTGAAAAGGATCGTCTTTTAGGAGAAGCTGCCTTCATTAGATCACTGACCTATTTTTCTATGGCCCGTATCTGGGGAGATGTGCCTATCGTAGAGCAATCCATTGAAAGTTCCGACCAGCTAATTTCAGAAGACGGATTCATTGTGGAAAATCCAAGGGTCAATGAACTTGAGGTGCTGGATTATGCGTTGGAAGCCGTTAATAAATCTATTGGATTATTGCAGTATTCCACTCCAGGAGCCTCCAATTGGGCTATTACTGCCAACAAGGCAAGCGCAGAAGCCTTAAAGGCCCACATTACACTTTGGTATGCAGGAAGGGACAATGACAATCCCGAGATGTTACAGCAAGCCATTGACGCAACTACATCAGTTATCAATAATAGTGGTGCCAGTTTAATCGATTATGTAAACGAAGGAAAAGAGGGGTTTGATGAAATGTGCATCGGTCAATCCAAGACCGGCTTGTTCGAAATCAATATCAGCGCGGATATGAACGAATCCTTTAGGTTGCTTCAATATGATGATAACCATACTGGACTTACATTAAATTACCCTGTTTGGCAAAGTGTCAATACCGGAATAAGTCCTTATATGGATCCAGATTTCTATGGTAATGAGATGATGGCCACAGATGCCGATAGAGCCAACGATGTGCGTAAGGAGCTTTTCTTTTATGAATATGGAACCAATGCAGACTACTCCTACCTACAGAAATACTCGCATTCTGCACAGGATGAAGCTTCCGAAGATGCCTATGCCCAATTTTCCGAATCCAACATCTTAATTTTTAGGTTGGCAGATATGTATTTATTAAGAGCAGAGGCCAATGCCAGAAAAGATCTATCGGGTCCTGCTATTTCTGATTTAAATGAGATTAGAAGCAAAGCCAATGTTCCGGATTATACGGGAGGAACAGACCGCGAATCCCTAATGAAGGCCATATTTGATGAGCGCGCCATTGAATTTGTTGGTGAAGCCCAATCTGGTTATGATAGAATACGTATGGATTATTACGATGGAGTGCCATGGGTAAACCAAGCAAGAAATGCCAAAAAAGGATATTTCTGGCCTGTCCTTCCTTCAGTGATATCGAGGAATCCTTCCATTCTACAAACAGAATACTGGAGAGGTAAATTGTAGACTAATTTTAGAACTAAAGAAAACAATCACGATGAAAAAAATAATAATCATACTAACAGCTGTAGTAGTCCTTTATTCCTGTGATAAGGATGGAAACTACCTTGTAGATGGAGGTATTAGCAGTCCAGAGGTAGGAACGACCACCATGGAATTTTTCAAATCCCATAGTCAGTTGGATACTTTGGCCATTTTAATTGAAAAAGCTGGAATGTCCGATTTGGTCAACGGAAACAACACCATCTTTGCGCCCAATAATCTTTCCATTAAGAATTATGTAAACGCTGTATTGGCAGATATGAGGGAAATAGATCCTCAAGCCGAATTTACCGTAAACGATATTCCTTTGGATACGCTCACTAAATATATGGGAGGCTATATTTTTCCTGGAAAGATCAAAAGGGAAAACATGACCAAGGACCAAGGAAAAATCTATACCGCGGAGAATGGTGAAGAAAGACGAATTTCATTGGAGCCAACAGATCAATATAACAATGAGTTGGATTCCAAACCCGAGTATGTCTATTTCACTTATAAACAGGGGGATGATTGGGACGAATGGGATAACATAGATGATGATGATAAGGTGGTGGTAAAAACCTCCAATTTAATCTCTACCAATGGCGTTATTCATGTCCTACAGGGAAACCATACTTTGTTCAATTTTGAAAGGGACTAATACAAACCATAAAAACAAAAAGATGAAAAATATATTTTATTCCATACTGATCATTATCCTAATGGTTGCATCTTGTCAGCCCCCGGAAGTGGGTTACATCAGTGACAATATCCATGCTTTGGAAGACACCATAGCCGTTCCACGTGGGGTGTTTAAAGTTGGGGCCGCACCGGCCATAGAAGGATCAACCTATCCCTTAAAATGGGAGATTACCAGTATAACGGATGCACAGGGCAATCCCACAAATGATCTGTTCGACGAGTACGAACTTTTAACTTGGAAATCCGCTTTTAATGCAGAAACCGATACCACCTTGGCCTTGGTTGAAGAAAAGTTGGAATTGGGAGATTATCCAACCATCATGATTAATGAAGTGAGTGGTCAATTGGCCTTTACCCAGGCCAGTAAGTTTGTAACCAACAATAACATATTCAAGGTAAGCGTAAAAGCTAGTAACGTAAGAGGTGAGCGTCAACTGGATGATTTTGTAATTGTAAAATTGGATGATTTTCAACCTGTTGAATTCCCAACAGAAATGCGCTCAAGACTACAATTGGGTAAAGGTGACGGAGCTTATGATATTGCCTACACCTCTAGCATTATGAACGATTTTGACGACGGCGTTCCTAGTGTTTTGGATGGCACACATCCTTACATAACAGTTACCAAAGTAAGTGAGGAACCCGCTTTGGGCGTAAAGGTGAAAATGATCATTGCGGATAGTTATGATAAACCATTGAATCCAGAAAAGGTTGTTTTCTATCCTTCCGGATCAACCTACTTGCAAAACTATCATGACAATTCCGTTGATACGGAAGTTGATGCAACTGGTTCTACATTCTCGTTGCCTGCACCACCGTTTCCACAGTATGGTAGAACATATGCTTCAGGAACCAATTCTTATTTAATGTACTACCTGACAACAGATGATGCCTTTACGGTAGATACTGCGGCCTTTGAAGCGGATAATGGACCAAAGGACTGGACACCCTATGTAGATCCTGACTCTGGAGAAATAATGAATAGAGCTTACATTAGATGGGGAATCAAAATAAATGATTCCGGTACCTGGGAGATAAAAATGAAAATTCCATATACCAAGATAAAGGAATAATATCAATTAGTTTATAAACCCTATAAATGGTTTGTTTTGGTGCAACTTAGGTTCCCATTACAAACCATTTTTTTTACTTATTTTTAGCCTAAGAGTTAATAATTTTTCCACTAAGCACAACCCGAAATTTAACAGCATGAACAGACGAAAATATATAAAGACCATTGCCTTAGGTACCCTATTGCCCAGTTTTTCCGCTTCTGCATTTCCTTTTGGTACAACCACCCATGAAAAATTACTTGAGGTCATAGAATTTAAGAGCAATTGGCACAACTGGCCCGATATGAAATGGGCAGGTCCTGAATACTGGGGAAACCGATTGCAGGATTGGCGACTAAAAGATGGGAGGGCCGTTTGCAGCATTAGTGCTGAAAATAGAAACCTTCAATTATTGACGGTTCAAAAAACAGATTCTTTGACCCCATTGGAGGTTAGTGTGGATATAACTCTATTGAACAAGAGTATTGCCCATACCGATAAGGGTTGCCTAGGTATGCGATTGGGATGTAATGGTCCTTATGATGATTACCGATCGGCGGCGGTCTTCGGCAAGGGGTTGGATATTGGCCTTAACCCCAACGGAAAGCTTCAGCTAGGCGGACAGTTATTTGATACCGGCCAGAATAAAATTCCCGAAAACTTTCGTTTGAAAGTGTACTTGGAGCCCAACAATGATAAATACCTCATGAAGGTTCTGGTCTTGGATCCGAAAACAAACACCCCAATCCATACCCAAGAAGTTATAAATGTCGATGGTAAATACCTATTGGGAAATTTTGCCCTACTGGCCAATATAAAAACAAATAAGGCCAATACCTCCCAACCTTCGGCCGGTTTTTCCAACTGGAGTATATCTTCAGATAATTTGGTTTCTAACCGCGATCAACTTTATGGTCCTATTTGCTTTGCACAATACACCCTTCACGACAAAAAATTAAAACTCACCGCACAATTAGCGCCTATTGAAGAAATTAAAGGCAATTCCGTACAACTGCAATTCAAGGAACAGGGCGTTTGGAAAACCACCACCAATACCAAGTTGGAACATATAGGCAGAGCGGTAAACTTCGCAGTTGAGAATTGGACCGCCAACTCGGATATTCCTTACCGAATATTGGTGGAAATCCCTCTAAAAAATGAAATCCACCAATACACCTATGAAGGTACTATAGCCCAAGAGCCAATAAATAAAGAATCCGTATCGGCTGCGGTTTTTAGCTGTAATTTTCATTACGGATTCCCTGATAATGACGTTCAAGAAAATATATCCAAATTAAACCCTGATATTGTTCTTTTCCTAGGTGACCAATTTTATGAAGCTACCGGGGGGTTTGGTGCAGAACGTGATGCAGATATGGACGACCTATGTCTGGATTATCTCCGAAAGTGGATGATGTTCGGTTGGTCTTACCGCGAACTCTTTAGACATAAACCCTGCGCCATAATCCCGGATGACCATGATGTCTATCACGGTAATGTATGGGGCGAGAGCGGAAAAAAGGCCGATACCAGTGAAGGCCATGGTATGTTGGCCCAAGATTCCGGAGGCTACAAAATGCCTGCAGAATGGGTGAACATGGTACAATTTACGCAAACCAGCCATTTGCCAGATCCCTTTGACCCCAGCCCGGTTAAACAGAATATAGGTGTCTACTACACACATTGGAACTACGCAGGCATTAGTTTTGCCATCTTGGAAGACCGAAAATTTAAATCGGCTCCCAAGCATGTTTTGCCCCCGGAAGCGCAGGTAAGGAACGGATGGATACAAAACAAAAATTTCGATATAAAACAGTACAGGGATCTAGATGCCGAACTTTTGGGAAAAAGGCAGCACGATTTTATAGATGATTGGACCCAGGATTGGAATAATGGGGCTGAAATAAAAGTAGTGCTTTCACAGACCAATTTTGCCACCGTGGCGACCTTGCCAAAAAATGCCCTTAATGATGACGTGGTTCCCTCCTTGCCGATTCCAAAAAAAGGGGAATACGTTTTGGGCGATGTCCCTACCGTGGACATGGATTCCAATGGTTGGCCAGCAAATAAGCGGGATAAAGCTGTGAAGGCCATTCGGAAATGTTTTGCCTTTCATATTGCCGGAGATCAGCATTTGGGAAGTTTTATCCAATATGGCATTGATCAACATGGCGACAGTGGTTACGCTTTTGCTGGGCCGGCATTGAACAATATTTGGCCACGCAGATTCTGGCCAGAAGTGAAAAGCGATGAACACACCTACGAAAATCCCGCCTATGTGGGTAATCATGAGGACGGATTTGGAAATAAAATATCTGTCCATGCCGTAGGCAATCCTTTCGATACTGCCATAGAGCCTGCCATTGTACATAATAGGGCCACGGGTTATGGATTAGTAACCTTCAACAAGAAAGAAAGAACCATAACCACGGCCTGTTGGCCCAGATATGCCGACCCAGGTAGTACAAAAAATGAACAATTTCCCGGATGGCCCATCACTATTAAACAAGTGGACAATTATGGCAAAAAGGCTGTAGCTTGGTTACCTACCATAAAGGTTGCCAACGCAAGCAAACCCGTTATTTCAGTTTTCGATAATAATAATAATAATAATCAGCTGGTTTATTCCCTTCGCATGGCAACCAATACCTTTGCCCCCAAAGTATTCGATAAAGAAAAATATACCATTGTAATCCAGGATGTGGAAAACAACAGAAAAAAGGTTCTCAAGAATATTAGGGCCAAAACCGTTAACAAACGAATATTGGAAATTAGCCTTGTTTAAATTGGCTAGTTATTTCCATTAGCGCCATATGGACCAACAAAAAAATCCCAAACTTTCTATATTGATAGAAAGTTTGGGATTAATTATTATTGTATTTAAAGCTTAAATCACAACCGTCTTCCCTGGGATTGGAATATTATAAGTACCATCAGCATTTGGTTGCACTGGTGCTGGGGAATCCCAAGTTAAATTGTCCGGAGCCAGATCAATATTGGAAGTCATGGCTTCCTCCCATTTAATTACTTGGCCGGAATAGGTAGCCATTCTACCAATAATGGCACTCATAGTACTCATGGCACCATTTTCGGCATTACTGATTACTCCATTGTTCCTAATAGATTCAAAAAGTTTAATATGCTCTACTTGATAAGGATTGGGATCATCCTTTCCACGATGGGTAAATATTTCACCACCATCATAATCTTTAATAAAGGTATTGTCTCCATAGGTCTCAATAGTACCCTTGGTACCTTGGAAGGTCTCGGCTACCCTACTCATGGTTTCCGGCATATGTCGGCACTGACTGGCAATTACCGCACCAGAAGGATAAGTATATTCTACAAAATGGTGATCAAAAATCTCCCCATGGTCCTTTCCTGTTCTTACCTGTCTTCCTCCAAATCCCTGAGCCGATAACGGGTATTCCCCAATAAACCAGTTGGCAACATCTATATTGTGGATGTGCTGTTCTAAAATATGGTCCCCGCACAACCAGTTAAAATAGTACCAATTGCGCATCTGATATTCCAATTCCGATTGTCCAGGCTGTCGCTCTCTAACCCAAACTCCCCCACTGTTCCAATAAACTTGGCCAGAAACAATTTTTCCGATCTTGTTATCCTTAATCTGTCGCAATCCGGCTAAGTAGTTGTCCTGATAATGCCTTTGAAGACCAACAACCACATTTAATTTCTTATCCTTTGCCACTTGGGCCGCTGCCAATACCTTACGCACTCCTGGAACATCTGTAGCAACAGGTTTTTCCATAAATACATGCTTTCCTGCATTAACGGCATATTCAAAATGTTGCGGTCTAAATCCTGGAGGGGTGGCCAATATTACTACATCCGCCATGTCTATAGCCTTTTCAGCGCCATCGAAACCAACAAATTGATTGGCCTTCGGAACATTTACCTTCTTGCTGTCCTTAAACTCCTTCTGCAAATTCATTAAACTTCCCTGTAATCTGTCCTCGAAAGCATCGGCCATTGCGACCAATTCAACATTGGGGTCGGCGTTCAAGGCCTGTTGGGCCGCACCCGTACCACGACCTCCACAACCAATCAAGGCTATCTTCAATTTCTTGTCATTAGCGACATTTACCATAGCATTCATCTGCATGGTAGGTAAAATCATTGCCCCTGTTACCAGTGCACTGCTTTTAACAAAATCTCTTCTACTATTTTTAATATTGGTCATGGTATTTCTTGTTTGTTTAGTTTTACATATTTAAAGTTAAAATTCGTTTTGTCATTGCCCCAAAATAAAAAATAGAGGACAAGAACGGGTTGTCAAGATAGAGATTTATTTGGAAACGTACAATCTACATTTTTACAGAATACTCCCAAAAATGTTAAATAACCAATATTATCCTAAAATAGTAAGTAAAAAACTGCCTTACTCTATAAATCAAAGCAATTTTTCATGTGATTTGAGAAGTGGTACTGCTTGTTATATCTTGGATCTTTCTTCTTTATCTTTTGGAAGAAAACTGCGATGCTTTTCCATCATCATATTTTGTAAAGAATCCATTTGTTGGAATAGTTTCTGCATATCCGAAAAGTTATTGTTCCGCTGACTTTCAAAAAAATCATTAAAATATTGGCTTCCGTTCATAAGGGAATCCATATCCATAATCTGCCCCAAATTTTGATCCTCCATTAAAGAAGATAATTTACCATGGGAAAAAAACTTCATGGATTTCATAATACTATCCAAATCCATTTCCTCTGCAAATTTTCCCATATTGTCATAGTAGTAGGAATAAATAGAATCATATCCAATAATATTACCCGCTTCATCGTATTTCTTATCTACCTTCCAACTTATTTTCGGTTTATCCACAGTAAGACTATCCGTACTTTTTTTCGCCAAATCCTCCTTAGATTTGCCTTGGTCCTTTTGTGCTTGGCATCCAGTTAACATCAGACCCAACAAAAGGGTAAACATAAATTTTTTCATCTTAAAAAATTTTAATTAAACCTCCGTTTTTTCATTATTAGCCTCAAAAAAAATGCCATCCAAGTTATTATTTCAAAGGTTGTCAGGTTAAAAATGTGTTAAACATATACTATCTTTAATTATGAAATTCAAAGGTTCCTATTGCGCACGACAAAGGTTAAACGCAACACCTTTTTTTATGTGATCTTAATAGAATGAATAAAGAAAAAACATCGCAAGAACAAAAGCGATTGGACGATTCCCGATCCAAAAGAAAGGATTGGCTTAAATGGGGCCCATATTTAAGTGAGAGGCAATGGGGCACGGTTAGGGAAGATTACAGTCCGGATGGGGATGCATGGAACTATTTTTCACACGAGGATTCCCGTAGTAGGGCCTATAGATGGGGGGAAGATGGTATTGCCGGGATATCTGACCGATATAGTAATATATGCTTTGGAATAACTTTATGGAACGGTAAAGACCGTATTCTAAAAGAGCGTCTTTTTGGCCTAACCGGACCACAAGGAAATCACGGAGAGGATGTTAAGGAGCTATATTACTATTTGGAGAACACCCCTACCCATTCCTATATGAAGCATCTTTACAAATATCCGCAAAACGAATTTCCATATGTACAATTGGTGGAAGAAAACAGGAGGCGGGGAAAAAACGAATTTGAGTACGAACTTTTGGATACCGGCATTTTTGACAACAATGAATATTTTGATGTCGTTACGGAATATGCCAAGGCGGACAATGAAGACATTCTCATAAAAATATCTATTAGCAATAGAAGTTCAAAGTCTGCTCCTATACATGTTCTACCAACACTTTGGACCAGAAATTTGTGGAGTTTCGTAGGCATGCCCGAAAAACCTATCATAAAAAAACAAACCACTAAAGACCAGACCTTTGTTTCCATAAACCACATCTATGTAGGTAACTACAACCTATACTTTGAAAAACCATCCCGATTGCTGTTTACAGAGAACGAGACCAATATGGAGAAAGTCTATGTGCAGCCCAACGATCATCCCTTTAAAAAGGATCTTTTTCACAATTCCGTGGTGAACAACGAATATTCCATTATTTCCAAAAATAATCAAGGCACCAAATTCGCACCCCTGTACGAGATGAATCTTGAGGGGGGAGAAACAAAAACGATTAAATTGAGGCTGACTTCCTCTTCTCTGGAAGCCCCATTCGATAAGGGTTTTGAAACTGCTTTTTCAAAAAGAATCCAAGAATCCCAAGAATTTCTGGATGCTACATTTAAAACAGCCTCTAAAGAAACCAAAGAAATAAAAAAACAGGCTATAGCCGGACTGTTATGGTCCAAGCAATATTACAATTATGAGGTGGAAAGGTGGCTGAAAGGAGACCACGAGGAGATGCCCCCGCCACAAAATAGATTCAACGGTAGAAACAAGGAATGGAAAACACTGAGAAACCACGATATACTGGCTATGCCCGACACCTGGGAATATCCTTGGTTCGCTGCCTGGGATACTGCATTCCATTGTGTTAGTCTAGCCTTGGTGGATCCCAGTTTCGCCAAGGATCAATTGTTGTTATTTACCAAAGAATGGTACATGGCACCAAACGGACAGATACCGGCATATGAGTGGAATTTCAGCGATGTTAATCCACCCGTACAAGCTTGGGCCTCCCTTCAGGTGTATCAAATGGAGAAAAATAAGACCGGTAAAGGGGACCTTATATTTTTAAAACGGATGTTCAACAAACTGGCACTTAATTTTACCTGGTGGGTGAACCGTGAAGATAGCCTTGAAAACAACGTTTTTGAAGGGGGATTTTTGGGCCTGGACAATATTGGGGTCTTCGATCGTAGTCGCGATATCCCGGGAGGCGGGGTCTTGGAACAGGTAGATGGAACCTCATGGATGGCCCTTTATTGTTTAAACATGTTGGAGATGGCTTTGGAAATTGCGCTGGAAGACAAATCCTTTGAGGATATGACCATGAAATATTTTGGCCATTTTGTCTTTATCGCAGAAGCTTTAAACAATATAAGTCAGGATTATAATGGTTCATGGGATGAAAGTGAAGGCTTTTTCTATGACAAGTTGATATTCCCAAATGGGGATTCCGTACCCATTAAAGTACGTTCCATTTCCGGATTGCTATCACTTACTGCGGTATTGAATATCAAGAAAGAATATTTGGACAAGCTACCCAGGTTTAGAAAAAGTATGGAATGGTTTCGTAGACACCGTATAGAAAATGCAAAATATCAGGTAATGGAGGAATACTCCATAGATCAGGATGTACTATTATCATTAGTACCAAAAGAGCGTTTACAAAAGCTGATAGGAAGCATTTTGGACGAAAAGGAGTTTCTTTCCCAATATGGCATAAGGTCCCTATCCAAAATTCACGAAAAGCCTTACACTATCCATATAGATGGAAAAACCTTTGGGATAAATTATGAACCTGCGGAGTCCTCCACCGGAATGTTTGGAGGAAATTCCAATTGGAGGGGGCCTATTTGGATGCCAATGAACTATTTATTTATAAATTCCCTAAGGGAGTATCACAGCTATTTTGGGAATAAATTGGAATTTTCTTATCCCACAGGTAATGGAAATATGATGAATTTAAAGGATATTAGTGATGAAATTGGTAAAAGACTGATAAAACTATTTGAAAAGGATGCGAATGGTAATAGACCCATTCACCAATTGCATGAAGAAAAATACCGGGACCCACATTTTAAGGACCTGATCTTGTTTTATGAGTATTTTCATGGGGACAGTGGCAGAGGTGTAGGAGCTTCACATCAAACCGGATGGACCGCTTTGGTGGTAAATTTAATGGAAGAAATATAACTGTAATTTGGAAAATCTATTTAAAAAGGAATGGTTGGCCACCAACGGGCTTGGCGGTTATGCCTCAGGTGCCGTCAACGGCGCCAATACAAGACAGTATCACGGTCTATTGGTTGCTGCCCTTGAGCCACCTACCGACCGTACTGTGGTGGTGGCAAAAATTGAGGAGCGCGTTCTAATAGATGGGCAATATCATAATATTTCTACCAACCAATATCCAAAAGTGGTTTTTCCTGATGGAGGTAAATATTTAAAGAATTTTGATGTTGACCCCTCCCCTACCTGGCTGTTTGCCGATAGTGATTGGGATTTGCGCAAAAATGTACAAATGATATCAGGGTCCAACACCACTGTACTTACCTACACCAACAATGGAAATAGGCCTTTGGTCCTGGAGCTACATCCCCTCTATGCCTACAACGATTTTCACACCACATTTCACGAAACCCCTTGCTATAATTTCTTTACGGAGTTCAATAACGACCATTTAAAGACATACCCCGAGTATGGGAGCAATCCGGTTTATACCGGGTGGAGTGCAGGACATTATTTTGAGGCCCGTTGTTGGTTCAAAAATATTATCCTCTCCAAGGGTAAAGCTCGTGGCCTCGGATCGGTCTGTGACTATTATAGGATAGGATATCTTGTACATGAACTACAGCCGGGGGAAGATCTTATCTTGTATTTCACCATAGAGGAGAACATTGTAACGGAAGGGATAGAAAAAACTCTATCCTTAAACAATAAAAACAGCACAGGGAACAAAGAAAATCTAGTACCTGGGTTCTTTAAAGACCTCATGTTATCTGGAGAACAATTTATGGTCCAAAGAAAGTCTACCAATAGTATGTCTATAATTGCCGGCTATCACTGGTTTACGGATTGGGGAAGGGATACTATGATCGCCATGCGCGGATTGACCATAGCCACTGGCAAAAAAGAACTGTCCAAATCCATTTTGAATACTTTCTTTAAAAGTGTGGATCAGGGAATGATCCCGGACCGCTTTCCTGATAACGCCAAAGATCCGGTTCATTACAATACCATGGACGCTACACTTTGGCTTTTTGTGGCCAGCTATGACTACCAAAAAAAATTCGAGGATATTGCATTTGTAAAAGATCATATTGAAATATTAAAAAATATATTGGACCAGCATATTGCCGGCGCCCGCTACAACATTCACATAACTCCAGAAGGATTTCTTTACGGTGGTGAGACCGATGTGCAGCTGACATGGATGGATGCACTGGTTGGTGGAAAAGTAATTACCCCAAGGATTGGCTGCCCTGTAGAGATCAATGCCCTATGGTACAATGCCCTTAAGATTTATGAAAATTTTTGCCAAATTCTTGAGGTAGAAATCGAAGCCAGATACCTAGGATTGATTGCCAAGTTTGAATCCAATTTTACTAAATTTTTTACCAATCCACAAGGAACCCTGTTCGATGTGATCATCCCTGGGATCTCACAGGACAATGCCCTGCGTCCCAATCAAATATACTGCCTTAGTCTACCTTTCGGTGTTTTGGACAACGATCAACAAAGATGCATTTTTGAGGCCGTGGAAAATAAACTTTATACCCCCTTTGGACTGCGTACCTTGGATCCGGATAGTCCTGAATATAAACCGAACTATGAAGGTAATCAATGGTCACGGGACCATGCTTACCACCAAGGAACGGTATGGCCTTTTCTTCTTCATGAATATTTTCAGGCCTACTTCAAAATCTACGGAACCTCCCTAAATAATAAGAAAAAAGTAATGTTGGAATTGGAGCCGTTGCGTGAACATTTTTATAAGGACAACGGCATTCATTGTATTTCCGAGATTTTTAACGGCAGTGATCCCCAGGAGGGAAAAGGTTGTATTCATCAAGCCTGGTCGGTAGCGGCCATTATTAAATTGTACATAGATTTTGGGCTCGACAAAATTGAACAGCAATTATCGTCAGAAAAGGTACACCCTAATGTAAAAACTAAAAATGAAATTTAGTTATTCCCTTATAAAGCAAACAGCCCTTTCGGTATGGCATGAAACCCTAGACCCTTAACCATCTTTTCAATCTCTTTTATTTCAACCATTTTAGTGGTATGTACCGTGAACTCAACAGGGAAGTCATCATTGAAAATTACATTTTTTACACCTTCAATTTTTAATAGGTTCTCCTCAATTCTCCTCAGGTCATTAGCCTCTTTTGCATTGGTTCCAAAAACTTTTCCGTGATTGCCTGGAATTACATTTTCTGATATAATACTCATAATACATTTTGATTTTCAATAAATTATTAGTGGACCCATAGATCTTCGAAACCTGTATCTATTTCAATTTCGTAAGCCCCATATAAATTTACAAAAAGAAGAAAAGACAAAGGTTATAATTATCATAACTTTAAAAGCAACAACCTTAGATAATAAGTCGTACATCACCCAATTCCTGGATTTTATAGGGAAATTTATCCCCTGGGGAGCCAATAAACATAAAATTGGTAGGAATTCCCCATCGTTTTGAAAGTTCCTTTATTTTTTCCGGACCAAAAACACCCTCTTCTTCAACAAATTGAATATGAATGTCTGGATAGGCCCTATCCAGAACCTCAATATCTTTCTTTAAATTGGGCGTTACAGTATGCTCCTGATCTATTACGGCAACAATTTTAAGAATTCTGGTAGGTTCATTATTTTTAATATAAAGCATAACTTTATTTAGGGTGGCCACATCATCATGATTGGTAAAAAAAACAAACTGTTGTTTATTAATTGCTGCCAGTAATTTCTTGGTATGCAGATGCAAGGTTTTAAAAAGGCGGCCCTTATCGGGAAATAAATAGCTCAGAATATCTAGAAAGCCTCTAAAAATATAAGTACGGTACAACATAAAAAATATGATAATGAGCGTTGGGATTAAATACTCCGTAAATATGGCCAAATAAGAGGGATTAAGAAAAATGTTCCCTGCCATGGCTGCTATAACCGCCAGGATAGCCACAGTTAGCCCCAACCAACTTGATCTTTCCGGCCTTGGTAATTTAGAACGATTTATTTTAAGCATCATGTTTCCCAATCCGAACAATACCATTACCGATAAAAAGGCTATGGTATAAACTCCTGCCAATTTTGCCAAATTTCCTTTTGTTGCCAATAATATGGACACACAAAGAAAAAAGAAGAGCAGGAAGATCATATAGGAACTGCCCGCCTTATTTTTCTTCAATAAAAATTTGGGCAGAATCCGATCAAGCGCCATGCGTTCCATAAGTCCGCCAACTCCTACAAAAGAGGTAAGTACGGCGCCGCTCAATACCAATGCCGCATCAATGCCCACTAGAATGGAAAGCCAATTACCCCCCGATACACTGGCCATGTGGGAAAGCAGTGCATCTTGATTGGATTCAATTACATGAAGCGGAATAATGGCCAAGGCCAGAAATGCGATCAAAGGATTAAAAACCGTAACCACCACCCACATATTGCGCAAGGTCTTCGGAAAAACTCCTGCTTTTTGCTCCTCAACATAATTGGCCGAGCTTTCGAAGCCACTAATCCCTAACATCGCTGCAGAAAATCCCAAAAACAAAGCGCTAAAAACACTACCCTCCACTGGAACCTTATAATTTAATATCAGGGTTTCAAAACCATTTTGTGCAAAAAAGATTATACAGAAAGTGCATAATAAGGTCAATGAAAGTAGATGAAAGAAAAAAATAACTATTGCCACCTTGGAAGACTCGCCAATTCCGATAATAACCAAGGACATAAAGCAAAAAATCAACGCTATTGTCACTGGCAAAACAGGAATAAAGTGCCATATACTGTAGGCATATTTTACAGCCTCACTAGCCGATATCACAGCCGTTGCCATATATGACAAAACCGTCAATGCGGCAGCGAGGGATGCCGTTGACTTTTTAGTAGTATTCAACAAAGCATTATATGCCCCTCCGTTCAATGGCAGTGCTCCTACTACCTCTCCATAAATTTTTCTAAAGAGAAATAGGACAAATGCTACAACCAAAAGGGATATCCAGGCATACTGACCGGAATAAACTATGGCCAATGCTGAAACATATAAACAAGAGGAACTTATGTCGTTGCCGCATATGGCCGTTGCCTCCAGTTGATTCAATTTTTTTTTCATTGAAAAATTATTAGGCATTTGAATTCTTATTTAAAGATAGGGGTAATTACACAACTTTATCTTCTAATAGGATAGAAAATACCTTACTTTTAATAGATAAAACACTAAAGACATGAAGACCTTTGTAAGCGCTATTTCCTTAAAAGAATATCCGATCAGCGAACAAATTCCGGTTAAAACAATTCGAAAATCCATTATGGATCTTATTCATAAAGAACATCCAGAAATAAATTCGAAAAAGTCTATTTCTGTTTCCGAACTTAATCTATATCGGCAAAAATACCTATCGGACTATCTCATACATGAAGTGGGAGAATTGACCACCCTGGAAGAGGACGTTCTTAAAACGATAGAGCAGGAAAAAATAATTACCACCCAGACGGAAGGGTTGAATGTAGCAACAGACTATTCCTATGGTCAACGCTTGGCGGACAAGGTGGCTAGCTTTGGTGGCAGCTGGAGGTTCATAATTTTGTTTGGCATTTTTATTATCATATGGATGGTCATCAATATTGTTTTCCTATTGGATAAAGGATTTGACCCCTACCCTTTTATTCTGCTTAATTTAATTCTGTCCTGTTTGGCAGCTTTACAGGCTCCGGTAATCATGATGAGCCAAAATAGGCAGGAGGAAAAGGATAGGGAGCGTGCCAAACAAGATTATATGGTCAATTTAAAAGCAGAACTGGAAATTCGTGTCCTACACGAAAAATTGGATCACCTTATCATGCATCAACAACAAGAATTATTGAACATACAGCAAATTCAGGTCGAAATGATGGAAGACATCATGAAGCAAATTAAAGGTCAACAGAAAACCTAGTTGTTATCGCTGCAATAATTCACCCCTCAAAATTTTATACAGAATTTTAGCCGAGAGTTGAAGTTATTTTGTATTTTTTAAAAACCAATAAACCCATCAAATAAATAAACTAACCATGGACACCAAGATTTTTAACATCAACAGAAGACATTTTATAAAAGGGGCTGCGGCATCCTTGGCACTTTCCTCTTTTGGATCCTACGGTATGGAGCTTATTTATCGCGATAAACCGCTTCGAGTTGGACTTATTGGTGCGGGTTGGTATGGAAAAAGCGATCTTTTTAGGCTTATGCAAGTCACCAAAGTGGATGTGGTATCTATCTGTGATGTGGACGACAATTTACTAAAAGAAGCAGCAAACCTAATCAGTCTTAGACAGCCGTCAGGAAAAACCCCTAGAACTTATAGGGATTATAGAAAAATGCTCGCAGAAAAAGATTTGGATATTGTGCTTATTGGTACCCCAGATCATTGGCATGCCCTTCAGGCCATTGAGGCCTTAAAATCCGGGGCCCATGTTTATGTGCAAAAGCCAATAAGTGTTGATGTAATAGAGGGTGAAGCTATGGTAGCTGCCGCCAGAAAATATAACAGGGTAGTTCAGGTTGGAACCCAGCGTAAGAGTACCCCGCATCTTATAGATGCTAAAAAAAATATAGTGGACGCCGGCTTATTGGGAAAAATTTCCCATGTGGAAATGTGTTGCTATTACCATATGAGGGCCAATGGCAATCCTCCTATAGAAAAGGTTCCTGATTTTTTGGATTATGAAATGTGGACCGGACCCGCTCCCCTACGTCCTTATGATGGAATTCCCCATAGACGATGGTGGCGAACCTTTATGGAATACGGCAATGGCATTATGGGCGATATGTGCGTGCACATGTTGGATACCGTAAGGTGGATGCTAGAGTTGGATTGGCCAAAAAGAATAAGTTCTACTGGGGGAATCTATGTACAAAAAGATGGGAAATCCAATATTGCCGATACCCAAACTGCCATCTTTGAATATGAGGAACTCAACTGCGTATGGCAGCATAGAAGTTGGGGAACCCCTGCAGACCCGGATTACCCATGGTCGTTTAAACTTTATGGGGAAAAAGGAACATTGTCCGGAAGCACCATGAGAGCGGATTTTGTTCCGCATGGGGCTGGAGAAAAGATCCATATGGACGTAATTTATGAAAAGGAGAAATATCCAGAGGACCTTACCGAAAAAGATATAGAACTAAATGCTGCCCCTGCGACTAGACTGCATATGTTGGACTTTCTCGCCGCCATTGATAATAACACATTGCCTATTGCCGATATCCGTGAAGGACATGTATCTACAGCCAGCTGCATTTTGGCCAATATGGCCATGGCTACTGGAAGACCTTTGATCTATGATCCTAAAAATATTTTGGTGGTAAATGATGCGGAGGCAACGGCGCTTTTGCAAAGGGATTATCGTGCCCCTTGGAAACATCCACATCCCAAGGATTTTGAATAGAGCTGTACTGGTTCAATACAAGCGCTAACCAGTAACTATTTAATCCAAAATACGTCCATCCTCCATCTGGATGATGCGATCGGTACGTTTGGCAAAGTCTTCGTCATGGGTTACTACCAAAAGGGAAAGACCTTCCTCCTCTTTAAGACGTTTAAAAATACTGAAGACATTTTCGGAATTGTGACTGTCCAAATTCCCTGTAGGTTCGTCCCCCATCAGAATCGAAGGATTATTTATCAAAGCCCTGGCGATGGCAACCCGTTGTTTTTCTCCACCGGATATCCGCGAGGCACGTTGGTGGGCCAACTTTTCTATATCCAACATTCTTAATTTCTCCATGGCATCATGTTCAATTTCTGCCAAGGACTTCTCTGCCAATTTTTTGGCGGGCAGCATCACATTTTCCAATACGCTGAATTCGGACAGCAAATAATGAAACTGAAACACGAATCCTATATTTTTATTTCGGATCCGGGACAATTTATGATGATTTTGCCCTGTAATCAATTTGTTGTTCAAATATAGTTCACCGGTATAATCCGTATCCATAGTAGACAGAATATAAAGCAGGGTAGACTTTCCCGAACCCGATTTACCCATGATGGAGGCGAATTCTCCCTTTTTAATTCCAAAAGAAATATCCTTGAGCACATGAAATTCCACGGGCTTTTCAAAGTATTTATTGATGTTTTTAGTTTCTAAAACGAAGTCCATTTTTCTTGGTTAAGTTCCCCTTATAATTCGCACTGGGTCTATGCGCCTTGCTTTGTTTGATGGCAACCAACCGGCAAAGAAGGTCGAAATAAGGGCAAAGGAAAATCCTATGATATAGTACCAAATATTATAGTTTATGGGATAGGTGGTAATGGTTGGCAATGCCTCGGTTTCGAAGGCTACATTATCTATTAGTTTGGAAAGAACAAACCCAACAATAAGTCCAAGAATCCCTCCCAATGCACCAATGATCATAGCCTGACTCATAAATATGAGCTGCACGTCAGTACCAGAGAATCCAGTAGCTTTTAAAATGGCGATATCCTTCATTTTCTCATAAATGAGCATGTTGAGGATATTATAGATTCCAAAACCGGCAACGATCAATAAGGTAATGGACACGGCATAAGTAATTAGGTTACGGATATTGGATCCGGTCTCAAATTGGGCATTGGCCTCGTTAATACTTGTCGCCTTTACTTGGAACTGTTTTCCCAAGCTTTTTGCCATGGTCGTGGCTTCGTTGATATCGTACAACTTTACATTGATATCCGTAACATAGTTCTGGGCCTCCCCCAAAATACGTTGCACCGTCTTTAGATTGGCATAACTTTGAATATTATCTATATCTGCAATTCCACTTTGGTATATCCCCACAATTTTCAGGGGAAAAACATCACCCTTAATGGTGCTGATCTGTACACGATCTCCCTTTTTAAGTGACATTTTTTTGGCCAGACCGGCACCCAAAAGTATGCCGTTTTCACTATTTTTTAATTCTTGGGCCGTTCCCTCTACTATATAATCACCAATGTTTGAGAGTCTTGCCTCCTCCATAATATCCACTCCTACCAAGTTACCCCCCAATTCTATAGATCCAGAGAGATAAAAGATCTGTGCCCTTAATTGCGGCGTGGCACCGAAAACCTTTTTGTCCTTCTTTAGATAATTCAGGATAGGCAGACCATTGTGAATTTTCTTTTGACTTTGTTTAGGCTTAACGGAATTCACCACATTAAAGGCATCTTCAAATTCCTGGTAAAGGGCAATAGGCTGTTTATCCGAGGGCTCTATCTCATTATAGATATGGATATGGGGCGTTTGGTTCAAAATAAGGCTATCCAGCATTTCATTAAGCCCAGTCATAAAACTTACCAAAGTAATATAGGCCCCGATACCAAACGTGACTCCCAGAGCGGCCGTAACCGTAGATTTCATCTTGGTGAGCAGATGGGTTTTGGCGATGTTCAATATAACCTTCCAATTGATCATTCTTCAGGTTTTAGAATTTCCGTGGTCTCAATGATGCCGTTTATAATTTCGACACGTTCCAAATTTTGTAGCCCGGTAACAACTTCAACAAGTCCGTCCTGGGTCTTTACTTTGTTTCCCTCCAACAAAAATTCCTTGGGAATGGTCAAGACGTTTTCCTTTTCGGAAATAATTATATTTCCCTCCCCCGCCAAACCTGGGTAAAGTGCTTTTGGAGGATTGTTAAAAATGGCCTCTGCCTTGAAAGTCTGGGAACGCTCATCCTTTTTGGGATATATTTTGCTCACTTTGGCATCAAAGACCTCATCCCCATAAGCATCCAAAGTAATAAGGGCTTTTTGGCCCAACTGAAGTTTTACAATATCGACCTCGTCTATCAACAATTCAATAATAAAATCGTTAGCACTGCCCACCGAGGCCAAAGGCTCCAAAGTATTGACTATTTCCCCAGGATTTTTGTACAAGGCATAAACCTTCCCGTTGATCTTACTACTAACGGTAAAATCTTTGGTGGAAATCTGTGAGGTATTATAATTGTTGAGCGCTTGCTGAACTTGGGTTGAAAGTTCGTTCTTGGTCTGGACATACTTATTTTTAAGTTGCTTTAAATTATTTCCTGAAATTTCATAAGCCAACTTACGGTTCTCGAACTGCACTTTTGATCCAATATTTTGATCCCAAAGCCGCTTTTGCCTCAAATAATTCATGGAATCGTTTTTATAGGACAAGGTTGCCGATTGGATTTCATCTTCCAACGAACCCAAGACCGCCGAGCTACCATTATAATTTTCCTGGGCCAATTGAAGCGCCAAACGGGCATTATCCGAATTGAGTTTTGGGGTACTGTTTACTATCTGGATAACCGGTGTTCCCTTGTTTACCAAATCCCCTTCTTCCAATAAATTACGATCCAAAATTCCTGCCACTGGAGCATAAGCCTGGTAAAGACTATCTGGCTGCACGGTTACGGAAGCATATACCGATTCTGTTAAATGGATTTTAGTAGGAAATATCTTTTCTTGTTTTTCTCCACAGGATATAAAAAGAAATATACAATGGATCAATATAAAATTCCTCATAGACAATATAAAGTATAATAGCCCAAAATAAAGGGAAATATAGGTTAAAGAATATGAGAAAAATCATATATGTATTAATCCCTAAAGTATTTTTTACTGTTTATCCAAGCAAATAACAAACGATTTATAATTATTAAATAGCACATTGCGTTACATGGGTGTCCTGGCTTGGCCCAATCACTCCGTTAAAACCTATACAACCAGGTTTTATCACTAAATATCCGAATTAAATCAAGCGTTTGGAAATTTTAAAAAATCCATAGCAAAAGAACATCCCTAAAGCGCGTTTCTTTATCTGCAAAATAGCAATGTCCTTTGACCTGAATATAGCACAGACCCTACCCCCTATTTAACAAAAGATAGGGCATATTACCAATCCTAAAGAAATTTTCCAGTTTCATCCAGTTTAACCCTTAACATTTTATCCCCGTTCTCCAATTTAACCTTGTAGGTTTTCTTAGCTCCTGAGGCATCGGTAAAGGAGACCAAATAAATATCTTTCGTAATAACCCATTCAGGAAAGCGATCTGCAATAGCAGTCCTAACCGATGTTGGCAGATTTATATCCTTAAACTTTTCAGCAGTACGCAATAACTTTCCATTGGCATCATAAGCGGCTAAAATTTTACCTTCGGGAATAAAAAACGTAATGTTGTAAAGGTCATAATCGTCCTGATAAAATTCGGAGCTTTTAACATCATAGGTCGCCACCTTTTGCTGCAGCAGCTTCACTGGTATGGAGGCCAGCTCCCCAGTGTTTATATCGTTAAGATACTTGTAATTGGTGGCATAGACCGTTACCTCCGATAGTTCAAGCGTCGGAATAACTTGAGAAAAAGCTTGGGTGGTTAATCCAAAAGCTAATAAACTAAATAGAAATTTTTTCATGGTCATTAAGTTTAAATTATCAATTAGAGTTAATATGGATGTTTGTGGTCCATTGGTAGCAAATTATTCCTTTATTAATGTTTCTGCAATGACCTAAATCATTCAGATACATTTAATAAGGAAAACTCTGATATTCCAAGGTTGGAACTGACCGATATCATATTTTACCAGAAAAGAAGAAACTAGATTTGGTCCTATCAAGGTTTTATGCGAACTGCTTTGAAGTTCCTTACATAAAACTAAATTAACTTAGTTAATAGACTATATAAAAAGGAATATGACAAATTTGACCACTAGCGAAAGCATTAGTTTACTTAAGGATAATTATACCGGACACTTGGGATATATCTCCGAGGATAAGCCTTATGTACTTCCCATTACCTATTACTATGACCAGGACGATCATTCCTTAATAAGTTATTCGGCGGACGGACATAAGATAGATGCCATGCGCAAGAATACTGCGGTGACATTATTGGTAGAGGAAGTAAAATCCTCTAACAATTGGCAATCGGTTATGGCCCATGGCACCTTTGAAGAACTCCAAGGAACCGACGCCAAATTTAAGTTGCATCAATTTACAGAAGGGGTAAAAGGTCTTATCCTAGAGAAAGAGCAACGGGAAACCGAATTTATAAGTGAATTTTCAAGCAAATTGTACTCCCGCGGACTTCCAACCGTATATCGTATTAAAATAATAGAGATTACCAGTAAAAGAAAAGAGACCTAGAAAAGTAATCGACAAGGTTAGTTCCCCCAATTTTTAGAGCTGCTACTAATTCGCTTTACATCCCTGTTTAAGTACTTTCAATAAACCCTATAATGTATTGTTGATGAAAAATTATGTTAGACACTTTAGCGAAATAGATATAAACGATGTACCCGAAGTGGGTGGCAAAAATGCCTCATTGGGTGAAATGTACCAGAAACTGACCTCAAAGGGAGTACAGGTTCCTGACGGATTTGCCACTACCTCGGACGCCTACTGGCTCTTCCTGAAAGAAGCGGAATTAAAGGATTCCATATTCGCCGAGATTGCAAAATTGGATAAGAAAGATTTTTCCAATTTACGGGCAGTAGGGAGTGCTATAAGAACAAGTATAGCCAAAGCAGATTTTCCACAAACTATCAAGTTTTCCCTTGAAGAAGGGTATAATACACTAGTGAAAAAATACGGTCGGCAGATTTCCTTGGCAGTCCGCAGTAGTGCTACGGCAGAAGACCTTCCCAATGCCAGTTTTGCTGGGCAACAGGAAACCTATCTTAATGTAAAGGGCTTTGATGAATTGATAGCTGCCTGTCATAAATGTTATGCCTCCCTGTTTACCGATAGGGCCATAAAATACCGCGAAGACAATCATTTCGATCAGACCAAGGTAGCGCTATCCATAGGCGTTCAGTTAATGGTACGCTCGGATATGGCCAGTTCCGGAGTAAATTTCACCTTAGATCCGGACACCGGTTTTGATAAAGTAGTTCTAGTTTCCAGTATTTGGGGCCTAGGTGAAAATATAGTTCAGGGCAGTGTAAATCCGGACGAATACTTCGTTTATAAACCTAGTCTAAAAAACAGTATTCGCCAACCCATAATTTCAAGTAAGTTGGGCAGCAAGGAAAAAACCATGATTTATGATAGCTCAGGCAGTGGTACACTTAACCTAGACACCAAAATAGAAAAACAGGAAAAATTTGTACTTACCGATGCAGAGGTAATAAAACTTGCCAAATGGTCTATAATCATTGAAGAACATTACGGACGGCCCATGGATATAGAATGGGCAAAGGACGGACTGACCGATGAATTGTTCATAGTACAGGCCAGACCGGAAACAGTGCAAAGTGCAAAAAAAGATAAACTTAAAATATCTACGTATACCTTACTGGAAAAAGGTAAGGAAATTACGAGGGGAATGGGCCTGGGCAACAAAATATCGGCTGGGAAAGCACGGATTATCCATAGCCCACTAGAATCCGACAAACTACAACCAGGGGAAATTCTTATCACGGAAAAGACCGATCCAGATTGGGATCCCATCCTTAAAAAAGCTGCCGGTATTATTACGGACCAAGGGGGACGCACAAGTCATGCGGCCATTGTTGCCCGTGAGGTAGGTGCAGCAGCCATTGTTGGCACCCTTAATGCCACAAAAACAATCAAGGACGGCCAGGATATTACCATTTCCTGTGCAGATGGGGACACTGGGGTGGTCTACGAGGGAATACTCAAATGGGATGAAAAGGTAGTGGATACCAAATCACTTAAGAAACCCGCAACCCAGCCCATGCTTATTTTAGCAGATCCTGAACAGGCCTTCAAACTATCATTTTACCCCACCGCCGGCGTTGGTCTCATGCGATTGGAATTTGTCATCAATAATTCCATACAAATCCATCCAATGGCCTTAAAACATTTTGACCATCTGAAAGATGCTTCGGCCAAAACGCTTATTGAAAAACTCACCCACCACTACCCTGACAAGGCTGATTATTTTGTGCATAAACTGGCAGAGGGCATTGCCACCATTGCAGCCGCTTTTTATCCCAAAGATGTTATTGTGCGCACCAGTGATTTTAAATCCAATGAATATGCCAATTTAATAGGCGGTAAGGAATTTGAACCGTTGGAGTCCAACCCCATGATCGGTTTTAGGGGAGCATCACGCTACTATCATCCCAAATATCAGGAAGCCTTTGAATTGGAGTGCAAGGCCATGAAAATGGTCAGGGAGGATATGGGTTTTAATAATGTTAAGATTATGATTCCCTTCTGCCGCACCCTAAAGGAAGCAGAAAAAGTAGTTGACCTTATGGCAGATTATGGATTGAAAAGGGCTGAAAACGGCCTACAGCTCTACATGATGACCGAAATTCCCAACAACGTAATTCTGGCCGAAGAATTCGCACATTTTTTTGATGGCTTCTCCATCGGTTCCAACGACCTTACCCAATTGACCTTGGGTGTGGATCGCGATTCAGAACTCTTAAGCGATATTTTTGATGCCAATGATCCTGGAGTGAAAAAAATGATCGCTATGGTGATTGCTTCCGCCCATAAAACGAATACAAAAATTGGCCTCTGTGGACAGGCTCCAAGTGACTATCCCGAGTTTGCCCAATTTCTTGTAGAAAAAGGAATCCATTCCATATCCTTTAATCCAGATGCGCTCATTGAAGGAATCAAGAATATCAATATGGCTGAGCAAAGTAAAATCAGCTTTGGAATGGCGGAAAGTAGTAATTGATATTATAAAAAAGCACCTATCAAGGTTACTTAATTTCAACCCGTACGTTAGCCTTGGTAACACTAGTATTTTGCCATACTTTAAAAGAACTTCTTCCTAGCTAATGACTTAATTTATTTTACTGATTATCATTAGAATTTTTACGGTTCAATTGACTTATTTCGTAACTTAGATATAGGATCACTAAAGGATGTTCCCACTTCCCCTTTTAATCTTTAATCCGTAGATTATGCAAAGAAATAGCTTCATCGCAGCCCTCTCTGCGATTGCCACTGTGCCGTTACTATCATTTTCATCCATGAGTAAAGCAGTAAAAAGAAAAGCCGAGGGCTTTAAAATCAATGCTGGGGAAGGTAGAATACACGGCCATATTAAATTAAAAGGAGTGAATTCCAATATTTTGGATGTAAAAGTATCCGGTAGTGATACCGATAATGATCTGGCCATTTTTGAGCAAACCTCACTTTCCCAAGGAAAAGGGACTCCTCTTCATGTACATAGCTTTCAGGACGAAATATTTTATGTCCTTGAGGGGGCATATTATTTTAAAGTCGGGGAGGAAACCCATCACCTAAGCGTTGGTGATAGCATATTTTTACCAAGAAACGTTCCACATGCCTGGACCCAAATATCAGAAAAAGGTAAAATGATGGTAACACTTCAGCCCGCTGGTAAATTGGAGAATTTTTTTGTTGCCATGGCCGCATTAGATCATGAGCACAGTCCAGAAGAGATCAAGCAACTATTTGCAGAAAATGAAATGCAGGTCGTAGGGCCACCCCTTAAAATTGAGTAATCAATATCATTGGGCACAACATAAAATAAACACGGAAAGACAATGAATGATGATTTATATCATTTTTCATCACCTTCCTAAATACTTCCTTTGTGATTGCAACTAGGACACCTGTAAGTGTTCCGTAATACAAATAATGAAAGTAGCCGTATTTAATACCCATAAATTTGAGAAGGAATATTTGATAAACGCCAATGCCAATAAACATGAGCTAAAATTATTGGATTCCTATCTTAATATAGATACCACGGTATTGGCCAAAGGTTGTGAAGCCGTTTGTATATTCACACAAGATAACGGTACTGCTCCGGTTTTGGACAAGCTCCATGAAATGGGGGTAAAATATATTGCATTACGATCTGCCGGATATAACAATGTGGATATAGCCCATGCCAAATCCTTAGGTCTGAGGGTTGTCCGGGTACCGGACTATTCCCCCAATGCCATAGCCGAATTTACGGTAGCCATAATCTTGGCCTTGAACCGTAAATTGATACGAAGCCATTACCGCATTATGGAAATGAACTTTTCGCTGGACGGTTTGGTAGGCTTTGATATGCATGGAAAAACAGTAGGTATCGTAGGTACTGGGAAAATTGGAAGGATCGTTGCCAAAATTCTACATGGTTTTGGATGTCATATTCTGGCATACGATGCCGTGAAAGACCAAACCTTGGTTAAAGAATACAAGGCTACCTATACCGATCTGGACACCTTGTGCAGGCAATCCGATATTATTTCTTTACATGTCCCCTTGATGGAACAAACTCATTATCTGGTAAACGAAGCCCAGATCGCCAAAATGAAAAAGGGGGTAATGCTGATCAATACCGGTAGAGGTGGATTGGTGAATACCCAAGATGTTATTAATGGCCTTAAATCCCAACAAATTGGTTATTATGGAATGGACGTTTATGAGGAGGAAGAAGGCTTGTTTTTTGAAGACCATTCCGAGGATATACTTCTGGACGATATGATAGCACGTTTAATGACCCTCAGAAATGTTATGATAACTAGCCACCAGGCTTTTTTAACAGATACCGCCCTACAGAATATTGCCCAGACAACAATGGAGAATCTAGATTGTCTTGAAAAAACAATTCCTTGTAAAAACGAGGTCTTTTAAATTGATGACAAATGGGAAAATTGATTCTTATCAGGCATGGACAAAGTCTTTGGAACTTGGAAAATATATTCACAGGTTGGACCGATATTGACCTTTCACCACAAGGAAAGGAGGAAGCTAAAAATGCCGGCGCAATCATTGAACGCAATAACATAAACATCGATATATGTTTTGCTTCCTATCTTAAAAGGGCTGTACGTACAGCGTGGATCGTACTGGACTCCTGTGAACAAATGCACGTAAATACCTACTATTCTTGGAAACTGAACGAAAGGCATTATGGTGATTGGCAAGGTAAAAACAAGGATGAAACCTTAAAAGAGGTGGGCGAAAAAAAATATTGGGCCATACGCCGTGGATATTATGAGTCTCCCCCTAAATTGGCACACAACAACAAACAACACCCTAAATTCGACCCGAATTACAAAAATGTAGACCCGGCCCAATTACCTTCTGGAGAGTCTCTCGAAGATAGCTCCAAAAGGGTAATCAATTATTATTATGAGGCCATAGTACCCCAGTTGGCAAAAGGTAAAACGGTGATGGTCTCGGCCCATGGCAATTCACTTCGCGCCCTTATTGGTTATCTCAACAAGATGTCACCAAATGAAATTGCCAATTTAGAAGTCCTTACAGGCGTACCACATATATATGAATTTGATGATAACCTAAATTTAAATGGCCATCACAAATTGGAATAATAATGCATGTTTCCAAATAATAGGGAGCTAATCCCAAACAAAAACCGGATATTTTTTGTACAAAAAAAATTAAAACACGGCAGGCAAATATAAACATAGACCAAGATGCACAAGAAAATAGTAACACTTACCTTAAATCCAGTAATCGACAAAAGTGTCACCGTAGCCGGCATTAGCCCCGATACAAAACTGCGATGTACCCAACCCAGTTATGATGCCGGAGGTGGAGGTATAAACGTTTCCCGTGCCATCAAAAAATTGGGAGAAGAATCACTCTGTATGTATCTCGCAGGAGGGCCCACAGGGGAACATTTAAAGCAAATATTGGTCAAGGCTGGTATTGATCAAATAGCAGTGCCCATTAAGGGGTGGACAAGGGATAATCTTGCGGTTACCGATACTACCACCAACCTACAATACCGCTTTGGAGTACCTGGGCCAGTGGTTGAAAAAGAAGAATGGGAAACCCTACTGAAAAAACTGGAAGAGAATTTGGAAGAAGGAGATTACTTGGTGGTCAGTGGTAAATTACCTCCGGGCATGCCTGATGATTTCTATGTTCTGGTAGCCGAGATAGCCAAAAGGAAAAAGACGCTCTTTGTTTTAGATACTTCTGGGGAGGCTTTGGTCAAGACTACTAAATCCAAAATATTTATGTTAAAGCCGAACCTGGGGGAATTGAGCTCTTTATGTGGTGTTACCTCTATTTCGGCTATGGAATTGGAACCCCTTGCCAAAAAGTTTTTGGAAGAACATGATTGTGAAATACTTGTTGTATCCTTGGGCCCGAAAGGGGCACTATTGGCTACCAAGGATCTCATAGAACATATTCCTGCACCCACTGTACTGCAAAAAAGCACCATTGGAGCGGGAGATAGTATGGTTGCAGGAATGATAATCAGTTTGCTTAATGGAAAAACCTATAGCGAAATGGTAAGCTATGGCGTTGCCTGCGGTACTGCCGCTACCATGCATGAGGGTACCCAATTGTGCAACAAGGAGGACGCGGATAAGTTGTACAAATGGATACTAGGACAAAAAAACGCTTGAAATAAAATCTGTGATTAATCAATTTGATTCAGAATAATCTACTGGACCAGAACCTAACCATGTTATAAAAGATAGACTTTATGGACAATATTCAAAAATTCTCGTTACCCGCCATCCATGAAGGGGAGATTCCCTTAGCTTTTATGAATTCCAGCATACCCCGGAATAAAGGGGTAATTCTGGCCGGCGATGTTGGAGGCACCAAAACAAATTTGGCCCTTTTTCAAATCGAGGCTGGAGATCTCGTCCCTTTGAAGGAAAAATCATATCCCACCAAAAAATATAAATCCTTTTTGGAGATGGTATCTATATTCCATACTGACGACATGCCTAGGATAAATGGAATATGTCTTGGTGTTGCCGGACCTGTTACCCAGGGCAAGGTATATGGCACTAATTTTCCTTGGGCAATAGACAGTGAAGAAATTAGTAGGGAACTTCATATACGTTCCGTTTCCTTGATCAATGATATGGAAGCCAATGCTTATGGACTGGCTGCACTCCAAGATAAGGACTTCGAAACGCTTATGTATGGGTCAAAAATACGGGGTAACGCCGCACTTATATCTCCGGGTACAGGACTTGGGGAAGCAGGAATGTTCTGGGACGGATCGCACTACCATCCTTTCGCCTGTGAGGGCGGCCATTGCGATTTTAGTCCTCGTAATGAATTGGACATAAAAGTTCTGCAATACTTCCGAAAAAAATATGAACATGTCAGCTGGGAAAGGTTGTTATCAGGGCCAGGAATCTTGGATCTATATTTGTTCTTGAGGCAAATAAGTGGCAAGAAGGAGCCAGAATGGCTTAGAAATGAAATGTCAAAAGGTAATCCTTCTGCGACAATTACAGGGACAGCAATGGAAGGAAAAGATTCGGTTTGTGTAGAAACCTTGGATACTTTCATTCGATTTTTGGCCATAGAAGCGGCTCAGCTTGCCCTAAAATATAAGGCTACTGGTGGTATCTATATAGGTGGCGGCATCTTACCAAAAATCATAACTGGTATTAACAGGGAAATTTTTTACAATAACTTTGTCCAATCAGGGCGTCTTAACGCTCTTTTGGAAATGGTCCCGGTAAAGGTAATCCTTAACGAAAAAACGGCACTCCTTGGGGCTGCTTATTATGGTGCTATGTCATTGCAATGGGACTAAAATCTGATGCTTTTTGGGTATTGATATAATAATAACGGATAAGCGTAAGGCATCAATACAAAATTGTTTGCCAAATCCCCTTAGTTAACAAGTGATATCCCTAGAAAAATAGGGTTTGATGATTGTGTTCATTAAAGCTCATCAAAATCACCTCGCCGTAGTCCTCCATTTTTTTTACCAGATCCCTATGGAACCATTTTTTTAAAAATCCTTTCTTTTCCCTTTCCAGCATCACTACCATATCTGCATTTACTACCCCAAGATAAATTCTGAGGGTGTCAAATACATCTTCAGAAAACAATAGTTCGAACTCGATTTCTGGATAATCTACCTTGGATTTGAGCATGTCCTTGAACCACTCCATTGATAAGTCTCCTGCATATTCCTGGTTGGTAGAAATATGTACTACCTTAATCTTTGCTTTTAAAGGCTTGGCAAATTCGGAAAGCTTTTGAATGGCATGTATATCTTCCTCTTCAAAATCCGTGGCATAGACCATGGTATCCAGATTTCTAGGCAATACATCACTGGGAATTGTAATTACGGGACAAGGTGATTTTTCTATAAGTTTCTTGGCAGTACTGCCCAAGATCATTTCCTCAATACCGCTTGCTCCTTTGGTGCCCACCACGATCAGTTGGGCATGATATTCTTCTGCCTTTGATATAATTCCTTTTATTACCGAATTGTTCTGTACAGGCTCCAATTGTATTTTGGGATTATCCCACTTGCTCCCAAGGTATTCTGTGCAGAATTTCTCCAGCTCTGCACGGTGAAATTTAAACGGATTTCCTTCAAGGATAGGCCGCTCATCCAGTCCTTCCATACCCAATACGGTAGGGAAATTAAATGTGTGGGTAATAACCAGTCTAGTTCCCAGATCCTGACTTAAATTATAGGCTAACAGCAAAGCAGAGACCGAGTTTTTGGAATAATCCGTGGCATAAAGCAATGTTTTCATTTTATTATGTATTGTAATTTATCTGTAAAACTTGCAAGCAACCAACTGATCCAATTGGAGTACATTTCGTTATACTTGCCTATTTAAAGAAGTTAAATTGTTATGGGGATAAAATTGTTTCGTTAAAATTAGGACCTAATGTTGTATCCATAAATGACTTCTATCATATAAGCTAATCTTTCTGTGCCCGAACTTTGCGACTCTAAAAAAAATGTTTTTTATAAATTCGAAGAATATTAATAATTCATGAGCAAAGCCATATACCTCGCCACTACAGAGCCCAATAGCGGAAAATCTATCGTATCCTTGGGGATGATGCAGTTATTATTGGGAAAAACCGCCAAGGTGGGTTATTTCCGGCCAATTATAGATGACTTTGAAAAGGGCAGGATTGATGACCATATAGATACGGTACTAAAGCATTTTGAGGTAGACCAAAAATTCGAGGATTCCTATGCCTATACACGGAGCCAAGTGGTACAACTTAAAAATATGGACAAGGATGATGAAATAATAGGTCATATTATCAATAAGTACAAGGCCATTGAGGATAGGTTCGATATTGTATTGGTGGAAGGCACAGATTTTTCAGGAGAGGGCGCCATCATAGAATGGGACATTAATGTGCTTATCGCTAAAAATTTGGGAATACCGGCAATTATCATAGCCAACGGTATGGGCAAAACCCTTCAGGAATTGGTGGGAAATATATACATGGCCTATGATTCCTTTAGGGAAAAGGGAGTTGAAGTATTACTGACCGTCGCCAATAAAGTACAGCCAGAAAATTTGGAAAAGGTAGTATCGGGTCTCAAGTCCAAACTACCCAAAAAAGTTTTGACAGCGGCTATCCCTTTGAACCCTATTTTGGGAAATCCTACCGTAAAGGAAATTGCACAGGCTCTTTCGGCCGAAGTTTTGTTTGGAGAAAATTTTATAAACAATCAGGCCGGCGAATTTAGCGTGGGTGCCATGCAGCTCCGCAATTATCTCACACATTTAAAAAAAGATAGTCTTGTCATTACACCAGGAGATAGGGCAGATATTATTTTAGGGGCATTACAGGCCAACATCTCCTCAAATTATCCCAATCTCTCGGGTATTGTACTAACAGGCGGGCTGTTACCGGAGAACTCCATTATTAAACTTATTGAGGGACTTTCCGATATTATACCAATCATCTCAGTTGCCGATGGTACTTTTTCGGTAACCAACCGTATAGGAACCATTAAGCCCCGAATCTATCCCGAGAACAAGGAAAAAATAGCGACCTCTATACAGGAATTCGAAAAATATGTTCCCACAAATGAATTGGCCGAGCGACTTATTACTTTTAAAGCGGAGGGAATTACTCCAAGAATGTTCCAGTACAATCTTCTTAAACGGGCAAAATCGCACAAGAAGCATATTGTCCTTCCAGAAGGAAATGACGAACGCATTCTAAAGGCTACTAAAAAACTTCTGGACACCAATGCCGTTACTATTACGTTGTTGGGAGATACAGAGCAAATAATGGCAAAAATTTCAGAATTGGATTTAAGTTTGGATGCCAATAGCTTCAATATTATAGACCCCAAATCTTCCCCCAATTTTTTGGATTATGCCACCACGCTATACGAACTGCGTAAAGAAAAAAATGTTAATCTTGCCATGGCCAAAGATCTTATGGAAGATGTTTCTTATTTCGGAACCATGATGGTCTATAAAGGCCATGCCGATGGAATGGTTTCCGGTGCGGCACATACCACACAACATACCATAAGACCAGCTTTACAATTTATCAAAACTAAACCGGAGGTCTCCATTGTATCCTCAGTGTTCTTTATGTGTCTCCCCAATCGCGTTACCATATTCGGGGACTGCGCCATCAATCCAAATCCCACTGCTGAACAATTGGCGGAAATAGCCATTTCTTCTGCAGCAACCAGCACGGCCTTCGGCATTGAACCCAAAATTGCTATGCTATCCTATTCATCCGGGGCTTCAGGAGTGGGCGAAGACGTGGACAGAGTGCGCAAAGCCACGGATATTATAAAAAATAAACGACCAGGTTTAAAAGTAGAGGGACCCATTCAATACGATGCAGCAGTAGACATTAACGTGGGCAAGAGTAAATTGCCTGATTCGGAAGTGGCAGGACAGGCCAGTGTATTCATTTTTCCGGATCTCAATACAGGAAACAACACCTATAAGGCCGTTCAACGAGAAACAGGTGCCCTAGCCATTGGCCCCATGCTACAAGGTCTAAATAAACCAGTTAACGACCTAAGCCGGGGCTGTACTGTGGACGATATCTATAACACTGTAGTCATTACCGCCATACAGGCTCAAGGCCTTTAATTTTAATCCAATAAATCCTAAACCATGAACATACTGATCATAAACGCAGGAAGTTCTTCCATTAAATATCAATTGATTCAAATGCCTTCTGAGAGGCTCATCTGTAAAGGTTTGATAGAACGTATTGGTTCCGAAAATGCCACGGTGAAGTATAAAACCAAGACTGTAGATATTGAGGAAGTTATGGTGATTCCCAACCACAGTGCTGGATTCAAGAAAATGGCTACACTCCTGATGGATCCCGACCAAGGCGTTATTGCAAACGTCAATGACATTTCGATTATAGGTCATAGGGTGGTACATGGAGGCAACACTTTTTCTGACACTACCGTGATTACACAGGAGGTTAAAGATGAAATAAGAGAAATTTCTATATTGGCCCCTTTGCACAATCCACATAATTTGGAAGGAATTTTATTGGCAGAGGAAGCTTTTCCAAAGGCCATACAAATTGTCGTTTTTGATACCGCTTTTCACCAGACCATGCCAGTCAAGGCCAAGAAATATGCCTTGCCCAATGAGTTTTATACAGATTACCGTATCCAGGCCTATGGTTTTCATGGTACCAGTCACAAATATGTGTCCGAGAAGGCCATTTCCTTTTTAAAATTAAAATCTTCCAGGATAATTACCATACATCTGGGCCATGGCTGTAGTATTACTGCTGTAAAGGACGGTAAAAGTGTTGATCATTCCATGGGTTTTACCCCTGCCAACGGACTCATCATGGGTTCTAGAAGCGGGGACATAGATCATTCCCTTATCTTCTATTTGGTAAATAATTTAGGCTATGGCCTAGAAGAAGTAAATACGTTACTCTCCAAAAAAAGTGGTATGCTAGGGCTTACGGGTCATAGGGATTTAAGGGATATTGAAGCCGAAGTGCAATCTGGCAACCCTGAATGTATATTGGCCTTGGAAATGAACGCTTACCGCATAAAAAAATATATAGGCTCCTATATGGCCGCCATGAACGGTTTGGATGCCTTGGTCTTTACTGCAGGCATAGGGGAAAATTCCAGCAGGCTCAGAAGCCTTGTATGCAGCGAAATGGACTTTTTGGGCATCACATTGGACGCCACCAGAAATGAATTAAAATCCTCCGACATGAGGGAAATTAACACCTACGAATCCAAAATCAAAATTTTGGTTGTCCCTACTAATGAGGAATTGGAAATAGCAAAACAGGCCTACGGTCTATCCCAAAACCTATAATTTTAATAGCGTAGATTTTGGGTCAATGTTCGGGAAAATCCAATTATCCATCATCACCAATAAGTGGCACAAATAAAAAAATGCAAGATGGCAGATCCAACCCTTATTCCTTTTTCGTTTTACAAGTTCTTATTCCAAAAGGAAGGTACAGCGGACAAAAACCCATAAAACTGGTCAGGAAAAACACAATGGCCAAAACCACCAGTACAATGCCCAACACACCGGAAATAGTACCATTATAATAAAGAGCGATCAATGCCGCTGCAATAACAAAACGCACGGTTCTGTCCAAATTACCCATATTTCTCTTCATTGTGATAAATTTATGTTATACAATTTGCAAAGGCCCCACAATGGCTTTACATTATCATTGTTCAGGTCTTTGTTTAATAATTTATTGTTTATTATACTGGTTAGGCTAAAATTTCCATTTGGACCTTCCTTGCTAAAGTTCCAACCAAATTTCGGTTTTTCCCAATTTTTATCTCGACAATTCAAAGTAAAGGGATATCTATAGCCCTTCAAATGACATATGTCATTTTAGGGGTCAATACATTTAAATAATTTTGGGGTATGCCACATTTATAATATTTAAATCAAATTATCATGGAAAAACAAATTATATATAATTCAAACCTGCATTTTGAACACGAAATTTGGAGACGCGAACTCTTCTTTTGGCAGGATGAACTCATCATTTTCAACAACAGACTTAGCGAACTGGTTACTAGATGGACCAAAAAGGAGGTATTGAAACAATTGGACCACTTTCAGAACGAATTTATCCTGCACGGTGGGGTAATCGAGGATTTGTTGGAAGAAATCGAAACCCATGAAATTCGTATGGCCGGTCAAGATTTGGTGTCACATGATACCATGGACACCATAATGGTGAAAAAGCATATGGAGTTCCGAAAAAAAATGGAGATACAGGAAAAAATCTATGCAGATCTTAAAAAGGACTTCTTTCGCTTTTTGACCAAGTACCTATAAGTTCTATGTTTGGTATAAAACTTCCACAGAAACAAAATTTTAAAAGGTATAACGCATTATTTGTGGTCCTTACCAAATATGGGTTTGAGGACGTAATGGCTAGTAGCAAGGCTAGAAAGTTCATCCCTAAAAATTATCTCAAAAAACATCCTGACACAGAAAAACGGTTATCAGAATCCACTTTTGAACGTATCCGAATGGTGCTGGAAGAATTGGGGCCTTCGTATGTAAAGATGGGGCAGATTATGAGCAATCGGGACGATATGTTGCCTCCGGACCTGATTAAAGAACTTGAAAAACTGCAGGACCATGCTCCCTCCCTTCAGAATTTTGAAGTAGAAAAAGTTTTGTCCCAAGAACTGGATATCGATTGCTCCCAACATTTCCTTACCATTGATCCCAAACCTTTGGCAGCGGCCTCCCTGGCTCAAGTTCATAAGGCACAGCTCCTTAATGGGGATTGGGTAGCGTTAAAAATACAGCGCCCCAATATAACAGAAGTCATTGCATCGGATATTTCCATTATGAAGGAAGTTGCCGAAGCCTTGGAAAAATATAGTCTACAGGCAAAGGCCTTTCAGCCTTTAAAATTGGTCGAGAGCTTTGAAAAAAGCGTCAATGAAGAACTTAGTTTTAAAAGGGAAATGAACAATATGCAACATTTCGCCAAAAATTTTGAAGGCAACGAGGCCATCAATGTTCCAAATTTATACCGGGAATTGAGCAATGACCATATTATTTGTATGGAATGGGTAGACGGAATAAAGGTTTCCGAACTGGAAAAGTTAAAAGAAAATAATATTGATTCCAGCGCCGTTGCCAAAGTTGGGGTAGATCTATATTTGGAACAGGTATTGGAACATGGTTTTTTTCACGCCGACCCGCATCCCGGAAATCTATTTGTGTTACCGGAGGTCCAAAAAATCTGCTTCATAGATTTTGGCATGATGGGTACCATTATGCCCAATGACAAGGAAGCTCTTACAGAACTATTGCTCTGCTTTTTGAAAAAAGATGTGCGAAAAATAATTCCCGTCCTAAAAAAGATTGCCTTAAAAGCCGATATCCAAGATGAGAAAAAACTGGAATATGATTTGTACGAATTGGTAGATGGTATAAGCAATACATCTATCCGTAACATTAAGCTGGGGACCACCTTGAAACAATTTAAAAATGTTCTGTATGAGAATAAAATTACCATTCCGCATTACTTATATATTCTTATAAGGGCCCTGATAATCATTGAAGGTGTAGGCCTAAAACTAGATCCTGAATTTAATATAACGGATAATCTACAACCTTACATGGCCAAGTTAACCCGTAAAAGGTTTGGCCTAAAACGACTTTTTAAAAAGAACCTGAACAGATTTCAGGATTACAATGCACTGTTGGATAAATTGCCGGCCGACATTAATGAAATTGTAGATAAGATTAAAGATGGAAAATTGGTTATAGTACATGAGCACAAGGGCCTGCACGAGTTTAGAAAGTCCTTGAAGACTGCTTTTAACCGTTTGGTCTATGCCGTTATCATTGCAGCCCTATCCATTGGCTCGGCCCTTTTGGTTATGGCCGATATGCCTCCGAAGATTGGTGGAATACCCGTGTTGGGCGCAATAGGTTTTAGCCTTTCCGCCATTATTGGATTGATTATACTAATTTCAATTTATAGGAATAAGGAAGAGTGAACCTAATTCCTTTCCGTCATCTGGTTGATGATAGATTAGGCAAAACTTTAAGTGATCATTTTATAAAAACAGTTCGGAATCATTATCTTTATTCCGAACTGTTTTTTTCATGGCCGTGTCCAAAATAAAATTCAAACAATGAGAATAATTTCGTGGAATGTTAACGGTATTAGGGCCGTTGCCAAAAAAGATTTTTTTGAATCCATAAATAAAATGGTACCTGATATTCTCTGCCTTCAAGAGACCAAGGCGCAGGACCATGAGGTGGAGGAAACACTTACGGCCATGGAACATTATTATAAAGATTACAATTCGGCCGATAAGAAAGGATATTCCGGAACAGCGCTACTGAGCAAAACAGAACCTCTTGCCGTAACCAAAGACATGCAGGTGTTGGAACACGATAGCGAAGGTAGAGTACAATGCGCCGAGTATAATGATTTTTATTTAGTAAACGTATATGTGCCCAATTCCGGACAGCAATTGGACCGTCTGGATTACCGTAAACAATGGGATACCGATTTTCTGAAATACCTCAAAAACCTTGAAAAGACAAAACCTGTAATTGCTTGCGGGGATTTTAACGTGGCCCATAGGCCCATAGACCTTAAGAACGACAAAAGCAATTATAACAAAACCGCAGGATACACCCAAGTTGAAATTGATGGAATGGACAATTTTATCAAATCCGGTTTTGTGGATTCGTTTCGGCATTTTCATCCAGATACCGTGGCATATACCTATTGGAGCTATCGCTTTAAGTCGCGGGAAAGAAACACGGGCTGGCGTATAGATTATTTCTTGGTAAGCAAGTCTTTGGTAGACCGAATAAAGTCTGTAGATATTCTATCGGATTATTTTGGCTCCGACCACTGTCCCATCTCTTTGGAAATAGAATTTTAGAAAGAACCGTAGTGCCCTATATATTCCTGCAGGACACTTACTTGAAAATCACCTACCACCTTGAGTTCGGCATCCGAATTCATAAGCACCAATCCATAGGCCAAATGTGACAGCTTGCAGTCGCTCACAACCTGCTTTTCGATTCCCGTAAATACCGGTCTAAAATGCTGGTCTATTTCCAAACCGGAAGATTTCCCTACGGAAATGGCCTTGACCACAGCCTCCGTAATTTGTGTGGGCGATAAACCTTGTTCCAACAAATCACTGGCTAGATGCTTCAACCGAAAACTATAGTAAAATTCCAAAAAATTGGCAATACTATCCATGGTCTTATTTTGCGAAGTATAAATTGAAATCTCCATAACTTTCGGTTCTTTAGTATTCCTTCAAATTTTCATAGGACTTAGGCATGATTACAGTTTCTTGGCGTAGCCGAATACCATTTTTTTAAATTCCCTAAAGTCGTTGGTAAACAAATCCATCTGATCCTTTAGTGTAGCGTGTTTTTCCCTGTAATCCTGATCGGATAACTTTACCTCTCCTTTTACCAATCTAGACAAAAGCCTTTCATGGTCAACTATTTCTTCTGCCAAATAATCAAATAGCGATTCGTGGATCTTGTCCAAATATTGCAGCATCTGCCCAAATTCCGAAGCATTTACCTGCTCTTTATCCAACAGATCGGTGAAAAATTTGGTTTCATCCTTCCAAAATGCTATGATATTGGTCCATTCCATACTTTCCTTGTGTAGCATATCCAATGCACTGCCCAACAATATTCCCTTTTCCGAATTTGATGATTTGGCTGTCATAGCTTTATATTTCGTTATTGTTTAGGCTAGGATTTATATCTATTTAGAAAACTAAGGCGCAAGCTTTTTCTGGCAGCTTCCAAAAGGGATTCCACCTCTTCCACAGAACTGTTCCGTATTTTGGCAATTTCAGTAATATCAAACTGATGTTCGGCAAAAAGTTCATACACAGTTCTCATTGGCATTGGTAAATGGTGCAATACCATTTCGGTATGTTTCCTTATATTTTCGGCTCCCAGTTCCTTGTCCAATTGGACCAAGATTTTCTGATCCCCGTCTTCAACAAAAACATGATTCAGCACATAATCGTTCTTCGCATAGGAAATATCGTCCCATTCTTCTTTCATCACCAGATCCCCATCGCCATCAGTTGAGAATTTCTCCTGCATTTCATCCCATTCGGGCTTGGAATAGTTATCTATATTCTCGAAAAATAAAGAATCAAATTCCTCTTCCTCAAGAATATCCCCCATTAGCTCATCTACTTTTTTAAACATCCAAGGGTAAAATTCCTTTTCATTCTTAATTTCGTCAATATGCTCATACACCTCTATAAAAAGTTGATCTATAAAATCATTGGCTTTATACTTATTCCTATCAATTTTACCATTGGTCAAGGCCCTGTTCAGATTCTTATTTATATACCTCTTCACCTCTGGTATCGACTTCAACAATAAATTATTAAAGGATGACAGATCCCCTTCTTTTTTGAGACGTATCAAATCCCTATACGTATTGGCTACGAATAAGTGAAATTCCTTTTTACTTTGATAAATATTTACTGATCCTTCCATATTCAAATTATTTCTATGCTTATTTACTTTCCTTCAAAAATGCAAACTTCAACACTCTTAAAAAATGATTTATATCAGTTGAGTTTCTTCTTTCTGTTTCAAACAAAAAACAATGAAGAAATTATATTAGTTGAAATCCAATATAAGTACCTATTAGGGTATAGGATATGATTTAAATCATTTCAAATAGAATTTGTTAAGGTTACATTTGATTATTATTAGAAAACACATAATAATTTAAAAACAAAAATCATGACAAACAACGACGGAAATATTCTTTTGGCTTTATTAACAGGGGCTGCCATAGGTGCAGGAATTGGAATTCTTTATGCTCCCGACAAGGGTGTTGAGACCAGACATAAAATAAAGCAAAAAGTAGGGGAAACTACGCATGAAATATCTGATAGATTATCACATGCCAAGGAAGAACTTACCAAAACTGCCAATGAGAAAAAAGATGCCTTTGACCGAAAACTGGATGAAGCCATCTCTACTATGAGCTACAAGGCAGATGACATCATTGCTACCTTGGAGCGCAAATTGGAAGACTTAAAAAAGAAAAACGCCCAATTTCAAAAATAAGGTAATATGGCCTTGGAAGAACTTAAGAGAGACCTTACAGAAGCGGAAGCCGATGTAAGGTCTTATCTAGAAAATAGCGAAGAGTATGCCAAGCTAAAAGTATTTAAGGTGCTTATGGAGTTTGTAACCATATTTGCACAAACCCTTTTAATTGGGGCCTTGGCCCTACTTGCCTTGGTTTTGTTATCTTGGGCTGCATCCAATGCCCTGAACGAAACTTTGAAAAGCGCCTACCTTGGATTTTTACTGGTAGGCATAGGCTATATACTTATAGCTTTCATTTGTTATTTCCTTAGAAATAGGCTTAGCGGACCATTATTACGCACTTTTTCCAAACATTTTTTTGATTAAGACTATGGCAAAGCAATACAACTCCTTTAAAGAAATTGATGAAAGGCTAATGGTCTTGAAATTACAGCGCAAAATTGAAATTGAAAGCCTTAAACTAAATATCAACCAAGTAAAGTCGAATCTTAGACCACTGCAGTTGGCAGGGAGTATTAAAGGTAGCATTCAACAAATGCTATTGATCTATGCAATAAGGAAACTAAAGGCCGTATTTAGCAGACGGTAACCTCAAAAATTTTGAGTTTTACGTCTTAAAGACAACCTTAAAAATCCGCCACCTCCCTAAGTCCCTTTTCATTTAAAACAATGATCCTTCGTCCGTGGTCGGTGGCAATCAGGCCTTCGTCCTTAAAATCCGATAAGGTACGGATAGCGGTTTCCGTTGCGGTACCTATCATTCCGGCGAAATCCTCCCTAGGTATACCTATTCCTTCATTGGGTTTGTCCTGTATAACATGTTTATCATAAAGTTCCAAAAGGGCCTTTGCTGCCCTTTGCCGAACGGAAGCAAAGGCCATATCCACCAATTGTTCCTGCAGGTGCATAAGATTATTGGATATCATTCCAATAAATTTCTGTGCAACGGCAGAGTTGCCATAAATTAATTGGGTAAAATCTTTCCTAGGTATCGCGCATAATTCGGCATCCTCCAACACAGTGGCATTTTCAACATAAACTTTATTGGAATTCAATAAGGAAAGCTGCCCAACAAAATCGCCGGGGCCAAATATTCCTGTTACAAACTCCTTTCCGGATTCGGTGCTCTTGTATGTCTTAACACTTCCTTGTTCAATGAAATACATAGATTGTGCATTATCCCCTTCCCAAAAAAGAATATCCTTTTTATTGTACTTCTTGAGGGGGTAATTTTTGGAAAGACTCTTCATATCACCATATTGGGAGGCCTCGTCCAGGAATTTATTGAGTCCTTCCAAGTTTTTGGCAATCTCTTTTTTTAGAAAATCGCTCTTTCGTAAACGGGAGGCAATGGCTTCCAACAATTCCTTTTCCTCAAAAGGCTTGGTAAGATAATCGTCCGCCCCCAAATTCATTCCCAATCTTACCTCTGCCCTATCGGTTTTTGCGGTTAAAAATATAAAGGGTATGCTAGAGGTTGAACTGTTTTTGCCCAACATTTCCAAGACCCCATATCCGTCCAGTTCTGGCATCATGATATCACATATGATTACGTCCGGTCTAAATTTTCCGGCAAGTTCTACCCCTAATTTTCCATTCTCGGCGGTAGCCACCTCGTAATTGGCCAACTCCAATATGTCCGCTGTATTTTCCCTGACATCCTTATTGTCCTCAATCAATAGAATTTTTTTCATTTTCGTATATATTTACCGGAAGCATTAAACTGAAGGTGCTACCCACTCCTAATTCACTGTTAAAGCTAACACCACCGCTTAAAAGCTCCGTATACTGCTTCACAATATGAAGTCCCAGACCCGTGCCCTGGATGTTGGTGGCGTTTTCTGCACGAAAAAAGCGGTTAAATAGATTTTTTTGCTCCTCTTTGGGTATACCGATGCCCCTATCCTTAATTTTTATGGATAGGAAATTTCCTTTAACCCTAATTTTAATAGTAATCTCTTGTTGCTCCTTTGAGTACTTAATAGCATTGGAGATAAGATTTATAAGGATATGGTTCAATAATTTTGGATCAAGGTAAACCGATACAGAGGGTTGGGAATGTTTTAAAACAAAGTTCTGACCTTCTTTTTTGTTGGGCTCCATTTCATCGATCAACAGTTTTATAAACTGTATCAATTCAAAAGACTGTGGTTTCACCTGCACCTTGCCCTCTTCCAACTTACTCAAGGATAGAAAATCGTTAAGAATAACCACTAGATCCTTCACATTGTTCCTTATTCTGGAGACATGTTTCATTCTCCTCTCCTCCTTACCTGGCTCATTTTGTTTTCCTATTAGGATTGCAGAAGAAAGTATTGCACTAAGCGGGGTGCGAAATTCATGGGAGGCCATTGAAATGAAACGCGACTTCAACTCGTTAATTTCCTTTTCTACCATTAGTGTCTTTTCCAATTTATGTTGTACTTCTTTCTGTTCGGTAACATTGTTAAAGACGAACAAAACCCACATTATTTTCTTTTCATCGGAATAGAGTGGTGTAGAATTCACGGCATAACACTGATCCTTAAAATCTACTTCAAAAGAAATATTGTCTCCCCTTAAGGTTTTTCGAATATCCGATTTTATTTTTTTGCTCTGTAATTTTGTAAAAACCGGGATGTCATCAATAGGAATTCCTTCAATATCGGACTTATTAATATCAATACGGTCCATTTCCTCCCCTTCCACATAAACCAGCTCATAATCGGAATTAAAGACCATTATGACCCCATTGGGGAAATTATGCGCTATAGCCGTAAATAGCGCCCTACTAAGCTTGGCCTTCCTTTCCGCCCTTAGGGTCTCCACTACCTGATCCTCAAGGTTTAAACTGGTGGTCATCAATTGTTGAACCGCAGATTGAACTTCCTTGGTCCGTTCTTCCACTTTATATTCCAATTGCTCGGTATATTCTTCCAATTTCTTCTTGTTTTGCTGGATTTCGGACACATCGTTCTGAACCCCAATAAAATGGGTCAATTTTTGATTTTGGTCATATAAGGGCGTAATGGACAGGTCGTTCCAAAAAAGGGTCCCGTCTTTACGGTAATTTTGGAGAAGTACCCTACAAGGTTTCCCTTCTTTAATAGCTTCGACCAAAACTTCAATTTCAGGATGATCGCGATCATCATTTTGTAAAAACCTACAGTTTTTTCCTAGAACTTCACTTTTGTCATATCCCGTTATCCGGGTAAAGGAATCATTACAATATATAATGGGAAGATTGGGGTCTTGGGCATCTACTATTAAAATTCCGTTGCCTGCCACTTCAAGGGCCCTATTCCTTATTTCCAAGGTATCCTGTAACAATGTGGTTTCGGTAATATCCAAGCCCGAGCTTACCACGCCAATAATTTCATTATTTCCATTCCTCAAGGTAGCATTGCTCCATTGAATTAGTCGCTCTTCCCCACCTTTGGCAACTATATGGTTTTCGTAAATATTGGGCACTTCCAACTTCTCCTGGAAAATGTCTTCAAAGAGTTCTATTATTCGCTTTTTATCCCTGGTCGGTATAAAATTTCCAAACCAATTTTTATTCAAAATAGCATCTTGTTCCAATCCTAAAATTTCACAGGTCCTTTTATTGACAAGTGCTACAGTATGGTCCTTATTGATTACTAGAAACATTGTAGGAGAAGAATCCATATATTGACGGAGCAATTTTTTCTCCTTGTCCAGAGCCATTTCTATTTCCTTACCCTTTGTTATATCCTGTAAAAAACCTTCCAAACCGCAGACATTTCCACGCTCGTCCATTATGCAGGAAACCTGTTCCCATATCCATTTTATTTCCTTGTTTGCCGTAACGATCCTATAAGTGAGCTGATACTGTTCCTTATCTGCTATTCCTTTCTTCACCTCAAGCAAAACCCTGGACAGATCTTCAGCATGTATTAAGGAATCCCAACTGATATCTGAGCCATCATAAAATTGCGCCGGAGAATATCCGGTTATGTTTTGGCAGGCCTCGCTGATAAATTCAATGATCCAAGGTCTATCCGTTTTAGAGCGATATACAATTCCGGACACATTGGAAATCAATGTTCTAAACTTTCTATCGCTTTCAAATACTGAAATATCGGCCGGTTTACAGTAGATTACCTTTACGTCTTGACCTTTTATCACTGTTGGTACGATCCTAATATCGATAGGAAATTTAACGCCATTCTTGTCCCTACCATAAAATTGATTGGGACCTACAACAATCTCATTCATATCCGTGGCAACAGCTTTGAATTTCCAATCTGGAATAATCAATTGGATATCCTGCTGTACCAACTCCCCTTCAACATATCCGAACATTCTTTGCGCAGACATGTTGGCAATGAGCATAGATCCATGTTGGTCTACCACAATTAGTCCCGCTAAAGAGGATTCAAAGATGGATTGATACAGATCGCTATTTGTTATTTTTTCATGCATTGTCCTTTTGCTGATTTTCTCTAAATGGCCTAGACCAAACCAATTGGGAATGACCGTTAAGGAGTTTCGTGAAACATAAACTACCCTTTGAGACCGGTATTCCGGTATTTTAGCACTCAGTTACACAAATGTATCGTTCACTATAGCCTCAAGAAATGATATCCGTCATACCATGGAGCTGCATAGTAAAAACCTGACATTGGTCATATGCACATTTCTTTATTTGGAATAATTTTGATTCAAATTTTAAATAAAAGGCTTATGAGAACTGGGTTGGTTCTTTCTGGAGGTGGGATACGGGGTGTTGCCCATATAGGGGCCATAAAGGCATTGGAGGAATACGGTATTTACCCTACCCATATTGCAGGCACCAGCGCAGGAGCCATTGTTGGAGCCTTGTACGCTGCCGGATGTACTTGGGAAGAAATGCTGGATTTTTTTAAGTCCACAGAAATTTTCAGTATAACCAATTACGCTATGGGAAAACCTGGTTTCTTGGACACAGAAAAATTCCATGATCAATTAAAGGCCTATATACCCCATGATAGCTTCGAATCTCTACAGAAAGAACTATATGTAACGGCTACCAACTTACTTGATGGCACCTTGACTATTTTTAGCAAGGGTGAACTTATAAAACCCGTATTGGCATCTGCAGCGGTTCCTGGACTATTTGCGCCAGTAGAGATCAATAAAGGCTATTACGTAGACGGTGGTACTTTGAACAATTTTCCGGTGGACCTTATAAAAAAGTATTGTGATCAGATTGTGGGAGTTTATGTAAATCCGTTCAACCATGTAAGCATCAAGGAACTTAATCACGTTACCAAAGTTTTGGAAAGGGCTTACCACGTTATGGTAGCCAATGAAACTACCAAGAAATTTCAGGACTGTGATATATTGATACGTCCTTCCAATATGGATCGTTACAGCATGTTCACTTTGAAAAATTTAGACATTATTTGTGATTTGGGCTATACCGCAACCATTACCGCATTGAACAATAGTCCCCTTGCTTCAGAATTACTATCGGCAGCGGAATTGGAAGCCATGAATGGTTTTTCTATGGAAACTTCGGTTAAAGAAAATCCACAAGAATAAACCTTCTGAAATATATTTAACTACATTCCATCCAGATTTTTAATATGTTGGAAATTGACGAAGCGCAAGCGTTTACTTCAAGAATTTCAAATTCTACCCCGGACCTATTGCAACAGGGTAAATCCCTAGTGAGGTTTAAAATGCAAAAGCCCTCCCGTTTATACCCCCAACATGGACATATTTTGGGTATTTACGGGAAGGCATTGCTACTAACAAATAACCAACAAATTATTATCCGATTTGTACCTTTTTAGGAGGTGTTTTTTTAGCTTCCTCTTTCTTGGCAAGATTAAAGCTAAGAATACCATCCTTATAGGCCGCCTTAATTTCTTCCTGTTTTACATTTTCAGGAAGCTGTAAAGACCTTTCAAAGGAATTATAGCTAAATTCACGACGGGTAAATTTGTCCTCCTTTTCCTCCTTGGATTGGGACTTCTCGGCAGTAATGTTCAGGCATCCATTATCTATGGTTACCTCAAAATCTTTTTTTTGAAATCCAGGAGCAGCCAGCTCTATCTCAAAATGGTCACCAGTTTCCTTAATGTTCAAGGCTGGCTCGGACCTTTTACCATTCCAGAAACTATCGGGTAGCATGTCCCTTACCCAAGCACGATTATCGAAAAAATCTTCCATGTCAAAAAAATCTTGGCTCATTAAGTTTCCAAATGGTCTCCTTTTAAATTTTACTACTGACATAATATTTTGTTTTTAAGGGTTACACATTTATTGTTATCCCTAAATTACAATCAATTGCCCTTGTACAAAATGATTTAGGTCAGTCACTCAAAATTTATTTACGCTTATTTTTACCCTATCCAATCAATGTTTCAATATTGTTATAGACATATCGGAATTTGTAATAATACGAAAGTTGGATTATAGTATATGGTTCTGTACAATTTTGTTAATTTAGACAATATGATCAATCCAATTGATTTTGGCATAGAAGGGCTAACGGATGAAGCGGTAAAAAGCTCCAGAAAAAAGCATGGTGAAAATAGCCTTAGCTATAAAAAGGAAAATGGTTTTTTTGATGCTTTAAAAAGTGTTGCCAAGGAACCAATGGTCATCCTATTGATGGTGGCATCCTCTATCTATTTTATATCAGGAAATAATGGTGATGGAATATTTATGGTTGCCGCCATTATACTGGTTGCCTCAATATCCCTTTATCAGGATTCCAAAAGTAGGATGGCCCTGGAAAAATTAAAAAATCTTACGCAACCCAATAGTCAGGTCATTAGGAACGGAGTGGTCGTAGAAATACCCAGTGAGGAGTTGGTTGTGGGCGACAGCCTAATGGTTGAGGAAGGCAACACCGTTCCTGCCGATGGCACCATTGTACATTCCAACGATTTCTCCGTAAACGAATCCATTCTTACCGGAGAATCCCTTTCGGTTTTTAAGGATGCTTCAAAAATGGACCATAAAATATTTGGGGGCACAACAGTGGCCAGTGGACTGGCGATTGCCACCATTACAGAAATTGGGAACAGCACCAGGTTAGGTAAAATTGGAAAAAGTCTTGAAGGGATCGAGGAGGAAAAGACACCCCTGGAAAAACAGATTTCCAATTTCGTGAAACAAATGTCCATTTGGGGCGGTATCATATTTCTTCTTGTCTGGGGAATTAACTACCTCCAATCGCGGGAGCTATTGGAAAGTTTATTAAAAGCGTTAACCTTGGCAATGAGTGTGTTGCCAGAAGAAATACCAGTAGCTTTTACCACTTTCATGGCATTGGGTGCCTATAGGCTTATGAAAATGGGCATCGTAGTAAAACAAATGAAAACAGTAGAAACTTTGGGAAGTGCTACCGTTATTTGTACGGACAAAACCGGCACCATAACCCAAAATAAGATGGAGCTTGCAAAACTCTTTACCCTAGATACTGGAGAGGTAATTTCTGTTGAAAGCACCTTAAATAATTTTGAAAAAGAATTGATCACCATAGCGATGTGGGCCAGCGAACCAATACCTTTCGATCCTATGGAAAAAGCCTTGCATGAGGCCTATGGCAGAATTGCCTCTGCAGACCAGCGGCCCCATTATAAAATGATTCATGAGTATCCGCTTAGCGGGAAACCTCCTATGATGACCCATATATTCGAAAATAGTGAAGGTAGTCGTATCATTGCCGCCAAAGGGGCCCCCGAAGCTCTTTTGGCAACTTCCACACTTACCGATACCCAAAAAAAACAGATTACGGATGTCTTGACCAATTTAGGGCGGCAAGGATACCGAATGTTAGGAGTTGGGCAAGCCAATTTTCAAGGGTCCGACTTTCCCGAAAAGCAACAGGATTTTGAATTTACTTTCAAGGGATTAGTGGCTTTTTATGACCCTCCAAAAGAGAATATTCGTCAGGTACTGAAAGATTTTGACAAGGCCGGAATACAGGTAAAACTGGTTACTGGAGACAATCCGGCCACTTCCATGGCCATTGCCAAACAAATTGACTTTCCCGGCTATGAAAAAAATATGACCGGGGAGGAACTAATGCAATTGGGGGATGCAGAATTACAACAAAAGGTAAAAAGCACCCAGGTCTTTACCCGTATGTTCCCAGAAGCCAAACTAAGAATTGTAAATGCCATAAAAGCCAATAATGAAGTAGTAGCCATGACAGGTGATGGGGTCAATGACGGTCCAGCGCTCAAGGCAGCGCATATCGGTATTGCCATGGGCAAAAAAGGAACTGAAATTGCCAAGCAAGCCGCCTCCTTGATCTTGGTGGAAGATGACCTTTCCAAAATGGTAGATGCCATTGCCATGGGCAGAAAAATTTACGGCAATTTAAAAAAGGCCATCCAGTATATCATATCCATTCATATCCCAATCATATTAACGGTATTTATTCCCTTGGCATTGGGGTGGGCCTATCCCTCCATATTTTCACCCTCCCATGTTATTTTATTGGAATTGATTATGGGCCCCACCTGCTCCATTATTTATGAAAACGAGCCGATGGAGAAAAATACGATGGTCAAAAAGCCAAGACCATTTACTACCACTTTTTTTAAGTTCAAGGAATTGATAACCAGTATCATTCAGGGACTAGTGATTACCCTGGGATCGTTATCGGTATACCAATACGCCATTTTTGAAGGATATAACGAATCCGTAACCAGAACCATGGTGTTTATGGTATTGATATCTGCCAATATTTTTCTGACCCTTGTAAACCGCTCTTTCTATTATTCCATTTGGACCACTTTAAAATATAAGAACAACTTGGTGCCATTGATTATAGGGATTACTTTGATCCTCTCTGCACTGTTACTCTTTCTGCCCCCATTAACAGGATTTTTTCAATTTGAAACCTTGAACGGAAATCAACTGGGAGTTGCTGTCCTTGTTGGCCTGATGTCCGTACTCTGGTATGAAATTGTAAAAGGGATAAAACGGGCCAAGGGAAAATTAAAATAGTACACTAGATCCGAACAGGAAGAAGTCTAAATTTTAACCCCAAAAGCCAAATCCCCTGCATCCCCTATACCGGGAACAATATAACCTTTGCTATTTAATTTTGTATCGATGGCTGCTATCCACAATTGGGTATTCTTTGGGAAAATTGTCCTAATATGGTCTATCCCGGATTGGGAACCTATTACCGATATAATATGGATCTGCTTAGGCTTGCCATGATCCTTAAGGACATATAAAACATTTTCCAAAGTTTTTCCAGTGGCCAGCATGGGGTCTGTAAGAATTAAGGTTTTATTTTCCAGGGATGGAGCGGCAAAGTATTTCACAATAACTTCAAACGCATCCTCATCTCCACGGTGATGCCTATAGGCCGAAATAAAGGCATTCTCCGCATTGTCAAAATAATTTAACAGGCCCTGATGAAGAGGGAGTCCGGCACGTAAAACGGAACACAGGACCAAATCATCAATGGGCATGGCCATTTCTTTGGTTCCCAAAGGGGTCTCAACCGTTTGGTTCCTATAGTTAAGGGTCTTACTAAGTTCGTAGCCCAAAATTTCCCCGATACGTTCAATATTACGCCTAAAGCGCATACTATCGCGTTGAATATTGGCATCCCTAATTTCGGCGACAAATTTATTTAACAGTGAATTTTCCTCCCCTAAGCTATGTACGATCATTGTTTATCCATTTAGTTCAAGATACAGAATTCTCCATGCAAACACTATAAAATCTTTATTATGAGCAACAGGGCATTGGCTTTTTTGTTCAAAATGATTACCGCTGCCAAAGAATCAAATTATTTTCCAATGGCACGGAAACATTATCATAACATGGAACTATACGCGCGGTATAATGACAGGCCGGTCGGTCCGTAAGCACCCGGGCTACGCACTCATGCTCCACCTGTCCAGCCAGAAGCCCAATAATCTCCATTGTTATAATTTCTGGTGATCTTCCATTGATTCCTTCCGCAAAAAGTTCAATTGAAATAGCATCTGGACTTATGGTATTCAACCATACCATTATTCTAAATAAATAACCATCATCAAGGTTTTCTATTTGGGTTTCACCAAAATGAACCTGCCCCCATTTACTCCTTAAAGTTTTATTTGTGTCCACCAATCCTTTGCCTAAAACACCACTTTTGGCCGCTCTATTTTTGTAATTGGCCGCGGCTGGAAGATAATACTTTTCGGTGTATTCCCGAACTGCACGGTTGGCCGAAAATTGAGGGGTTAAGGTGGACATACTATTGCGCATTTTGGCTATCCATTGTTCTGGTAGCCCATTAGCATTGCGATTATAAAATTCAGGCACTACTTTTTGTTCCAACAATTCGTATAATTTACTGGCCTCTTCCGCATCCCACGCCGGGTCCTCCCCATGTTCGCGACAATCGCCTAAGGCCCATCCAACCTCAGGGGTATAGGCCTCGGCCCACCATCCGTCCAATTCGGACAAATTTAGACCCCCATTGACCAATACCTTCATTCCACTGGTTCCACAGGCTTCCCAAGGACGCCTAGGTGTATTTATCCAAACATCCACCCCTTGCACTAGTTGTTCTGTCAACAGCATGTCATAATCACTTAGAAAAACTATGTGCTTATATAAATTGTGTTTTTGAATAAATTGGACCCACTGTCGTATCAAGGCCTTTCCAGACTCATCAAAAGGAGGTGCCTTGCCCGCTAAGACCAATTGAACCGGCCGTTCTGGATTGGTAAGTATCCGAATAAATCTTTCCGTATCGTGCAACAGGAGATTGGGTCTTTTGTACGGCACAAATCGCCGGGCAAAACCTAAGGTCAAAGTTTCAGGGTCAAAAACCTGATCGGCCAATTCCACAATTTCTACAGCCTGACCGGAATCCATTGTTTGATCTTTGTACCTATCGCGGATATGATTTATCATGTGGTTCCTTGCATTGTTCCTAAACTGCCATAGATCCACATCGGACACAGATAATATGTTTTGGTCCACGGCCTCCAGATTCCCTCTCCATCGCTCTTTTCCACAGGAATGTGTCCAAATGGTATCTGCAAATTCCGAATCCCAGCTGGGCATATGTACCCCATTGGTTACATATCCTACAGGAACTTCATTGGTAGGCCATCTTGGAAACAGGTTTTTAAAAAGTTTGCGACTTACCTCACCGTGTAGTCGACTTACTCCATTTACCCCACTACTTCCGTGAATAGCCAAATAGGCCATATTGAAATACTCGGATGAATTGTACGGATTCTCTCTTCCCAGCGCCATTAAATCATTAAAATCTATATGGAGCATCTCCATAGCATAGGTGCCAAAAAACTGCCACATCATTGAAGGGCTAAAATGATCAAATCCGGCGGCTATGGCGGTATGGGTAGTAAAGAGATTTCCTGCCCTGGTAACCGCCAAGGCCTCTTCAAAAGTTAACCCGTTCTCTTTCATGAAATCTGCTGCCCGTTCCAGGACAAGAAAGGCCGAATGCCCCTCGTTCATATGACACACTTCGGGCTGAATATTCATTGCCTTAAGTAATTTCCATCCCCCAATTCCCAGAATTATTTCCTGTTGGATGCGCAGATCCGATCCCCCACCATAGACCTGACCGGTAATTTTTCTATGAAACGGCATGTTTACAGGGTCGTTACTATCCATCAAGAATAATCTTACCCTTCCCACCTGCACCTGCCATGTGCGCAACCAAACGGTATGACCGGATAAAGTAATATTGACCCGCAACCACTCTCCATTGGGCAAACGTAAAGGTGATATTGGTAATTGCCCCGGGTCATTGTACGGAAAAAGTGCTTGCTGGGTACCAAATTCATCAATTAGCTGTCGAAAATATCCTTGCTGGTACAACAAACCCACTGCAACAACAGGAACACCAAGATCACTGGCCGATTTCAACTGATCCCCTGCAACATTGCCTAAGCCCCCAACATAAATAGGCAATGCTTCGCTAAGCATAAATTCCATACTGAAATAGGCAATGCAGTTCAATGGTGATGTTGGATGGCTCCTTTGGAACCAAGCAGGATCAGTACTGGATTTTTCCTTCAGCGTCATCATTTCATTCAACCTTGCCCTAAAAGCCTTATCGGCCATTTGCTTTATCAATTGGTCTCGGGAAACGTTCTGCAAAACTACCCAAGGATTATGGGTCTCCATCCATAGTTCGGGATCCAACCGGTACCAGATTTCATCCACGGCATGGTTCCATGACCATCGTAAATCAAGGGCCAACTCCATAAGTGCGTCCACCCCATCAATATCCGTAGGAATAAAACCATAAACCTGGTTGTTTACAAGAGGTTGTCGCGAACTATTTTTTTCTTTTCCTACCACGTTTAGTTTTTAATACCATTAAATAATGGGAAGTTGTATACGGTTAAAACAAAGGTTTTTAATTGGCAATTGGAGCATGTATTTTGGGTAGGAAGTCTTCCATAGAATCATTATAACTTGGCTCCAATGATAACAACCTTCCAGAACATATGTTACACTTGAATTCATAAATCCCTAAGTGGACGATACGGTTTTCAATAATATAAATTCACTAATATTTACCATATCTATAGCACCTACCAATTTTTCATTACTTGTTACCGGAAAAAAACTCTTTTTTTCCTTACCAACAAGTTCCAATACCTTGGTGATCTCTGTAGATTCATCAATCACAAGGAAGTTCTTATCCATAATATCCCTTACAAGTGTTGAAGGGGTCTTGGCATACTTAATAACATCCTTCTGGGTTACAATACCAACAATATCCTTGTCTTGGGCTACCACAAAATCTTTTTCCGTACTTGCCAAAAGGATATCTATAACTTCTTGCACATTATTATCCGGACGTAGTACCGTTATTTTGGTCAAGGTAGCTTCCTTTACAAGATGCCCCTGCAATAGGGAGTTTTGCTTAACCATTTGATTCTCGCCATACGCCCCAAAGAAAATAAAAAAGGCTATCAGAATTAAAAAGGGATTTACGAAAAATCCTAGTATAAAAAACACCACAGCCAAGGCCTGGCCAATACTGGCTGCGATATTCGTTGCATCTACACGACTCAATCTAAATGCTAACAAGGCCCTAAGTACCCGTCCGCCATCCATTGGAAATGCAGGTATAAGATTAAAGACCACCAACATTACATTGGCTACAAAAAGATAAAATAGAAAATTCTGTAGGTTGGGTGCATATAGCATCTCTTCTACCATTATATTATCGAAATTGAAATAGCTTTTGATAGGTATTATAAGAGACAAAATAATGGCTATCACAACATTAACGGCCGGACCGGCCAAGGCTACCAAAAGTTCTTGTCCAGGTTTTTCCGGCATTTTGTCCAAGGTGGCCACACCGCCAATGGGTAGAAGAATAATTCTTTGAGTCTTGATTCCAAACTTTCTAGCGGTCAGGGCATGACCCAGTTCATGTAGTACTACACAGGCCATCAATACCAAAATAAATCCTTGGTTAACGGCCACCCTTTCAAAATTTCCACTATTCTGAAACTCAACAAAACCGGCCCAAATCAATAATAGTGCAAAAGTCCAATGCACTTCCAATCGAATACCGGCAATCTTTCCCAATCTTAAAAAACCCTTCATAAGTAAAATTTTGTTGAAGGTATTTCCGCAGCGCGACATTGACAATGACAAATATCATAAGTGGCAAAATTGCTCTTCTGAATATCTTGGGGAAGCAAAACTAATTTATTTGAAATAGAACAACTATAGGTGGGTAATGGAAAATACCGCCAGGTTTTGGCCGTAAAGGTGAAAAAATGTAAATGGAGAAGATAAAGACGAACATGAAAACGAACAAAATTAAGTCAAGAACTAAATTTAAGATACTCCTATCCAAAAGAAAAAATTGCCAAAATCAGCCTATTTTTAAATTGCGAATTCGGGCATTTATCGAAGCAATTTCCTCCTTTTGCAATTTTCCTATAAGAATTCTAAAGTCCTTTTCCAATCTAGGTTCATGGTCTTTAATATCACATAGGGCCTGTAAAGCGTTCACCCTTACGATCCTACTTTCTGAAGGGTCACTTGCCCATTCCTTAAGCTTCGCCAAGACTATTTCCAATTCATGGTCAGTCAGCGGCAACCTCGACACCAATAAGGACAAGTGCCACTTCAATTCCTTGTCTTTGGCGCTTTGGAGCAACCCCAATAAGTCACTTTTGTGACTTGCAAGATATTCGGGATGCCTAAGGTTGCTTTTTTCCACGGTATCTGCAGCCCTCATAACTATTGGCCTATCCTTGGAGTACATATAACGGAATAAAATGTCGAAGTCCTTCTGGTCCCGTATTAAAGGTACAAGAAACTTTACCCCGCCTATGGTCCTTAGATCTCCACCCTCCAAATATTTTCTCATTTCTCTTTTATCCATGTTTCATGAACTTAACATGCCGCCATCTACCACATGGGTAGTTCCGGTAATATATTTACTCTCGTCCGAGGCCAGGAAAAGAGCCATCGCTGCAATCTCGCTAGATTCTGCATAACGACCTAAAGGTACAGCGGCCTCAAAGCCTTTCATAACCTGATCAGGACTACTGGGCGACATATCCTCTTCAATGCGTCGCATCATATTATTGTTGACGGGACCCGGATGAATGGTATTCACTCGAATTTTACGTTGGGCATTTTCTTGGGCCGCGACCCTCATTATACCCACTACTGCATGTTTGCTGGCCACATAAGCTCCCAGCCCTGAAAAGCCCTTTAAACCTGCCACAGAAGAAGTGATTATCACACTGCCACCTTGTTGCATTTTCGGAATTACATGCTTGCACCCAAGCCATACCCCTTTTAGGTTTACCCCAATTACCTTATCGAAAATGTCGTCCGGATATTCCGAAATTGGTTTGGAAGTACCTTCAATTCCGGCATTGGCGAAGAATATATCGATCTTTCCATGAACCTCTAGCGTTGTCTCTACAAACTTTTCGTTGTCCACAGCTTTTGAAACATCGGCAACACAAATGGACAGATTCTCGTGATCTATTGCCAAGATCGCCTTTTCCAAAATTTCCCTATCAATATCTACGATAACCACCTTGGCTCCTTCCTTCAAAAAGAGTTTTGCGGTGGCCAATCCTATTCCTCCAGCACCACCTGTTATAACGGCTACTTTATCCTTTAATCGTAACATTTTTTAATTATTTAAAGTTATCTTTCTTACTTCCCAACCTTGATCCTGAGTATATACCGCAACAAGACCATCAGTCAATTGTTGTACCCCTACTGAAGGCATCTGATACCTTTTTTTGGTCATTTGGATATTGTATCTTCTATTAAAGAACTCTACAATTTTCCCTGAAGAGTCCAACAGAACGTCGTGAAACTTAAATTCGTAAATATCAAGATTGAATTCGTTTTTCCCCTTCATGGATTTCTCAAAAAGGACAGCCGTAGTAAAACCATTCTTAAAAGGATAAACATTTAGTAGCTGGGGTTCAAGTACTACATTACCCTTTGTATCGATAAATCCGAAAACGGGAACACCATCCTCAACAATTTTGGTTATCAGGCACCTTCCTTCATTGAACATAGGATATTGAACACCGGAAATATCCTTTTTAGAGGTGTCCGCATCCCTGTTCCAATAAATATCGCTGCGAAAATCGATGACCATTGTACCCTCTTCATCAATAAATCCCCATTGATTGCCTTGGCGAACAGCTGCCAATCCTTCGCTAAAGGGAGCTATTTCATCAATGTTTTTAACGGTTTGGGAATGGAATACATTTGGAAGCATAAGCATTATGAATGCCGTAATAATATATTTTTTCATGACTTTGAATTTTAATTTCCTCTAAAATAGTGTATCGCAATCCAGTACAAAATGACCAATGTCAGTAGTGTACAAATATAAAATCCCAAGCACGGCCTTTCATCCATGTTCTTGGTTAGGAGATGTAAATAGAATATTAGCCCACTTAAAGTTCGGGGATCCTTGAAATGTCTTTAAGTAAAACTGATATAGTGACCAATATCATTTTAAATAGTCCGGCCACTGTATATTTTTGTTTCAGAACATTTAAGCATTCTACCGGGACCTTGGCCTAGTCTATCCAGAATTAGCAATTTTGCATGGGTGCAATCGCCCCACATAAGGGAATTGAAACGGCTGTCATAAGTAGAACTAAGATGATCACAACCCTAAAAAATATACAATGAAACACATATTGGTACCTGTTGATTTTTCCGAGCACTCTGCCTATGCGCTGGAGGCTGCTGCTGCTATAGCAAAACAGCAGAACGCGGATATTACTGTATTGCATATGCTGGGAATTTCCGAGGCATTAATAGCCGAAGAGGAATTATTAGAGTACGAAGAAGCCAAATACTTTATGGGGCTTGCAAAGAAAAAATTTAAGACCTTCTTGGATAAACCTTATTTAAAGGACATCACTATTCATAAAATAGTGCAAAATTACAAGGTATTCAGCGAGCTAAACAATGTGGCCAAGGAACAAAATATAGATTTAATCGTAATGGGTTCTCATGGTAGTACAGGTTTCAATGAGATTTTTATTGGCTCCAATACCGAAAAGGTGGTACGCACTTCCGCTGTTCCTGTTTTGGTTATAAAAGAGCAAAATTCAAACTTCACTATAAACAATATCCTTTTTGCCTGTAGTTTTTCAGAGGATATGATAAAGGCATTTAAGAATGTTAAGTTGATGGCACAAGAATTGTCGGCCCAATTAAAATTGGTTTACATCAATACCCCATATCAAGATTTTTTAAGCACTCCGGAAGCTGAAAATCGCATAGGCAAATTCATGTCGAAGGCCGGGGATACCCAATCCACAGTTGAAATTTACAATGACCGTAGTGTGGAAAATGGGATACTTAATTATAGTAATACCGAAAAATTTGACCTCCTTGCACTTCCTACACATGGAAGAAAAGGACTTTCACATTTTCTATTGGGAAGTGTAGGGGAAGATATCGCCAACCACGCAAGATTGCCGGTAATGACATTTAAGATCTGATCAAAGATCAGGGTCCAGACCAATTCTATATTACTATTCCTTTAGCAAAAGTTCCAATTTGCCCAGCATCACCAATTCCGCCTTATTTTTGCCTGAAAAACTATTGGAAATGGCATTCGCGGTGTCCAAAATAAGCACCTTGATAAACTTATTGAACATATTGCTATTATCTTTATAGAACTCCTTAAACTCATCGTAACACGCTTCACTATCCTCCTCATTGTCCATAGCCCAATCGAATACCGATTCGATTTGAAAAGCCCCATCGGTTCCAAATTCATCCTCCAGCTCATCCACCTCCAACCAGTATTTTCTGATAAAGGACCTAAGCTTGCTTACTTCCTTACCGTTTACGCGGGAGTCTGCCATGGCAATGGCGTAGAATAATTTTCCCAAGTTTTCGTATAATTCCTTACCTACTTTCTTTGTATTTTTCATTTTTATCTTGTTGAAGAGAATGAGTTAAAAATAGCGAATAGACCAAGTTTTTTATATGACAATAATCAGTTTAAAAATTTTATCTTTGGCTTATGCAGGCCTTTCAAAAAAACAGTGAAATATTCAATCTACTTTCCGAAGGGGTATCCGAAGGAATTATAGTTGTCAATACCAAACAGATTATAGTAGCCACCAATTCCTCGGCCGGGAGAATGTTTGGCTACGAAAAAGGAGAACTTTTGGGAAAACCATTGGACACTCTAATACCCAGAAGGTACCACAGACATCACGGTGACCATGTAGAGGACTTTATTGAAAAAAGTGAACGCCGGCAAATGGGCCGGGGAAGGGATTTACATGGGGTACGAAGAAATGGGGAGGAATTTCCTGTTGAGGCGGGTCTAAATCCATTCAAGCTTTATGACGAAACCTATGTAATGGCCCTGGTAATCGATATTACCGAACGCAAGATCAAAGAAAAGGAACTGAGCCATTGGGCCAGGATATTTGATGAATCCCTAAATGAAATCTACGTTTTCGACGCCATCTCACAACATTTTGTAAACGTAAACAAGGAGGCCCAGCGAAATATGGGCTATAACCTGGAAGAGTTTAAGGCCATGAAGCCATTGGATATAAAACCCCATATGGATTCGCCACAATTCCAGTTACTAATAGAGCCCCTGCTTAATGGCTCAAGGGACAAGGTAAAGTTTGAGACCGACCATCAAAGAAAGGACGGGTCCACCTATCCCGTAGAAGTACATTTGCAATTATCGACATTTGGAGAAAAAGATGTTATTGTAGCTATAATTCTTGATATAACAGAGCGAAAGAATTATACCGAAAAATTAGAAAAAAAGGTCCAAGAACGCACCAAACAACTGACGGAAGCCTTGGCCAAGGAGAAGGAATTGAATGAGCTTAAAACGCGCTTCCTATCCTTGGTTTCCCATGAATTCAAAACCCCTTTGAGCAGTATTCTTACCTCCATAACCTTATTGTCCAAATATACCGAAAGCCACCAACAGGAAAAGCGGGACAAACACGTAGAAACCATAAAGAACAAAGTACGGTATTTGGATACCATTTTAACCGATTTTCTTTCGGTAGAACGTTTGGATTCCGGAAAGGTAAATTACAAGATCGAAACTTTCCCTCTAAGCAAAATTATAAACGAGGTAGTCTATGGTGCCAACATGCTACTTAAGGCGGGCCAAACCATCCAATATCCAGAGAATATCGATGACATTTTCATCAGATTTGATGAAAAAACCTTGGAACTGGCCTTGTCCAACTTAATTCACAATGCCATTAAATATTCCCCTGAGGATAGCACCATAGACGTTGTAGTAAAAAATGGAACCGACACTGTTTTAATCCATATAATCGATCGTGGTATTGGGATTCCTGCCGAGGAACAAAAACATATTTTCAATCGCTATTTCCGGGCAGAAAATGCATTGTTGAACCAAGGTACGGGCATTGGACTTAACATTGCCAAACAACATTTGGAGAATCTTGGCGCCACCATTGAATTTACCAGTGAAGAAAATAAAGGATCTATTTTTACAATAGTTATCCCATTAGAAAACATAAATTGAAAGAACAATGAAGACTATTCTATTGATCGAGGACGATAGGGCCTTACGTGAAAACACTGAAGAGCTTTTGGAGCTTTCAGGTTATTCCATGATTACTGCCCCAAACGGAAAAATTGGTATTCAAATGGCGAAAGAAAAATTGCCGGATATCATCGTCTGTGACATTATGATGCCAGAATTGGATGGTTATGGCGTTTTAAAAGACCTGTCTTCCGATGAAAAAACTAAACATATTCCCTTTATATTCCTATCTGCCAAAACCGAACACAAGGAGATACGACGAGGAATGGATCTTGGTGCCGATGATTACCTTACCAAGCCTTTTGAAGAGGAAGACCTCATAAACGCCATAGAAAGTAGATTGGCCAAAGTGGAGCTTTTGGGACGTATGGCAAAGGAAGGAACGCTGGATCCGGCAGTTTCGGAAGATCAGATACGCACCTTGAACGAGTTGAAGAATTTTTTTGACGACAATGGCGAACCTACAAGTTTTCCCCAAGGTAGTACCATCTACCAAGAAGGTACCTATTCCCATAAAATATACCTTATCCTAAAGGGGGTAGTAAAATGCCATACTATGGACGAGGACGGAAAAGAACTGATCACTTCCCTCTATAGGGCAGACGACTTTTTGGGATTTACATCTTTCATAGACAACATTCCGTATCAGGAATCTGCAACTGCTATTGAGGATGTGGAACTGGCCGGGATATCCAAGGAAAATTTAAAACAGGTATTGGAAAAGAACCACAATATCTCTCTGGAACTGATGGAACTGCTTACTGGAAATATTAAGGACATAAAACAGCAATTGTTGCAAATGGCCTACAGTTCCGTTCGTAAGAAGACCGCACAAACTTTGTTACAGTTCGCAGAAATAATGAACAAAAAAACCGAGGATCCCATTAAAATTTCCCGAAACGATCTTGCCAGTGTAGCTGGTATTGCCACCGAAAGCCTTATACGCACGCTGTCAGGTTTTAAAAAGGAAGGACTTATAGACATTGAAGGCAGAAATATCCGCATCAAGGAATTAAAGGCCCTACAATACATCAATTAAGTATATTCCCAAAACTATATTTTTATTGTAAACTGACCAATGTCATATTTCAGTTATGACCATAAGTTTAGTTTTGTATTGATGTAGCTATTTAAATTTGAATGAAGAATATACTGTTCCCCACCGATTTTTCCCTAAATTCATGGAACGCTATTAAATATGCCATAGAGCTGTTCAAAGATGCCCCCTGTAATTTTTACGTTCTCCATGTTGATTCTTTGAGTCGATCCGGTGTAGCAAGCAATTCCTTTGTTATGCCATCCAAAGGCATCAATATGGCGCTCAGGGACCAACTAGCGGATACCTTTGCCCGAATTAAGTCCATCACCACCAACAAGGAACATCATTTTATTGCTCTCCATGAATATGGAAATCTCATTGATATTATGCGAAAGACCGTATTGGATAAAAAGATAAGTCTAATTGTCATGGGGACCAAAGGGGCTTCTGGCATAAAAGAAACCATTTTGGGCAGTAATACCAAGAATGTCATGACCAAAGTAGCCTGTAATCTATTGATGATTCCGGAAAAAGTTGTGCAGGGCATCCCCAAGGAAGTTGCCTTTCCTACCGATTACAATATTTTCTATTCCCATTCTATTTTGGAGGCTATTTCAAAAATGTTACGTCTAACCGAAGCCAAGTTAAAAGTTATTAATGTCTCTAAACCCAGTGTATTTTTAAATGATACCCAAAATCAGAATATGGCCTATCTACAGGACTATTTACTGGAACTATTTGAAAGATCGCATAGCATTCACAACCTAAAACATGAAAAAACAAAAAGTGCCATTGAGCAATTTGTGGTCAGCGAGAAAATTGATATGGTAATCATGGTGGCCAAGAACCTTAATTTTCTACAGCAACTGCTTTTCGACACCGCCATTAAAAAAATTAGTTTTCAGACCAGTGTACCTTTACTAGTCCTGCACGAATAAACACACCCCCCATAGATTGATATTGGGCTACTGATAAATATCATAGGTTTTAAAGGTGGCTACCGATAACTTTGGTAGGTATACAAAAGAAAACCTATGAAAGCAGTTTTGATTCCTACCGATTTCTCCAATAGTGCCATGCATGCCATAGATTATGCACTGAATCTATACAAATGTGAACGCACCAATTTCTATTTTTTACATGCCTATGCCGACGAGGTCTATGGACCGTTCAAAACTAATGGGGAAACTTCTTTTGAAGAGCAAAAGGAAACTGTCAAGAATAATACGGATAAATCTTTAAAAGATCTCATCCAAAAACTAACTGTTAGGGAGCACAATCCAAAACACACCTATGAAACGCTTTCGGCATTCGACACTTTGGTCGATGCTGTTAACGACTTTGCCAACCGAATAAATGTTGACTTGGTCATAATGGGTACAAAAGGACAAACTGCCGACAAAAAAATTACTTTTGGCAGCCATACGGTACAGGTTTTCAAATACGTACAGTGCCCAGTACTCGCAGTTCCTTTGGACTATAAGTACCATCAGCCAAAAAAGATACTGTTTCCCACAGATTATATGTTGCCCTATAAACGTAGGGAATTAAAGTTGCTGAACACCTTGGCAGCCGAATTTAAATCTGAAATATATTGCCTTTACATTTCAGACTTTGAAGATTTGAACAACAGACAGATAGACAACCAGCGTTTCCTTAGGGAATCTTTGACAGAAGCCTTCCTGTTTTTTGAAAGGCTCCCCACTAAGAATAAGGCGGAGGCCATAATGGATCACATCAAAAAGAACAACATAAATTTATTGGTCATGGTAAACTCGCGCCATTCATTCTTGGAAGATATGCTTTACAGATCAACGGTAGACGAAATTGGGCTACGTTTAAAGATTCCCTTTTTGGTTATGCAGAATCTACCGCGATAAATTTAAAAAGTTACAAGGATGAAAAAAGTTTTATTACCCACCGATTTTTCCGCCAACGCTTGGAACGCCATCACGTATGCCGTGAATTATTTCCAAAATGAAAAGTGTCTTTTCTACATACTCCACACCTATACACCCACTTTTTATAGGGTAGATTATATGATGGGCGGTCCGGTGAACAGTGCTATTCCGGACAAGGGGGTAGAGGCGGCCCAGAAAGGATTGGAAAAAACGCTTAGGGATATAAGGAAGCATTACCCCAATAAAAACCATCAATTCAAGACCATTTCTTCTTTTAATATTCTGACCGATGAAATTGAGGAGGTTACTGCACGGGAAGGATTGGACCTCATTGCCATGGGAACCCAGGGGGCTACAGGGGCCAAGGAAATCTTTTTGGGAACCAACACGATCCATGTTATCAAAAAAGCCAAGATTCCGGTATTGGCCATTCCCAATGGTTATGCCTTTAAGGAAATTGATTCTATCGTCTTCCCTACAGATTACACCAGGCCTTATGACCCGGAAGCTTTAGGTTTTCTAGCTGAAATTTGCAAATTGCAAAAGGCTAAATTGATTGTATTGAATGTTAAGGAGGATTTTGTTCTTAATGAGAAACAAAATGCCCACAAAAAAGCCCTTGGCACTTTACTTCAACCCATGGACCATAGCTTTGAGCAGGTGAAGGGCGAATTAATGCCCAATGCCATACATGAATATGTGGAAAAACACAGTATTGGTTTACTGGCCATTATGAACCGCAAGCATACTTTTTTACACCGACTTATCAATAAATCTACCGTAGACTCCATTGGATATCATTCCAGGATACCATTTTTGGCTATACCGGACCGTTGGGAAGAACCCCTTAAAAAAACCGAATCATGAAAAAGATCCTGTTGCCCACCGATTTTTCCGATAATGCTTGGAATGCCATATTTACGGCACTAAAACTCTATGCCGATGTAAAATGCAAGTTTCACATTTTACATGCTTATGAGCCAAAAACCTTGAACATGTTAGGGCAAAAAAGTCAACAGCGAATAGGAATCATTTATGATTCATTGGCACTGAATTCCGCTCAGGAATTGGAAAAGATATTGTCCTACCTAAGCGAAAACCACAACAACCCGAATCACAGTTTTGAAACCATTTCCAAGTCCGATACTTTGGAAGTATCCATCAAGGAATTAGTGTCGACTAAGGATATAGACCTCGTTGTTATGGGTACTCAAGGTGCTACTGGAGCAAAGGAAATCTTTATGGGCAGTAATACGGTAAAAGTCCTAAAACAACTTAAAAATATTTCCATTTTAGTGGTTCCCAATGACTTTAACTTCCAAAAGCTAAAAACACTTGTATTTCCAACAGATTATACCAGAAAATATGAAAAGTTTGAACTATTGCCCATGATAGAACTTACAAAACTTTGGAACGCAAGCATACAGGTTATACATGTGGCAGTAGAATTTACACTCAACGATCTCCAGGAAGCGAACCTAATAATTTTGGAAGAGCGTTTAGCAGGCAATAACTATTCGCTAAATGAACTTGGCTTCAAGGGCAACATTGCTCAAAGTGTTGAGCAGTATGTAGCTGAAACCAGGGCAGATTTACTGACCATGGTGCGGTACCAACATAACTTTTGGGAAAGAATTATCGATGAGCCTGTTATAAAAAAAATAGCCTTCCATTCCATGGTGCCGGTCTTGTTCCTGCCCGAGCAGTCATAGGATGGTCAACTAAAAGCCAATTGACCAAAAAAAAAAAAATGTTACCTACATGATTCAGAAAATTATTATGCACTAAGGGTAATAACATTTTTAATCACAACAGATTACAACTGCCAGAATGAAACTTTCAATATGGTGTGACCACAAATAGCAATAAAAACAAACACATGAAAGCAAAACATATACTACTACCCACGGACTTCTCGGCAAACGCCCGGAATGCCATAGACTACGCCATTTACCTTTTTGAAAAAGTGGATTGTGTTTTCCATATTTTACATGCCTTCGAAGTTGGGGCATCCAATTTAAGCAGTACTATGGGAAAGGCAAAGGACACTCGCCTTTTTAGGGCAATTAAGGACGAATCTCAGAGAGATATAAATTCGCTAATAGACGAATTGCAATCCACGAACAAAAATAGTAAGCACTCCTTTAAGGGATTAAGTATTGCCGATTCCTTGGTAAATGCCATAGGAAGAATTACAATAGATGAAGGCATACAATACATTTTTATGGGCACCAAAGGTTCCTCCGCTCTGAAGGAGGTATTTATGGGCAGTAATACGGTAAGGATTATACAGAAAATAGACTTCTGCCCTATCATTGCCGTTCCTGAAAATTATGATTTTGATCTTCCTGACGAAATAGCCTTTGCCACAAATTTTGAACATATTTACAGTGAGGTAGAACTGGTACCGCTCATAGGATTGGCAAAATTATGGAACTCCAAAATCACCATCGTACATATTGATACCGGCAAGGAATTGCAACCCCATCAACAAACAGCCAAAGATACATTGCCCAAAAGGTTCTTTGGCCTAAATCACGGTTTTGAAGAGATTAAAGGACATACTTCTATTTCTGGGGCCATAAATGGCTATACCCATGAAAATGAAAATATAGGAATGATTGCCATGGTAAATTATTGGCACAGTTTCTTTGAGAAGTTAACCAAAGAAAATGTTATAAAGCGGGTAGCCTTCAATACGGAAGTACCTTTTTTAATATTTCCCCTGATAGAACCCTAAACGTTGCTACCATTTTACAACAATTACGGCCCACATGATATATGTCATAGGGCAACAATTCTAGAGCAATTAATTTTAGTTCACTGAATTCAACCAACAAAACCAAACCATATTGAACCGTTAAAATAACATTTATGAAAAATATATTGATACCTACCGACTTTTCTGAAAATGCCTGGAATGCCATTAAATATGGTACGGCATTGTACTCTAAAACCAGATGTACTTTTCATATTATTCATATAAATCCCATTTCCTACAATTCCGGTGGCGAAGCTGCCATGTACGTTTCTCCGGAAATATTGGAAGAAACCATCCTTAAGGAAAGTAAGGAAAAATTGGAAAAATTGCTCAAAAAGATTGAACGCTTGCCCTTAAACACCAAACATACCTTTAATACAACGGCACTGTACGGATTTTTTACGGATCATATTAAGCAGGAAGTAAAGGATAAAAGTATTGACCTGATCATTATGGGAACTAAAGGAGCTACCGGCCTTAAAGCTGTTTCCTTGGGAAGCAACACCGGTAACGTTCTTACCAAGGTGCGATGTGCTGTTCTGGCAGTGCCAGAAGATGCCGAGTATAATAACCCACGGGAAATAGGGTTTCCAACAGATTTCCAGTTAAGCTATGATATAAAGGTCCTGAACCATATCAAGGAACTTTCAATAATGCACAACTCTGCACTGCGCTTCCTATATGTGTCCCAAAAAGGAAAGGAACTCAGCGATCTTCAGATGAAGAACAAGGAATTTTTAAAGAATTATTTTAGGGAAAACGAACATTCATTCCATACCCTAACCGTAAAGAACTTGGATGAGGCAGTACAGGCATTTGTAGAAAGTAGGGATTTGGATATGTTGGTCATGGTAGCCAAGAACCTAAACTTCCTGGAACGCATCCTATTTAAACCAGCGGTCGAAAAAATTAGTTACCATACCAAGATTCCATTTCTAATAGTACACGAATAAGCATGTTGAATTTTGATAATTGGGCGAATCCTAGGGACCGGACCGCCCTTTAAATATGCTGTTGAACAACCCTCACTATGTCGTTCTTTTGTAGTACACCGGATTGTCGCCAAACCTGCTTCCCGTTTTTAAACAATAACATGGTAGGCACCCCCCTTACTTGATAAGTACTGGCTAGGTTTTGATTCTTGTCCACATCGATCTTTACAATTTTTAGGGCATTCCCCATTTCCTCCTTGACCTGTTTTAAAATGGGTGCCAACATTTTACAAGGTCCACACCAATCCGCATGAAAATCGACCAGAACAGGGGTTTCAGAATTGATAATATTGTTAAAGCTATCCTTCATAATCCAATTTTTGAGAAGTAAAATTACCTAAACAAAGAGAATATGAAACTGACGAATATCATGGTTTTCAAAATTCTTCCGCTTTAGATTTACGTACTAATGTAATAAACACTATGAAAAGAATATTGCTTCCTACTGATTTTTCGGACAACTCCATTAAGGCCATTAACTATGCCATAAAGATTTTCAAAAATGCAAAATGTAACTTTTACCTTATGCATACCTATATGCCCCCAGTGTACGAAGCGGAATATTTGGTAGGAAGTCCAGGTCTGATAGGCTTGGGCGATGTAATGCAGGAAACGTCCATGACTCAACTGGAAAAACTAAAAAGTCGATTGGAAAAGGAATACCATAACCCCAATCACAGCTTTGTTGTTCACACTGCTTTCAACACCCTGGTGAACGAAGTTATGGAAACCGTTGAATCCGAAGGTATACATTTGGTCGTAATGGGCACCAAAGGGGTCACAGGGGCCGAGGAAATCCTATTTGGAACCAATACGGTACATGTTATTAGAAAAGCCAATTGCCCTGTACTAGTGGTACCCCCAAATTTTGAATACGAGAATCCATTGGAAATATTATTTCCAACCGACTATGAAATTACATACAAACCGGAGAAATTAAGCCAACTTTTGGAGATAGCCAATGAGCATGGATCCCAAATAAATGTGTTGCACGTCTCCACAGGTTATGAACTAACTCCAGATCAAGAAAAGCAAAAGAAAGGCCTTGAAAAGATTTTGGGCAACAAGGCATTATTCCACGATGTTCCAAATAATGAAATAATAGACGCCATTAATGCCTTCCAGGCCAAAGAAAAAATCAACCTTCTGGTCATGGTTCAGAATAAACATACTTTTATAGAGCGACTTTTTATTGAGCCTGTTATCAAAAAAATAGGTTTCCACGTCACTATCCCCTTTATGGTAATTCCACAATTTTAATTAAAACATAATGAAGAATATACTTGTTGCCACCGATTTTTCCAATAATGCCTATTGTGCCCTGTTCTATGCATCAAAACTTTTAGCATCGGAAACATGCACATTTTATATTCTAAACACCTATTCGGAACTTACCATATCCCCCGGAAAATCACTTCCTATCCTAAATATCAAAAAACATCTGAAGGAACTGGAATCGGAGTCCAAGGAAAAATTAACGCATACCAAGCACAAAATAGTCTTAGACAATGAAAACCCTCTACATACCTTCCATACCATATCCCAAAAAGGGGACTTGGTAAATATCATAACTCAAAAAATAGAGGAACTTAAGATCCATTTGGTAACCATGGGGAACAAGGGACTTACAGAAGCTAGCGATGTATTTTTTGGAAGCAATACCATAAAAGTAGCCGATAATCTTAAATGCCCGATATTGGCCATTCCCGGCGAAATGGATTTCCACCCCATAAAGGAAATCGCATTTGTAACTGACTTGAGAAAGGATTGTGGCCAAAAAACTATAGATCAACTGCTATACATTGCCTCTTTATCCAAAGCCTCCATCAGGGTGGTTCACGTTCAGGAACAACATATTCTGAACAAGACCCAAGAGGAGAATAGAAAGAAATTGGAAGAAGGCCTAAGGAATGTTGGCCATTCCTTCCAATGGATCAAGAATTTTGATGACAAAGCCAAGGTTATAGATGTTTTTTTGGAAAAACTGAAAGTGGATATGTTCGCCATGGTACATGAAAAGCGCAATCTTTTTGAAAAACTTACCCGTGAACCAGTCGTAAAAGACATAAGTATGTATTCCGATATCCCATTCTTAATTCTCCCTTCCCAAGAATGACCATTGTCATAGTAACCTTCACGAAAGCCTTTTATATTTAATAAAACTAAAGAAGTATTGTCATGGACAAAAGAATTTTAATTCCTACCGATTTTTCCAAAAATGCGCTGAACGCCACACGCTATGCCTTGGATCTTTATGCAAAACTTAACTGCGAGTTCTATTTTTTGAACGTTTTCCGTTTGGACAATTACACTACAAACACTCTTATAATGCCAGAGCCGGGCAGTGCAGAATACGAAGCGGCCAAAGGGGCATCAGAGGAAGCTTTTGCCAAGCTATTGGACATGCTGGAGCTACACCACGACAACCCAAAACATAGTTATCACACTATTTCTTCCTTCAATTTTCTCTCAGAGGCCATAAAACAGACCATTGACAGCAAGGATATAGACCTTGTAATCATGGGTACACAGGGAGCTACGGGTGCCAAAGGTATTATTTTTGGAAGCAATACAGTAAATGCCATGGAGAAAATAAGGGAGTGCCCGGTAATGGCAATTCCAGATGAACTGCGGTTTTCAACTCCGAAGGAAATTGTCTTTCCTACCAATTATAAATCTGCCTTTAGCCGAAAGGAACTGAATTATTTGATCGAAATTGCCAAGATGCACAATACGTCCATACGCGTTGTACACTTTACGAAAAAAACTGCACTGGACAAAGATCAAGAAACGCACAAACAACTCTTGGACGACATCCTCCAAAGTGTTGACCATAGCTTCCACACACTTACGGATAAGGACATTGCCCAGGGAATAACCTCTTTTGTAGAGAGCAGGAACAGTGACATGATTGCTTTCATCAACAAAAAACATTTTCTTTTCAATAGTATTTTTTCTAGGCCATTGGTGAAGGAAATTGGTTATGATGCCACCGTTCCTATTTTGGCTTTGAACGAATCTTAAACATTGGATTATGAAATTAGCCATATTGGTTCTTGATATCAACCGAAATAGAAGGTTTTCCAAAACCAATATTTAAAATATACAACACTTGAGTAGCCATTGAATGAAGACTTGCTCCCAATGGTTATCGAGATGTCCTATTAGTAACACCTAAACAAAAACAGATGAAAAATATTGGAATATGGATGGATAGGGAAAAAGCCCATATTATCCGTTTGGACAACAAAGAAGAGAAATTGGAAACCATTTTTTCGGAGATGGAATTTTTTAACCGCAAAGGTACCTCTGGACCCAGAGTAAAATCTGGTGTTACCCAAGATGTTACGCACGAACGCACCTATCTGGAAAGGGAAAAGGCACAACTAAAAACATATTTTAAAAAACTCGCAGACGCCATTGGTGATGCGGATGCCATAGCGATTTTTGGTCCGGCAGACACCAATGAGAAGTTTAGAAAAGAACTGTTGGAACACCACAAAGGCCTTGCAGAAAAAGTAATAGCTGTGACCAAAGCGGATAGCATGACCGAGAACCAGACCAAAGCCTTGGTTAGGGACTTTTTTGGCCAAAAAAAATAGTTGGTTAATTTTTAATTGGGAGACCGTTAAAACTAATTTTGCTTTGGCGGTCTTATTAAAATCTATTGCCCATGAACAGTGTCTTGGACTTCTTTAACGATCCCATTGTATTACGTTTTACAAAACTTCTATTATGGATAATGGCCATTGTGCTTTTACTTGGGTTTCTTCGTAGGGTACTAAAAAAAAGAATAGAGAACGTCTCGGTTAGGTATAAGGCACAAAAAGGAGTAGAGATTATTGGCTACGTACTAATTGCACTATTGATCCTAATGGCATTCACGATAGAAAATATTAAGGATTATACCATTATCATAGGTCTGTTTACTGCGGGTATAACCTTTACCCTGCAAGAATTGATCCTAAGTATCGCGGGATCCTTCTATATCTTTTTTGTCAAGGTCTATAAGCCCGGCGACCGTATCGAAATTAATGGCATTAAAGGAGATGTTATAGATATAGATAGTATTTATACGACTTTAATGGAAATTGGAGAATGGGTCAGCAGTGACAATTACTCGGGAAGGATCGTCAAGATCAGTAACGCTTTTGTTTTTAAAGGCCCCATAAAGAACTATTCCATGGATTTCCCTTTTGTTTGGGATGAACTTAATATACTTATAACCTTTGATTCGGATGTTGCACTGGCAAAAAAAATAGCACTGGAAAAGGCCACCGATTTCCTTTCCGAATACACCAGGGCGTCTTTGGCCAAATGGGAGGAAATGGTGGAGCACTATTATATAGAAAATGCCACTATTGCCCCTACCCTTGCAATTAGTCCAACCGATAATTGGATTGCCATAAATTTAAGGTATATCACAGATTATAAATTAAGGCGGATTACAAAGCACGAATTGTTCGAGCAAATAGTACAGGCCCTCATGGCTACGGACGACAAGGTAAAACTTGCTTCCACCACCTTACAACTTCTAAAAATACCGGAATTGGATATAAATCTAAAACAATGATATGGAAAAGGACTTGGAAATTGAAATTCTAAAATCCTCAGGGGAGCGAGCCAAATTTTCATTGGATAAACTGCGCAAATCCCTGAGGAGCAGTGGGGCCGACCATAATCTTGTGGAACAAATTGTAGACCAGGTAAAAAATGAGTTATATGAGGGCATCTCTACCAATGAGATTTACAATAGGGCCTTTGCGCTTCTGAAAAAGAACAAATCGGTCTTTGCTTCAAAGTACAAACTAAAAAAGGCGCTATACGAATTAGGACCAACAGGCTTTCCCTTTGAACGTTTTGTCGCCGCCATCCTAGCGTATTCGGGCTACCAAACCCGTGTAGATGAAATTATGAACGGTATCTGTGTAACCCATGAAATTGATGTAATTGCAGAAAAAAATGGAACGGTCACTGTTATAGAATGTAAGTTCCACTCGGAAGAAGGGCGTAACTGCAATGTAAAGATTCCCCTCTACATACATTCCAGATATAATGATGTTAAAGCACATTGGGCCACAAAGAAAACAGAAAACAGGGAACTGGATAAAGGCTGGGTGGTAACCAATACCCGTTTTACCAGTGATGCCTTAACCTACGGGAAATGTGTAGGATTGTATCTATTGAGCTGGGACCTACCCTTAAATGATGGACTTAAGGACCGTATAGATCGTTTGGGACTTTACCCCATCACTGTTTCCACCCTGCTCAGCAACAGGGAAAAACAGTTTCTATTGAGCAGGGATGTTGTTTTATGCAGGCAACTTTGGAAAGATAAGTTCTTTTTGGACCATTTGGGAATCTCCAATACCAGGAAAGAAAAAATCCTGAACGAAATTAAACAACTTTGCAATCATTAAAACATGAATTCTATCAAAATACATTTCTTAGGTGCTTCTGGAACCGTAACAGGCTCCAAATTCTATTTGGAAACCCCCGAATTGAATCTGATGATCGATTGTGGTATGTTCCAAGGACTAAAGGAACTCCGACAACAAAACTGGAATCCCTTGCCCATAGATGTTTCTAAAATAGATATGGTGTTATTGACCCATGGACATTTGGACCACACAGGATACCTGCCCAGATTACTGAAGGAAGGCTTTAAAGGAAAAATTGTGGGAACGGCACCCACATTGGCGGTTACTCGAATAATTCTTTTGGACAGTGCCAAAATACACGAAGAAGAAGCCGAGCAGGCCAATAAGGAAGGATATAGCAAGCACGACCCCGCGCTCCCTTTTTACACCGTAAAAGACGCAGAGCGAACGATAGATTTGTTTCAATCCCGAGAAAAGGACGTATGGATTACCCTTTCGGAGCACATTCGTTTAAAATATCGCTATAACGGTCACATCATCGGCGCTACCTTTATTGAATTGGAAATTTTCGGAAAACTGTTCGTTTTTTCGGGGGACGTTGGCAGATTACATGATGATTTATTGGAAACCCCTGAACGTCCAAAATGGGCCGATTATCTTTTCGTGGAAAGCACCTATGGGAATAAATTACATCCTGAGGAAGACGTAGAAGCAATACTCAGCGATCTCATAAAAACAACCATTCAAGAAAGGGGAAATCTGATCATCCCATCCTTTGCAGTGGAGCGACTACAATCGTTAATGTACTTACTATTGCGGTTGTATAAAAAGAACAAGATCCCCAATATCCCTATTTTTATAGATAGCCCCATGGGCAACAATGTGTTGTCTGTTTTTGAACAATTTCCACATTGGCATAAACTGCCGATGAACGAGTACTATGCCATGTGCAATCACTTCAATATTATCACCTCCTATGCCGACACCTGGAAGACTATTGACGATCCCAGATCTAAAATTGTTATTGCAGGAAGCGGTATGGTTACAGGAGGCAGGGTTCTTACCTATTTAAAACAGTTGATAGACATCCCATCAACATCGGTTTTATTGGTGGGTTTCCAAGCGGAAGGAACCCGCGGACGCCAACTACTGGAAGGGGCCTATGAACTAAAGCTGTTCGGAAAGTATTATCCCGTTAAGGCAAAAATTCATCATTTGGAAAGTCTTTCTGCCCACGCCGATCAAAGCGAGTTGTTACATTGGATGGAGAAAATCGAAAATATTCCGGAAACAGTTTTCCTTATCCATGGGGAACCTACTTCCCTTGATGCCTTTAGAGTGAAGATCAGGGATGTTCATGGTTGGAACGTACAAATACCAAAACTCAACGAAATAAAAGAAATTTTCATCTAGAATGGAGATGATAAATCTCATAGCAGGGATTTTTAAAAGTTCTTAACTTTATCCAAGATCCAAAAAAAATGGAAAAGAAAAATACGGTCACAGTTAACGGGAAGAAAATTGCCCTATTGCATTGGAAAATCCAACAATGGAAATTGAGGTTTCAATTAATGGATGAAGAAATAGTTTTTATAAAACGCCTATTGGACTCCAATGCCTTTAAGCCCAACATCCCCAATCTATTTGAACGTCTACAAGATTACAAAACCCGTTTGCAGGATCACGAAAAAAGAAATGCGGCCGTAAGAGCTCAAATTTCATTGCACGAAAACAATTTGGGCAATGCGCTGGATATAGAGGACAGCTCTATTAGTGCGGACGACATTAAAAAGAATGATAGTCTTCAATTGGAGGTCGATGAATGCCAAGGGGATTACCAAAATCTAAAAAGCGAAATTTTCAATTATACCGGGAGTATTCTTTTAATGAACGAACCAGAAGTGAATTAGTGGTATAACTGACCAACGTCATATTATTTCATAAGCACTTCCGCTACCTTAGCAACTATTCCTAAAAATCAAAAAAGAAAAACTATTATTATAAAGGAGTATACCATGAAAAAAGTATTAATTCTATTCACAATATTACTAACGGGATGTTCTTCTACGAGTTTGGTCGAAAACTGGAAAAACCCTGACATTGTTCTGTTCAATGCCAATAAGGTGTTGATTGTAGGTATGGCATCAGACGATGATGCAAGAACGGATTTTGAAACGGATATGCTGAAAGAATTTAGTAAACGAAATGTTGAAGCCATGCGCAGTCTTGATGTTTTTGACGTTTCCTTTACCGATTCCCGTAAGACCGAAAAAGAATTGGATGAAGTGGAACAAAGTCTACTGGACAAAGATTTTGATGCTATACTGTTTACCAAAGTTGTTGGTTCTGAGGATAAGGAAAGTTTTTTGAAATCCATTTCTAGATGGAACAATTATCAAGGAAGATTTAATGACGATTATCTAAGTCACCAAGACATCTATTACGACCAAGGTTACTATGATAAATTTACGGTATACCATGCCGAGACTACCCTTTATTGTATTTGTGAAGGCAAGGAAAGGTCAATGATCTGGAGGGGAAGTATAGACATCTCCGATCCCAAGAACATTCAAAAAACCATCAAAGATTACATAAAACTTGTTGTGATGGCCATGGAAGACCAAGATCTAATCTTTATCAAAGAAGAAAAAAATGAAATTACTGGTCTATAGCGCTAAAGATTTTGAAATCCCTTTTTTAAATAACGCCAATAACAAGCTTCATAAGGTAAGCTTTACAAAAGATGCCTTAAATTCCGAGACAGCCATCCAAGCCGTTGGGCATAATGCAGTTTCTATATTTTCCGGTGATGATGCCTCCTCTATAGTATTGGAAAAGTTATCGGATTTGGGGGTTCGCTATATTAGCCTGCGTTCGGCCGGGTATAATAACGTGCATCTAAAAACAGCACATAAATATGGCCTTAAAGTAGCCAATGTCCCGGAGTATTCCCCCTACTCCATTGCCGAACATGCCGTTGCCCTATTGCAGGCACTTAACCGGAAGATTATTTTGGCAGATAGGCAGGTACACTCCTTTAATTTTCTGCAAAACAACCTGATGGGCTTCGATTTGAACGGAAAGACCGTAGGCATTATTGGAACTGGTAAAATTGGTAGTGTAATGGCGAAGATCATGAGCGGTTTTGGTTGCAAAATATTGGCCAATGACCTTAAACCTGATTATAAGCTTGTTCAATTATATGATCTTACCTACACTTCAGTAGAGAAGATTTGCAAACAATCCGATATAATAAGTCTTCATATTCCGCTAACCCAAGAGAACTACTATTTGATAGACAAACAAAAATTGGCCCTAATGAAACCGGAGGTTATTTTGATAAATACGGCAAGAGGAGCCTTAGTGGAAACTAAAGAATTGATCAGTGCACTGGAGGAAAAAGCAATTGGGGGCTACTGTACGGATGTTTATGAAAAGGAAATTGGGTCGTTTTTTAAGGATAATTCTACCGAAGGGATCAAAGACACCCAATTAATGAAGTTATTATCCTTTCCCAATGTGCTGCTTACACCCCACCAAGGTTTTATAACCAAAGAGGCGTTGACCAATATTGCCGAAGTTACTTTCGAAAATCTGAAAAGTTGGGAAGAAGGTAAACAGTCCAAGAACGAACTACTACTTGAAACCATCAATTCATAATAACGGACTAAATACTTTTCCAAAACCTTCCTTTAACTTTTCACCCCAAGGTCTTTTTATGTAATCGTTGTAGACCAGTATTCTACTAGAATAGGCATCCTTAAGAAAATCTTCCTTCAACAACTGCGCAAAAGCAGTATCATAAACAATAGCATTTACTTCATAGTTCTGCTCAAAACTCCTATCATCCAAATTAGCCGTGCCTATAGTAGTTATGGAATCATCACTAACAATGATTTTACTATGCAAAAATCCGTCAGGAAACAAATAGATCTTCACCCCGGATTTAAGTAGGGGTTCAAAATAAGAACGCACACTCCAACTAACTATCTTGTTATCTGCATTCTCGGAAACCATCAAACGTACGTCAACACCTCCCAATGCAGAGGTCTGTAAGGCCTGCATTACAGCCTGTCCGGGAATTACATAGGGATTGGTAATAAACAGATAATTCTTCGCCTTGTTGATCAGTGTAAAGTAAGTCTGTTCCAAGGAAGGAAAATCATCGTCCGGTCCCCCTGAGACGATTTGCACAAGTTTACCTTCATTTTTATCAATGGACACTTTATCCATATCCAAGGGCAGCACGGCAATGGTCTTTTGACAAACGAGATACCAATCCATTGCAAAAACAAAATCCAAATGACTCGCAGCGGTACCCTCCAATCTTAGGTGCATATCGTGCCAGTTGCCCAGTTCCAAATCGCCTTTCAAGTATTTATCCGAAACGTTTATTCCACCGGTAAATGCCACCTTGCCATCTACTACAATAATCTTTCTATGATTTCTATAGTTTAAGGAAGAAAAAAAGCGCCCGAACTTGAAAGGCAGAAAAGGATATACCTCTACCCCAATAGATGTCAATTTTCTCAAATAGACCTTACTTAATGAAAAGCTGCCAATACCGTCATAGATCATTCTTACCTCAACCCCTTGCTTAATTTTACGCTCAAAAAGCTGCAATAGCCTTTCTGTTAGTTCCCCTTCTTCAAAAATGTAGTATTGTAGATTTATACGATATTGGGCGTTTTCCAAAGCCTCGAAGATAGATTCGAAAGTCGTTTTTCCATCTTTCAGCAGCCGCAATTCATTATTGTCCGTGGGAGGGAAATGTGAATTTCGATATACCAAGGTCATTAGTTTTTGGTATTTCCCGCTCATGGATGCCATGTGCTGTATTAAAGGCTCCGGCAAATTTAAAAAAGCCTTCTTTTTTAATTTCAACAACTTATTTTTTCTCCGATTTCTTCCCAGAAGAAGATATAGGAACATTCCACCTACGGGAATGGTAAAAATGGCCAGAAGCCAGGCCAAACTTTTTGAAGGTTTGGCACCGTGCAAAAGGATACTTATGATAATGGCTAAAGCAATAAGCAAATAAAGGGTCAGAAAAATGGCATTCAACATGTTTTCCTTTTTGTTTGTTGACTTGAATAAGTACAATGAACAAAGTTCGGGAATTGTTATGTTTTAACTATGATAATTATCAGCTATTGATAGCACTAAGCCATTTACAGCTATCCCCTTTAAACGTTGAATGGAAATATAAAACCCACAAAACAAAATATTTATGTTTTGAGGGTTCCTTGTTGTTCATATTATTTAGATCATATTATTACTGGAAACTAGTTTTATCCAGGAATCAAAGGGCTTTTTGGAATGCCAGACCTACGAGTGTGCAAGCTTTCCTGAAAATACGCCTGCGCCTTTAAAAAGTTGCGCAATAGACTTGAAAATTCCCTTTGTTTTAAAGGGTACAAAATCGAACCTTAGAATGGCTTCAGGCGACTCCTCCCTGGCAATGGTCATTCCGTTCAATATTTCGAAGTCCAGGAACTTAATTCCGTCTGCACGTTCTTGATATCTATCATAATAAATTATTTTACTCCCAGATTTGTCAAGATAAAATCTAAACGCACTGTAAGACCCTGGTTCCAAACTAAGGATGCTTTTGGATTTTAAAAACAGACCTGTATGCATACCTTTAATAGGTATGGCAACCTGACCTGTGAAGTCCGCAATAAAATGCTCCTGTCCCTTAGTATCTATAGCAGAAAACTTAGTAATGTTCAAATCCATTTCGGACACTTTCATATCCGTGGCATAGATATTCCGTAGCACTAAATCCTTAATACATTTTCCATCAGAATCCAATAGATACCTGTCGGATAGCAGAGGAACCACTTGCCAAGTCTTGGGATAAAAATTCATTTTTTTCATAACGAAGTATTTAAAGAATACACTTACAAAGTTATCGGTAGGTGCTCTTTAATGAAACAGCAGAATTTTCCAATTTATATGCTATCTTAACTTCAGATCGAAAATAAATCTTAAAAAATGTTAATATCTGGGATATATGAGTTAATCCCGTTTACGAGCAGTGCTATAATTACCCAAGGTGTTGCAGTGGTTAATTACAGAATTTCATGCGAGGGGCAAATGCATAATAGATAGCTTTTGATCTTGAACTATCAAAACTTCAAGGCCACCCTAAGTTACCGCACTTCTAAAAAGTAATATTTACGAATGGCAGTATAGGGCTGGTATAAACACTTTCATCTTTCTTGTACAGTAGATTGTACTTAGCCCCTACGGATATTTTTTCGTTAATATTCCAACCTAGACCAACGAAAAGTGCAGAGTCCCAATAATCATCGGTAACTTTTCCAGTGGGAGTCTCAGTTTTGGTATTCACCTTGAGCTCGGCGAATTCCAACAAGGTAGTCAATTGTCTGATCGGTCTATACTGGGTAATGATGTTCGCCCCGAAAGTAGTGGTATTCTGTAAATCCTTGATAGAAGTATAACTGCCTTGGATTCCGCCGCCTAGACTCACCTTATCGCTTACTTCATATATTAAATTGGGAGCTAAACTAATGTTGGTACCCCCAACAAAGCTCAAGCCAAACCCTAAACCGAATTTTAATCTATTTTCTGTTTTGGAAGTACTGTCCACTACCGCGATATCTGTTGTCTGGCAAAATACATTTTCACTGGATATGCACACTACAATAACCGTTGCCACGGTTAAATAGAATCTATTTAATTTCATACTGGTCATGTTATTGGTTGGTTTTATTATAAAGCTTATCTAGCTGATTCATGATATGGCTTTTTTTAACGTTATTCAATATTTATTTGGCCTCAGGGGATAATCATGGTAAGCATAATTATATGGTTTTCGAGTTCTGTCCAATATCTATATATTGCACCAAGGATTGTAGAATTTTATGTCTACAAAAACTGAAGTTCTTGTATACTACAAGGGTTTGAATAAATAACATATATTTAGTTTGTACAGTTACAGATAACTATTAAAAATACACCGTGAAAAACCGTTCTATTCTATTTCTAGGGACTTTTATTATTCTAATTTCCGCTTTACAAGCTCAAAATAGTGGCCAAGTATACTTTACCAATGGCTTTAAGATAGGAGAATTAACCGATTCCTCTGCCATACTATGGACCAGATTGTGCCGATCCCAAAAACCGGTACCCATAAAACATCAACAGAAAGGGGCACCCTTTAGAAGCCCTATAGATTTTGACAATGATATGCCGGTAAATGAAATGGACGGGGCCGTGGAGGGTACCTTCGGGCAGATCAGCATTGAGGTCCGTTCTAAAGACACTGTGATAAATACCCCATGGGAATATGTTTCGGAGTATAAAGACTTTACTTTTAAACACAAGATTTCCGGTCTAAAATCCAATATGGCCTACGCTGTAACCATTAGGGGAAGAAAAGGAACTGAAACACCCGTCGCCGAAATACAGGGAAGGTTTACCACTGCACCCAAAGCAAATGAAGTGGTACCCGTACTTTTCACCTCTTCCACCTGTCAATACTTTTGGTCCTATGACGATCCTGAAAGAGGCTTTAAGATTTATGATAATATGCTAAAATTAAATCCGCTCTTTCACTGCCAAACTGGAGATTATGTTTATTACGACAAACCAGGGCCTATGGCATACAATTTGGAATTGGCAAGGCATAAATGGCATGCCATTAATTCCTGGCCCTCTTTGAACAATTTTTACAACAATACGCCCCTTTACTTGCAAAAGGACGACCATGATTTATTAAAGGACGATGCCATGCCCACCTCCTCCCCTTTTGGGGAACTGAGTTTTGAGGATGGTCTGTTAATCTGGAACGAGCAGGCCCCTATCATGGATAAATCCTATAGAACTTTTAGATGGGGCAAAGATCTACAAATATGGATGGTAGAAGGCAGGGATTACAGAAGTGACAATAAAGCTCCTGACGGAGCAGACAAGAGTATTTGGGGGAAAGAACAGATTGAGTGGTTTAAACAAACGGTGGAAGCCTCGGATGCCACTTTTAAGATACTTAGTTCGCCCACTCCTGTGGTTGGGCCCGATAGGGCCAAAGGAAAAATTGACAACCATTCCAATGTTTCGTTTAAAACAGAGGGTGATTGGTTGCGTAAATATCTTTCCGACCAAAAAATGTTCGTAATCAATGGGGATAGGCATTGGCAATATGTTTCCAAGGATCCGGAAACCGGCCTAATGGAGTTTAGCCAAGGCCCATCAAGCGACTCCCACGCTCAGGGATGGGATGCAAACGACAAACGACCCGAACATAAGTTTCTTAGGGTGAAAGGGGGATTTTTGGCCGTAAAAATTCATCGGGAAGGAAATACCCCCGTGATCGAGTTTATTCATTATGATGTTGATGGTAATATTGTAAACAAGGAGACCATAAGTAGATGAAAAACACTAACTTCAAATTATATTAAAGGTCACACTACTAACCCCAACTTAACAAATTACTAAATGAACAGGAGAAATTTTATAGGGAGAACAGCAGTCCTAAGCGCCACGGCTTTATTGCCTCTGAGTTCCTTTTCCTTTATGAGGCAACCAAAATACAAAATGGGTTATCAGTTATTTTCGGTACGTACCGATATGGCAAAAGATCCCCTTGCCACTATTAAGGCACTTAAAGAAATGGGGTATGAAGATTTTGAATTTTACGGGTTTGATGCCAACAAGGGCCTTATTTATGGCTATACCCCTTCCGAATTGAAGACTATTTTGGATGATCTGCAATTATCAATTACAAGCGGACATTACGGCTTTTCCCCTTACTTGGAAAAATCCGATGAGGCGTTAAAACATTATGTAGATCAGTGTATTCTGGCTGCCAAGGCTTTGGATAGCAAATATATCACCTGGCCCTACATTGCTCCGGAACAGCGGACCTTGGATAATTTTAAATTGTTGTCGCTCAAACTTAACCACATTGGAGAGCAAGTAAAACAGTCTGGGCTAGGATTTGCCTATCACAATCACGGCTACGAATTTGAGGATTACGGTGGACAAACTGGTTTCGATATTATCCTTAATGAAACGGATGCTTCTTTGGTTAAACTCCAAATGGATATGTACTGGGTAATGCATTCCTCCAAACTAACTCCAAAGGAATTAATAGACAAACAACCTGGGCGCTACGTTATGTGGCATATTAAGGACATGGACAAGGTAAGCAGGGATTATTCCGAATTGGGCTATGGTTCGATTGATTATGTTGAAATACTCCCCGATCCCAAAAAATCGGGATTGGAATATTATTATTTGGAGCAAGGCGGAAATTTTAAGACAAGTCCTATGCAAAGTGCGGCGGATAGTGCCCAATATTTTAAAAAGCACTTGCGGCAATATTTATAATCCTTCCTCAAGACATCATAAAGACCAGACCTTTTTAAAGAAAAACGTTTTTTATATAAGTAAAAAGTAGCTTAGCATTCAGGCAAGGATGGACATTTTTTTAATTCTGTCCACGAAGCCGGTTTGCGTCACCGCAAAAGCAGAATAACAGATATTCAAAGGAGTAGGTATTATTCAAAATATCATTATCACACACATAAAATGGCAGCCTGCTTTTGACTCTGTAATTTCTTTTAATAAAAAATAACTGAATGCTCAACAAACCACACTTTTTTCATATCTACTGCCACAACTGAACCTCAATCCTTATTTTTGCCAAATATTCACCATTGCATTCTGGTCATGAACAACGGTTTAAGACGATTACTTTACGATTACCTGATCCAATCGGGGATGGAAGCCAATACGGCCGCCTACCTAAATACCCTAATACTTTTCCTTGGAATAATTTTAGTGGCCTTATTGATGGATTATGTCCTTTGGAAACTATTCCGATTTCTATCGGTCAGGTTCGCAAGGCAGTCCAAGACCAATTTTGATAATTTTTTAGTATTTAATAAGGTGCCAAGATACGTGGCCCACATTATACCATTATTGTTGTTGTACAGGTATCTTCCCCTCGCCTTCCTCGATTTTGAAAATACGGAGGGTATTATATTGAAGGCTATTGAAATCCTTGCTGTGATCTTGGTGCTAATACTGTTAAGAAGTCTGCTCCGAAGTATTAACGATTATCTAAAAACCTTGCCCCATCTAAAGGACAAGCCACTGGACAGCTATAGTCAGGTATTTATGATAATTGCATGGATCGGGGGCATCCTAACCCTTTTTGCGGTATTGACCGATATCACTATTTGGAAATTTTTTACCACCTTGGGAGCCGCCTCTGCCGTAATCCTTTTGATATTTAAAGATACCATTTTAGGCCTTGTTGCCAGTATACAAGTAAGTATTAACGATATGGTCCGTATTGGGGATTGGATAACCTTTGAAAAATTTGGGGCAGATGGCAATGTTACCGAAATTTCCCTTGCCACGGTAAAAGTCCAGAATTTTGACATGACCATTACAACCATTCCTACCTATTCGTTAATTTCAGATTCGTTTAAAAACTGGAGGGGAATGCAGGAATCCGGAGGTCGCAGGATTAAACGCGCACTACTCATAAAACAAGGCAGCATTAAATTCCTGACAGCAGAAAACATTGAAACCCTTAAAGGTATTCAGATAATTGCCCAATATATAGAGACTAGAAATAACAATATCGAAAACTTTAACAAGGAGCATGATATTGATAAACAAATGTCCATAAACGGAAGGAACTTGACCAATATTGGCGTTTTTCGAAAATATGTGGAAACTTACTTAAAGAACCATTCCGCCATAAACCAGAAAATGACCCTTATGACCAGGCAATTATCCCCAACTCCCCAAGGAATACCCTTGGAAATATATGCCTTTAGCAGTGATAAGCGCTGGGAAAACTACGAATATATAATGGCCGATATTTTTGACCATTTGTTGGCGGCGTTGCCTTATTTTGAGTTGGAAGTATTTGAACTGCCAACCTCTTTTAATAATGGTTTGGATAAGGAGGAAATTGGAAAGAAAGGGCCTCATGACAAGGATGGAAAGCCTTAATTATTGGAAATGAAACAGTGGTTCCAATGTTTTCCATTAAATTAAAAATATGAATCGAATATTAATTTTGTTTGCACATCCAAAATTTGAACAATCCAGAGCGAACAAAGCCCTGGTCAAAATGATAGAAAATAAGGAGGGCGTTACCTTTCACGACCTATATGAGCGTTATCCTGATTTTAACATAAATGTCATAAGTGAAAAAAAACTTTTGAACGACCACGATGTTATTATTTGGCACCATCCTTTTTATTGGTATAGTTGTCCTCCCTTAATGAAGCAATGGATGGATGTTGTTCTGGAATTTGGATGGGCCTATGGTGAAAAAGGCACGGCCTTAAGATCCAAAAAATGTTTAAATGTCATTACCACAGGGGGAACCAGGGCCGTTTACTGTTCGGAGGGAAGCAATAACTATTCTGTAAATGAATTTTTGCGCCCGTTTGAACAGACCGCAAGACTCTGTGGTATGGAATATCTTCCACCATTTACGGTTATGGGAACCCATAACCTGTCCGATCAAGAGTTGGAAGATTATACCTTGAAATACGAACAATTAATAGGTGAATTAGGGCAAAGCCTTCCTTTTGATGAGATCAAAAACTGTGAATTCTTAAATGATACCCCCCAACTAAATAAAATAACATCTAAATGAGCGGTAGCATACTTTTTGCAGCAATCGTTTTTCTTACCGGGGCTATTATTTGTGTTCCCATTGCCAAAAAGTTTGGATTAAGTTCTGTTCTTGGTTACCTATTGGCCGGGATACTAATAGGGCCATTTATTATGGGCTTTGTTGGCGACGAAGGTCAGGACATACTTCACTTTGCTGAATTTGGGGTGGTCATGATGCTTTTTCTAATAGGCCTCGAGATAGAACCAAAGAGCTTTTGGCAAATGAGGAAAACCATAATGGGTATGGGCGGAGCCCAGGTTTTGGGAACCATGATCGTTTCCTTCCTGCTATTTACCACGATTGGATTTGATTGGAAAGTTTCACTGATCATATCCATGGCAGTATCCCTATCCTCCACTGCCATAACCTTACAGACTATTAAAGAAAATGGCTTGATGAATACCACCTATGGTGCCTCATCTTTTTCCATTCTTCTTTTTCAGGATATTATTGTTATTTTGATGTTGGCAGTTATCCCCTTACTTACGGATTCGGAAAAAACTGCGAATGCCAGCGACCATTCGGATCATACCTATCTACTTGAAAATTTGCCCTTGGGTTTTCAGGCTTTGGCCATTTTCCTGTCGGTAGTGACCGTGGTCCTTGCCGGTCGTTATTTTTTTGTTCCCATGTTAAGGCTGGTGGCCAAAACCAGACTTAGGGAGCTACTGTCCGCCTCCGCCCTGCTAATTGTTATTGTCCTTGCCTATCTTATGGAATTGGTTGGACTAAGTCCGGCCTTAGGAGCATTTCTAGGAGGGGTGGTATTGGCTACCAGTGAATTTAAACATGAATTGGAAAGTAATTTGGAACCATTTAAAGGTCTTTTGTTGGGCTTGTTCTTTATGGCGGTCGGTGCCTCCATTAATTTTATTGTGATTGGGGACAACCCCTTAATGATTGGTGGGTTGGTGGTCGCCGTAATTGTTTTAAAGGCCTTAATCCTATTCTTGGTCGGAGCCGTTTTTAAGCTTAAGGCCGATCAAAGACTGCTCCTGACTTTTGGGCTGGCCCAAATTGGAGAGTTTGCTTTTGTTCTACTTTCTTTTGCCTTTCAATTGAAAATTCTGGATAGGGTAGAGTTGGATATGATGTTAGTGGTAACGGCACTTACCATGACCCTAACCCCCATACTTGGAATAATAAATGAACGATTGATTCTACCGCGGGTAGGAACAAAAAAAGTGGAAACTCGAAGGGTAGATCATATAGCCAAGAGCCACAAAGTTATATTGGTAGGCTTTGGCCATTTCGGAAGTACGGTCGGAAGGTTCCTCAGATCCTATGGCATTGAAGCAACTATACTGGACAACGATTCCAACCGGGTAGATCTTCTGAGAAAAATGGGGTTTGAAGTATATTATGGGGATGCCACCCGCATGGATCTATTGGAATCGGCAGGAATAGCAGAGGCCAAGATTTTAATATCGGCAATTGACAATAGCGATAATGTAATCCATTTGACGAAAATGGTGAAGGAGAAATATCCATATGTAAAGTTGCTGGTACGTGCAAAAAATAGATATGATGCATATGATTTACTAAATATGGGTATTGAAGATGTGTACAGGGAGTCCTTGGAAACCTCCGTTAAAATGGCCAGTGATGCCTTAAACCATTTGGGATTTAGAAAATACACCATATACAGACAGGCCCAAAAATTTATTCAATATGATGAGGAAGGGCTTAGAAGATTGGCCGACAAACCCAAAACTAGGGAGGAGTATATTTTTAAGGCCAAAGAAGAAATCAAACAGCAAGAAAAACAGTTGGAGGAAGATTTAAATAGAGGTATTATTGAATTTGACAATCATTGGGATAGTGAACAGATGAGAGCGGCCCATAATGCTCCAAAAAAGTAATTAGGAGATTATATCCCCTCTAAATGCTCCAAAGCAATTTCTGAATTCTTTCTGCCATTAACCGAAATCGTTTTTTTACCCGTTATTAAAAAATACTTCTTAGTTAAGTAACTCATGTCTTTTGAGCTGTTGGTGGTTACATTTCCTTGGGAGCTACTCCTACAAAAACCGCCAAAATTTCATTTTGATGTACTTCCAATAACCAGACAGTACAGGATACCCAAAACTCACTTTAGACTTATTATTGTAGTCCTTAAAAAAATGGTTATAAAAAAGTTAAATGCAAGAGACAGGTTATAAAAGACTGTTCTTGTAAGTTTTACAAATTATTAAACAATTAACACAAAAATTGTAATCTTTCTTATGAATAACCTAAAATACTTTGTTAATTCTCTAATTTCGCCAATTTTTAATAATCATAAACAATAAGTTAATTACAGCACAAATAACCAAACCATTAACCAAAATGAAAATAGGCATTTTAAAAGAAACCTTGGATGGAGAAAGGCGCGTGGCCATTACCCCTAGCATTGCAAAACAATTAATTGCTGCAGGATTTGAACTTCTTGTGGAGGAAGGTGCAGGAGAGTACTCTTCTTTTAAGGATTCGGATTACAGAAATGTTGGGGTAGCTGTTGAAAAAAGAGCGGTCATTTTCCATGAAGCCGAGGTACTCCTAAAAATCAATCCCTTTGATGAGGAAGATTTAAAATTGATCGATAAAGGGCAGATTTTGATCAGTAAATTGTACCACAAATCCAATCCAGAACTAATCCAGGCCATTGCCAATAAGGGCGTTAGTGCATTTTCCATGGATGCCATCCCAAGAATATCCCGAGCCCAGGATATGGATGTACTAAGTTCTCAAAACAATCTGGCTGGCTATAAAGCCGTGATTTTGGGAGCCTTTGAAATGACCAAAATCTTTCCTTTGATGATGACATCGGCCGGAACCATTGCTCCTGCCAGGGTATTGATCTATGGCATTGGTGTTGCAGGCCTACAAGCCATTGCGACTGCCAAAAGATTGGGAGCTATAGTAGAAGCCACGGATATAAGATCTGAAACCAAGGAGCAAGCAGAATCCCTTGGGGCCAAATTTATCTCGGTAGACAATGAGGGGGAGGAATCAGAAGGAGGCTACGCCAAGGAAGCCTCGGCAGATTACCTTAGAAGACAAAAAGAGGCGGTAAACAAATCATTGTTCAAGGCAGACTTGGTTATTACAACTGCCAATATTCCTGGTAGAAAAGCACCAATTTTAATTACGGAAGAACAGGTAATTCAAATGAAAAATGGCGCAGTAATCATAGATTTGGCCGCTGCCCAAGGTGGAAACTGTGAAGTAAGCGAGATAAATAAGACTATTATCAGAAATGGAGTAAAGGTAATTGGTACCAGTATTGATCCAAGAAGCGTATCCACCAATGCCAGTGATCTATATGCAAAAAATATCTTCAACTATATTATACATTTAACAGAAGGGACCAATTTTAAATGGGATCTGGAGGAAGAAATTACGGATGAGACCCTGATTGTACAAAATGGAACTATTAGAAAAAATTAAACAATTAAAAAATGAACGAGTTTTTAGAATTTATAGAGAATAACCTTCAGATTGTATATATCCTTATCCTTGCCATATTTGTTGGGGTAGAGGTAATAAAGAGCATTCCTGCTGTTTTGCATACACCTTTAATGTCGGGCGCAAATGCCTTGAGCGGTGTAGTAATTGTCGGCGCAATTTTAGTGATGCTGCATGCAGACCCAACCGATTATGTAGCCCTTTCATTGGGATTCGTTGCTGTTGTCTTGGGGGTTTTAAATGTAGTAGGTGGTTTTGCAGTTACCGATAGAATGTTACAAATGTTTAAAAGAAAAAAATAATGGAGATTATATTGAATATTATATATCTGATTGCTACCGTAACTTTTATAGTTGGTCTAAAAATGTTGGGACACCCGGAAACGGCAAAAAAAGGTAATCTAATAGCGGCCGCCGGTATGGGATTGGCCATTTTGGGAACTGTTTTTGTCCATGAATTGGAGGTTTCTCCCCTTATATATATCCTAGTAGGTATAGCAATTCTTATAGGGTCCATCATAGGCTGGTTGATCGCCATAAAGGTAGAAATGACAAAGATGCCAGAATTGGTCTCTCTATTCAATGGTTTTGGGGGTGCAAGCGCAGCACTTATCGGCCTAGTGGAATACGGTAAAAATGTAAACAACCCTACCCAGTCCATGACCATAGTATCAGGCATTATAATCGGGGCCATTACTTTTTCCGGTAGTTTAATTGCCTGGGGCAAGTTGAACGGTTCTTTAAAAAGCGTGGTAAGGATACCATACTACAACATCATAAACAACATTACTATTATTGGTATTATCATTTTTGCAGCGTTTATGGTAGCCACTGGGGTGGATAGTCAACTAGTGTTGTATGCACTACTGGCTACAGGTCTCATCTATGGAATTCTATTTGTGCTTCCCATTGGAGGCGCTGATATGCCTGTGGTAATCTCTTTATTGAATTCTTTGACAGGTATTGCCGCAGCCATAACGGGGATTTTGTATAATAATATGGTAATGCTCGTAGGGGGTATATTAGTAGGATCCGCTGGTATTATCCTTACGGTGGCAATGTGCAAGGCCATGAATAGGACCTTGGGATCCGTAATTTTTGGTGCTTTCGGGGGAACAACTGCAACTGCAGGTGAGAATAAGGCCTTAGGATCCATAAAGAGCACCACCGCCAGCGATGCCGCCATTATGATGAATTATGCAACCAATGTGGTCATAGTCCCGGGCTATGGGTTGGCAGTTGCACAGGCGCAACATGTAATCCATGAGTTGGAAGAGTTATTGACAAAAAGGGGGGTAAACGTGAAATATGCGATACATCCTGTAGCAGGCCGCATGCCGGGCCATATGAACGTATTATTGGCCGAATCCAATGTAGAATACAATATGTTGGTGGAAATGGAAGATATTAACCCCCAGTTCAGCAACACCGATATAGTACTGGTCGTTGGGGCGAATGACGTTGTTAACCCGGCAGCACACAACAATCCGGCGAGCCCTATTTACGGTATGCCAATTTTAGATGTGGAAAATGCCAAACATATCATTGTAAACAAACGAAGTATGAACGCAGGTTACGCCGGGATAGAGAACGAATTGTTCTATAACACCAAAACCTCCATGCTTTTCGGTGACGCAAAAGCGGCGTTGACGGATTTGGTGGCCGAAATGAAAAAAATCCAATAATCCTGTAATCTATTCCAGGCTATTGATTTAGGAAGGAATTTCTGGTGGTCTAGGCCCGTATATATCTTTTAAAGAATGATAAACAAGGGGGCAGAGCTTTTCGGATCGCCCCCCTTGTTTATGCTGTATCAAATATCTACAAACCGCCTTAATCTTAGAGCTAATACCCCAATCAATAAAGTAATTAAAAATTTTGTTTTAATAGTTAACCTATTTGTAGTGCATTTGGATACCTAGGATTTGGAAAAATGAAAATCAATCAAAAGAAATATGTCGGCTCATGTTTTCCTCCACAGACATAAAAGATTCTACCCCTTTTATTCCGTCTATGGTTAAAATGGTATCCTGGTAAACATCCCTATAATGCATACTATCCCTGGCGTGCATTTTAAGAAAAATATCATACTTGCCAGTGCTATGGTGAATTTTGACCACCTCGGGCACTTTTTGCAAGGCCTCTATAACTTGTTTGTACATAAAACTTTCACGTAGATAGACTCCTAGAAAAATGGTCATTTTCCATCCAATCTTACTGTAGTCCAGATTTAAGGTTGCACCCTTTATCAGCCCCAAATTTATCATTTTCTTGGTTCGGGCATGAACGGTACCGGGGGAAATACCTGCCTTTTTGGCTACCTCGGTATAAGGCATCTGTGCATTGTCTGCCAACAAACTTAAAATTTTGAAATCCATTTCATCTATTCTATCTTTCATATTGTTCAATTTGAGATTATCTAGACCATTAAATATTTATTATCTATAAAACATCAGTTGCGAAATGCTGTGTTTTATTCTGATAATTATAAGTTTCAGTAAATTTAATTCATCATTTATCGAAAAACACTAATAATATGATAATAAAAAGATGTTAAAATAATTTTATGTCATTTTTCCGAAGTAGGATTTTTCATATTATTAAAAATCATTTTTTAATTTTTTATTACTAGCAATGTCCTCTAAAAATTGAATTATAAAATTTGATAAATCATTACAAAAAATGATATAATCTATTAATATGAAATATAAAACGGACTATAACTACCAATTAGTTAGTTTTAGGCAAAACCATCTCCTTTATTGAAATCCTAAGGCCAACTCCAAAGAACTTTACTAACTAAATAACGATCCCTTCATATATTTAATATTTGGAATCATTCCTTAAGGCCACCCAGGACCTGACTCTTTTTAAAAATATAAAATTTGGCAACCTATAATGGTAGGCCTAAAAGTTTTGTAAAGGCTTCTCTTTTATACCTTCCAATATCCAAAGAGGTATCCATAACGAATACATATTTCCTTTTGGCATTTGGTACTTTTAACAATGTGCCGAGCACTTGTAAAATAGAAAAAATCTACTCCTATATATAGGTATACATTTTTCAATATTGATGTAGTCGTAATTTTATATAATCCTTGTATAATTAAGGTATCTCTAAACTCCAATTCCATTATTAGTTGAAATTTCCTATAAACCATTTTGTAATTCCGATAATAGGATTCCTTGATACGGCCCAATGCCAATACTCTTTAACACAATAACGATGTTGTAGCTCTATGCCCATACCAGGTTTCTACTTCGTAGTCCATGCACTAAAGTTATCCCTATGCTATTATTTATATATAGCCTTGAATCCCCAATATGGGACCAAATCTTACCTGCTTAAGCGGGTGCGTGGGAATAACAATAACCGGAGTGAATAAAATTTACGACCTACCCCTGTACGAAACTTGCAAAAACACCCATCCAAGACCAAATAATATTGTTTTGGCACTTTTTAGATTATAATAAACATATGTGTCAGTTTTTTATAAAATAACGATGAAAAATATTCAATAAAATCCTTTTAAAGATCAATTTTAATAAATTTAATTTATCATTTTGGAAAAAACATCAATAATATGATAATAAAAATAGATAAATACTGATTTTAATTCATTTTAAATAAGAAGCTTTTTATCATAATGATAAAAATGAATTATCTGCAAAATTGATCATTATGACAGCATTTGATCTTTAAAATTTAAAAAGCTGTCATTTCGGTAGAAAAATAAATTTATAATATCGATATGATTAGTTTTATCTCTATATCTACCTATAGTTCAGGCTTTTACAAAATAAACAAACTTTTATTTATCCTATTGTATCGTTAAATTTGTAAAGTCAATTAACAACAAAAGTAGAGTTGTTTTTTGATGGTTAAGTATCCGGAACTTTCCTTTTACCAGGTGTACAGTTGATTTTCCATGGCCATGGAAACGATTGGAATTGGTACGCCTAAAACATTGTTTACTAACTACCTTAAACTATTGTATATGAAGAAAGCTCTAATACTATCACTCGCACTATTCAGTATGTTAGCGATGAACGCCCAACAAATTACCGTATCTGGAAAAGTTACAGATGAAGTCGGTACCCCCCTACCAGGCGTGAATGTAGTAATCAAGGGTACCACTAAAGGAAGTATCTCGGATTTTGACGGAAATTTTTCCATTGACGCGGAATCCGACGCAGTTTTATTATTATCATCACTAGGTTACGCCAATAAGGAAATTCTAATAGGAGGAAGAACCAACATTAGCGTAACCCTTCCCGAAGCTGCTGAAATGTTAACGGAAACTATAGTTATTGGCTCTAGAAGTAAAGGTAGGACCAAATTGGAAACTACTGCCCCCGTCGATGTTATTAGTATAAAGGAACAGGCTATTAACATGCCGCAAATGGACCTGGCACAGATGCTGGTCGCTTCGGCACCCTCCTTTAGTGCTTTTCGCTCCCAGGGTGGTGACCTTTCATCTGCGGTTGACCCCCCTACTCTCCGTGGTCTTGCCCCAAACCAAATGCTGGTACTTATAAATGGCAAAAGAAGGCATACTTCCGCACTTTTGGCAGGTTCACAAACCGGATCAGCTGCAAATGCTACAGATATGAGCTTCATTGTCCCCGACGCTATTGACAGGGTCGAAATTTTAAGGGACGGTGCCTCGGCGCAATACGGTTCCGATGCCATTGCCGGTGTAATGAACGTTGTATTAAAAAAAGGTACAGGAGAGTTTACCGGAAATTTTACTGTGGGCGGATTCCCAAATTCCGCCCCAGATCTTAGCGGAACCGATGTAAGTGTAGAAAATCAGGCTTTGTTGAAAGATACGGAACCAGATGGTATCAATTATCAATTGGCTGGAAATTATGGAGTCTCTTTCGAAGAAGGTGGCTACTTAAATCTTACTGGGCTTTATCGCCAGGCCGAAGCAACAGTTCGCCCTAATATAAGTAATGCCACTCCTTATGGAGATGCATACCTGAACAACGAGCGTACCGATGCACAAGGGAATATTATCATAACCAACCCAGAACTAGTAGCAGCACAGGCTTCAGGCAATACCGCACTTGCCGATGAGCTTAGGACCGATACCGGACTTATGGATGCAAGAGGTCTTACTTATAAGGACTTCTCTACCTATGCTGGTACAGCGGCATCCAATCTAGGAGTAGTGGCCTACAATATGGCTTTGCCCATTAATGAGGATCTTGAATTTTATTCTTTTGGTGATTTTGGATATAAATACACTGCTGGGTACAGCTGCTTTTACCGAAGACCAGCCCAGGCCGATCGGGCCAACTTTGACCTGTTCCCTAATGGATTTAGGCCTCAAATTGCCAGTACCCAGACCAACATAGCCTTTACCGGTGGAATTGATGGCACCCTAGGTGATTTCAATTTTGATTTCAGCAACACCTTTGGCAGAAACAAAATGAATTATGACATGTTCAATACTTTCAATGCAAGTTTACAATCCGAATCTCCCACTACAATGGATCTGGGAACACATAGTTTCTACCAGAACACCACCAATTTTGATATATCCAAATATTTTGATGACGTATTATCTGGACTAAACGTTGCTATAGGAGTAGAACTTAGGATAGAAAATTATCAAATTGAAGCAGGTCAGCTAGAAAGTTACTCTATAGGCGATGCCGGTATTTATACAGCCACTACGGACAACGAAGCATTATTGGGTCCTGATGGTTTTCCCCTGGAAGATCTTAACTCCCAACCCATTGTAAATGCAGATGGCAGCCCGGTGGTACTCCCCTATGGTCAAGCCAGCACCAATATCAATAAATTCTACAGCCCCAACTGTCAGTGTTTTAGAGGCTTTGCCCCTGAGAATGAGGCCAACGAATTTCGCTCGGTTACCGCTGCTTATTTGGATGCTGAACTTGATGTTACCGAAAAATGGTTGTTGACAGGTGCATTGCGTACAGAGAACTATTCAGATTTTGGGGATGTCTTTACTGGGAAGATAGCTACAAGATACTCCATCTTGGATAACTTTGCTTTGAGAGGGTCTTTGAGCACGGGCTTTAGAGCTCCTTCTCTACAAGAATTGAATTATTCACACACCTTTACCTTCTTTGTAGGTCTTGATCCTTTTGATGGTACACTTTATCCAAATACAAGTAGTGCCGCAAGAGCTATTGGTATAGAAACCCTAAGACAGGAACAGTCCACCAACTTAAGTATAGGTTTCACTACCCGTCTCTTCAACAAAATAGACCTAACAGTAGATGCCTATAAGATTGATATTAAAGACCGCATCTTTGAAACCGATAATTTTGATGCTAGCGAAGCTCCTGCATTGGCACCAATTATTGGTTCCGGATTGGCCAGTTTTAGAATAAATGGTGGCGACATAAGCACCAAAGGTGTTGAAATTGTAGCCAATTATAGAGAAAAAGTGGGTGAAGGCATGTTGGGCCTAACAGTTTCAGGTGTACTCCGTGAAAACACTTTTGAAGGGGCAAGTGTTCCTGATCTTAATACCGTATTATCCGATGAGGAATTGGAAACTAAATACGTAAACAGGTCTTCCATAGGTCAGTTCGAATCGGGTACACCAAATACCACCTTTATTGGTTCTGGAACCTATTCTTGGGGTAAATGGTCAGGGATGCTAAGGGGATCTTATTTTGGAGAAGTAACTTCATTGGACAACACTTTCCGAACTCTTAATGATGGTTCTGAAGGATATTCCGATCAAACCTTCTCTGCTCAATTTGTTACCGATATAGGAGTTACCCACAACTTTACGGACAAGCTTGCATTAACTGTAGGGGGCAATAACATCTTTAATAAATACCCAGATATTCTAAGAGCTGAAGAAAGAGGATTCTACCTCTACTCCAACTATCAGCAAGGTTCTAACGGAGCATATTATTTCGCTAGACTAACTTTTGGATTCTAATCTGTTAACGCTATAAAATATAAAAGATATGAAACATACATCTATAAAAATAATTAGTTTGCTATTTCTTGTTTTCTTCACTGCTTCCTGTGAGCAAGAAATGCCAGAAGCTGCATTGGAGGTCGCCGAAGGTGGAGGAACTTTAAGAAATTACACTGCCTACACCATAGATGCTGCCGATCCCAGTGGGTCCAATGTATATGGGCGCGTGGTTTTTTGGAAAGGTACCCTAAACAGAACACTTGTTCAGGTTTCGCTCTATAACACCCTAGAAGGCCAACAACATCCTGCACTCATTTTAGAAGGTGCCTCAGGAGTAGGAACGACTACCCTGCTAACACTGGATACCGTTTCCGGAGATACTGGTGAGCTAAATGACAACAAGTTTTACGTCATTGGCGACTCCTCCTTCTATGACGGGCTACTAGACCTGGATGCACACATCAACATTTACCTAAGTGAAACAGATAATACGGTAGTGGCCTCAGGAAATATTGGCTTAAATGCCGATCCGGTAGAAAGTAATTAAACATTAAACTCTTAAACTTAAATACAATAACATTATGAAAACATTAGACAGAAGAGCATGGTTAAAAAGGGGTGCATTGACAGCCGCAGGCGCAATGGTAATGCCTCATCTGAGTTTCGGAATCTCCGAGATGCCCAAAGCACCATTGGCACTTGATACCCAGGGAAATGCTATTTACACCCCATTTTTTAAGGAATTTTTGCCAGACTATAGTCGTGAAATGCCAATATTGGAAGCTAAATTGAACGCCAATGAAAATCCTTATGGTCCTTCCCCAAAGGCAATTGCAGCCCTACAGAAAGTAGCCTTTAAGGGCAATCGATATGCCTGGTACGAACTATTTGATCTGATGGGTAAAATTGCTACGGAAGAAGGTGTGGACATCAAGAACATTATGATGGGACCTGGATCATCCGATCTTTTGGAAAAAACAGCCATGGTCCTATTTGCAAACGGTGGCAATGTGGTATCCGCAGACCCTACTTATATGTCATTGATTCGTGTAGCAGAGGCTACAGGTGCTTCTTGGAAGGCCATTCCATGTAAGGCAGATTGGTCGCATGACCTTAAAGCTATGGAAGCTGCCATTGACGCAGATACAAAATTGGTATACATCTGTAATCCCAACAATCCTACAGGAGCAATGACAGATAGTGCTGAATTAGTGGATTTCTGTTCAAGGGTTTCCGAAAAAGTTCCCGTTTTTGTGGATGAGGCCTATATGGGCTTTTTAGAGGATGGTGCCAAACAAAGTATGGTATCTCTAGTAAATGAAGGCAAGGACGTGATAATAGCCCGTACTTTCTCAAAAATACACGGTATGGCGGGCCTAAGGGTAGGATATATCGTAGCACAGGAATCGACCCTGGCTAAACTTGAAAAAGTTACCCGTGGCGGTATGGGTATTGCATACACCTCCATATTTGCAGCTACGGCCAGTATGGATGATGTAGCCTTTCAGAACAAATCCAGAACGCTGAACGCTGCATGTCGCGAATATGTCTACCAAAGCTTGGATAAAATGGGCTTTGAGTACATTCCGTCTTCCACCAGCTTCATAATCTTCCCCATAGAAATGGAAGGAAAGGCTTTCCTGGAAAAAATGACAGCACAAAAAGTAGGTGTTCGTGCCTTCGAGATCATGGGCAAGAACTGGTGCCGCGTAAGTATGGGTACCATGGAGGAAATGAAGCTATTTAAGAAAGCGTTGGAAAAAGTATTGGTTTAAGTTGAGTTTACCCACGGGTTGGATCAATAGGAGGGTCTTACAGATCTTTCTATGATCCACCTACTCTTGGGTTCTTTATTACGAAAACCCCCGAACGGAATAGTGAATTATTAAGAACTTATAATATGAATTATGCATTACAAAAAACATTAGAACTCCTACTGATCATAGGTCTGGGTCTGTTACTACAAAAAAAGGTAGCTAAGGATGACCTAAAAGGGATAAAGACATTGATATTGAGTGTGGCATTGCCAGCTACAATTTTTGTAGCCCTATTAAAAATAGAACTTAAAGGGTCCTTATTGGTTTTTCCCCTTATGGCTTTGGTATTTAATTTTATAATGGCCATTGCCACTAAGTACCTATTGGCACCTTCACTACCAAACAATGAAGGAGCTAAAAAAAGAACATTGACAATGCTCCTCCCATCTTTGGCACCAGGACTTTCCTGTTTCCCCTTTATCATAGTCTACTTGGGGGATGAATATCTGGCCTTGGCCGCATTGGCAGACGTGGGGAACAAAATCTTTGTCCTTATCCTATTGTATATGTTAGGGATGCACTGGTATCATGCCAGGGCCGTCAAAGATTTGGTTGCAACTACTTCCAGCAAGTTAAAAGGCCTGTTTCTTTCAATGCTGAATGAACCTATTAACTTGGTTATAATAGTAGCTCTGGTACTATTGGGATTCGGACTTAGCCTTAGCTCCTTTCCTGAGTTCTTGGAGAACACCATAGTTAAAATGAGCTTGATTATGACACCTTTGGTGCTCCTTTTTATCGGTATGGCAGTGCGTATAAAATTTAGGGAATTCGGCTTTATCTTTTCACTTTTGATGAGACGCGCCGGAATTACCTTTTTACTATCGGCTATTTTTGTTTTCCTTTTCCCAGCTTTGGCCGCCCCAATGATTTTATTTATTGTGGTATTCCCACAAAGTGCTTGCAGTTTTTGGCCGTTTGCCCATATGAGTGCTGTAAGTACATTGGAGGAAAAGGACGAACAGATGAAGCCTACTTTCGATATTAATTTTGCCGTTAATATTTTGGCTTGTTCCATGCCGTTCTCTACCATTTTGATCATTAGTATTTTTTCTTTCAGTGAATTTTTTGTGAACCCAGTAGTCCTAGTGGTTACAGGAATTATAATGGTGGCTGTCACCTATATTCCTTATTTGATCACTAAATTGAAAAGGAGCAATAAATCCGAGGAAGTTGTTAACTACAATACATTTTTTGGAATAAATACCAATGCACATTCATCGGAAAATCATTAACACTTCTAAATACGTTTTGAGAGTTTTTCAAAAAATAAAAAGGCCCCTGAAATACCTTCAGGGGCCTTTTACTATTATTTAATTGGACCAGCTTAAAGGATACTTCCTTTTTTACTAACTTCCAAAGGAATACGATATATCACCCCTTGCTCGAAAGTTCCTTTTGTAACCTTTTGGAAATCGATACTATTGCGAATATAGGTCTCCAATGCTTCGTTTTCTGTTTTAACACTTAGAACCCGTAAATAATCACCATTGTCCAATGCAACACGTATTTCTGCCGTTGCACCACGAATCTCATCGGGAATAATATTATCGCTCAACATTTGGAAAACCTGGGACGTAACTGCCTTCGCGGGTTTTGCTTCTCCTTTTTGGGGATCGGTTGCAAATACTTGAACCACGTTCAACAACATTGCAGCCATCAAAATAAATACTGACTTTTTCATATTTTAAGAATGTTTTGAATATATTTTTTTAACTAATTCTACTCAAACTTATTAAATATATCGCAATAAAGGCCGTCAATATTATAGATTTAATAAATTTTAACATTACAAAATACGAATATGCAAAATACAGGCAAAAAGCTAACGAATCGTCAGGTTTTCTTAGGATTTGTAGACTCTTTAGACGCAAACATTGAAGGGAAATATTTGTAAAAGAAGGGGTTCATAATATATTGAAGCAAATGCTGAAATTTATTTATTGATTACAATTTAGCTGTCTGGTTTGTTTTTCATTTGAAACGGCTTTAGTTAGACAATGATCACTAAGGAAAAAAGTCAAATCCTACCCTAAAGTTCTTTCAAGTTACTAAAATTCCAGTGAACCGTTGCACACCGATTTGCACACCGAATTAGGTGTGCACATATGATATCAAAGAAAATGTATAAAAACAAAAAACACTGAAAATCAATTGATTAACAGTGTTTTTGCTACTACCTATTTCTAGGTTCGTCGGGGTGGCAGGATTCGAACCTGCGACCTCCGCGTCCCAAACGCGGCGCGATAACCGGGCTACGCTACACCCCGAAATGGTTATCTATAAAACGTTTTGCTCCTCTTTTCTTTATCCTTCGTTCCAAAACCATAGCTTCGGATCGCAACAATACTTCAATTTGCAAAACCAATTTCCAAGGAACCCCGCTCTTGGTAGAGGGCACAATTCCAAGGTTATGTCTTTTCAATCTATTTGTGATATCCGTAGTCTGACCTACATAATATCTTGAACGTTCCTCGCTATATATAATATAAACG
>JAVJOW010000023.1:0-47439 GCA_040216555.1 Arenibacter sp.
CGATGCAGACTATGGCCGTCTGTATGAGTGGGCCTTTGTACAGGCTGCAATTCCTACAGGATGGCACTTGCCAACGGATGATGAATGGAAAACGTTGGAAACTGAATTAGGAATGCCCGCAAGTGATCTCAATATTACTGGTGAATCAACACCAAGAGGTACAGACCAAGGCACACAAATGAAATCTGGCGGATCGTCAGGATTGAATTTCCCATTGGCCGGATATAGAGATGGAAGCTCTTACTTCTCAATAAACATCAATACGTATTTGTGGGTAAACACGGATGAAGGGGGTGGAAATATTTTCAGAAGAAAAATTAACATTTCAAGTCCATCATGCTTCAGGTTTACAAATTCAGCCGACACCTTTGCAATTAGCGTACGTTTGGTAAGGAACCAATAACAGAACATTGTATTGGATAACTCCCAATGAAAATTCATCTAAATATTGTCCGTCAAATATTTAGATGAATTTTTTAATAAAAGCCTTAAATTACTTAGTAAGGTCGTTTTGTCTGCCCATGCACTATACTCCGTCTTATCCGGGAATAAAATCACGTTATGGCCCTTAAGGGGTTGTATTACTTTTTCATTAAGGCCAGTTTTGGATCCCGTGGCCCTCGAAATATATTCAGGCATTAGAATACATATAATAATTATAGTTTTTTCTGATTCTACCATGGCCGCGATATCAATTGCAGATTCTCTTATTAAGTATAATCCAATAAAAGCATTGCTGTAATACAAAATTGGACTCTTTGTTAATTTTATACGTCCAATTAATGTGTGGATAGAGATTATTAGCACTTTTTCGGATAACTCCCTACTGCAAAGTTGCTTTTAAGTAAATAGAAGGCATAAAAAAACGGATTGACAGTAGTCAATCCGTTGATTTTTAATAACTTAAGTTTTGTAGCGAGAGGGGGGCACGATCCCCCGACCTCCGGGTTATGAATCCGACGCTCTAACCAACTGAGCTACCTCGCCATGCCGTTTTTAACGGGTGCAAATATAAAGTTAATTTTCTGTCCTATCCAAATTACATCGTTAAAAATATTATACCCGTTTTATTTTTTAATCATTTATAAATATATATATTGCCCGCCATAAACACTATTCAGAATGAGCGATAAAATTAAATATGAAGTTGAATTTGTAATTCAGTCCTCACCGCAACTGTTATATCAATATATATCTACCCCCTCAGGACTTTCCGAATGGTTCGCAGACAACGTAAATTCCAGAGGTGAAATGTTCAATTTTATTTGGGATGGCTCTGAAGAACAGGCAAAATTATTAAAGCGTAAGAGCGATGAATTTGTAAAATTTACCTGGGTAGCCGAAGAAGATGATAGTTTTTTTGAAATGCGCATCATAGTAGACGAAATAACCAAAGATGTGTCCTTGTTTATTACAGATTTTGCAGATGAAGATGAAGTGGACGAATCTAAAATGCTATGGGAGAACCAAGTATCCAGTTTAAAACAGGTATTGGGTTCCGCCTAAACCATTAATGGAATATAACGTATCTTTGGCCTTGATTTTTTCAAGGCTTTTTTTATGGTTAATTTTAACGGAAACCTACTTTCTAAAAACACATCTTACCTTAATCACGAAAATAGGGGACTGCGCTATGGCGATGCCCTTTTCGAATCCATTAGGGTCGTAAACGGGAAAATATTCTTTTGGGAGGATCACTATCTAAGGCTTATGGCCTCTATGCGGATTTTGAGAATGGAAATCCCCATGAATTTTACCATGGAGTTTTTGGAAGAACAGTTATTGGCCTGCGTAGAGTCCAACGGACTTTTGGAGAAAGCCGCCAGAATACGATTTACCGTTTTTAGAAATAACGGCGGACTATATCTCCCGGAGACCAATGATGTATCCTATATTATTGAGGCCAATGTTTTGGATTCCCCATTCTTTACCTTAAACAATGATGCCTACGAAGTAGAGCTTTTTAAGGATTTTTGTGTTAACGCGGATATGCTTTCTACCTTAAAGACCAATAATAAGGTAATCAATGTGGTAGGTAGTATTTTTGCTTCCGAAAATGGTTACCAGAACTGTCTGTTGCTGAACCAGGAAAAAAAGGTGGTAGAAGCCCTTAATGGCAATCTCTTTTTGGTAAAAGATCAACATATTAAAACTCCATCTCTTAAGGACGGTTGCTTGAACGGAATTGTCCGTAAGAAGCTGATCGGTATTTTGGGTTCGCTGGACAAGTACCATTTTGAGGAAGCTTTTATCTCTCCCTTCGAGCTGCAGAAAGCGGATGAGCTGTTCATAACCAATGCAATTACCGGTATTCAGCCCATTACAAAATATAGAAAGAAGGAGTACGACACTAAGGTAGCTGCCGATCTATTGGGCAAACTTAATGCGGCTGCAAGGTTGAACTAAGTATCTTGGTTTAATTTAGGTTGGGATTTTCAGGAGCATTGGACCATATCAGGTAATTACCTCCCAATTCCATCATTTTTTCCTTCCAAAAAGCATTGGAAGATTTTTGAATGATAGCACTTTCATAGACATTTTTTACCACGACCCAGGATTTTGAGTGCAATTCCTGATCCAATTGCAGGGAAGACCAACCGGAATATCCCAAAAAGAAGCGGATATCGTTTTCAGAAATGACCTTATTATTGATCAAGTCCACAATAGAACCAAAATCTCCGCCCCAATAAATGCCGTCAGAAATTTCAATACTATTTTCTATGAGTTCCGGAACCTTGTGAATAAAATAAAGATTGTCCTGTTCTACCGGACCCCCGTTGTAAACCTGAAAAGGCAAATCTATTTCGGTAACCAGATCATTTATACTATAGTCCAAAGGCTTGTTTAAGATAAACCCCACAGAACCCTCATGGTTGTGCTCCGCTAACAGAACTATAGACCTGTTAAAGGAAACATCACCTGAAAGTGTAGGCTCTGCAATAAGGAGTTTGCCTTTTTTTGGCTTTTCAGCGACCATATTATTTGTTCTAGTATCTCTAAAATAAAACAATTCCGTTAATCTGAAAAGTCTTTTGCACAAAAAAAGCACTTCCTTTGAAAGAAGTGCCTTCTATGTATAATGATATTATGACTAGTTTACTGCACCGCTCAAATCAGCACCTGCTTTAAACTTCACTACATTTTTAGCTGCAATTTGGATAGTCTTTCCAGTTGATGGATTTCTACCTTCTCTTGCATTTCTTTTAGATACAGACCATGATCCGAAACCTACTAGAGATACTCTACCACCTTTTTTTAGAGAACCTTCAACGTTTCCTAAGAAAGATTCCAATGCCTTTTTAGCTGCTGCTTTAGTAATGCCAGCATCAGCTGCCATTGCATCGATTAATTCTGTTTTGTTCATAATTTCGATAAATTAAGTGTTATTAATTATAATTAAATACTTCAACAAATTTATACGGATTTGCCATTAACACAAGTAAAATGGGGGGAAATCCGCAATTTTGTTGATAACTTGAAACGTTTGTTGATAAAGTAGGGTTTTTTTTACGATTTCCCATACCCCCAATGAACATAGGGGTTTACCCAACATAGGCGTTTTCTGCCAATTTTAATCCGTTCAATACCTCTTTGGTGTTCATTTTTCTCTTGCCGGGTAGTTGAATTTCCAATAAATTGATGAACCCCCCCTTTACGGCAACCTTTAGTTCATTTTTGGTGGCAGCAATGGTCCCTACCTCTAATTGGTGAGGTTCCAAATCCATTTTGGCGGAGTATATTTTTAGGAACAACTGGTCTTCCCCATTGTGCATGTTAGTCCAGGCAGTGGGATAGGGGCTTAATCCCCTAATAAAATTGTAGATGGTTGTTATATCTTGGGTCCAATCAATTTCACAAGTCTCTTTGTGGATTTTGTGCGCCTCCCTTAATGGTCTATCTTCCTCCTGCTTGGATGGTGACATCTCATTACGCTCCAATTTATGTATGGTTTCCAACACCAGGTCCGCTCCCAAATACATTAGTTTATCGTGCAGGGTGCCGGCGGTATCTTCCTCTGAGATGCTGGTTTTCTTTTGAAGTAATATGGCCCCGGTATCAATTTTATCATCAATAAAGAAGGTGGTCACCCCCGTTTCCAGCTCTCCGTTTATTATGGCCCAGTTAATAGGGGCCGCTCCGCGGTATTGGGGCAGGAGGGAAGCATGAAGGTTAAAGGTGCCCATCTTCGGCATATCCCAAACCGCTTTGGGCAGCATTCTAAAAGCCACCACAATTTGAAGCTCAGGTCGTAAGGCTTCCAATTCCTTAATAAAATTGGAATCCTTTAAGTTCGTGGGCTGCATAATATTTAGTCCATGCTCCATGGCATAAACCTTCACAGCGGATTCATTTAATTTTCTTCCACGGCCGGCCGGTTTATCGGGCGCAGTAATTACCCCAACAATATTGCAATCATTTTTTACTAACTTGTCCAAAATGGCCACGGCAAAATCCGGGGTACCCATAAACACTATTCGCAGTTTACTCATTTTTTGATTATTTCGTACTGGTTAATAGAATTCACTCGTATTCTCTGCTCTTCCAATAATCCCTGTAAGGCCAAAATAATGGAACTTTCCTTATAGGTCAATAATTTAATCAGCTCTCTGGAACTTTCTTTTTTTACCATCAAGATTTGAAGAATATCCTGTTCTATTATTTTAATAATGTCATTGTTTACAGGATTTTTTTGAAGGCATACATCACATTTTCCACAGTTCTCAGTGGCAGTTTCACCAAAGTAGTTTAGAATGTGCCGACTTCTACAAAGTTTGGAATCCTTTATATAGGTCAACATACTTTCTACATTGTCCTTTTTTACCTGTTGTATCTGTTTTATTTTTTTGGCGAAGATATTGATCGTGCGTTCATCCTCCCTTGGTACTAAAAAGGTAATTTCTAGATCGCTATGTTGGGCATGGTATTCAATTATTTCATCCTTTTCCATTTTTTCCAATACCGTTATTACCTCCTTTTCGCTTGTGTTCGCTTTTCGAGAAATCAATAGGGGATTGATTTTGGTATCATAATCGAAAATTCCACCATAGGTCCTTAAAATGGTCTGAAGGATAGCTGCCGATGGCTTATTTTTATCTAGATAATCAAATACTTGATACTTGGCAGCTATCATCCGTATAGTCGTCCTTTGTGAGAAAGCTTCCGTTAGGGATATAACGGAGTTTTGATCCAAAAGCCTTAAACCGTTATACGTTAATGTAGTATTTAGGTTATAGGTTTCGCAAAAGGAATTAAAGGGCAATTGATAAGTTTCGCCACTCCCTTCCCCAAAGGGAATCTGAAAATAGTTGGCTAATTTACGGTACAACAACTTAAGAAAGTCCACATCTGGCAAGACCCCTAAAAATTGTTTACGGACCTGGGCCTCATCCGTGGGGTTCGTAATTAAAACAGCATTTGCGGGCTTTCCGTCCCGTCCGGCCCTTCCCGCCTCCTGAAAGTAGTTTTCTATACTGTCCGGAATTTGGTAGTGTACAACAAGGCCAACATCTGGCTTGTCTATCCCCATTCCAAAAGCATTGGTGGCCACCATGATCTTTACCTTGTTTTCCAACCACTGGTTTAATCTGATATCCTTGTCCTTTTTGGAAATACCTCCATGAAAAAAGGTGGCTGTATGTCCCTGTTGGGATAGGTAATAAGCCAGTTCCATGGTCATTTTTCTACTCCGAACATAGACTATGGAGCTGGTATTGGTTTGGGCGCATAATTCTTTAAGACGGTATTTTTTGTCCTCTTCCCAGCAAACACTAAAGGTAATATTGTTCCTGGAAAAGGAATCCTTCACTATCAATGGTAGTTCCAAATGTAAATTTTGGCAGATATCCTTGACTACCATAGCGGTTGCCGTAGCAGTCAATGCTATAATAGGAACATTGGGAGCCAATTCCTTTAAAATATGGCATTCCAGGTAGGCAGGTCTAAAATCGTTGCCCCATTGACTAATGCAATGCGCTTCGTCTATGGCAATAAGGTTGACGTTCATTTGCCTGATGCGCTCCTGTACCAACTCCTGCTGTAGTCTTTCCGGTGATAGGTACAGGAATTTATAATTGCCATAAAGGCAATTGTCCAAGAGGTTGTTAACTTCGTCAAAAGAAATGCCCCCAGTAAGGGCAATGGCTTTAATACCCAATTTTTTTAAGGTGCCTACCTGGTTTCGGATCAAGGCTATTAATGGCGATACCACAATACAGATACCTTCATTGGTCAAAGCCGGTACCTGATAGCATAAAGATTTGCCGCCTCCTGTTGGCAACAGCGCCAATACGTCCTGTCCGCCCAATACGGCGTTTATGATGTCTTCCTGGGAATTTTTAAAATCCGGAAAACCCCAAAATTTGTCCAATATATTCTTAGGGTGCTGCTGCACTATAGCCTTTTTAATGTATTAAGTATAAAGGTAACTCTTCCTTCTACGGTTTCCTTGGGGACAATTATAATTTTATAGCCATAATGGGAGTAGGCCTTTTCCAAAAAGGTGTGAATACGCTCCGCTTCTTCAAAGTTTTCATAACGCTCATTGTCGGACTCGTGTATTTCCTTCCAAGGTGGCAGTAAAAATACGTGGTCGTATTGGTAATTTTTACAGCTTTCCACAAAATGGTCCCCATATGACTGGCCAAAACAATCCATATAGGCCACTACGTCCGGAATACCGCGATCATAAAAAACAATGGGTTGATCCAACTCCTTGGCGGTTTGGAATTGCCTGATCCTTCCTTCGATAATTTTTTCACTAAAAAGTACAGGATCAGAAACAAACAATTGAGGTATGCCTTGCTGCCTAGCTTCCAGCGTAATCTCTCGGGATATTTCACTAAAACAAAAGAAGCCTTCCCTTTCAATTCTTTCTATTACAGATGTCTTTCCCGTACTGGGTCCACCTGTGATGACAATTCTTTCTAAATTCAAATAGTGGCGTTTAAGTTTCTGCAATTAAATGCATAAAATGGTGTTGCAAAGTAATGAAATAGCCCTAAGATTAAAAAATTGACAATGATACTTTATATATTTGCAAAAACATTGGCATGGATCAGGATAAATCAGAGGAATTTTATGGTAGATTAAGGGACCAATTGGCGGAAAGTAGTACATGGCCTTCCAATTACCTGTATAAGTTTATAGTACCTACCGACACTGAAAAAATTAAACAGATTCAGGATATTTTTGATAATACTGGGGCAGTGATCGAATCCAAGCAATCCAAAAATGCAAAATATACCAGTTTGAGCATTACGGTTAACCTTAAAAATCCTGATGAAGTAATACGTAAATACAAGGAAGTGGGGGAGGTAAAAGGGGTAATATCGCTCTAAAATAGTATTTCTAGCATAATTTTGTTAATTTGCAGACGTTATAAGAGCACTTCCTGATCATAAATAAATAGCAATAAACATTTCAATTTGAATTTAGTAGAAAACTTAGAATACAATACTGAGCGACCAAAGCTCATTATACCCGAGTATGGACGCCATTTCCAGAAAATGGTTGACCATGCCATCTCCATAGAAGACGATGAAGAACGTAACCGTGTGGCCCAGGCCATCATAAGTGTTATGGGCAATATTCAGCCACATTTGAGGGACGTACCCGACTTTCAACATAAGCTATGGGACCAATTGTTCATCATGTCCGATTTTAAATTGAACGTGGATTCGCCATTCCCAATTACCTCCAAGGAGACCTTGCAAAAGCGACCGGATCCATTGGAGTATCCACAAAATTTTCCAAAATATAGGTTTTATGGAAACAACATAAAACGTATGATCGATGTGGCCGTTAAGTGGGAAAAAGGTGATATGCGAGACGGATTGGAGTATGCCATAGCCAACCACATGAAAAAGTGTTACCTAAATTGGAACAAGGACACTGTGGACGACAAGGCTATTTTTAAGCATCTTTACGAATTAAGCGACGGGCAAATAGATCTTGCCAAGGAAGGGGAAAACCTGACTGAAAGTGGACAATTCCTTAAAAATCGTGTGGCAAAAACACCTAGGACCAGTTCTGGTAAAAAAACGCAAAGAAATCAAAACCGTGGTAAAAAGCGGTATTAATCTTCTCAAACTTTAATGGGAACATTTAAAATAGAAGGCGGTCATCAATTACATGGTGAGATTACACCGCAAGGGGCAAAGAATGAAGCATTACAAATACTCTGTGCCGTACTACTTACTTCAGAAAAAGTATCGATTACCAATATCCCGGATATTGTAGACGTAAACAAACTGATATCCTTATTGGAAGATTTGGGGGTTAAGATCCAAAAGAAAGCTCAAGGGTCATATACCTTTATGGCAGATGACATTAATTTGGACTACCTGCAATCAGCCCAATTCAAAGAGGACGGCAGGGGTCTTAGAGGGTCTATTATGCTCGTAGGTCCATTATTGGCACGATTTGGTAAGGGATATATTCCCAAACCAGGCGGTGATAAAATAGGACGTAGGCGATTGGATACCCATTTTGAAGGTTTTATAAAATTGGGCGCCAAATTTAGATATAATAAGGAGGAACACTTTTATGGTGTTGAAGCCAAAAAGTTGAAGGGCACCTATATGCTCCTGGATGAGGCTTCGGTTACAGGAACAGCTAATATTGTTATGGCCGCAGTATTGGCGGATGGCAAAACTACCATATACAATGCAGCCTGTGAACCTTATTTGCAGCAATTGTGCAAAATGTTGAATAGAATGGGAGCCAAAATTACAGGAATCGGTTCCAATTTATTGGAAATAGAAGGTGTTGACAGCCTGGGAGGCACAGATCACCGAATGCTACCTGATATGATCGAGATCGGTAGTTGGATAGGCTTGGCTGCAATGACAAGGAGCCATCTAACCATTAAAGATGTTAGCTGGGACGATTTAGGACAAATTCCTACAGTTTTTAGAAAGTTGGGGATTCAGCTGGAGCGAAAAGGGGACGATATCGTTATACCTGAACATAAGGACGGTTATGAGATTCAAAATTATATAGACGGTTCCATTTTAACCGTGGCAGATGCGCCATGGCCTGGACTTACTCCGGATTTATTGAGCATTATCCTAGTGATGGCTACACAGGCAAAAGGAGAGGTTTTGATCCATCAAAAGATGTTTGAAAGCCGTTTGTTCTTTGTAGATAAATTAATAGACATGGGGGCCAAGATTATACTTTGCGATCCACATAGGGCTACTGTTATTGGACATAATTTTAAATCCAGCCTAAAAGCCACCACCATGGTATCTCCGGATATTAGGGCGGGTGTTTCTTTGCTGATAGCGGCCTTATCCGCTAAAGGTACCTCTACCATTCATAATATAGAACAGATAGATAGGGGTTACGAAAATATAGATACCCGATTGAGGGCTATTGGTGCCAAGATTATCAGAGTGTAATCAAGAATATAACTTCTAATTTTAAACAAGGACTTTCCAATCGAAAGTCCTTGTTTAATTTTGTAGATACACCAATGTTAAGTATTAAAAAATACAGAATGTAATTGGACCAATGTGTCTATGAGCTTATTTTCTCACTAATTTTCTCACCAATAGCTAAAAGATCACTGACTTCTTCCTTGGTAAAATCGTAGGGAATAGGCTTTGCAATTCCCAAGGTTCCATATAATTTGCCATTGAGTATCATTGGAGCTGCAATGGAGCCTTCAACTTTTGTTTCTTTGGCCGCAGGACGGGCTACCCCGGAATCATCGGTTTGTAGGTTGCACATTTCTACAGGTTCACGACGCTCCGCCGCTATTCCCGCCATACCCTTACCTATTGGAATCTCGGAAAGTTTGGGAATTAAAAAGGGAGGAATGCCCTGATGTGCCTGGACTTTTAACAATCCCGATTTTTCATCCAAAAAATGAATGGTGCCGGTAGTACAGTCAAAAGCGGAAATTACGGTGGAAAGGACTTCCTGCCAATCAGTGGTTTCGTTTTTAAGGAGGGCATCTATTACAGTGTTCCGTTGCGCATTGTCCTTGTTCATATGCTTTAATTTATTTTTTTCATTATTACCCAAATTTACTAAATCTAGATAAACTATTGCTTAGGTTTATTAATCGTGCTTGGCGTTATTGACTTCGATCCAATAGCCTTCGGGATCTGTGAGATATATCTGTCGAACTCCATCCGAGCGTAAGGTAACCGCCCCTTTTGTACCCGGCCAATCCTCATATTCAATTTTGTTGTTTTCCAAATGCTTAATAAAAGTCTCCAAGTTGGGTGTTGATAAACAGAGGTGCATGGACTTGTGCTTTTTCATTACAACAGTATCCTTATAAATCAGATGCAGCTGTGAATTGCCTTGGACTGTAAACCAACGAAATCCTGGTGCTTTGTCAGGGTGTGGAATTTCCTTCAACTTAAGAATATTGGAATAGAAATCGGCAGTAGTGTCCAGATTATTGACGATCAAGGAAGAATGGTCTATCTGGAAATCAAAATCTTGGGCATGGATTTGTAGTATAAAAAAACTGAAAAGCAGAAATAATGGCTTGTGCATGGATATTAGGTTTTAATTTTAAAAGTAATTATAAGGTATTATTTTCTTTAAATCATCTGGTTTATAAAGCAACGTAAATATTAGCAGGAAAGAAAGGTAAATAAAAATGAATCAATTTATTGAGACGAATCTAATTTTGTGGTAATTTTTATTTATTCCAAGTTCAATTCAGTCTTTACTTGCCAATAACCCACGGACTATTAAATATTGTGCGGTGGCATAAGTACCCATCACCAGAATATGTGACCCTGGTATTGCTACAAGAAACTTATTAATGGCCAGGATACTATCGGACAAGACAAAGAACATTGCCCCAATAAACACCAATTTAAAACTTGTGGGGTCTACCTGGTCTTTTCTACTAAAAGCCGTTACGGCCATTGCTAGTATGCCTAGGATATAAATTATTACCGGAATTTTTAAGTTACCCAAATTATCCTGTAGAATTATAAAAAGAGTAATGCCATAGACCAGTAGCAATAAGGCAACCAAGCGTATTGCCTTTTTAAAAATAGTTTTGCCCTGGATAAAAAACACTAAGGAATACGTTAGATGGGCAAGGAGAAAAGCAATTAGTCCAAGCATAAAATACAATGGCGTGAGATGATCATAGAGTAAGAATATGTCCCCCAATAAGGAAAAAAAAAGCGCTAATAAACTGTAACGATATGTTTTTGCAGCTAGCTGCTTTCCGTATATCCCAAAAAACAATAGTAGCGAAAGCAGTATAAGAGGCTTGGTGAATTGCCTCAGGCCTTGAAAGAGTAAGTATCCTGTTATCAAATCCAAGAGCACCAAAAGAATAAATACGCCAATAAAGGCATTTTGCCTTGTTTTCATACTAAAAAAAATAATATCCCAATGGTTAGGTTTGAGAACTATATAATTTTCTTTTTCTGACCACAATAAAACAGAGGGCCAATTGGAGGACTACTGCAATGGCATTGGTAAGCCAAAGGGCTACCGTATTAAAACGAATTCCGTAAAAGCACCAAAACAGATAAATAAATACCCAGCCAAAAATAAAGCCATTGGAGAGGCTGCTGGGACCCTTATAACGATATTCTTTAAAGACCTGTATAGCAATTACCAGACAGGCACTTAGACCGGCTGCAATTCCTATACTTTCAAAAATGTTTTCTGGGATACTGTGTATGATATTCATGCAATAAGGGCTAATAGTTTTATGTATTGATTGTTGATCGGTATTTAATTATTCGTTTCTGTATTTTAACATGATGTCCTTGAACAACTCGCTTGTGGACGGGGGTGTATAACTAATGGCATTGGCGCCCGCTTCTATAGTTCTTACAATGTCGTCCTCTATATGGCCTCCTGTGGCCAATATTGCAATATCGTTGTCAATATCCCTGATACGCTTAACTATGTCAGCAGTTTTACCAGCTCCTGAAACGTTGAAGATATCCACGCCAGCGGCTATTCTACCTTTTATATCATCTTTTTCAGAAACAATGGTGATGGTTACCGGAATGTCAATTTTCAACTTTAATCTCGCTATAAGTTCATTGGGAGTGGGTTTGTTCAAGACAACACCCAAGGCACCTTGAAACTCTGCATGCAATGCCAATTCCACAGACCTTTTACCTGTAGTAATTCCGCCACCAACACCACAAAAGATAGGTTTATCCGCAGCCAAAATTAAGGCATGGCTGATTAATGGCTGTGGTGTAAAAGGATAGACGGCAATTATAGCATTGGCATTAGTGTTTCTAATAATGGCAACATCCGTACTGAACAGGAACGATTTTAACAATTGTCCAAAAACCCTTATTCCGGAACAGGAGTTAATTACTTCTGGCACTTCCACTATATTTTTTCTTAGCTTACTACCAAAAGAAGGTACCTTGACCATAATGTAGCAATAAATTAGGTTAAAAGAAATAACAATAAGGGTGGTAAATTTGCCTTTGACTAGACCATAATAAATATAGGCTTTTTTTAATTGGTACAGACAGGGAGTTTTAGTGCTAAGTCCATTTAATAACTGAATATAAAGCCTACAATTTTATTCCCCGTGTTGTAAACGAGATTCCCTGTTGTCCTGTGGTCGAGATCATAACAGCTTCAAAAATAGGCTCGTGATTATTCGATGCTACTGCCCAATCAAAAACAAAATTTGCGCCTGTTCCACCGTGTTTATCATCTTGATCAATAACAATTTCTATAGTTTCCAAAGGCTTCAGATATATAGGTTTGTTAAAATAGGTGCGGATAAGATCGCCCTGGGTATTGTAATATTCAGCTTTTAGAATATAAATGGAATCGGTGTTGCTTACATTCCTCATACTTGCCGTAGCCGTTAAATGATGTAGCGTTCTTTCCGTGCCATCGTATATCGACGAATATATGGACAAATAGGAACTGCCCTTAATAAGCGAGTCCTGAACGGGTAGGCTGAGGTATCGCTTTTCCCAATTAATAGGGTCTATATGACTAACGGACTTTTCCTCCGTACAACTTATAATCACAAGCAGGGAGCAGAGGACAAGACATATTTTTATTCCAGTTAAATAGAAAGTTCTGCGAAATATATTAATCATTCTTTTAGACTTCGTTTTAAACAATACTTCATTAAAACTAGCAACTAATGCTCCCTTTAGGATCGCTTAGTCCTGCATAAAGATACTCTTTAATTAGCGAATCGCACATTTCAAATTAGTCGATAGATATATGTTTTTAACTTTCGCCGTTCATGTAAAATGATAGAGCTCCGGACGGACATTTCATGATCTGTGATTTCAATTGTTCGGTCGTGGCCATCTCTGGCTTTATCCACGGTTTCCCTTTTGGATCGTAAACCTGTGGCAAGGTTTTTACACATACTCCGGCGTGAATACATTTTGAAGGTTTCCATACTACAGTAAGTTCACCATTTGAGTATTCCTTTGGAATTTCTTTCTTTTCCATAATTACGCGATATTAACTCCTTTTAATACTAATTTTTTCCAATCAGGATGTCTTTTTATGTAGGAAGCTACAAATGGGCACATGGGAATCAAGGTCAATTCCTTCTTTTCTATATCTTTCAGGACATCTTTAACCAGGGCAGAGGCTACCCCTTGCCCTTCCAATTCCTTAGGAACCTCCGTATGGGTAAGATAAATTTTATCTTTTGCCCGTATATATTCAATTTTAGCAATAACGCCATCAATATGATATTCATATTGCTTTCCTTCCGTATTATCTATTAGTTTGTATTCCATACCTTTCGTTATTATTTGCACAGCATAATCCTATTTCCAATTTACATTTTATTCTTCCAAATAGCCAAATTTGCCCAAATTATAATCTCTTATGGCCTGGGCTATTTCTTCACGGGTATTCATCACAAATGGCCCTTGTGCAGCTATAGGTTCGTTAAGGGGTTCTCCGCTTAAAATGAGTACAATCGACTTTTTAGTGGCTTCGATAATAAAATCTTCGCCTTCATTTTCGAAGAGTACAAAATGATTTTCGGCTATGGTCTGTGTTCCATTCACATTTATTTCCCCAGCAACTACCAGTAATGCGGTATTATAGGTAGCTGGAAAACTAAAATCTGCTTTACCACCTTCTTCAAGCCTCGCATTTAACATGTTAACAGGGGAAAAGGTAGATGCTGCGCCAGCAACATTTTTATAGTTCCCTGCTATGACTTCAACTACCCCTTTATTTTCTTCCAACTGATATTTATTTATCTGGGAATTGGTTATTCCCTGATATTTTGGAGCAGACATTTTGTACTTGGCCGGAAGGTTTACCCAAAGTTGCGCCATTTGAAAATACCCCCCTTCTTTACTAAATTTCTCTTCGTGATATTCTTTATGAAGTATTCCGGAGGCAGCGGTCATCCACTGTACATCCCCAACACCGATTACCCCGCTGTTGCCAGAACTGTCATGATGGGCTACTTTCCCCTGATAGGCTATGGTAACCGTTTCAAAACCCCTGTGGGGATGAACACTTACTCCCCTAGGCTTTTCGGTAGGAGGGAAATAAAATGGGGAATTGTAATCCAAAAGTATAAAAGGATCCATTCTTTCCATATCCAACCTATATCCACTGGGGATAAAATTATGTACCCTAAATCCGTCACCGACATAGTGCGGTTCCCTTGGCGCCACTACTATTTCTATATTTTTTGTATTCATCAATATCTATTTAGTAATTATATAGCAATAATACGTGGAAATGGGGTCCTGAGCATTGATGTATGATAAGTAATTCAGGCTCTAGTTGGGCTTAAAATTCTTATGTGCCAATTCTTTGCGCACCCTACTAAGACTTTCCGGGGTTATGCCCAAATAGGAGGCAATCATCCATTGCGGTACTCTTAGTGTTAAATCGGGATATAATTTTATAAAATTCATATATCTCCTTTCCGCACTGGCGCTCAACAAAAGATTTATTCGTTTTTGTTGGTGTCGAATGTGGTTCTGAAGTGCTATTTGATTGTAGTTCCTGAAGGAAGCGCTTATTTCACTGGCTTCATTTAAAAAGTCCGAACTTATTAAAACTATCTTGGTATCCTCTATGGCATCTATAAACAAATCTGAAGGTTCGTTAAAAAAAGCACTGCTCCTATCGGAAACGATCCAATTTTCGGAACCAAACTGAATAATATGCTCCTTGCCAGCGTCGTCCACTGTATAGGACCGCAGGAGCCCGTTTTCAACAAAGAAGGAATGTCTACACACTTCTCCCGGACGCAAGAGTATTTCTCCTTTTTCAATATTTCTGAATTCTACTTTTTTTATAAGCAACTGAAAATCAGGTTCAGCTATGTTCGCCTTGGTCTTGAGATACTTAGTGAAATTTTGCATGTAAGTATTCATTTGGAATGTTTTTTTTTATAATGAAGGTAGGATGATTTTATCATTTTGGAAAGAACCTTCATATCAATATTTGATAATCGGTTTATATACAGACATGCTTTGCCAGTTTTGTGGGGACCCAATTGTTCCAAAAGCTCCTGTTTATTGGAAAATCCCGACATGATATAGATTGAAAAATTAGATTTTCTGGGGGAAAATCCGGTGATGCACATATCTCCCTCCCGACCAGAATCGTATTTATAATGGTAACTGCCAAAGCCGACTATACTTTCGCCCCACATTAGTGCGGGCTCAAGGGTTATACTTTTAAACACTTCCAATAATGCATGTGCATCCCTACGTTTTTCTTCGTCCTCAACAGAATTTAGAAAATCTATAACAGATGTATTGTTCGGCTTGGTTTTGTTCTTTGTCATCCCCTACACATTGGCACTCTATAAATTTAGTAAAAAAGCCGTAAAACGACATAGACTATGATATATCATTATCGATAGGGAATATATTATTATTAGTTGGATACAATACAGCATACCCACTTCCAGATTAGGCTTTTAATATGTAATTTAGCAGAAACTTTCTAAACACTTATTAACATGAAAAAAATAACACTTTTAGTATTTATGATTGCTGTATCCTTCGGAGTACAGTCACAAATCTCAACGCCGGCAGCGAGTCCGTCCTCTACTTTGATCCAAAAGGTTGGATTGACCGATGTAACGGTGGAATATTCCAGACCATCTATGCGTGGAAGAACCATTTTTGGGGATTTGGTGCCTTATGATAAATTGTGGAGAACAGGGGCCAACGCCAGAACCAAAATAACCTTTAGTGAAAATGTAATGATTGGAGGTCAAGAACTTAAAGCTGGTTCCTATGCTATTTTCACCAAGCCAGGTGCTTCTTCTTGGGAGGTCTTTTTCTATTCCGATTATAATGGTGGTGGAACTCCATCTGATTGGGATGAAAGCAAGGTAGCTGCCAAAACTACTGCTCAAGTGCAAAACTTGCCATTTGAGGTTGAAACTTTTACGATTTCTATCGACGGCCTTTCTGATAACGCTGCTACTTTAGGCATGTTTTGGTCAAATGTATATGTAGGGGTAAAGTTTGATGTTCCTACGGATAAAGCGGTCACAAGTGCCATAGAAAAAGTAATGAAGGGCCCGGATGCCAATGATTATTATGCAGCTGCTGTATATTACATGAATTCCGGTAAGGATATCAATAAAGCCAAGGAATGGATGGATAAGGCCATGAGCCTGACCTATGAACCTGCATACTGGCAGTTGAGACAACAATCTTTGATCTACGCTAAGGCAGGCGATAAAAAACAGGCCATTGAAACTGCAAAAAAATCTTTGGCTGCTGCCGAAGCTGCAGGTAATGCCGATTATATTAAGATGAACAAAGACTCCTTGAAGGAGTGGGGGGCCAAGTAACATACTTGCGTACCAAATTTAAAAAGCTCACTGAAAAGTGAGCTTTTTTTTGGAAGTTTTGTATCTAAAAAACCACATGATCAATGGTAGGTAATTCCTAGGATTGTAGTACTGACCGCTAAACTAAAATACCTTTGGCAGCTGCAATCAATATTTACTGGCTGCTTCCATTATCTTCAGCGACGAATTTTTCAAGACGTTTTGGTTTCTTATTTCCTGCATTGCCGAAGTATCATTACGGTACACTGCTAAAACCAACTCACCTATTGCACTGGTTTTAATATTTGTGATCCGATTTATGGCCGATTCCAATTCCGCGCTCCTCCCTAATTTTTTAAGGGACAAAAGTTCAAACAGCTCATTGGGGGATACCACCTTCTTATTGTTGTTATTCTGATAGGACAATATACCTGTCAATAACTGTTCACTTTTATTTGAATCTTTAAGCAATTCAAAATTTACTGCGAGTAGATAATCCTGTAGTCTTTCATCAGCATGGAAAGGTTTTCCAACTCCCAGGTTTTCTGGCCATTCTTTTGACGCTTCCAAAAGGGATATTGCCCTCTTGTAATTCTTGGCTTTCATATTGTCCAAAGCCATTAATATATGAGCTTCGGTATATATTTTTTTACTTTCGGAAGCATGTTCAAAAGGCAATATCATTATGTCTTTTAAGACTTCAATGGTTTTTCCATACTGATCGTTCAACAGGGAGGATTTGGCATAAATCAAGCCTATGTTGGCATTGTTGGGGTATTTGGCATGTGAACTTTTAGCCAATTTATACGCTTGCTCAATTTTATTATTGTCTAAATAAAATTGAACTACTTCTTCCTTAAGTTTCCAATCAGAACTATTTATCTGCAAAGCTTTTAAATAATCCTTTTCATTGGCAACATAATCTTCATTTTCGAACATTCTTGCCCTAAAACGATAAAAAATGTCAGAATCTGGTTCATTTCCACAATCCTTTAGAAGCTGTAATCCTAAAGCCTTTTGTCCGACAGCCATATAATTCTGCGCCAAGTAGTATTTAAATTTCCAATTGACATTTTGGGAGATGGCCCACTTCAGAACAGCAATAGTTTCAGGCCTATAGGGGAAAACAAAATCCACAGGAGCTGCTATTGCCTTAGCCAAATATTCATTATTTGGCCCAGCAACCATATCTTGGGTTAAATAAGCTGCCCAAAGTTGTATTTTGGCATTCGATGTTCTGGACAATTTTAGAATCTCCATGGCCTCCGATACCAATCCCATTTCCTTGTAATAAATGGCAAGTTCCAGAATAGATTCATCGGGAAATTCATTACTGATTTCCTTCGGCATAATTAGAGGGGTACGCCCGGATAAAAATTGGGATTCTATTAGAGCAAAATGATTCAGGGGATCTATTTTTATTAGTTCGTCATATTCTTCATTGAATGCATTGGACCTATTATTTTTCCTTTGCAACAATAATTTAATTTTTCGCGCATTTAGGTTGTAGGTATTGTAATCCAGCGCCTTTTTGGCATATAGATCCGCTCTTTCATCATTTTGTGTCGAGAAATAAATTTCGGCCATTTGGGCATAGGATACAGATCTGTACTTTATGCTTCTAGCCGCCCAGCCTAAAGATTCCAAAGCATTTATTCTATCATTTAGGGATCGATATATAATTCCGGCCAAGTAATTGGCTTCAGTATTATAGGTATCCAATTTTAAAACCCTATTTACATATTCCAGGGCTTTGTCATAATTGGTTTTTCGATATTCCAATCCTGCCAACTTCAAGAGTCCATCCTGATGCGAGGGATCAGAAGCCACCAATTCATTTAATTTTTTGGCGGCAAGTTCGTAGTCCCTAAACTTTAGGGCCTCCCAACCTTCATGGTGCAGTTGTTCGCTCTTGGAGACTTTAACTGCTTCATCATCAATAAATGGACGTTTTATGAGGGTACTTTCACCATTGGAGGTATAAAATAATTTTTTATCGCCTAATTGCACCACTATTTCCCCGGAGTGCTCCAAAGGAAGCACTTTGGAAAAAATTTCCATAGGCTTTAAGACGATTTCCTCAGAATAAACTTCTTTCCCATTGATGGATACCGCTAAATTATCCCTAAGACTTTTTAGGGCATTGATACCGATATAGAGGCCTTTATCCGATTCCTTAACGTTAAGGACGCCGTATTCCGTTGCATCTACCATGCCACCAATTTCTTTGAAAGGAAACCAGATTTCTTTCCATCGGTCCATGACATAGGGTTCAAAATTTGCTTGTGAAATGGGGTTGGTTTCTCCGGGAGAATATTGATTAAAAAGTCGCCCTGCTTGGAATTCCATATACTGTCCATCGGAATCCGTAAGTAAATCCTCCCAAATACCTCCCGATCTAGCCATGGACCATAACCAGAGTTTCTGTCCCGGCATTTCTTCATAGGGAGCCCAGTGGCCAAAACCAAAATTTCTTTTGTGGTAGTACCCGCCAAAAAAATCTTTATAATCACCTACCACATGTTCGGAAATATCCTTATCAAAATTATTGTTTTTATAAAGGGAAAGATCTCTGCCTTCTGCATCTATTGGCCATGGTTTGGCTGCTCCTCCGTGTTCCAAAAATTGATTCCCTGGATATATGAACTCCAAATCGTCCGAAACCACCGCTGCAGCGGTCATCCAATTGTAATAGGACTGATCAATAGGGGAGCCATTGTACCAAGAGGCATTGGTTTCAAAGTAGGCCTTGTCCTTCTCAAGCCTTATTTCTACCCTCCAATCCGTATCTGAGGGGAGGTCAGCGCTGCCTACAATACAGCTTACACTACCATCTTCATTAGTTTTTACCACATAATCTACCGGAGTAGCAGTAGACGGATGATGCCCTATAATTCCAAAATTGAATTCAATACCTCCAGAGGTCCAAGGTCCACGCATTGAAATATTTCTGAATTTGATTACTTCATTTTTATAAAGAAATTCTTCACCTGTACTTTTCTCTATTGCTCCCCAGACTTTTCCTCCTATTTCTGGCAGTACAAAGACTTTGATGAATTCATTCTCCAAAGTAACTACCTTCCAATTTTTTTTCTTTGCTATATTTTCATATCCTTCGTACTTGAAATACGGGAATATTTTGGCATTGTCGGTCAGGATAGGGACGGGGTTGGGTTTACCAAAGTCATACGTTTCCAAGGACATCATTTCCTCCTTTATGGTCACTGATGGCGATTGGGCCACGGTTCCAAGACATAATCCCAATGCAATTATTAAGCCGGTATTCTTTACTTTCACTTTGCTATTTTTTAGTTGATTCTATTTTATACATTGCTATAGCATCATTGTTTCTTACGAACAACACTACCTCTGTTTTATCGGCCATGCTAATTTTGGTAATATCCCTTATTTCTCCGTCAATATTTAAACCACTTTCCGTTACGTTAGAAGGTTTAAAATTACCTTTGCCATCACCAAACAAGACTATTCCTTTGTTGGCATCATACCTGCCAAATTTTACTCGAGTTCCGAAAAAATTACCTCCCATGACGATATCTTCATTGCCATCATTATTTAAATCCTCCAATAGAATCCCATAAATGGGTGAAAATTGTGTTTCGTTGGGTAATGGAATTAATTTAAATTTTCCGTTACCCTGATTTTCTATATAACTACTATCAAAATTTTTGGCTTTTAAGACCATGGCCCCTTTTAATTCCTCAGGGTTAAAAACATCCGTGATTTTTGCTGAGGCATAGTCCGAATAATTTAAATACTTGCCTTTGAGCCCACTTAATTGGCCCACCATGTCATCTTTTGAAAAAACAGGAAACTCCTCTCCCAAGTTATAGGAACACAATATGGGATCTAGAGAGCCATTGCTATCAAAATCCTTGGTATACAAAGTTACTGGTTCCGAAGCGGAGGTTTTTAACTGGGAATTTCTTCCAAAATTCCCAACTATATAATCCATATCCCCATCCTTGTCAAAATCTCCCTGTTCAATACTGTTCCACCAACCATCGGAATCATTCAGGCCATTGTCCTCATATACCTCCACAAGTTTACCATCTACATTTTTGAATGTCCTGATTTTCATCCATTCACCTACCAGAATTAAATCAGTGTAATTATCGTTATTAAAATCGGTCCATAAAGCATCTGTGACCAATCCGGGATACTCAAGATCTGGGTTTACTGTAAATGTGATTTCCGTAAAAGCACCTTTTCCATTGTTCTGCAAAACATAACTTCTTGGTGCTGTGGGATATTTGCCAGGCACCAATCGGCCGCCCACAAAAAGGTCCAAATCCCCATCGCCGTCAATATCACTGGCCTTGACACAGGAACCACTGGTAATCATTGTAGGCAATCCAGTGGCACTTTTCACAAAGTTGCCCCTGCCGTCGTTAATATAAAGTCTATCTTGTAATTCATCGGAATTTTCTTCAAAGTCGTTTCCTCCGCTTACTACATAAAGGTCCATATCCCCATCCTTATCCGCATCGAAGAAAAGGGAGCCAATGTCTTCCGATTCCTTATCTGCAATGAATACTTTTTCATTGATGGGTAAAAAATTTCCGGATGATGTTTGCATCAACATTCTCCCCTCACTCCCTTTGGCACCACCGACAAATATATCTTCCAGACCATCATTGTTTACGTCCGCTTTGGTAATTGTTGGTCCTTGGGTAGATAATTTATGGGGGAGTAACTGTTCCCGTTTAAAATCGTTATAATTATTCTCCAAATGCCGGTAGGGGATAAGACTGTCTATAGTGATGTCCGTAAATAATGTTGTTCCGACTAAATGTCCGGAACTATTTTCCAACAAAACGGCATCCTTTTGATTTAGGGTAATGGTTTCATCAGCCTTTACATCATTTAAAACTTGCAACTTACCATTGGGCCAAATAATTTTAAGTTGATCAACGGACATTGCGTCCCCAAGTCCAAAAATCAGATTAAAATCTACAGAAGATTGAAACCCCCTAGTGGGCATCAATTCTTGCATAAGTAATTTGTTTCCAATAGCCAAAGTGACTTTGGAGCCTATGCCAGAAGTGTTATTTCCTTCACCTTTAAGATTAATATTTAGGTGGTGGTTGGTACTGTGCAGTTCACTATTGTTTCTGTAAACAAAGGGGTATTCGTCTATGTTATTGACCACCAGATCGAGATCTCCATCATTGTCCAAGTCGGCATATACGGCTCCATTGGAGAGCGATTTCTGATTTAGGCCCCATGCTTCATTCACTTTGGAGAAAGTAAGGTCACCATTGTTGTGATAGGTATAATTCTCTTCAATGGTAGAAGGCATATTCTCCAGTAAATCGGTAATGGCCGTCTCAACGCCGGTTTTATTTTGATTGATTCTATCCTGAACCGCAAAATTTAAGAAATCCATATTAGTGTAGTCCCGTTTTACACCGTTGGTAATAAATAAATCCTTAAAACCATCATTGTCCAAATCAGCAAAAAGTGAGGCCCAACTCCAGTCAGTATTTGAAACGCCCGAAAATTGTCCAATTTCAGAAAAAGATTTTCCTTGATTGTTCAAATGCATCATATTTCTCATGGTCTGATAATAGAATCCGGATTTCTCCAAGAAGGTATTTTTGTCATAATTGTCCGGACCGGAGACCATCTTTAAGCGGTAATTATTTTCTGGGAGCATGTCCAAGGTCATAATTTCCGGAAAGCCATCATTATTAATATCTGCTACATCCGAACCCATAGAAAAATGGGAGGTGTGGCCAATATAATCTTCGAGACTTTCAGTAAAAGTACCATCATGATTATTGATGTACAAATAGTCCTGTTCCTTAAAATCGTTGGATATATAAATATCTGGCCAATTGTCATTATTTACATCCGATACGGCTATACCAAGTCCAAAACCTAACACATTTGAAACAAGTCCGGCCGAATCACTTACGTCCACAAACTTTCCATTATCGTTTCTATAAAGCCGGTCTTCATAGGCAGGGTTTCTCTGTTGCTTAAGGTTATTGGATATTTGTCTAAAGCTTGAATATTCCTGTGAAGAATGGTTTACTACATATAAATCTAGATCACCATCCCTGTCATAATCAAAAAAAGCAGCCTGAGTGGAGTAGCCACTATCATCAATTCCGTATTCCGCCGCTTTTTCCGTAAAAGTTAAATCCCCATTATTAATGAATAATAAGTTCTTTCTTTTATAATCGTCCTTGGCAGCCGATCTACATACATAGATATCCAAAAAACCATCCCCGTTAACATCGGCCATGGTGGTCCCAGTATTCCACAAACCTTCGGCAAATACTCCAGCTTTTTGGGCAATCTCTTCAAATTTAAAGTTGCCTTTGTTAATATATAGCCTACTTCCTACCATGCTGGCTGTAAAATAAAGGTCCGTAAGGCCATCATTGTTGATGTCACCTGCACTTACTCCACCACCATTGTAGATATAGCCATAGGTTAAAATATTAAATTCTTCGGTTTCCTGTAAAACAGGTTTAAATGTAATTCCAGTTTTGTTGCTCGGCATTAGGGAAAACATTTTGCTATCATCTACTCCTTGGCAAGAAAAAATAAATAATGTCGTAACAAGCAGGTATATTTTGGTGATATTTTGAATCATAATCATTAGGAATTTATCAACATAGGCTGGATTTTGTGAATTGCATTATAAAATTAATAGCCAATCATAAAACAGTAAAAATTACAAAAGGTAAGTTAATTAATTCTATGGACCCATCACTATAAAAGAAGGGGATATAAAAGAATTTCTCAGACCTTTTTAATAATTTTTGATTGCTTGATAGGATGATCAAATAAAAAAAACCTGTGATTTTAAAGTCACAGGTTTTCACTTAAACACTAATTAATTTCAATTTTATAAATCAAAAGTTTGGTCCGCCAGTATCCCACCAAAGTCGTGTTCCAATTTCATCCGGTCCACCTAATTTGGCCGTTGCGTCCGCAACACCAGCGGCATTACCTTCGCGTTCTGTATTCACGAACGGCATTCTTTTTATAGCCTCTCCATCAGGAATAATTCCCCAATCGGAATTACTACTGTTTTGGTACACTGGAGGTAATTTTGGATATCCAGTTCTTCTGTAATCTACCCAAGCTTCCATTTCGTTGGTATAGGCAGCAATCCATTTTTGAGTAATAATTTTCTCCAATTTAATCTCATTGCTCGCAGCCTCATCCCAAGCAACCGTTGTGGTGATCTGGTTAACAAAATCGTTAACGGCACCGGCTGCCACTGGATCATTATAATCTATTGGCAAACTTGTGTTGTCTGCTAAATAGGCATCAACACCACCTGCTCCCCATAATTCAAAGGAAGCCCTAACACCTGCTTCATAGTTGGCTTGTGCATCTCCGGCACCGGACCATCCTCTCAATGCTGCTTCGGCCTTAATAAAGAAGACTTCATCAGCGCTCATTACCTTACGTTTGGTAACCTTCGCGGGATCATTAAAAGATATGTCGATAGTAGAGAAACTCAATCGGTCATCTTTGGCTACCAATTCAGCACCGTTGCGGATACCTTTATAAGGCCAATCTGGATGATCGGTAACCAAAGACATATCGGTTACTGGATCAAAGAAAGGTGCAATACGATTGTCTTTGTACCCGATCAAAATAGACTCCATGGTAGCACTCATTCTAGTATCTCCCCATTCAAAGCAAATTTGTGCTGGGTGAAATTTTTGACCGTACAAAGATATATTGAAATTGTCCGCATTGGTCTCAATAAGCCCTACAGGATCTGCCATGGCCTTCTCACCTTGAGTTTTAGCTAAATCAGGAGCTACCTTGGAGATACGCATGGCCAATTGTAACCTTAATGAATTGGCATATCTGGCCCATTTACTAACATCACCACCATAACTGGCATCAAAATTATTTAGACCAACATAGTCGGTATTGGCACTGAAAACAGAAATGATTCTATCTAGATCACTAAAGAAAGCATTATATAATGTTTCCTCGCTATCATATAGTGCACTTCCTGTAGAACCATAATTGGTATAAAGAATTGGTCCATAATAAGTAGTAACCCTGGACATGGATACAATTCTAATTAAATTTGCCCATTCTACGAATACATCATAGCCATCAGCTGCTGCAATGTCTATTACTTGTTTCGCAGGAGCCATGACATTATTGTATTCCCTAGCCCAGTAACCATTCCAGCGTATATAGTAGGTAGTGTTGTTTACACCTCCAACAAATGGGGTAGGAGTGGCCAAATGCTGAGCAAAGGTAACATTGGTCAAGTTATGGTCTACCTGGTTACCAAATATTTGGCTCAGCATAGAGGAATAAAATGCCCCCACATGATTAAAATCCTGCTTTAATGATTCACCGGATATTTGATATGGATTAGTATTCGTTTCTTCAAAATCGTTGGTACATCCGCTAAAGGCAATGACCATTGTAATTAGATATATTAACTTTTTCATCTTTTATAAATTAGAATGTTACTTTTAGATTAAATCCATAAGTTCCTGTTGAAGGAAGATTAAAGTTATCCAATCCCTGAGCATTTTGATTGGTACTCATTGCCAATTCTGGGTCGAAAGGAGCATCTTTGTAGATATAGAACAAATTGTTTCCTATGAAAGACAATGATGCTGCAGTAATTGGTAATCCTAATTTTGACACATCAATATTGTAACCCAAAGAAAGTTGGTTAACTCTAATATTGGTACGATCATAAACATAGGCTTCCCCAACACCGTTTCTATCACCTATGGCTCTAAACCATGTCTCTGCCGCAACAGTAGTAATGGCAGCTCCAGTAGTCTGGTCTACACCGTTAACAGTAACACCACCAGCATCCCTTGCATCTGCAGTTCTTTGGGAAACCCCTGCACCGTCCAACATGGATTCGGTTTGACTAAACACATTACCTCCAAATTTACCATTTATTTGCATGCCAAGGGTAAATCTTTTGTAACTAAAATTGTTGTTCCAGCCTAGGGTCCAGTCAGGATCTAAATTACCAATAAGCTCTGTGGTGGGAGTTCTTAATGGTTTTCCGCCATCAAATAAGATTTGGCCTTGATCGTTCCTTAAGAATTTAAGTACGTACAAGTCATTGAAGGCTCCACCTTCAACCAATTTGGATTGATAACCTTCTGAGGAACCAAGATTTATTTCCTTGTCATCATCTGGTCCTATATCCACAATTTCATTGGTGTTATTTGTAAAGTTAAAGGCTGTAACCCACTGAAAATCATCAGTCTGAATAGGGGTAGCACTAAGTGTAATTTCCCAACCTTTATTGGTGATTTCTCCAGCGTTGATGAATTTGGTGGTATAGCCACCCTCAGATTCGGACTGTAATAAAGGTACTTGAATAAACTGATCTTTACTGGTTAGACTATAATAGGTTATGTCCAATCCCAATCGGTTTTGGAAAAATCTCCAATCCGCTCCAAATTCCAAACTCGTAATGATTTCAGGTTTCGCATCCAGAAATGGTTTTACCGTGTTTCTGTTTACCCCACCATTACCAGCAATAGTGTTTTGCGGATTAATTCTGTTAAAGGGTACCTCGTTACCTACCTGGGTATAGGAAGCCCTTAATTTACCAAAACTAACTGCCTCTGGCATGGTAAACATTTCACTAAGAATACCGGTTATACCCACAGAAGGATAGAAATAGGAATCATTTCCGGTTAGGGCTAAAGTAGAAGCCCAGTCATTTCTTCCAGAAAGATCCAAGAACAGCATTTCCTTATATCCTAATTGAAGGTTGGCAAAAGCACCTTGTTTAATAACAGATCCATCATAGGTTGAGTTTACCTGCACGTTGGTTGGCAAGTTTTGAAAATTAAACTCATTAGGATAAAGTAAACCTATAGTACCTGTACCTACGCTCACACCATCGCCGTAAACTGTTTTCTGATAACTTGCTCCCAATACCCCGTTCAAACTAAAGCTGTCACTTAAATCGGTGTCATAGCTAAGAATGGCATCGGTATAGACCAATTGGTCATCATACTTTCTGTAATCCCAAGCACCTTTTGGGTGTACGTTAGTGGAGTTGGAGGTAGCAGCGTGCTGTTGTTCAAACTCTTTAACTGCATAATCATAGTTACCCCTAACCTGTAATTTTAGCTTTTCGGTAATTTCATAATCAAGGCTCAAACTACCGATTATCCTTTTACTTTCATCGGTTTTAGGTTCCTTGTTGATTATCCAATAAGGATTGGATTGGTGGTGATCCACCACAAACCAATTCTGTGCATATAAGTTTCGGTCAGTATCAAAAGTCTCGTAATTGTTCTTGAAGGCATAAAAGTCCCTCTGTCTTGGAAACATATACAACCCAGTTATGGGGTTTAGGTAATAACCAGAAGGCAACCTGTTTTTTGTTTCCTCCAAGGCCATAATTACATTAGAGGTAACCGTTACCTTATCATTGAACATCTTGGTAGATTGCTTAAAGGTAAAGTTATTCTTCTGATATTTATTCTCAGGTGTTATTCCCGAAGCGGAAATATTACCATAGGAGAAATAGGCCGTAGTCTTATCATTTCCACCACTAACAGTAACTGTATTGTTGAAGTTATGGCCAGTTTGGAAGAATTCTTCTACATAACTGCTTTGATAATCACCGGGAGTAGTGGACCAGCTTTCCTTGGCATTACCATTGGCACCATACTTAAACTGTAAATCAGGCAATTCAAGATAGTGTTCAAAGGTATAACCAGAATTCAAGCTTACGGTAGTCTTGCCGGACTTACCTTGCTTGGTGGTAATTACAACTACCCCGTTGGCACCTTGACTACCATATAGTACGGCAGCGTTGGAACCTTTAAGAATACTGATGCTCTCAATATCATCTGGGTTAATAGCTGAAAGCCCGTCACCGGAATCAACTCCTCCCCACATTCCTGGTTGTCCACCTTTGTTGTTGGCCATGGGAATACCATCAATTACAAATAATGGTGAGCTATCGCCACTAAGGGATTTGTTACCCCTAAGCACAATCCTAGTGGATCCGCCAGCACCAGAACTACTTTTCTTAATTTCAACACCAGCCGCTTTACCGGATATACTGTTCATGAAATTAGGATCTCTGGTGGCCGTTAATTCATCGGCCCTAACGGTCTGCTGGGCATATGTCAGGGTTTTTTCTTCCCTTTTAATACCCAACGCAGTCACAACCACTTCGCCAAGTTGCTCCGCATCTTCTTGCATAGATACATTAATAGTATTTGATGCACCTACGGTTACCGATTGGGATTTCATTCCTAGAAATGAAAAAACCAATACGTTTCCGCTTTCCGCTTCAATGGAATATTTTCCATCAAAATCAGTCTGAGACCCAGTTGTGGTTCCTTGAACAAGTACGTTTACACCTGGTAGAGGGGAACCATCCGTAGCATCGGTGACCGTACCTGTCACCGTTTTGCTTTGCGCCAGTAACGGATAAGCTCCGAACACTAGTACAAAAAATAAAAGCAATTTTTTGACCATAATAAAATTGTTTGAGTTAATAAATTAGTTGTTTGTTAATATTAAGTTAAGAGTGAAATTAATCTTTTTTTTTAATAAAACAAATAGTATTGGTGTTAATGTGTTCGAGCACATTAAATAAAACCCTAATTTTTTTAAGGTTAATGCTGAATAGTATTCTGTTTTACCAACCTAATTAAAGGTAATAATGGGCATTCTCTGCTGTAATAACATCTATAGGAAGGAACTCATGTGGAGGCAAGGGCTTTCCGAAAAGGAAATGTTCTGCCAAATAATTAACACTGAGAAATGCCTGCCTTTTTGGTTTCTGGTGAATTAAAAATTTTATATCCCCCTGTTTCAGGTACTTAATGTTAGGCTTTAATAAATCGTATCCTATTATAATCCCATCATCCTTTTTAAGATCTTGAAAAGCTTCTACCAACATATATGCCTTTGAATTGGTTACAAAAAAGGCGCTAATTTTAGGGTTACTTTTTATGAATTGGGATACTTCATGTTTAAAAATGATTTCTTCAGCTGAATTAAAAGTTTTGGAAACCATAATGTGATTACTGTCCGACTTTTCCGTAAAAAATTCTACAAACCCGTTTTCCTTTGTTTGCATATGGGGTTCTTTGTTTATATGAATAATAGCTATTCCATCATTCTTTCCTATTATTTTTTCCATTAAACTTGCCGCAACCCTGCCACTTTGTTTTAGGTCCTGACCTATAAAAATTTGTTCCTTAAAACAATTTATATGATTGTTGAACAGAACAACCGGAATCTTGGCTACACAACATTTTCCTAAAACCACTTGGGATTCATTTTCAAAAATGGGTGCCATCAAAAGTACATCGGGCTGTGTTATGATAGCTTCATGTGATTGACCCATAAAGGAAGATTTATCTGTAGGATCATAAAAATACTTCTTAATAAGTATTCCAAAAGGGGTGAACTGATTAGAAGCCTCTACAACTCCTTCATAGGCAGGAATCCAATAGGGGTCCTTATTCGGATCCGGAAGTAGAACATGGATACTATAAGTTTTGTTTTTTTTAAGGTTTCTGGCAATAGGATTGGGCTTGTAGTCGATCTCCTTTAATACCTTGTCTACTTTTTCGAAAGCATTTTTGGAAACTTTGCCCCGTTTGTGCAATACCCTATCTACGGTTCCCTTGGAAACACCTGCCATGTGGGCAATGTCCTTTATGGTATATTTCTCCTTAATCATTGTAGTAATGGATACCGGAACAGGGTTTTATTTTTGGCACATCAAGAAACTTTTAACAGTTTGCTAACATTAAATATAGAAATAATCCTTGGAAATTACCTAAAATTTTCGTTCACGTAATAAATTTTCAGTTTATACTTACTATCAGAGCTATTTGTTTCCATGTAAAATACATCGTTAAAAGTTCGTTTTTGCGCCTAGGTGCAATGCTGTAACAATTAAAATGAAAAGAAATATTATGTCTCTATAGGGGGATTTTTAAGAAGGCGATCAAAACCCTCCAATATGGTTGCCAATACTATTATCAAACTACAACCGAAGGCATTTAACCACAAATAGGACATCCAGTCATAACTCCAGCCAATAATTACGATACACTGTGTTATTAAGGCTGCTACAAAAACGGCATTGCCCTTTATAAATTTAAAAAAGAAGGCGATCAGAAAAATACCTAGAACGTTCCCATAAAAAATAGAGCCTATAATATTGACCAATTGAATGAGATTGTCAAATAGGTTGGCCACACAGGCAATTGCAATGGCCACAGCACCCCACATAAGGGTAAATAATTTAGATACCTTTACATAATGTGCCTGTGTAAATTCACCTTTTTTATTTCTTTTATATAAATCCAAAGATGTAACCGTTCCCAAAGCATTTAATTCAGAGGCGGTAGAGGACATAGCAGCTGAAAGAATCACAGCCAATAAAAGGCCAATAAGTCCTTTGGGCAAAAAATTTAAAATAAAATGAATAAAAACGTAATCTTTGTCATTGGTCTCTACACCATCATCGGCCATAGAAATTAAAGCCTGGGCAGCCTTTCTATTTTCCTTATCCTTATTGTTTATATTTATAATATGTTGTTTGGCATCCTCAATGGCATCGTACTCCTTGAGATCAAGAGCTCCTGAAAATTTGTTTTGGGCCATTCTTTTTTCGCCCTCCAAAACCAAATGAGCATCTTCCAGTAACTTGTAATCCTCCGAATAGGTAGATTCCAATATGGCATTTGTAGCTGCAGGATTAAAGTTTAAAGGAGAATGGTTGAATTGAAAAAATATAAATACCATTACACCCACCAATAAGATAAAGAATTGCATAGGTATTTTAAGCAAGCCATTGAATATAAGCCCAAGTTGACTTTCCCTTACCGTTTTTCCAGAAAGATATCTTTGAACCTGACTTTGGTCTGTTCCAAAATAGGCCAATGCAAGAAAAAGACCTCCTGTAATTCCACTCCAAAAGGTATAACGACTTGTGGTATTGACACTGAAGTCCAAAATATTCAATTTATCGCTGGCCCCGGCAATCTTGAGTGCCTTGCTAAAAGTAATGTCTTCCGGTAAATAACCAAGTATAAAAAAGAATGCAATAAACATCCCGGTCATTATGATGAACATTTGCTGTTTGTGCGTAACACTTACAGCTCTGGTACCACCAGAGACGGTATAAATTATGACAAGAATACCTATTAAAATATTAAGGGTCTTTAGGTCCCACCCCAATACAGCAGAAAGAATAATTGAAGGAGCAAAAATGGTAATACCGGCGGCAAGACCACGTTGAATCAAAAATAACAATGCTGCCAAGGTTCTTGTTTTTAGATCAAAACGATTCTCTAAAAATTCATAGGCGGTATATACGTTGAGCCGATGATAAATAGGTACAAAAACTATACATATGATAATCATGGCCAGCGGCAGGCCAAAATAAAACTGTACAAATCCCATTCCATCATGAAAGGCCTGCCCGGGAGTGGACAGAAATGTTATAGCACTGGCCTGTGTTGCCATTACGGAAAGACCTATGGTCCACCATTTAGCATCGTGACCGCCAAGGACATAGTCCTTTACATCTTTACTTCCCTTTGTCCTCCAAACACCATATCCAACTATGAAAAAAAGGGTTCCAATAAGTATGATCCAATCTATTTCAGCCATTTTATCGGTTTCCGGTCATTATTAAATAAAAAACAATAATATAGATGATATTAAGCACTAATACTAGCGTATACTCCTTTTTCCAATCAAATTTCTCGAACATACAATTCTTGTTATTTGTTTTTTATTTTTGGCTATCCTGTTTAATAGAAAGCATATTGGCGAACAGTCTATAAGCCCCGGTTACCCCCGCCGGCAACTCCCTGAAAAAACTTAATCCCGTATAAATATAGTTCCCCTTACCGTAAGGTGCAACTAATAGACTACCAGATAAAGCTGGTTCCCCTTCATCGTTCATTGAAAGTATAGGAGTAAACTCCTTGGACCATTGATCTGGAAAATACAGACCACGTTCCTGTACCCAGCCGTTAAAGTCGTTTTGGGTTATTTTATTTGGATAGTTGACAAGCGCATGTTTTTTCGCCAGTATGCTTACGTTGGAGGTTTCATCGGTTACCCTGTCACGGGAAATGGATAAGGGGTAGGGGGCAAGGTTTTCCATGTCCAATCCATTTCTGCCAGCTGTGTTGTACTGAATAATTAAGTTACCACCCTCCTTTACATAATCCAATAAATAACGTTGCTTAAATTTTAATTCATCCACAACATTGTATGCCCTTATCCCAACAACAATGGCATCAAATTTGGCCAAGGATCCGGCTTGTATGGTGGAAGGGTCTATTTCTTCAACCTTATATCCTATTTGTAACAGACTTTCAGGAATTTCATCACCAGCCCCGTTTATATATCCTATATTTTCTCCATTCTTATTAATGTCCAGTCGAACCACTTTGGTCTCGGAAGGCATTAACACAGATTGTTTGGGGATATGGTCATAGGATATTTCTATCAATTCTTTAGTTATTTCCTTACCATCCACTTTAATTATAGGAGATATATAATTTTCATTTTCGGTAGATGGTGGAGTCAAGAGGAAATGTAATATTCGCTGGTCACCCTTTTTTGCTATTTCAAAAGATTTTATTTCTTGATCAACTTTCCAACCATTTCCATAACACAGCTGTAGTTCTCCCTTAATATTGTCTTTAAGCGCTTTTATAGTAACCGGAATTTCTTTGGGTTCGGAGTTGGCAAAAATGATTACCTTATCCTTAAAGCTCGCTGTCGCCTCCGGCAATATTTCAAAGGGCTGATAAATTTCCCCTTTTTCAGGTTTGGAATATCTGTATACAACCGGTTTTTTAATATTTATTATAAATCCTTTGAATTCCATTTCAAAACTTACCTCAAAGGCATTAGGAGTTTCCGGTTTACCAATTAGATTTTGGTCCGTTACCATATACATTCCCGTAGTGCCTTTATTCTTCAACCAATATGGACTAGTGTATCCCTTATTACTGGGAACATTTAAATTTATCTGGAACAACTCCTTCTTGTTTTCTTTTAGGGCGATATTTTTATTTATACGATTATCCGGGCCAGTGGAAACAGCTAATAGATTAATGTCGGTATTGCTTCTATTCAATGCTTCAATATCTATACCGATAGTACTTCCTGGATAAGTGTTGGATTCTGCCGCAGTAGCTTCCAAATAAAGTCCACAAACCGATTGGATAATGTCTTCCAACTCCTTTTTCTTGATTTCCTTCCAGTGTTCATCCTTCAATTTCAAAATGGCCTTATACCCTTCAATAAGTTGTGGCAGGTGTGTTGACGGTTGGACAAAATTAAAATTTCTTTCAATTTCATATAAAATCTTCCCAACGGCTTCACCGCCTTCAACGCGTGACCAAGTAGTATTTATTCCGTCGAAAATATTGGATTTATTATTTGGGAGGTCGCCCTTAAGAAGTTCTATATACTCATTCTCGCTGCCCCGTGTTGACAATCTTCCAAAACCCTGGCACAAATGCTGGCTACTCGCAAGTGATGCTATTTCGTTGTTGGAAACTCCCCTTAGTGGATAGTAGACCCCAACATCCAGATCGATCATTTTGGATTTGTCCGCTTTTTGAAATTTGTCCTCGCTGCCATAAAACCACCAAGAGGTATTAAAAAAAAGTCGTTTTGGTTGCCAAACCTCCGTGCTTTTTAATTGTTCCGGATATATATTCGGATTGTTGGCCAAATCGAAGGCCTCATAGCTAAGCATGGCCGAAGAGGTGTGATGTCCATGGGTAGAACCGGGTGATCTGTGGTCGAATCTATTGATAATAACATCTGGTTTAAAATTGCGTATAATCCAGATGACATCACTTAATACAGCCTCCTTGTTCCAAATTTTAAGGGTCTCGTTCGGGTGTTTGGAGTAGCCAAAATCGTTCGCCCTTGTAAAAAATTGTTCCCCACCATCAATACGTCTGGCAGCCAACAACTCCTGTGTTCTTAAAACTCCCAGCAACTCCCTAAGTTCGGAACCTATTAAATTTTGGCCTCCATCCCCACGGGTTAGGGATAAGTATGCCGTTTTAGCCTTTACTTCATTAGAAAGGTAGGAAATTAGTCGTGTATTTTCATCATCGGGATGTGCGGCAATATAAAGGGCCGAACCCAAAAAATTTAATTTTTGCAGGGAATTAAATATGTCCGAAGATGTGTTTTTTTTAGGTGCTTGAGCGTCAACAAGTTGGCATGAGAGTAGTATCCCAAAAAAGAATACCCAAGGAAGGCGCATATAATTTATTGTTTTAGTTGGTTCCCAAATATAAAAATATAAAATCCGTGGCTGTAATTTTTACAACTACTTTAACACCTTATAAAACTTCGCTGCTTTCCAAGGAGTCTTCATAGGTTTGTGCCAAAGCTATGGCTTTCTGAAGCATCATGTTATTGGGGTAGGTGAAAAGTTCTCCATTATTCCTTCTAAGATGTACATGAAAAGCCCTAATATCCTCAATAAGATATACTTCATTGGGCAATTCAATTTCTTTGTCCATTATTTTAATCTTATCCCCAATTTTAAATGGAAATGAGAAAAATAGTATAACTCCGGCAGTAACATTGCTCAATATGGACCATTGGGCAAAAAGCGCCACTCCTATAACTGCAAATACAGAGGAAAAGACAAGGCCGATATCCTTCATTTCTACTCCCCATATCAGAATCAGGGCTACTATTCCAAAAGTGGTAAGTCCAACAGTGGAGTATTTCACGATCAACCGCGTACGGACCTCATTAATGTCGCTTATTTTACCAACTTTTTGTATTGCTTTGGTACCTAAATACTTTAATATCAATAGCACTAATAAACATATGCCAGTGCCTAAAAGTTCATTTTTGTACTCCAAATAAAATGTTTCCATAAAAATTATAATCCTAAACTGTCGCGCAAAAATACATCACTATTTTTGTTTTCCTTCCAATAAGCCCTTTTTAATGTTTTTATTTTTGTTGCCCTAGAAGTAAGTGTTTGGGCATTAGGCCCGAACCCACTTTTATAAGTTTCGGACCAATTTTCAATGGTATAAGGAAAGGAATTGGAAAAGCTGATCTCCAAGGTTCTATCCAATTCGGGATAGGTGATTTTGTAGGTATTAAGAGTAGCTTGAGTATTCAATTCTATCTGGGCTTCATAGGCTTTTAGTTGTTTGTGTGCTAAACGTAAATATTCCATAGAAGGAACCATATTTATATTACCAGTAGGAAGGTTGTTCGGGTTGATCCTTATTTTATTCCAAATTTCGTTTTCAAGATCCGCTTTGTCCAATGTTATGGTTTGATCCCCTTCGCGCTCAAAATACGAAAAAGAATTTACCTCAAATTTATCCCTGTTGTTCAACTGGGCAAATACCTGGCCGCACCATTCCTGAACAGAGGTAGTAAGTTTTATAGCATGTTGATTATCCGATACAGGGTAAAAACTGCTGTTCATTATGGAGTAGGGGTAGATTCCGGTTAAGAAATTTTTGGTATTGTTCAGTTTTAGTACAGATACGTTATTGGGATTGGATTGATCGGCCTTCACCTGTTTGTCCGCCAAAAAAGGTTCGGTAACATATATTAAAACCGCGCTTCCGTCCCTTATTTCACCATAACGGGCCTGTTCCAATTTATAAGAAGTTATTTCCGCCTTCCCGGCATACCAATAATCTTTGAACTCTTTGGATAACGGAGTTTTTACTGGTTTAGCCTCGGACATTTTCATATCATTTCCTATCAAGGAAATGCTTTCGGATTCTTTGACATTTTCCTTACATGAGCTAAAAAGAACCAATAATAATATTATGTGGACAAAAATGAAAGTAAACAGACGTTGCATAGAAATTAAATTTTCCTAAAATTATTCAAAATAACCTAACCTACCATGGCCATTAACGTTTTGTATACCAATTGGGTCGGCAGACCTACCACATTGGTATAGGAACCTTGGATCTCTTCAATCCCAATAAGTCCTATCCAATCCTGAATGCCATAGCCACCTGCTTTGTCGAACGGATTGTAGTTCCTGATATAGTATTCAATTTCCCCTGAGGTCAATTCCTTGAATTTCACTCTGGTACATTGATTTACAGTCATTTGCTGCTCCCTGGTTGTAAAACAAACAGATGTAATTACTTCATGCCAATCGTTTGAAAGTGTATTTAACATGGAAAAGGCTTCGTCAGGATCGGCAGGTTTAGCCAAAGAGGCATTGTCATGCCAAACCACGGTATCGGAAGTTATAAGGATATCCTTAATCTCCAGCTTTTTTTCATATCCAGCAGCCTTTAATTCTGCCAGATAATCTGAAATTTCCGCACCCTTTAAATGATCGGGATATATTTCCTTTACATGTATAGGATGTACCGTAAAATCTATTTCCATTTCCCTAAAGAACTGCTGTCTTCTGGGAGATGCCGAAGCAAGTATAAGCTGATATTCCTTTAATTTATTGTTGGGCATATTGTTAATCGTTCTTGGCGCTGAAATTTTCGGCCCAATGCCCTCTCACCTTCAAAACCTGTTCAATTACATCCCTTACACATCCGTCTCCTCCATGTTTATGGGAAATGTATTTGCACATTGCCTTTACTTCTGGGACAGCATTTTGTGGGCAACATGGAATACCCGACAATCGCATCGGAGGAATATCGGGAATGTCATCACCCATATAAAGCACATGCTGTGGGTTTATATTGTAAATATCCAAATATTCGTCAAAAGGGTCTATTTTGTGATGTGCCCCCATATGTATATCGGTAACCCCCAAACCCCTTAAACGCAATCTTACGCCTTCATTGGTTCCACCGGAAATGATGCAGATATTATATCCTTGTTGAATGGCTACCTTAACCGCATAGCCATCCTGAACGTTCATAGTCCTTAACATTTCTCCATCAGAGGTAATCAAAATTTTTCCATCCGTAAATACCCCATCCACATCAAATACAAAAGTGGTTATGTCCTGAAGCAGTTCCTTATAACTTTTGTCCATATCTTTCTCCTATCAATTTGCTTAACAAGCTGTAAATATCTTGATAATTTTTATTTTTTAGTTGATTTAAATGGCTTTCCATAGTCTTAACATCGTTTCTTTTCGCCGGTCCGGTTTGGGCATCAAAGGGGTCTAGATAATCCAATTTATTAATGGTTTCTTTAATCAAAGGGCTTAACATGGAAAAGGGCATATTGTGTTCCGTACATATGTCGTGGCCGATGGTAAAAAGATAATTGGTAAAATTATTCACGAATACTGCTGCCAAGTGAAGCGATTTACGTTGGTCGCTCGTAATCTCATGCACCTCCAAAGCGATGAGTCCTGCCAATTTCTTTAATTTGTCCATATCACCCTTAAATTCTGCCTCTAAGCAGATCGGCACATTCTTAAAATCGATTGTTTTGCCCTCACTAAAGGTTTGCAAAGGATAAAAAACCCCGGTATTATTTAGCCCCTTTAAGGTTTTTATAGGTACACTTCCAGAGGTATGGACCACTAATCCCTTTTTCTCCTTTAGAAATGTTGCTACCAGAGCAATTGCATCATCGCTCACGGCCATAATATAAATATCGGCGTCCGCAATTTGGGAGAAATCAGTTCCAGTAGGAACCTTATCCTTAAAATGGGCAAGGTGGCCCTCGTTCCGACCAATAACCTGTAATACATTTATTTCATTGACACCTAAAAAGGCATTGAACAAATGTTTGGCAACATTGCCAGTTCCCAGTAAAACAATAGATATCATAGTCAAAAGTAAATATTAAATCAAAATTATAGGGTTCTGGGCGATAAGTTTTTTGAATGTTATTTTCTTAATAAGTCAGAAGGGAGCAACCAATGACGTGCTATTTGATTATAATTTTAGACTTAATGAATTATTGCAAGTTTAAACTATGATGGCCATAAATTATTTGGTCACTATATATCGCAAAACGCAGCTTGGAATCTAAAAGAGCTTAATTTTAAAAAAAAATTGTACTCTAAACCTTAGGAAGGTATCCAAATACCAATAGATAAATACTCTGGAAAATATTCGACATAATTTTAGCGGAAACTTAATATAAAATCAAAATTCAAAAGTACTTATTTCCAATTAACACTTGCCTTAGGGAAAGTGGCTGTTTTTATCGGTCAAAAATTTATTCAAATTTTAATAAAGTAAATGCTCAATTAACAAAAGATTTAATATTTAAACCCTTATAAAAATGTATTTTTGCATGTTTAAATCAAACCTTTCCTGCCAAAATGATTGAACTTCTTAAAAAAATCTTCTTTTCCACACGTTTAACGGCCGTTTTATTTATTGTTTTTGCTACAGCCATGGCCTTTGGGACTTTTATTGAAAGTTGGTACAGTACGGAAACCGCAAGAATTTGGATATATAATACCACATGGTTCGAGGCCATCATGGTATTTTTTGTCATCAATTTCGTAGGGAATATTGCTCGTTATAACCTACTGAGGAAGGAAAAATGGGCAGTACTTATTTTACACCTCTCTTGGATTTTAATTATTGTTGGGGCATTTGTTACCCGTTACATAAGCTTCGAAGGAATGATGCCAATTAGGGAGGGAAATACGGAAAATATTTTTTACTCGGACAAAACCTTTCTAACGGTTTATGTGGATGGGGAAATAGACAACGAGCCCAAGCGGAAGATATTGGAAGACGATATATTGGTTACCTCTGAAGCTATTAAATCCCACTTACCCTGGAATTCAGATTTTAACGGACAACCATTTACCATTTCCTATGTGGGCTTTATTGAGGGGGCAAAGGAAGGTTTGGTAGAAGATTCCAATGGAAAGGAATATTTAAAGATTGTAGAAGCGGGTGATGGACAACGTCATGAGCATTATTTGGAAAGTGGAGAGGTTAGCAGCATTCATAATGTGCTCTTTTCCTTGAACAAGATGACCGAAGGCGCCATAAATATTATTGAGTCTGATGGTAATTATCAAATAAAATCACCATTTGAAGGACAATTTATGAGAATGGCCGATCAGTTGCAGGGAGCATTATTGAAAGATAGTCTTCAAACGCTGCAATTAAGATCTCTTTATACCACGGCGGGCATGCAATTCGTAATTCCTGAACCGATTATGAAGGGGTCCTATGGTGTTATTTCCATTCCAGAGAACGAAAAAACAGAGAATGACCTGGATGCTCTGATCGTAGATATTAGTAGCAATGGTGAAACAGTGCATAAAAAATTATTGGGAGCAAAAGGCATGGCCAATTTTTCAGGGGAATTTGAGGTAGGAGGATTATCCTTTAATATGTCCTACGGATCTAAGGTGTATACCTTGCCATTTGGAATTAAATTAAACGATTTTATTGCCGAAAAGCATCCGGGAACAGAGAACAGCTATGCTTCGTTTATGAGCAGGGTTACTATTGAGGACGAACGTCCTTTTGATTATGATATTTATATGAACCATATATTGGACCACAAGGGATATCGGTTTTTTCAAGCCAGTTTTCACCCTGATGAAAAGGGTACTGTATTGTCGGTTAACCATGACTTTTGGGGTACTTGGATAACCTATATTGGATATTTTTTACTTTATGCCGGACTTATGGGTATTATGTTTTTTGGTAAGACCAGGTTTAAAAGTTTGGGTGCTTCCTTGGCAAAATTAAAAAATAAAAGATCCAAATTGGCTGTACTATTTATCCTAGGAAGTACCTTAAATATGATGGCGCAGGAAAATTTAGAGACAGATTCACATGCACACGACAATACCCCTACTGCCCAGCAGGTAGATTCGTTGTTGCATGCCATGACCCCTTCCAAGGAGCATGCTGCCTCTTTTGGGAAACTGGTAATTCAGGATGCCGGAGGAAGAATGAAACCCATAAATACGTTTTCTTCCGAACTATTGAGAAAATTAAGTCTAAAGGACAAATATACCGACTTCAATTCCGATCAGGTATTTCTATCCATGATGCTAAATCCAAGGGTTTGGTATTATGCCGAATTTATTGCCTTGGATAAAAAGGGGCAAAATGACAGTATTCGTAAAATTATAGGTCTTGAACATGGCAAAAAATTTGCCAAGGCCACGGATTTCTTTGATGAAAAAGGGCAATACAAATTAAGTGCCTACCTTCAAGAAGCCTATGCCACAAATACCCCTAACCAATACCAAAAGGACTTTAAGAGTTTGGACGAACGACTGGTGTTGTTGAATAGGGCATTGGGGGGTGAAATAGTCAAGATATTCCCATTGCTCAATGACGACAATAATAAATGGATCTCGGCAGTGGAATATAGGGGAGGCCAGTTCCAGGTATCGGATTCCCTTTATGCCAATTTCATAAAAAATGCAATTCCCTTTTATTTAATGAGCCTTGAAAAGGCCGTAAATAGCGGAGACTATTCCGAAGCCGATAAATTACTCGCAGCGTTTAAAAAGAACCAGGAAAACCATGGTAGTGAAGTATTGCCATCGGAAAACAAGATTAACGCGGAAGTATTTTACAACAAGGCCGATATATATAATAAGCTTTATAAGTATTATGCCCTGGTTGGTCTGTTGATGTTTGTTCTCTTGGTATTCCAGATTATTAAGGATAGAAAGGTGCTTCGATTTAGCATAGGCGGCATTAAAGTCTTAATTTACTTATTTTTCATCTTGCACACGCTTGGACTGGCAATGCGCTGGTACATATCCGGACACGCACCTTGGAGCGATGCTTATGAGAGTATCCTATATGTCTCTTGGGCAACTTTGGGTATGGGGCTTCTTTTTAGTAAAAAGAGTGATATGACTGTTGCTGCGGCTACTTTTGTAACCGCTATGCTATTATGGATTGCCCACCAGAGTTGGGTAGATCCTTCAATAGCCAATTTAGTCCCAGTGTTGGATAGTTACTGGCTAATGATCCACGTTGCCGTAATTGTTGGAAGTTATGGTCCCCTCACCGTAGGCATGATCCTGGGTGTGGTTAGCCTTTTGTTGATTATAATGACGAACAACAAGAACAAGGAAAGGATGGACTTGAATATCAAGGAACTCACCATTATCAATGAACTGTCCCTAACTGTAGGTCTGGTTATGTTGACCATAGGTAATTTCTTGGGAGGACAATGGGCCAATGAAAGTTGGGGCCGATATTGGGGATGGGATCCAAAAGAAACATGGGCTTTGATTTCCATTATGATCTATGCGTTTGTGATTCATACAAGGTTGATTCCAGGTCTGCGTGGTAAATGGATGTTCAATTTTCTAAGTGTAGTTGCCTTTGGAAGTATTATGATGACCTATTTTGGGGTTAATTTCTATCTGGTAGGGCTTCATAGTTATGCAAGTGGGGCACAGGTCATAACCCCTACTTTTATTTATTACACCGTTTTTGGGGTATTGGTATTGGGAGCTTTAAGTTATTGGAGAAATAAGAAATACTATGCCAAGTAATTTTAAACTTTTCTAATTTTAAAGGAATTTTGTTTTAATATGAAGTAAAGCTATAAAGTTTTTTAGATATCATAGATGGAATATTAAGAATTCATTTGGTGGATTTTTGATTATTGACAGTGTTTATTTTCTTCACATAACACAATTCATTACTCATGCCGGACGCTAACAAACTTACCTTAGGTAAATTATACAAGTACTTCATCATAGCTTTGACCGGCAAGGATACTGATTTTACTTCTGGAAGTATCAGAAAAGCGATTTTTATGCTTTCCATACCTATGGTATTGGAAATGTTAATGGAATCTATTTTTGCTTTGGTAGATATTGCATACGTATCCAGGGTTAGTGTTAATGCAGTAGCAACAATAGGTCTCACAGAATCGGTAATTACATTGATTTATGCCCTAGCCATTGGTTTAAGTATGGCTGCAACGGCAATTGTGGCCAGAAGGGTTGGTGAAAAAAATCTTCAGGGAGCTAGGGAATCGGCGGTACAGGTTATCATACTGGGAATTACCGTAGCTATTATTACTGGAATATTTGGAGCTATATATTCCAAGGAAATCCTCGGTTTAATGGGCGGAAGTTCAGAACTAATAGAAGAGGGCCATGGTTACACCCAATTGATGATCGGAGGTAATATCACTATACTACTGCTTTTCTTAATAAATGCCATTTTTCGGGGAGCAGGGGATGCCTCGGTTGCCATGTGGATCTTGGTGCTTTCCAATGGTCTAAATATCATTCTTGATCCAATTTTTATTTTTGGGTGGGGACCAATTCCCGAATACGGAGTTATGGGCGCTGCAATAGCGACCAACATCGGCCGGGGAACCGCAGTACTGTTTCAATTGATAATTTTGTTCTTTGGATGGAGCAAGATCAAAATTGGCATTTCGGATATAGTAATCCGCTTTAAAGTGATGACAAACATCATTAAAGTGTCAGCTGGCGGTATTGCCCAATTTTTGATCGGTACGTCTAGTTGGATATTTTTAATGAGGATTATGTCCGAATTTGGAAGTGAAGTTTTGGCAGGTTACACCATTGCTATTAGGGTTATAATGTTTTCCTTAATGCCTTCGTGGGGTATGAGCAACGCGGCCGCCACGCTTGTCGGCCAAAATTTGGGAGCCAATAAACCAGATAGGGCCGAAGAATCTGTTTGGAAAACCGGCAAGTATAATGCCATCTTTATGTTTTCTATTTCCTTGATTTACCTATTCTTTGCAGAAAATATCATTTTATCCTTTAATAGCACTCCACAAGTTGTAGAATATGGCACTCTGTGCCTACAAATTATTGCTGCAGGCTATGTGTTTTATGCTTACGGTATGGTATTGACACAGGCATTTAATGGAGCAGGGGATACAAATACCCCTACTAAGATTAACTTGTTAATATTTTGGGTGCTACAGCTTCCTTTTGCTTATATAATGGCTATGACTTTTAAGTTTGGGGCTATTGGGGTGTTTTTAGCCATTTCAATAGCCGAGGTTTTGCTAACCCTAGTTAGTTATATACTGTTCAAAAAGGGTAAATGGAAAGAAATTAAGGTATAAGCTATTTTTGTAACTTTATCCACCATTAGTCTTAATCAATTTAAATAGATAGCATGAAACAGCAAAAAAAGGGACTTAATACCATCTGTACCCATTTCGGACAGCTGGAGGACAAGGAGTTCAAAGGGGCCATTTCACCTTTGTACATGGGAACAGCCTATGCCTTTGAGGATATTGATGTTAAACGCTACCCACGATATTTCAACACTCCCAACCAAGTGGCCTTGGCCAAAAAAATAGCGGCCCTGGAGCATGCCGAGGCAGCATTGATTTTTGGTAGCGGTATGGCCGCAATCAGCACCTCTTTATTATCGTTTTTAAAGGCTGGGGACCATATAGTAATACAAAAGATTATTTATGGTGGCACCTATAATCTAGTGGTGGAAGAATTTGAAAAGTTTGGGATATCCTACTCTTTTACGGATGGTTTTAGTGCTGAGGATTTTGAAGCCAAAATTCAAAAAAACACCAAAGTTATCTACATTGAGACTCCATCAAATCCATTGTTGAACATAACCGACTTAAAGGCTGTTGCCGATATTTCCAATAAACATGGTCTTGTGTCCATGATCGACAATACTTTTGCCAGTCCTGTGAATCAAAATCCTATTGATTTTGGCATAGATGTAGTAATACATAGTGCTACAAAATATATGGGCGGACATTCCGATATTTGTGCGGGTGCCGTAGCCTCTACCGAAGTTAATGTAAAGCGTATTTTTCAACTGGCCAAAAATTTTGGAGGTAGTCTTAGCGATTACACCGTTTGGTTATTGGAAAGGAGTATTAAAACCATGGGAATCAGGGTTAGGGCCCAAAATGAAAATGCCCTGAATATGGCGGAATACCTATATACCCATAAAGACATATCTGCCGTATATTATCCTGGCCTGCCTTCACATCCGGGCCACGAAATAGCAAAAAAGCAGATGAAGGGCTTCGGAGGTATGCTGTCATTTGAATTAAATGCGGATTTCAATGCTTCCAAATTTCAAAAGTCCTTAAAATTAATAAAACCGGCCATGAGTTTGGCGGGAGTAGAAAGTACAGTACTTTCACCAACCTTAACCTCACATTCCCTTTTGAGTCCCGAGGAACGAAAGCGGCAAGGTATTGCGGATGGTTTAATACGTTTTTCTGTTGGAATAGAAGAAACCGAGGATTTAATTGCGGATATTGAACAGGCTTTGGAAAAGGTGAGGAAGGAAAAGGAATTGGCTGTTTAGTTTCACGTTCGGCCAAATAACTAGAGATAGCATACCATTAACAAAATTGAAGTTTTAAGGAAGATAATTTGAAAGCTTTTAAGAACAAAGTAGACATAGATTAAATGAAATTAGACATATTAGTATTTGGTGCACATCCTGATGATGCCGAATTGGGGGCAGGGGCAACAATAGCAAAAGAAGTGGCCAACGGCAAAAAAGTAGGTATAGTGGATTTGACCCGGGGGGAATTAGGTACCCGTGGCTCAGCCGAAATTAGGGATAAGGAAGCCGCAGCAGCAGCTGATATTTTAGGGGTAGTTGTCCGTGAGAATTTGGAATTTGCCGATGGATTTTTCACAAACGACAAGAAGCATCAGTTGGAAGTAATAAAAATGATCAGGAAATATAAACCGGAAACGGTATTGTGCAATGCCATTGAAGATCGACATATTGATCATGCCAAGGGTAGCAAGTTGGTAAGTGATGCCTGCTTCCTAAGTGGACTTATAAAAATAGATACTAAGATTGATGGGGAAGAAAACTGGCAGGAAGCTTGGCGACCAAAACTAGTGCATCATTATATTCAATGGAAAAACCTTGAACCTGATTTTGTGGTGGATGTATCGGAATTTATAGATGTGAAGGTTAAGGCCATAATGGCCTATAGTTCCCAATTTTACGATCCAAAAAGTAAGGAGCCGGAAACACCCATCAGTAGTAAAAACTTTATAGATAGTGTTGTCTATAGGTCAAGGGACCTGGGCAGGATGGTTGGCATAGCCCATGGGGAAGGTTTTACCACCGAAAGATTCGTTGCTGTTAAAAGTCTTGACAGTCTTATTTAGGCCGATTTTTGGAACTGTTTTTTCCCTTTGGGAACAGTAAAATAGAAAGTGGAACCTTCATTTATTTCACTCTTGACCCATAAGTTACCACCATTTTTTATGACCATTTCACTGCAAAGCGATAGGCCCAAACCTGTTCCCTTTTCATTATTGGTACCATAGGTGGTAATATTGGTGTTTTTTGCAAGTATTTGTTCCTGAACATACTCGTCCATACCGATGCCATTATCCTTGACAAATACTTCCAAATAATCCGGTCTGTCTACATAGCCAATGGTGATATGCCCGTTGTTGGGGGTAAACTTTAGGGCATTGCTCAAAAGATTTCGGATTACAATATCCATTTGATTTTCATCGGACCAAATTATAGCCTTATTGACTATTAAATTGTCCATGGTAATCATTTTGGTAAATGCCAATTCACTTAGTAAATTAATATTGTTCTCTACCAGGGCGTTTAGATCCACATTGGCAGGGTCGGTAGTAGCTTCCCTCATTTGCGATTGACCCCAAGTAAGAAGGTTGTTCAAAGTGAAGGAAATACTATTTACGTCGTTCTTTAATTTGGGAATAAACTCCTTGAATTCCGATTCTTTAATATCACCGCTGTTCAGCAACTTCAATAGTCCCTCCAAAGCTCCAATAGGACCGCGAAGATCATGTGCTATAATAGAAAAAAGTTTGTTTTTGGTGTTATTGGTCTCCCATAACTCCGACTCTCTCAGTTCTAGATCTTCCTTTTGAACTTCTAGTTCCTTGTTCAGTTTTTTTAAGATTTTTTGTCCCCTAACAACTAAAAATGCTATGGCGCCCATAATGATAATAAAGAGTATGGCTATATAGATATAGAGGCGCTGTTTTGCCAAGGCTTTTTCATTTTTTAATACCAGTGCTTCCTGCTGATTTTTATGGCTGATTTCTGTTTTTAACATCGTCATACCCATCTTGTTCTCGTCTCTGGACAAGGTATCCGATATTTGCCTAAAAATTTCATGATATTGAAGGGCCGCAGCGTAGTTATCTTGTTTTTTATAAACCTTGTAAAGGGTATTGGAGCATTTTTTTATACCCTCCATAGATTTAATACTCGAGGATATTTCAAAAGCCATCATGGCATAATTCTGTGATATACTGTCCTTTTCCAATCCAAAATTAGCTTCGGCCATACCATTGTACAAATCAATAATCCCTCGATCATCCTGAAGATTTTCATGTAGTTCCGCACTTTTATCATACCAATATAATGCCCTGGTATATTGCTTTTGTTTCAGGTAAACCTTGCCCTTAACTTCATAAGCGTAAGCCAGCCAATCCCACACCTCCCCTTGTTCAAAAATTTTGATACTGCGATTTATTTTAAACAAGGCATTTTGGAAATCTTCCGTTTCAGCATATATGGATGCCACATTGCTCATGGTCTGGGCCGAGTTTATATCATCGCCTATTTTGGTGTTAATTTTTTCTACTTTTTCGTAAAAATATAGTGCCTGATCATAATCTTTTTGTGTAGCATATAAGTCGGCTACATTTTCATAGAGTATGGATTCCATTTTTGTGTTGCCATATGCCTTCGCCAGTTTAATATTTTCCAAATAGCCCAGCAAGGCTGTTGAATAATTGCCGCTATAGACGTTTTCATTGGCTAATTCGTTACCTATTCTTAGGGATAAGTCATAATTATTACCTTTTTTAACATTGACCAATGCCAGTTCATAGTTGTCAATTGCAATACTGTGTTCACCTATATCGGAATAATAAGTTCCTATGTGGTATAGAGCTTCACTAACTCCATTTTTATATTCTATGTTGCTACTTAATTTTTGGGCTTCGCTGGATAGTAATAAGAGACTATCAGGATTTAAAAATCTTAGCTTGGAACCAAGATCTATTAATAACCCAATGTATATGGTATCCCTATTAACCTGTTTTTTCTGACTACGTAAAGTGGTAATTTTTTGCCTCAATTCTCCAACTGAGGGTTCCTGGGCGGAGTTGATTCCACAAAAGAAAAGGAAAATCCAGAACACGGTTAATTTTAATTTAATCTCCCGTGAGCTTATATTTAATGCTTTAAAAGACATGTATACTAATTTATCTGTTGATAAAAATATCTTTCCTTTAAAAAATAGGCTAATTTATGTTGTGAAAGTGTGGATTTTTGTGTGTTTCGTCCAGTATTTTGAGTATTTGGTCGATAAATATGGTGGAAAATTATGGTATAATTCGCTATATGAGCAATTTATGAAATGATATAAAATAATCTAAAATTTATTTTGAACGATAGCACTAAACATTTATCTTTGCCACCGCTTACAAATGGTGGTTGTAGCTCAGCTGGTTAGAGCATCGGTTTGTGGTACCGAGGGTCGCCGGTTCGAACCCGGTCTTCCACCCAGAAATATAACCCTGTCAGAAATGACAGGGTTTTTTTGTGACACATGGTTACGTTTTTATAGGAATCTTCAAGGATCAAGTCCAAAATCTGGGTTTTTACCATTTTAAGAATATAATTTAATCAGGCGATATAAGAAGTATTCCGTATTCCTGACTCCCCTAAATTGTGATCTAAAAGCCTTTACTTTGGCATTAAAGGATTCTGCTGAAG
>JAVJOW010000024.1:0-232873 GCA_040216555.1 Arenibacter sp.
ATTTTATATCAACTCAGTGAGTCGCCATGGTAATGAAAAGACTATTGCGGAGTACGAGAAGAACCAAGGAAAGGAAAAGGAGTATGAAGTCTTACATAAGGATGGTCAATTGAGGTTGTTTTGAAATATATAATAATGCCCAGTGGGCTTGCCCCGGGGATTATTTACTTTGCAAATTTTGAACTGGGAGCCTGTGCCTAGCGCTCGATGAGGTAAACTCAATAGAGGGATCAGATAAGCCGGTTAAGACCTTATTCTTACTGGTCTCTTTTTTTAATAAATTATTTATCCAACTATTGAAAGGGTGGGTATCTAAAAAGGATTAATATTTTGTTCCACAAAAGGTTTAGTTTATGGGAACTGATAATTTATGATACCATTTAAATCAAAGTCTGGTCCATTGGGCCAAAAACTCCCTGATCGTTACCATTGTCATTCCAGAAAAACGGTCCCTGAACATAACCCACATTATTTTAAGAAAACAGTTAAGTTTCAATAATCGCAGAATTTTCCAGGTTCATCGCAAACTTTTTCAGGTTCATCCCTTTTTTAAAAAATGCCTGATTTGCCGGCGTAAGTTTGTCTTGTAAATCAGTAATAACCGTCTGTAATAAAGCAGACATAAAACAATAATATCATGAAAAAGTTTTTAAAGAGTATAACAGTAATGACCCTTATGTTCATAACTATGACAAGTATGGCAAACAATCCTAAAATAAGTTTGACCTCTGGTATCGATTCAAAAAGCCTAATATTTGAAATGGATGTCCTATCAATGGAATCCAAAATCAGAATGACCGATCAGAATGCTCAGACGATATATTCGGAGAACATTCTTAATACCAATTATTCCAAAAAGTTCAACCTAAAAGACCTTGAGATCGGAACCTATAATTTTATTATTGAGAATCCCATTTCGTCCTTAGTTTATACTTTTGTTATTGATAGTAATGAAATTAAGATCAAGAACAAGGTAGAGTACACCGCCAAACCAATTTTCAGAATAACTGGCAACAAAATTTCTATTAACCTGTTCAATGGCAATCAGCAAAAAGTGGATATTGAAATATTGAATAGCAGCAGCGATATTGTTTTTCAGGAATCCACAAAAGGGGAATTGCTTGTTGGAAAAGTAATCAATTTTGACAAAGCCATAAAAGGGAACTATACCATTATCATCAAAAACGGCAAAGAAACTTATTATCAGAACATCACTATTGGTTAGGCCATAAAATAGGTTTAAATAAAAGCCCATTATGTAATTTAAAAACGGTCCTTTGTCTTATCTAAGGACCGTTTTCCTATTTACCTAACTTATCTCCTTGGCCCAGGCATATAAAAGTCAAAACACAGTTCCACTATGGACGTATCTACCTTTTGATTATCTTGTAAATCATTATCAACAATTATTAATGAAACTATATTTTAAATTCTTAAAAAAATATCAAAAAGTCATCGTACATATTTTAGTTTGGACGGCACTTTTTCTTTTACCCTATATTTTGGCGCTACAAGGAGAAGATGGTAGCCCCCGTTCTGAATTGACAAGAAAAATTCTTTTGTTGAACAGTATTATGAACATTTTGTGGGCGGCGACGTTCTATCTGAACACCCTAATTTTTGTTCCCAGGTTACTCTTTCAGAAAAAGATTTTTCTATTTATTATTGGCAACATCATTTTTTTTACCGTAGTAGTGTTGTTCAACCGTTGGTTATATGGGGTTCTAATAACTGAACAGCCCTATTCTTTGTTCAATGGGATTACATTTAATGCGCTTTTTTTCTTGTTTTTCGTCCTGATCGGCACTGTTTTCAAGTCCGTTTCGGACAGGGTCAGTATGGAACGTATTGCCCAGGAGCGTGAAAAGGAGAACTTAAAAACGGAACTCTCATTTTTACGTTCCCAGATCAGTCCGCATTTTTTGTTCAACGTGCTCAATAATATCGTTGCCTTGGTGCGACTTAAAAGTGAAGAACTGGAGCCTACCATCATAAAACTCTCCTCCTTGATGCAATATATGCTTTATGAAACAGATGAAGACAAAGTATTGCTGAGAAGCGAGGTAGATTACCTACATAGCTATATAGACCTACAAAAACTCCGTTTTGGCGATCGACTTGCCCTAAATGTAGATTTGAATCTTAAGGAAGATTGGCACGCTATAGAACCCATGCTTCTGATTCCCTTTGTGGAAAACGCATTTAAACATGGTACAGGATTAATAAAGGACCCGGAAATAGATATTTCCTTACAGGCCTTGAACAACAGGCTTACTTTTAGGGTAAAAAATAAATTTATCGAAAAAGATAATGCAAAGGATAAGGTTTCGGGGATCGGCCTTGTCAATGTGCAACGAAGGTTACAACTTTTATACGGGAAGAAGCATAGTCTCAATTTCGACAGGACCAATGATTGGTTTACCGTTACCCTGGAATTAACATTTGAACCATGATAAACTGTATCGCTATAGATGACGAACCCCTAGCGCTGGGGCTGCTAAAGGACAACATAAGCAAAGTGCCTTTCTTGAATTTGGTAGCTACATGCAACAATGCTTTTATGGCTATGGAAACCATGGAAAAACACCCTGTGGACCTTGTGTTTATCGATATTCAAATGCCTGGCCTTACCGGGCTCCAATTTATTGCCAGTCTTGAAAAAAAGCCGCTCGTAATATTTATCACGGCCTACAAACAATATGCGGTGGAGAGCTATGATCTGGACGTTGTGGATTATCTGGTAAAACCTGTGGCCTTGGAACGTTTTATAAAAGCCTGTCATCGTGCCAAGGAACTTTATGGGCTGAAATCCGCCAATAAAACTGTGTCGAACAAAACAGTAAAAGATCACTTTTTTGTAAATGTGGATTACAGTCAGCTAAAAATAATCTTCAATGATATTATTTGGATGAAGGGATATGGAGATTATATCAAGTTTTATTTAAAGAATGCCGAACATCCTTTGGTAGTGCGTACAAGTTTCAAGGAATTGGATAGGGAACTGCCACCAAACAAATTCATTAGGATCCATAAATCCTATTCGGTGGCTATTGATGCGATTACTGCCATTCGCAAAAACAGTGTCTTTTTGGGAGACAGGGAGCTTTCCGTAGGGGAGACTTATAGGGAAGATGTAGAAAAAATACTCCACAGGGAAAACTAGATCTATCTGCTGAAAAAAAGAAATTGGTTCGAACTTTTGGTGAAATATTGATGCATACAGAAGTGTAAAAATATTATTATCAATATTTTACGGGCTTTCGAAATCCATTTTGAAATCGATTTTAATTTATCTAGCTTTAAGAAGCGAAAACAATCTAACTATGGAGAAAAACAGACGAAGGGGTTTTATAAAGAACACCATTCAGGCAGGAGTGGGCCTTTCTTTGCTCAGTATCGAAAATGCCAACGCTACGGAAGCCAAGGTAGCACGGCCATTAAAAATAAAAAAGAACATAAATCCGAAAAAAGTAGTAGTTGGTGGAGCTGGTATGGGCGGACTGTGCTGTGCTTATGAACTGATGAGGCTAGGTCATGACGTTTCTGTTTTGGAAGCAGCAGGCAGGCATGGCGGACATGTGTTTACGGTTCACGATGAACTTTCTGATGGCTTATATGGTGATGGGGGTCAAGAGCATATTACCAAACCAGGTTACGATTTGTACTGGCGCTATATTGAAGAGTTCGGGCTAACCGCACTTCCGTATGAACGAAGAAAAAACTTACTTAGGAACATTAATGGTACGTTTTACGATCAAAAACAGCTAAACGACCCTTCTATATTGACAGGAATGGGATACAACAAAAAAGAAGTCGACTTTCTTGCTACGCATCCGTGGGGAGAGTTAAAGCGACTTTATATAGATTCCTATCTAGACAAATTTGAAGATGAATACCAACCATTTGGAGTTGGATATGATGATATGGATACCATTCCTATGTCCAATATCTATAAAAAGGAAGGAGCATCGCAAAGAGCTTTAGAACGTTTGGGCGGAAATAATGCTTCCGCTTTACATGAACTTTGGCATTCATTTATTTTAAAGAATAGGGGAGTGGCTGAATTTCCAATAGATGTTTATCACTTAAAAGGGGGTAACCAAATGCTTCCTAACGCCTTTGCTAAACAATTGGGTGCTCGTGTTTGGTTAAATCGCCAAATCACATCTATTCAGAATTTATCAGATAAGGTTGTCGTTCACTATAATGAGAACAAAGAGGCCAAAACTATCGAAGCGGATTACTATGTGAATTGCATACCGCCACCGGCTTTTAATAAATTACCTGTCGAACCTGCCTTTACGAATGAAAAACAGTACGTACTCGATAATATAACGTACGATTCTTACCAACGCTTTGTTTTTCAAGCGAGTTCAAAGTTTTGGTTGGAAGATGGTTTTGAGACCATCAATATGGAATTGGGACATCCGGATCTTTGGAGCGTTTGGCAGTCGGCAGAGGAAGTAGATACCCATCGCGTAATTATATTAGGTACAGGTCCTGGCGGTATCAGTCCTCAAAGGGCACTCGCTGCTTTTAGGGAAGCTTATCCGGGAAAAAAAGATACCATAGAACAAGCTCTGGGAAGGGACTGGACCAAGCAAAAATATGCTCCTACCTGTGAGCGGCTGGCGTTTCCCATTGGAGCATTGAAAAAGTTCTGGCCTGTACTTATGCAGCCGGAAGGGCGTATTCACTTTGCAGGAGCCTATGCAGATAACCTAAATTGGGGTACTGAAGCAGCAACACGATCTGCAAACCGCGTTGCGCAAGAAATAGATCAGGCTTAATCATCACCTATGTACGTTAGGCTCTTTGTTTTTATTGCATGTACAATTTCTTGTATAACGGTTTCCGGTCAAGAAAATGAACCGCCAGAAGTAAGGATTATAACCCCTATGGCAAATGAAAAATTTTCATGGGGGACATTGATTCCTTTTGAGATCGTTGTAAAGGACAAGGAAGATGGATACACGGAATACGAAGAAATCTCACCGAATAAAGTAATTTTAACGGTACACTATCTACCCGAAAGTGAAAAAGCTGCAAAAGGCTCGAACGAAGATATCAATCGCACCATTGAAATACTTTCCTTTATGGGTACTACGGGTTGTTTTACATGTCATAAAGCCAAGGAAAAACGTATAGGTCCGTCTTTTGCCGAAATTGCTGAACGATATGCCCATCGTATAGCCTCTGTTGAAGCTATTGCAAAAAAAATCCTTAAGGGCACACAAGGTAGTTGGGGAGACCAAGTTATGCCTGCACACCCCAATGTTACTCAAGAAGAGGCCAATAAGATTGTAACATGGATTCTGGAGAATGCTTCCGACTCAGATTTCAACTTTTTTTCGGGTACGAGCGGAGCCTTCAGAACCCGCAATGCCCCTAATGGCGAAAAAACAGCAGTATATGTGCTAAAGGCCTTCTATACCGATAAAGGCCTAAATGGGAATACCGACAGTGCAAAGACAGGTTTACATACCATACAATTACAGTAAAAATGAAAGGCGATGTATTGATGTTTTAGGATATTCCTGATACCTAAACTGCCTAAATTTTTGTGATGTGTGACCGAATGTCAAACGAGGTTTCCAAACTATCTATACCTTTCAGTTGAACTTTCATCGCTTCAGTTTGGGTAAGCAGTATCAACAGTTTATATAATTATTGCCATATTCTCCATTTTCGAAGATTCAACCGAACAGATTGGCGTACTGCTGCTGTGGCAAGAAAAGTATTTTTGATGGCAATAGGCGGTGTTTCCCCTTTTGATTTTATGTGCATTATAGCAGATAGTGCAGTCTATTGTTGCCGTTTGTTCAAAACATTTACTACTAATGCGCAGGCCATATTGATTTAGCCCATGCTATTAAGCACGAAATGTCATTTTTTCAGACTGTAGAGGCACGGATCTATAATTTCACAACCTAAGGCAAAAAACATACCATAAGTGGTTGTTTCACTGGAGGAAACATCCATATCCAATATTTAATTTTAAAAAATGATTTTGGAAAAAATCTTAGGACTCTTAAAAGTAAATTAAACACTATCTCAAGTTTTCCCCAACAGAAGAAAATCTAACAGACATACCAATGGCTCCAGGCCTATATCGTCCACAATTGGAGGATGGTAGCACTGCCAATGAAATTCCGGGCTGGGGAATTTCAATGAAAGGTAAAAAGGGAGTTGTCTATCTGGTTCGTTTTGAAATGAATTAATAGGGTGGAGGTTTCCACTAAAAAATAGTAGGGGCCCATTAATAAACGGGATATTGTACCAAATAGGTTTTTTTTGCTTACTTAATGTTTTTTGGGAACAAACTGTATTACCATTTTTTGCCGTAACTCGTCAAAATGGGAATAGGATGGCGTTTACCGAAAATCGTCACGCATATGTGCCCCCTACTAAGTTGAGGTAAAAATACTTCGTCTAGCCACATCACTTATGATGTTACTGTACCAGAATTTTGAAGTTGGCCAAGCGAGTTTATCGAACTCCATATGTTTTGGATTTTGTTTTAAAATCACTATTATATTTCAAACTCTAATTAACTCAATCTAATTAATATTCATTACTCCAAGTGAATCTCTGATTTATAAGGCGATCTTTTTCTAAATTTAAAAAATCCAGATAGGCCAAAGCTACCGGTGATAAATTTTTAGCTTTCAGCCAAATTAAGTTCCATTCCGTACGTATGGGCAATCCTTTGACCGGAATAATTTTTAGCTCATTATTTTTTAGCTCATTTTTTATACCAATAAGCGGCATTACCGAACATCCCAAGCCGGAAACTACTGCTTGTTTAACGGCCTCATTTGAAGTTAGTTCCATTTTTTTATTGACCACAAACTTGTTCTTGGTTATAAATGTTTCCATCGCATTTCTGGTGGCCGACCCTTCTTCTCTGTAAATCAATGGAAAATTTTCAAATAAATTTTTTCCGCTTACATTTTTGTTTAATTCCAATGCACTGCTGGCGACAAAAAAAAGCTTATTCTGCATTAGCGTTACTTTATCTACCTGTAATTTTTTGGGTAAAACCGATACCAATGCAAAATCTACTTCATTCAATTCTAGGCTCTCAATTACGCTAGATTTATTGGTAACGTCCATGATAAGGTCTACACCTTTATTTTGTTTCATAAAATCCGATAAAAAATAGGGCATAACATATTTCCCAGTGGAAACAATAGAGATTTTGAGCCTGCCGGAAAGTTGACCTTTAAAGGCGTGTGTTTTATAATTTATGGCATACACCTCATTTAGAATTTTTTCTGCGGCATTTGCAATTTCCATTCCAAATTCGGTTACATAAAGCTGTCTTCCTATCACTTCGGTTAATGCTATCGGGAATTGATCTTGAAAATTTTTCAGCTGAATAGATACCGCTGGTTGTGTCAAATGCAGTGCTTTCGATGCCTTTGTAATGCTCTGTAATTCAGCTATTTTAAGAAATATTTGAAGCTGGTGAAGGGTGTAATTCATAAATAATTTTAATGCATAGCATAACAAATATAAATAAAAATTAATGAATTATATGATTGACCTTTGTGCCAACGAATAATAACTAAATATTAATAATTTTTAAAATCAAGTAAAATGGAAACAAAGGAAATTGCAAAAACTGAAAAGGCAACCCAATTCATCCAATTGGTTAAAGGTGGGTTTACCCCCTCTGAAGCATCCCATATTATTAACAGTCTAATCGATGAAAAGATAAACTTCCACAAAATACAAAGACTTCAAATTTGGGAAGGGAACCACAAATGTGAAACCGATCAGCTCGATGGTCGCATTAAGGAGCTCCAAAATGAAAAAAAGATTGCCCACGAATTCATCGATAGTGCAAGAGCTCTTGGACAGAATTTAAAAATCAACGGTATTCTTGAGATTTCGTTAGACAAATAATGCAGAGACCACAAAATACGAAAATATGCAACAGATAAAATCCACAATTTTGACATCCCTTGGTATTATAGCGCTGATATTTTTTATGGCGATGTCCTATATCCATAATGCCCTGTTCCTGGACAGGATAATTGTTTGCAGTATCATTTTGGGAATTGTCTTTTTTGCGAAAATGAGAAATGAAAGTAAGGGCTATTCAAATACGGACGGAACCAAGTACATGGACCAGATTTGACGGAATGTCTATAAAAGGAATTCTTGAACCAAGGATATTAATCTAAAACACAAAAAATAGAAAATGAATCTTGAAAATAAATTGGATTTAAACAGACCTCAAGATCCCAAAAGCTTAAGTGCGGAGGATATCCCGGCATCGGTTGTTTCTAAACTTGTAACGGGCTTTTTGTGGCTTCTTTTTGCCGGCAATCTGGTGTATCTCGTCCTTAACTTCACCACTATCCAGGAATGGCATTTTGGCAGTGCCTTCAGAATCAATGGTTTTACCCTGTTAATCTGGACTACGGTTACCTTTTTCAGTGCCATAATAAGTAGTTATGCGGGGAACTATTTAAAAGGATTTAGATTCCATTCCAGATTTATGATGCTCTGTTTGGGCTTTACATTATCCGTGATGCTTTTGGTAATGTCTAACCACATTGCACTATTACTTGGCTGTTGGTTGCTTATGGGAATGTTTATGTCTCAGTTAATAGGTATTGACAAGACTTGGGGAGAGGCAAGAGAGGCTTCCCGATTTACCCAAAAGTACTTTTTGACGGGTACATTTTTTCTAACGATAGGCATATTGTTAATGGCCTTTTACAGTAATGAGTTTACTGTGAGCGGATTGTCTTCCGTTGCTGGTGAACTGCCGCACTATGTAATATTCCCTACCGCATTATGTGTAATTGCGGCGGCTATTGTGCAGTCCGCCATCTATCCTTTTCATAGGTGGCTGCTTTCTGCAATGACCGCCCCTACGCCGGCATCGGCATTAATGCATGCCGGTTTTGTTAATGGTGCGGGAATTTTATTGGCATTGTTCTCCACCTTATTGTATGCTTCAAATACATTGACCCTCTTATTTGTCATTGGGGGACTCACATCGATTATTGCTCAATTTACAAAGCTGCTTCAAGTGAACGTAAAACAAAAGCTGGCCTGTTCAACCATTGCACAAATGGGTTTTATGATCATGCAATGTGGTTTGGGATTTTTTAACGCTGCCGTGGTGCATTTAATCCTACATGGATTTTATAAGGCCTACCTATTTCTTTCTTCTGGAGAGGAAATAGCACAGACCACACCACAAAAACCGCTGAAATTAAAGATCAAACCATTTCAAGCCTTTGTGGTATTACTTTTCGGGGGTCTGGGGGCCGTACTTTTTGCACTTTGGACAGGAAAAGGAATGCAGATGGACAGTAGTGTGTTTTTGACTCTCATTGTGGCCATCACTGTGGGGCAGGCAACCTATAATATTGTTAAAGAGCGCAGTCTAACGGTCTTGCAAAAAGTTATGGTGCCACCGCTGATCTTCATTATAGGAATTGGGGTCTATGCACTAACCTACAATAGTGTCACGATTCTAATGTCCGATATGCCGATGATTGATAAGCCATTACCGCTGTCCTGGGCGCAAATTATATTCGGAATCATTTTTTTGATCGGCTTTTTTATAATGAAATTGGGCATCTACCATAAGATCCCGTGGCTTTATGTGAAGTTGATGAACATATCCCAACCATATAAAAAATCAGTTTTAATGTACAAAACCAAAACAGTATGAAACAAAATTTGCTAAATAGTTTGGACGAAGCTTCTAAAGTTATTGGAAAAACCTGGCCTTTATACACTTTTGTGGCTTCCAATCCCCTATCTGGATATGAAAACTTGCCCTTTAATGAAGCAGTAAGTTCCGCGCAGCAGCATTTTAACGCCAATGCCTTCCCTGAAGCCAAGCTTTATCGACAGGCTTTGGGGAATGGTGGTATAAATAGGGAGGTACTCCTTAAGCTTCTCAAGGAAAATGGATTATTGGAATCGCCGGAGAAATATCTGGAAATCTTGGAATCACAACAGCAGGTTCAGGAAGTGAACCACAATCATGATGTGGATCGTATCATGGTAAAATGGTTGTCCGCCTTTATGGATGAAGGCCTCGCAGAGTGGGATATGCCCTTCAAGACCGAAGGATTCTATGCAGCTTGGAGGCATTTGATCATCTACGATTCTGAAATAGGAACGACCTCTTTAAATGAGATTCCAAAAACAAGTATTGAAGCCTTGGAGCAACTCTTGCAAAATTATTCGGAAGGGGACTATACTAATATCTTTACCTATCATTTGGCCGCGCTTCCTGGGTGGACTGGTTACATGAACCATCGCACCGAATCGAATTCGGACTGGCAAAAAGATTACCCAATAAGCTTAACAGATTATTTAGCGGCACGTATTTGGACTGCACAAAAATTGAATGCTTTTGTACTACCAAAAAGCAATCAGGATACTACTGATAATCTTGTGCCAAAACTGCAATATGTTTGGCTAAAGGCTTGGGAAGAAAGCTGGCAAAACCAATTGGTCAAAACTCTGGAAAAGGAATCCATTGCAACCCATCCTTCTGTTGAAACTACAATTCCGGATGCGCAGATGGTGTTTTGTATAGATACGCGGTCGGAGCTTATAAGAAGACATGTAGAATGCCAAGGCAATTACGAAACTTACGGTTATGCTGGATTTTTTGGGATTGCGATGGATTATAAGAGCCTAAACGACGGGATTGCACGCAAATCCTGTCCACCGATCGTGGATTCTGTGTATACTGTTTCAGAAACAGTACAATCAGATAAGGATGCACAATTTTTAGCATATGAAAAGAAAAACGATATGCTGAATTTTGGGGATTATTTTCTTAAACGCATGAAGAATATGCTGCCATCGGCTTTCGGATACGTTGAAGGCTCGGGATTTTTTTATGGATTGTCATTGATTGGAAGAACCTTAATCCCGGATCTAGTCTACAGGAGGAATCAACGAAAAGCTTCCCATATGGAATCAATGTGTCAACCTGATATTAACAAAACGATAAAGGAGGATATTGCACCACTTGGAATTTCATTAACGGAAAAAGTGCGAATCGTGAAATCAGCTTTCGATCTTATGGGATGGAAGCAATTTGCTCCTTTGGTCCTTTTTGTGGGACACGGAAGTCACTCTGCCAATAACCCTTTTAGTTCAAGTTTAGATTGCGGTGCCTGTGCAGCAAGTCCGGGTAGACATAATGCAAGAATGCTAGCGAAACTGGCCAACTTACCAGAGGTTAAGCAGGTTTTATCCGAAATTCACGGTATGGAAATTCCCGAGGATACATTCTTTATTGGAGCGGAACACAATACAACGACAGATGAGATTGTTCTTTTTGATTCTGAAGTTCCAGATTCATGCAAACGGCGTATTAGAAACCTTAAAGTAAATCTTTCAAAGGCCCAGCAAACCGCAACTCGAGAGAGATTGGGTAGGAAGCAGAACAGTATTACAATTGCACAAAAAAAGGCAAATAATTGGGGAGAAACTAGGCCAGAGTGGGGACTGGCTAAAAATGCGGGCTTCATTGTTGGCCCCAGACACCTAACGAAAAAAACCAACCTAGAGGGTCACTGCTTCCTTCATTCCTATGATTGGGAACTGGATATCAGAGGAAAAGCCTTGGAGGGGATTATGCAAGGTCCAATGGTCGTTACACAATGGATTAATAATCACTATTACTTCTCTACGGTGGATAACAATACGTATGGTGGAGGTACTAAAATTACCCATAACATAACCGGTAAATATGGGGTAGTGCAAGGAAATGGTGGAGATCTCAAAATGGGTTTACCATTACAATCCTTATTTCAATCCGACAATGAAACTTACCATCAGCCATTACGTCTGTCGGTATTGATACAAGCACCAGTGACATGGGTAATGGATATCCTTGCTAGGAATGAAAACCTGAAAACATTATTGGATAATGAATGGGTCTATTTGATGGTTATGGATCCTTTGCAGCAAAATAACATTCTTAGGTACCAGAAAAATATGGAATGGATTCCTATGACTGCTAAAAGTGTTGGTGAGAAAAACATTGAAAAGAAGCTCAATAAACCAGACTTTAATGAAGTGCTATCGTAAACTTATATAATGGCATGAAGTATATTAAAGAATCATTTGGCTATAACGCTACAAAACATGGTATGGAACACATTATTCCTCTAATATTGGAGCTGGAATTATTGGGTTGAAATGTATTCGAAAGGGCAATTGTCCCTAGCACGATTAAGTTTACCAACTATGATATGTAGTGGATTTTTTGATACGGGATAATGTCTTTTATGAATTGTATTTGGAAAAAATAGTGGATAACATATTGGAATGTCCGTTTATCTGGCAATGATGCCTGCCATTTAAAGGATGAACAATAAATGTTACCATTCGGCTAAGGATTTTTTTATTGGCCCGTACGAAGGACTTATATTATCTCCTACGCTGCCCGGAATACTGCATGGCCTCCCCCTTACCAAAGCCATAGCTAAAGCCAAGGGCTACAAATGTCCCTCGTTGACGGCGATTGTACACCTCATAATCGGCCTGGGCAATTTGGCTCTCGTCTACCCTAGAGGCGAACAGGTCCCTGACACTTAAATTGAGGACTGCCTTGCCTTTCATTATATTTTTTCGCAGCCCCATATCCATAAAGAGCATATCACTAACGTCACTTTGTACCGTTTGGTAACTGGATTGATAGTTACCTGTCATTTCCAAATCGAAATCGGATGGAAGTTTAACTTTTGTCATTAATTTGGAAGTCCATTGGTCATTGTTAAAATCGAAAACGGTGGTCTCGAAGATACCATCCCTTTGAAATTGATTATAATTAAAATCTCCGTTAATGGTAAGCCATTTGGCAGGGCTATATTTTGCATTGAATTCTATTCCAGTAGCTTTATTGGTTCCAATATTGTCTGGCTTAGTGGTGCTAATGTTGTCTTCGAAAGTGGTAATACGCTCTATTACGTCCGTAGTATAGCGGTAATACACTCCAAAATTTATGCTGGCAGGACCTAAAATGTATATACTGGTTATCTCATAAGAATCGGTAAATTCGGGCTGCAGTTCAGGGTTACCTTGGCGTACGCTATAATTGTTTCGGATATTGAAGAAGGGATTCAAATCCCACATCCTTGGTCGGTAAATACGTTTAGAGTATCCAGCTTGAACGGAAACCTTGTCACTAAATTTATAGGAGCTATGAAGGCTGGGAAAAAAGTTGCCATACTTTTGGTCGTTGGCCGAACTTGTAGTAACCAGCAAGGTGTTCTGATCGGTCTGTTCCAAGCGCAGGCCTCCCTTTATGCCCCATTTTTTACCTTCGTAAGAACCGGTACCGTAAAGACCTAGTACCTTTTGGTCGAACTCAAAGACATTGGTCAAACCGGGGTCGTTTATAAAGGTTCCGTTGGTGAAATTGTTTACCTCGAAATCATTGCTTACGTCGTTTAAGACATATTGTGCCCCCGTTTCCAAGGTCCACTCATCAGTTATGGGATTGGTATAATCCAGTTTAAAGGTAAATATAGCTTCTTTAAAATCCGTTCTAGTCTGCTGTCTGGAATCATTATCGTCTCCCGAAATGGTGTTGTTTAGGAATTCGGAGGATTGGTCCTTCCCAAAGAAATTTCCCAGGCCACTAAAAAGCAGGGTATGGTCCTCATGATTTTCGAAATCTTTTTTGTATTGCAATTCGTACTGAAATTTTGGATTCTTTGCTTCAGTAACTTCGGTACGTTCCCATTCCGAGCTAATGGTATTGTCAGAATCTAAGGACACAAAACTGGTGTTGGAGGGTTGGTCCTCTATTTCCATGGCAAAGTTTCCAGATAGGGTCAATACGTTATTTTCGTTAATATGATAATCTGTTCCCAGAACTAAATTATAGTAGGTTTCATTCCGGTATTCTGTACCGCTACTAAGAATGGTGGTGTTGTTTTCCAAATCTACGTTTCGGGTTTCAAGATCGTCGGGCAAATCTCTAAGACCTATCCCTATTTGGGTGAATAGGTTAAAATTTTCTGTCCGTCGATTTAAGCTCACTCCTACGCTATGGCTGTCGGGTGCCCCGGTATTCACCGAGACAGAACCATTGAGGCCTTTGCGCTCCTCTTTTTTAAGGACGATATTGATGATACCTGAAGTACCTTCGGCATCGTATTTGGCGGAAGGGTTGGTCATTACCTCGATCTTTTCGATCATATCTGCCGTAATGGTTCCCAAGGCATTCCCTTCCTCACTGGCGATGATGGAGGGTTTGCCATTGATGAGAATCTGCACTCCCTGACTTCCCCTTAGACTAATGCGTCCCTCTATGTTAACGTTAACGGAAGGAACGTTATTTAAGACTTCCAAGGCACTTGCCCCAGTAGTACTAAGATCTTTGCCTACGTTGAATACACGTTTATCCAATTTAAATTCGGTACGTGAAACTTCGCCCTGTACCACTACTTCTTGTAATTGTTCTGCATCCTCTGAAAGGGCAACCTTTCCTAAATCTATAGTTTTACCTTGTGTTGGTGGCGGTCCAAATGTTTTGGTACTGAAACCTAGAAAACTTACTTCTATATAATAGTCGGAAGCATCGGTCTCCAAGCTAAAACTGCCATCATCCATAGTGGTAGTACCCTCTATGGGTTTCTTGGTTTCGTTATCGCCGACCATTACCGTTGCATAGGCAATGGGCTGTCCGCTGGATTCCTCCACCACAGTTCCCTTTATGGTTACCTGCGCAAAGGCATCAGGGCCATAGAGCATTAATGAGCTGGCGATTAACATTTGTACCAATATTTTTTTCATGGCTTCTTTAATTAGTTTAAATTGGAATTGTAAGAATTACAAAGATTCATTTTTTTATTTAGAAGAGTGGGGTATTTTCTGTGAACGACAAAAGTATTCCATTGAACGACAGACAGTGGTTTTTAAGTAAAGCCTACGCTGTTTAGGGGCTTAATTATGCCGTTGGGATGCCTCTATTTTATGAAACCACGGCAATAGCTTAGTTTTGAAAAATGAAAAAAGCCTTGATTTCCAGGAAGGAACTGTTCTTTCAAATCGTGCTCCATATCCTGGTGCTGCTTTTCTATTCCTTTGATAAGTACAATCCGGGGATTACCTTCGCCCAACTGGTTTTCTTTTTGGTCTATACCATTTTTGCCGCTTTTATTACCTATTTTCTGATGCCAAGATTGTTATATCGAAAGAAATATTGGCAGTTTTTAGGCATGGTAGTGTTGGTGTTGTTTGGTGTTATTTGGGCCGAGGAACTTTTGGAACTGGTTTTTTATCCAGGCACTAAAAGGGCAAGAATTGTTCCTGGGATCTATTATGCTGTCTTCGATGTTTTGCCAGTAATTGGAATTTTGTCCGGATTTAAGTTTGCTTGGGATGCGATAAGTTCCCAAAGTGAAGTGGAAAAGTTGAAAATGTCGGCGCAGGAAAATGAACTACAATTTTTAAAATCACAGATCAATCCCCATTTTCTGTTCAACAATTTGAACAATCTTTATTCATACGCCATTGATAATTCCCCTAAGACGCCTACCATTATTTTGGAACTTTCCTCGGTATTGCGGTATATGTTATACGATTGCAAGGAAAAGTATGTGCCCCTATCCAAGGAAATAGAACACTTGAAGAATTATACGCAATTAAGTGAATTGCAAATTGAAAATAGGGGAACCGTAGATTTTAAAACGGATATTACAGGGTCCGGATACCGGATTGCACCCTTAATATTGACCGTATTTGTGGAAAATGCCTTTAAGCATAGTACCGCTAGCCAATCCGAGGATATTTTTATTAGTGTCGACATCAAGGTAACCGAAGAAGGCCTGTTAAAATTTGAATGTACCAATTCTTTTAGGCGTGAAACCAATACCGATGACCTTGCCCATGGAATTGGTCTACAAAACGTAAAAAAGCGTTTAGGGTTGATTTATCCCAATGCCCATAGTCTATCTATTGAAGAAACGGAGACCACCTACTCTGTTATTTTAAACATTGATCTTAATAAAGGTACCTCATGATCCGTTGCATTATTATTGAGGACCAACCGCCGGCACAACGGGTACTTCAAAAGTATATTGGTGAAATGAAGAGTTTGGAGCTCAAGGCTACTTTTGCGGATGCCCTCAAGGCCATGGATTATTTAAAAACCGAAGAGGTAGACCTGATTTTTTTGGATATCCATTTACCGAAGATTTCAGGGATGGACTTTTTAAGGGCATTGAACAAGAAACCTCATGTAATATTGACAACTGCTTTTTCTGAATACGCACTTGAAAGTTATGAATATCATGTGATGGATTACCTGTTAAAGCCATTTTCTTTTGAACGATTTGTAATGGCCGTTTCCAAAATTCCGATGCCCAATCTACAAAGATCGTCCGTGGAAATGGATTTGGAAAAGAAGTCAGTGCCGGAAGTAATCTTTATAAAGTCGGGCTACGAGCATCTTAAAATTGCCGTTGCAGATATTTTTTATATCCAATCCGAGGCGGACTATACCGAAATTTACACTGCCGAGAAAAAGCATCTTACCTCCCATTCCTTAAGGCATTGGTTGCAGACTCTACCATTGGACCAGTTTGCCCAGGTACATAAATCCTATATTGTTAACACACGACAAATCGTGAAGGTGTCCGGCAAGCGTATCATTTTTGACAAGGAAACCTATGTGCCTATTGGGCGTGCCTTTAAGGAAGAGTTTGTGGAAAAGTATTTGAAGTAAGTGGGATTTATAACATCGGAGAACTGAACCAAGAAACCCTTGTTCTAAAACTACTCTTTAAGGCTTAAATTGCAATCGATTACAACCTAATTGTTAAAATAGCATATCTTGCAAAGGTTAAACCTTAAATGTAATTTAAAAGGAAGGCATTTGTACAGTAGAATGTGATAATTGGAATATGCCCAAATAGCATATATTTCCTTTGATTTTATGCTTGTTTAGGACAATGGTTGTTTCCAATTAATATTCAACCATAGAGGGTTTGTTATAAGATGTGGCTTATTTAATGAAAAAGAAAACGACCATATATGATATTGCGGCCAAACTTGGCCTAACCGCTGCTACGGTCTCCAGGGCCTTGAACAACAATGCCAAAATAAGTTTAAATACCCGCAAACTGGTTTTGGAAACTGCCTTGGAAATGAATTATGAGCAGAACAAGTTGGCTTTGGCCCTAAAAAGTGGTAAAAGTTATAATGTAGGTGTCATAGTTCCCAGAATTGATAGTAATTTCTTTTCATCGGTAATACGTGGTATTGAAGAAGAATTGTACCCAAAGGGTTACCACGTTATAATCTGTCAGACCAACAATCAGGAAAATTTGGAAATTGAAAAAATAAATTCCCTTTTAAATGTACAGGTAGATGGAATTTTAATGTCCATTTCCAATGCCAATTTGGAGGAGGACAAAGGCTTTAACAAGTTGATTAGAAATAAAAACACTCCTTTGGTATTTTTTGATAGAAAAAAGGATATAAAGGGGGTCAGCTCTGTTACCGTAGATGATTTTAAAGGAGGCTATGATGCCACCAAACATCTAATAGATCAGGGATGCAGGCGTATAGCCCACCTGTTCAACGACCGCAAGTTTGAAATTTTCAACAACAGGTTTTTGGGGTATAGGCAAGCCCTGCTTGATAATGGCATTGAATTCGACGAAAGTTTGGAAATCGAAACCATGAGCAATGTGGCAGAGGGTAGAAAATCAGCCAAGGTGTTGCTCGATATGGACAGTCCTCCAGATGCTATTTTTTCTTCCAGTGATTTTGCTGCTTTAGGGGCCTTACAGGAAATAAAGGAGTGTGGACTTAGAATACCGGAGGACATATGTATTGTTGGATTCTCCAATGAACCATTTACCAAATTTATGGAATTGACCACCATAAGTTCGGTGGACCAGTTTCCTATGGAAATGGGGAAAGTGGCGGCCCAGGTTTTTTTGGAGGAGGTAGGAAATACACAGGACAGTAAAATAACCAAAAATATAGTGCTTACCCCAGAGTTAATTGTTAGAAAATCTTCCTTAAAATGCAAAGAAGGTTGAAGAAATAGATAATTTCTTCAACCTTTCAAAAATACAATCATTAAACCCAATGCTACAAGGATACTCCTCTGCGCCAAGGAATAAAATCGTTTTGATTTAATAATTTGGCCTTGGTCTGAATCTTCCCGCTGGCTACCTCAATTATAAAATCCAACATTTCATCTGCCATTTCCTCAATGGTTTTCTCTCCTCTTATTACCGCTCCGGTTTCAATATCGATTATATCGGGCATTCTTTCCATAAGTTCCGTATTGGAAGAAACTTTAATAATGGGGGCAATAGGATTTCCTGTTGGTGTCCCCAATCCCGTGGTAAACAGGACCACATTGGCACCCGAACCTACCATGGCCGTGGTACTTTCTACATCGTTTCCTGGGGTGCACAATAGGTTAAGGCCGGGTTTGGTTATGTATTCCCCATAATCCAATACATCCTGTACGGGAGAAGTGCCCCCTTTTTTAGCGGCCCCGGCCGATTTCATGGCGTCGGTAATAAGGCCATCTTTAATATTTCCTGGCGATGGATTCATGTCAAAACCTGAACCTGCATCCACCACCGATTTTTCGTAGGCCTTCATTAGCTTCAAGAATTTCTGTCCCTTATCATCTTCCACACATCGGTTTACCAATTCCTGTTCTACACCGCATAGTTCGGGAAATTCGGATAATATGGCCGTCCCATTGAGGGCTGCCAGCAAATCCGAAACTGCTCCCAAGGTGGGATTTGCAGATATCCCTGAAAAACCGTCCGATCCGCCACATTCTAATCCAACCCGTAATTTGGATAATGGCGCAGGTCTGCGTTCCGCATTATTGGCATTTTTAATGGCCTCAAAGGACTCTTTCACAATGGCCGATAACATTTCATCGACCGTACCCATTTGTTGTTGCTCGAATATGAGTACAGGTTTGTTCAGGTTGGGGTTGATGGTGTTCAAGGCTTCTTTAAAAACGCTTATCTGCAGGTTTTGGCAGCCCAAGCTCAATACCGTGGCTCCAGCCACATTGGGATTGTTTACATAGCCCGCCAATAATTTGGCCAAGCTTTCGGAATCCTGTCGTATACCCCCACAGCCCCCTGGGTGCGTTATAAATTTTACATCAATATTGTCGAATACATTAGTAGAATTGTTTTCAACCGAAGCTTCTTCTGCAGTATTGTTCACCAAGGAGCGAAGCAACATTTGATGTGGATTAACTTTTTGTTTTAAAAGCTCCTTTTCAAAAACTTCCTTGAGGATTTCTATGTTCCTGTTTTCACAAAAAACCAAGGGAAAAAACAGCCATACATTCTCGGTGCCCACCTGTCCGTCTTCCCGATGGTACCCTAAAAAAGTGCGGTTCTTCCATTTCTCAACATTAGGGGCGGACCAACCAATGGTTTCCGTTTTTCCAAAAACTTTTTCACTTTGGTGCTTAACGTTTTCGGTGGTGAGTACGTCCCCTTCTTCAATAGTTCCATTGGCACTACCTACAAGCACACCGTACATTGTGATCCTATCCCCTGATTCAAATTTTTGTAAGGCAATTTTGTGTTTGGACTTAGTGTCCGAAAGCACTGTAATTTCCTTACCTTCAAATGAAATTACCTCTCCTGCCTTTAAATTGACCAAAGCAACGGCAACGTTGTCGGATGAATTTACTTTTATAATTTTACTCTTCATTGTATTGAGGTATAATTCGTTTTGTTTAAAGCTTAGTATCTTTTGCTGAAATTGGCAAACCCAATTTCTATTCCGTTGTCATCAATTTCTTTTAAGGCCAATGCAACAGCATCCGTAAGGTTTTCCTTTTGGGTTAGGTCCTCTCCCCAATAGGCCGTATTGCCCAAGGTTTTTACAGCTATCTCCGCATAATCATCGGATTTCCATATTTCGGCGAAGGCATCCACTATATCTGCACTGTCGTTTATCGGCAAACTTTCGCCCTTCCAAGTTCCTTTATAGAATCTAATTAAAGCAGCAAAGGCAAAGGTTAGGTTGGTAGGTAATTTTTTGTTGAGGGCTATATACTCCAATAAACTTGGCAAAACCCTTACCTTAAATTTGGAAATGGAATTGAGTGCTATACTGGATAGGTTATGGATAATAAACGGGTTCCTAAAACGGTCCAAAACCTCTTCGGCAAAGCTGTCCAGCTCCTTTTTATCCATTGGAAGGGTTAGGTTGATCTCGTTAAAAATGGCATTATTCACAAAGGCACCGGTAAAATCGTTGTCCACCGTTTGCTTTACGGTAGTGTTGCCGTACAATAGGGAAAAAGGCACCATGGCAGTATGTGCACCGTTTAAGATTCGAACTTTTCTGGTTCTATAGGGCTGCATGTCCTCTACTATCTTTACGTCTAGGTCGGTTTTATGAAAGGGCAACTTTTCTTTAAGTTTTTCATCACCTTCGATCACCCAAAGAAAAAATGTTTCTGCGGCTACGATTAAATTATCCTTATAGGAAAGTTGAGCATTGTAAGCCTCAATTTCATCCTTTGGATAACCTGGTACAATTCGGTCTACCAAGGTGTTGTGGAAGGAGCAGTGTACGTTAAGCCAAGTTTTAAAGTCTTCTCCCAGTTTCCAGTCATCGGCATATTTCAATATTATTTCCTTGAGATTGTCCGAATTATGATTGATCAACTCACAAGGAATTATAGTTAAACCTTTATTGGCATCCCCTTTAAAATGTTTAAAGCGCTCGTGTAACAGCAGGGTGAGTTTGGCGGGGAATGAACTCGGTGGCTGCATATCCATGGTATCCGTATTTACATACGCTATACCCGCTTCCGTAGTATTGGAAATAATAAACTGAAGCTCCTTCTCTTTGGCTAGGCTCAAGTAGTCTTGAAAATTGCTGTAGGGGTCCACTCCTTTTACAATATTGGTGATAAGCTCTTTATGTTGAATCTCCCTGCCCTTCTGAATTCCTTTTAAAAATAGAGTATAAAGTCCATCCTGATCGTTCAGCATTTTTACCATGCCCCGGTCAATAGGCTGCACCACTGCTATTCCCGCATTAAAATTGGCTTCTTGATTTAATTTTTGGAAGGCGTAATCCACAAAGGCCCTTAAAAAGTTGCCTTCGCCAAATTGTACGATTTTAATTGGAGGGGTCGATTGTAAGTTGGTGTTTGTTCTGTTTAATATTTTCATGTTTTCAAATTTATTGATTGTTCTTGGCCATATATAATTGTTCACTTCTTAATCAAAGGTTTTTATGTTATGGCTCACATTCTATATTTTTTGGACGTTTCCATTTATTGGGGGAGACGATAAAAACCCTATATAGTTATCTTTTCAAAAAAATGTAATCGATTACACAAAAGTACAATAATTTATTTCATATCCAATTCTTTCCATCCTGCTTCGGACATTTTTATTTTTAGCTAGGGGGGATAAGGCAGTAAACTGTCGGATTTATAATTGTATTACTTTCCTATCCCTGTTGCTTTCAAGGGCTGCTTCAATTACTCTGATTACATTCATTCCTTCCGTTCCTGTGACCGGGACCGACCCATTATTTCGCAAGGCCTGGTAAATACCTTCATAATATTCCATATAATCCCCATTTAGGGTAGGGATCTGTTCCCTTATGATCTTACCATCTTTCTCGGTATGCAATAGTCCTTTCTCCTTATCCGGTTCTGCGCCCCAATCCTTGGATCCCGGTATTTTTCCGGCCTGAAGTTCTTTTTCCTGAATATCGGCTTTGGATTTAATGAAGGTGCCCTTGGTTCCGTTCATAATATTTCCTGGCAAAGCCTCTCGGACATAATAGCTGGATTTTAAAATAACCCTATGGGTGCTATAGAATAATTTTATATCAAAGTAGTCCCCTACTTTGGAATTGGGGCGATAGGTATCCAGATCGGCAAAGACTGCATTTGGCATACCGAACAACACCAAGGCCTGATCTATTAAATGTGAACCCAAGTCGTATATACTTCCAACGGCGGCTGTGGGTATTTCCTTATGAAGCTTGTAACTAAGCCCTGGGTCATAACGATCATAATGGATCTCTGCTTCAACAATGTTTCCTAGCCATCCCTCATCCAAAATCTTTTTTACCGTTTTAAAATCACTGTCATATCTTCTATTGTGGTAAACGGAAAGTGCTACATTTTTTTCCTTCGCTAACTGGATCAGTTCTTCTGCCTGTTCAACAGTTGCAGTGAACGGCTTTTCCACTATTACATTTTTCCCTGAATTTATGACCTGTTTGGTAAAATCATAATGTGTAACACTTGGGGTATTCACAACTACCAGTTCAATATTTTGGTCTGCCAACATTTCTTCCAAAGTGCGGAAGGTTTTTATGTTCGGATATTTGGCCTGGGCGTTGTTTTTGGTCCTTTCCCAAACTCCGTATAAATTGAAGGCCGGATGTACCTCAATGAAGGGAGCGTGAAAAACGTATCCGCTCATTCCAAAAGAGCATAAAGCTGTGTTTATAGGTTTCATTGGTTTAAAGGTTTTAATTATAATATATAAGTTTTCAATATTAATGCTCTATTCCCAAGCAATTTCAAAATGCTCCTGGTCATCTCAAATTAATCGATAAATAGGTTGGGCAATGCCAATGAGAACCATGGAAATAAGGTAACTAAAATCAACACCAAAAAACTGACCAACAAAAATGGTAGGCCAGCTTTACTTACGGCACCTATAGAAATCTTTCCAATACTGGAAGCCACAAAAAGACAGACCCCAACGGGTGGAGTCGTTAATCCTATAATTAAATTCAGCACGGCTATTACGGCAAAATGTATAGGGTCAACATCTACAGCAACTGCCACTTTCAATAGGATTGGAAAAAGTATCAATAAGGCGGCGATGGTTTCCATAAAGGTGCCAACTACGATCAATAACAGATTGATCAGTAGTAAAACCACATATTTATTGTCCGAGAATCCTAAAATTTCTGCGGATATCTCTTGTGGAATTTGCTCTGTAATCAAGATATATCCAAAAAGATTGGCAAAACCAACCAAAACCATCAAGGAGGCAGAAGTCTTCATGCTGTCCAGGATAATGACCTGTGTGTTTTTCAAATTCAATTTTTTATAAACGAACTTTCCAATAATCATAGCATAGACTACAGCGATAATCGAGGCCTCAGTTGGAGTAAATATTCCGCCTACAATTCCATAAAGAATAATAAAGGTCATTAATAGCGACCAAAAAGTGTCCACAAAACTCCGGGCCACATCCCTTAGACTGCTTCGCTTGTGTTTTGGATAATTTTTTCGCTTGGATATAAAATAGGCGGTGAACATAAGACCAACGCCCAATAACAAACCCGGGAGTGCTCCTGCCAAAAACAATTTCCCTACAGACAGGCCGCTCAAGGTTGCGGCTATAATCATGGGCACACTAGGTGGAATTATGGGGCCTATGGTGGAGGAAGCTGCGGTAACGGCACATGAAAAGTCCGTATCGTAACCTTCCTTTTTCATGGCAGGGATCATAATGGAGCCCATACTGGCCGTATCTGAAATGGCCGTACCGGAAATTCCCGCAAAAAGCATGGAAGCACCAATATTGACTAGGGAAAGTCCGCCGCGAATATGACCTAAAAGATGGTTGCAGAACTTAATTATTTTTTCAGTGAGCCCGCCTTGGTTCATCAGATTTCCGGCAAGTATAAACCCAGGAACACTGAGCAATACAAAGACATCTATACCCGAGTACATTTTCATGGGAACAATGATCAAAGGAACCCCCTTGACCACCAAATAGCTTAAACAGGCCAATCCTAAAGCGAAGGCAATAGGAAAGCGAAGTATCAGACCAAGAATAAAAACGATAACCAATATCCAAATCATGGTCTAGAATTTTTCATAGTTTTCATAATTTTTATTAGGAGGTAATAACTAATTGATGCGGACATTATAAAGATGCTAAAGAAGGCGATGCCCATATTAAAGCCCATACTGGGAGATTTTTCCGGTATTCCCAAAATCACGAATTTAATGGCGTATATGGCCATGACTACAAAAAGAACCAGGGTAATTGCCGGTACTGCCAGATTTAATATTTTTTTGATCCTTTCTGGGAATCGATCGTAAAACATGTCCAAATGCACATAAAACTCATTTTTCATTGCCAGACCTGCGGCGCAAGACATGGCATAAATAAACAAAATTCGTGAGGCCTCCTCTGTCCAAGGAGGAGTATTGATAGGAGTAAAACGACAAATTATTTGAAGCAGAACTGTAAATAGTAAGCCATAGCTACTTAATAAAGTCCCTATTTTGAGCAGGCGCCCAATAGTTTTATTTGGCATTGTCTTTTTCTTTTTTGAGTTCTCGATAAATTTTTTGCATTTCTGGAGAGAGACTTTCATAAATAGCCTTTTCGCTTTTTTTTGCAAAGGCTTCTTGGTCCACCTCTATAAATTGCATCCCATCGGCCTTTAACTTTTCCTGGACATTCTTTTCGTTTTCAAGATAGAGCTGGTGTTCATAAGCTTGCATTTCTTTACCTGCCTGTAGGAATATTTCCTGTAGGTCTGGTGGCAGCTTTTGAAATTGTTTTTCACCCACTACGGGGTACACCCAACTTATGACATGACCCGTAAGGTTAAGGTATTTCTGTACTTCCGAAAAACCGGCATTATCGATCATGGCAAAAGGATTTTCCTGGGCCTCTATGGTGCCTTGTTGCAGTGAGGTAAAAACTTCTGAAAAGGCCATTGGGGTAGGTTTTGCACCCAAGGCGCCCCAGGTAGTTACAAATGCGGGAACATTGGGCACCCTGACAATTAGGCCTTTAAGATCATCTGGATGGCGTATTGGCCTATTTGAAGTTAAATGTCGTGGCCCCCTTTCAAAATGGCCAAGGGCACGCAATCCAGCCTTATTAATCATTTCTTCCTCCATTAATCTGCCTACCGGACCATTTATGTAGCGGTTCATATCGGTAGAGTCCCGCATTAGGAACGGCAACTCGCAAAATGTGGCTACTTCGAACCAATTGGTCAGGGTGGATCCGGTAGTGGTCATATCGATAACTTCGGCCTGGATCAGTCGAATGGCCTCGATCTCTTTGGCCAATTGCTCCGAGGGGTACAGCTCCACCTTAATGCGTCCTTCGGACCGCTCCTCCACAATTTCCGCAAAATAGGCAAAGGCCTTGTACCAGGCATGATCTTCATTGACCAATAGAGCGGTCCGCATTAAAAATTCGGGTTCTTTTTTTTGGGTTTCACATTGGGTGAAGAGGAATATGGAGAATACTGGGATTATTATTTTAGCAAGGAAACGGGCCATCCGAAGTGGATTTATCATGGTATTGGTCTAAAAGTCATATTTTTCATAAATATAACTATTTAGTTTTAACATTAATGGAAAGAAAAATGATGCCACATTGTATACCGATAATGGTATGGTTATGGAGTATAATTTAGTTGGTAATTGCTGTGCCAATAATCTACAATGATAAAATTCTTATATTCGGGGTATAGCTATGCTCAATACCTTGTCTTAGTATATACATGGAACAATTATCATAATCCTAAATCCCTAAAATGAATTTAAAAATCATTTTTCAGCTTTCATTGGCAGTGACATTTCTTTTTTCATGTAAAGGTGATAAAGTGGACAAAATTGAGGGGGACCACACTTCCGACAAGCCCAATATTGTTTGGATTTATTTGGAGGACACGGCACCTTTATTGGGCTGTTATGGTGCGGCATTGGTTGACACTCCCAATATAGACAGTCTTGCCACAAGGGGAGTGCTCTATAAAAATGTATTTATGCCCGCCCCCGTATGTTCGGCAAGTAGGTCCAGTATCATCACCGGTATGATGTCTACTAGTTTCGGGGCACAAAACCATCATAGTTCCAGGACTACGGAGTCGGCCATATATTTGCCCGAACAGGCGCAAACGATTCCCGAACTATTTAAAGGGGCCGGATATTTCACCTTCAATAATGGTAAGGACGATTATAATTTTGTGTACGATAGGAAAGACCTGTATGATCAAGAGTACGTATACCATCCCTTGTATGGGAAAAGTGGTGAACGGTTAGATCTGGCTAGCTTGAAAGGGAAAGAACCCTTTTTTGGGCAGATTCAGATGTATGGGGGAAAGGAAATTTTCAATTCCAAATTCAAGGAGAACGTGGCTTCCCCGGTGGACCGTTCCCAGATAAAACTGCCACCTTATTTGCCCCATCACCCGGCTATAGTGGAGGAATATGCCAACCATCTGGATGCCATTCAGATTACCGATGAAAAAGTAGGTGAAATTATGGGTAAACTCAGGGAAAACGATCTGTTAAAGAACACTATAGTTTTCTTTTTTTCCGATCATGGAATGCGTTTGACCAGGAATAAGCAATTCCTTTATGATGGGGGACTACAGGTGCCCTTGATCATTGCCGATTTTAGGGAAGGGAAATCAAAAATACAAACTGGATCGGTGAATTCCGACCTGATCGCCGGATTGGATTTGGGAACAACTGCCCTTGCTTTGGCCAAAATCCCTATTCCGGAAAATATGGAAGGCAGGGATATTTTTAATGAGTCCATAGGCCCTCGGGAGTTTGTGATTTCTACCAGAGATCGTTGCGATTTTACCATAGACCGGATACGGTCCGTGCGGTCCAAGGAGTTTAAGTATATCCGAAACTTTATGACGGACAGGCCTTATACACAACCTACATATATGGATTTTGATAAGGTAGAGTTTGTAGGGGTAATGAAACAATTGCATACGGAAGGAAAGTTGAATGAGGCACAAGATCGCTTCATGGCTGCTGTGCGGCCCTCGGAAGAATTGTATGATATAAATGCCGATCCTTTTGAATTGAACAATTTGGCGCAAAATCCTCAATATTCCAAAGTATTGGAGAAATACCGTTCTGTGTTAAATCAATGGGTTTTGGAAACCGATGACAAAGGACAATACGGAGAGGATGAGGCCGGTTTGAAATTCATGTTGGGCATATGGGGAAAGGACTGTGTTAATCCAGAGTACGATGTTCTCAGGAAGAAATATCCAAACTTTGAGGGATCGTTGGTTTATTTAAAGAGTGAAACCTCTAAAAAAGTGGAACCAGATTTTGTTGGCACGCCGCTTTTTGACATAGAAGGGGATCAACTTGTTCAATTTTCTGTGAGGCCTATGTCAGAAAAATCAGGGGAAGAATTATAGATTGTTATGGCAGGTACAACCAAAACAATAGCGTTATTCTGGTTTAGATAATGTTGCCAAGGGGAAATTAAGCATTAAATTCTTCCAATATTTTAATGGCCTCTTCATCGGATACCTGATCAAAATCCATATAAAACTGTCCCACGGCCTGAAAATTGAAGGGTGTCTCCAAGCATACTACTTCGTCTACATAAGATGCAGCATTTAATTTTTGTACTGTTGATTTGGGGGCCACTGGTATGGCGATGACAATTTTTTCCGGCTTTTGGTCATAGACCAGCTGTGCGGTGACCCGTATAGTGTTTCCTGTGGCGATACCGTCGTCTATTATGATAACTATTTTATCCTTTAAGGCTATGGGGGATCTATTCCTAAAATATTGGTTTTGTCTTTTTTTTAGCTTTTCGCGAAGACGTTTCATTTCTTTCTCTATATAACCGATCGAAATTTCAACGTTATCGTCCAGAATAATATTATTGAGACTAACAGCCCCGATGGCAAATTCCTTGTTGAAGGGATGACCTATTTTTTTTGAAAGGGCCACATCCAATTTGGCGTTCAATGATTTGGCCACAATGGCTCCCAAGGGTAATCCGCCCCTAGGTATTGCCAAGATCACTACATTCTCTTTATCCTTGTATGAGTTTAGCTTTTTCGCCAGCCGTAGCCCGGCATCGATTCTGTCCTTAAACATTTTTATGGGTTTTTAGTTGTTAACCATTTCTCAAACCATGCTGCGGAAAGTTCGGCCACCTTCTCCAGTTTTCCTTGTTCCTCAAAAAGATGGTTTGCCCCCGGAATGGTTTCAATTTTTTTTTCGCATTCCATTATGGCATAGGCTTGAATATTCAGTTCCAGTACTACCGAATCCTTTCCGCCAACTATTAATAAGGTTGGAGCACTAATCTCGGGTATTTCATCAAGGGCAAGGTCCGGTCGCCCGCCCCTGGAAACAATGGCTTTTATAGCATCCTTAAAAAAGGCGGCCGCTCTTAGGGCCGATGCTGCACCCGTACTGGCCCCAAAATAGCCCAAGGGAAATCCCTCGGTTTCATTTTGTTGTTGTACCCATTTTGTTACTGCCATAAGACGACTGGTTAAAAGGTCGATGTTGAACCGTGTTTCGTAGCTTTTGTCTTCGGTTTCGGTCAATAAGTCGAGCAATAAGGTAGCCAATCCCTTTTGATTAAGTATGTTGGCAACGTAATTATTTCTGGGGCTAAGCCTACTGCTACCACTACCGTGTGAAAAGATTACCAAACCCTTGGCATTTTCAGGCATGTACAAATTAGCCTTTAATGTTAGGTGTTTTAAGGGGATGGAAATAACGTTATTTTGGTCTTTTACTAACATTATAATGATATTTTGTATTGAGTAGTTTTACGGTATTTGCAGGAATAATTCCTAAATACACCAACTTTCGTTCACAACAATTTTAGGCCCAGACATTGGCCTTTTAGGATTGGAAAAATAGTTTTCTGCTATACCGTCATTTATTAAAGTAGAGTAATTCTCCAGGCAAAACAATGATATAGGTCATATGCCAATGCTAAAGGGGATTCACGTTTAAGATGTGTAGTGGAAATGTATTTTCGTCCCCCTTCAAGTTTAGGACTAAATTTGGGTAAGGAAAGATGGTATGGAATTGCCATGTATTTTATTAGTGAAACTCAATTTTGAGAAGTCAGTAAGACGCACTGAAAATTGCAAGTTGAACTAATCCCGCCTTTTTCGGCGGGATCTAGGTTCAATACCTCGCCCTTTGGGTCGATTCCTATTATTGGGTTCAGGGCCTGCCTTTGTCGGACAGACAGGCTTGCCCTGAGGTTTAATGCCTTTTATTCCAAAATTGGCAATAAAAAAAGCCCTTGGATCTAAGGGCTTTTGATTTACTTAAGAATGCTTTTGGCTTTGCTGCACTATTTATATTGGCAGCACAAGCATTATGAGTGCCGACTAAAGTCTGACCAGCTCTTCTGCGTCTATAGCTTCTTTAAGTCTCGCTTTTATATAGCTATGGCTGTTAAAAAAGCGTTTTCCGTTTTGTCTCTTTAAGTGTACTACCTTGCTGCCATCTGGCATCACTTGCATTTTGGAAACGACCACTTTGCTTTCGAAAAGTGTTTTGTAGTTTGGAATTCCCCCTTTCTTAATGATAAAATTCATCCTCGGTACTTCTATATGTTCATATAGATTTGACGAGGGACTTCCAATCATTAATACCGAACCAACTTCCAAGTCATCAATTTCGTTTGTTGTTGTCGATGCTTGCAGTAATGTAATTCCGCAAATAAAATAAAGTGCTGTTAATACTGTTTTCATAGTTTTAAAGGTGTTTTTTAATTGTTTAATCATTTTTACCGCTTAAAAATAATAATTATGGAATATTTATTTTCTTAAGATTTTCATAAATCGGCTCATAAAAGAAGCTAAATGGGAGCAGGGCATCTTACCAAGATTGTTGGGAAGAATCTACTGATTTCTTTACCATTGAGGGGATAGCGAAATTCTACACTGTTTGGATCAGGGAGTATTAAAGTGTTCTATTCCAAAAATTGGAGAGTATTGGATGTTTGGGAATTGGGTAAAAAAAGATCCCTATAGAAAATGCCTTAAGGGATCTTTATTTTATGAATACTACATTAAAAGAATATTGTGGTTTTGGGCCAACACTGTCCTATCACTCAGAGTAATAGCAGTAGCATTTTGGGTATTGCCTAGAAGATCAATAGGTTATTTTGTATACGGTACCGTTTAGATCTTCACTAACATACAATTCACCATTAGGCCCTTGTGCCAACCCACAGGGTCTGTGCTGAATTGGGCCACTGGGATTTGCCAGGTCTATACCGGAAAAGTTATCCGCAAAAATTTCCCAATTTCCATTTGGCTTGCCATCCTTAAAAGGTATGAAGGCCACGAAATATCCTTTTTTTAATTCTGGGGACTGTCCATGAAATGCAATAAAAGCGCCATTTCTATATTTTTCCGGAAACATGGTTCCTGTGTAAAAAAGAAGGTCATTGGGAGCCAAATGGGCTGGGAATGCCATTATAGGTTCTATAGCGTTTTCGTTTCCTGTTTTTTCACCGTCGCCCCCATATTCCGGGGCAAGGATATTCTTCTTCTTAAACTGATCGTAATAGATATAGGGCCAACCAGCATCATCACCTTCATGAAGCTCATATAGAGTTTCTGCAGGTAGTTCTTCACTGTGTTTGGCCGTATAGTATTCAGGATAAAAATCATGGAAAGCCCCGCGCCCATGAACTACAGCGAATAAGGAGTTGGTCTTGTAATTCCAAGCTGTGCCCACGGCATTTTTAACTCCGGTGGCATAACGTATTCCATCAGAAAATGATTGGTTTAATTTATCGGCCTTGAATTGCCAAATACCTCCTGCAGAATCCAGAATAGCGCAGGGCATAATTCCGTTTCCGGTGCCTTCCTCACGACAGGAATCGTTCCAAGAGCCTATGGTTACATAGATGTTGGCATTATCGTCAATCACAAATGATTTTGCATTGTCCCGGCCTTTATCTGCCAATCCGTCGACTATATTCTCTGGATTTTCAATATCGATAATCTCATCATTTTCATTTAATTTATAGCGATAGACCCCAGAATTGGAGGAGGTATATAAATAACCATTTTTAATCAAAATGCCTGTCCCAGGGAGATTGCCAAATGGTTGTTCTACATCAATTTTTCCGTCTTGATCGATATCCTTTAATAAAACAATAGCTTTTTCATCTTTTAGTTTGGATCTATTTACGTAGATATCCCCAATTTTTGAGATTGTCATATGTCGTAGATTTCCCAAATCCTCCGCAACGACTTCCAACGAAAATCCCTCCGGGATTACTATGTCGGTGTCATTAACAGGTTCGGCTTTTTCGGGAGATTTCGGTTTACATTGAGTTGTTAACGACCCCAATAAAACGATCATAGATAAGAAAGGTAAAACAGGGCGGGAAATAATGTTTTTCATGAATATTTTTTAGTTTGGTTGGATCAAGGGCTAAAGATAGCATATCAATCTTATTTTTTGGAAAAAAAACCAAATTTGGCCCTAGATGTCCAAGTGTTTTAATTCTTTCCCTTAGTGGTCTTGTGAAAATAATATGCTTATTTTGGTTGTTGGATTATTTGTTCATAGGAGCGCACAGGAAATAGGAACCAAGCTAATGGAGTACAATAAAATTCGAATTACTGCGGATCAAGCCATCAAAATAGCCGCTAAAAACTTTAATATTCAAGGAACGGTCAAACCATTGCCTGGGGAAATCGATTTTAATTTTAAAATTGATGCAACCGATGGGAAGGCCTATATCCTAAAAATATCCCGTCCGGACGAGAACACGGATTATTTGGATTTTCAGCAGAAGTTATTGCAATATGTAGCTAAGAACGGGTCGGACTTAACTGTTCCCAGAGCCATTCCAGATAAAAATGGGAGGTTGATTTCGGAGACTTTGGACGATTCAGGTCTAATCAGGAAAGTGCGACTGTTGTCCTGGATAGCAGGCAGGGTCTGGAGTGGCGTAAACCCACAATTGGATGATCTTCGTTACAGCTTGGGAGAGCATTGTGGAAGGCTAACAGCTGCCTTGCAGGGTTTTGATCATCCCGAGGCCCATCGGAAATTTGATTGGAATATAGCAGAGGGGGATTGGACCACAGATTATCTCGACCTCTTTAGAATTGGTGATAAAGATGTCATTTCCTATTTTCAGGACCAATTTCAGCTGGCACAACCCAGTTATTCCGGCCTAAGGCAGGCAGTGGTTCACAACGATGCCAATGACAATAATGTTATTGTTTCCCAAAACCTGATCGGTCCCAAGGTAGTTTGCGCCATAGATTTCGGGGATTCCGTTTATACCCAAATTATCAATGATTTGGCCGTAGCTTGTGCCTATGCCATAATGCACCACAATGATCCGCTTCAGGCAGCTTTGCCTATTGTTAGTGGCTATCATAGTTCTTTTCCTTTACAGGAAAAGGAGTTGGAACATTTGTATACCGCCATTGCTATGCGCTTGGTGATATCCGTAACCAAATCTGCGATCAATAAAAGCAAGGAACCGGACAATGCCTATCTTTTGATCAGTGAAAAACCGGCATGGGAATTATTGCGGAAATGGAAGGATATCAATGCCGATTTTGCACACTATAGTTTTAGGGAAACCTGTGGGTATACCGTCCATCCCAAAGAGGAAAAATTCAAGCATTGGTCCCAAAGACAAACCTTTTCCCTAGAAAACCTTTTCCCTAGTATAGGTTTTAACGCAGTACATGCTCTGGATTTAAGCGTATCCAGTACTTGGTTGGGGCATGAAAAGGACTTTAATGACCTGGATTTTTTTCAGTATAAGCTTAATAAATTGCAGCGCCAACACCCTGCAAAAATTTTGGCGGGAGGTTATTTGGAGCCCCGCCCGATCTACACTACATCCTCTTATGATAAAGTAGGGAACTACGGAAGGGAAAGTAGGAGTATACATTTAGGAGTCGATTTTTGGTTGCCTGCCAGTACTCCGGTACATGCGCTTTTTGATGGGGAAGTGGTTACCGCTGTTAATGATGAAGGGGATAAGGAATATGGTGGATTGGTCATATTAAAGCATCAAGGGGAAGGTTTTGAGTTTTACACGCTGTATGGACATTTGTCCGTTGCAAGTGCTACCCGTAATGAGGTGGGCACCTTCATAAAGGCAGGTGGCGTCATAGGTGTTTTGGGGAATTGGCCAGAGAACGGTAATTGGGCCCCACATCTGCATTTTCAGATTATGCTGTCCATGCTGCAATGTAAGATCGATTTTCCCGGAGTGGCATACCAAAGCCAGCTTGCCGTATGGAAAAGTCTTTGTCCGGATCCCAACCTTTTGTTCAAGACCAAGGGGCTTGTGGAAAGGCAAGCTACCTCCAATTCGGACATCATCGGTTATAGAAAACAACATTTGGGCAAAAGTTTAAGCCTGCAATACAAGGTGCCCATTAAAATGGTACGTGGGGCAGGACAGTACCTAATGGACCAGTACGGAAGAAAATATCTGGACACCGTAAACAATGTGGCCCATGTGGGCCATGAACATCCAGAAGTAGTCAAGGCAGGGCAGGAGCAAATGGCCTTGATCAATACCAATAGTCGCTATCTGCATGAAAACATCAATGCGTTGGCCAAGGAGCTGTTGGAGACTTTACCCCCTGAACTAAGTGTACTCCATTTTGTGAATTCGGGCAGCGAGGCTAACGAGTTGGCCATCCGTATGGTCAAGGCGGCCACCGGAGAGCGGGACATTATAGCCTCAGAGGTGGGATATCACGGAAATACCAATATGTGTATCGATATCAGTTCTTATAAGTTTGATGGCAAAGGAGGCAAGGGCGCCCCTGAACACACCCATATTTTTCCACTACCCGATGCTTTTAGGGGAAAATACCGCGGGAAAAATACAGGTCAGAAATATGCAGGGGAGGTTAAGGTGCAAATAGATAAGGTTTATGCTAAGGGCAGGGGAGTGGGCGGTTTCATCATAGAACCAATCATCAGCTGTGGGGGACAAATAGAGTTGCCGGAAGGTTTCTTGGCAAAAGCATATCAATATATAAGGAAATCAGGAGGACTATGTATTTCCGATGAGGTGCAGGTAGGTTGCGGGCGCATGGGCAGTACGTTTTGGGGCTTTCAGCTCCATGGGGTGGTTCCCGATATTGTGACTATAGGGAAACCATTGGGCAACGGACATCCCTTGGCCGCGGTAGCCTGTACCCAGGAAGTTGCGGATAAATTTGCCAACGGCATGGAGTATTTTAACACCTTTGGGGGGAATCCCGTGTCCTGTGCCATAGGTGCAGAGGTATTAAGAGTTGTAAAACGCGAAAAGCTGCAGGCACATGCCTTGGTGGTTGGGAACCATTTGAAGAAGGAACTTATGGCTATGGCATTGAACTTTCCAATTATAGGTGATGTAAGGGGGCAGGGTCTTTTTTTGGGAATCGAGTTGGTGAACGCTAAAATGGAACCTTTGGCGGCCCAGACCGATTATTTGGCCAACCGTATGAAGGACCACGGTCTTCTTATGAGTATTGACGGTCCGGACCACAACGTTCTTAAAATTAAACCCCCTATGGTCTTTTCCCAGGAAAATGCTGAGGAACTTGTTTATTATTTAAAAAGGATTTTGGACGAAGACTTTATGAAAGTTTAACTGATTGTGCGCAATTAACCATAGAAACATTATCATAGTCAGGTCAAGCGGATCCCGATGGTTATCGGGATCCGCTCGAGGGGACAGTGCAATATGATTAATTACAGATATTCAACATTGAAATCTTTAGTAACTATAAAAACTAATCCATGATAAACTTGGCCCCCAATTCAAATATACTGGCACTTAAACCGGTGGTCCTTTCGTATTGGTTAAACCTAAAACTAATACTCTTTAAACCGAATTTCCACACCTTGCTCTGGGTAAATATATCCTTGTAGGTAATGCCAAAACCATATTGATTACTATCAAATTTGGAGAGGTCGTAATCAGAGGTATAGTATTCATAGGTTGATAATGCCGTTTCCTTGGGGTAAAAATAATCGGAGGCTGTTTGGGTATAATAACGGTACATAGGATAAACCGTAAACTTTTCGGATATTTTTATGGGTATTTCCAAATTTCCCGTATAAGCGGTAACCCCCCAATCGTCATAATAGTATCTAAAATAAGTACGAAGGGTTATAAATTCATTTAAATAGTAGGAAATACGGCCACCAACAGGAACTTTGAATCTATTGAACGGTAATTTTTCTACGTTATCCGCTAACTGAAATTCTTCAATATAGAAGTCGCCCCTGTCCTGTAAATATACCCTTTGGTGCGGGGTAGACAATAACCCTTCCTGAAAAACTAAGTCCAAGGAAAGTGAAGCTTGCAAACGCTTGGTAATTATTTGGGAAAAATTAAGGGATAAGGAATAAGAATTCCTATTCAGCTGGTTGAATTCATTGAACAGGGGAGAATAGGTGCCTGTTCCAGTAATTCGATTATCAAAAAAACCTTCACGGAGTTCAATCGGGTATTGCGGTTTATAGGTGTCCAAATATACCTGCCCACTTAATCCCAATTCTGTGTTTTTTTCGTTCATGAGATGGGTGTATCCACCTCCAAAACCTAGTGAAAAGTAATCGTATTCGGCAGATACCGCTATATTGCCACTAACAATTTTATTTCGGTCCTTGGAACTATGGGTAAAGGTGGGGTGAAAATAAGTCAGGGCATCACTACGGGATGCACCCGAAGATTCTACCCACGGACTGGCTGCTTTGTTACCGTCGAAGGGGTTAATATTACTGGAGGAGGCCGAGGTGTAGGCAGATATTCCTGCGTCCAGACTTAGTACGTTATCTTCACCGATGGGGATGCTTACAATAATCGTAGGGGTCATATCCGTTAATTTTTCTGTTCCCTCCCCTCCGGTTACAGCGGCATTGTTCCCGTCCTGACAGTAATAACTATACAGCAATTCCACCTCAGGGGTCTCCAACACTTTTTTAATATACTCTTGATTATTTCCTTGGGAAAATCCTCCCCAGGAAATCAACCCAAAAAATACTATATATCCTATTCCTTTCATTCTATTTTAATTGCATCCGCAGCCACCACCTGTTTTGCCTCCATTGGCACCTGCAGCAGCTTCCCGATATATGTGAAAATTAGTTTCGAACCGCTCCAAGCTTTTGGTAGCCAAGTCCATTTCTTCATCGTTGAGGTATACTTTGTCATATTCCCTAACCGCAACACATGAGGATAGTGATAAAAAGCCAATAATTAGTATGATAAAATGTCGCATGGCGTTATTGGGTTTTGTTAAGTTCAATGTTTTCAGAATTGTGTATATGATTTTCATCATCAATAATAATGCACTCTACTCCTTTAATTTGGTTTATCATGTTAAGTCCGGTTTCCACTCCGGTTATAAAAACGGAGGTGGCCAGCGCATCACACAATTCAGCACTAGGGGCAAAAATGGTGACACTTAGAATACCCGTGGAGGGGTAACCGGTTCTGGGGTCAATAATATGGCTGTATTTTACCCCATTGAAAGTGACGTATTTTTCGTAATTACCGGAGGTGGCAACAGCAGCATTGACAACAGGGAACCAAGAGAATATGTTGTCTTTGTTAAGAGGATTGGTAATGCCCACCATCCAATCGGTTCCATCGGGTTGTTTTCCCCATGTGGTCAGGTCCCCTGAGGCGTTAATAATTCCGGACTTAACACCATCGGCTTTGAGCATACTTCTTACCTTATCGGCGGCATAGCCTTTTCCAATGGCACCAAAACCTATTTTCATACCCTCCAACTTTAAAAACACCGTTTGTGCCTTTTTGTCAAGCACAATGTTTTGGTAACCGATCTTGGCAACAGAATTTTCGATGTCTTCCTTGGGGGGCATTTCCGTCATGCTGCCATCATATCTCCAGACCTTATCAATGGAGGCATAGGTAATATCGAAGGCACCGTCCGTAATTTTGGAGATGGTGATGCATCGCTCAATAAGATCTATTAATTCTTGATCAACTTTTACGGGTTTAATCCCGGCATTTAGATTGATCGCTGAGGTCTGTGAGCTGGGAATCCATGAGGAAATCAATTTTTCAATTCTAGAGATCTCCTCTATGGCCTTATCTATATAGCGGTTAGAGGTAACTTCATCTTGGGCAACTATGGTAATATCGAACCTACTTCCCATTAATTTTGTGGTCCGTCTATGTGCTATTTCCTGAGCAAAAACGAAACATGGGATTAAAATTGCAATTGCGATTAATAAGGGGTTTCTCAACCTTCGAACGATTTTAAAAGTGCAATATATTCTTTGACGGATATATTTTTATATCCAGTTTGGCCCAAGATATTCCCATTGGGATCTAATACGAGGACCAATGGGAAGTATCCGTTTTTATTATATTTTTCTGCGAGTTGGGCGTTTTTATTTTTTTGTTCCTCTGGGAGCTGGTTTGCTTTTTTTCTAGGAAAATCTGCTCTGAGCATGGTCCAATGGTCTTTGGCGTAATCCTGAAATTCCGAAGATTGCCAAATACTCTTGTCCAATTTAATGCATGGCGCACACCAATCGGAGCCAGAAAAGACCAACACTACATTTTGATGTTTTTTTTCGGCCAGGGCAGCTGCGTCCGACCAATTACTTTCCCATTTTTGAGCCATCATGAGACTGGACAGAAGAAGGGTCATTATCAAAATCGATTTTTGCATAAGGCGGGGGTTTAATATTATAAAGGTATTATTTTTTAAGTGGAAACTGTCAAAACATTTCCGTTAAGACTAGTCGTATAAATCTTGAGTCCCTTACGTCCGTCGGTATTTAAACCTTTTCCATTTTGGTCGAATCGAGCATTGTGTTCACCACAAAAGAATTCATTATTTTTAAAAACTACTTTCTTTTTGTATTCATGACTGCATACAACCGTGGCGGCAACATATTTACCTTGCAGATTTTTGGCTACAACTACATTATTCTTAATAATGTAGCCGCCATTATTTTGAAGTTTACTTGCCTCAGAGGCGGAGAGGTCAATGCTAAACGAGGTTGCGTTAGTGCTTGGGCTGTTGGCAGGCGAGGTAGCACCTTCAAGCACCGTGGTGGGATCCAGTTCTTCTTTTAGGCAACTTCCTAGACAACTAAAGGTTACTGCCAAAGCAGCTCCTGCTCCAATAGATTTGAGAAATTCTTTACGTTCCATTAGTATAGGGGTTTAACTTTTATGTATAACAACTGAAGTTGAAAAAACACAAACCTATACTTATTATTATTTCATTATTTTTAATAATTCCTTAAAGTCCCAAGAATTAGCAGGCATTTAGGATAGTATTATTTCTGAATATTTTTTAACCATCCTACCCATTGATCGGTCCATGTAGCCAAATGTGCTTCTTGCAGGCCCAAGGCAAATCCGTGACCGCCGGTTGGATAGATATGCATTTCTGCGGGAACTTGGTTCTTAATCAAGGCGGAATAGAATAAAAGGCTATTTTCTACAGGTACTGCTTTATCATCCGAGGCGTGCAATAAAAACGTAGGAGGGGTATCGGTAGTGACCTGTAATTCGTTGGAGAAATGATCTACCATTTTTTGGGTTGGATTATCTCCCAGTAAGTTTTTTCTGGAGCCTCCATGGGTATTTGGTTCCCCCATAGTGATTACGGGATAGGCCAAGGTCATAAAATCGGGTCGTGCACTTAGGTTATCAATGGTATCTTTTTTAGGATACACCTCTTCATTATAGTGGGTACCCAAGGTGGAAGCCAAATGCCCACCTGCTGAAAAGCCAATTATACCAACGTTGTTGGGATCAATATTCCATTCAATAGCTTTGGATCGCACCATCCTTATTGCTCGTTGTGCATCTTGTAGGGGTACTACGTGAATATCTGTTTGTGATTTTGTACTTGGCAAACGATATTTTACAACGATTCCGGCAATGCCCTTGCCATTAAGTAATTTTGCAAAATCGGTTCCTTCCCAGTCATAGGCCAGAATACCGTAACCACCTCCTGGGAAAATTAATACCGCCTGCCCAGTGGCATTTTTTTTGGCGGGTAGATACACCTCGATCTGAGGCACCTGCACTTTGGCTATCCTTACAATGTCCGCGCTTACTACCTCTTCTTTTTCATCTGTTTTGATGGAGTTGGGAATGTTGTTGGGCCAAAGTGGAAGTACGGTATTTTGTGCAAAAGTGGTCATAGAAAATAAACAGCTAAAAAGGAAAAAGAATGGTTTCATCTTAATTTTTGAATAGGTTGATATGGTTAAAGATAGAAAATATCGTTGAACAAGATGGGTTAAAGATTTTCGAGAGCATCCCAGCCCATAAAAAGGGTTTTTAACAGCGACTTTTGTCGCTATAAGGTCTAAATTTTTGATGCCACTAAGATATTAAAAATAATATATTGATATGTACTGGTTATTATGAGTTTTGTAAAATACTGATTAATAGTGGTTTGTGTGTTTGTCAGGTCCCTTAATACCCTTTTAGAGGCACGTCCATAGTATAGGGCTCCTTCCCTTGGTTAAGGGAAGGTGGATCCTGCGTCCAAGCGCAGGAGAGGGAAGGGATTGAAAGCCCAGGACAACTGAAAAAGCTTATAGCCTATACAATTCCTTAAGCAAAACCACCGAGAGTTATATTAAACATTAAGTACCAGTCAAGTATGTGCGACTTCTCGTCGTCCAGGAAAAGGGGACTTTGTGGAAGTGACTACCGCATTCATTTCGACCAGAGGGAGAAATCACACAAGTGGCTAATCTGAAGGCTCACTGATACCCGTAAAAGAGAAATATTATGAGCTGAATAACATGTGTAGCTGCACTCAAAGTTAAGGGATAGCTAAATCCTTTATGAGCACGAAATATGCGCGACTTCTCTCCCGATAATCATCGGGAGTCCTGAAAAGGGGACGCTATTGAAGTGGCTAATAAGCGTCCTATTAGGCCTTAGTTTTGCTTTGTAGCAATTTCTATTACTCCGTTTTTCGCCAACTTTCCATATCTTTTTGTTATCCCTGTACTTGGGGGATAGGTGCTGATGTACTCAACTTCCGAATATTTCATGGTAGGTACATAATTTTTTCCTTTGTTTACACCGTTGACAAAAATCACTGCTTTTTCCATCCCCTGCTTTCTATATGAACTTAAATCCAATATATCATCCGGGTCGTTCATATTAATGCCGTAACTTACTTTCCATTTACTATTTGGAGTAGTGACATCTTCACCTTTTATGTCCGCAATACTTTCATCGGACCCTTTTGCAGTTGTGGTCCAATTGGCGTTGGGTTGTACGGTATTGATGTTACTACTTGACTTGGCCTTCCATTCACTTTTTTTTGTAGTGATCTCCACTACCCCATTTTTTTCTCCTTTTTTGCCGTATTTATTCAAGGCTGCTTCATCTTTTAAAACGTTCATACTTTCAATTGAACTTGGGGGGATACTGCCCATGTCAAAATCTTCATCCTTTATAACTCCATCTATAACAAATAATGGCTCCTTATCGGATTTAATATAGTTGGGTTGGTTATTGGCGGTGTTTTCTCCCGCAATTAATGAATTGTGATTAGCTTTAGTCGTGATTTCTATCGCGCCATCTTTTGCTTTTTCACCATATTTAGTTGTGGCTGATGTTCCTTTCAGTACATTAATACTGTGAATATTGGAAGGGTCAATACCAGTGGCCTTGGAGGCTACTTCAACTTCTTTTCCATCAACAATGTATATTGGGTTTATAGGGCCACTAACATTGGACGTGGATGATGCTTTGATATTGTTAGTTTCAAAACCATTGTTGGTTTTTTTATTTTTTTGATAGGTCTTAAGTCCTTTCATATGGTCATATTCCTTTGACCAATGACCCATAGAAATAATTTTATTTTCCTTATCGGTTTCAATATATATTGAAAATGGTTTTATTCCACTAAGATCATTAAATGTATTGGTGCCGGTCATGGAAGACATTTCAGTTTTGGATACAGTGAACGAAGATGATATATTTATTATTACACCTTGTTGATTACGCTGAATATCTGCAAAGGATTGGGAAACGCTATAAACATTTTTAAGTGTGTTGGAGATTTTATCCAGGTCTTTATTGGTGCTGGTTTTTTTAATGATAAATTCAACTTTGGTGGTTTCCTTGGACAATTTTGCCTGTCGGGGACTTTCTTCTTTTTTTGGATCTTTTAACTGTGCAAGAGTATCCTTGTTGGTGCTGTTTTTATCAAGAGTAAATTCAACTTTGGTGGTGTCTGTAACGCCGTTTTCAATTGATGATTCTTGTACGTTGGTTGGGATGTTTAAGCGTGTTATGGTTTTGGTATTAAAGGCCACCAAAAAGTAGGCAAGGAAAGGTACTACTAGGCTAAATTTCCAAGCTTTGAGTGTGTTTGATCTGTTTTTGTTTAACATGACGATTCGTTTTTTGATTGATGAATTAAAAAATGGATTGATGATCGATGAATATTGTGAGTTTTCTGAAGAATTTTTCAGCAATAAGTATTGATATTCCTTAGAGCTTTCCATGTTTTTTGTAACATACTGGTCGGCTAGGTATTCCAAATTCTGTGATAGTGATTTTTTGTAAAGCCATGCAAACGGATTTACCCATTGAAAAGCACAAAATAAGTGGATCAACAAGATATCCAAGGAATGCCATTGAAGCACATGTATTTTTTCATGGGCAATGATTTTTTCCATTTCATCGGGTTGGTGTAGACTAGGATTGTAAACTATAATATTGAAAAATGAAAAGGGAGAGGTGCGGGCCTTGGACTCTATAAATGTAAAGCCGTTGTCATTAACAATAGTCCCTTGTTTTATCAGCCGCCATACGGATAATAGTTGGATCCCAAGTCGTCCCAGGAAAAGAATGACTCCACAAGCGTAAAGGATTGCAACTAGGTTCCGCCAATCAAATTTTGGAGTATTTACAGGAACGGATTCCATAGTCGTGGATTCGGTCAAAGTAAAGGGTATGGGGTCTACTAAGACAATTTCCACAAGTGTCCATAAGGGAAATAACAAGGCCATAACAATACCGGAAATCAGGAAAACTCTATGTAGTTTAAAAAGGGTCTCCTTTTCTAGGAAAAGCTTAAAGCAGCACCAAAAAAGGCCTAGAATACCGCTGCTTTTTATCAGGTAAATAAAGAAATCTTCCATTAGTTATTTTTTTCAATATGCTTTATAATTTCTTTCAATTCTTCCACACTGATCTTCTCCTCGGAAGCAAAATGTGATACCAGATTCTTATAGGAACTATTAAAATAGTCTTCAATGGCCCCGCTAATAAATTGTTTTCTGTATTCCTCTTTGGCAACCACAGGATAGTATTGGTGTGTATTTCCATAGGCCTCATGGGATACATATCCCTTTTCTTCCAAATTTCGAATAATGGTGGAAAGGGTGTTGTAATGGGGCTTGTCTTTGGTAAATTTGGCTAGTACGTCCTTAACAAATGCCTTCTCCAATTGCCATAAAATTTTCATTACCTCTTCCTCCTTGTTGGTCAATTTTTTCATTACTTATTTATTTGTCTTTTGTTGGGCGTTACGGCACCTGCCGTCAGGCTTTGCGTTGCATGTCCTCGTTCTGGAATCCAGAACTGTGGGCTTTTTACTCCAATCCTTAACGCAAAATAAACTTACAACTATTATTTTAGTTATACAACTATAAAAATAGTTAAATAACTATTTGTGTAGTTTTTTATGTTTCGGGCTAAATTGAAGGGTCAGTAGATCTTACAATCTAAAAAATTTAGGCATGGACTTTTAAGATTACCAGATCCACACAGAAGAATTGGGCGTTCAAAAAGCTTTTGATTGGTTTTGTTCAAAATAGTATTCCAGATAGGATATAATCAAAGGTTTTTGTGTATCTTTTTAAATTTAGGAAGACTATAGGACTCCAGTTTTTCATTTGATTCCCGGTAAAATTACTTTAATAATATAACTAAATAAAAATATGAAATTCGTTATCCTATCCCAAAATCCCAACTTGTATTCTACTAAGCGTCTTGTGGAGGCAGGAAAAAAGAAAGGGCATGAAATGTTGGTCGTAGACCATGGCAAGTGTGATCTCGTCATAGAAAAGAAGAAACCTGGACTTATTTATCAAGGGCAAGAAATCACTGGCGTTTCGGGAGTAATACCTAGGATAGGGGCATCTATAACCTTTTATGGTACGGCTGTGGTAAGGCAATTTGAAATGATGAAGGTCTTCACCGCCGTTGAGTCGCAGGCCCTGGTCCGTTCAAGGGATAAACTGCGAAGCCTACAAATTTTATCGCGTGCCGGTTTGGGACTTCCTAAGACGGTATTCAGCAATTATTCCAGGGATGTTGGAACCATTATAGATAATGCCGGTGGTGCGCCAGTAGTTATTAAATTATTGGAGGGTACCCAAGGTCTTGGGGTGGTACTGGCGGACAATAGGAATTCCGCTGAATCCATATTGGAAGCTTTTAACGGGTTAAAGGCAAGGGTAATTGTACAGGAATTTATCAAAGAGGCCAAAGGTGCTGATATTAGAGCCTTTGTAATAGATGGAGTTGTGGTGGGGGCTATGAAACGCCAGGGCAAGGAAGGAGAATTCCGATCCAATTTGCACCGAGGTGGTTCTGCCAATATCATAGAATTGACAGATGAAGAAGAAAATGCGGCTATAAAAGCGGCCAGGGCAATGGGACTTGGAGTGGCCGGGGTAGATATGCTTCAATCCGCTAGGGGGCCATTGATTTTAGAGGTAAATTCCTCCCCAGGTTTGGAAGGCATTGAGGCCGCTACCGGAAAAGATATTGCGGGTCTTATGATTAAATATGTGGAAAGACATGCCGAATAAGAAAAATGTATTCTTGGGGCAAACCATTTTGCCAGGAAAGGGGATGTTGCTAAATCTGGATATAGCCAAATTGCATACAGGGACAAAAATTGAAGTTCCTATCATTGTTCAACGAGGAAAAAATCCAGGTCCTGTTTTATTAATAACGGGAGGCATACATGGGAATGAAATTAACGGGGTAGAGATCATTCGCAAATTGATTTCCAAAAAATATAACAGGCCGGATTGTGGAACGGTCATATGTATTCCAGTGGTCAATATATTCGGTTTTCTGAACCAGTCAAGGCAGTTCCCCGATGGGCGTGATCTAAATAGGGTTTTTCCCGGGAGTCCCCGTGGCTCATTGGCCAGTAGGTTTGCCTATCATCTTATGAAAGAAATTGCGCCAAAAGTAGATTATTGTATCGATTATCATACAGGAGCTGAAAGCCGATTTAATGCACCACAGACCAGGATAAATAAAGACGATGAACAATGTATGGAATTGGCAAAAGTATTTGGCGCACCATTTGTTGTATTGGCAAAAACTAGGGAGAAGTCGTTTCGGGAAGCATTGGCCAAAATGGGTAAGAAAGTATTGCTTTTTGAAGGGGGAAAATCCTTGGATATAAATAACCAGATTACAAAGATGGGGATTGCAGGTGCACTTAGGGTAATGGATCATTTGGGAATGAGGAATTTTACAGGAGAGTTAAAGCTAATGGACGCTAGGTCTCCACGCCCAGTGACCATTGAGTCATCCCAGTGGATCAGGGCAAAATATTCTGGCATGTTTCATCCCTCTATTTCATTAGGAAGTAAAGTGTCAAAAGGAGATCTTTTAGGGAATATATCCGATCCGTTTGGCAACTTTGAACGGAGAGTAAATGCGTTGAACGATGGACATATCATATGCATCAACCAATCTCCGATAGTAAATCAGGGCGATGCTATTTTTCATGTAGCCCAAGATTAAACTTACAAGTCCTTGACACTAGATTAAGGACTTGAAGGTTTTCATTAATTCTAACCTAATAAAATAACTAGGGGATTTGTAATATGCTAGAATCAGGTCTATTTTAAGATCATGATGGCTTGTATTTACTAATCAAAACTAGGTATATTCATTGATTCACCTCCCTTCAGTGCTGATGAGTGCGCAACAATCCCTGGTGCGGTATACGCTAGGGATTCATAAATATTGATTTCTGGGTCACGGTTATGTACAATAGCATCAATAAATTCATGGGTTATAAACGAATGGGAACCATCATGCCCACTACCATGTCTAAGTGGTGCAGGTAACATATTCGTCTCCCACCACAGAGGCTGTTCATATGTTTCTACCCTATTTTTTTTGTTTTTAAAACCTGCATCATCCTTGCCAATTTCATTGGATCCCCATACTAATGTGGAATCCCCACCTCCATGCTCGGACATATAAAAACTCATTTTATCGCCCCGCCATTCTCCCCTTTCAACTTCGCGAAGTGCTCCTTTCCAGTTTACTTCTACACGAAAAGGTGTTCCTTTGTTGGTTTTAAAAAAGGCTGTTTCGTTCCAAAAAGGGTTGTTGTATGGATTGTTTTGTAATAATGGACTATCATCACCCCAACCCAAAGCGCTAACTTGGGTTAATCGTTCCCCTGTTACCGAAATTAAGAACGAGGTACAGTGGGTAGGGTATAACATTGGTGGTACCCCATGTCTCCAAGTGGCCATGCCATCCTCAAAAAATAGCTCTTCCAGGCCTGGATGATTATATTCCGCTGCAGCACTGAACACCTTCCCGAAAGCTCCTTCCTTAAAAAACTTTTTTGCCGATATGGTAGGTTGTCTGTAAACGCTGGTTTCGGCCATCATATACGTAAGTCCAGTTTGGCTCACCGCCTCCTTTAATAGATTACATTCCTCCAAGGTCCAGGCTGCCGGTACAGCGCACAAAACATGCTTCCCCGCGTTTAGGGTAGCCAAAACATGCTTAGCGTGGTCTGGGGCGGGTGTGGCAATAAATACAGCTTCGATTTTTGGGTCCTTTAGCAATTTCTCCAACGATTCATAACTTTTTTTGCAAGAATATACCTTCATGAGATGGTCCCGGCGATCCGGACGTAAATCACTTACTGCTTCTACAATGCAATTGGGGTGCTCATGGAAATAAAAACTGGCACCAAACCTTCCTCCAACAATACCGATCCTGACCTTTTTGTCTACGGCCGGTATATTTGCCAACACAAAATATGGGGCTAAGGCCAAGGTGCTGCTGCCCAGTAATGTGGTGCCTAGAAATTTTCTTCTATCGGGATTGGCAATTACTCCAGTTTTTATTGTTTTCATAACCTTTTATTATTTCAATTTCGGGTGTAAATAAATCAGCCCCTATCCTCGTCCAAGGTTTTGTAGTTTATCTTGCCTGGAGCACCAGCAACTCGGTTTACCAGATCGGCAGTGGTAAGACAGCAATCGGGCCGTAAAATATCAGCCCTTTTTAAAACAATTGGAAAATGTTCCGATCTCTTGGAATTCCCAAACACCAAGAAGTACACTTGCACAGGCTTTTTCCCTTTTCTAATCCTTAATTCAACCATTTTTAACTCCGGATTATAGGGGTTTTCAGAGTGTTGGGCAAGGGAGCTAAGTCCAAGGAAAAGCATAAAGAGGCTAAAGAACAGCTGTTTTATTTTTGGCACTATATGGTTTTTAGGAGTTGACTTTTTTTGGTTTGCTTTAGGTATATAAATAACGTTAAAACTTTTGGATAACCCAACATAAATCACCTTTATGCAAGGGTTATGGGCCATGTTTTATATGTTATGGCCGTGCGTTTTGTAATTGTTTGTTAGGGGTTGGGGTGTGTATGGATACGGCTTCTTTTAATAAATCTTTATAATCCGGGTTATCCGTGCTTATTTCATAGTTTCCCTCTTGAAATATATTTTCGGCCAGGGTATTGTTATAGGCTATACTAGGCGTGCTTCCTTTGGAAAATAGGTAGTTGTTTCTCACAACATTGGTTGAGGCCCTATGGAAACGAAGCGGAGATTTGGCAATGCTGTAGATAAGGTTGTTTTCCACAAGCACATTCTTGGTACCTTCATCCAAAAACATCCCATTGCTTTCGGCTCTTCCGGCATTCACGGAAATATCATGAATATGGTTGCCGACCAATTTGCTTCCTGGTTGCAGGCCCAACATATAAATTCCGCCTCCATCACTTAGAGTCTGCATAACATGATGAATGTGGTTTTCTGCAATAGTATTGTCCCTACAAGGGGTTGCCTGTGGGCCCCACATCCAACCAATAGAAATACCGCTGTAGGGAAGGTTGTAAATTTCGTTGTTTCTAAGTTGTGTTTCAGAGGTTAGGCCACACCAGATTCCAACAGCACCGTAGAATTGCACCCCGCAATCTGAAATATTAGTGTCTTGCACCTTGTTTCCAAGCGCTGCTTGATCCGGGGCAATTTTCCACCAAGGTTCTCCAGAGACCAATCGATCTTGCCCCTCACCGATCATTATCCCGTTTCCAGAAATATCCCAAAGGGTACATCTATTTATAGTACAATTGCTACTACCGGTTCCCAACCAGATACCACTTCCTCCCAAGGAGGAGAATTTACAATTTTCAAATTTGATATTTTTGGCCCAGCGCGTCCTTACGGCTGCCGGGACTACCGTCCATTCTTTTCCGCCCCCTTGGGCAACAAAATGGCATGCCTGAATACCTGCGTAGATTTTGTTAGGGATATTATATCTGCAATGTTCAAAACTTATCCCTTCAAAACTAATATTGGATATGGGTTCCTTTTCTGTGCCATCCAAAAGCACTAAGGATTCAGCAACGGGGGCTTCTATGGTAAATTGGTTTGGGTTCTGGTTCAGTGGTAGTTTAAGGTATATTTTAGACATTTCGGTATCCAAATACCACTCATAATCCATATCCAAAAATTCAATTGAATTTTCTAGGTAATAACGTGGATTGGGTTCCCAATTATCCAGATTAAAAAAATTTAAACCTTTTGCCCCTATCGAATCCACCGCAGAAATAGTGTTGGTTTCCAATGCTATATTTTTAACTGGTATTCTTGTTATGGACCAATCGTGCAACAAAACGAGTTCTACTTCCTTAGGCTTTTTGGGAAGGGGAAAATCTTTTGGATAAAACGTAAAATTGGTTCTTCTGTCGGCTCCCACTTCCTTGACCCTCAAATATTCCTTATTGGGATGTCTGGCGCGAACGGCACGTTTTCTTTGGACGAACAACTCCCGGAAAATGCCAATATCTTTGGGAATTTTCGCCACCCACATCCCCTCACTCAAAGAAGTCCAGTTATTAATAGCAGCTGACCCCGATATTATGGGTGCCGAACCTTGGATCGATCTGAATTCAATGGGGACTTTGTTCTTATTTATTTGGGAATCAATTTTTATGGGATGTTTAATGCGATATGTACCATCATTTAGCCATATTACAATCTTCTGCTGGGTCTTGGAAATCTTAGACCCCAATTGTTCTGTGGCCTTATGAAGGGTCTTAAAGGGTTTGTCAGACGTCCCGGAATTAGTATCGGATCCCAAGGGCGAAACATATATTTCCTTTATTTGCTGTGCTGCTGAGCAATTTATCCACAGAGCAAAAGTTGCCGTGGCCAGCATGCTTAGGTATTTTTTACTGTGCATTCTTTTTGTTGATTTCATAATCATCAAAATAAAGGTCCTCCCTAGAAAATCTGGCAATTACTTGGGTTGGTTTTTGATTTTCGGTATTAGGGGTCAATCAGAATTCCCATTTTGCCATTAAAAGGTCTTAATTTCTTTACATAGTTACATAATAGAAGCCATGTCGGCTTAAGGGGTTAACCATATTTCTTGACCTGGTTGGGTTTCAAGTATTAGTATATTCCCGTCCCAATTGGTGTCTACCTCATCTTTAATTGAAAATTCTTTATTGGTAAAGGGATTGTTAAGTCGTATCTCCCCACCTTTTTCAGAAACAATCTTAACCCATTTTAGTTTCCCGTCCTGTTTTTGAGCGGATATTAAAAAAGCGCCTTCTGTCCGTAATTTGCTAAATCCAACGTTTTTCCAATCCGCGGGAATAGCGGGAAAAAGTCGTACAGTTCCAGTGTGACTCTGTATCAGCATCTCCTGTAGGCCCGAAGCAAAAGCAAAGTTGCCCTCCAAGGTAAAGGGCCTATAGGTGAAATTTGATTTTCCGGTACCCGATTGGTCGCCGTTTACGTGAAAACTATTGGGCAGTACAAAGGAGGTGGCAAAATCCTTTAATGCTTTTGCCGCTCCTTCCCCATTAAAAACCCTGGCCTTTAGATTTCCCAGCCAGCTAAAGGAGTAGCCAACCCATTGACTGGATCCAATGGCGTCCAAGTTGGCGATGGTCTTTTCAATGATCTCCATATCCTTTGCACCGTTTGTTGGGTCTATTAGCCCAAGGGGATGAATGGCCATTAAATGGGAGAAGTGCCTGTGCGATTCGTTGAAAGGTAGGCCAGGGGAAAACATAAGTCCATGTTCATTTACAGCATAATCCGGCCATTCTTTTAAGGCAGATTTCCATTGATTTGCTTCCCCATTTAGTCCCAATTCAAGGGCAAGTTCGGCAGCATGGGAATAGGTCCATCTGACAAGGGAAAGGTCAAAATTTGTTATTTCCCCAAACCAGGCTTCCCGAGAATTATTATTTATTTCAGGGCTGGAACTCAACGGTAGTTTTCGTTTTCCATCCTCACCCAAAACCGACAGTTCGTTAAAATGAACAGCTACTTCCTTGATCCACGGATAGGCCGCGTTCTTGAGGAAATCACGATCCATAGTATATCGCCAATGCAGGTAAAAATGTTGTCCTAACCAAGCCCCGACCGTTGGTCCAAAAGAATATTGGATCCAACCCCCCATAGGGTCTCCCGTTAGAGTGGTAACCCCGGGTACATTAAGCCCGTTAGTGCCATAGAAATCTCTGGTATATTTTTTAAAAGTAGGTTTATATTGGGTAAGCCAGTCGATAAACCCTTGTTCCAAATCCAAATGGTTAGCGGAATAGGTAGGCCAATAGCTTAATTGTGTATTAAGATCATGATGGTAATCTCCTTTCCAGGGCGGTAATTTGCCATTATCCGCTGTCCATACACTTTGTAGGGATATGGGTGGCGCCCCTTGTCTGGCTGCCGATCCCAACTTGTACATTTCCATATACCATTGATTCTGCAATACAGCGTCTGGAACTTTTATAGTAGATTGGTTCCAGAATGAATTCCACCAAGCTATATGACTTTCCATAGAAGATGCAATTCCTGACTGAAGCGCTTTTGTTACCAGTTGTGCTGCTGTTGCTTTAGGTTCCTTATCCGAGGTTTGTGAGCTTATGCTCCAACTGCCCTGTATTCCTTTTGGTGTAGGGTTCCACTGGGTATGTACCTGAAATTGAAAATCGGACCATCCTTTCTGATCATATGTTATTAAATGGTCTTTTTGGGTAACTCTGCCCCCATCATAATTTAATCTTCGAAGATCTTGTCCTGTTACCGGGTCGTTGGCACCTTGTTGTTTTACCGATACGTAGGCAGGTGGAATTATGGTGGGAGTCAAATCTCCGCTAATGTTTTCAAAGGTATACCAGCCCAAAGGTTCAGTGGCATGGACAAAGGTTTTAAGTATGGCACCATTCTTCCATTTTACTTCACAAATTGCAGAATCCAAATTAAGCTTAACCGATTCTACCTCCCCCAAAGCCTTCACGTCAAATTCCAAGGCTCCTCCGGGAATTTTGGAGGGCGCAGGCAATTGATCATAGGGCAGGTCATAACGATCCTGTACGTTTTTGTAAGTGTCTTTTTCCCATTGTTCCTTTACCCAATCAAAACCGTAATTCGCGAAATCTAGATTTTCCATGGGACGGAGATCCCACAGATCCGCTCTGTCCAAGGATAATCGGAGCTTTCCGTCATTTTCCCAAACCAAGGCTCCCACTGTTCCATTTCCCAAGGGAATGGCTTCATCCCAGCTAGTGGCCAATTTGTTGAACTCCAGTTTGTATTTTGGAAGTCGGTCTAGTTCCAGTTTGTTTCTTTCAGATTCGCAACTCCATAAGCTGATAACTATGGCCAAGAGGCATATTGTTTTAGCTTTCATGTGTATTGTTTTATTGTTCAATATATTACAAACCAAGTGCTATCATTGGCGGGAATTTCCACTTTTAGTTCCACAGAATAATCCCTTGCCAATATATAGTCTGTTCTTTCTCCTTCTTTTTCCCGAATACTTACCGTATCAGTATGCCCAGTATAGTAAAGGGGGAGTTTTATGGTCTGGGTCAAGGTCTTGTTGGTCGGGTTAAAGAACAATGCCATCCCTTTTTCGTTCAATTCCGGATCAACATGCATAATTCCATCTATTTCCCTTCCATTGGCCCTTTTTAAATGGATAAGAGGCGCGTTAAGGATGTTCCGGTATTTCTTGTACCAATCAACGACTTCAATTACTGTCCCCTTTGTTTTTTCGGTATCGTACAAACGGGGGCCTCTGTAACAGGCCTGAAGTCCCATCCCATAATTTTGTACCATATGTGCCTTATATGCGTTTAAATGGGTATCTAAAGGCTCAATTGTGGCATCCGCTCCCCCGCCATGATATTCAGTAAGGGGCACAAAGGTCCAGCTCATACTAGGAAGTCGGTCAAAAGTACCATCGTACATATTTTGTCTCCCAAGCACCAATTGACGTTCTCGGGGTAAGGACCAATTAACTTCCCTATATCCAATACCGTTTTTAGTACTGCCACTAAGATAATACCAATCTGGGATATTTAGGGAAATTCCTTTTTCGTTGCACCATTTGTAGAAATCGGTAATTCGCTTCCAAGATTTCCATTGTGAATCTTCAACGCCTTTATGGCCAACATGGGATGTGGAGGCACATATTTGACCTGGGTAGGAACCATCGTGTTCCAATAGATCAAAACCTGTTTTTTCGAAGAAAGTCTTCAATTTTTCAAAATAATCTAATCCCCATTGGCTGTTTAGGCAGGGCGAACTACCGTGAATTACACCACCCCTCTTACCGGTTTCTGGATTTATAACGTCTACTTCCTCACTGATCCACCTGCTGGACAACAAGGAATATCCACCCAATTCTACGCCCTTGGAGTGGGCGTAATCTGCCAAGGCCTTGAATTTGCTTGTATTGGCATCGGATAGGTCTTCCATATTCAAGCCGCTTCCAAAACTTAAAATGACCATTTCATAGCCTGTTTCCGCGCATTGATCAATAGCTGCCCTTACTTTATCATCGTCAGTGGTGGTCAGATGTAAAAACAAGGGATTTTCTGTAGTCCAAGGGGCTATTACCTTATACATGGCATTTGTATAAAGGCCCTTACGTTGCCTGTCTTGACTGTCAAAAGGCATTTCCCAGATTCTGAAGGATTCAAAATGGGTACCTGGAGATATGGTTTCATTGGGTCCGATAGGTAATTTACATTCCAATAGACAGGGAGTGGATAATAAATAACTGGCTTGTGAAGTATAACGTGGATCTTTTTCCCAATGCACTACTTTATTTGCATTTTTCATGGACATGGAATGAAACTCAAAATCGCTTTCCACATGTATGTTGGGAGTTTCCCATCCTTTTTGTTTTTCTACAGCGCTTTCCGCCTCCACCATGGCAAGAATTTCGCTCTTAAAATTATTCAGAACAACGGACTTATTTCCATGGTTATCAATGGTGAACCATTTGCTGATCAAAGGTACGCCATCATAGATTTCATAATGTACCTTCACTTTCAAATCTGGAAATTTGGGATGGGCATAGGAAAAAGAAATTTGTTTTCCTTTGGTCCGTGTTTTGGGTTGTGAAGACCATCTTTTGTTTGGCCAATGTATACGTTCCTGTATGTCATCAACGGTAAAGTCGGTTAGTTGAAACGATCCGGCCGGACTCCACATCTGCCCCAACCATTCCTCTTTTAAATAGCCATATTCTATTTGTCCGTCTAAACCACCAACGGTATATTCTTGGCCGTCTATGGTAAGCATAGCCTCCGGGCTAACCCCTCTCAAGAGCGATTCTCCATTCACCAGATTTTTAAATTCGACCGTGGCGCAATTTGGAGTAAGTCTGAAAGTTCTACTGATCAAGCCGTTGGAAATTACTATCTCCTTTTCATTGGCCTGTTTATAAACAAGGGATGGTAGATCTACTTTGGTTATTAACCAATCGGTATTCACCCCGTGTTCGTATACTTTTTGGCCAAGGGGCAACTTTTGTATTAAAGGGTTTATGTGCTTATTAAATGTGGTATCAACGGTTTTTAATTTATTGAAATAATCGGCGTCTACCAACTGGGGTTTTAGGCTACTGTAATGTATAGTGGGTTCTGCCCAGACGGCATGGTCACCGGAGATACCATCGCCCATATCCTCAACGGCGAGTTCCAAGACCTGAATTCCAGTGAGTTCTAAATCAGTGACTATAGCGCTACTACCACCGCTTATTCTTTTGCTTTGCCATAATACTTTACCATCTCCCTTTATTACGAATCTTACACTGCCTTTGCCCATGTTCTCCTTTGAATTGGCTACCCCTAAAAAGGTCTTAATCCCATTGCTTTGGGTGTAGAATAGTTTATTGCCATCGCTTAGGGTATTAAATTCAACATCCTGTGGAAAGTCCTGCTTATCCTGTATTCCTATCCGACTGCGAAATCTTTGGCTCTTGCCGCCCAAGAAGAAGAATAGCTTACTTCCGGATAGGGTTCCAATTCCCTTTTTAAAAGTTTCACCACCTATTTGTATAGGTAATCCGTTTATGGCCTGGTCTTTTTGGGCTGGCCACCATGCTTGTTCCGGTTTATCAACATCCAAGTCGGATAGGCTAATTGTCCCTTTTTCCAATTGTTGCGAACGGGTGGCTATGGAGAATAACAAGAATAGCGGCAAATATATTTTTAGGAATTGCATTGGGATTTATAGCTTAATTATGGTTGTTTTTAGTAATGCCAAGTTAACTAGGTTCATGATAAAAGGCAATTATAGCTGGGATTATATTTATGGTCTTAACTTTTTTCCGCTAGACCGAAAGTTCTTGTTTTTGTATGTGTAACCAAAAAAAATGGTTGGCTAAAATTTATAGCCAACCATTGTAAAAACATCAATACGAACATTTTTGTCAAAGATTCAATTTAATTTCCTCCACTACCAATTGTGGGGTTGTTTTTATCCCACCAAAGACGTTGTGAATTTAGTACGCTAGGTGTTTCATCCCTTGGGCTGGTAAAGCCTTGATCCGTATTCGCCTGCAACCATTTGGCTACATTTAGATCGCCAGGTTCTGGTGGTGGAATTCTTCTTGGGAAAGGAATTTCAGGATCATCGGTGGCGGATCTCGCCAATAATGAAGAACCATATTTTGGATACCCGGTACGCATAGAAAGAATCCATCCTTCTTCTGGGAGACGGTAAAAATTCAAGAACTGTTGTATGTAGACTTTTTCCAAATCTTCCGTTCCGTTCAACTGTAATGCAGGGTTGGTAAGGTAATTAGATATTTCATCTTCACTTATTGGCAAATAGGGATATTCTTTATTTGCCACCCGCATGATCAAATCTTGCTTTTCACCGTACATATTGTAGGTTCTTAAAGAAGATTCCATTCCTTTTCTGTACCAATTCGCCGCATCTCCCGAGGTATAACCTTTAAGGATAAATTCGGACATCATAAAGCATATTTCAGAATAAGAAATCATTACATCTATATAATTGCCTTGAGGCTCGGGCAATCCTCCATATCGAAACCTACATTCTTGAAGAAGCCTTCTATTGTATTTGGAAAGCATGGTGGCATTAGGCCCAACGGTATTGGGTTGATCTTGGAACTGGTAATAGTCTGGAACATTAATATTTGGATCGTTCCTGTAGGCAGGTAAACCGATATAACGATATCCCATTATATCCTCACCATCTGCAGTGGTGTATAAAACCTCAACATCATTATCTATATCCACAGCCGGGGAAATGGTTGCTGGATCGGGAAAAGCATCAATGGTTTCCTGAGTATAGCCATTTGGTTCGAAAAATATGCGTAACCTAGGGTCTACGGTAGATTTCATGAACTCAACTAGAGGTTCCGCAGACCACATTACACCTTTCCATTCAAAATCGGCTCCGGGAGCACCTCTGTAGGTACCTCCTAAATCAAAGGTAAATTGATCGTCTTCACTTTCAAATAATCGACCATCAGAAACGACAGAGGTTATTATTTCTTGTGCTTTTGATTCGTTTTGACTTAGTAGCCGTGTAGCAACTCTTAATTTAACGGCGTTGGCGCATTTGATCCATTTAGTGATGTCTCCTTGGTAAGCAATGTCATTGGGTGCAAAATTGTAGTTATTGGCGATATTTTCGTCCATTTTTTGAATAGCCGAGTTCAATTCATCTAAAAGTTGCAACAATATTGCTTCTTGTTTGTCGTAATTTGGGTCTAATTTACCTTCCCTACGGCCATCTGCGGCTTCGGAGTAAGGAATGTCGCCATACTGGTCAGTAATTCTAAGGGTAAAAAAAGCTTGAAGAATATCGGACGCGGCTACCATTTTTTGATAGAACTTTTGTTCATCCTCCGAAAGTTGGGAAATCTGAAGTCTCATCTCGGTTAAATGGTTCAAAACGCTTAGGTAGAATGTGCTGTATTTACTTCCTGGTAGTATGGTGTTGATATCACTATCATTGGCTCTACCCTGAACCAAGTATTGGGCCCAAGTCATTTTTTGATGGTTCTCATGATACCATTCACCACCATTTTTATAAGTGACCATTTCCTTTTGTACATAAGTAAACAAGGTTTCTGGTGGTGGTACCCCAATATTGGGATTGGTATTGAATTCAGCAAAATCGTCGTCACAACCGGTAAAGATTACCAGGCCGATTAATATATAGAATACTTTTTTCATGTTTGAAATTTTCAAATTTAGAAATTGAGTTTTAACGAAAAAGAAATAGACCTAATGTAAGGCGATGACTTCTGTTGTAAAGGATTCGCCGCCGCATTGCTACTTAGTGTAGGGTTTATATTATCCGGTAAGGAATTATACAGAAAACCTAAATCACGTCCTGTTAGGGCCAAGGAAGCACTTTTTACCAAGATTTTGTCCAAAATTTCGGAAGGCACGTCATAGGACAGGGTTACCTCCCTTAAGCCTACCCAGCTAGAAGTGTAAACACCTGTAATTGGGGTACCCGTACTGGCAGAAGTCCATCGATAAACATAACCGGACCAGTGGGTTGGTTCTACCAATCCTTGATCGTATGCCTGTTGATATGTTAAGCCTCCAACATCTACATTGGTTCTGTTGTCTGCAGGGCCGGAAGTAACTGTTGTTCCATCAGGAAAAACTCCGTTAGGGATATACCCGTCCTCATAGGTTTTTCCAAAGAAGTTCTGTCCCTGTCCTTGGCTTGTCCAAGTGATACCGCCTTGGGAAGCATCTCTGTTGGGCAATGAGCTGTTCAGTACACCTTGGTGAAGGCCGTATCTGGCATCTGCAGAATAAATTTCTCCGCCAAATTTGGCATCGACAATAGCACTTAAACGCACTCTTTTATATCTTACGGAAGTATTCATGCCGCCATACCAATCGGCCTGCATATTACCCATAACGTAAAGGGAATCCTTATTCTGGATACCGATGGGGTAGGCTACGGACCATCCATTTCTATTCGCTAAAACTGGAATTCCTTGGTTTGCGCTGTTTGCGCCATCATAATAATCGTAACCTCTTCTGGTAACCAAATCCCCGTAATTACCCCCAACATAGGCATAGGAAGCTGTTGCGGAGTTGGAGTCATCTGGATTTCCAAACAATCTAAACTCGTTTATTCCAGGGGCCAATTCGATAATTTTATCCCTGTTATGGGTGTAGTTACCACCAATATCCCAGCTAAAATCAGGACTGTCCACCAGTTTTAGATTTAATGCTACTTCTACACCTTCGTTTTGAAGATTACCGGCATTGATCAATTGATTTGCTATTCCTGATTCAGAGGGAACCTGTAAGGGAATAATTTGGTTTTTAGTATTGTCCTTATAATAGGCAACATCCAAACCAATTCGACTATCCCAAAATCTAAGATCCACACCTGTTTCAAATGAATATTTCTTTTCAGGTTTTAAGTTTACGGAGACCGCTGTATTATCTTCGAACCTAAACATATTTAGGTTTGGGTTTTGGTTAAAATTATCAACCGCAAATCCGGTAGATAAACTATAGGGGTCTGTGTCATTTCCCACAATGGCATAAGAGGCCCTAAGTTTGGCAAATGAAATGAACTCTGGAAGTTTAAAGGTTTCCGAGCTTACCCAGCCTAAGCTTGCCGAAGGGTAAAAATAGGAATTGTTTCCTTGTCCATTGGGGTAAACCAAGGCTGAAGACCAGTCATTTCTCGCCGTTGCGCTAAAGTAAAGTTCTCTTCTATAGCTAGTGTTAAAAAAGGCGTAAACAGAATTGATTTTTTTTCTTGGACCAATACCGCCCCCAGCATTTAGAGGATCTCTGGAGTTAGCCAAGGCATAGAAATCACGAATTTTAAATCCACCCGTAGTGTTGGCATACTGACTCTGTTCTTTGGAAGTCCATAATTCCCCTCCTAACAACAAATCCATTTGGAAATCATCATTGATTTGCTTGTTAAAAAACATTTTAGCCGAGAAGCTATGTTGAAATTTTTCACCATTCCCAAAATAGTATGATCCGTTAAGGCGATCTCTATTGTCAGCAAATGTCTTGCTTTCCTGATTGTAGGTATATTGGTTAAGATTACCTTCAAGAGTTGCGGTAATATCGTTGGAAATCTTATAATTCAGGTTAATGTTGGAGATAAATGAACCTTCTGTTCGAACATTGTCGTCTTCAAGTGCATGGGCCCAAATTCTACTCATCCTGGTATAGTTGTAGTTGTCTCCATATGGATGTGGAACTCCACCATCAACGTCCAAATAGTTATTTTTCCATTTGTTTACGTCATAGTTTCTTGGGAAACCGTCGTGAAACCATGAGGTTAGTCCACCCGGCTGCAATGGATTCTTTGCCTTGGAACGAGTGTAATGCATTACCGCATTAACAGTTAGTACATCTTTCACCAATTCATGTGATCCTTTGAAGCTTAATGAATTCTTGTCAAAATCGTTCCTTAATTCAACGCCGGATTCGGAGAAATTGGAAAATGATAGTCGAAAACTACTTATTTCTGTACCACCGTCTATAGCCACATTGGTATTTCTAATGAAACCAGTATCAAATGAATCCTTATAGTTGTTTGGCTGTGCAGACCAAGTAGCCCTGGAACCATCATAGTCAATAATTTCTTGGCCATCAAACCGAGGACCCCAACTGGCTGCGTGTTCTTCATAGGAGTCAAAGGCCACAGAAGGTAATCCAGTGGCGAGATCGTAAGTAAAAAACTGGCTGGTATCATGAGAATCGTCACGTGTCCTTGTATTGGGCCCGTTGGTTACAAAACTGAAACCACCGGCGGTGAGGCCTGAACCATATTGGTTTTGAAAATCTGGGGAATCATAAACCGTTCTTACCCCAACGGTTTGATTAACACTTACTCCAAGGCCTTTGCGCTTTTTTCCAGATTTGGTGGTCACTATGACCACTCCGTTCAATGCTCTTGAACCATAAAGAGCGGATGCTGCAGCACCCTTTAGTATTGAAAAAGATTCAAAATCATCAGGGTTAAGATTTTTAAGTTGGTTACCCCAGTCGGACCCATTTTCGCCACTAATATCATTGTCCAAGATTACTCCGTCCACAACAAAAATTGGCTGGGTGTTCTGATCAAAGGTGGAGTTACCTCTTACCGTTATTCTCGTTCCGCCAAATGTACCCCCTGAGGTAGTACTAATTTGTACACCTGCCGTTTTTCCTTGCATTGCGTTTATCGGGTTGATTTGGGCCACCTGCGCAATTTCATCTCCTTGAATTTCAGAAACTGCATAGCCAAGTGCTCTTTCCTCCCTTTTGATACCCAAAGCCGTTACTACGACTTCTTCCAATTGACTGGCATCTTCCTGCATAGCGATATCAATGGTATTTGAGTTGCCAATAGTCAGGGTTTGGGTTTTCATACCAATGTACGAGAAAACTAATACCTCGCCAACAGTGGCGTCAATGCTATAGTTTCCGTCAAAATCGGTTTGGGTGCCATTGGTAGTTCCTTGGACTATTATGCTGACTCCAGGAAGTGGAGATCCATCGTTGGCATCCGTTACGTTGCCCGACACTGTTTTGCTTTGCGCTATTACTGCATTTAGACAGAGTAGACTTAAAGCCGATAAAAAGATTTTAATCTTCTTCTTCATGTGAAATTGGTTAATTTAGTTTGAATTGGCGGTTGCATTTTGCAAACGCACGCCCAATAAATGTCTTAACTATTTGTTAACTTTTTTTATAATATCGACAAACGACTACTGTGGAATCACCAACAACATCCAGGAGGCGATAATAAAGATAATATTAGTGGTTTTAGGAGTAATAAATTGACTAATAGTGATATTTTTTTTGCCTTATTTTTTGTTAAAATCGGACGATGGTTTTTTTTGTGTCATGATTGGATTTATTAAACTATTGGTCCGAATTTTCTAATTGTTGGTAATAATTATTATTTACTTGAAGGATTCGGTAAGGTGGCTTTTAATAAAATTATTTATTTCCCATTGGTCCCCAAGTGGTATTTTAGTATTGGCCTTATAAATGGAGTAGGGATGTGGGCCATATTCAGGGGTGATGGTTATATAGGGACGTTTTTTTTCCAAGGCATTTTTAATCATTAAACGCCACCATTCTGTAAACACCTCCAACTCAGTTTTATAATTCCTGTCCCTTGGGTCTATGACTTGCGGACTCTGGGCCGACCCTACCCTGGCATGAATATGATAGGTGTGTTCGATAGCTTTTTCAACTGCATAGGGCTGATTTTCCAACAAGGATTCGGCAACACAGCACCAATGGGATAGGTCCGAAGTGAGTTTCAGAAATGGATGTTCTTCCAAATAGGGTAAACAGGCGTGTGCAGCAAATGAAAAACGCGAGCGATGGGTTTCATGGGTAACGACGACCCCGGTTTCCAATTGTATTTCGTGGGCCGTTTCAATTAGGGCGGAGTTTTGGTGGCGTGTAAAAAAGTCCATCCCAGTATGCGAATTCACGAATAGGGGATTGGCTTCAACAAGGTTGTACAAATGCCTTTTGTACTGTTCTTGATGCTTCGTAAAATCTACCTCCTGGGTTTCCCAGTGCTGTGCCACAAAATCCAGTTCCAAATCCTTCAACATAGAGCAGATTTCATTCTTTTCACTGCTTTTTAGGGGAAGGTCTATTTCTACGCCATGATACCCGGCCTTTTTAATTTTGTTTAAAAACGTGGACCAAGGTAAATCAGAACTTCCCCAACGTGGATATATAAATTTAATTTGCATGCCTTGTGTTATTTTAATTCCTCTGCTTTCTTTCCCCGGTATGATCTACCCCTTGTTCCCTCTCAAATTCGATCATTTTTTTGGGTCTAAAGTTTAAAATTAAGGCTCTTCTTTGAGTTTCGGTAGTATTGCCTTGGCTAAAGTGAAGCGTAAAGCCATCATGAAAAGTACATCCACCTGGATTTAAGGCAATACTAATGGCCTCTGAGCTGTCGGTTTCACAACATAGGGCTCCCCCATTGGGTAGGTTTTTGTGGGGAAGAATGGGTTTGCCCTCTGTTTTGGGGATAAACCACATACATCCATTTTCCTCAAACACCTTGTCCAATGCAATCCAACAGCTAGCCGATCTTTTGTCTGGCATAGCTATCCAATAGGCAGCGTCTTGATGCCATGGAGTTGGGGTATTGGTATGGGGGGCCTTGTTGATCATCATGTCAAAATCCAGTTCCATATCCTCCCCAAGTAGAGCTTTGGCCCATTGTTCCGCTTTTTTATAGGCACTATTTTTAATAAGTTCCTTGGCTATGGTGCTAGGTCTCATAATTTGGGTAATACGCTCCACCTTTTTGTCTTCACTATTGTCCGCTCCGGCAAGGTCACTTCTTAGGTGGGCGGTTTTAACTTTGTCCTGTAACAATTTATCGTATATAGTCCTAAGGGTGTCCACTTCCTCTGCTGTGATCAATGGGTCTATTTTAATAAATCCATCATTAATGAACTTTGATCTTTTGGTTTCCATTGTGAAATGTTTTAGGCTTCAAAGATGTAGTTAAAATACATAAATATCTATCAATTTTGTACTATATTACTTTTTTATACATTTTATGAAGGATTTTGGCAATCAGGAAAGAAGAGTGTTCAATTTAAAGGATTATGGGATTAAAAGGGGATTGGCCTTTGGGCATTATCGTTATAAACATGTAAAACCTGGTCTTGAGAACCATCAGCATATAGCAGCCTTGGAAATTTGTTATTGTATGAAGGGACAACAGCACTATAAGATTGGGGATCAGTTCTATGAACTCAATGGCAATGATATTTTTGTAGTGCCACCAAACACCATGCATAGTACGGGAGAATTTCCGGAAGATAAGGGGGAATTATTTTGGATTCAATTGCTAGTGGACCCTTCAAAAGGGAAACTATGCAATATGCCCAATAATCAATCTGATTTTTTACTAGGTTCACTTCTGGATAAATCCCAACAAATTTTCAAGGGCTCATTTCAGTTAAAATTTATTTTGGAAAAATTGATAGGTCAACTGGAGAATTCGAATTCCTTGTTATCTAGGATAATGGTCGATCAGTTGATTGCCCAATTATTATTGGAAACCGTTATACTTTCCAATAAACCTCAACAAAGTCCTCCGTCCCTAAAGCTGTATGAACTGGACAGGTTTATACATAAAAATCTACATAGGATGATTTATGTGGATGAAATGGCAAATTTAGCAGGGATGTCCGTTGGTTATTTTAAATTTTGGTTTAAATCGAAATCGGGGATGCCGCCGAGGGAGTATGTAAACCGCCTCAAGATTGAACAGGCCAAAATTGATCTTTTGGCTTCCGGCTCTGTCACTGAAGTGGCATTTGGTTTGGGATTTGGTTCCTCCCAATATTTTGCTACCACTTTTAAAAAGTTTACGGGGTCTACGCCTAGATCTTATGTCAGTATGCACAGTGGTTAATCAAAAATAAATTAAACCCTCGCCACTTCACATAAAAAAATCCGGAACCCAAATGGTGTCCGGATTTTTCAAAACTAACTCAACTCAATTTTATCAGGTCCATGTAGAGGAACTTGAAGTGAACCTGAAAATTATCAAAACTCTAATATTTTATTAAATCATCAATGAAATCTTATGCAAGATAAGAGGTTAGTCCCTTCTAAGCTACCAATATCCTGACAAACACTGGTATTTTTTTTGCATTTTTAGCTTTATTGACTGGTTTGTGGTATATATTTTGAAAAGGTAGGATTGATAGTTTAAAGTTTTATTTAATGCAATAATTGGTTTTAGGGCCCCCTGTTAACCAGTTCAGCAATCTTTCTACATGGTTTTAAGTACATGTATTATGAAAATATTGAATATATGTGGTAAATAACATTGGGGATGATACTTGCTATTAGAAATTTTGGCTGCCATATATTGGGTTTTCAATAAACTAAACCAAGGTTTTGGGTCGATCGAATTACTGTTCAGAATACCATATCAATGACAAGAGTTTATGGTATTAAAAGCAAAGACACGGGTAGAAATTTCTACCCGTGTCTTTTTTAGTTGCCTTTTTTAATTGAACCTTTTGGGTTTTCAAAAAAGTGTATTAATTAGTATCCAGTATTTTGTGTCAAATTGGGATTGTTCTGCATTTCTGATGTTGGTATCGGAAACAAAAGTTCTCTTGCCGTTAGTGCCTTATTTGGCAAGTAAGAAAAGTTATGGCCAACAAAATCTTCCAATACATTGGTTTCAGTGTTATACGCTTTTCTCCATCTTACCATGTCGTACCATGTCTTGTTTTCAAAACTCAACTCATGAATACGCTCTATTCGTACCGCATCTCTAAAGGCAGCCTGTGAAAGGCCTGTCAAGCCCACAAGTTCAGCACGATCTCTGACCAGATTTACGGCATCATATGCCTCTGTTGTAGGTCCGTTTTGGGCTTCGTTCACTGCTTCTGCATACATAAGCAATACATCGGCATAGCGATATAGACACCAATTCAAATCGGATTGTGCGCTTCCTTCTTGCGCTGCAACATCAAAATGTTTGAAGATATACGGGGCTCCGAGATTGACACTGGTGCTGCGATCGGCATCTAAAGTATAGCTGTTAAAATAAAATTGCTTTTCTTCTGCCCGTTTGTCTCCCAACTCGTAGGAGTCTACAAAGGCGTTCGTTGAAAAGATACCACCGGTTTGTGCCGAATAGGCCGAAATTCCCAAGTTATAGGGTAAAATTCCTGGTTGCCAGTTTCCATCTTGAATACCTGCCGCGAATTGGGTCATAAAGATGTATTCCCCTGTGTTTTTGGTGGCAGGGTCATGCAACTCGTCATAGGTGTCAAAAAGACGAAACTCTTCCGAATCCATGACCTCTTTAGCCTTGGCGGCGGCAAGCGCGTAATTCTCTGTTTTTTGGAGAGGGTAGCCTGCCATGGTCAAATATACATCTGCCAATAAGGTTTTAACTGCGCCCAGAGATACTCTTCCAGACGTATCTCTCCAGGGTAGTCCAGCGCCTTCGGCTGCTGTAAGATCGCTAACAATTAAGTCATAGACCGCTTCAGGAGAGGATTGTTCAGGGTACAATTGTTCCGATCCCAAATCTACTGAATTGGTAATGATAGGAATGTTTCCAAACATTCTTACCAAACCAAAATAATAGTAGGCTCTAAAGAATTTGGCTTCGGCCAAATACTTTTGCTTAAGAGCTTCGTCCATATTGATGTCCGGGATTTTTTCAATTGCCAAGTTGGCCCTAGAGATGCCTAAATAATATCCGGTCCAGTAACTGCTTCCATATCCATTGTCCGAATTATTAATTAAATCTTTTACCAAGTAAATGTTTGTAGCCTGTCCCAATGAGGTGTTAGCCAAACCTGTGGCAAATTCGAGCATCATCCATGTACCTCCACCAAAACCACTGTTGGTAATTGAAATCAATGGTTCATATGCCCCATTAACAGCACTCTGGGCATGTGCAGCCGTGGTAAAGTAAGTATCCGTTGTGAAGTTGGATTCATCTTCTTCATCCAAAAAATTACTACATGCCGTTATGCTTGATATTGCGGTTACGACGGCTATAGCTCTTATAAAGTTTCTATAGATTTTCATTTTTTTATCTTTTATATGGTTATAGTCCAACATTTAATCCTAGCATAAAAGTTCGTGGTCTCGGATAATCGTAAAGGGAGAATCCTTGATCAAAAGCTCCGCCACCATTCGAACTTTCAGGGTCGTACCCTGGATATTTCGTTGCTACAAAAAAGTTCTGCACCGAGGTATATACCCTAAGACGATTCAAGTGTAAACGTTGCACCAATTCAGGTTTGAAGACATAGGAAAGCATCAAGTTTCTTCCTCTTAAAAAAGAACCATTCTTTAACTTTCCTGAGTCGTTATTGGTGTCATATCCAGCAGCAATTGGTCTTATCTGCGCAATGTCGGTATCTTGATTGTCCGGAGTCCAGGCATTAAGTACAGTCTTGAAGCTATTGGCAATTGTCTGACGGTCTTCTGCAGAGTGTTCGTCACGGTACATTACACTATTGCCATATTGGAACTGCAAGTCTACCAGTAGCTCAAGATTGCCATAGCTGAAGGTGTTTGAAAAGGTTCCAAAACCATCGGCAATACCTTTTCCAATGATAGCACGGTCATCGCTGTTGATGGCCCCATCATTGTTAAGGTCACGGTATTTGATGTCACCTGGCAATCTATCATAGATGGCGGCCTGAGCTGCCTCATCGGTGTTCCATGTACCTTCATCAATATATCCGAAGAAAGTACCAACAGGTTCGCCAACACGTATCAATGTAGACCCTAAGAAAATATCGGCACCTCCTGAAAGTGCAGTTACTTCGTTTTTATTGATTGAAATATTGAAGTTACTGCTCCATCCAAATACTTCATTATCAAAATTTACAGTATTCAAATTAATTTCAATACCCTTGTTTTCCAAACTTCCAACGTTTCTAAATACATTGGTAAAACCGCTTGAAGAGGGAACCGGAGCATTTAAGAGCATATCTGAAGTCAACTTTCTGTACACGTCAATTTCCAACCCGATACGATTATTAAAGAGACCCAATTCAACACCGGCATCTACCTGTTCCGTTTTTTCCCATTTCAAATCGGGATTGGCCATACGACCTGGAACAGTATAGGCGGAGCGGGCGCCATTAAAAATTACCGAACCATTGGTCAAGCCGGCTAATCCTTGGTAAGCTGGCAATTCAGAGTTACCTGTTGCACCATAACTAGCTCTAATTTTAAGATTGGAAATGGTTTCGTTCTGTGAGAGAAAATCCTCTTCGGAAGCCCTCCAGGCCAATGCAGCTGAGGGGAAAAAGGCAAACTGGTTTTCAGGTCCAAATTTAGAAGATCCGTCAGCCCTACCTGTAAGTGTCAACAAATATTTGTTCATGTAGTTATAGTTGACACGCCCAAAATATGAGTTTAGCCCGTAAGCAATTTTGCTCGACGTTGGTGTCTGGGGGTTAGACCCTGCACCAAGGTTGTTAAAGCCATAAAAGTCATCGGCAAACCCTCGGGTCGAAGCCAGTGAACTGAATTGATCAACATGTTGCCAGGAAAGTCCTGCCATGGCCGTTAAGGAATTATTGCTGTCAAAATCTTTGTTATAGGTCAAATAGTTTTCAAATTGCCAAGAATTATAACGTGAGTTTGAGACACTTGCGGCACCATCGGGCAAGGCTATATATCTTAGGTCCTTACCTCCGTAATAATCGTTTCTTTGGTTAATGATATTGGTTCCTAAGGTAGTTCGTAATTGAAGGTTCTTATTGAATTTAATATCGCCGTAGAAGCTACCCAAAACGGTCTGGGTCTTGAGGTAATATCTACGATCGTTCGCAACGGCCACTGGGCTGCCACCACCTTCCATTCCTGGATAGTGTATGTTAGATCCCCAAGTGCCATCTTCATAACGGACCGGTATAATAGGTAGGGCCTCATATACTTGACGCATTGTGGTGATTCCACCACCTCCAAGTTGATCCACTTGCTTTTCGTCTTGGTCGTTGTAGCTTAGGCTACCTCCAACTTTTAACCAGTCGTTAACCTCCGTATCCAAAGTAAATCTACCTGAATAGCGCTTCAGCCATGATTCCACAATAAGTCCTTCCTCATCCCTAAAACCCATAAACAGTCCAAAATTGGATTTTTGGTTACCACCTGTGAATGAAAGTTGGTGATTTTGGGTAATTGCGTCCCTAATAGCTTCATCTTGCCAATCGGTATCATAAAGTGGATTACCGCTGCCATCAAAGAGTCTAGGGTCGGTTCTTTTTAATCTAGGGTCGGTATATCTTCCACCTGCCCATCCCTCCGGGTCAAATTTTTCAGCATTGGCATATGCAATTTCCTCAACACGAAGAAACTCTTCTGAATTTAACAGTTCAAGCTTTTTAGGTAGGGTTCCTATACTGAAATCCACATCGTAATTAAGTCGGGTTTCACCAGAAGTAGTTCCTTTTTTGGTAGACACCAAAATTACACCGTTGGCACCTCTGGCACCATATATGGCAGTCGCGGAAGCATCTTTTAAAACTTCAATGGATGCTATATCATTAGGGTTAAGGTAATCTATAGGGGTACTGCCGTTAGATAAACCGGCCGCATTAAGGATTACACCGTCTATTACATAGAGTGGCGTATTGGCGATACTTACCGAGGTATTTCCACGGATTCGTACAACTGTTCTACCTCCTGGTCGTCCAGATCCGGAAGTTATGTTTACACCTGCTACCTTACCGGCCATGGCCTGGTTCAGGGAAGCTGCCGGTCTTTCTGCCAATTCTTCGGACTTAATAGAGCCCACAGCACCGGTAAGGTCACTTTTCTTCTGTGTACCATATCCTATCAATACTACCTCATCCAATCCTGCGGCACTTTCTTCCAAACTAACAGAAATAGAGGATTGTCCATTAAGAGGTACTTCCTTGGATGCAAATCCAATATAGCTTACAATCAAGGTGGCATTTTCATTGGCTACATCAAGTGTAAAGTTACCGTCAAAATCTGCAGTAACCCCATTGGTGGTTCCTTTTTCCACAATGTTTGCACCAGGTAAGGGGTTCCCATCCGCATCGGAAATAGTTCCGCTTACGGTATTTTGGTCAACAGTAATCTTAATTGGAACAACGGATTCATCCAATTTTCCAGTATTTAAGATAATCTGCTTGTTCTTTACGGTGAAATAAACATCCGTTGCTTCAAATATTCTGTCGAGAATATTTGAAATAGGTTCTTTCTTCACATTTACGGAAACAGTTCTCTTTAAATTCACCTTTTCATGGTTGTAAAAAAACCTAAAATCCGAAAGGGATTCTATTTCTTCAAAAACCTGTTGAACGCTAACGTTTTTAAGGTTTAAAGTGATTTTTGTGTTCTGGCCATAGGTATTGGCCTGAATTTTAAACAGAGAAACTATAAGTAATAAGGTCGTTAGTTTCATCTTTAAATGATGTTTGCTTAGCCAATCCGAATGGAAAGGCCCTACTAAATTTAATTTTTTCATACTTTTGTAAAGGTTTGGTGATTAAACATTTCGTTTGTTTATATCACTTTCTTATGCCGGGAAATGCGCCAACATTTTCCGGTTTTTTTGTAAAAGTGATACGTCTAGTGTTCATGTTTTCAATTAGTTTTCATTGGCATCTTCTTTAAGTTAATATTAGTATCGAGTATTATAATTTTGGAACCTTCGTGTATATATTCAAAGTGAGTATCTTCTTTGAAGGTTTCCAGGATTTCTTCAATGGTCTCATTTCTAAAAGTTGCCGTATATATTTGGTTCTCCAATCGGCCGCTCCTATCTTCGATAGTAATGTTGAAATGTCGTTCCAATTTTGATCTAATACTGCTAAATGGGGCGGCCTTGAATAATAGATACCCGTCTTTCCAAGCCGTGTAAATATTGGTATCCACCTCTTTTATGGTCATTGTATTGTTCATCTTGTTCCATTCCGCCCTTTGGCCTGGTACCAGTTGGGATGAAGTATTTGTATTCATATCGGCTCCGTCCTTGAATAGAACTACGGCCCCTTCTACCAAAACGGTGCTGATGTCCTCATCTTCCGCATAGTAGGAAAGGTTAAATTGGGTACCCAATACCTTAATGTTAATTTCGTCCGCATTTACTATAAAAGGGCGTGCCTTATCTGTGGTAACGTCAAAGAATGCTTCACCTTTCAAATAGACTTTCCTGTCCTGTCCCTTCAGGAAACGGACGGGATATTTAATGGAACTTCCTGAATTCAATTTAACTTTGGTGCCATCGGACAGTACAAGGTCGAATTGTCGTCCATGGGGTATATTAAGGGTGTTGTAAACTAATTTATCTTGAGCTTCGGCACCCGTATATTGCAAAGTGTTGCCCTGCTGTGAAGCAACCAATTTTCCGATGGTATTCGTAATTTTCCGCTCCCCGTTTTCGCTAATAGTTTCAACAGTGCCATTGTCCAATTGCAATGTAATTACGCCGGATTTCGGATCGTTTTCCATAGTAATTGGCGTGGTGGATGTTTCTACTGTATTTTGGTTATAAAAGTAAATCCCCACGAGCAATAAGAAGGTTGCTGCTATACCGGACCAAAATCCAATATTTGGTTGTGGAAAAAATGTTTTAACTTTTTTTTTCTTTTCAATGTCCTCTATTTTAAATAAAATCTTCGATAATAAAACTTCGGAATCGCCTTTTATTCTTTTTTTAATGGGCAAGTTTCCTGTTTTTACATTTTCCCAATGCTTGGCCAATATCCTATTTTTGAACGCATTTGGATCGGAACTATTAATAAGCTCCATTAAACAATCCAATTCCTTTTCGGAAATGGTATTGTCTACCAATTTCTGGAAGAGCTTATCCAATTTGTTCTCGTTGTGCATCTGTAGTATTTTGATAACCGTATTATGGGCTGTATAAGGAATACACCTCAAAAATGCAAAAGTCCCAAATTAGGAGTGTTTTTTTTACGAAATAGATAAATTATGCCGTAATCAGGAGGATTGTCAGAAAAAAATATACGGTGTTTATCATGTGAGGTTTTAATTCTGTCCTGATAATTTGTAGGGTTTTCCAAAGATGGTTTTTCACTGTTTTCTGCGTTATTCCCAAAAGATTTGCTATTTCCTCATTGCTTTTTCCCTGTTGTTTGGACAAAATGAAAATACTGCGCTTTTGGGTGGGAATATTTTCTAGGATATCATTTACCAAATCTTCATATTCGGCAAGCAGAATACTATTTTCAGTTTCCTCGTTTACTGAACTAATGTTTTTGTAGTATTCCTTTTTTAAGGATTCTTGGCAGGCAATACTCCTTAAATAGTTGTATGCTGAATTTCTTGCAATAGTAAAGATAAAGGCATCAAAAGATTGACTTACATCAATGGTTTCTTTTTTTGTCCAAATCTTTATAAATACTTCTTGTAGTATTTCCTCGGAGGCATAATCCGACTTTGTAATGGAATATAAAAAATAATACAACCTTTTTTCATACAGTTCAAAAATGGTCTTAAATGCCGACCTGTTTCCTTTAATCAAGGAAGCAATCAACTGGTCTAAGGGTTTTCCTGACATTTCGTAAGCAATTAAGTGATTTGAGTTTTGTTCTGAATAATGTAAGGTACGCTATTTCCCACTGTAAAAAATAACCGCTTTAGCTATCGATCGAAAATAAGATGTAATTTCTTTCATTTCAACTAAAAATTGCACATTTAGCAATACTTTTTTTGCCAATTCTTTATCCGTATAAAAAAAGATGTATATTTAAAATCTCATTTGTGTCTTTTGTTATTTATTTTTTATGAAATTACACCTTCTTAATAGGGCCAGTTTACAGAACAGTTCTTTTACCGTTACGCATAACAACTATTCCCATTTTTTAAAAATTTGGCATTATCACCCTGAATTGGAATTGGTTTACATCGCCAAAAGTACCGGCACCCGTTTTATTGGGGATGGTATTGAGAAATTCTCCGAAGGGGATCTTGTTTTGATCGGTAAGAACCTGCCACATATGTGGCTCAATGATGAGGTTTATTTTGAGGCTGATTCGGGCTTGGTTTCGGAGGCAATTGCCATACATTTTAAGGAAGATTTTTTAGGGTTGGAATTTCTAAATGCCATAGAAATGAAACCAATACTGCAATTGATCAAAAGGGCTACCCAAGGGATTAAATTTTCGAATATTGATGCTAAGCTTATAGAAAAAATTAAGAAACTCCATAGCCACGAACCTTTCGAAAAAACTATAAAGCTTATTGAGATTTTGTACAAACTGGCAAATCATGAGGAGTATCAACTGATGTCAAGTCCAGGATTTTTGAATTCCTTTAACAAGACCGATAATAAAGGTTTGGATGAAATTTATGAGTTTGTCTTTAAAAATTTCAATCAACCTATCGGCTCCAAGGATGTGGCCGAGATAGCCAAAATGAATCCTTCGGCCTTTAGTAGGTTTTTTAAACGTATCCACAGAAAGACCTTTACCCGTTATTTAAATGAAATACGGATTGGGTATGCCTGCAAATTGCTGATAGAGAATAAGAATAACATTACTCCGGTGTGTTATGAATCCGGGTTTAACAACATTTCAAATTTTAACCGACATTTTAAGTCCATAACTGGGATGTCGCCCTCCGATTATATTAAACTTCATACTCAAAATTGACAAATATCTTTATATCGGCAAAAAAAGTATCAAAATTGGTGCTTCTTGTGGTTGTTATAGATAAGCTTTGCAGTTAGTTTTGTTTTGATTAATATTATAAGTAATGAATAGCAAAATTATAATTACGGATGTTCTGGTAAAAGATGTCCGATTTCCTACCAGCAAGTCGTTGGATGGATCAGATGCCATGAATCCTGATCCGGATTATTCCGCGGCCTATGTAATACTAAAAACCGACCATCCAGACGGACTGGAGGGGCACGGATTAACCTTTACCATTGGTAGGGGAAATGAATTATGTGCTGCGGCCATCCACTCATTGGCACCCTTGGTAAAGGGGAAATCTTTGGAAAGTTTTACTGCCAATATGGGGGCATTTTGGAAGATGATTACCGGGGACAGCCAATTGCGTTGGTTGGGCCCTGAAAAAGGTGTTATTCATTTGGCTACAGGTGCTGTGGTCAACGCCGTTTGGGATCTTTATGCCAAAGTGGAAAAGAAACCTTTGTGGAAACTTTTGGCGGACATGACACCTGAAGAATTGGTTTCCTGTGTGGATTTTACTTACATTACGGATGCCATTACGCCTGCGGAAGCCTTGGAGCTTCTTAAGGGTAAGGCTGCCTCCAAGCAGGAGCGAATAGATAAGCTATTGAAGGATGGATATCCTGCATATACCACATCTGCCGGATGGCTTGGTTATTCGGATGAAAAAATGAGGAGACTTTGCAAAGAAGCCAAGGCCTCCGGTTTTAAGCATATGAAAATCAAAGTAGGGTCCGATTTAAAGGATGATATGCGACGCGCAGGAATTATCAGGGAAGAGATCGGTACCGACTTAAAACTGATGATGGATGCCAACCAGAAATGGGATGTGGATGAGGCCATTGCCAATATGGCGGAGCTTAAGAAGTTTGATCCATGGTGGATTGAGGAGCCAACAAGTCCAGACGATATTTTGGGCCATGCAAAAATTGCAAAAGCCGTTCATCCTATAAAAGTGGCCACTGGAGAACACTGTCAGAACAGGGTTGTTTTTAAACAATTAATGCAGGCTAATGCCATTGGTATTTGTCAGATCGATAGCTGCAGGGTAGGAGGGGTAAATGAAATATTGGCCATCCTTTTAATGGCCGCTAAATTCAATATTCCTGTTTGTCCGCACGCAGGGGGAGTAGGACTCTGTGAATATGTACAACACCTATCTATGATAGATTATATTGCTATAAGTGGTTCTTTAGAGAATAGGATTATAGAATATGTGGATCATTTGCACGAACATTTTTATGATCCTGTAGTAATAAGAAATGGGGCCTATATGCCGCCGTCCATGCCCGGTTACAGCATAACTATGAAAGAGCAATCTTTGGAGGACTACAGTTTTCCGGATGGTGTAATTTGGAAGGATGAGGTTTTGGCCAAATAGTAGGAAAAAAAATATAATAGTAAATAAGATAAATAATCCAAAAAATAATATGTCACTTTTTAGTCTACAAAACAAGACAGCGGTTGTTACCGGTGGTGCCAGTGGTATTGGTGAAGCTATTTCCAAAGCGTTTGCCGGCCAAGGTGCCCATGTACACATCTTGGAATTTAATGCGGAAAATGGAGAACGTGTTGTTGGGGAAATAGAAGCCAAGGGTGGAAAGGCCAATTTTCACGCTTGTGATGTTTCCAATAATGCACAGGTAGCCGAAATAATTTCCGCTATAAGTGCCAAGAAGTATATTAATATTTTGGTGAACAATGCCGGGATAGCCCACGTAGGAAATTTGGAAGGAACGGCGGTAGACGATATGGATCGGATTTACAATGTAAATGTTAAGGGGGTCTATAACTGTATGCATGCCGTTATATCCAAGATGAAGGAGAAAGGCGGGGTCATTTTAAATATGGCTTCCATTGCCTCATCTGTAGGTATTTCGGACAGATTTGCCTACTCCATGTCCAAGGGCGCGGTGCTTACTATGAGTTATTCCGTAGCAAAGGATTATTTGGATAAGGGTATTCGCTGCAATACTATTTCTCCTGCCAGGATTCATACGCCTTTTGTTGACGGATTTATTAATAAAAATTACCCTGGCAAGGAAGCGGAAATGTTCGAGAAATTATCCAAATCACAACCTATTGGGAGGATGGGCAAACCTGAGGAAGTGGCAAACTTGGCAGTTTATCTCTGTTCGGACGAGGCTTCCTTTATAACAGGAACCGATTTCCCTATTGATGGTGGTTATATTAAATTAAACGGATAGGGTTGCTCTAAAAATCTGTTTTTGGGCCGATATAAAAATGGAACTAAATGTCAATTTGATGTTTAAGTTCCATTTTATGAAAACAGTAACGCCAATGCCAGCATTATTTGCAATTATAGTCAAACAAATATTACTCAATGAATAAATTAGTTCAATGTTTAGCCGTGGTATCACTTTTGGCGGCCTGTTCCCAAAAATCAAAGCCAAATGCATTGGTGATGCCGGTGTCCAATACTATTGAAGTCAAAAATACGGACAGTAACGATTCCATTATTCTCAAGGCGGCCCATGTGGTGCCTACAGCTAATCAATACGAGTCACTGCAAAACGAGTTTATAGCTTTCATTCATTTTGGCCCCAATACCTTTACCAGAATGGAGTGGGGAAATGGGATGGAAGATCCTAAAATATTCGACCTACAGAATTTGGACACCGATCAATGGTGCAAGGCTATGAAGGATGCCGGAATGAAAATGGTGATATTTACAGCCAAGCATCACGATGGTTTTGTATTGTGGCAAAGCCGCTATACAGAACACGGTATAATGTCTTCACCATTTAAAGATGGAAAGGGGGATGTCCTTAAGGAATTGTCCGAATCCTGTAAAAAGTATGGGCTAAAATTAGGGGTGTACCTATCCCCGGCAGATCTGTTCCAAATTGAAAACAAGGATGGCCTTTATGGAAATTTAAGCGACTATACGGAAAGAACCATTCCAAGGCAGGTGGAAGGCAGGCCTTTTGAAAACAAAACAACTTTCACTTTTAAAGCGGACGACTACAATGAATATTTTTTAAACCAGCTCTTTGAGCTGCTTACCGAGTACGGACCCATCCATGAAGTTTGGTTCGATGGTGCCCATCCTAAAAGGAAAGGTGGTCAGACCTACAATTATTTGGCATGGAAGGAATTGATAAGGGCTTTAGCCCCCAAGGCGGTTATTTTTGGGAAAGAGGACATTCGTTGGTGCGGTAACGAAGCTGGCAAAACCAGGGATACGGAATGGAATGTGATTCCCTATCAGGAAGACCCCGATCAAATGAATAGCTTTGCAGATTTGACCGATGAATCCTTAGGGAATAGGGAGGACCTTTATAAGGGCAAATTTCTTCATTACCAACAGGCAGAAACCAATACTTCTATCCGTGAAGGCTGGTTTTATAGGGATGATGAAGACCAAAAAGTACGTAGTACGGACGATGTATTCGATATTTATGAAAGATCCGTAGGGGGGAATTCTACTTTCCTACTCAACATTCCACCTAATAGGGAGGGTAAGTTTTCACCTACGGATGTGACAGTATTGGAAGAAGTTGGTCAAAGGATCAGCGAAACCTATGGTTCCAATTTGTTGATCGGTGCCAAGGGTCCTAAGGGAATCTTGGATAATGACCTGGCAAGTTTTGAACTGTTAGGTCTGGGTGCCCAAGAGGTGGTTATTGAAACCAATGCTCCGATCACATTAAACAGGTTGGCAATTCAGGAAGCTATAAACACTCATAGTGAACGTGTGGAAAATCATGCCTTGGACGCTTGGGTGGACAATGCTTGGAAAGAAATTGCTGCCGCTACCAATATTGGTTATAAACGAATTTTGCGTTTCCCCGAAGTTACCACCCAAAAATTGCGCATTAGAATCTTGGAATCCCGATTTTACCCCGCTATTGCAAGCGTATCCGCCCATTATTATAAAGCAAGGCCACCGCAGCTTAGTATTGAAAGATCGGTTGAGGGGGCGGTAACCATATCTCCCAAAAAGGATAGCTTTGGTTGGAAACCGCACGGGGAAGATATTGCAGGAAATATTAATTCCGGGTACAACATTCATTTTTCTACTGATGGTAGCGAACCAACTACAGCCTCAGAAATTTATCAGCAGCCCTTTAGTATTCCTTCGGGAGAAGTTAAGGCGGTAGCAGAAGTAAATGGAAAACTGGGGAGTGTTGCTTCGCAGCTTTTCGGAATTGTAAAAAAGAATTGGAAGCCTGTAGGGGAGGATAGTTTTGATGGGGAGCATGCTCCCACAAATGCTTTTGATGGTAATCCCGAAACCTACTGGAGTTCTGCTGATAAATCTAAAAAAAACTATATCAATATTGACCTCGGAAAGGAATATGCCATAACTGGATTTACTTACACCCCTCAAACTTCTTCTTCCGAAGGGATGATAGAAAGGGGTATGGTTAGAATAAGTACGGATGGAAAATCCTGGGAAAATGTTGAAGATTTCCAGTTTGGAAACTTAATAAACGACCCAACCACCAGAACCCATATGTTCAAATCCAAGGTCAAGGCCAGATATATCGGAATTGAATCTAAAGTGATTGCCGGAAATGGCAAAACTGCGGCCATTGCCGAATTGGATTTTTTATTGGATTAACATTTTAGATACGATTCTTATTGAAATTTAATGATACTGAAAGCACTGTATTATTTTGTATTTGCCCTATCCGTAATTGGTTGCTCACCAACGGTCTCGGATATTTATATAACTGCCAATAAGGAAGCCTATAACAATGGGGCGTTGGTTTTTGGTTCAATTAATGAAGCAATAAGCGCTGTGGCCCAACTGAGAAAAGAGGGTAACAAAAATACCCTGACCCTTCATCTTATGGAAGGGGAATATAGGATTAGCGATCCCATAAGGATAACATCGGAACTTGGATCTTTGAATCTTATTGGGGAAGGTGATGGGAAGTCCGTAGTTAAGGGATCTAAATTGCTCAACCCTAAATGGGAAAAGTATAATGACCATATTTGGGTGGCGCAAATAGGGAAAGGGGACAGTTTTGATCAGCTCTTTGTTAACGGACATAAGCAAATATTGGCACGTTACCCCAATTACGATGAAAATGGTGGGCACTGGCAGGGTCACGCCGAGGATGCCATTGCTCCAGAAAGGGTTAAAACATGGTCCAACCCCAAAGGAGCCATTGTGCATGCTATGCATAGCGGGGAGTGGGGCGGATTTCACTATGTTTCCACAGGAGTAGATGAAAATGGGGAGCTTATATTGTCCGGAGGTAATCAGAATAATCGTCCCTCAAAAATGCATGCCAAGTACCGTTTGGTAGAAAATGTATTTGAAGAATTGGATGCCCCTGGTGAGTGGTTCTTGGATAAGGAAAATAAATTATATTATTGGCCGAACGAGGGGACGGATATTGGCAATGTCTTGGTAGAAGGGGTCCAACAAAAACATTTGTTGGAAATATTGGGTTCGGAGGAGAATCCTGTTAGGGATATAGAAATAAGTGGAATAAAATTTGAACATGCCCAGCGCACATTTATGGAGAAGTATGAGCCATTGCTAAGAAGCGATTGGACCATTTATAGAGGGGCGGCCCTTTTTCTTGAAGGGACACAAGATGTGAAAATTAGAAATTGTGAACTGACCAATTTAGGAGGTAATGCTATTTTGGCAAGTAATTTTAATAGGGAGTTAAGAATTGCGGATAATCATATACATGATTGTGGAGCATCGGGCATCAGTTTTGTAGGTAGTCCCGAAGCAGTGCGATCACCTTCGTTTCAGTATGAGGAATTTGTTCCTTTGGCGAAAATGGACACTGTTCCTGGGCCTAAATCAAATAAATATCCCAGTAATTCCATCGCAGAGAACAATTTGATTTATCGCATCGGTAGGGTGGAAAAGCAAACGGCCGGGGTGCAGATTGCCATGGCCATGGATATTACGGTAAGTCACAACAGCATATATGATGTTCCAAGGGCAGGGATCAATATTGGGGATGGCACTTGGGGCGGACATATAATTGAATACAATGATGTTTTTAATACCGTCCTGGAATCTGGAGATCATGGGGCCTTTAATTCTTGGGGAAGGGACAGATTTTGGCACCCTAATCGTGAAATTTTAAATGAAATGGTCGCCGCCAATCCCGAAATGCCCAAATGGGATGCCATTCACACTACGGTAATCCGAAATAATAGGTTTCGTTGTGATCACGGCTGGGATATAGATCTGGATGACGGCTCCTCCAATTACCACATTTACAACAATCTGTGTTTAAATGGTGGAATTAAATTGCGTGAAGGATTTAATCGCACCGTGGAAAACAACATTATGATAAATAACGGCTTCCATCCACATGTATGGTTCAAGAACAGTGGGGATGTTTTTAAGCACAATATCGTTTTCACCGAGCACAAGGATATAAGATTAGAGGATTGGGGGAAGGAAGTGGATTATAATTTATTTCCGGATGAGGCGACATTGTTGGCAACACAAAAAAAAGGGGTCGATAACAACAGCGTTTTTGGTGATGTATTATTTGTTGATGCCAAATTGGGGAACTATACAGTTAAAGAGGAATCGCCGGCCTTTAAAATGGGGTTTAAAAACATTGCTATGGATAGTTTTGGGGTTACCAATACAAAGCTGAGGTCCTTGGCCAAAACTCCTATTATTCCCACAATGTTTTTTGGTGATGGCAATGAAAAGGATGCGGTAGTAGAATGGTTGGGTGCGCAAATAAAAAGTATTACCACTATGGCCGAGAGGTCGGCTTCTGGTCTAAACAAGACAGCAGGTGCCCTAATATTGGTCATAGAACCACTGACTGTTATAGGAAATTCCCCGCTTCAGGTAGGGGATGTTATCATATCCGCCGAAGGCGATGAAATAAATACGGTAGCAGATTTAATGAAAACTTACCAGAACAATAATTGGAAAGGGAAATTGAATCTAACTATATTTAGGAATCAAAAAGAAAAGCAGATATCATTGACAACTAAAAAATAATGAAATAGGATTATGAAGAGTTGGTATAAGTATTTTATTGTTGCGGTATTGATAGGTGGAACCATTTATGGCATAAATATAAAAACAACTACCATTGAGGAAAAGCGGCCGAATATTATTTATGTTTTGGCTGATGATCTAGGTTATGGTGATATAGCTATTTATAATCCGGAAGGTAAAATAAAAACGCCCAATCTGGATGCTATGGGATCCGCAGGAATGATTTTTACGGATGCCCATACCTCCTCTGCCGTTTGTACCCCTACCCGATATGGAATTATTACCGGAAGGTATAATTGGAGAAGTCCATTAAAAAGTTCGGTGCTTACCGGAAATTCAAAGGCATTGATTCCTAAAAACAGGACTACAGTGGCCTCTTTGCTTAAAAAAGAGGGCTACGAAACCGCATTCATTGGCAAATGGCATTTGGGGTGGGACTGGGCACTTAAGAATCCCGATATAGAATCTGGTGAAGGTTGGAATCCAGAGGATTTTGACAATATAGATTTCTCCAAAGAAGTTAAGAATTCACCCAACACCCTTGGGTTTCAATACTCCTATGGGCATTGTGGCTCATTGGATATGGCGCCATATGTGTACGTAGAAAACGGTATGCCGACCATGGTACCGGATACCGTTACCGAAAGTAAGACCAAATACGGTTGGTGGCGCAAGGGGCCTACTGCCGGGGATTTTAATTTTGATGATGTTACGCCCAATTTTTTTAGAAAATCCTTTAGTTACATCAAAGAAAAGGCAAAAGGCAAATCTCCATTCTTTTTGTATTTGGCCCTGCCTTCACCCCATACTCCTATATTGCCGACCGAGGAATGGAAGGGAAAAAGCGATCTAAATCCTTACGGGGATTTTATGATGATGATCGATGCATATATGGGACAATTGACCGAAGTGATAAGGCAAGCTGGAATAGAGGATAATACCTTGGTGATCTTTACTAGCGATAACGGTTGTTCCCCTGCAGCCAAGATCGATGAAATGATGGTCAAAGGGCATAGTCCCAACGGAATTTTAAGAGGCCATAAGGCAGATATTTTTGAAGGAGGACATCGAGTGCCTTTTATCGTGAAATGGCCCAGCAAAATTAAGCCGGATTCCAAATCGGATAAGACCATATGCACAACAGATTTGTTGGCAACCTGCGCAGATATAGTGGGGACTGAATTGGCTGATGATGAAGGGGAGGATAGCTTTTCTTTTTTACCTCTTTTGACTAATTCAACTTCTAAAGATTATCTCCGGGAAGCTACTGTGCATCATTCCATCAACGGGAGTTTTGCCATAAGAAAGGATAATTGGAAAATGATTTTTTGTCCAGGGTCGGGTGGATGGAGCGATCCCAAACCAAATTCGGAAGGGATAGGGGATCTCCCAAAATTTCAGTTGTACGACCTTAGTAAGGATCCTCGGGAAGAGAATAATGTTTACGGTCAGTTCCATGAAGTGGAAAGTGCCCTTACCAGACTAATGGTCACCTATATTGAAAATGGCAGAAGTAGGGTCGGTGAAAAGCAAAAGAACGAGCCTGAAGGATACGGCAGTAAGGATTGGAAGCAATTGAAGGTATTTTATAATTGATTAAAATACTGGGAAATTGTTTAATTTGAGTATTTATTTTTTAGAAACCAGAAACAATAATTATATAAATAGCAATTCAATAAATAGAAACAAATGAAACTAATAAGATTTGGAGAAGTAGGAAAGGAAAAACCGGGAGTGCAATTGGAAAATGGTACCCGATTGGACGTATCGGCCTATGGAAGGGATTATAACGAAGATTTCTTTGGTACGGATGGCTTGGCCCAGTTAAAAGCTTGGTTGGCAAACAATGAAAGCAGTTGTCCTAAAGTGGACAATAGCGTACGTTTGGGCGCGCCATTGGTGAGACCATCAAAAATTGTTTGTGTAGGTCTTAATTATGCCAAGCATGCGGCAGAAAGCGGAATGGCAGTACCTAAGGAGCCCGTATTGTTCTTTAAGGCTACCTCTGCGATCGTTGGCCCCAATGATGACGTGATTATTCCAAAAGGAAGTGAAAAAACCGATTGGGAAGTGGAGTTGGCCGTAGTTATTGGGAAAAAGGCATCTTATGTATCGGAAGCTGACGCTTTGGATCATGTTGCCGGTTACGTATTGCACAACGACTATAGTGAAAGGGCATTTCAAATAGAAAGGGAAGGACAATGGGTAAAAGGAAAAAGTTGTGACACCTTTGCTCCGGTAGGACCATTTATTGCTACCAAAGATGAAATTAAAGACCCTAACAATTTGCACTTATGGTTAAAATTAAACGGGGAAACTGTTCAGGATAGTTCAACTTCCGATTTTATTTTCAATGTGCAAAAAGTGGTGAGCTATATCAGTCAGTTTATGACCTTATTGCCTGGAGATATTATATCGACAGGGACTCCTTTTGGAGTAGGATTAGGATTTAATCCTCCTAAATATTTAAAAGCTGGGGATGTAGTAGAATTGGGAATTGAGGGACTTGGTAGTTCCAAGCAAACAGCAAAGGCCTATAGCGGAAAATAAGAAGCAGTTAAACCAACCAATCCAAACGGCATGATTTCAAAATTTCATTTCATCGTTTTATGCGCCCTGTTTTCGGTGTTTTACACTGAAGTTAATGGGCAAGAATTGAAGTGGACCGAGATTGAAAATGGAATTTGGAAAGCCAGTGTTGGGGAGCCAGAGGATATAAGCTTGCTAAGCGCTGCGGATATACAGCCCAAGGTGACGGCTCTAAACAGGCTTCCCGCCGCCGATTTTCCTTTTCCAAAGGATAGGATCAAGACAAAAATATTGGATGGGAGGACCTATTTGCAATTTCCATTGACCAGGGAAGAGCAAATTTATGGCTTGGGTCTAAATTTTAAAACAGTACATCAGAGAGGCCGTATAATGCAATTGCATGTGGATCACTACGGGGGTCGCGATGATGGTCGTACGCACGCCCCTGTTCCTTTTTATGTGTCTTCCAAAGGGTATGGAGTGCTGATAGACGCCGCCAGATATATTACCGTTTACGCCGGGACGGGTATCAGGGTAGATGCCGATGACAAGCCGGTTTTGAGGGACAGGAACACTGATCCACAATGGCAGGCGCAACCCTATTCCGATGCCATAGAAATTTTGGTACCTGCCAAGGGAACCGATGTTTATGTATATGGAGGGTCTAAACCAATGGAGGCCGTACAACGCTATAATTTATATAACGGAGGGGGTTATATTCCCCCAAAATGGGGCTTGGGATTTACCCAGAGGGTACCTACACTTTACAGTCAGGATGATATTGCCAAGGAAGCCCAAGAATTTGAAGATCACGATTTTCCTTTAGATTTTATTGGAGTGGAGCCAGGCTGGCACAGTATGGCCTATCCCTGTACTTTTGAATGGGACAAGACAAGGTTTCCAGATCCGAAAAAATTCAACAAAGAACTGCTTGATCAAGGTATTCGCACCAATTTATGGTTGAATCCTTATGTGTCCCCTGTAGGTTCCTTATATCCTAAATTAAAAGGTCTTTCCGCTTCACATACGGTATGGAATGGAATTGTACCAGATCTAATGCTTCCCGAAACCCGGGATATTTTTAGGGAACACTTCGTTAAAAATCATTTGGATCTTGGGGTAAGTGGTTATAAAATCGATGAGGTTGATGGTTTTGATTTTTGGATATGGCCGGATGTAGCTACATTTCCCTCAGGTTATAGTGGAGAGCAAATGCGGCAGGTCTATGGCCTATTGATACAGGACATGACTGCAAAATGGTTCAAAGAAAAAAATCAGAGGACATATGGTTTGGTAAGGGCATCCAATGCCGGAGCCAGTGCCCTGCCCTATGTAATTTACAATGATTACTACAGTCACAAGGATTTTATAACGGCCCTGGTCAACAGTAGCTTTATTGGCGTACTTTGGACACCTGAGGTCCGCGCTTCAAAAACTGCCGAGGAATGGTTAAGGAGAATGCAATCTGTTTGCTTTTCTCCCATGGCGATGCTCAATGCCTGGGCGGACGGTACCAAACCATGGTCCTTTCCCGAAGTGGAAGAGGCCGTCAGGGATGTAGCCAATTTAAGGATGCAGTTATTGCCTTATATTTATTCTACTTTTTCCCAATATCATTTTGAAGGTTTACCTCCCTTTAGAGCAATGAACTTGGTAGATGGTTTTTCATATGACCCAAAGGTTGCGGAAGGGGAACTGGACTCCACCGACAATCCCTATAAAGTAGCCATTAAAAGTGAAATAAAGGATCAGTATATGATGGGCGACAATATTTTGGTGGCCCCCATGTTCGAAGGTGAAAATGAGAGAAAGGTAATTCTTCCAAAAGGAAAATGGTTCGATTTCTACAATGGGGAATTTGTTGGGGAAAACGAGGTAATTTCCGTAACTCCCGGGTTGGAAAAAATACCCCTATTTGTTAGGGATGGGGGTATTGTTCCTATGCGGCCTATCCAGAGACAGGCTCCAAAAATGGGTGAAAAGGTAGACCTGATTATTCGTCACTACGGGACAAAGGAAGGTGAATATACACTTTACGATGATGATGGGTTAAGTTTTGATTTTGAGAAGGGACAATTTTCCAATGTCAAAATAGGAGTAAATAAAGACCGGAAAGGAAAACTTGTAGGCACAATAGGTAGCCCTGAAAAAGGGAAGCCATATGGCTACAACAAAAAGGTGACTTGGGAATTTAAAACCAAATAAAATCCATCCAAAAACACCGTGGGTAAGAGCATTATATGATTGGGAAGCAATTATTACTTTTAATTTTAGGGTTATTTTCAATAGCTGAATCCATGGGGACCACTTTTCAGGACCCCATTAAAATTGCCTGCGTAGGAAACAGTATTACCTATGGTTCGGGAGTGGCCAATAGGGAAAAAAATGCTTACCCAGAACAATTGCAGTCCATGCTTGGGAACACATATCAGGTACGGAATTTTGGGGTTAGCGGAAGTACCCTTTTAAAAAATGGAGACAGACCTTATACAGAAACGGAGGACTATTCCAATGCGCTGGAGTTTAAGCCCGATGTTGTTTTTATAAAATTGGGCACCAATGATAGTAAGCTTTCAAATCGGATTCATTTGGACGATTTCGAGGGGGATTATATAGACTTGGTGAATAGCTTTAAAAAGGAAAATAGGAATACCCGAATAATTCTTTTGCTACCAGTTCCTGCATTTACTACCGATACTACGCGGATATGGAATGAGGTGATCAAAAATAAAATCACCCCAATGACCCGCAGGGTCGCGTATAAGACAAATTCGGAGGTGTTGGATCTTTACCAGTTGTTTATAGATCAACCTGGTTTATTACCCGATATGATACATCCTTCCTCCCTTGGGGCGACGGTTATAGCCAAAAGATTATTTGAAGCCGTAATCCAAAATGAAATTGAAAAAAAAGATATTCTTAAATCCGAGGAAGTTAAAGTTTTGAAAACCTCAAATTTCTATGGTTATGATCTCACAGATTTTGAATATAATGGTATCCCATGCAAGGTGGTGAAGCCCAAAAAAGTGGCTCCAGGAGCTCCATGGGTACTAAGGGCACGCTTTTGGGGTCATGAACCACAAACGGATATTGCCTTATTGGAAAGGGGCTTTCATATTACCTATTGCGATGTGGCCAATTTGTTTGGAGGTCCAGAAGCCGTGAAGCGGTGGGATGAATTTTATAAATTAATGACGCAAGGCGGGCTATCTAAAAAAGTGGTGTTGGAAGGAATGAGTCGAGGAGGTTTGATTATTTATAACTGGGCCGATAAAAATCCTGAAAAAGTGGCCTGTGTCTATGCCGATGCCCCTGTTTTGGATGGCAAGAGCTGGCCAGGAGGTTTGGGAAACGGCAAGGGAAGTGCCTCGGATTGGGAAGCATTTAAAAAGGTGTACTCACTGAATACGCAAAAGGATATTTCCAATTTTAAGGGGAATCCTATCCATAAAATTAAATCGATTGCGCATGGAGGCTACCCCATGATGCATGTTTGTGGTGCTGCCGATGAGGTAGTGCCCATTGAGGAGAACACACAACCTTTCGAAGAAGCAATTAAGGCTAATGGGGGTGAAATTAGCGTTATTTACAAGGAGGGTGTAGGACATCATCCCCATAGTTTGGAAAATCCAACTCCGATTGTCGACTTTATACTTAGCGCAACCGATCAGAAGGTGAACTTTGCTCGAATTCCAGCTCCGAGTGCCGAATTTAGATCGGCTGCGGGTTGGAAGGAAGGAAAGGATTGGTGGGCCCAGGCCAATGATATTGATTCCCTGTGCCTAGCTTCAAAAAAAATTGATCTGCTACTTATTGGGAATTCCATTACCCAAGGTTGGGGTGGAAATAGACCTAATGTCACCTATGCTCCGGGTAAAGAAGCTGCAGAATTATATTTTAAGGATTTAAATTGGGTCGGTGCCGGTATTTCAGGAGACCGAACCCAACACCTTTTGTATCGTTTAAATAATGGAAACTATGAAGCCGCTCGGCCAAATATGGTGGTACTGGCTATTGGTGTCAACAATTTTGGGGATAACAGTGTAGAGGAAATAGCCAACGGCATAAGGAAGGTATTAGAGGCGACTAAGAAAAAATTTTCGGCCCAAACAAAAATAATGTTATTCGGTCCCCTGCCCACGGGTTTGGATCCAAGTACGGATAGAAGGAAGAAATACAATAAAATCCATGACTTGATCAAGCATCTTGGAAATGAAAAAAATGTATTCTATTACAATCTGATTAATGAATTTTCTAATGAAAAGGGATTTTTGAAATCCGATTTGATTTCACAGGATGGCATACATTTATTACCCGAAGGATATAAGGTTTGGGGAAAATTTATTAGAGATAATTATTTAATAGCCAATAAATAGAAATAATATGAAAAAATTGTTAGGATTACTGCTACTGCTATCCGTAGCCAATACTTATGGAGAAATTTGGCTTCCTTCCATTCTTTCGGATAATATGGTACTGCAACAAGATTCGAATGTCACCATTTGGGGATGGACCACGAGTACTAGCGAAGATATTAGTGTATATGGCACTTGGAACAATGAAAAAGTAATGACCAAGGCCTTTCAGGGAGTTTGGTCTCTGCAATTGCCTACTCCCAAAGCGGGGGGCACTTACAGTGTTATTGTAGAAGGTCATGAGAAAGTGGAGTTGAAGAATGTACTGATTGGGGAAGTTTGGCTGGGTTCTGGACAAAGCAATATGCAATGGACTCCAAAACATGGTTTGGAGAACGCGGAAGAAGAGATCAAAAATGCCAACTACCCTGAAATACGTTTCTTTCAAGTGGCGCAGCAGATATCGGATCATCCCCAAGACCAACTAAGGGGTAAATGGGAGGTCTGTACTCCGGAAACTATGGAGAAGTTTAGTTCTGTAGCTTATTTTTTTGGTAGGGAACTGCATCAAAATTTGGGCGTCCCTGTGGGTATAATTAATTCTAGTTGGGGCGGTACACCAGTGGAAGTTTGGTTAAAAAAGGAATTGATAACCGAGAATGCCCAATTGGCGGAAGCGGCGAAAAAACTGAATGAGGTGGCTTGGTGGCCCAGCAATCCGGGCTTGGCCTACAATGCCATGATACACCCTATTACCAAATTCAATATAGCGGGTTGTATTTGGTACCAAGGGGAATCCAATAGGGTAAATCCTGTTTCCTATTACAAATCCTTTCCCTTGATGATCAAGTCTTGGAGGGAAGAATGGGGCAAGGAGCTGCCATTTTATTTTGTGCAGATAGCCCCTTATAAATATGACGATCCCATGGACACTGATGCGGCACATGTAAGGGATGCACAATTGTATACTATGCAAAATTTGGACAATACGGGCATGGTGGTCACCAATGATATCGGGAATCTGGAGAACATACATCCCACTAACAAACAGGATGTAGGACACCGTTTGGCGCTTTGGGCCTTGGGTAAAACCTATGGAAAAAATGGGCTGGAATATTCTGGACCGGTGTATAGGTCAAAGGAAATTAAGAATAAAAAAATTATCCTCAGTTTTGATCACGCCAGCAAAGGTTTGATGCAAAGGGGAAAAGACTTACGGGAATTTTATATTGCCGGTGAGGATGGGGTATTTTATCCCGCCAAGGCCAAAATTAGTGGTAGTACGGTAGAAGTTTCCTCTTCAAAAGTGAAAAAACCTGCAGCGGTTCGGTTTGCTTTTACCAATGGAGCATTGCCCAACCTATTTAATTCAGAGGGCTTGCCTGCTTCCGCTTTTAGAACCGACAATTGGGAATTGAAATAATTAAATTGACTTACTTTTTATAGATGAAGAAACTTATTACTGCCTTTTTTGTATTGACGATAACGGCAAATTTTGCTCAAGAACAGGTTGTGGATACCATTCTGCAGAACGAACAAAAGATGCAATGGTTCAAGGACGCCAAGCTTGGTATTTTTATCCACTGGGGATTATATTCCGTAAATGGAATAGATGAATCCTGGTCGTTTTACAATGGCTATATTTCACATGAAGATTATATAAAGCAAACCAAGGGGTTCACCGCCAAAAAGTACGACCCAACCGCTTGGGCCGATCTGCTAAAGCGCAGTGGCGCCAAATATTCGGTGATCACTTCCAAACATCACGAAGGCTTTGCACTTTGGGATACTAAATTTGGGGATTTTAATGCTGTTAAAAGTTCTGCGGCCAAGCGGGATGTGTTAACCCCTTTTGTCTCCGAACTCCGTAAAAATAAAATAAAAGTGGGCATTTATTATTCATTGCCCGATTGGTCCTACCATGATTATACCCACTTTACAAGGGATTCCATTAGATATAAAATTTCCGAAGAACCAAAAAGATGGAACAAGTTCCTAAACTATTATCATGGTCAGTTAAAGGAACTTTCAGATAATTACAATCCCGATCTGTATTGGTTTGATGGGGATTGGGAACACAATTCGGAGGAATGGCAAGTGCCCAAGGTAAGGCAAATACTTTTTGACAAAAACCCCAATATCATTTTGAATTCCAGACTTAGGGAACAAGGGGATTACGCCACTCCGGAACAGGGGATGCCGATTACCAGACCCAAGAACAAATATTGGGAATTGTGCCTTACCATGAACGATTCTTGGGGTTTTCAAAAAAACGATCACAATTACAAAACTACGGACCAGATTATTGGAATTTTTGCCGACGTAATCGGTAATGGAGGTAATTTGCTGCTGGACATAGGTCCCAAGGGCGATGGCAGTATTCCAGAAGAACAGGTAGCCATCTTGGAAGGCTTGGGCAGGTGGACAAACAAGCATAAGGAAGCTATTTACGGTACCCGATTCGGGATTCCAAAAGAGCATTTTTATGGTCCAACAACCTTATCCAAAGACCAGAATATCCTTTATTTGTTCATAAAAGGCAATTCAAATGGGGAAGTAGTTATACGTGGACTTAAAAATAAGATCAACCGTATTTATGTAGTGGGCGAGGGTACCAAGCTCTCACATCAGGTTATTGGCAAGATTTATTGGAGCCATTACCCGGGAATCAATTATATAAAGTTGCCGGAACATGTTCTGGACGAGAACATGACCGTTCTGGCTGTTATGCTAGATGGTAAGGTGGATCTATATCGAGAGGATGGTTCTGTAATAGAAAGTAATTAAGCCATTGGTGGAAAAAGTGCACGGATGAAAGGATATGTATTGTGGTGTTTAAGTGTCGGACTTCTGGTATTTGGCTGTAAGGAGAAAGTGATTCCCAAAGGTGTTGATGTACCAGCGACACCCAATATTGTACTATTTTTCGTGGATGATATGGGCTGGCAGGATACTTCAGTCCCTTTTTGGACTGAAAGAACCCTATATAATGATCTCTACCACACCCCAAATATGGAGCGATTGGCAAAGGAAGGAATGAAGTTCACCCAGGCCTACTCCACAGCGGTATGTTCACCGACAAGGGTAAGTCTAATGACAGGTATGAATGCGGCCAGACACAGGGTTACCAACTGGACCTTGTACAAGGACAAATTACAGCCCATGGAAACCAACCACAAGACCTTGCAGTTCCCTGAGTGGAACGTAAATGGGTTGAGTCCGGTTGTAGGGGTGGACAAGGCGGTATATGCCACTGCCTTGCCCCAAGTTTTGAAAGATGCCGGATATTTTACCATCCATGCAGGAAAAGCGCATCTAGGGGCTATTGGAACCCCGGGCGAAGACCCATTGAACCTTGGTTTTGAAGTGAACATTGCGGGCCATGCCGCCGGAGCTCCCGGTAGTTATCTGGGTAAAGAGAATTATGGGAATGGTCAGGAAGGTAGGGAAGTTTGGGCAGTGCCCGGATTGGAAAAATATCATGGCAAGGATATATTTTTAACGGAGGCCATCACCCAAGAGGCCATTAAGTCTATGGAGCTGGCCCAAGATAAGGACCAACCTTTCTTTTTGTATATGGCCCATTATGCCGTGCATACACCCATTATGGCCGACCGCAGATTTGTTCAGAAATACTATGACAAAGGGTTGGATTCCATTGAAGCCAAATATGCATCATTGGTAGAGGGAATGGATAAGAGTTTGGGAGATATTATGGATTATCTGGATGATAAAAAGATTTCGGACAATACTATTATCCTATTCATGTCGGACAACGGCGGACTTAGTGCTGTGGCCAGGGGAGGGGAAAAACACACCCATAACAAACCCTTGAGCAGCGGTAAGGGTTCTGCCCATGAAGGAGGTATCCGTGAGCCAATGTTGGTGAAATGGCCAGGGAAAATTAAACCCAATTCGGTTGAAGACCAACAAGTTATTGTAGAGGATTTCTACCCAACTATTTTGGAAATGGCAGGGGTTAAAAACTATGAAACAGTGCAGCAGTTAGACGGGATTAGTTTTCTGCCATTACTTTCAGGTATCCAAAGGAGTGGTACCAGACCCTTATTTTGGCATTATCCCAATGAATGGGGACCATCGGGACCGGGAATCGGAGCCTCCAGTAGTACCAGAGTGGGCGACTGGAAATTTATTTACTATTACAATGACGGTAGTATGGAGTTGTTCAACCTAAAGGAGGATATTGGGGAAACCAAAAATTTGATAAACGAGCAGCCGCAAAAAGCGGAGGAGTTGGCCAAGATATTATCGGATTACTTAAGGCAAGTGGAGGCGCAAATACCTGCACGAAAAGATACTGGGGAACAGATTGCCTATCCCGACGAAGTTGTAAATACTTATAATAGGTAAAAGGAATATGAAACTAAGATTGCTTTTATTATGTTTTTTTGGTCTTGTCTTGGGTTTTGCCCAAAATGGCGTGGACGACTTATACGTATACGATAATTTCGGAAAGGTGTCCGGAGATAATATTTTTAACACAGAAGGATACTTTAATTGGGGAAGTTCCATAATCAAGGATAGGGATGGCAAATACCATCTTTTTTATTCTCGCTGGAAAAAAGAATACGGGTTTCAAGGGTGGCTTACACACTCCGAAATTGCCCACGCTACTAGTAAAAGTCCAGCCGGACCATGGAAATATAAGGAGACTGTTCTAATCGGTAGTGGTAAGGGTAACTGGGATGCCATAACGGCACACAACCCAAAAATCAAATATTTTGAAGGGAAATTTTATTTGTACTATATAGCGACCAATATGGGTGGCAAGGATTATACTGAGGAGGAATTGGTTGAAACCGCCATAACAGGTTATAACCATCCCAACTGGAAAATATTACGCCCCAATCAACGGACAGGTGTGGCCGTATCAAATTCGCTTAATGGACCTTGGTCAAGGATGGACAAACCGCTTGTAGAGCCATCTGGACCCATTACTACACTTACTGTTAATCCGGCTATTGATAAGGGTAAGGATGGCAAGTATTATTTGATAATAAAAGGGGACAAGCCCAACGAAAAGAGATTTATCAGGAACCAAGCGGTTGGGGTTTCGGAACATCCCGATGGCCCTTTTGAGATTAAGGAGAAACCGGTAATAGACTATATGGATACCGAGGATATGTCTATATGGTACGATAAAAAACGAGATAGGTTCTATGGTGTTTTCCATGCTCATAATTATATTGGCTTGGTGACTTCGGAGAATGGAACCGACTGGGAAAAAGCCAATGAGTTTGTCCTAAAGAATAAAGAAATTTTATTGGAGGACGGAACGGTCCTCGTTCCGGATCGAATGGAACGTCCCTATGTTTATCACGAGGACGGGCAGCCAAAGGTGCTTTCGGTAGCGGTAAAGAAAGGGGAGGAATCCTATACCGTATTTATACCTATAATCAAGAATGATTTCCCCGTCCCCAACAAGCGACAACTGGCATGGCAGGAGGCAGAGCTCGGTGTAGTTTTTCATTATGACCTACATGTGTTTGACGGGAAAAAATACGGGCAGGGAAACAATAGAATTGATCCAATAGCGGACTATCAAATTTTTAATCCTGAAAAATTGGATACCGATCAATGGATAAAGGCAGCAAAAGATGCCGGTGCCAAATTTGCTATTTTAACGGCCACGCATGAGACGGGATTTGCATTGTTCCAATCGCAAGTAAACCCATACGGTGTTAAAGCCCTAAATTGGAAAGATGGTAAAGGTGATGTAGTAGCGGATTTTGTGGCCTCGTGCAGAAAGTATGGGATTAAGCCGGGAATTTATCTGGGGATTAGATGGAATTCATTTTACGGGGTGCATGATTTTCAAGTCAATGGAGAAGGTGATTTTAAAATGAATCGACAACATTGGTACAATAGAATGGTAGAAGGCATGGTAAAAGAGATTTGTACCAATTATGGGGAATTGTTTGAAATTTGGTTCGATGGCGGTGCTGACCATCCAAAAAATGGTGCCCCGGATGTATTGCCCATTGTAAGGCAGTACCAGCCGAATTGTTTGTTCTATCACAATGGCCAATTGGCAGAAGCCCGATGGGGAGGATCTGAATCCGGCACGGTTGCCTACCCCAATTGGTCTACCTTTCCTTATAGGGCTACAGGAGCCGGAGAAAGTGCCAAAAAGAAAATAGCGGACAATAATTTTCAATTGCTGAAAGAAGGGGATGCCTTTGGTAAATTTTGGGTTCCTGCTATGGCAGATGCGCCCTTAAGGGGCTATAATGGAAGACACGAATGGTTTTGGGAACCAGGGGATGAGGGCCATATATTTCCTTTGGAAAATTTAATGGATATGTACTATAAATCTGTGGGAAGAAATGCCACTTTGATCATGGGCCTTACCCCTGATCCGGACGGACTACTTCCTGAGCCAGATGCACAGCGCTTAAAGGAATGGGGAGATGAGATAAAAAGAAGATTTTCCAATCCTTTGGCAAGTATAAATGGGAAGGAGAGTCGGTTGGAATTAAGATTGCAGGAGCCCATGGAAGTAAACCATGTAATAATTCAGGAGGATATAGCAAAAGGAGAAAGAATTAGAAAGTATCAAATTGAAGCTTACTCGGGAGGTCGTTGGATTACCCTGGCCAATGGGGAGAGCATTGGAAATAAAAGAATTGAGAAATTTGACACTATAAAATTAAGTAGATTACGAATAAAAATTATAGATTCGGACGGTTTAGCACAGATCAAGGATTTTAGTGCCTATTTCGTTGCAGAAAAGGACTTTAAATAAAGAAAAATGGATTTACAACTCAAGGATAAAGTAATTTTGGTTACTGGAGGTTCCAAGGGAATCGGTCATGGAATAAGTGTATTATTGGCAGCTGAAGGCGCAATCCCGGTCATTATTGGAAGGGATAGAAAAAGTATGTTGCAGGTGGTTGCGGATATCGAAAGAAGTGGCGGAAAAGCCTCTTTTGCCATGGCTGAACTTACCGATCCAGAGCAATGTAGACTTGCCGTTGAAAGCACCGTTGAAAAATATGGGAAGATTGATGGTGTGGTAAATAATGCTGGTATCAATGACGGAGTGGGATTGGAAAATGGAAACTATGATGATTTTCTTAGGTCTATAAATCGAAACCTTACCCATTATTATCTCATGGCGCATTATGCTTTGCCCGAACTAAAGAAAACCCAGGGAGCCATTGTGAATATAGGATCCAAGACCTCGGTAACTGGGCAGGGGGGTACTTCCGGCTATGCCGCGGCCAATGGAGGGCGCAATGCCATAACGCGGGAATGGGCCGTGGAACTATTGCCATACAAAATACGGGTAAATGCGGTTATCGTGGCCGAATGTTATACCCCCTTATACGATCGATGGTTAAATACCTTCGACAATCCAGAAGAAAAATTAAAGAGTATCACCGATAAAATTCCGTTGGGACAAAGAATGACTACGGCAGAGGAAATTGCAAGTACGGTGGCCTTTTTGCTTTCAAATAGGTCTAGTCACACTACAGGGCAACTGCTCTTTGTAGATGGCGGATATACCCATTTGGACAGGTCGATCTCTTAATCGTTTTATAAAAATAATCAACAAGAGAAATTAGGTATTAATCAATTAACAATAATCAACAATCCAATGAAAGACCAAAGACCACCTGTAGTATCTAAAAAGGTGCTAATTCCCTTTATTTTAATTACCTCCCTTTTCGCCCTGTGGGGCTTTGCTAACGCAGTTACCGATCCCATGGTACAAGCATTCAAAAAAGTACTGGAACTTTCCAATTCCCAGGCTGCATGGGTGCAAATGGCTTTTTATGGCGGTTACTTCTGTATGGCGCTTCCGGCTGCTCTTTTTGTGCGTAAATACTCCTATAAAGTGGGAGTTTTAATTGGATTGGCCTTATACGCAGTAGGGGCTTTGTTGTTTTATCCCGCGGCCATAACGGAACAATTTTGGTTCTTTTGCCTGGGACTCTACGTACTTACCTTTGGGTTGGCGTTTTTGGAAACTACAGCCAATCCCTATATCTTGGCAATGGGCGCCCCCGAAACGGCTACCCAGCGTTTAAATTTGGCACAGGCCTTTAATCCAGTAGGATTATTGTTGGGGTTGTTAGTGGCACAGCAATTTGTGCTTAAAAATTTACAGTCGGATGATATCGCCGATTATTCCTCCTTAGAGGAGGCACAAAAGGCATTGATCCGGACTACGGACCTAATGGTCATTCGGGATCCCTATGTTATTCTGGGTTTGGTGATTTTAGCTGTTTTTGTCCTGATTGTTATAAGCAAAATGCCACAGGCCAAGGATGAAGGTGGTATTCCAAGTTTGGGGGATACTTTTAGCGGTTTGTTCAAGAATAGGAAATATGTGCTGGGTGTTGTGGCCCAAATATTTTACGTAGGGGCACAGATCATGTGTTGGACCTATATTTATCAATATGCCGAAGCCATAGGGATTTCAAGTGAAGATGCCGCCAATTACCAGTTTGCGGCCTTTATCCTTTTCTTGGTGGGTAGGGCCATTGGCACCTATATGTTACGATTTATGAGCCCTGGCAAACTATTGATGTACTTTGCTGTTTTTGCAACGCTTTGTAGTTTGGGAACCATTTATATAGAAGGTATGATAGGATTGTACTGTTTGGTGGGAATTACCTTCTTTATGTCCCTTATGTTCCCTACCATCTATGGAATTGCTTTGAACGGACTTAATGAGGAGGAATCCAAGATCGGTGCGGCAGGTCTAGTGATGGCAATCGTTGGCGGGGCCCTAATGCCAAAGCTTCAGGGAATGATCATTGATGCCGGGGGAAATGCTGTAAACGACATTCAAATTATGGGTGCTACCGAGGTGAATTTTTCCTTCATCCTTCCAGCGCTGTGTTTTGTGTATATTGCATGGTACGGGTTACGTGTATATAAAAAGTATGAATTGCCGGCCTAAGGAACCGGGTTGAACCCATGGGTGGCTGTTAATAATAATAAACCAAAAAAATTTAAAGTAATGAAAAGATATTGTTTGGCATTGGATCTTAAGGATGATCCCGAGTTGATCAAGGCGTATGACGATTACCATAAGGAAGTTTGGCCAGAGATCCTTCAAAGTCTTAGGGAGTCGGGTATAAAGGATATGGAAATCTATAGGGTGAGGAACCGTATGTTTATGATTATTGATGCAGGTGACGATTTTTCCTTCGAAAAAAAGGCAAAGGTTGATGCCAAGTATCCAGAAAATGAAAAGTGGGAGGAATTGATGTGGAAATACCAACAGGCACTTCCATTTGCAAAACCAGGGGAAAAATGGATGCTCATGGAAAAGGTTTTTCAATTATAAAAACCAAAATGAATAGGCAAAAACTAAATGATGCCCGTATGGAAAGTATAGTTAATTTTTCCGGATCTAAAATTGTGCTTAGATCAATAGTGTTTTGTGCTCTCCTATGTTCGTTGAGTTGTAAAACTAAAACTGAACAAAGTGCAAACAACTTGGTGAATGATGATCTTGCACTTTCAAAGGGATCATTTGGGTATGACCTGGAGTTTTTGTCTAGATACTATAAAGACTTGGTAGTTCTGGAAAATGGGGAGTCGAGCATCTTGATATCCCCCGAACTTCAAGGTCGGGTTATGACGAGTACGGCCACTGGAGTTGAGGGGCAAAGCTTTGGGTGGATCAATCATGATCTTATCAAGTCCGGAGTAAAGAATGAGCATTTTAATCCTACAGGAGGAGAAGAGCGTTTTTGGTTGGGACCTGAAGGTGGACAGTATTCCCTCTACTTTGAAAAGGATGCCAAGTTTGAGTTGGATAACTGGTATGTTCCAAAGCAATTGGATACAGAAGCCTTTAATTTGGTAAGAAGTAGTAAAGATAAAGCCTTCTTTGAAAGGGAAATGAAATTAGTGAATTATACCGGAACTACATTCGATTTGCGCGTGCAAAGGAATATTACACTTTTGGCCAGGGAAGATGCCGCTGAAATTCTAGGGTTCAATATTCCTGAAACAGTAAAAATGGTAGGATTTGCTTCCGAAAACAATTTGACCAATATAGGAACGGAAGATTGGGATAAGAAATCAGGCCTAATGTCTATTTGGATATTGAGCATGTTCAATTCCTCTGACCAGACCACCATAATTGTACCGTTTAAAAATGGGGATGAGGACATTTTGGGCAAGAAGGTAACGGACGATTATTTTGGGAAGATTCCCAAGGAGCGATTACAGGTAAAGGATAGTGTCCTGTTTTTCAAGGCAGACGGAAAAGAGCGGGGTAAAATTGGAATTTCCCCCCAAAGGGCGCTGCCGGTCTTGGGAAGTTTTGATGCCAAGAACAAGGTGCTAACCATTGCAAAGTTTAGTCTTAGAGAAGGCGCTACGGATTACGTTAATTCACTATGGGAGTTGCAGGAGTTTCCTTTTTCTGGTGATGCCGTAAATGCTTATAACGACGGGGGTGGGTTAGGTCCATTCTATGAATTGGAAAGTTCGTCCCCAGCTATGGATCTAAAATCCAATGAAAGCAGCAGCCATATCCACCAGACTTTTCATTTCGTGGGAGACGAAGGTGAACTGGACAAACTGGCCAAGGGAATATTGGGAGTGTCCATTAAAGAATTATCCAGTGAATAGTAATTAATAAACCTTCTTCCTTCAGATTTTGCAATATTAAATTAAGAGCGGGAAAACAAAAGAAAAACATTCAAGAACAATTGCAGATTAAAATGCCATGGAGAAAAAAAAAGAAATAAAGATCAACAGCAAATATCCATCCGTTGTCGATTTAAGGAACAAAGCCCAAAAAAGGATTCCCAAGTTCGCTTTTGAGTACTTGGATGGGGGCTGTAATGAAGATGTAAACTTACATAAGAACACTGCTGAAATTAGGGACATAGAGTTATTGCCGTATTACCTGAGCAAGCACACCGGTTCCAGTATGAAGACTGAATTGTTCGGACATGTATATGATGCCCCTTTTGGGATTGCCCCAGTGGGCCTCCAAGGCTTAATGTGGCCCAATGCCCCTGAAATATTGGCTAAATCGGCCTTTGAACATAATATTCCGTTTATTTTAAGTACGGTGACCACCAGCAGTATAGAACGCATAAGCGAGATTACCGAGGGTAGGGCATGGTTTCAACTTTACCATCCTACAGAAGATGCCGTTAGAGATGATATAATTAAAAGGGCCGAGGCTGCAGAATGTCCGGTACTGGTTATTTTGTGCGACGTGCCTACTTTTGGTTTCCGCCCAAGGGATGTGCGCAACGGTCTGGCCATGCCTCCAAAAATGTCAGTAAAGAACATACTTCAGATAATGGGCAAGCCAAATTGGGCTATGCGGACCCTAATCCATGGTCAGCCCAATTTTGAAACCCTTAAACCCTATATGCCCAAAGGCTTGGATTTGGCACAATTAGGCAAATTCATGGACAAGACCTTTTCCGGAAGATTAAATGAGGAGAAGATTAAACCGATAAGGGATATGTGGAAAGGTAAATTGGTGATCAAGGGAGTTGCCAACGAGGCTGATGCGGAGAGTGCCATTAGGCTGGGATTGGATGGTATTATAGTTTCCAATCACGGGGGTAGGCAATTGGATGCCGGTGAATCTACCATAAAGCCTTTAACAAGAATAGCTGCAAAATATGGTGATCAAATAAAGGTGATGATGGACAGTGGACTAAGGGGCGGTCCGGATATCGCTAGGACCATGGCCAGTGGTGCCGAATTTACTTTTATGGGGCGCTCCTTTATGTACGGGGTAGCGGCATTGGGCGCCAAAGGTGGTGACCATACCATTTCACTTTTAAAAACGGAATTACAACAGGTAATGGAACAGATTTGCTGTGAAGAGGTAAAGGATTTTCCAAAGCATCTTATTTCATAGAGTTCTTTTGATTTTTAATTCGTTTTAAATGTAACTCACCTAATTTAGGAGTTCTTTTCTTTGAGGAGTTTTATATAACCAGTAGGCATTGGAACCCTAAAGGAATTTAGGGTTCCAATGAGCTGCTTTCCAAACTGGCATCAAAAGATATCTGTTGCAGCTCCTGATTAGGTTCCTCGATCTGATCTATTAAGATATGCAAGGCTTTTTGCCCAATTTCTTTAATGGGTTGATGGAGATAGGGGATAGGGTCTTCCAAGAAATTATAGGACGAATTTTGATCAAATACGACCACATCAACCTTCTTAAGTATCTTTCTGTCCAAGCCCAACATTTGCGTTAATCCTTCCTCGGCCAAGGTGTTGGTATGAAAATAAATGGCATCTACTCCGGCATCCTGTACCAAATCTTTTACGACTCTTTTCATATCTGCTTTTAGGGACCTGTGATTAATTTTTTTTATCACTTCGGTATCCACGGGCAAGCCGGCTTGTTTAATGGCTTCTACGTAGCCCTGATGCCTTTCTTTATAGTGGTGCAAGGTTGAATTGTAAAGTACAGCCCCTATTTTTTTGTTTCCCTTTCCCAGCAAATAATTGGTGGCCTGCATAGAGGCCTTAAAATTGTCTACTGTGACGTAATTAGTTTTAAGATCATTGAAGAATCTATCTATCAGAACAAAGGGAATACCTGCTTTTGCCAGATCGGCAATAATATCTTTGGAACCTTCGGGGGCTGCGATGATAAAACCATCGACCTGTCTCATTTTAAGAAAATCCAAAACTTTGTTGAATTTTTCTACCTTTTCGTCCGAGGAGCCAAATATCACAGTATAATCTTGGGAAAATGCTTCGTCCTCTATAGTTCGGGCCAAATTGGAAAAGAAGGGGTTGGAAATATCGGCGACAATAACTCCTATGGATCGCGTTTTATTAGTTTTAAGGCTTCTTGCATTCCAATTGGGATGATAGTTCAATTCCTTGGCTACCTCCCTTATTCTTTTTGCAGTCTTTTCGGATACCCTGTTCTCCTTGCCTTTATTGCTAAGAACATAAGAAACCAAGGGTATGGAAACACCAACAATTTTTGCGATATCCTTTAATGATGTTTTTGGTTTCATCTTCGTCTTGGGTTAAAATGGGCTGTTTGATGCCAATCTTGTGTGTAATATGTTGTTAATCTGAAAGTTGAAGGGTTTAGAGGTAAATAGCTTCAAGATGTTAAAATTACGAAATTCATGCTAAACAGAAATGCTCGCCATTATTTAGTATTTGAAGACAAAATCCTATTGTGCCCTTTCAACTCAATTAAGCTACTTCCTTATTTAATTTTCATAGATTTCATCGGTCTTTTTATTGAATATGGATATCAGGAAGCCCACTATGAATATGGCGGCGGTCCCAAATACAATGGTCAAATAGGTGTGGAAGGAAGCGCCAAGGGAATCCTCTCCGAAAAGGGTACTGGATAGGCTCATCCAAACTATGACCAAAATACCGACCAATACCCCTACAAGGGCTCCTTTTACATTTTTTGTTTTGGAGAATAGTCCCAAAAGTAGCAGACCCAACATGCCCCCACTAAAAATGGAAGAGAGTTTCCACCATGCATCCAAGGCACTTTTTACATTAATCATTGCAATGGCAATAACGATTCCGATTACGCTAATGATAGCGGATGAAATATAGAGCACGCGCATTCCTTCTTTGTCCGACGCCGTCTTTTTAAAATATTTATTGTAATAATCCGTAAGAAAAACGGTTGCGGAACTATTGAAACTTGTGGATATAGTGCTCATTCCAGCCGCAAAGATAGAGGCGATCATTAGTCCAGTTATCCCTGCAGGCAGGGCATTTACAATGAAATAAGGGAATACACTGTCGCTTTTATTTATGTCCTGTAACTCAACGGGCAGGGTAGCGGCGGAATGGTAATAGGCAAAAAGAGAAGTACCTATAAAAAGGAAAACGGCAGAAATGGGCAGGTAGATCAGTCCACCGATCAATGCAGATTTCTGGGCCTCTTTATCAGATTTCGAGGCCATATAGCGCTGTACATAATTTTGGTCTATACCGTAATTCTGTAGGTTAATGAATACACCGTAAACAAGCACCACCCAAAAGGTAGGTTCGGTGAGGCTAAGGCTGAAACTTCCCAGCCCAAATTTATCATTCTCTGCAGCAATTTGGAAAACTTGTCCCGGACCTTCTGGCATATTAAAGAGAATAAAGCCAACACAGACTACGGCACCAACAATCAATATAATACCTTGAATAGCATCAGTCCATAATACCGCTGTAATTCCGCCCAACATGGAGTAAACGGATACTACCAGCCCTGTAAATATTATTATGGTGATCATGTCCCAACCAACTATGGCATTCAAGGTAAGGGCCAGGAGGTATAAGATGGTTCCTATACGCATTAACTGGGTTAATAAATAACATAGAGACACATAGATTCTAGCCCATGCGCCAAAACGTTGTTCCATATAGGTATAGGCAGAGGGACTATTGATCTTTCTGTATAGGGGAACAAAATATTTTACGGCTATCAAGGAGGCAATGGGAAGGGAAAGGCTGAAAGCCAGGGCATTCCAATTGGATTGATAGGCATTCCCTGGAAGGGCAAGGTAACTTATACTACTTACAAAGGTTGCAAAAATGGACATGGTAACTACCCAGCCTGGGATATCGTTGTTGCCCATAGTGTAGGAAGAGGATGTTCTACTCTTTTTAAAAAACGAGCCTCCGAAAAGGGCTATTCCCCCTATGTAAATAAAGAATACGATTAAATCTAAACTATTCATTGGTATTGGCTATTTAGGTTATATGGTCTATACTCTAAAAGTAGGATATTCGCGCTACTTAAGTGTTGGTTAATTGTAAAATCCTCAAATTACATTATTGGCGTAAATAAATGTAATTAATTTTCAGAGTTAAATTTGCTTTAACGATTAAGCAATGATAATTAATTATTTCGTGATTTCAAAAGAAAGTGGGTTTATTTTGAGAGGGATGCTCACAATATAGACTTGTATTACACTGCACACTATACGGTGGGGATGTAATTTATTTTTTGTCCATTGTTATTTCATACACGCCCAAGATTTTTATTCTCACCACTTCTACTTTTTGTAAAGCATCCCCTACCAAGGCTACCAATTCCCTGGCACATATAAAGGATTGTAACTGGGCAATTGGGCATCTACATCCTTACGCCAGGTTTTAAGCTTCTCATATAATTTTTTTGCCTTTTCAGGATAGGTATCTGCGAGGTTGTTTTTTTCGCCAAAATCCTTGTCGAGGTCATACAGCTCCAAATGGTCGTCCTCAAAGAAATGTATCAATTTCCAATTCCGTTCACGAATGGCACTAACAGGGGAGGTAGTGGTGTAATAATGGGGAGAATGCCAAAAAAGTGCCTCCCTTTCCAATCGCGATTTGGTATTTTTTAAAAGGGGCAATAGCGAGACTCCATCGTTCTGGTCGAGCTTTATTTTTGCCTTTTTCAATGCCGGAATTTCCATTAAAGTGGGAAAGAAATCGTTCGAAATTACAGGAGAGTCAGAGCTGCTTCCAGCTTTGGTAATACCAGGCCATTTTATAATCAGGGGTTCCCGTATTCCTCCTTCGAATAAGGAACCTTTACCGGAACGTAAAGGGTAATTGTTGGCCACGGTTTCCCAATCCTTGTATTTCCCAACCCTTCCGCCATTGTCCGAAAAGAAGATAACAATGGTATTGTCCGCGATTCCCGCATTATCTATCGCCTGTAGTACACGGCCAACATTCCCATCCAGACTGGCAATCATTGCCGCATATTCATAATTCCGGTCCTTCATCCCCGGTTTTACCTTCTTCTTGTAATAATTTACCAGTTCAGGTTTTCCCTCTATCGGCGTGTGCACCGTATGGTACCATAGATTTAGAAAAAATGGGATATTACTGTTATCCTCAATGATCTGGACCGCCTTATCGGTAAGTGCATCGGTGAGGTATGCGGGGGCCTTATTTTTTTCATATTTGGACGCTGACCCTAAATCTGGAATATACCTATACTCATTTTGAAATTTTTGACCTCTAAAAGGTGCCCAATAGGTGTCCGGGGCTCCCCACATGGTTCCGCCAATATTAACGTCAAATCCTTGGGTTTGCGGATAATGGGCGGCTTCTCCTAAATGCCACTTTCCCACATGGGCCGTGAAATAGCCGGCCTCTTGAAAGACTTCCGCAATAGTGGTTTCTTCCAGTGATAAATTACCAACGGTAACAGGCGGTACTAATTTATCGGTGTTGTTGGGGGTTGGGGTTCCTGAGTTTTCGTGCCAGGTGGTCATATGCAATCTTGCTGGAAATTTTCCGGTCATTATGGATGCCCTGCTGGGAGTGCAAATTGGAGCCGCGGCATAGGCATTTGTAAATTTCATTCCCTCTTTGGCCAGACGATCCAAATTGGGGGTTTCATGTAGATCGCTACCATACCCACTTAGGTCGGACCAGCCCAAGTCGTCCGCAAGAATAAATACGACATTTAATTTTTCAATATCCTCTTGGGCCAAGGCTGGATAGGCAAAAAAAATAAAAAGTAAACAAGTCTGAATTTTTTTTAAAATATGTCCCTTTTTAATTAATGTGAGTTCCATTTATATTTAATTGTTAATGAGTTATTTATGATAAACTTGTACGGTCGAGCCTGCCTATCGGTAGACAGGCGAATCCCAATATTATCGGAAGAGACCTCAATTAAAAATCGTTATGTACAATAACCTCTGGACTCCGCCTGCCTTCCGCAGGTAGGCTCGAGGAGACAGTAGTAATTTTTTAATTTACAGAAAATCAATGTCTTGTAATTATTTCTTATGTCGAATTCACGCTAATTAGGTTTATGGAGTTTTCCGATACGGATGTTCAAATTTCAATTATTCCCTTCATTGGGCTAATCAATTATGATATTTAATCCATAGTAATTTTATCCAAATCCGAAACCTTCACTTTCACTACTTCTATTTTCTGTTTGGCGTCCCCGGCAAATGCTATCAATAAATATCCATTATGCTCCAACACATGGGGGTAATCTATGTGTCTTCCTCCAACCAAATACCCCATTTTGGTAAACACCATGCCATCGTCACTTATAGCCAAGGTTAAAGGATCCCTTTTTTTATAGTTGGAATTGGAAACAAGAACATATCTTCCATCTTGTAACCGTAGGCCGTGGAATTTTGATCGGGCATCGGGAAAGTTGGTTTGCACAGGTGAACTCCAAGTACGGCCATTGTCCGTTGAAAAGGAGCGATACAGGTACCCGCTCTTGCGATTATCCCTAAAAAGCGCCATCAGGTTTTTTTTGTCGGGCAAGATCCACCAGTAGGGTTCCTCCGCTTCCAGATGCGTACTTGTTCCAAAAACTGGGTAGACTTCCCATTGGTTAAAACGGTCTTCAGCCCCTACCATAAAATCGACCCCTTTTTCAACATAGTCAAAAGACCTGCGAGACATCAACCACTCGCCAGAAGGCAATTTTTTGGGAGGAAAATTGTTGATTGCATTCTCCATTACCATCCCATGGGGTTCCCAGCTCTGGGTTTCTTTGTTCCACTTAAATGCATATAGACTCAGGGAGGGGCCAAAAAATCCTGCCGCCTCATCCAGGGAGACCAAGGCCAGAAATTCGCCCTGATATTCCCAAAACCCTCTCGAAATCCAACGGAGCCCTTGATCTGTTCTTGTGTTGTAATGGGAAGATTCCGGTCCAGATCCTTCGGGATAGGAGGTAAGGAATTTTGGTTTTTCCCAGTCTAGGCCATCCTTGCTGGTGGAGTATTTTACTACTTGTCCCACCCTGTCCTCAACTCCTGGTCCATCGCTCCACATAATCCAATAACGAGTGTCATAATAGGCCAAATAATTGTGTTGGTTAACTCCGTTCGGGGTAACATCGCTTACCACTGTATGCTCCAAGGGAATTTTGGGGAGTTTGTCAAAATCAATTTCATGTGGGTTCTTTAGCCAATCTCCTTCTAGCATCAATTTGGATCCTGCATTGGTAACGGGATCTGGGTAATCTATTGTTTTATTCCCTTTACAACCAACGAACATGATGGCAAATGTAAGCATCAGCAATTTAGCAGTAACAAAATACAATCTTACTAAGCCTTTCAAATTTTGCATATTGATTTTTTGGTTGCCAAAGTGTTTCTGGACTATCCAATCTTCTTTATCCTTAAACTACTTACAACTGCTTCGGATCTATCACCACGTGTTTTACGGACTGTCTTACATAGGTGTAGGTAATGTGCACCAAGCCATCCGAGCTCTGAATGATGGCTGGGTAGGAATACCCCGATTCTGCCGGGACGTTTTCCAAAGTCATTACGGGTATCCAATTGATGCCATCAGCGGAGAGGGCTAGATTAATCATATTTCTGCCTTTGGGCTCTTCCCCTTCCTTTGTAGTGTGATTGTAAATAAGCAACTGCCGGTTATCATTTAAAGTCACGGCATCGGTGCCCGAATTGGGATTGGGAAGGGCGGTGGCGGTCATTTTGCTCCAGGTCTTACCTTGGTCATCGGACCAGCTTTGGGAAATTACATTTTGTCTTGTTCTACATAAAACTTGCATTTTGCCATTGGGATAGGTAAGGATGCTGGGCTGAATGGCATCGAACTCTTTCCCATCGTTAATAGGGCCTACTACCTCCCAGGTCTTGCCATTGTCCTTGCTTATTTCAAAATGTACCATCCAATCCACATCCCCATCCTCTAACATAACTTCCGTACTGCTAGGACTAATGATAGTGCCGTCTTCCAATTGAATGGGTTTGTTCTTGACCGGGCCCAACAAATGACCAATTTTCGGGTCCGTTCCCATTTTTTCCGGTTTGGACCAAGTTTTTCCCCCGTCGGAAGAAGTCATTAGCATGCCCCACCAAGTTCTTGGGTCGGGCCCTTCTTTATAAAATAATAAGAGCGGTCCTTCCTTGGGCTGAAATAGCACTGGATTCCATAATGGATATCGTAAGCTGTCATTCTTTATTCCATTGGCCACCTCTTGCGGCCAGGTCCATTTACCATCGACCATTCTGGAAACCCGGATCCCTACATCAGGATTTTTCTCATGCGTACCCGCAAAAAAAGCACTCACCAGCCCAGTGGGCGTTTCCACTATGGTAGAGGCATGGCATTCCGGAGTGGGTTTATTGTCTAAAGGGTAGATAAGCTCCCCACTAACATAGGCTCCTTTTCCTGGATGTGCCAAAGGGGGTAAGGTAAAATTTCCGGTAATGTCGTTACCGCTTTTAACCGCTTCGGTAGGAGTGGTTTTTTCTGCCTTATCCTTGCAGGAGAAAATGATAAAAGTCAGTACGGGTAGAAAATAGTAAATGCTTTTCATGTTAATTTTTGTTTTTTCTATTTGACAATCAATAAATGGGGGACTTATTACTCAGTTTGTATGCTTAAAATAATGAACTTTATTCTTCAATTGATGGAGGATCCCAGATGGTGGCCGCAATATAGCGTTCGGGACCTGTTTTCTTGTCCATAAAATAATAGAGGGCCACTATTTTACCGTCTGCCCGTTGCACTACCCTGGGGTAGCCAAGATCTTTTCCCGAACCATCATCGCGCAGCACATAATCCTTGCTCCATGTTCTTCCATTGTCTTTACTAATTTTGGCCCTGATCTCGCTCTTGTCCCGATTGTTTTTGATGTCCTCCTCCAAGGCCCTAAAGCCATAGATCAAGCAAATTCTACCGTCCTTCATTTTTACCATGGCTGGGGGATTGCCCTGTCCGCAATTTTCCACTGGGTTGGGCAGGGGGTTCCAAGTTAACCCATTATCTTGGGAAAGGTAGGCATCGATATATCGGCCTGATTCTTCCCTTCTTCGAGTGGTGACCAAAATTTCTTTATCGGATATTCTAACGGAAGCCGGCATAATGGAAAATCCTTCTGGTTCAGGTCCGATCCAAGAAACGAAGTCCCAGTTTTTACCGCCATCAACTGTTTTTACACCCATAACCCGACCCTCTTTTCCGTTAGCCTTTGCTGCGGTTAGAAAGAGCATGCATTCATTTTTGCCATCAATAATATAATCGGTCCGTGCCCCAATACCAAGCGTTCCAAAATTCGGAAGACCAAATGGGCCCTTCCAGTCTTTCCCTCTGTCATAGGAATACCAAATACGGGATTCGGCGCCGTGGTGGTCCGTCATACGCACCGTAAAAGCCAGATTGGGGTGAGTGAAATCGATTTGTTCTGCAGGAAGCGGTTCAGGAGCTTTAACATCTTTTCTCATAATCCCATGATAACTTCCGTTATCCGGAACCACAAGATCCCCGTCTGTAGCGCCAGGGTCTTCCAACTTCCAAGTTTCACCTCCATCAAGACTTCGGGCCAGCACATGAAGCTCCGGATTTTCTTTATCGAAATTATGACGGTCCGAACCCAAATCCTTGTAATGACCCTTGGAAAAACCTACCAAAATCTCATTGCCCCAATTCCACACCCCATGGTTGGCCGGCCAACCACCGAACATACCCCGTTCATAATAAACTTTTACATGTTTAATATTTTCTTGGGCATCCTGGCCATAGAAATTGGGAAACATGAACATTGATATAAGTAGCGTAACCAAGGTGGATTTTGTTCTCATGGTGTATATTATTTGTTGGCTTCGGTCTGAGTTTAATTACCCAATATATAGAATATGAATGTTGTTATTAGCCGTCATGTTTCCTTTGAATATAAGTTTGATTTAAAATAAAATACATATCACCGCGTATTAAATAATTAAAATTAATGTTTTTGTCTCCTCTAACTTACCTTCCGCAATCTACCTTTAACAATTTTGATAAACACCTAAAAACCAATGATATAAAATAATATCATATTGGCTGCTTGAAAATTATTTCAATCACTAATTTCGACTGGACAACGGTAGTCACTTCGACAGAGTCCCTTTTCGGGACGACGAGAAGTCGCATATACAGGTTGGGAGCTAGATGTGCGATTTCTCATATTCATTCGAAATGACCATCTAGAAACCCTCAACTATTTCTCTGCCAGTGCCGTCTTTATTATGCGTCCTAAAATCAATGTTTTGATATAGTGCAATTTTAGTCGCTTGAGATTTTTTTGTATGATCCCTTGACCGGACAACATTATCTCGAACATTTGATCAACAATTAAAAATCTATCGAACTTACGTTTTTCATGAATAAAGCGGGCCGTAATTCTTACATGCCCTGTAATCGGCCGCTTCTTGGTCCATTCCAAAGGAAGCCCAGTCCTTGGGTCTAAAAATACGTTCGGGTTCAACATTGTGCATATTTACCGGAATCCTGAGCATGGAACAAAGTGTTATTATTTCGTCCCCAAAATGGCCATAACTGAAAGCGCCGTGATTGGCTCCCCAATTGTTCATAACACTGTACACGTCCTTAAATGCTTGGTCATTGTTCAATCTCGGGGCGAACCAGGTGGTAGGCCAGGTTGGATTGGTCCTTGCATCCAAAGTATTATGTACTTCGTCGGGGAGGTCTACCGTCCATCCTTCCACGATTTGCATAACCGGTCCCAGGCCTTTTACCACATTGATCCGGCACATGGTTACGGGCATTTCGCCTTTGGTAACAAAATGGGAAGAGTATCCCCCGCCACCAAAGTATTCGTACATGGCAGGAGGCCAATCTGTGGCTTTTAAGCATTTTGTAACTTCGCTTTCCGAAATTTCCCAGAAGGGTTTCATGGCCGGTTTTCCGTCTATTTCCTGTTGTCCAGTACCGTCCAGCGTTGATGAACCGGAATTAATAAGGTGTATAATACCATTGGCCGCCTTACCCTTTAACTTGTGGCCAGTGACCCTTTCTACAGAAGCCGGACTCCAATAGGTCCTAACGTCCGAAAACATTTGGGCTTGATTGGTAAGCAGGTAGCCAAATAGCATGGAGATCCCGTTAAGGCTGTCATTTTCGGTCGCCATCATATAAGGGGGGCGAATTCCGCCCCAATCAAAGGAAGAGTTTAGAATAGCTTCCATAAAATCTCCGTTGGGCATATAGTCGTTCCACTGTCTTTGTCCTTGGAATCCGGCGGCAATGGCACCGTGACCTAGGGCTTCTTCCCCGAAGCCCAATGCGGCCAATTTGGGGTTACCGATCATAAGATCTCGGGAGATCAAGGTCATTTTTACCACGGTCTCCCACTCTTCATCCATACGCTCCCTGGATTTCTGTAATTCTTTGGCATTGTAATTTTTACCTTCCCGGCAATTTTCTTTGGTCCATTTTAGGGCTTTTTTAAATTCTTCAGGATCAAATATTCCGAGTTGCATCCTACGGTTAACCTCGCTCATATCCACATATTCGTTCCGCATACCCAGATAGTCCTGAAAGAAACTTTCGTTTACGATGGATCCGGCTATCCCCATGGAAACCGAGCCTATGGATAGGTAAGACTTACCGTTCATCATAGCTACGGCCAGCCCGGCTTTGGTAAACTGCAACAGTAGTTTTTGAACGTCTCCTGGAATGTTTTCATCGTCGCCGTCCTGTACTTCTTTGCCATAAATGCTAAATGCCGGGACCCCTTTTTGGGCATGGCCGGCCAAGGCGGCGGCCAAGTAAACCGCGCCGGGTCTTTCGGTACCGTTAAACCCCCAAATAGCTTTTGGGCGGGTAGGATTCATGTCTATGGTCTCGGTGCCGTAGCACCAACAGGAGGTTACCGTTATGGAAAGCCCTACGCCCTCCCTTAGGAATTTTTCCTCACATTTCTGTGCCTCGGGTACCCTGCCAATAGTAGTGTCCGCAATGACGCATTCTACCTTGCTGCCGTTATAGTTTCTAAGGTTGTTGGAAAGGAAATTGGCCACACGTTCGGCCATGGCCATGGTGGTCTGTTCCAATGATTCCCTTATGCCGCCCAAACGGGCATCGATTACTGGTCTTATCCCTACTTTGGGTATTGCTCTTAGAAAGTTGTGTTTATTTTGCATTACTTTAATTTTTGTGTATTGAATTTATTTTTTTAAGCTTTTAGTAATTCTTGGGTTTCTATAAAGTCGCCCAATGTGCCGTATTGTTCATACAGCTCCAGATATTTTTTTGAATTTTCAGGGATGGGATGGTATTCTTTTTGAAAACCGCTGCCCATAGCATTTTGTGCTTCAAGAAAGGTCTTATGGATTCCCGAGGCTACCGCTGCTGCCATGGCCGCACCAAGGGCACAAGTCTGTTGCGATTTAATAATCCGAATGGGGAAGTTGAGGACATCGGCCAAGATCTGCATTACGAATTCGGACTTTTGGGCGACTCCGCCAATGGCGATAATGCCGTCTATACGGACACCCTCCGCTTGGAATTGTTCTACTATTTTTTTGGAACCAAATGCCGTGGCTTCTACCAAGGCCCTAAAGATGTGTGGAGCCGTAGTTCCCAAGGTAAGACCTTGAAGGGCTCCTTTGAGATTTTGATTGGAGTCCGGGGTTCTTCTGCCGTTCATCCAGTCGAGCGCAATTATTCCAGAGGTGTCGATTTCTATATTACTGGCGGCCAAAGTCAATTCGTTAAGGATACCATCGGCCATTTCTTCCAATAATTTGGCTTTGGTTGCTGCGTCCAATAAATTGCTGTTCCCAATAATTTTGTTTGCGGGCCATAGCAACAACTCCCTGAACCAAGCATAAAGATCGCCAAAGGCAGCCTGTCCGGCTTCCAGTCCTATCATATGTGGAATTATGGATCCATCTACCTGTCCGCAGATGCCACGGATAGCCTTTTTTCCTATTTCTTCGGCGGGAGCAACTATCATATCGCAGGTAGAGGTACCTATCACTTTTACCATATGATAAGGCTTTATGGCACTGCCAATGGCCCCAATATGGGCGTCAATAGAACCGGTGCCAATAATGACATCCTCGGGCAAGCCCAGTATCTGTGCCCATTCTTTGGATATAGTGCCCACGGCATGGTCGGAAGTGTAGGTATAGCTATATAACCTATCTCTTAATCCGGTCAAAAGAGGGTCCAGCGCTGTCCAAAACGCGTCTGGAGGTAATCCGTCCCAGTCGGGGTGCCACATGGCCTTGTGTCCTGCCGCGCACCTGCTTCTTTTTAAGCTTAGGGGGTCGGTATTTCCTGTAAGGAGGGCCGGAATCCAGTCGCAGTGTTCTATCCAGGAATAGGCTGCTTGGCGGACGGTTTTATCAACTCTCAGGGTGTGAAGGATCTTGGCCCAAAACCATTCCGAGGAATATTCACCACCGCTGTATTTGGTATAGTCAATGCCATTTTCGTGGTGTGCCAATTCGTTGATTTCTTTGGCTTCCACAACGGCCGTATGGTCTTTCCAAAGGATAAACATGGCGTGTGGATTTTCTTCAAAGCCAGGGAGCATTGCCAAGGGGGTGCCCTCCTGGTTTATAGCAATGGGAGTTGAGCCGGTGGTGGCGATGGAAATAGCGGCTATGCCGTTTATGACTTCTTGGGAAAGCGGAGCTATGGCCTCTTTAACTGCTTTTGTTAGGCCATCAACGTAATCCAAGGGGTGTTGTCTAAACTGATTGGTTTCCGGTTGGCAGTACATGCCTTTGCCCCATCTTTCGTACAAGGCAACGCCCTGACCCATAATCTGGCCATTACTGGTATCTATTATCATGGTTCTTACTGAATCCGTTCCATAGTCGACCCCAAGGGTATATTTCCGGTTTTGCATAAGTGGTTTGGATGAATTATTTAAATTAATTTAAACGTTTAAGCAAGCAATGTAAAAAATTATCTTCATACTGCTGTTATAAATCTGATTTTTTAACAAATGGGGATATTCATGAATAAATGAGGCATTTTGTACCTTAAAAACAGGATTTTGAAGCTGTTCTTAGGAGAAAAGACATCGAAAAATAGTAGTCCATTGCCATTTTTCAAAAACTATCCATAAAGTATCGAGTTTTTTTATCAAATAAATTTTACTTTTGCACCCGCGGTTTTAAATATTAAACTGCGAATGGCCTCATAGTTCAACGGATAGAATAGAAGTTTCCTAAACTTTAGATCCAAGTTCGATTCTTGGTGAGGTCACGAACCAAAGGTGCGCAGCACCAAAAGCGCCAGCTTTTGAATCGAAGCCTGTACTGAGCGGTGTCGAAGTGATTCTTGGTGAGGTCACGAACCAAAGGTGCGCAGCACCAAAAGCGCCAGCTTTTGAATCGGAGCCTGTACTGAGCGGCGTCGAAGTAATAATAGGTGCTTTACCTCCTCTTTCTTGTACTTCAAGGTGTCTTGAATACAATACGACCGACTTCACAAATTGTCAATATTTTATTGAAATGCTTCATTAGGGCAAAGTTGCCTCCATTTGTATCTTCAGAAATTTTTAACCCAAAATAGAGCTGTTGCCATTAAAGGAATTTTTGATGTTTAAATGTACGGTACAACTTTATTAGGTTAATTATAAAATAGTTAGAGCAAAGATGGCAACGTTCACTTCATTAAATTTATAGGTAATTAACATTAAAATTTTATTCAAAATGATTACCGAAAATAAAGATCAAGATAAGAAGTCAGCTTTAAAGGGTTTGAATAATCAGGTTCAGCAAAATCGCGGGCATGACCTAGAAACAAACCCTAATGGGGATTCTAAGGAAGGGGTCGGCAAACCCGTTGACAATGGCGGTGTTGCATCGTCAAAATACGATGTTCATTTGGAAAGGCAATGGTTGGCCGTACGTGATAATTATCTCGCAAATTTTCCGGAACTAAAGGATATGGACACTACATATGACAAAAAGAGTTTTAGTACTCTAATACATAAGCTCGCGAAAAGAAGACAGCAAAACCCTAAGCAGATACATGAAGAAATAATGAATTGGCCATCTTCCCAATAATTGCCGTATTTCTTTACGGCCTTATTTTATGATATTATTGCACAGTTTCCCGGCATGGCCATATGATTCTTCCTTAAATTTAGTTTTTGTGGCCATAAGAAGACCTGCTTTGCTCCCGGATGTCATATAGAAGTAGAAGTGGAATAGATAAGGTGACTTAAGCTACATCTATTTAATTTAGTAACTTGCATAACAGCTATTTAGACAATGTTAAACATGTATCCTTTATTACTACAATTGCCGATAGGCACTCGAAATCCTGATGACAATAATCCTATTGATCTTACAAGTGCATTCGATGTTATTGTTTATATAATTCTGCCTATTCTAATGATTATCTTTTATATTATTTGGAGAAAGAAAAAGAAGCAGGATAAGGAGTAATATCTTGTTGTATAGTTTGTGTAAATGATGTTTTATAATTACGGTTCGCAACATAAGCTATCTTATTACTATTTTAATGAAGGCTTAGCCTTATTAGTATTGTAAAACTGAAAAAGAGGTAGGGTACAAGGTTAGTCATGGCCAGATTTAGGAACAATGTTTGTTGTAAAGTAGGCCTCATCTTTCAGATGACTAAGATGGAATACGGCCTACCATAAATTAACATTATTCGCTTTTTATCAAATTGAAAATAATGGTAATACGGCCACAAAGCCCTTAAAATAATCACAAAAATGCTTTTATATTTTTCTATCGTGTGGCGCGTACAATACTAACCAATTGGGTTCATTATCTAAAGTTCCTGAATGTTGATTACCTTAGCGCTAAAGTATTTTTCATGGAAAAGAGCAAAATCAAAAATGTATTTGTAGAAGGTGCAATAAGCCCGGAGTTCATTGCCAATTCCATTGCAAAGCACCAATCCAAAACCACTATTGGGGCCCATGATATTTTTTTGGGCCAGGTAAGGGCAGATCTAATTGACGGGCAGGAAGTGGCCGCTATAGAATATACGGCCTATGAGGAAATGGCCAATTTAAAATTTCATGAAATTCGGGAGGCTACCTTTGGCAAGTATAACTTGAGCTGTATGCACATCTATCACAGTATGGGAAGGGTAAACGCGGGAGAAATATGCCTTTTTGTTTTTGTGTCCTCGCCCCATCGAAAAGAAGTTTTTGAGGCCTTACACCATGTTGTGGAGGAATTAAAAAACCAGGTTCCTATCTTTGGTAAGGAAATTTTTAAGGATGATTCCTATCAATGGAAAGTAAATAAATAAAAATGGTAGATATTACCCATAAAAAGGCTACGTTACGCACCGCAATTGCCCAAGCAATTGTCCAAGTAAGTTCAGAGGATACTATTTTGGCCATAAAAAATAATACGGTACCCAAGGGTGATGTTTTCGCCATGAGCAAGGCTGCCGGGCTATTGGGAGTGAAGAAGACGGCGGACCTATTGCCGGACTGTCATCCCTTGCCCATAGAATACACGGATATATCATACTCCATAAAAGGTCTGCAGATTACGGTATTGATTACGGTGAAGACCATTTACAAGACCGGGGTAGAAGTAGAGGCCATGCATGGGGCAAGTATAGTGGCCCTAAATATGTACGATATGCTAAAGCCTATAGACAAAGGCATTGAAATTCAAAACATTAGGTTGTTGAAGAAAACGGGGGGTAAGTCGGATATTGGTACAAATGAATAATCCGCACCTATAATTTTTAACAAATATTTTAGAATAACTCTATATATCTTTGTGGTATGAAAGTATCAAGGTGCTTACATTTTATGAGGTTTCTGGTTTTTATACTCTTATTTGGTATAGGCCAGGTCTCGTTGGCTACCGCCAAGGAAGTCAAAGAAGTTAAAGCCGGGGTTAATGGTGAGATCCAAACGGATCATCATTTAACTTATGAAGTACCGTTTTCAGGGCATACGATGCTTCTAGAAGAAGGCAATTATCAATTGCCAACGGTCAACGAGCTAAGGCCTAATATTAATTTGTTTTATCCTAATGCCATAAGTTGCCTCTCCGTACTCAAAGAAAAGGAGCTTATGTCCTTAAAAAGGGAAGTCCAAATTATTGCTAGTTTGGACGCGCTTACCATTATCTATCCCTTTCACACCTTTCTGTAAATTTTTCCTTTAGTCATATGTAATTCCAGAATAGCCAATTTTGGAAGTTTTCCCGTGCCAAGCATTGAACTTGGTAAGTGGGCATGTAATTAATAAATGGAATAATTTAAAAAATACACAATGAATATATCAATGTTGTTGGTATCAGCTTTATTGGTGCTTTGCACCATCATACCTTTCGTAATCCTTAATAAATCAGGAAAAGGGGATTTGAAAATAATGTCCAAAGAAATTAAAAACATAATGATCGAATCAAAATTGAAATTCGATTTAAAGGAAAGTTGGGGCAATTCGTTCATCGCCCTGGATTCAAACAATAAGAAGCTTGTTTTTTCCAAAGTATTCGATGGCGTTGTGGCGCTGGAAAATATTGATCTTAACGAGGTGGCCACTGCCAAAATAGTAAAGAAGACCCATGTGGTCAAATCTAAAAATAAGAAGGAGACGGTTTTGGAGAAATTGGATTTGGAGATTAGCTTTTTGGATCATGAACATCCCAACAAGACTCTAAATTTTTACGACATCAACAGTATTTATATGGAGGATTATGAACTTGTCCGAGCCGAAAAATGGAATACTGCCATCAATAGTACTTTAAAAACGAATATTAAAAGGGATATGGTGGCTTAATTTCTTACGTTTATTAGTCAGCATAGTTAAGAGCAATTTGTATTTTGTAAATTAAACATTTCGGAATACAAATGGCTCTTTTTAATATGAAATACTTTTGAGGGTACAGTAACAATAATTACTCCCGTTTTGTCCATATTTCGTTTAAGGGGTCGCCCTTACTGCTTTTGCCGGTATGGTGCCAATCCTTGCCGTTTAATTCGTAATTGAAAGATAAGGCAGCTCCCACTCGGGAATTGTCCCTGGAGAAATAGCCTATATTTTCTGTGTATTTACCATTGGTAGCGTCGTAGGTTCCGCCCCCGCTACCAAAAAACTCAAAGGTCTCGGTGTTATAGGCAATCCATTGAAAATGTCCGTTCAATAAATATTTCATAGTCTTTCTTGGCCTGGAAGTATCCCTTTTTTCCTCCCCCTGGTCCGTTACCCGGCCGCTCATTAGCCATTTACCGTCAAGATCTTGGGTGCCACGAGTAGTGGGCGTAAAAGTCATGGGCTTGGCCCCTTCCAGTATCAGGTTTCCTTTTTTTAGTTTATAGGGGATATTTAAACTGGTAATTTTGTCTTCTTTGTGGTTGGAATTAAATTCAAGATCAACCATTAGGTTATTGCCAGAGGTGGTATAGTAGCCCCCCATCGTTTTTATAAATTCTGCGGGGGATTCTTTATAGATGGTATGCACATAATAATCCGCATCTAATTTCAACTCGTGATGAAGGGTTCCATCCTTGCTTTTTTCCTCAAAATGATATACGTTGGATGGAATTTGGGCCGTAATTTTATCAAAAAAAGAGAAGAAGAGAATAAGACCAATAAAAACACTAATTTTTGGAAGCTTCATGACTATCTGGTTTTTATTTAAAAATAGTCAATAAAAGGTTAAAAATCAATGGTTTAAATTTAATTTATAGTTAATTTTTTACCATTGGGTGAATTCATTTTTTGCTTCAACGTAAAATTTTTCAAAACGCTTGTTTTTTCATTTTTTTTGTTTTCATTTGTCACATCAATTTAACCTTAAATTTTATCTTGATATTAGCATCTAGTTGAGTACAATGAACCATATTTACAAATTTGGGCTTCTGGCAACAGAAAGATTCAGGCAACTGAAATTTAAAGGTATGGGTAGCCAAAATTTACTTGGTATTCCAAATTTTTCTTCTATCGTGTGCAGTCAGCACGACTATTTTTTTATACCCACAACTGAAAAGCAGATAATTGTTTAGAGATTTAGTTATAATTCCTAATATTATTTGCATTTGGCGATGCTATTTACTTATTTACAATTCATATATTTAATTAAATGAACACGAAGTACATTAATCTTATAGATCAAACCTACTATTTTCCACAGGAGGAGTTTACTTTGGAGGGTGAAAACCTAAAGTTCCATGGAATTCCACTAATGGATTTGGTGGAGGAATACGGTAGTCCTTTGAAGTTTACCTATTTGCCCAAAATTTCCGAAAATATAAACAAGGCAAAGGCGTGGTTTAAAATAGCCATGGAAAAAAATAACTACAAGGGAAAATACCATTATTGCTATTGTACCAAGAGTTCCCATTTTAAACCGGTTCTGAACGAGGCCTTAAAAAATGATATTCATATAGAGACCTCTTCGGCCTTTGATATAAATATCGTTGAAAAATTAAAGGAAAAAGGTAAGATCAAGGACAATACCTATATCATATGTAACGGGTTTAAAAGGGATCAATATATTACCAATATAGCCAATCTGATAAACGGGGGACACCAGAATTGTATTCCTATTATCGACAATTACGAGGAAATAGACCTTTTGTCAGATGCTATCAACGATACTTTTAAAGTTGGGATCAGAATTGCTTCCGAGGAGGAGCCTAAATTCGAATTTTATACCTCACGACTGGGGATCGGATACAAAAATATTGTACCTTTTTATGAGAATCAAATTAAGGACAATGACAAGGTAGAGTTAAAAATGCTACACTTTTTCATTAATACCGGTATACGTGACAACGCCTATTATTGGAACGAATTGGTTAAGTGTTTAAAGGTGTACGTGAGGCTTAAAAAGATCTGTCCATCCTTGGACAGTCTTAATATTGGTGGTGGTTTCCCCATAAAAAACTCTTTGGCTTTTGATTACGATTATCAATACATGATAGATGAGATCATCAACCAAATTAATATTGCCTGTCAGGAAGCGGATGTTGCAGTGCCAAATATATTTACCGAATTTGGAAGTTTTACGGTAGGTGAGAGTGGTGGCGCCATTTATGAAATACTATATCAGAAGCAGCAGAACGATCGCGAAAAGTGGAATATGATCGATTCCTCCTTCATAACCACATTGCCGGATACCTGGGCCATTAACAAACGCTTTATTATGTTGGCCATTAACCGCTGGCAAGATGAATATGAGCGGGTATTGTTGGGTGGACTAACCTGCGATAGTGATGATTATTACAATAGTGAGCAAAACATGAATGCCATTTATTTGCCCAAGTATAGAAAGGATAAACCGCTGTATATTGGATTTTTCAATACAGGGGCCTATCAGGAAACTATTGGAGGATATGGTGGGTTGCAGCACTGCTTAATACCTCATCCAAAACATATTTTAATAGATAGGGACGAAAACGGAAATATAACGACCAAATTATTTAGTGAACAACAAAAGGCAGAGGACCTGCTTAAAATTTTAGGATATGAAATGAAACCCAGTGCCAATGCCAAAGTTGGCCAAAGCACTGAGAAGCAAATTAAATCTGACCTTTAAAATCAATAAACTTTAAACAAATGAATACAACTAACAATTACGCTGGCATACCAGACGAGTTTGCGCAATTGGAAAAGGCTAAGGTAGTTTTGATACCTGTGCCTTATGATGGAACCAGTACCTGGGGAAAAGGCGCGGACAAGGGGCCAAAGGCCTTTTTGGAAGCATCGGAAAATATGGAATGGTATGATATAGAAACCGATACGGAGGTCTATCAGCAAGGGATATATTTGGCGAATTCCATAGAAGAGGACAGTTCTCCGGAGGCTATGGTAAATGCGGTACACAAGGTAACCAAGGAGTATATTAAACGGAATAAGTTTGTTACCCTTTTCGGTGGCGAGCATTCAATTTCCATAGGTACCATTAGGGCCTTTAATGAGTGTTTTGACAACCTTACCGTTTTGCATATAGACGCTCATGCAGATATTAGGAAATCATATAATGGCAGTAAATTCAATCATGCTTGTGCTGTTCATGAGGCAAGTCAGACTACTAATCTTATCCAAGTTGGGATACGCAGTATGGATGCCATTGAAAAAACCTTTATCGATGAAGAAAAAACATTTTTCGCTCATGATATGGTGAACGATGAGTATTGGACGGATAAGGTAATAGATCTTATGACGGACAATGTCTTTATAACTTTTGACCTGGATGCATTGGATCCGTCCATTATGCCATCTACTGGGACTCCGGAACCTGGTGGCCTGTTTTATTATGAGACCTTGGAGTTTCTAAAGCAGGTGTTCGAGGATAAAAATGTTGTAGGATTTGATATTGTGGAACTTTGTCCCAATAAAGCGGATAAAACTTCCGATTTCCTTGCAGCCAAATTATATTACAAAATGCTTAGCTATAAATTTATGGGTGAGGCCGTAGAGGATGAATACGACAACACTTATGACGTTGATTCCAAGGTGGGAGGCAACAATAATTCAAAATTCGACGATGACGAAGACTAAAGGACAGATTTCCAATTTTATTGAAAAGTATTATTTACATTTTAATGCGGCCGCTTTGGTGGATGCCGCAAAAGGATATGAAGATCAACTAAATCAGGGTTCCAAAATGCTGGTTTCTTTGGCGGGAGCCATGAGTACAGCAGAATTGGGAAAGATTTTCGCTGAGGTTATCCGTCAGGACAAGGTGCATATCATATCCTGCACCGGGGCCAATTTGGAAGAAGATATCATGAACCTGGTAGCCCACTCCCATTACAAGCGTGTGCCCAATTACCGTGATCTAACCCCTCAGGACGAGTGGGATCTGTTGGAGAAAGGACTAAATAGGGTAACGGATACCTGTATTCCGGAGCACGAAGCCTTCCGAAGGCTGCAAAAGCATATTTTTGAAATTTGGAAAAAAGCTGAAGACGCAGGGGAAAGATATTTGCCACATGAGTTTATGTACAAATTGTTGCTTTCCGGAGTTTTGGAAGAATATTATGAGATAGATCTAAAAGATTCGTGGATGTATGCCGCGGCCGAGAAGAATTTACCTATAGTTTGCCCAGGTTGGGAAGACAGTACCATGGGGAATATCTTTGCTTCCTATGTGGTAAAAGGTGAGTTAAAGGCTAGCACCATGAAGTCCGGGATTGAATATATGACCTTTCTGGCAGATTGGTATACCGCCAATTCTGAAAAAGGAATCGGATTTTTTCAGATTGGTGGTGGAATTGCCGGAGATTTCCCAATTTGCGTAGTGCCCATGTTGTACCAAGATCTTGAAAGGACAGATACACCGTTTTGGAGTTATTTTTGCCAAATCAGTGACTCTACCACAAGTTATGGTTCCTACTCTGGGGCAGTGCCGAATGAAAAAATTACCTGGGGGAAATTGGATATAAACACCCCTAAGTTTATTATTGAAAGTGATGCAACCATTGTTGCGCCCTTAATTTTTGCGTACCTATTAGACATGTAATATATGGACAATTTAAAAAGAGTTATTGTTGACTTTAAAAAACTTACTCCCGAAGTTTTGAAACTATTGGTTGAGAAGTATCCGGATGGGTACGACGATCTTAATATCATCTCCTTCAAGAACGCGCAAGGGGAGCGTATAGAGGCCGTTGAGGTAACTACTGAGGATACCAAATATCTTGTCAAGATTAGCGCCAAATTGGAAAAGACTATGGCTAATTATGATGAGGATGATTATGAGGATTTTGACGATGACGATCCAGAGGCCATTCCAGATGTGGATATGGAAGGAGTAGAAGGAGATGATGACGATGATTAACCCGTAATGTTTGAGGTCGCTGCCGTTCATATAGCTTCTTCGATCAATATAAGGCAATGTAAATCTCAATTGCCTTTAAAAATATTGTTTTCGGACAGTGATGAGCTCTATTTGAAAAACGGCGAAAAAAAATTCGTCTATATCTTCCAGTATGGTCTAGTATCCTTTTTTAATCATTCCGAGGATGAAAAAGCGAAGATTCTAGATGCCCTATCCGCAATTACCAAGGAGAAAATTGCTCCCCAATTTACAGATACAATACAAGTAGAAATAATCGAAGGCCACCAAAAGGTGGCTTTCGATAAAGTAATCCTCCCCAGTTTTGATGCCGAGTTTATTAGATTAGTAATGTTGAATACTTCCCAATCGGTGGCATTGGACCAATATTCGGAAATTACACAACAGCTATTGGAGGAGACCAATGAACACACCCAATATTTGGAAAAGAAGGGTAAGCTAAATATTTCGGGAATTAGGCTAAAGCAGTTTATAGGGAAGGTCCTGAATATTAAAAATCAGATATCGGAAAACCTATATATTTTTGATGAGCCGGACAGTACTTGGGAAAATGAGCAGCTGAACAGGTTAAACCTGGAACTTAAACAGACGTTCGACCTAAAGATCAGGTATAGAAATATTCACGAGCAATTAGGGATCATTAAAGAAAACCTGGAGTTGTTTAAAGATATCTGGGACCATAGGGAAAGCAGTAGATTGGAGTGGGTCATTATTATTCTGATTTTGGTAGAGGTTTTGGATCTTTTTGTATTTAGATTGTGGAGTAAATTGTAATTGATCTTTTTACTACCTTAGTTAAAGGATCATTACTAGTATAAAGCCATAAGAAATTAGCCATAATAATTCTTTAAAAAACCCGAATAACTATCGGGAATGAATGTTTAATGGCGAATTGCACCCGATAGGTTTCGGGATGACTTCAATTATTAAAAATTAAATATGAACAGATGAAAAATGCACCTTTCCATATGTCATTGCCCTGCCTAAGCATAAGCAAAACAGAAGATTTCTACGTAGACGTCATCGGTGCCGAATTGGGAAGGCACTCTTCCCGATGGCTGGATATCAATCTCTTTGGTAACCAGATTACGTTCACCAAAGCCGGAATTTTTAATTTTACTTTTAAGACCTATAAGTTTGAAGATACGGTGTTGCCATCTTTTCACTTTGGGGTAATTGTGGATGAAAGTACTTGGAATAATTTACATGCCAAATTAATCAAGTCGGAATATGAACTTACCACCGAGGTCGTGTTTTTAAAGGACAAGATAGGCGAGCATAAGTCCTTTTTTATACAGGATCCCAACGGGCACATGGTAGAATTTAAATGTTTCAAAAAACCAAAAGAGGTGTTCTTGTCCTGATTTTCAAGATTATTTCCGAAAGCCTACCGTCATTTAATAAATTAATAATCAATTATTCTTGATTCCCAGGGGTCAAGTGTTTTATTTTGTAGTTAATTAAAAAGAAATTTAGATACAGAAATGAAGTATAAGGACCTCGATATTATTGGTAGTGAGGAATGGTGTGTATTTGAGGACTTGGAGATTCCTGCTATAAAGGCCAGGGTAGATTCCGGGGCAAAAACCTCGTCCATACAGGCAAATAATATTAAAGTGTATACCAAAGGGGCCCACGAATGGGTAAAGTTCGAGGTTAATCCCTTACAGGACAATAGAGGAATCAATATAGACTGCAAGGCGCGTTTGGTAGACCGAAGGACGGTAAAGAGTTCTTCAGGAATATCCGAGGAGCGTTTTGTGATAAAGACTCCGGTACGTGTTGGCAGTCTTACTTTCGAAATAGAGCTCACTTTGGCCAATAGGGATACTATGGAATACCGTATGCTTTTGGGCAGGGAGGCACTAAATGAACGCTTTGTGGTAAACCCATCGATAAGTTTCAATATGGGGGAATTCTCGGCAACAGAAATAAACAAAAGATATGCCTCTCATTTTAAAGAAAAGACAGGGCTTAAAATTGCATTGCTGGCCAGTAATCCATTGTTGTACAGCAACAAGAGAATAATGGAGGCAGGTGAGGCTTTGGGCCATGATATGGTGTTTTTAAATGTAGAACACGCCTATATGAAATTGGATGCCAATTCCCCGGAAATCAGATATAGGGGAGGGAACATATTAAATGAGTTCGATGCCATTATACCCAGAATAAAACCTGCGGTTACCTTTTACGGTTGTGCCTTGATAAGGCAATTCGACAATCTTGGGGTGTATTGTTTAAATTCGGCAGAGGCCATTACCCAGTCCAGGGATAAATTGTTTGCATCCCAGCTTTTTTCCAAAAATGACATACACATCCCTATTACCGGATTTGCAAAATCTCCCATGGATACCAAAGATCTTATAAGGATGGTCAACGGGGCGCCCTTGATTATAAAATTGCTGGAGAGTACCCAAGGTAAGGGTGTAGTTTTGGCAGAAACAAACAAGGCCGCAGAAAGTGTTATCAACGCCTTTAAAAGTGTGCAGACCAATATTTTGGTACAAGAGTTCATAAAAGAAGCAAACGGCCAGGATATCCGTTGTTTTGTGGTAAACGGAAAAGTAGTGGCCTCCATTCAGCGCCAAGCCGAAAAAGGGGAATTCCGTGCAAACTTGCATCAAGGGGGGAAGGCATCCATAATAAGAATTACTTCCGAAGAAAGGAAGTTGGCCGTAAAGGCGGCCAAAGTACTAAATCTCGCCGTTGCCGGCGTGGACATCATACGTTCCAACAAAGGCCCATTGCTGCTTGAAGTAAATTCGTCCCCTGGATTGGAGGGAATTGAAAATGCTACCGGCAAGGATATTGCCAGTATTATGATCAGGGCTATAGAGAGTAAGATTAAATTTAATTCCTAGTTCCTTGTTTTAATAGAAAATAAAATAAATTGGGATGGTGTGGCCAATGATCATGCCTTCCCAATTTGGCTATTTGACCCAATGATTGGAACAGATTCTTGAATTAAAACCTAGTTAAATTTAAATGCTGCCAAAGCTAGCGTTTATTAAAATTTGTACCTTCGCCCTATGGGAAGAATATTGTTTTACCTCATTGCTTTCATATTGTTGGAATCTTGTAAACAGCAGGCAAGCACTGAGGCCGTTGAAGAAAAAGCAGAGGAGTTTTTTAGTGTAGATTCACTCCCCAAGCCCAATGTAATCAATGAACAGGCCCTGACAATTTTAAAGGAATGGCAGGAGTTCAACGGATTGGAAACTACTTTTGAATCATTGTATAGGGTGGCGAATAGGGAGGATTTGGAATTGGTCATTGAAGATTTGATCGAGAAACAAAAAACGCTGGAAGCATCTACATATCCGGGAACATTTGATAAGGCCCAGATTAAGAGCAGGCAAAAGGTATTTAAGACCTATATTCTTAAAACAAAAGGAAATTTGGAGTACAGGGTGGGTACCAAAGCGTCCACCGTAGAAATGATCAATGCTTACAACGCATTTAGGAACCAGTTCAATGTTATAATTAATAGCAAGTTGGACACTATTCTAATTTTAAGTGAATAGGGCCCTGGCGTTTGTGTTGGCGGTCCTTTTGTCCTTTCAGCTCAGCTCCCAGACACAAGTGGATAAACAGGAAATAGGGAACATTTTGGATACTTGGCACAGAGCGGCAGGGAGCGCCGATTTTGATGCCTATTTTAATTTAATGACTTCCGATGCCGTTTTTATAGGTACAGATGCTTCCGAGAATTGGAAGATAGATGAATTTAAGACCTATGCAAAGCCCCATTTTGATAAGGGCAAGCCGTGGAACTTTAAAGCCGTGGAACGACATGTTTATGTCAATGAGGGCGGGGATTATGCCTGGTTCGATGAATTATTGGATACCCAGATGAAACTATGTCGCGGATCCGGGGTACTCAGGAAAGAATCAGGGGAATGGAAAATAAAGCATTATGTATTGTCTATTGTAATTCCCAATGAAAATGTCTCCGAGGTAATCCTGATCAAACAGGAAAAGGACGACAGGATTATCGAAAATTTAATTAAACAATAGACCTCTTTAAAAATGAGGGGTATATACTTTAGAGCAAAAAAAACCACCGTTTTACAGTGGTTTTTTTTGCTTATAAATCGGAGCAGAAAATTATTGGACTATTCCTTGGTTTCTTTATTTTCAAGTTTGTCCTTTCTCGACTGTAAAGCTTGTCTACTTAGACTGGCCAAATTAAAATTGGGGTCTATTTTTAAAGCTTCATCAATGGTAGCCAAGGCACCATCTATATCGTTTTGATCTTTGTTGAATTCTACAAGGGCCTTTAAATGGATAAACGCCGCCTTTAAAGCAACTTCGTATGGTTGTTGCCTTTCATAGAATGCATATTTCATATCGTCTTTGGCATTAGCTATTCCAAATTCGATATTGGCAGCGGCACCTTCATTGTCACCGGTCTGAATTTTTAAATCGGCCAATTCGTATGCCAAATACGGATTTGGTCCTCTCTTATTAAGAATTTCAAACTGTTCCAAGGCCCTCTTTGGCTGATTCAACGCCTTCAAGGAAATAGCTTTTACCTGAACCGCCAAATCCGAGTCCGATTCGTTTTTTTCAATCCCAATTGTGTTTAACGCCTGTAAATGCTGATTGTCGGTGGTGTAAATGTAAGCCAAGGCATCATTGCGCTCTTTGCTTGGGGAAAGTATGTTTAGGTGGGTTATGGCGCTAATTACGCCATTTATATCCCCCTGTTGTCTCATTTGGTCATAATAGGCCTCATAATGTTTAAGCAACTCACTTTTTGTCTGTGCATTTGCTGTAAATCCAACCATAACTAGCAGGATCAGTACTATTTTCTTCATTGTTCTAATTTTTAGTGTGCCAAAACTAGTAAATTATTTCTAACCATTTGTTAAGGAATGTCTTAAACCTTGGATATGCAGTAAAAAAGGATGCCAATTGGCATCCTTTTTTATATGGTCGGTCGGGGTCTTTTTTTACACAACTGTAAGCTGCACATTCCTTTTTTCGTATACCCTTAATAATCTGGCATAAAACGCAATGCTTACATTGTCCTTGTCCAAACTAGAACTTAAAAACTCCTTTAAATTCTTAAAAAGTAAATTAGCCCTCAAAATTGGCAGGGAAGAATTCACTTTCTTTGGGTCATAACAGCTGTCGTCCAAAACAATATCCATAATGACTCTCTTTCGGTGATAGTCGATAGATACATCTGCGGCATTGTAATATTTTTTCAATATTTCAACATGCAGATTTTGAAATTTATGGGACATTTTGCTTTTGGAGCAGCTTTTGGAAATTAAATTTTCAATTTCGGTAAGTACTCTTGTTTTTAGACCTGAATTTTCCATGATAATTGAATTTATTCGTTTACTTAAAGATACATACTAATCGATAAACGGTTAATAATCAAGGATGTAATTTAACTTAAAGTAGGTGACTTTGTTGTGAAAGTTCAAAAAACTGTGGTGAATTAACTTACAATTGAAGTGTTATAAGGGTATATTTTAACATTTAAATACTTACTTTCAATGCTTTTGTTTCCTATTTTATCTGAATTCTTGCTGTAACTGGGTGGCAAAAGACCTCTTTTTACAGCTTCAGAGGTATAATAGGCCTCCTTTGTAGGATGAAGGGGGTACACGCCATTAATAACTTTATTTTCCCAATTCCCATTTAGGGCCATCTTTATAATACCAATACAATCGTAAAGATGTATGAGATTTACCGGGTCATTGCCATTGGTGAGTTCGGTTTTGCCGGCAAGAAATGTTACTGGGTGCCTGGAAGGGCCAATTAGCCCCCCAAATCTTATAATGGTGGTATTGAGGTCCCCATCGTTTAAAAAAACATTTTCCGCAACCAGAAGTTGCCTGCCCGACTCCGTATTGGGTCGGGTGGGGGAGTCTTCTGTAACCAGTCCGTCGATGTCGCCATAAACAGAGGTACTGCTAATAAAAATTATACGGTTCAAGGGGGTGTTTTTTATTTTGTCATATAGATGGAGCATTTTTTTAATATAGTTTTCTTTGGGAGCGGAACGCAGTTTTGGAGGAACGTTTATAATCAATAAGTCCAATTCCCCTAAAAAGTTTTCAATGTAACCTTCAATGCCATTTTCCGTTAGAGCAATGGTATATGCAATTATATTCGCTTTCTCCAATACTGCTATTTTGGAATCGGAAGTGGTTGTTCCAAACACGGTATGTTTATCAGCGATAAGGGATTTGGCCAAAGGTAAGCCCAGCCACCCGCAACCTAGAATGCCGATCTTTTTGTTCAAAATGTTATCTTTTTGCTAATCAAAATGGCATCGTTTAGGACAAAGGGCATAGGAATATTGTCTTCTGGTCTAGGGGGCACTGTAAATAAGGGATTGTTCAATAGATCGTTGGAAGCCTCATACAAGGTGAGTTCCAAAGCACTCCCCTTGGGGATAGTAATCTGCAATTCGGTATAGTCGTTATTGCTGACATAGTGGGTAATCAACTTATTGTTTTTCCTATTTTTAAGATAGAATTCGGATAGTTCAATTTTATTTATGTTGGCCTTAATAACGTCTACATCATTTGTAAATATTTCCAAACGGTTAGTATTGCGCTGGGGCGTAATGCATATTTCCAATTTTCTATGGTCCCCGATAATGGTATCTATGGTCGTTTCTATTTTGGGGGAAGCAATTTTTTTTACCGGAGCTTCAGAAGTGTAACTAAACCCTGTTCCATATTTACTGCTTAGGGCATCATAATTTGGATTTTTGGGTTGTGCCTTGTTCACATCTACGTACTGGGAGGTCCAACTGGATAGAACATGGTCATAAGTAGCCCATTGCGCAGTGTTTTTGTCCGCGTCAAGAATATAGACCAAACTCGTGGGTTTAGCATTTTCTTTATCAAAACCCGATGAAAAGTGGGCGGACAAAAGAAAACCGAAACAAAGCAACATAAATAAATAGGCCAAGCGGTTTTTGTTTTTGAAAGGGCCAAAAACGGGAAGCAGTAGGAAAAAGGTCAAAGACGTTAAAAGGGTAGCGGTAATCATCATTTTTAAACCAAGACCTACAGGAAACATTTTAATTAGTGGAGTGTATATCCATATGGCAGGCAAAGCCAAAAACAGCAATACATATGGACTGGGTATTTTTTGGTGTGTTAGTATAAGCAAGGAGGCTAGCAATGCAAATACGGGGATTACAAAAAAGCTGGCTCCTTTTAAATATAGGGCAACCAGAACACAAAGAATTAACCACAGCAAGAGCGGGGCAATTAAAAGGTTTTGGGTCTGGGCCTTTCCAAATTTATGATAGGCCCAAAAACCTATTGCCACTGAAAATAGTACAAAAGCCGCAATGTATGAATAACCGTTATAAGTGAAACCATGAAGGATGTCCTGGTATTGCGGGTAGATATTTTTAAGTATGGTCCAGCCAAAATAACCAACTAGCCCGTTTATAACCAAAATTATGAACGGGGGAACAAAGCCCCTTCCAATTTCTTTAATTTCCAAGGAACTATTTCTAAATCCTAGGAACATAAGTGCCAAAAAGCCTGCTATGGCAAGTGCCAGCATAGGGTAAATCCAATCGAAGGGATAAGCGACCAATCTAAAGAATGGAATATTGAAATATATGGAATCGTTAGGGCTTTTTAAGTTAGTGAGGTCGGAATTGCTAAAATGCTTCAACAAGGGCATTAGATAACTGCCTTGGTGGGCTAGGGTATTGCGGTCCAAACGCTCATAACTATCGAGCACGGTATGGTAATCATAATGGTCGTCAATAAATGCGAAATTGAGCCCTTCTATGTCCATGTCTTCCCTGAACACGGTAAGGTCAGTATCATTGGGAAGCATTTTGTAAACACTATAGACCAAGGAATTCGCTGCAGGGTATTTTGGATTAGCCTTAATAAACTCATCTATAACCTTGGAATTTCCCCTATTGGTTTCCAGTAACATATAGGAGGGTCCCCCACTGCCCCGTGCCTCAAAATTCAATACCAATCCTACTTCCTTTACCCATGGATGATGGTTTACAAATAGATCCGCTCCGTTAAGTCCTAATTCCTCAGCATCGGAAATTAGAATAATGATATCGTTTTTAGGCGCATTGTTTTGTTCCAGGAAAGCTCTTATACCTTCCAATATGGTTGCCACCCCACTGGCGGCATCGCTGGCGCCCAAAGATGAATGGGGATTGCTATCATAATGTGAAAGTAAAAGAAGGGCCTTTCCCTTTTCGCTGCCTTTTATCTTGGCCAATATATTGGTCGCACTGCTAAAATTTCCCCAGTCCCCAGTAGTATAACCTTGTTGGGTAGATGTTTCCAATCCCAGCTTGGTCAATTCCGATATAACATAATCCCTAACTTCGGAATGTGCAGGAAAGCCCACGGCATGAGGTTTTTCGGACATATTTTTTACATGGACAAGGGCCCTTTCCGTTGAAAATAAAACATTTTCAATATTGGCATCCGGAGTGTAGCTTGGCATGGAGGCTTTAAAGCTCCAATAGATGGCAAGCAGGACAAGGAGAAGGCTGATGGCAGAAGAATATCGCTTCATAGTATTTGGTAAAAACTTAAAAGTAAGAAATTATCCCTGTATTACATTATAGAGTGAGGTATAACCAATATTTTGTTGATTTCTGGACTTAACAGAATTCAATTAAATGCAATAATTGTAACAAATATTTGTCAATACAACCGATTAAATCTTAAATAGTTGTTTAATTATTTAAAAAATACTATCTTTCAAATTAACCTAAAAATAAACGGTATGGGAATAAAAAGTTTTCAGGGAGTGCGCAAGGTCGTAAAAAAGGAATTTGATGCTCCCATTTTAGTAGAGGACTATATGACAAAAAAACTGATCACCTTTAGTCCTGATCAATCTATTTTAATGGTTATGGAGCATTTGGCCAAATACCATATCTCTGGAGGTCCCGTATTGGATAACAACGGATTTTTGGTCGGTATCATCTCCGAGGCGGATTGTATGAAACAGATTTCTGAAAGCCGCTATTTTAATCAACCTATCTTGGATAAGAGTGTAGAGCGATTCATGACAAAGGAGGTAGAGACCATACCTCATGATATGTCTATTTTTGATGCCGCCGGAATTTTTGACAAGCATAAAAGAAGAAGATTGCCAGTTATGAAAAACGGTATTTTGGTAGGGCAGATTAGTCGCAAGGATATTGTAATTGCGGCCCTTAAATTAAGCGGACATAACTATAAGTAGAAACTCTTTTCACTTCCCTTTGGAAGCTGATGGCTAACAAAACAACGACATGCATAATTTTATGCCTTTGAACAGCTTATAACAATTGTTCAAGGGCATTCTTTATTAAATTAACCCCTATTCCCTTTTCACGATCATATAATAATCATTGTCCAAGGGTAGATACCCCAAATCATATACAAAATAGTACGTGGTTCCTTTTTTGGTGGTATATAAATTGGTAATATATTCAAAATCGAAACCCTTGTCCATTAACCTGGTCTTGGTAGTTTTGGTCTTACCTTCGGTTAAGGGATAACTGTCCAAGATTCTATAATTTTTGCGCAGGCGGTTGTTGATATTCCGAACTAGGTTTTTACTGTCCTTGTTAAGTTTGTTGTTGTAGGCGTTTCTGCAATAATCCGAGCAGAACTTTTTGTCTACCCTGCCTAAAATTTTATCTCCACATTCCAAGCATTTCTTTTCCATTGTCAGGTCATTTATTTTGTTCAATAAGTTCCAGTCTCTTTACTATGGAACCCTTGCTTAATAGGGTTCCGGGGGAAAGTACGGCATTGGCCCCTATTTTGGAATTGTCCCCAACCAAAGCCCCAAATTTATGGGTTCCTGTATTTATGCTGTTACCATACGCGCTGGCCCAAATGGTTTTGTCTGTTCTTTCGTTATAGTGATTGGCAATAAGGGACCCTGCTTCAAAATTCACATTGCTTCCAATAATGCTATCCCCTATAAAGTTAAAGTGGGCCAGGGCGGCCTTACTGCAAATTATACTCGATTTAATTTCACTTCCCGGACCTATTCGCACCCCTTCACCCAGGAATACCCCTCCCCTTAGGTAGGCATGACTTGCGACAAAACTATTTTCTGAAATGATCAGTGGTTCTTTTAAAATAGCCCCTTTTTCGATAGTGGCCGTTTTATGGATAACGATATTCCCTTCAATAGAGTAATCATCTGGGTCGAGTTGCTGGATCATTCCAACAAGTATGATTTTAATGGATTGGGTTATGCCCCAGGGAGAAACCCCGTTGAGGCCAGGGAAAGAGGTGTAGAAATTTTCTATGAAATTATTTATGGGAATCATTTTTGATACAGTTCTATGGGTAAATTGTCCGGATCGAATATAAAAGTGAACTTTTTTTGGGTATACTTGTCAGTGCGAACAGGTTCTGCCTCAATCCCTTTTCCGGACAATTCCACCAAGCTGGTATCCAAATCGTCCACCTCAAAGGCCAAGTGCCTTAAACCGGCTGCTTCCGGCCTTGTGCTTCTTGGAGGTGGTTTGGGAAATGAAAATAGTTCAATGATGTATTCGCCGTTCAGTGCCAAATCCAATTTGAAGGAGTCCCGTTCTTCCCTATAAATTTCTTGAAGGGGTTCCAGGCCTAGATCTTCCACATAGAATTTTTTGGATTTCTTATAGTCCGAGCATATGATGGCAATATGGTGTACTTTATTTAGGGTCATTTTTTATAATTAAATTTTACCTCCTCTTTGGAGCCATTTTCCTGTTCAATAACTACATAGATATTAATTTCGGACTCATTTATTTTCTCGAAGGTAAAATCGTCAAAATAGACCCGATTACCCTCCAATTTTACCAATTTGAAGTCCACCGTCTTGTCCTTTGCCTCCCAACCGGTCAAATTACTATTAAAGTGCTTCAGTCTAAGGATAAGCGTTTCCCCTTCCTGTCTAATATGGCCAACCTCATAAAAGGCCACTTTTTCGTCCACAACCAATTTAAACACGAACATCATGGAATCGCCCAAAGGTGGACTCCATATTTCCTCGGTTATTCCTCCAAAGGCCTCTCCCTTCCAGTGTCCTGCTATCCATGAAACATCGGACAGGCTGGCCTTGGGAGAGGGGTTGTTGTTGGTAAAGGAAATGGTATTCTGACCAAAAGAAGGAATATAGACAAAGAGTAGAAGGATTAGGGTCCATTTCATTTGTGAATCCGTTTTACGACCAATAAGGTACAAATTATCCGATTACAAACGATTAATTCTTTATTGTGGTTTAGGTGATTTGAATATTGTACTTCTTTAATAATCCCAAGGCACCTTCCTTGGAGAATTTGGCTTTAGTAATTTTATTCTTTTCAGGATCGAAGGTATAGTGGAATGCTGTTCTGAAATCAACTTTTTCTAAGTTGGAATTTTCAAAGATTGCACTTTGAAGATCACAGGATTCAAATTGGGTTTCTGTTAGGTCGGATTCGTTAAAATCCACGGAAATCAATTTGCAATTTTGGAAAATGGTGTTCTTGAGTTTTAATTTGTAAAAGGAGGATAGGTTTAAGGTGCAGTCATAAAAATTAAAGGACAGCAGAAAATCATTGCAATGGTCGAAACGGATTCCCAATAATTTGCATCCTTTAAATTCTGTTTCTTTAAAGGTGGTATTTTTTAGGTTAACATTGCTTAGATCACAATCTGTAAAAACACACTCCATAAAAACGATGTTGGATATATCTCCTTTGGAAAATGTGCAGGAGTCGAAAACGCAGTTCTCATAATCTCCTTTGGATAGACGCTTGGAGGTAAAGTCGATTCCTTTAAAGGTTTGGTCCGAAATAAATGGAGTGCTCATACTGATATTCCAATTTTGATCAATTAAATATTTCTTGGGGAAAGAAAGTGTAAAGGAAAGAATATTATAGCTAGCGAATAGGTTACTGCTTATTTTGATTTTGGTTGGTCCATGGTTCTATGATTAAAAGGAAGAAACAAACAACTGTAACAAAAGTGCTATAAGGGCTGGCAAGGCCTGCACTACGAATATTTTTTTACTGGCGGACCAAGCACCATAAATGCCCGCAATGGCCACACAGCTAAGAAAGAAAATGGAGATATTGGTGCTCCAAGTAGGGTCTTCGATAAAAAAGGTCCAAATTAGGCCTGCTGCAAGAAAACCATTGTAGAGCCCTTGGTTTGCTGCAAGTCCTTTGGTGGGTTTAAACATATGCTCCGGAAGTGCTTTTCTAAAGGTCTTTTTGCCCAAGGTTTCCCAGGCAAACATTTCCATATATAAAATATACAGGTGTTCTAGGGCTACAACAGCTATAAGAATGTTCAATAGGATCTCCATGTTTTTGTTTTTGAAAGGATTATTTCATTTTAAATATAAGGGATTCCATTGATTTATCGTTGTTGAGTTTGAAGCATTATGGAGGGGAACTATAATTATGTACAAACGACTACAAACGATAACAAACGAAATTAAATACTTTTCAACCGAATAACATTTGCTTGGTAGCTAAGTTTGTCCCATCAAAAATCATTAACTGTTTAACCTTTCCCGGAGTGGATTCGGGATTTAAAAATTATGTATTATGAACGCACTTAGAAACAGAGTACAGTTGATTGGGAACTTGGGTAACGATCCAGAAATTATTAATCTAGATGGGGGAGGTAAATTAGCCAAGTTTGCCATTGCTACCAATGAGACCTACAAAAATGCCAAAGGCGAAAAGGTTACGGATACCCAATGGCATAATGTTGTGGCCTGGGGCAAGACCGCTGAAATTGTGGAAAACTATCTCAACAAAGGGAAGGAGGTAGCCGTTGAAGGTAAATTGACCACTCGGTCATATGAAACCAAAGATGGGGAAAAAAGGTACATCACCGAAATTCGATGCAATGAACTCCTGATGTTGGGGAAATAAACCGGGTTATCATATCTGGAAATTTATACCGGATATAGTCGGGTAGCAAGAAGTAATCCAATAGGTCAGTTTTAGGATCAATGGGGTTGCTTCTTTTGCTTTTAGGATTCGCGTTTATTAATCTTCATTGGGAGGAACTTTAATGACGAAGCAATTTCCTCCTTCAAAGCAAAGGTTTGCGCTTCTCACCCCTTCCGGCTTCTCCTTTGTCGAACCCACCTTCCCCTCTTTAGGAGAAGGAGCATTTTTTTATTTTTCTGGATGTGGCAGTGAAACTATAAGTTCAATAATTGGTTCCTTCTCTTGGTTAAGGGAAGGTGGATCCACCGATATTAGCGGGGGAGACGGAAGGGATTGTAGACCCAAGCCCTGGGAAAGCAATTAGTAAACAATGTCTAGCTTTGGTTTTTGGGATCCCGAAGAGAGACTCTGTCGAAGTGACAAAAAGTCCTCCCCCCTAGCCCCCTCCAAAGGAGGGGGAAAAATTCCAGCTCAAATTTATATTTGCCATATTCTAACAAATTCCCTCCCCTTGGGCGAGGGTTAGGGAGGGGTCCAAGGGAAGGAGCCCTTGCTATCGTCATTGTTTGTCTATTTTGGTTTTAGCCTATGTCGTCATCGGTACCTTAAGAGACAAATTCCATAAGCTCCCCAACAATTAATCAAATTTATAAGGATGTAACTTTCTGTTTCTGGCTAAAAGCTTAGGGAACTGGAATTTTAAAAGTTACTTGTGCGACTTCTCAATCGCCCCAAAAAGGGCTCATGTCGAAGTGACTGCTAAAGTCATTTCGACCTAAAGGGAGAAAAGATAGGTTCACGAATACCCTTAGATAAAGTTAACATGAGCTAAATCATACAAGTTGCTCAAGTATTGATGGACAACTCTTCAAAACGGAGGATTTTGGATTAGTGGATAGTTCGCTATTCTGCATTGGTAAGACCGTGCCGCGACTATCGTAAGTCAATTAAATTCGCAATGCGCAAGGTTTTCAAAGTTTATGCTACTTTCTTCATCAGATCAAAACAAGGACAGCGATTACATCTTTTGGATTCCGACTTTTTGTACTTATCACAGCATTTGGTTTTACAGCCGTGTTGAACAATTTCTTTAAGAGCCGATTTTTGCTCTTTTTTTAAAGCTTTTTTCAGCTTTTTTTCAACTTTCTTGTCCTGTTTCTTCTTTTTGCCCACTGGAGATTGGAATGATAACAAGGCAAAAGTATTTATTTTAATTAAATCTAAATAAGATTAAATGTTAAATTTATTCTGGGTTCAGCATTTCTGTGGCAGAAGTGTATTATAATCTATGATGGAACAAACCCCGCCTTTTGGCGGGGTTTCTGGATTATATACTGTCGGATACCTGTATATGGTTCTAAAAGAGGTCTTGGGCTTGCCCTGGGGTTTAGAGCCCGTTATTTTGGGGTAATGGCAGCGCTGTTGGCTGTAATTTGCTGAATATCACGATCAAACAAATACAGACCACCTTTGTCATTTCCAATAAGATTGATCTTGTCCAGAATATTACGGGCCAAGGCCTCTTCTTCGATTTGTTCCGCTACATACCATTGAAGAAAATTATGGGTAGCATAATCCTTTTCCTGAAGGGTTACATGTACCAATTCGTTGATGCTATTGGAAACAAAAACTTCGTGCTCCAATAATTCGTGGAACATTTTCTGAAAACTTCCAAAGTCGGTTTTTGGTGCGTTTAGTGCAGATACATAAGCGTGCCCGCCCCTTTCATTAATGTATTTTACCAACTTGAGCATATGTAAACGCTCCTCATCCGACTGGGTGTACATAAATTGTGCAATACCCTCCAGTCCTTTGCCTTCGGCCCAAGAGGCCATGGATAAATATACTTGTGAAGATTCGGCTTCTATACGGACCTGTTCATTCAATGCTTTCTCTAATTTTTCGGACAACATAAGTTTCAAATTTTAACTAAAGTTACAAATAAAAGGTTTTTTTTGCCAGCTCTTGACTTAAGATTTGGAGTTATTTATGCAAAGCCAATTGGATCCGTTTTCTGGGAATGTCCACTTCCAGCACCTTAACTATAATTTGTTGGTGCAGGCTAACATGTTCGTTCACATCTTTCACAAAACTATCGGATAGATTGGAGATATGGATGAGTCCACTTTCCTTGATGCCTACATCTACAAAACAGCCAAAATTGGTAATGTTGTTCACTATCCCCGGCAGTAATTGTCCCTCTTTTAGATCGGAAATGGTCCTGATGTTCTGATTAAAGGTAAATACCTTTGCCTTTTCCCTAACGTCCAGACCCGGTTTCTCCAATTCCTTTACAATATCCTGTAAGGTGGGCAATCCCACATTTTCGGTACAGTATTGTTTTAGATCGATTTTTTTTAGGACTTCCTTGTTTCCTATTATTTGGGAAAGGGGAACCCCTTGGTCTTTCACTATTTTTTGCACCAAGGAGTAGCTCTCAGGGTGTACGGCAGAATCATCCAATGGATTTTTTGCCTGCCTGATACGTAAAAATGCCGCTCCTTGCTCAAAGGCCTTTTCTCCCAAACGGGGCACTTTTTTTATTTCGCTTCTGCTGGTAAAGGCACCATTTTCGTTCCTATAGGCTACAATATTTTCCGCCAGTTTGGGGCCAATTCCGGAAACATAGCTCAGCAGGGGAACACTGGCCGTATTAATGTTTACACCCACTGTATTTACGCAACTTTCCACCACCATGTCCAAGGAGTTTTTTAATAGATTCTGATCTACATCATGCTGATATTGTCCAACTCCGATAGATTTGGCATCTATTTTTACCAATTCTGCCAGGGGGTCTGCCAGGCGCCTTCCAATGGATACGGCACCCCTAACGGTAACATCGTAATTGGGGAATTCCTCCCGGGCAATTTTGGAGGCGGAATAAATAGAGGCCCCGGCCTCACTGACCACAAACACTTCTATATTATTCTTGAATTGAATCCGCTTTATTAATTGCTCCGTTTCCCTTGAGGCGGTGCCGTTTCCTATAGCTATCGCTTCAATCTTATGGGCATCTGCCAAAGAACTAATTTTCTTTATAGCCCCGGTACTGTCGTTTTGCGGTGCGTGGGGATAAATGGTCTCGTTATGCTCCAAATCGCCCTGAGCACTAAGGCAAACAACTTTACAGCCCGTTCTAAAGCCAGGGTCAATGGCCAAAATTCTTTTTTCCCCCAAAGGCGACCCCAACAAGAGTTGTTTCAGGTTTTTGGAAAATACCTGTATGGCCGATTCATCCGCTTTTTCCTTTGCAGATTTTAGAATTTCGTTGGACAGGGAAGGGAATAGCAATCTCTTAAAGGCATCCTGTATGGCCAATTGTAGATGGGGGGCGGTACTATTATTGCTTTTGATGATCCTGTACTCCATATTGGAGATGGCCTTCTCATCATCAATTTCAATTTTAACGCGGATAAAACCTTCGTTTTCGGCTCGCAGGATGGCCAGGAGTCGGTGTGAGGGACAACGATTTAGGGGCTCGCTCCATTCAAAATAGTCCCTAAATTTTTGTGCTTTCTCATCGTCCTTTTTGGCAGCAACAACCTTGGTGGAAATAAGGGCGAATTTGTCCAATTGGATCCTGATCTGATTTCGGATATCACTACGTTCATTGATCCATTCAGAAATTATATGTCGGGCTCCTTCCAGGGCATCATCCTCGTTGGGCACGGCATCATTGATATATTTAGATGCCTCAAAATCGATTTCAACGGTCCGCTGGGCCAAAATAATTTTAGCCAAGGGCTCCAAGCCATTTTTTTTAGCAGTTTCTGCCTTGGTTTTTCGCTTTTTCTTATAGGGTAGATAGAGGTCCTCCAAGGTGGTGAGATCCTCGGCATCATTTATTTTTTTGGCCAACTCCGGGCTTAGCTCTTCCTGTTCTTCTATGGATTTAAGGATGGCCGACTTGCGTTTTTCCAAAGCTTCAAACTGTGATTTGTGCTGTACAATGGCGCCAATTTGCACCTCGTCCAAATTTCCGGTCCTTTCTTTTCGGTAACGGGAAATAAAGGGTACCGTACAATCCTCATTTAATAGGGCAACCGTATTTTCTATGCCTTTTAATGGGAGTTGGGTGTTTTTGGAGATGTAGGATATAAGATTCATGGGGTATTTTGTTTTAAGGGAGGTCTTAACTGCGCCTGCCTGCGGAAGGCAGGCTCGACCGGACATCAATATTCAATATAACTATTTCAATACAAAAGCAACATGATTTGAACATTCTACATGTTCGTCAGATCCAGAGGAGTCGAGACCTTAATTGATGGTCTCGCCATTCCCAACCCCATCTTCATCAGGATTCACAAATACTAGTTTGCCATCGGCGTTTTCCGTCATTAGGATCATACCTTCGCTATCCACGCCACGTAAGGCCCTAGGAGCCAAATTCACTAGAACAGTTACCTTTTTTCCAATGATATCCTCTGGAGAAAAGCTTTCCGCAATTCCGGATACTATGGTTCTAACGTTCAGGCCGGTATCTACTTTTAAGACCAAAAGTTTTTTTGCTTTCGGCATTTTTTCAGCTGCAATAATGGTACCTACACGCATATCCAACTTAGTGAAATCATCAAAAGTAATGGTGTCTTTTTGTGGGTTGATTTCTTTGTTCATGTTTTCGTTTTCTTTTTTGGTAGCTTCCAATTTGTCCAATTGCGCCTGTATGGTTTCGTCCTCAACTTTACTGAACAATAGCTCAGCTTCATTTATCTGATGTTCTGCCGGGAGTAATATTTCTTTTACGGATATGTCTCCCCATTCAAGCGACCCCTCAACGGCCTGCCCGACCTTGTCATTCAGGCGGGCACTCGGGGAGATATTGAGCATTTTTTTCAGCTTAGCGGCGGTAAAAGGTAGGAAAGGCTCACTTAGCACAGCCAAAGCAGATGCTATTTGAAGGGCGACAAACATAATCGTCTTTACCCTTTCCTCATCCTGTTTAATTACTTTCCAAGGTTCTTCATCGGCCAAATATTTATTGCCTAGTCGCGCCAAATTCATTACTTCCTGACCCGCTTCTCGAAAACGGTATCTTTCTATGGAACTGGCTATGATTTCGGGATATTTTTTAAGCTCGGCCAAAGTTTCCTCATCTACTTGGCTATAATTGCCTGGAGTGGGAACAATTCCATTGTAATACTTGTTGGTAAGTACTACTACACGGTTGATGAAGTTGCCGTAAATGGCCACCAATTCATTGTTGTTCCTAGCCTGAAAGTCCTTCCAAGTAAAATCGTTGTCCTTGGTTTCGGGGGCATTTGCGGTCAGGGTATATCTAAGTACATCCTGCATATTGGGAAATTCTTCCAAATACTCATGCAGCCATACAGCCCAATTCTTAGAGGTGGAGAGTTTGTTGCCTTCCAAGTTTAAAAATTCGTTCGCAGGCACATTTTCCGGTAAAATAAAGTCGCCATGAGCTTTTAGCATACTAGGGAATATAATACAGTGGAATACAATATTATCCTTGCCGATAAAATGTACCATCTTCGTATCCTTGGACATCCAATAGGGTTTCCAGTCTTTTCCTTCCCTTGCTGCCCATTCTTTGGTAGAGGAAATATAGCCTATTGGGGCATCGAACCAAACATACAATACCTTGCCTTCCCCGCCTTCTACCGGTACAGGGATTCCCCAGTCCAGATCGCGGGTTACCGCCCTTGGCTTTAGTCCGTCATCGATCCATGATTTGCATTGTCCATATACATTGGGTTTCCAGTCATTTTTATGACCTTCCAAAATCCAGGTCTTTAAGAAATCTTCGTACCTGTCCAAAGGTAAAAACCAGTGCTTGGTTTCTTTTAGGGAGGGTACTGCTCCTGAAATGGTAGATTTTGGATTAATGAGGTCGGTGGCATTTAAGGTGGAACCGCAATTTTCGCACTGATCCCCATAAGCCTCTTCATGTCCACATTTAGGGCAAGTACCGATTACAAAACGATCGGCCAAAAATTGTTTTGCTTCTTCGTCATATAATTGTTCGGTAGTTTCCTCTATAAAATCTCCCTTTTCGTATAGTTTTACAAAGAAATCGGAGGCCGTTTTATGGTGGACTTCCGCGGATGTCCTTGAATAGTTGTTGAAGGTAATGCCAAAATCCTGAAAGGATTGCTTAATAATACCGTGGTATTTATCGATTATGTTTTGGGGACTTACACCTTCTTTTTTGGCTTTCATGGAAATAGCAACCCCGTGTTCGTCGCTCCCACAAACGAAGGCCACATCATTTCCATTTAATCTCAAGTATCTGGCATAGATATCCGCTGGCACATAAACGCCTGCCAGATGCCCTATATGTATAGGTCCGTTGGTGTATGGAAGGGCTGCTGTTATAGTATATCTTGCTGGCTTCTGAAGGTTCTGCGACATTATTTTTGGATTAGGCTGCAAAAATAAAGATTTTTACTTGCAGCTGGCGTATTCCTTCAAAAAATAAGCCTTCGTTACCCTGAAAAGAATTCAGAATTTACGAAGGCCTTCTCGCATAGTAAGTAGGGGGTGACTTTAAGCTACCATTATGGATTTACTAAGTTTTTGATCTTGAACCTGTATTCTATAAATGTATTTTCCAGAAGCCAAATAAGTCGATAGTCGCTCTCTAATATTGATTTCAACAGATCCTTCGAACATAATTTCGTTAAACACCGATCCCAAATATTGGCCCATAATGTTGAACAGTTGTATGTCTACGTGTGCACTAAAAGGCATTTCCAAATAAATGTGCGGAGTGGAATCTGTAGGGTAAAAAGGTTTGTGTACAATGGCATTTATCAAATCCGGAGTTGGATTTTCCATAATAGGATCTGTTGGTGTTGGAGGAGTGGGTTCACCGTCACTATAGACTATATCCGGGAAATCTACTCCGCTACAATTAAAGCCTAGGTTTACAGGGGTGTATTTATATCCGTCCATGATATGTTGCTCCACGAGTGGAATATCTACGCACAGCCATTCCGCCAGTACGGTGGCATACAGGTTCCTAAAGTCCATTGTGTATTCCAGGTTACCTCTGCCATTTGGCTCGTCCAACGAGGGATGATCGCCCACAAAGGCACTACCATTTAAACCAGAACCAAAAAATAAAGTGGGGGCAGCTTTTCCATGGTCGGTTCCATTGGATCCGTTTTCGAAAATTCTTCTACCGAATTCGGAAAAAGTCATGCTCAATACCTTGTCGTCCTGCTGGGTAAAGGCCAGATCATCATAAAAATTATCAACGGCAATGGACAGTTGTGTCATTAGGCGTTCGTGTGCCAAAGGTTGATTTCCATGGGTGTCAAAACCTCCCATACTGATCATGTAGACCTTGGTGCCAAGGTTTCCTTTAATCAATCTGGCCAACAATGCCAATTGTCTGGCAAAACCATTGTTTTGATACTCAATTTGGTTTGCACCACGCATATATGCTTCATGTATAGTACCTGCATATTCGTTGGTTACGTTGGATACACCTCTAAGAAACTTTATCTGATCGCTGTACATACAATTATCAAATAGTGAATCCTCTATAGAATATTGCAGTCCTGTTTCCGCAATCTGTTCCAACTGATCTATATTGTTGGTTACAAAGGCGTAATTGGTCTCTTCTCCTTCAAAAACCAAACTTCCGTAGTTACCCACTTGGATAGCGGCAGGGCCCTCTGGTCGGCTACCGGGAAAATCCGATAAATAATCAGGGTATAGGTATTCGAAATGCCTTCCCATCCAACCGGTATCCCTTCCACTGAAACCTGTAGTGCTAAGATCGGTATTGGCAAAAATATCGGAACCTGTAAAGTGGGAAAGACTTTGGCCTTCATAACCTACGCCATGTACCGCTTTAAACTGACCTTCGCCCCACATGGGTTCCAAAGATTTCATATAGGTTGGTACCCCAAATTCATCCGTTAGTCTAAGTATTTTACTTTCCGGTAGATAAATATTGGGTCGTGCATTGGCATAAATGTCGTATTGTTCAATAGGGATAATGGTACTAAGACCATCGTTTCCTCCTGACAAGCGAATTAAAATTAAAATATTATCGGTTTCCGCCATGGCTATTGCCGAGGTCAGAGGGGATGGGGCCGATGCCGTCAGATAATTACTGCCCAGCATCATGGATCCAGAACCGGCAATACCTAAGGCCTGAAGAAAGGAACGTCGACTCCATGTCTTATGTTCCAAATCGTGACCATCATGGTCTTTGCCTTTATGGGGTGATTTATGATGAGTATCGCACATAATGGTCGGTTTTATTTAAGTTGAAATTCGGGTTGTCTGGTAAGATGTCTTATAAGCAGATGAACCTGTGAGGGAACTTCTTGGCTTACACTTAAAATCCATAACGATTGTCCGCCGGGGATATAATCCGGGCCATAATAATCTTCCGGTACATCTTCAATTTTAAATGCCGACATGGCATTGTCAAAATCCTGTTGGGTAAACATTCCCTTGGGCGTAATTTTGTCCACAATAGCCCGTACAACAATCTCTGGGTTACTTGTATTGCTGTTGGCGGGTCCAACGGCGTCCATGGCAAATCTCCTAAACTGTTCAGGGTCGTCCTGGTAAAAACCATCTACAATGGTCTCCATGGTAAGCCAACGCCCAATCATAAAATTGGTATTGATCCAATCCCTGTTTCGTTGCCATCCGGCAACATCAAAAGGATCAAATAGGTCTTGACCAAGCATTCCGCTATAATTTATGGCACTTCCAATAGTAGTGTCGTTATAGGCAAAGCCAGTTTCTTTAGTAATGTTCAGGTATAAGTCGAACGGACTCTTAATGATAACACCTATGGCTTCATCGTCAAAAAAGTGTTGACTTTTAAAGAGTTGGCGTAATACTGGTGCCAAATCAAAATCGTTGCTGATAAAGGTCGCAGTTAAGCCATCAATAATGGTCCTTGCATTGTTGGCTTCATCTGCAGCATCCGGGTGAACGAAAAACTCGTATAATTTTTTACAGATGAAATAGCCTATTTCGTTGGCTCTTTCTTCAAAAAGAATATCGATAACGTCATCATATCCCCAATTTCCAGTGCGCCCAAAAATTGTTTTGCTTTCGGTATTGAATTTGGAAGCATCAAATACTACCTGCTCACAGCCTAGTTCCCCCCTTTCAACATACCCGGAGAGGGCCTTGGCGGTTTCAATGATATCCTCTTCGGTATATCCATTTCCTTCGCCTAAGGTGAATAGCTCATAAAGTTCTCGGGCATAATTCTCATTGGGGTTGTTACCATTGTTGTACACGCCGTCCAAATAGTAGAGCATTGCACTGGTAAGGCCAATTTCGCTGACAAAGGTCTTGAAATTGCCAATAGCGTTTCGCTGTAGACAGTTGATATATTGATAAAGGAAAGAATTACAATTGTATACGTCCAGTTCTGTTACAAAATGATTGCTCCAAAAAAAACTAAGACGATCTCGAAGGTTATTTTCAAGTAAGGAATTGGTATAGGCCAATTTGAATTCTTCTTGTTGCGACCTCATTAATTGTCCACGCTGCTCGTCATCTTCAGGATAATTGCTATTGTTCCAATTTGCCCAGAGTGGGGCAGCCAAGGGGGGCATATTTTGCGCTTCGAGAATAAGGGAATCAACCAAATTGCCGGCTGTTTGGCCAGTAGCTTGATTAATCGTCTGAACGGAGGCGCTAAAACCCAATCTTCTATATAGATGTTGAGCCCTTTGAACATCCAATGGAGTGGTATAGGGGGCCAAACTAGAAGTATTACAGTTTATGAAAAATTCCATAATTTATTCCGCATTTGATAGGTTACTAGTAAGGGGTCATTGCATAACGCAGATTTTAATAAGAAATTATCGCTCTTACAAAAAAATCGCTATAATGCATAACAAATTACGTGGTTTATAGAAATTTGGACGACAGTATGTTAGGTTTTTCGACAAAATGCACGTTTTTTGGTAAATGGAATTTAAATGACATGGCAAAGCATAACGAATTCGGGAAAAAGGGAGAGCAATTGGCGGTCGACTTTTTAATTGAAAATGGCTATAAGGTAGTTCATAGAAATTATAGATATTTGAAAGCAGAGATAGATATAATTGCAAGAAAAGGGAATATTTTGGCCATTGTAGAAGTAAAATCGCGTAGCTCTGACTATATGCAACCAATTGCAGACACGGTTACGGAAAAGAAGATAAAACTCTTAGTCTTGGCGGCCGATCATTATATTGTAAGTAAGGATCTTGATGTGGAGGCTAGGTTCGATATCATTACCATTCATAAGAATGGAACAAAATTTGGCATAGAACATTTGGAAAATGCGTTTTATCACTTTTAAATATTTGTTTTATTTGTAACAATTTGTTATTTTTACCAAAAGTTTAAGAAAATGAAGACTATTTCATCGGTCGTGGAAGACTACATTAAAAAAAAACCATTTTTACAAAGTGCTTTAGCTCAAGGTATTATAAACTTAACATCGCTTTCTAGAATAGTAAAACCGGAGATAGAAAGTGAGTTGGGCAAGGATATCCGCAATGGCGCTATTGTAATGGCCTTAAAACGACTTTCCGATGATTTGGAGTTCCGTGCTACCCATAAAATTATTAAGGTTTTAAAAAATATAGGAGAAATCACGGTAAGGTCATCATTGACCGATTTTACCTTTTTGGTATCCGAATCCATTTTGGAAAATCAGACTGTTTTGTTGAATGAGGTAAACAGGAATAAGGATGTTTTCTACACCTCGTCAAGAGGGGTCAACGAACTAAATATCGTTGTCAGCAATATTTTGGATGAGGCAGTGGAAGAGCTGTTTAAGAACGAGAAGTGCACTCAAAAAGCAGAAAACCTTTCCTCGATTACCGTAAAATTACCAGCGGAGAACGTTTCTGTACCCGGTATCTATTACTTTATTTTTCAACGTTTGGCTTGGGAAGGAATTGTTCTTTATGAAGTGATATCTACCACCAATGAATTTACCATCATCGTAAACGATGAGCAGGTAGATGTGGCCTTTAAGACTATTAAGGACCTTAAAACCTTGTAATTGTAATGTGCCAATATAACCATTGATCAAGTTAGCAATTGGTTAATTGCGAACTGTATTAATGTGCTAAATGTGAAAGCCAATGCCTTCAATTGAGGGTGTTATTTTTTCTCTTTTAAAAATTTCACGACCCCTATGTAATCCTCCGGTCTGGCAATTATGCGCTTTTCGTTGTCCAAAATATAAAAGGTGGGGGTTTGATGAATATCGTAAATATCCGCATACGGACTTTCCCATTTCCCTAAAGCAATGCCGTGAATAAAGTTCGGGAGTTTAGCCGATTCCTTTTTCCAAGTTACATCATCATCCTCCAGGCCAATGGCCAGGACCTTTGTGCTGGATATGTCCTTTAAAGCTTTATGAAATTCAGGAAGTTGCTGTAGGCAGTGCGAACAGGTACTGCTCCAAAAAACAATAACATAATTTTTTGCTCCGGAAAGATCGCTAAGTTTTTTGGTGTTACTGCCATCATTCCATGTTATTTCAGGAGCTACGGCTCCCATTCGAAGGCGATTTTGGATTTCGATCTTTTTTATTAATTCGGATTTATTGGTTCTGGTTGCTAAGGATTTTAGATAATTATCGTAAATAAAATCGGCCACTTTATTTAAATTGTCATTAGACGCTTGTGTCCATAAACTGTTGAATAACTCCACCTTATTGGTGGCGCTTACATCTTCCAGTAATTGGGCAAGTTCCTTAGCATTCTCTATTATTTCCAGCTCCTTTTCCTTAGAGGCAATTTGATGATGGGGCAGGGCCGTAAATACGTAATTAACTACTTTGTCCTTTAAAAAGTCCGATCCCTGTAGCACATTATCGTTAAAGTCCAAGGCATCAAAATAATGTTCCCTTTTATGTTTCACATAGGTTGCAACATCTTCATAACCCGAAGGGATATAAGGCCTATTTGCCGAAATAAAATGTCCGCTTAACAATCCCTTAGATTGGGTTTCGAATGATTGTTGCACCGCGGCCAATTTCTTGTTCAGGTTTAAAAGCAGGCTTCGGTCCTTCTTTTGTTCCGAATAAAATTGAGCAATTTGTTTCTCCAACCCATGTATTTCATTAAAGTACCTGGTATATAGTAGGTTTTCGGTGGAGGATTTAAAAGACAGGCCTTTTTGAGAATCAAAGGAGAGTGCAATATCTTCCTTGCCGTTATAGATAAAATCCAAATAGAACTCCTCCTGCGGCACTGCATATACCAGCCTATACATGCCGGGTTGGGCATTGGCCGGAATATCTAAGGAGAAAGCCCCGTTCTTAACAGCCGTGTCGACGATATAATTCTGATGGTCAGGATTTAATTTGTAGGCAATTAACCATTTGTAATCATCGGCCGGGGATAAACTTCCCGAAACGCTGTGTTGGGCTTCCGAAAATAGAGTGAAACATAAGATTAATACGAAAAATAAGTTCTTTGGACTCATCTATAGGAGGGCTTTTTTAGGGTACTGTTATTCCTGTTTTAGGGATAAGTGAATTGAATGGTTGTATAGATTTATAGGCTTTATCTATTGAATTAATATGATCAAAGACCAATAATAAGCGCAAACCGTTTCGGGTCTGTTTTTCCTTTAGTTTGGCAAGGTTGGGATGGCTCTGTACAAATTGCAATACGGCCGTAAAGGAACTGCTTTGGTAAAAATCGGATTGCTGGTCCGCTATAAAATAGCCGATCATTTTGCCCTTCTTCATCACTATTTTCTCCAGACCAATACTATTGGCGATCCATTTGATACGGACCGAGTTTAATAAATCCTCCGCCTGGGTAGGTAGTCCCCCAAATCTGTCTATCAATTCCGTCTCAAATTTTTGTAAACTTTTCTCATCGGACACCTGGTTTAGTTCGGTATAGAGATTTAAGCGTTCGGTAATATTGTTGATATAATCATCAGGAAAAAGCAATTCAAAATCGGAATCTATTTGGGTTTCCTTGACAAAGATTTTTTGTTTACCGCCAACTTCCTCGTACAGTTCCTTGAATTCGTTTTCCTTTAGTTCGTCTATGGCCTCGGCCAATATTTTTTGATAGGCATCAAAACCAATTTCATTGATAAAACCACTTTGTTCCCCTCCCAGCAAATCCCCGGCACCCCTAATTTCCAAATCTTTCATGGCAATATTGAAACCGCTTCCCAGATCCGTAAATTGTTCCAAAGCCTGAATTCTTTTCCTTGCATCGTTGGTCATTACATCATAGGGCGGGGTAATAAAGTAACAGAAAGCCTTTTTATTGCTTCGCCCTACACGACCTCTCATCTGATGCAGGTCGCTAAGACCAAAATTATTGGCATTGTTAATAAAAATAGTGTTGGCATTGGTAACATCCAGACCGCTTTCTACAATCGTGGTAGAAATCAGTACATCGAACTCGCCATTCATAAAGGCCAGCATAAGGGTTTCCAATTTTTTGCCTTCCATTTGTCCGTGGCCGATACCAATTTTGGCATCCGGCACCAACCTTTGGATCATTCCGGCCACCTCTTTTATGTTTTCAATTCTATTGTGGATAAAGAAGACCTGTCCACCTCGTTGGATTTCGTAGGAAATAGCATCGCGAATGGTCTCTTCGTTGAAACGGATTACCTCACTTTCTATAGGGTATCTATTGGGAGGTGCCGTATTGATGACCGATAGGTCCCTCGCTGCCATTAAACTAAATTGAAGCGTTCTTGGGATCGGGGTAGCGGTGAGCGTTAGGACATCTACATTTTCTTTAATGGCTTTTAATTTGTCCTTGACTGATACCCCAAATTTCTGTTCTTCATCCACGACTAACAGACCTAGGTCCTTGAACTTCACGTTCTTGTTTACCAACTGATGGGTGCCAATGATGATATCTACCTTGCCAGCAGCCAGATTTTCCAAGGTTTCTTTTTTCTCCTTGGCCGTCCTAAACCGATTTAAGTAATCTACGGTAACCGGCATATCTTTTAAACGCTCCGAAAAGGTACGGTGGTGTTGAAATGCCAAAATGGTAGTCGGAACCAACACGGCTACCTGCTTGCCGTTGTCCACAGCTTTAAAAGCAGCCCTAATGGCCACCTCAGTTTTGCCAAAACCTACATCCCCACAAACGAGGCGGTCCATAGGTCTTTCGCTTTCCATGTCCTTTTTGATGTCTTCGGTAGACTTGCTTTGATCCGGGGTGTCTTCGTAAATAAACGAAGCCTCCAATTCGTGCTGTAAATAGCTGTCAGGACCATATTGAAACCCTTTTTCCAATCTGCGCTTTGCATATAGCTGGATGAGGTCGAAGGCAATTTTTTTAACGCGCGATTTTGCCTTGTCCTTGATTTTTTTCCATGCCCCGGAACCAAGTTTATATATTTTTGGGGGAGCACCGTCCTTCCCATTGAACTTCGAAATTTTATGCAGGGAATGTATGCTAACATAAAGTATATCCCTTTCGCCGTACATCAGTTTTATGGCTTCCTGTTTCTTGCCTTCAACGTCGATCTTTTGGAGACCTCCAAATTTTCCAATTCCGTGGTCTATATGGGTAACATAGTCCCCAATTTCCAATTTGTTCAGGTCCTTTAAGGTTATGGCCTGTTTTTTGGCATAGCCATTTTTTAAATGGAATTTTAGATAGCGTTCAAAGATTTGATGGTCCGTATAACAGGCAATTTTTAAATCGTTGTCCAAAAAGCCTTGATAAAGAGGAAGTACAATGGTCTTATAATGGACTTCCTTTCCTACCTCATCAAAAATATCGTGAAATCGTTTGGCCTGTTGGTCGGTGGCGCAAAAGAGATAATTGGTAAACCCGTTTTTGTAATTATCGTTGAGGTTTTCGATTAATAAATCGAATTTTTTATTGAAAGATGGTTGTGGTTTTGTGTTAAAAACGATGGTTTCCGGATCACCCGAAGCTTTAGAGCTTCCATCAATCTCTACCAATCCAAAACCTGCCAGCTCTTGTTTTAATAAGACGGAATTGGTAAACAATTCCTGGGGTTTGGAATGTTTTATTTCTTTGGACAGTTTTGTAAATGCCTCTTCTGCTTTTTCAAAAAATGAATCCAACCTAGCGTATAACAAACTCAGGTTTTTACTAAAAATCAGGGTGTTTGGCGATATGTACTTAAGAAAGCTTTCCCGGTTTTCGTCCAGGAACTTGTTTTCCACGTTGGGGATGATGGTGATCTTATTCACCTTTTGGGTAGACAATTGGGTTTCAACGTCAAAGGTTCTGATACTGTCTACCTCGTCCCCAAAGAATTCAATTCTATAAGGTTCATCGTGGGAAAAGGAGAATACGTCCATTATGCCACCGCGAACCGAGAATTCCCCTGGTTCGGTAACAAAATCGACCCTTTTAAATTTGTATTCGAACAACACCTCATTTAAAAAGTCTAGTGAAAGGGTATCTTCCAATTTAATTTTTAGGGTATTTTTCTCGAGTTCCTTCCTGGTCACCACTTTCTCAAAAAGAGCATCGGCATAGGTAACGATGATGGCGGGTTTTTTTCTGGAGTTGATACGGTTCAGTACTTCTGCACGCAAAAGCACGTTGGCATTGTCCGTTTCCTCAATCTGGTAGGGCCTTCTGTAACTACCGGGATAAAATAAGACATCATTATCTCCTATCAGCTGTTCTAAGTCGTTCAGATAATAAGCGGCTTCCTCCTTATCGTTTAAAATAAACAAAAATGGAGCTTCGGATTTATGAAAGATTTCTGCAATAACGAAGGACAGGGCAGACCCTGTTAGGCCTTTTATATTCGTTTTTGGTCTGGAGGTCGCAGCGGCATTTTCTTGGAAATTGGCAATAGTAGCCCTCAGTTTTCCCAGTTGGGGAGACTGTGCGAACAGTTGTAACATTGAAGATTTTGTCAACCGTAAATTTTTATACAAATATAAACCTTGATTATCCTTTTTACAAAAGATGATAAGGATTTAAAAAATGAAGGTGTCCTAATTCACCAATTCTATTATCTTAGAGACCGTTTCTTCATTGTTAACACCCAAGCCTTCCTGTTGATATGCCAATTCCCCTTCTTGGTCAAAAACGCTTATAATGTTGGAATGGGAAAAATCCATAGGGGATATTTTTTTGTAGTTGACCGCCAATACCGCTGAAAATTCGCGGGTGTCCGCTTCGGAACCTCTTAGAAATTCCCATTTTTCCGAGTCCATCTGATTTTCCTTTGCAAATTCTTTTAAGCGCTGCGGCGTATCTGTTTCAGGGTCTATGCTAACAAAAACAAGGGTAACCTTGTCCTTTTTGTCCGCCGGGATTTGCTCTTCTATACCGCGCATGTCAGCAACCAATCTGGGGCACGCGGTTTTACAGGAAGTATAGATCATGACCATGACCAGGACATCCCCATGCAAGGCCTTAAGTTGTATTTCCTCATTGTTCTGATTGGTCCATTTGGATGGAAGATTAAAAATGGATAGCTCAGAGATTTCCCCTGTTTTTTTATTGTTTAGCGCCAGTGGCTGAAGTTCCATTTTACAAACGCCACATTTTCCGGGTTTATCGTAGGTCTTGTCACCTTCGCAATGCATGGGACATTGGTATTTTTCCGCAGTTGTTTTATCGGAATTCCTGGTATTACACGCCATAAAATTGACGAGCATAAGGCATAACAATCCGGCATTGAGAATTTTTTTCATATCCTTAATAAGTTAGGTTTTTATTATTCGATTCTTTTGTTTTTACACATCGGAATCCTAAGTTGCGAATGGAATAATTGGCTTTCAGGCTGCCTCTAAAGGCATAGCGCATAAAGGCGGCATAGTTCATTAAGTCCGATGCTCCAACTGCCGCACTACCACAAAAAAGATTACTGTCTTTGTCCACATCTTTTCTAGATTCACCAGAAATAAGGACCGAATTAAAGTCCATGGTCCATTCCCAAACAAGTCCATGCAGATCATAAATACCCCAGTAATTCTTAAAGGTGGAACCGAGGGAATTATTAAATGTTTTAGGAGCTTCGTACCAGTCCAATATAAGTTGATTGTAGGTTTCCTTTTTACGGGCATCCGGACTATTTTGGTCTGCCATGGCCGCGTATTCCCATTCATCTACAGTTGGCAATCTTTTTCCTTGACATTCACAGTATTTCTTGGCCGCAAACCAAGAAACGTTGGTAACTGCTGCATCGGCGGCCAACTGGCTGCCATAGGAATCATCACCCTCCCAATTCACTAAATAATTACCGTCTGCAAACAATTTCTTGACCTTGCTTTTTTTCCAATCAGGATATTCCTGAACAAACTTTAAGTACTCCTTGTTGGCTACGGGGTATACGTCCATAGTAAATTCATCAACGGTGACCGCCGTTGAATCAACACCGTAAAGCGGAATATAAGTCCCTCCTTTTACGGTAACCATTTGCTCCGATTGTGCAAAAGTACTGCTGGTGGTAATAATACCCAAAAGAGTAAGTGCTACTTTAAAGAAGGGACCCATTAATTGTCTTTTTGTTTTTTGATTTTATTTGTTTCTTACGCTTTTGACCATAGTAGACGTTACATCCTTTTTGGAATTGCCCCAACTATTGTAAACATAGGTAAGTACATTGGCCACCTCTTCATCTGATAAGGTCTGAGCGGTCATTACACTATTATACTTTTGTCCATTTACAGTTATTTCACCTGTTTTACCATGTAAAACAATGTCAATGGCGCGATTAACATCGGCGTTTAAGTAATCCGATTTGGCCAAAGGAGGAAATGCATTGGCAATTCCTTGTCCCTCTCCCTGGTGACAGGCAAAACAGGTCTGCATGTAGGTGGCTTTGCCAAAAGTCATTTTTTCTTCCATAGATTTAGCGGGGATTTCAGATTCCACAACTCCGTTTGTAGATGGCATTTTTTGAATTCCACTACCTTCAGGCAAGTATATACCGTCTTCCAGTTCACCGGAATAAATAGTTTTGTTTTTCTCGCCTTCTACTTTAAGCATTCCCAGGGCTCCCTTGTTAAAGGCCCTGAATATGGAATGGTCTACCAGGATAAAAGTGCCTGGCACATCAACCTTGAATTCTACGATAGCCGCTCCTCCTGCTGGGATTAGGGTGGTTTGCACATTTTCATTGATCAAATCGCCACCTTCTACATGTACTTTGTCGAATATTTCACCTATAACATGAAAGGAAGATACTAGGTTGGGCCCACCATTGCCCACGAACAAACGAACGGTTTCGCCTACTTTGGCGGTAATGGCATTGTCTCCAGTCAAGGCTCCCATTTTTCCATTAAATACTACATAATCTGCCTTTTCATCCACTGCTTTTTGCATATCAAAAGGCTGTAAACCTCTTTCTCCATTGGCACCTTTGGTGTAAAAATCACCCTGCATAATGTAATATTCCTTATCTACCAAGGGCAAGCCTCCTTCTGGTTCTACCAAAATCAACCCGTACATTCCGTTGGCAATGTGCATCCCTACCGGGGCGGTGGCACAGTGGTACACATAAAGTCCAGGATTTAGGGTTTTAAAGGAAAAAACCTTTTCGTGACCTGGAGCTACAAAGGAGGACTCTGCACCTCCTCCGGGTCCGGTAACTGCATGCAGGTCGATATTGTGTGGCAATTTATTGTCTGGGTGATTCTTGAGATGAAATTCAACATCATCCCCAACCCTTGTTCTAATAAAACTGCCCGGTACCGAACCTCCAAAGGTCCAGTATATATAGCGCACCCCATTGGTCATTTCTCCCTCCTGCTCCAGGATTTCCATATCCACCTTTAGCAATTTGGCCTTTCTATCCCCAACAGGCGTAGGGACATGGGGAGGTGCTGTTAATTCTGCGATCATTTCTCGATTTGCGGGGATGTCTGCGGTGCTAGCATAAACTATCTTTTCCTTTTTGGCACATGAGAGGATAAGGCTGCCCATTCCTGCCATCAATACGAAAAGGAGGAATATTTTTTTTGTCGATTTTGCATTCATAGTGTTTTGTTTTGGTTGCATATTGAAAAAATAAAGGACTTTTTTGTCCTTTATAGGGGCAAAAATAATTGTGATTGATAAATAAAAACATGACAGTTGTCATGTTTAAAATTAAGTGTTGAATTAGAGTGTTTTACAATTGTAAATTGCAAATACTAAATAATGCTGGGTGTATAAAAATACCAGTCCCAATGCTAATTAGGACATTGTTTTTGATTGAAGTTGTCCTATGAAATTTTTTAGGTCGATTGATGGGAATACTTAGCCTATACTTGTTTATTTACTTTTTATTAATATCATTTTTCGATTGGGACTTAACTTTAAAAAGTGGGCATTACTATTTTTAGTTCTGTTTTTACATAAATCCCAAAAATTAATTTGTAATATTTATGCCAAATAAATCTTGGGAAATTATCATTTAAAACTATAAATCATCCATGAACATTCAAACATTGAAAATTACAGCAATTTTTCTCTTAATAGTAATTACCTCCTGTACACATAAAACAGATATTATGTTCCCGGCGGGAAAACTAAATATTGGATTAAATAAATCTGGGCAAATAACAACCCTGGCCGATTCCAAAAATAATACGGAATTTTTTTTTGAAGGCACTGACCCCAAATCTATATTAGCCATCAGGGTTAATGGAGAATTGGAATATCCTGCATCTTTTGACATTAAGGAAGGGGAAGAAGTTATTTTATTAAGCTATCCGAAAAATGGGGTAGAGGCAGAGATTAAAGTCATAAAAAAGGAGCGGTATCTTACTTTAGAGCTAACTTCGATTACTAAAGAAAATGATATTGAATTGGTGTTGTGGGGACCTTTTGAGACCAACATTAAGGAAACCATTGGAGAAACTGTAGGGGTGGTTCGCAACTCGGATTTTTCTATAGGCATTCAGGCGTTGAACAAAAGAACACTGGGAGGTTATCCAACCAATGAGGACGATTCTACACCTTCCTACGATATATTTGGGACCACAAGTTTGGTGGATATTTCAGATTCGTTGAATATTCTTTACCGAGGACATACCGCTTTGCCTAAGGACTATGGCAGTGCTTTGCAAGCGTACACGAGAAATAGGGATAAGGAAAGGGTATTGGCTACTATGGGGCACGAACATTATGTAGCACCGGCATTTAGGGATGAAGGGATAATAGGTTCTAAAATAGCTCTATTTGGTTGTGCCCCAGAAGAAGTTTTGAATACTTTGGAGGTAATAGAGATTGAAGAGGGATTGCCTCATCCTACCATTGATGGGGTTTGGAGCAAAAGGGCGGTCACCGCTACCTCTGCTTATTTAATCCAGGATTTTGGCACTGCTTCCATTGATGATGCATTAGCTTTGACCAAAAAGGCGGGACTACAATACTTGTACCATTCTGGTCCATTTACAAACTGGGGACATTTTGATTTGAATAAAGATGCGTTTCCAAATAACTGGGAGAGTATGAAGGAGTGTGTGGACAAGGCGGAACAAGAAGGGATTAAATTGGGAGCTCATACACTTTCAAATTTCATAACCACCAATGACCCCTATGTAACCCCAACTCCTGATGAAAGATTGGCAAAAGTCGGTTCTAGTGTGCTTGTAAATGACATTGATGGGGAGGAAAAAAATATCGAAATAGAGGACCCTACCTTTTTTAATCAAATGGGAAACAATAGCCTTCATGCGGTGGTAATTGGGGAAGAGATAATTAGGTACGAAAGTGTCTCGGAAACCGCTCCATGGGTGTTATTGGACTGTCAACGAGGGGCATTTGGTACACAGGCAAGTAGTCATAAAAAGGCCGATAAAATAGGAAAATTGGCAGATCATGCCTACAAAACCTTTTTGACCAATACGGATCTGGGATTGGAAATGTCTACAAGACTAGCGGATTTTTATAACAAAACTGGACTAAGGCAGATATCGTTTGATGGTCTGGAAGGCAACTCTTCATCTGGAATGGGCGCCTACGGTGAGTTATTATTCGTAGATGCCTGGTACAACAATTTGGAGTCTGAGGTTAAGAATGATTACATTATGGATGCCAGTAAGCCAGGACATTATTTTTGGCACATGTTTACTCGCATGAATTGGGGAGAACCATGGTACGCAGGTTTTAGGGAAAGTCAGACTTCATATAGACTTTTGAACCAGGATTATTTTAGGAGAAATTTTATTCCTTGTATGTTAGGTTGGTTTAGTATGCGTGACAATACCAGTTTGGAAGATATAGAATGGATGTTGGCCAGAAGTGCTGCTTTTGATGCTGGTTATGCTTTGGTTACCTCTGTGGATTTAGTAAATAAGAATGGATTCGGAGATGAAATATTGGAGAAAATAAAACAATGGGAAAAAGCTCGATTGGGAGGCGCATTTACCGATGAACAAAAGAAGAGGATGGAAAATATTAATGATGAATTTTCATTGGAAAAAGTATCGGATAATAGTTGGAGTTTAACCCCTTATTCCGTTGAACGCTTTGAGCATGAATTAAAAATACGTCAGCCAGGAGAGCCTGTTTGGTCGGTATTTGATTATAAGAATATATTTTTTTCGCAGCCAATGCAATTTATTTTGACTACCAAGAATACTACTGTCTCAGGGATATCAATTGAGATCGATGATTTTAAAAAAACAGATTTGGACATTTCAATTCAAAAAGGCGAGAACCTTAAATACGACGGTGGTAAAGAAGTAGTACTATATGATAAATCCTGGAATAGAATAAAGAGCATCCAAGTGGATCCTGAAAAATTTATGGTAAGCAGTGGCGATCATAAAATAAAGGTAGACTGTAATTTTTCTGCCAAGGAAGAGGCTAGCCTTAAACTTGAAATTAAAACTGCAGGGAATAAGGAGAAGGTAGAGATAAAAGAGTAGATTTTAATAACAAGGAGGATTCCAAATATATAAATTTAAAAAGGGTCGGACTTTTAAAAGTCCGACCCTTTTTTGTGGCTGGTAATATGAAAATAACAATAACCGGTTTACTTAAATTACAAATTCCTTAAAAATTGAAGTTTTTAATTCGGAAAAGTTCACGATATTGAAGCCTGCAAATGGAAATTGAGCGTATAGGTCATAAAAAAAATATTAATATGAAAATCTGTACTATAACCTTTAAACCTAGCTGAATTCAATATTAGGGGATTCATAAAAACCAAAAGACCAATGGAAAAAGATGACAAGAAAAAGCTGCGAAGCAGCAACTGGTTTGGCCGTACAGGTAAAGACGGATTTATCTATAGGGCCTGGATGAAGAACCAGGGGATACCGGATTATGAGTTCAACAACAAACCGGTAATTGGCATCTGTAATACCTGGTCCGAGCTTACGCCCTGTAACGGGCATTTTAGGGAGCTGGCAGAATCGGTGAAAAAAGGCATTTGGGAGGCCGGGGGATTCCCGGTGGAATTTCCGGTAATGTCCTTGGGGGAAACCATTATGAAACCAACCGCCATGCTTTATAGAAATTTGGCCAGTATGGATGTGGAGGAGAGCATACGAGCAAATCCTTTGGACGGTGTTGTGTTACTATGTGGATGTGATAAGACCACCCCCTCGTTGGTTATGGGGGCATGTAGCGTGGATATCCCGACCATAGTAGTGTCGGGAGGTCCTATGCTTACGGGCAAGTACAGGGGGAAAAATATTGGTACCAGTGATATATGGCGCTATCATGACGACGTGAGGGAAGGTAAACTTGAAAATGCGGAGTTGCGGAATATAGAGGCTGCTATGTGCAGAAGTGACGGACACTGTGCCGTTATGGGGACGGCCTCTTCTATGGCGTGTATGGTGGAGGCCCTAGGACTTAGTTTGCCTGAAAATGCGGCTATCCCTGCCGCCGATGCCCGAAGAAAAGTATTGGCACAGTTAAGCGGACTCCGAATAGTTGAAATGGTGAAGGAAGATCTTAAACTATCCGACATTTTGACCGTAAAGGCTTTTGAAAATGCCATCAAGGTAAATGCTGCCATAGGGGGTTCCACAAACTTTGTAATTCATCTTTTGGCCATTGCCGGGCGAATTGGTGTTCCATTAAAGTTGGAGGATTTTAATAGGCTTTCTGCCAATATTCCCCTGATAGCCAATTTACAACCTTCAGGTAAGCATTTTATGGAGGATTTGTTTTATGCCGGTGGCTTGCCTGCAGTGCTGAAGGAGCTTAAGGACATTTTAAACAATGATGTAATTACCGTAAATGGCAAAACAGTTGGGGAGAATTATCAGAAAGCGCAAAATTATGACAATGATGTCATAGGAAGTGTGACCCGACCCTTTAACGATGCAACAGGCTTGGCCATCCTTAGCGGCAACCTGGCCGAAAATGGGGCAGTAATAAAACCCTCGGCGGCAAGTGCCCACTTAATGAAACATACTGGCAAGGCCGTAGTCTTTGAGAATATTGAGGATTACAAAGCTAGGATAGATACAGACGCTTTGGAAGTGGATGAAAGCTGTATTTTGGTGCTAAAAAATGTAGGTCCCAGAGGATACCCGGGAATGCCAGAAGTGGGGAATATGGGCCTCCCTAAAAAACTTTTGGAGAAAGGTGTTAAGGATATGGTTCGTATTTCTGATGGACGTATGAGCGGAACCGGTTTTGGAACAGTGGTGCTGCATGTATCCCCAGAGGCCGCCATGGGCGGAAATTTTTCGGTGATACAAAATGGGGATATGATCAGTTTGGATGTGCACAATCGAAGTCTGACCCTTGCCGTTTCGGATGAAGAATTGGAAAAGCGTAAGAAAAACAGAAAAGTAATGCCCCCTATCGTAGAACGGGGATATGTGAACTTATATGTGAACCATGTGCAACAAGCTCATTTGGGAGCGGACATGGATTTTTTAAGGGGAAAATCCGGGAGCGAGGTCGCTAGGGATTCCCATTAAATCGAATACCATCTATTATGGATTTTAAGGATAAAGTTGCGATTGTTACAGGGGCCGGGCAGGGTATTGGCCTGGAAATCTGTAAGCAGTTGGTGGCCCATGGGGCCAATGTTATTTTGAATGATTTGGATGCCGTACTCGCTGATGAGGCAGTTGCAAAGATGGACCAGAAGAATGGAAAATGTATTCCTTTGGTAGGTGATTCAGGGGATATTGCGTTCATACAACAAATGGTGGATAAGTCGGTTGAAGAATTCGGAAAATTGGATATAGTGGTCGCCAATGCGGGGATTACCCTCTTTGGTGAATTCCTTAGCTATCCGCCGGAATCTTTTTTTGAGGTTATGAAAGTGAATTTGGGCGGGAGTTTCTTTTTGGCCCAGACAGCTGCGAATCAAATGAAAAAGCAGGGTTTTGGTGGGTCAATCCTTTTTATGTCTTCGGTTACAGGGCATCAGGCACATGAAAATTTGGCGGCCTACGGGATGAGCAAGGCGGCATTGGAAATGTTGGCCAAGAACTTGGTCATTGAGCTATCGCCCTATAAAATAAATGTCAATACAGTAGCTCCGGGTGCCACCCTTACCGAAAGAACCTTGAAGGATAAAGACTATTTCGGGACCTGGGAAAATATTACGCCCTTGGGCAGACCGGCATCTGTCAACGATATAGCCCAAGCTGTTTTGTTCTTGGTCTCCGATAATGCCAAACACATAACGGGACAGAGTCTGGTGATCGATGGGGGTTGGACATCGGTGAGTCCGTCCCCCTATAAAAATTAATGGGCCCATTGAATATTCATAATGCCTGTAGTAACCAATAAATTATAAAAGATTCTAAAAAAATATGAGTCCAGAAGTTGTTAGTGGAATTATATGCGAATTGGGGGAAGGTCCGCTCTGGGATGACTCCAAACAACAGATATGTTGGGTAGATATCTTAAATGGAAGTATCCACGAATGGTCCCCGAAAACAGGTACTTCGAACACCATTTCGGTAGGCCAAATGATCGGTGCTATGGCCATATCTGACAATGGGAATTACATTGCTGCCTTGAAGGACGGTTTCGGGTCCGTAAACCGGAAAACTGGGAAAGTCGATATGATAACGAATCCAGAAAAACATTTGCCGGAAAACAGGTTTAATGATGGGAAATGTGATCCTGTAGGTCGTTTTTGGGCAGGAACCATGCCCATTGCGGAAGATAAATCCTCTGGTAGTCTTTATGTGCTGGATGCTTCATTCAATGTTAGGAAAAAGGAATCCAACATCAGCATTTCCAACGGTCTGGCCTGGAGTCTGGATCATAAAACAATATACTTTATAGATTCCCCTACCCGCAAGGTAGTGGCCTACGATTACGATAAGGAAAGAGGGGAATTGGCCAACAAAAGAACAGTAATTGCCATTGACGAGGAAGACGGCTTTCCGGATGGGATGACCATAGATAACGAGGGAATGTTATGGGTAGCTCATTGGGGAGGTTGGCAGGTAGCCCGCTACGACCCTGAAACTGGAAAAAAATTGTTGTCCATTACCATGCCGGTTGCCCAAGTTACCTCCTGTGCTTTTGGGGGTGAGACCATGCAAGATCTGTATATAACTTCTGCCAAGAAGGGGCTTAGTGAAGTGGAACTGGAGAAACAACCCTTGGCAGGATCCCTATTTGTAGTACGGAATTGTGGCCATAAAGGACTCCCTGCAGATCAATTTAAGAGTATTACTTAAATTAAGTTCCGCCATATCTATCTATGTAAATTGCAAATAACATAAACCAACGAAACCAAATTAAGTTAGAATGAAAGGATTGGATACATTGGACTGGGTGGTGATCAGCGCCTATTTTGTGATATTGCTTGGGGTTGCCTGGTGGGTAATAAAACAAAAACAAAAGAATACGGAGGACTACTTTTTAGCCGGACGAAACATTGGATGGTTTATGGTAGGAGCTTCCATTTTCGCCTCCAACATAGGGTCTGAGCATGTAGTGGGATTGGCCGGCAATGGTGCTGGGGATAAAATGCCATTATTGATTTATGAGCTCCATGCCTGGATAGTTTTAATGTTGGGCTGGGTGTTTCTACCTTTTTATGCCAGAAGTGGTGTTTTTACCATGCCAGAGTTTTTGGAAAAGCGTTTCGATGCCCGCTCCAGATGGGTGTTGTCTATTGTTTCTTTAATCGCTTATATACTTACTAAAGTTTCTGTTACCATATACGCCGGTGGGGTAGTGGTATCTGCCCTTTTGGGAATTCCTTTTTGGATAGGAGCGGTTGCTACCGTTGTACTTACCGGATTGTACACAATTTTAGGAGGAATGCGGGCCGTGGTGTACACAGAGACCATACAGGCCATAGTTTTGGTCCTTGGGGCCGGAATCTTAAGTTTTATGGGGCTTGAAGCAGTGGGTGGTTGGGGAGAGTTGAAGGAAACCATAGGAGTGGATTATTTTAATATGTGGCGACCCAATTCGGACCCGGATTATCCTTGGTTGCCCCTATTCCTGACCAGTACCATTGTAGGAATCTGGTATTGGTGTACGGATCAGGTAATCGTACAACGGGTGCTTACTGCTAAAAGTATTAAAGCGGGTAGAAGGGGAAGCATTTTCGGGGCACTTTTAAAATTGATGCCTGTTTTTCTATTTCTAATACCGGGAGTAGTGGCCTTGGGACTTAAAATGCAGGGGAAATTGCATTGGGACAATCCTGATGAGGCCTTTCCCGTCCTAATGAGCAACCTTTTGCCTTCCGGCCTACGTGGATTGGTAGCCGCAGGATTGCTGGCTGCCCTTATGAGTTCCTTGGCTTCCGTGTTTAATTCCTGTTCCACCTTGTTTACCCTGGATATTTATAAAAAATTGAAGCCCAATAAACCTGAGGAGGAATTGGTGAAAACCGGAAGGACCGCCACTTTTTTTGTTGTGGGTCTCGGCCTGCTTTGGATACCCGTTATTACAAGACTTTCGGACGGTTTGTACGAATACCTACAGAATGTGCAGGCCTATATTTCCCCGCCCATAACAGCGGTATTTCTTTTGGGGATTTTTTATAAGCGCATTAATGCCAATGGGGCCATAGCCACCTTGGTAGGTGGATTGATCATAGGGTTTTCCAAACTGACCTTGGAGATTATGAAATCCAGTTTTTCCGAAGGAAGCTTTCTTTTTAACCTCGCCGACGTGAACTGGTTGGTATTTGCGGCCTATTTCTTTGCCCTCTGTGTGGCCATCGCGGTGATTGTAAGTATGTTTTATCCTGCCCCTTCGGCAGCCCAATTGTCAGGACTAACCTTCGGAACGGTTACGGCAAAACAGAAAGCAGATAACAAGTCGAGCTATACTATTTGGGATATAGTGGCATCGGTTTTGGTAGTGCTCATTGTGCTTTATATAATGATATCGTTTAGTACGCTTTCATTATAGTAATTATTATGACCTTTTTACGGTGCGATTTTAAGCGAGTTTTTCCTTGAAAAAATCGATGGTCCTTCCCCAGGCCAATTCAGCGGCTTCCCGGTCATACCTCGGGGTGGTATCATTGTGAAAACCGTGGTTTGCCTTAGGGTATATATAGGCTTTGTATTCTTTGCCATACTTTTTAAGAGCTTCTTCATAGGCCGGCCAACCTTCATTGACGCGAGTATCCAATTCACCAAAATGAAGCATTAATGGGGCGCTGATTTTTTCGATATCTTCAGTTGGCTGACCCCCGTAAAAAGGAACGGAAGCTCCTAAACTTGGAACCTTTACCGCCATCATATTGGAAATCCAACCTCCAAAACAAAATCCTACTACTCCAACCTTGCCGGAACATTCCGGGTGGGCTTTCAAATATTCAAAGGCAGCAATAAAATCTTCCAACATTTCATCGCGATTTCGCTTGCTTTGCAGTTCACGGCCATCGTCGTCATTGCCGGGATAACCGCCCAGAGGTGTTAAAGCATCTGGGGCCAAAGAGATGAATCCTGCCAGGCCGGCCCTACGTCCTACATCTTCTATATGCGGATTAAGTCCACGGTTTTCGTGGACCACTATTATTCCTGGAAGTTTTACCTTGGTATCGGCCGGTCTAGAAAGTAAGCCTTTTATGGAACCACCTCCTTTGGGGGAATCGTAGTGGATATATTCCGATTTTAATTTTGGATCATCGGACTTTATCTGGATTTTTTTCACATAATCAGGGGAAATAAAGCTAAGTAGCGAAGCTACCGTTAACCCACCAACGGCATAGGTGGATAATTTATCCATAAACAGCCTTCTGCTTACCCTGTTGTGGGCGTAGTCATCATAAAGGTCAAAAACTTCTTGTTTAATATCTTCTTTTTTCAGTGGTTTCATGGGCGTTGATTTATGGTTGAACGTGCCTTTTACACTTTAGGTTCTATCAGATCCGATTCAAAAACTCCCTTTTCAGCTAATTAACGGACGTATCGGGGAAGACGCTTTTGAAAGGATTTTCTTGATCTTCATTGCTCTATTCAATCTTAATTATAGCAAATTGAAGCCTAGTTACAAACAGTATTTATTAAAAGTATGAAATTAGTTTTAACTTTTAAAGGTAATTATGAAGTCGGGCAAATATTCGTATTTCCATGTTGTAAAAATTATTGGATTTTGGTCATCAATAAATCAATAGTATCTTTTAGGTTTTGTTAAATAATAAATTTTAGTATATCAGGTTTAATCGAGCCTTTAGAACGTTTTTTTTTTTGTAACATTAAAATTTATAATGATTGATGAGGTTTAATTTTAGTTATATTTGATTTCAGTTTATTGCTAAACTGGACCATTGAAACTTTCCCCCAAAAAGATTGTATGAGCATTGGCCGGTGTTTGGATTTCAGCACTGGGTTTAACCTTTAATAGCTTAGAATTTGCTTAAAAGATTACTATTAAAGTTTGTAAAATACTACTTCCCAATTCTCATTTTGAGCGTTTTGGCCGTTTTTTGGTTATATAAAATGGAGCACGAAAAGCTCATTGCCCTACAGCAGGATGAACTCTCGAATAAAAAACAACTTATTGTTGAACTTTTAAAACCCATGATAGCCAATCTCTATTATTGGGAGCAATACGGTTTTAGTGAAAGCGACTTTGATCCGGACAAGAATGCCTACTTAGACGATAGAATTGGGGATTTTGTTGTTGGAATGGACAGTTATAGTCAATTCAGACTTATCAATTTATCAGGAAAGGAAGTATATAGACTCAATAGACAGGACGATGGCAAAATAGTAAAGAGTATAGCACTTCAGGATAAGGCCACTAGGGATTATTATCAGGCTACCACTGATCTCAAGAAAAGTCAAATTTATTTGTCCCCATTAAATCTGAATCAAGAAAACGGTATTCTGGAATTGCCATATAAACCAATGATTCGTGGGGTAGCACCTATATTCGACGCTCTTGGCAACAAATTGGGCATAGTGGTCATTAATTTTAGTGCAGAGAGGTTCTTGGAGCTGCTGAAAAAGGACAATCAGTATTCCTTTATGTTGTTGGATCGTTTTGGCAATTATCTGGTAAGTAAGGATAGTGCAAAAGAGTTTGCGCATTTAATTCCCAATAGTAGAAATATTACCTTTTATGAGGAATACCCTGATTTGGCAGATTCACTTAATAGGAAAGAATCTACTTCTTTGTTTCAGAACGGGGATCTGTGGATAAAAACCGAATTGGATTTTAAAACCGAACTTGCCCAAACCCCTTTATTTCGGCATAAATTTGCGGATATTAAAACCAATAATAAATGGGTGCTTTTAAAACATCTGGATTCAAATACTTTAAATGCCAGGCTGAAAAGCGAGATTTTTTCAATATTCCTTATCAATTTATTGGCAATAGCTGTTATTTTATGCCTGTCATATCTTGAGGCGAAAAGTGATACTTCCAAAAAGAAGTATATGCAGGCTCTTGAAGTAATTAATAAGGAGCTGGAAAGCAAAAGCACCGAGCTCGAAAATAAAAACAACGCTTTGGCAGCTATACAGAATAAGTTGGAGCTACGCAATGCCCAACTTCTAGAGTATAACAATATTGTTGCCCATAACTTAAGAGCTCCTACGACAAGTGTTTCTGCTTTGGTTTCCATGTTAAAGGAAGCCAAGGATTATGAAGAGGCCGAAAGTTATTTTCCTAAATTGCAAAAAGTAACCCATGCTATTAATACCCTGGTGGATGATCTTCTCATTTACGTTAGGATTCTGAACGATGACGACCAGGTTAAATTGGAAAATATAGCATTGGAGCCTTTATTAGAGGCCACCTTGGATCTGTATGTTGAAACTTTGGACAAAGAAACCATAGAAGTGAAGACAGATTTGGCTGCATGGAACGAAATAAAGTTTTCAAAAATCTATTTACAAAGCGTGATTCAAAATCTAATATCCAATGCCATAAAATATAGGGACCCCAACAAAAAGGGGGTCATATTTATCCGTACCTTATGGGAGGACGACAAGAAAGTTTTAGTAGTGGAGGACAACGGCGTAGGGGTAGATTTAAATCGCTATGGCAGTGATATTTTTAAATTATATAAAAGATTTCATCGTGGACTATCCGGTAAAGGTATGGGGTTGTTTCTGGTGAAAACACAATTGGAATCATTGAATGCCAATATTGAAGTAAGCAGTGAATTGGGAAAGGGAACCACATTTAAAATAATATTTGACAGCTATGAATGACTTAAGTTTTTTTCTAATCGATGACGATGAGATTTTTCAGTTTATAATGAAGAATACCATTGCCGAAATAAGTCCGGACATAAAGATTAAGTTTTTTTCCGATGGTGAAAAGGGAATGGATTTCCTTAAACAGAATCTCGGTGCTGCCACCAATCTTCCAGATATTATCCTTTTGGACGTAAACATGCCTTTTATGGATGGATGGGAGTTTCTCAAAGAATATAAATCACTTCAGACCAAAATAAAAAAGGATATTAATATATACTTGTTAACCTCCTCCAACAATCCTAATGATATAGCCATGGCCAAAGAAATTAGTGAACTTTCTGGTTACTTGGTAAAGCCAATATCAAAGGAGGGAATCAAAAACCTGATTAGTCATTTTCCAACAACCGAGTGGTATCATAACGAATTTTAGATTTTAATATCCTTTGGTAGTCTGGTCCAATGTAGTTTTAAAATCAAGTGCAATAACAACAGCTCCAAAACCTGTCTATTGGTTATAAATCCTAATGTACGTTTTTGAAACAGCTGGCAACACAGCTAGGATTTTAATTTGTGGCTTCTATATCTACGGCCACTTTAAGTTTACTTTTACCACTGCCATAAACTACACCTTTTAAAGGTGGTACGTCGTAGTAATCCCTGCCCCAGCCCACTACAATATGTTGGTCCATGGGGATTAGATTGTTCGTGGGGTCAAAATCTACCCATCCAAAGCCGGGTATAAATATGGCGAACCAGGCATGGGAGGCATCCGCCCCTACCAATTTTTCTTTGCCTTTAGGGGGTACGGTTTCTATATAACCACTAACATACCTGGCAGGTAGCCCAACGGATCTTATACAGGCAATGGCTATTTGGGCAAAGTCTTGGCAAACTCCTTTTTTTTCCTTCATTACTTCCTCAACAGGAGTGGAAATACTTGTAAAACCCGGTACAAACTGAAAATCGGTATAAATTCGTTGCATCAATTCATATGCGGCATCAAAAACTGAACGATTTCTTTTAAAGGAAACCTCGGCATAGTCCCTAATGTTGTCATCGGCACGTCTAATAAATATAGATTCCAGAATGTATTGCCTGGAATCCAATATGTCAGGGTCCGTACTTTTTAATGCCAAAAGGGTTTGGTCCAAGGTTATTCCCCTACATTCCTGTGAAAAAAAAGAATCTTGGAACTGCGCATAATCCCGTACTATTTTACTTTTTGTGGTTACTTTTAACTCCTTATGTTCTGTTTGAATGGAAAAACGGGTAATATAATTTCCAAAAAAATCTATGCGTTCCGAAATTTCTGTCGGTTGTGGTGTTATCTGTATTTTATAGTCCAATAACTGTTGGCCTTTGGATTCCCGCGGGCGCAGTGTAGCAATATTATGACAATAAATTACCGGAGCATTGTATTCGTACTTGGTAGTATGTTTAACGTTAAAAATCATATCAAAAAGGAAAGGATTGGGTAACCAATTGATTTTGTTTGTCCGTATGATTAAAATAGGTGCTACTTATAGATTGGGATGTTTTGTATAATAATTCTGATAGTTTTTCCAATAGCTCATCTAAGTCTTGCCTGAAATAATCGGTTTCGGATTTAGTCTTTACTAAATTGGAAGACTCCGCCAATCGCAATTTGGAGAAAGCGTCAAAAACATATTTTTGATAATTGCTTAAACTATTATCCTTCTTGGAATGCGGTAATCGTGCAATGTCTTTTTGTATTCTGTTCAACATAAATGTCAATGATCTGGGGTATTCCAAATCCAACACCACCAGGTCCAATAAGTGCTCCAATTGAATGTGGGACCTATAGCTATATCTGTAAATATTAAGGCTTTCATGACTGGTCAACAAATACTCCAGGAGATCATATTCTACCTGTTCCTCATATTTAATGGTAAGCAGGGAGCGACATTTGGTAATGGTCAACATGCTCTGTTCCAATTGTAGGCCGATAAAATAAAGTAGCAACCCCTGTTGTACTAAAATACTCTCTTCTATAAGGCCCATAAAAGCAATTAAACGGGTGATGAGTTGGTTGAGTACTTTTAAAATTTTATTAATGGAACGGTCCTGGCCCTCCTCAAAGGATTGCCATATTTTTTGAATATTTTCGAACACCCTCCACATATCCGAAGACCACAGATTCCGGATGGAATAATAGGAATTACTGAACATGGCAAGGTTGTGCGCTAAACTCCCGGGCCTGTCTTTATCCAGTATTACGGATAACATTTCCTGCATGGGGTCTTCCATAGCCATTTTGCCTTTGGGACTTTTCTCAGCGAAGCCAGGATAGGTGCCTGTTAAGTGGGTAACCGCTTTGAACAGGACTTGGAGTTTAACAGAATCTGGTTTTTCATTTTTGTTCTGTACCAAGGCCATTTGACGCATGACCATGCGTAAGAAACGGGCATTGACTAAAGTACGGCCTACGTAACGCCCTGCCCAATATAAGTTTTCTGCTGTAAGACTGGGTAGATCATTTAAGCCGGATGCGGCCAAAGAACTCCGTTTTTGCCAGTGCCTGGTTATATCTTCCTTTACCGGGCTGTCTTCCAAGACCCAAAAATCCTTACTTGTGCCACCCCTTTGGTTGGAAACCCTTATGGTTTCCCTGTCCGGAGCCACACGTACCAGTCCGCCGGGCATTACACTGTAGTCTTTATTTGATGCAATACAAAAGGTACGGGTTACCAAATTTCTAGACTCTATAGTGCCATCAACTAGGTTTGGAGCAGTGGAAAAGCTTATTTTCTCCTGAGCTACAAAACGATAGGGAGTTAGTTCAATTTCCTTTTTTAGGTCATTTAACTGCTGTGTGGTCATGAACTCTGCGAAATGGATACTTTCCCTATTGGTCCTGTCAATTCTTTTGATCACCAATTGAGATATGTTCTGCAATACAAATTTTCTTTCCTGTTCCTGTCCGCACCACCATGATGCAATTTGTGGTAAGATTAGTTCCTCCTTTAGAAGGTATCTGGATATGGCCGGCATAAAAGGGATCAGCCCCGGGTTTTCAATTACACCACTACCTACCGGGTTAATAATGGAAACATTTTTTCTGCGCACTACATCCAACAATCCTGCAACTCCTAGCTGGGAATCTTCCCTTAGTTCCAGGGGATCGGTAAAGGCGTCATCAACCCTCCGCAAAATAACGTCAATCTGCTTAAGTCCCTGCAAGGATTTCATCCACACAAAACCGTCCCTTACCACCAGGTCGTTCCCTTGTACCAAGGGGTAGCCTAGGAAGGAGGAGAGGTAGGCATGCTCAAAATAAGTTTCATTGTGGGATCCCGGGGTCAATATGGCAATATTGGGATTGTCTTTTTTTACAGGGGATGCGTCTACAAGCATCTGGTTAAATTCTTTAAAGAAACCAGAAAGTCGCTTCACATTCATTTTGGCATACATCTCCGGGAGAATTCTACTGGTAGTAGATCTATTTTCTAAGGCATATCCCATTCCTGAAGGTGCTTCTGCACGGTCGTTCACTACCCACAACCTACCGTCCGTTCCCCTTGAAAGATCGGCGGCGTAGATGGAAAGAAATTTTTCCGTGTTGTATTCAATGCCACTACATTGTCTTAAAAAACCACGATGTCCGTGAATTACTTCATGTGGCACTATGCCATTTTTTATGAGATTGCCTTCGCCATAAATATCCTTCAAGACCAAATTTAAAAGCTGTGCACGTTGTTTTAAACCGTTCTCTACGGTTTGCCATTCGGCCTGGCGGAGTAAAAATGGTACCACGTTCAAGTTCCATGGACGGTGCAATCCCTGAGGGTCGTTATAAACATTGTAGGTAACGCCATTTTCCGAAAGTAGCCAATCTATATCCCTTTGGCGTGCCATTAATCCGTCATAACCCAATTTATCAAATTCGGTGAGGAGTTTGTTCCAATAGGGTTTTACACCATTCTGTGGTGTAAACATTTCATCATTCTTATATTCGGTAATATAATTACTTAACCAGCTGGTACTTGTTATTGGCATAATAATTTATGAATTACTTCTTCCTTAAATCCAGCACATGTGGATATTCAGGATTTATAGGGACCTCTTTGTATACAAATGTATTGGAAGCAGACTTAGGTTCTACCATTCTACCGGAAAAATTTGTTGTTGCGCCCATTTCCATCGGTGTTGCCTCACCTTGGGAGTGTCCAAAATCCCAAAATCGGTTAATTCTCCTAGATTCGGCCTCATAACTGTTTACAGGGTAGGTATCATAGGAACGTCCGCCGGGATGGGCTACAAAATAGGTGCATCCACCAATGGATTTTTTATTCCACATATCTACAATATCAAATACCAAAGGTACATCTACAGAAATGGTTGGGTGAAGCGCTGACCAGGGATCCCATGCTTTATAACGGACTCCAGCTACATATTCGCCTTTGATACCTGTAGGGCTCAAGGCTATTTTTACACCGTTACAGGTTAGGCTATAACGCTCTTCCGTAAAGTTTTTCACTTTTATCTGCACTCTTTCCAAGGAGGAATCAACGTATCTCGCCGTTCCCCTACCGGACATTTCTTCGCCCAGCACATTCCATGGTTCTATGGCCATTCGCAGTTCTATCTGCATGGAATTGATCTCTACCAATCCGTATAAGGGAAACCTGAATTCAAAAAATGGGTCGAACCAATCCAGCTTAAAGGGATAACCGGCATCATTTAATTGGGTAACAATATCCCTTAGATCTTCTTTTACGTAATGTTCCAACAAGAATTTATCGTGCAATTCCGTACCCCAACGTACCAGATCATGTTTGTACGGATTTTTCCAAAACCAAGACACCAAAGTGCGCACAAGTAACATTTGCAAGAGGCTCATCTGTGCATGAGGCGGCATATCAAAAGCTCGCAGCTCCAAGATGCCCAATCTACCTGAAGAAGAATCCGGGGAATATAATTTATCGATGCAGAATTCGGCCCTGTGGGTATTTCCGGTAATATCGGTAAGTAAATGGCGAAATAATCGGTCCGTTAACCAAAAAGGTACCTCTTTATCCTCGGGAATTTGGGAAAAGGCAATTTCCAATTCATAGAGATTTTCCAAGCGCGCCTCGTCTATACGTGGAGCCTGACTTGTAGGGCCTATAAATGCTCCAGAGAATAAATAGGAAAGCCCAGGATGGTGCTGCCAAAATGTTAGTAGACTGCGCAGCAGTTGCGGATTTCGAAGCAACGGACTATCTGCGGGAGTGGCCCCGCCTAAGGTAACATGGTTGCCACCTCCTGTACCGGTATGCTTGCCATCCAACATAAATTTTTCGGTCCCTAAACGGGATTTTTTTGCTTCTTCATATAGCTTCAAGGTATTGTCCGTAAGTTCTTGCCAATTCCTGGCAGGATGCACATTTACCTCTATTACACCGGGGTCCGGAGTAATTTTCAGGACTTCCAAACGGTTGTCCCTAGGGGGCTCATAACCCTCCAATATTACCGGAATTTCCAGTTCCTTGGCCGTTGCCTCAATACTTGCTATTAAATCCAAGAAGTCTTCCGCGCTATTCAAAGGGGGTAGAAAAAGGAATAATTTATCGTCCCGCACCTCAGCACATAAGGCAGTACGAACAAAAGGTTGTTTTTTGGCAGATGATTTTGATGTCTTGGACTCTATTCGATCCTGTAATTCTTTTCCGTAAGCTCTTAGTACAGGCTTTTCCTCGAACAGCTCAGGTTCTGCAGTAGGTTCTGAAGGTACTTCCGGTTCTTTGGGCAAGGATTCCAAGGGAAGTCGTAATCCAATTGGGGAATTTCCCGGGGTTAAAAACAGATGTTTGCCCCTAAACTCCCAAGAATTTGTAATCCATTGGTCATTGCTTTTGGCCAAAGGCAAAACATGGCCAATGGTTTTACCTATGCCCTGCTCCAGGACTTCCCCAAGCTTCCGTCTTAAAGCCGTGTCTTTTTTGTTATAATCTTTTGGCTCCACATCTACTGGCAGTTTTCCTTCTTCCCATAGAAAATAGAAAGCATCTTCATATGCTGGAATTATACTTTCATTGGGACAGGACAAATATTTGGTCAATGTCTTTAGAAAGGTACCTGTAATATCCTTTGGGATGGTATAGGTCTTCGTAAAGGAAGCGAGCCATTTTGGTTCCTTCCATATAGATTCTCCATCCTTGCGCCAATGAATGCCAATAAGCCAGCGAGGCAAGGGTTCGCCCGGGTACCATTTCCCCTGGGCATGGTGCAACATTCCGCCTTTGCCAAAGGCATCCAATAACCTCAAGGAAAGGGAACTTGCCAATGCGCGTTTGTGTTCCCCATCGGCAGCTGTATTCCATTCTTCAGCTTCCATATCATCTACAGAAACAAAGGTGGGTTCGCCGCCCATAGTTAATCTTACATCATTTAATTGCAGCTCCTCTTCTACGGCAAAGCCTAAATTATAAATGGCTTTCCACTGATCTTCGGTATAGGGCTTGGTTACGCGGGGCGACTCAAAAATGCGGGTTACTGAGTTGTCGAATTCAAATTCGGTTTCACAGGGATCCGTTAATCCATACACTGGAGCGGCACTTTCAAAGGAAGGTGTACAGGCTAAAGGGATATGACCTTCCCCTGCCAAAAGTCCGGAGGTGGCATCCAACCCGATCCAACCCGCACCTGGCAAATAAACTTCTGCCCAAGCATGTAAATCCGTAAAGTCCTCTTCAGGGCCGGAGGGGCCGTCCAAGGATTTTTCATCCGACTTTAGTTGTACCAGATATCCTGATACAAAACGGGCCGCCAATCCCAAATGACGAAGGGTCTGTACCAATAGCCAAGCAAAATCCCTACATGAACCTAATTTCCTGTCCAAGGTTTCCTCACAACTTTGTACACCAGGCTCCATACGGATGGTGTAGTTGAGGTAGGTGTATAATTTTTGATTAAGGCCTATAAGAAAATCAATGCTCCGCACTGGGCTTAGATCCAACTTTTCCAACCAATCCTGTAGCAATGGACCCTTTTCCGTTACTTCCAAATAGGGCAGAAGTTCTTTTTTTAAATCTTCCGAATAGGTAAACGGAAAATTCTCAACGGATTCCTCTACAAAAAAATCAAAGGGATTAATGGTCTTTAAGTCTGCTATAATTTCTACCTCCACTGATAGTTCCGAGGTTTTTTCGGGAAAAACAATGCGGGCCAAGTAATTGCCAAAAGGGTCTTGCTGCCAATTGAAAAAATGATTTTCAGGCTTAATTTTTATGGAATACGCCTCAATGGGAGTTCTGCTATGCGGCGCAGGCCTTAACCTAAAAATATGTGGTGAAAGGTTTACCCTTCGATCATATTTATAAACAGTTTTATGTGATATTGCTACTTTTAATGCCATGGGACAATCATATTTTCAATATGCCCTAAGATAAGCACTAAAATCAGGAATCCCCTTCATTAAATGTATATAGGTCAAAATTTTATCCATAAAAAATTAATCCACATTCCTTTTTGCTTGATTGATAATCTTTGATGGGTTTTTGACCAATTTATTTTTTGGAATTTTTGTTTATCCCCATTGAACCTCTACGGGATTACGGAACCATAATAAAAATAGTTCTTTAAAACGGCCCATAAAAAGAGAGAATGAATAAAGTTGGTGTAGTACCATAAAAAGTTCGTTTTACAAGACTTCAAACAACGCTGGTACAGATATTATTTATCGGCTAATGCTCTATACCATCTTCCTCCATTGATAGGAATCAAAACAACTGGTCCAAAAATAAGGAATTAACCAAAATGGTTTTTTGGATTAGATTCGATTGTTTTACTAGTTTGATAGAGAGTATTGAACCTCATGAAGAAGAATAACTATAAATTTTAGCCCTTATAAGCACCAGTAAGAACCTCCATGGAGAAACTAAAAGTTTTCCGTCTCATCTGTCTATATTTAGAATTATTGCTTTTTTGTTATCTTTAATTCCACGACACAAACTAAACATGAAAACCTAAGGTAACATATTAACCTTTCCTGAAGTATGAACTCAATGAATCAAATTTGAAACAACATAAATAATAGGATTTATGACAAATGTTTTTACATATATACGAGAATGTGAATTATTTAGAAAATTTACTGTCGATGAATTGCTGTTCGTTGAGTTTAAGTGTATGATTGAAGAGATTCGTTTTGGTATGTGGTCAGATGCCAACTACTTCGTTTTTGTTACGAATGGCAAGAAAATGTGGAAAACACACCGTGACGAATATATGGTCAAAGCAGGAGATGCCTTGTTTGTGAAAAAAGGAGCTCACATAGCACATCAATTTCATAGTGAAGATTACTGCGCCCTCATGATTTTTATGCCAGATGAATTTATCAAAAAATTTATGCTAAAATTTAGCGATACCATTTCATTTAAAAATAATGTAGGCCATATAGATTCTGATGGTGTTTTAAGAATAAATGTAGATGACTTTTTAGTGTCTTATATGAAATCGTTAGAAGTATATTTTGAAGCAAATGAAAATCCCAATACCAATGTTATAAGATTAAAATTTGAGGAATTATTGCTTAATATTTTTACGTCTAAAAAAAATCAAGAGATAGCATCTTATTTTTGTAGCCTACAATCTTCAAATAGTGTACAGCTTAAAGATATAATGATGGATAATTATCCTTATAACTTGAAATTAGAAGAATATGCAACTTTAGCAAACATGAGTTTAAGTACATTTAAAAGAAGTTTTAAGGCCGTATTTGGAGAAAGTCCGGGGAGATGGATTTCTAATAAAAAAATTGCATTGGCGATTCAATTTCTTAAAACATCCGATAAATCCATCAATGAGATTGCCTACGATTGCGGTTTCGAAGATCCTTCCCATTTTATAAAGGTTTTCAAAAAACATGAAAATGTAACACCGCTCACCTATCGAAATGCGGTAGCTTCATAATACCCAGTTTTAGATTCAAAATAGCCTTCTCCTATAATTCCAGTTCAATTTCCTTTCCAAAGTTCATTCTCGAATGAACCGAATATACCATTTATAGAACTTGTCGAACCATTCCAATGGATTGATACCCAATACTTTTGTAGTGTAATTATTCAGAGCAAATAACTGAATGGTCAAAAACCACTTAATGAATCACTCTTATGAATTTTAATAGAACTTCTAGACGTGGCTTTGTTCAAGAAGGATTGCGACAACTTTTACCAAAACATACCTGATATGTAGTGTTTAGCTCTTCTTTACATTTTTAACAAGTTTAATAATAAGGTACGGGATAGTCTTGTGCTACAATCAAAATTAATCACTTAAATTATTTATTATGAAATCAAGTTTGACATTAGCAAGTATTATTTTATTAGGATTTTTAACTACTAGTTGCAACGCACAAATGGATAAAGCTCCAGTGGATTTAATTAATGATGAATTTCCCGAAGCGAAACAAGAAGTAATGGAAACATTTGGGGCAATAGCACAAAGTATTAAAGATAAAGATTTAGATAGGCTAATTTCTTTCCATGCCTATAGTCCCAAGTTTACGGAATTTAAAAATGGTGAACCCAGAAATGGGGGAGAAGCAAATGAAGCTAACGAACGTAATGTTTTTGGTTCTGTAAGCGAAGTTGTAAAGTTTGATGCCAACGATTTACAGATCGCAGTTTATGGTGATGTGGCAAACTTAACTTTTCACTCCGATTTTCATCTCAAATTCGGTGAAGACCTAGTAGTGGTAAACGACCAAATTACTTTGTTGTTTGTTAAAACAAAGGATGGATGGAAAATGGTTCACGAGCATCATTCTCCTTTGAAAAAAGAAGAAAGTTAAAGTAGAAGGCAATCTAGCTGAAACTGAAAAAGAAGAACTTCTTGAGTTTGCAAAAAAAATCGCCTCTATACGATACAATTCTAAACCCACTTTTACTGGATTTAGAATTGTCTGTTTAAAATTTGAAACCTTGCAATTACAACAATCCGATCAATAATATTTATACTAATCTCAATGGGTTACAAGATAACATACTCAGCAATTAATAGACAAGTAGAATTCAATTCCACTTCCAGTACACTTTTGGATATCTCGATCAAGAATAGAATCCCCCACTTACATGAATGTGGAGGTAATGGTGTCTGTACTACCTGTAGGATTAGGGTACTGGACGGGATACAGAATTTAAGTCCAAAAACAGAATTCGAGAAAACAAGTTGTCACTCTAGAAAGTGGGACCCGTCTATTCGGCTGGCATGTCAGGCCCGTCCCAAAGGAGATGTATCACTGCAACGCTTAATATGGTCTAGTGGAGAAGTCAATAACCTGCAAAAAGAATTAGTGCCAACCGGCCGGGCAGAGGAAAGACCAATAGCCATTCTTTTCTGTGATATTAGAAATTTCACGAACCTTTCTTCCCATAATCTCAACTTTGATGTAGCCTATATGTTGAATAAGTTCTATACCGCTTTGGGAGAGCCTATATTAATGAATAATGGGGTTATCTATCAATACGTCGGGGACGAAATAGTTGGTGTATTTGGTACTACAGGAGGAACTGCCCAGAAGAATTGTGAAGACGCCATTCGCGCAGCTTTGGGTATGCAATATGCATTGGATTCCCTGAACCGTACAGATTTAAAGGACATTGAAATAAAACTAAAATCGGGTATTGGTATTAATTTCGGTACCGCTTTTTTAGGTCATCTTGGACATCCAACCCATAAACAATTTTCTGTTATAGGTGATCCCGTAAATGTAGCTAGTAGAATACAGAATGAAACCAAAGTCACAAATACCGATATTCTTATATCTGATACCGTCTATGAAAATGTAGATATGGATAAAGTTGTGGTAGGCCATAACTTCTTAAACAAATTGGCAGGGAAGGACGACCCCCTAACGTTGTATGAGCTAATTGGTTTTAAAGACATGGATCTTCAATTAGAACTTCAATCTTCTATGAATATCATGCTAAAGGACGAAGTAAGATTCGCCAAAATATTCTATGAAAAGGTTTTTACGTTGGCACCCTTTGTCAGGGCCCTATTCAGAAACAATATGACCGATCAGGGGCGATTACTTACCCATATGTTAGGAGGCATTGTGTATTCCCTTTCACGACCGGAACATCTTAAAAAAGGTTTGGCAAAGTTGGGTCAAAGTCATGTTCAATACGGTGTAAAAGCTGAATACTATCCTGTGGTAAAGCAAGCGATGATAGAAACTATCGATGAAGTTTTAGGTGAAAATAAAACACCAAAAACATTAGAGGCTTGGAATACCGCTCTTGATTTTGTAATCGACACGATGAAAACAAGCGCTCGCGCTCACTAATAATCAATCCATGGATTATTAGTAACAATTCAATCAGTGCTAAAATAACAACAATGTCAACAAAAGTTAAAGAATTAAAGACTGCAATTTTGGTAGCTTTTGTGAGCCAAATTAGAGGGAAGTCTGGAGAGGTATTTTCAATAAAAAAATCACATTAGCTATTGAGTTTCTTATCCAAAGGTCATTTTCAAATGAACCGAATATACCATTTAAAGAACTTGTCGAACCATTCTAAGGGGTTGATACCCAATACTTTTGTAGTATAAATATTCAATGGAAATAACTTAATAAACAATAACTACTAAATAATCACTCTTATGAATTTTAATAAAACCTCTAGACGTGACTTTGTTCAAAAAGGATTGCTGACAACTTTTGCTGCCACAGCAATGGGTGGAAGTGGTATCAGCCAATCATCAATTGTATCAAAAGTAACTACCAGAAAAGTAGATGAATTCAATTACCCTTCCCCTGCTACTAAAAAACTAATCAAATTACTAAACATTAAATATCCCATCATCCAGGCACCAACAGGAGGAGCCATCAATAGTTCGTTTACAGCTGCTGTGGCCAATATTGGATGTTTGGGCGCATTACCATTAAGCTGGTCAGAACCAGATGCAGCAATTGAACAATTAGAGGATGTCAAAAGGGAAACCAAAAACTCCTTTTTCGCAAATTTCGTCTTGAATTTTAAACCTAAAGCCTTTGAGGTCGCTATAGAGAACGGGGTGCCGATCATACAATTTTCTTGGGGAATGCCCACGAAGGAAATGGTATCGAAAATGAAAGCTGCAAAAGTAGTTCTCGGTATTCAGGTCACCAGTGAAGCAAGCGCAAAAGAAGCCTTGAATTTAGGTGCGGATTACTTGGTATGCCAAGGCATGGAAGCGGGAGGCCATGTTCATGCGTCCAGGCCATTGGGAGAAGCACTAGGGCGAGTTCTAAAAATTGCGGGAAGCACACCTGTGGTTGCCTCCGGTGGAATTGGATCAGGCCATAAAATGCGCGAGTACATGCAAATGGGCGCAGCGGGTGTAGTTATGGGTTCAAGATTTGTAGCTACAGTAGAAAGTCAGGGACATGATTTCTATAAAAAATCTTTGGTAAATGCCAAGGCGGAAGACACCGTTTTTACAACATGTATGAATAAAGGTTGGGATAATTCTACACATCGCGTTTTACGCAATACAACCTTTGAAATGTGGGAGGCAGCCGGTTGTCCTGCCATCGGGAATAGGCCAGGAGAAAGGGATGATGTTGTTAAATCTGATGAAGAAAACGGTGTAGAACGATACAGTATAAATTCACCGGCATCATTTTATACAGGCAATATAGAAGCCATGGCGAATTATGCAGGCACTAGTGTTGACGATATACATGATATACCAACGGTAAATGAATTAATAGATCGCATTTGGAAAGAATTCCTAAATGAGTAACAAATTAAAAACAAGAAATGATGAAAACAGTAAGTACAAATTTAAACGGCTTTGATTTAGAAGCTATAGAGAACACGGTTACAACTTTAAAAGGCAATCCGAAAATTGCAGAATTCAAATTTAAAGCAACGAACAAATGGCAATCTGGTCCAAGAAACATAAGCCAAATACAAGGGTTCTATGGTGCTTGTCAAGACGATGCAACAAGGGCAACACCTTTTGAATGTAACACAGACATGCCAAAAATTTTAAATGGTACAGATGTGGCGCCAAGTCCGCCAGAATTTTTATTGCACACGTTGGCAAGTTGCATCACAACATCGATGATGTTATTGGCATCTGCAAATGGGATTGAAGTGGATGAGGTAACAATTCGAGTAGAAGGCGATTTAAACCTAAACGGATTCCTTGGTTTGGATGAATGTATTTTAAAGGAATATGAGCAGATAAAAATGTCAATTGACGTTCAGGGTAAGCTATCCGAAGCCGAAAAAGCAGAACTTCTTGAGTTTGCAAAAAAGTCACCAATCTATAACACCATACTAAATCCAGTACCTGTAGATATTTCATTATCTGCTTAATTACTAACCAATTTAAATAAAGAAATCATGGAAAATTTAAAATTTGAAACCTTACAATTACATGCAGGTCAACAGGCGGACCCAACCACAGGAGCTAGTGCAGTTCCGATTTATCAGTCAACCGCTTTTGCCTTTAAGGATTCGGAGCATGGAGCAAACCTTTTTTCACTTAAAGAGTTTGGTAATATCTACTCAAGAATTACAAACCCAACGGTTGATGTTTTTGAAAAAAGAATTGCTGCACTGGAAGGTGGCGTAGCTGCATTGGCCGTATCATCAGGGCAAGCAGCGCAGTTTATCGCATTAAGTAATATTCTTGAAGCGGGCGATAACTTTGTTTCTACCTGTTATCTATATGGAGGAGCTTACAATCAGTTTAAAGTACAATTCAAACGTTTGGGTATCGAAGCGCGTTTTGTCGATGAAGAAACACCAGATGCTTTTGAGGCTTTAATCGATGATAAAACAAAGGCCTTGTATTTAGATACCATCGGAAATCCAGAATTGAATATTCCAGACTTCGAAAAATTTGCTGCGTTGGCAAGAAAGTATGGCATCCCATTAGTCGTTGATAATACATTTGGAGCAGCAGGCTATATAGCAAGTCCAATTAAGCATGGCGCAAACGTTCTGGTAGCATCGGCTACAAAATGGATTGGTGGTCATGGTACGAGTATGGGAGGAGTTATTGTTGATGGAGGTAATTTTAATTGGGGAAATGGAAAATTCAAGCAATTTTCAGAACCATCTGAAGGTTATCACGGATTAAATTTCTGGGAAACTTTTGGAGAAGGGAATGCCATGGGAATGCCCAATATCGCCTTCATCATTAGAGCGCGTGTTGAAGGCTTGAGAGATTACGGATCATGTATGAGCCCATTCAATGCTTTCTTGTTTTTACAAGGTTTGGAAACCTTGTCATTACGAGTTGAGCGCACGATGAATAATGCACACGAATTGGCTTTATGGTTAGAATCAAATCCGTTAGTAGAAAGTGTTAATTATCCAGGTTTAAACTCTAGTAAGTATCATGATAGAGCTAATAAGTATTTGAATAATGGTTATGGAGGCGTGCTAACATTTACTTTAAAAGGCGACAAACAAGATGCGGCTAACTTTGCTGATGCATTGGAATTGATTTCGCATTTAGCTAATGTTGGAGACGCAAGGACTCTAATAATTCATCCAGCTTCTACAACACATCAACAATTAAGTGACTCAGAACAATTAGCAACCGGTGTGCACCCAACCCAATTGCGCATTTCTGCGGGTATTGAACATATTGATGATATTAAAAACGATATCAAACAAGCACTCGAAAAGGCTCAAATCACGCATGTATTAGAAAAAACATCTAACTCATGATGACAAGTGATTTCAAAAATGATTTGGTTGGCACTACTACTAATCAAGACATTCCTTTTGAGGATGATTTCTTTGGTCAGTTCATTGGCAGTTGGAATTTTGATTTAAAGATTTACAACCCAAAAGAAGAAGTCCTAGAACTTAAAGGTAATTGGATTTTCGAAAGGATTTTAAAAGGCCGATGCATCCAAGATATTTGGATAGTACCATTACAAGACTCGAAAGAGAATGAAAATAACTTTTATGAATATGGCACTTCAATAAGAAGTTATAACCCAAAAACAAGAAAGTGGAATGTTACATGGATCGGTCCAATACAAAATCAGCATTTTGTGTTCGATGTTGAATACAAAAACAATGAGATTCATCTAGACTTAGTAAATCATGGAAATCTTAGCATGAAATGGGTTTTTTACAATATAACGGAAAAAACATTTCAATGGAGAAGTGATATCCTTTTGAAGAATAAAGATGAGTGGATTACCAATTGTCATATGACATTGTCCAAAACCTATACTGATTAAAAAAACCAACGCTTTAAATCAATTAAAATGCAAAATAATCATTACGTCCTAATTTTAACCTTGGTATTTCTAGGAATGGGGCAAACTTTATTCGCCCAGGACGGATCGATAAGGGGTTTGATACATGACGAAAACGAAGAAGCTTTGGCCTTCGCCAATGTCCTATTGCTGCAAGAACAAGATTCTGTTCTGATAAAAGGTGGGACCAGCAATGAAAAGGGTAATTTTCTATTGGAAGAGGTTGGCCAAGGAAACTATATTATGAATATTTCAATGCTTGGGTTCGAACCCTATTTTAAACAATTGCAAATTCGAGATTCGCAAGTTCTCACTATTGGAACTATTCGATTGATGCCTCAAATTCAAAACTTGCAGGTTGCTGAGGTGGTAGGTCGGAAAGCCTTATTCCAACAAAAGAGCGATAGATTAATACTGAATATTGGGTCATTGTCTACTTTTAGCGGTAACAATGCCCTACAGGTGCTTCAAAAGGCACCCGGTGTCATCGTACAGGAGAATACGAACAGCATTAGTCTAAACAACAAGGGCGAAGTGCTGATTATGATAAACGATAGGATCTCACGTGTACCCAAAGGCAACTTGATACAACAATTAAAAGGAATGCGGGCAGAAAGTATTGATCGTATAGAACTCATACATCAGCCTTCGGCAAAATACGATGCTGATAATGCCGCCGGAATTATCCATATTGTTATGAAGGAAAACAATATTACTGGGTTGAACGGTAATGCTAGTTTCACTGCCGGTATGGGGCAGAGGGAAAAGTTCAATGGCAGTACCGACCTGAATTATCGTAACAACCGTTGGAATATTTATGGCAATGCAACCGGATTTCAAAGTAAATCGCCCAAGTGGCAGATTAATCATTTTAGGGAGTATGAATATCTAGGTGACCATTATTATTACGAGAACAAACTAAAATTTACAAATCCTGCAACCAATTCATTAGGCTTTACTTTTGGAGCTGACTATGAAATAGATAAAAACAGAATAATCGGGGCGATTTTTGGATATACTAAGAGCAATATGTCTGGCCACGATTTCACAAGCAGATCAAAGGGAACTATCAATGACATTATAGATACCGATACGCGATTCCTGCTCGATATCGATAATCCAAATGTTAATACCTACGCAAATGTCAACTATTTTTGGCAACTGAACCCTACCAGTTCCTTGAATTTGGATTTCGATAGGGTATCGTTGGATGTGCAGAATTTTTCGAGGCTGTCATACGTAATTCCGATAGAAGATATCGAAGCAACGGAGGCTGATCGTAATTCGGAATTTGAAATTTATACGGTAAAAGCTGATTATGAATGGAAAACGGAGAAAGACACTCAATTCGAGTTAGGAATTAAAGGCACTTTTAATAAGTCAAATACCATGTCACAGATCCGTAACAGAAATTCGGGCACTTGGAGCACAGATGAATCCTTCGAGATGAACGATGACATCCACGAAAATGTTTTGGCCGCTTATGGTTCTGTTCAGAAAAAATGGAATACAAAATGGGAAAGTAATTTAGGGGCGCGTTTGGAACAGTATACTTATAATTTGGATGATGCCCAAGGTGACAATGATTTCGCCATTAAATATACCAATCTATTTCCGGTCGTCAGGACCAGTTATTCCATTGATTCTACCAAAACGCTGAGCTTGTCTTTGAACAGACGTATAGAACGACCGTCTTTTATGAATTTGACAGGTTATAATTTGTTGATGGACCCCAGCTTGTTAGTAACATCGAATACCCGTATCAGACCTTCGTTTACCAATGCGGTAAGATTGGTTTACAACCACCGTTCCTTTTTAATGGCATTTGAAATTAATAGGACCCAAGGAGCCATTTCGTTTTATAATACTGTTGACAAGGAAAGTAATTTGCAGACCAGTATTCCCATCAATTTTGATAGTATGGAAGGAGTATTGTTGAGTCTGAGTTTTCCTATTAAAATAAGCAATTTTTGGAAAATGAACTGGAATCTGGACGGTGCCTACAAGAAAGTAAAAGATGCCTCAAATCGGCCCCTACCATTCGAAAAGGCCATGTTTACCGCTACAGTCCAGCTCAACAATGTTTTCGAATTGGGCAATTCTTGGACGGCCAATATAGATGGCCGGTATATGAGCCCCTATATAGCCGGAGATCAAGTGCAGTATCTGCAACACTTCATCAATTTTGGGCTTAGTAAGAAGTTCCATAACCACAGTTCCCTTACTTTTAGTGTTCAAGACTTCTCAGCTACTAGTGGTAAGATTGATTGGGAATACAATCAGCCAGAATTAGGTATAAAAACAGGGGGCGACAACGATATGTCGGAAAGGGTTTTTCAGTTAACCTATTCTTTTCCCTTTGGAAATCAAAAAGTGAAGGAAAAAAGAAATAGGGTAACAGGGTCTAAGGAGGAACGTGACAGAATGTAGCAGCGGTAAAGTATAATTCTTTGAATGCAAAAGCCCCTCCTTATCCTTTATGGCAAAAAAAGAACCTTTTTGAATCAAGTGAAAGAAACGTAAGCGGAGCTTCAAGCCTCCCATAGAACCAATCGGCCAAACTCATAAACAACAAAGAATATGTGACAAACTTCGGTATTCTGAACTGGATTTGCTCTAGACTCCACTGGCTAAAATTAGTAAAAGTTCATTTTATAGAGTGGAAAGGCAACTTTCAAAATGAAAGATCAATAAGCCATGTTCCCTGGATTTTTAAAATCAGTCCACAGCTAAAACAAAGTTTAATGGACAAAATGGCTGTCAAATTTTAGGATTTCGCAATGTAGTTGGCATCCCCATCTTATTTCCGATTTACTACAATTCCAATAATTTCACTGTAACTGATAGGTAATTAAGTGGTCACTTGGGCTGGAACTAGTGACAACTTGAATATGGGTCACTTTATTCTACAAAAAATTGTTCATATATAATCATCCTGAAATAATTCAATCCGTAAAAACCCAGATTTTGGACTTGATCCCTTGATCCTTCAATTGTTGTACCTTTGATGTACCTGGGAAATAAAAAAGGCCTCAACATTTCTGTCAAAGCCTTTAAGTACTCGAGGTGGGAATCGAACCCACACTCCGAAGAACTGGATTTTGAATCCAGCGCGTCTACCAGTTCCGCCACTCGAGCAAAGTAATTATTTCTTAGTTTTCAATTTTCTCAGCTGTTCTTTTCCAACACCTGATTTCCAATACTTTTCTCTTTTTCTGCCTTCCGTCCAATTTTCCCGGGATTCCTTGAAAATTAGTTCAAAAGGCAAATATGGTTTAGTCGTCTTTTCTCTGCCGTTGTTATGCCTTGCTATCCTTGCCTCCAAATCCGTGGTCATCCCCACGTAAATATAGTTAGAAGTCAAACTAGATATGGCATAGATCCAAACCATCTTCAAAATTTCATCTCCAGCGCGCCTGCCTGTCGGCAGACAGGTCTACCAGTTCCGCCCTGCCTACCGCAGGCAGGCACTCGAGCAAAGTAATTATTTCTTAGTTTTCAATTTTCCCGATTGTTCTTTAACTCCCGGTTTCATTTGAGACTGCAAAACTAAAAAATATTTTCTTTATATCACCAAAAAAATAACAACATTTATACTTTAGCAACCCAAATTAATTTCTAAATTTGCACCTCCTTATAAAAAGGAGTTCCAATAAACTAATAAACAATACTTTAACAATGCCATATCAAGTACCGGAGCCTAAAATTTTTACCTGTACCCAAAGTACCAAGTTATCCGAAAAAATAGCTGAGCATTTTGGTTCCACTTTAGGCAATGTTATTTTTTCCAGATACAGCGATGGGGAGTTTCAGCCATCCTTTGAGGAATCTATACGTGGCACGCGTGTATTTATTATTGGTTCTACGAATCCTAGTTCTGAAAACCTGATGGAAATGTTATTGATGTTGGATGCTGCAAAAAGGGCATCTGCAAGGCACATAACTGCAGTAATGCCTTATTTTGGATGGGCCAGGCAGGATAGAAAAGACAAGCCCAGGGTTCCGATAGCGGCCAAATTGGTAGCCAAAATGTTGGAGGCAGCAGGTGCTACCCGCATTATTACCATGGACCTGCATGCCGATCAAATACAAGGATTTTTTGAAAAGCCTGTAGACCATTTATTTGCGTCCACCTTGTTTTTACCTTATTTGAACAGTCTCAACCTTAAAGATCTCACTATAGCCTCCCCGGATATGGGTGGATCCAAAAGAGCATATGCTTATTCGAAGGCACTTAATTGCGATGTGGTTATATGTTATAAACAAAGGGCACAAGCCAACGTAATTTCGCATATGGAACTTATTGGTGATGTGCAGGGGAAAAATGTGGTTTTGGTAGATGATATGGTAGATACGGCCGGAACTTTGACAAAAGCGGCAGATCTTATGATGGAAAGGGGAGCTTTAAGTGTAAGGGCAATTACCACACATGCACTTCTATCAGGGGATGCCTATGAGAAAATTGAAAAATCGAAATTATCGGAACTTATTGTAACCGATTCCATACCGTTAAAAAAAGAAAGCAAAAAAATTAGGGTAATAAGCTGTGCCGAGTTGTTTGCCGATGTAATGCACAGGGTACATCACAATACTTCCATTAGTTCCAAGTTTCTGATGTAGAGGTATAATACAAGAAAGTAATTTAATTAATATTTAATAAATACAATGAAGTCAATTACAATTAAAGGATCAGAAAGAGAAAGCGTAGGCAAAAAAGCAACAAAGGCCTTACGTAATGCTGGAAAGGTTCCTTGCGTTATTTACGGAGGGGAAAAACCATTACACTTTGCAGCAGAGGAACTATCGTTCAAGGATTTAGTGTACACTCCAAACGCACACACTGTTGTGGTTGATTTGGATGGTGGTAAAAAGTACGATGCGGTAATGCAGGATATTCAATTTCATCCTGTAACCGATAGCATTTTACACGTGGACTTTTATCAGTTGTTCAAGGATAAGGAAGTTACAATGGACATTCCTGTAAGGTTGTTGGGTAATTCTCCGGGAGTTAGAAATGGTGGTAGATTATTGTTTAGAAAAAGAAAACTTGCCATTAAGGCATTACCAGGTAATTTGCCTGATTTCTTTGATATAGATATCTCTAAATTGAAAATCGGAGGAAATATTTCCGTATCTACATTGTTGAAAGATGAGTTTACCATTCTTCACCCAGAAAATACTGTGGTTGTTCAGGTTAAAGCTGCACGTAATGCAGTCTTGATAGATGAAGAGGATGAAGAAACAGAAGAGGGAGCAGAAGCTGCTGCAGAAGCACCAGCTGAAGGTGGTGAAGAATAGATTTTATCTAAAATAAGTGTAAAAGCATCCCGTATCTGCGGGATGCTTTTGTATTTTTATGAATTTCAATTATAGTGCTATGTTCCAGTTTTTAGAATCTTTTTTTAAAATGAACGGGGCATTGTTGGATGAAAAAGACGCCATGAAGAAATTTTTAGTTGTAGGACTTGGTAATATTGGGGAGGAATACGCGGAAACCCGACATAACATCGGTTTTAAAATATTGGACTCCCTATCCTTGGAGGAGGATTTCACTTTTGAAAAGGCAAAGTTGGGAGATGTGGGTACTTTTAAGGTTAAGGGAAGAAGTATAATCTGTCTTAAGCCATCTACCTATATGAACCGAAGTGGAAAGGCTGTAAAATATTGGATGGACAAGGAAAATATTCCCCTAGAAAATATACTTATTATCACAGACGATATTAATCTATCCTTCGGGACTATCCGTTTAAAGACCAAGGGAAGTGACGGAGGTCATAATGGATTAAAGGATATTCAGCAGTACCTACTTACTACTAATTACAATAGATTAAGGTTTGGTGTTGGATCGGATTTCGGAAAAGGTAAACAAATAGATTATGTCTTGGGAGAATGGAACCAGGAGGAAAAGGATGCCTTGATTGAACGATTTGAGAGAGTCAATGCGCTTATCCGTTCATTTGTGCTTTCTGGTGTCAATAGGACAATGAACGAATACAATGGAACCTAAGGCTTTTAGCGTACTCTAAACTCGGAAATACTATTTGTGGCGGTATTTCCTTCCCTATCCATGGTAATTATTCTCCAATAATAAACAGTGTTGGCTTCAACACTTACCTTTAGATCAGATTTCCCAGATGTTAGCGTGCTTATTAAAGTAGTTGGTGGGTTTTCGGTTGAAAAATATACCTCGTATCCTTCCAGGTCATTATCCACATCGGCGCCCTCCCATTCCAAAAGAACTTCATTATTAATATCCCTAGCTATGTTTGATCCTGTTTTGGGAGATATAACCTCTGCGGGAAATGGGGCATGGGTGGTTTCTACCCCCGCATTAAAAAACCTCCATGATTCGCTACGTGCCGATTGCGGCACCTCCGTATTTTTGGAAACTACCAGCCAAGAATATGGGGCTCCTCTTTCAATATTCAAATTTGCCGAAGTACCGCCTACCACAATGGATTGCGTGGTGTTGGTATTCAAATTGGTGGCCCTTAATTCATAGGATTCCGTGTGGTCCGATGCTTGCCATCTAAATTCCACTTTTGAATTATTGGTTCCTGTTACATTTATGCCGGTTGTGCATTCCGAGTTTTTTTGGGGATAGACCAACAGGGCGGACAATGGTGGTTTGGGAGAGTCTTTTCCTCCGCATCCCACTAGGGCCAAAAAACATAAAATTAGGGCTATTGGTTTCATCCGATTATTTTTTTACTACCTTAAAATTACTATTTATACCTTCTCCTTTAAATTTAAGGATATAAATACCTGAAGGCAAGCCTGTAAAATTTATTTTAATTTCATTGCTGTCAAGGGTATAATCCTTATGGCTTATCAATTGGCCGACATAGTTAAAAATCTGGGCATTTATAGTATCCGGTCCATTATTGATAAACATGTTGACTTCCTCCTCAAATGGGTTGGGGAATACAACAGGTTCGTCCATTAGGAACAATTGATCTTCAAAGACACCTTGGCATGGTAGATTGGTAGACACCTTAATTTGGTTGGAACCTTGTTTAAGGTCCAATGTAATGCTGGAAGATTTGGTTTGCGTAACAATACCATTTAATTCAACATTGTACAAGTCGCTCCCTTCCAGGTTCAATATGGTCTGATTTCCCGAGGCCGTTAGTTTTGAAGTAACGGTTAAGGGAGGGGGCTCTGTAATGATAGCTTGAAAACAATACGGTTCGTAAACCTTGCCATCTTCTGTTCCAATAATACATATTTCATAAGTACCGGCCGGAAGGCCTTCTTTAAAAAAGAAATTGGTAAAATTGTTGCTTTCATTTATTCCATTGCCGCTAAGGGTAAAGTCGTAATCCATATTGATTCCGGCTACGATACGTATAGAACCATTATTTTGATTACTGCAGGATTCGCTGTTAATTTCTACTTCAAAATTATCCGCAGGTAAAATATAAACGGCACAGCCGTTTAAATCTACTGTGGCCCCCATGGGGGTGTTTAAACATAGGTCATCGCCATCATCAAAAACCCCATCTTTATCTTCGTCCGCTCTAAAGGTGCCTTCTACGCAGATGTCCATGGAAAACGCATTTATGGTTCCGCCATCCGAGGCTGCAATATCCTTGACTTCCAATATCCAATCTCCGTAGGTAGATTCCCCATTAAACGCTGTCAAAGCACCTAAGGGCCTTACAATGCCTTGTATGGCCAGCGTTGTGCCGCATATGAAGCCTTCTGCGCTATCATCAAATGTTGCCAGTATATCCTGATTTCCACCACAGGAATTGGATACGAGAATTACCCGAGTGCCGGCAGGTGATATAAGGGTTATTTCCAAATCGGCAAGAAAGGTATGGGTTATGTCCAAATTAACATTTATGTCTGCCACTGGAAGATCGTTCAAAAGAGTGATGGTGGAAGTTAATGTGGGTGCCCCTATTGTTGGTATGGTAATGGGCAAATCCTTGGCGGCCTCCAAAGCACAGTTCAATTCCAAGGTGGTAAAGCTGAAGGCGGGACCAAAGATTCCCTCCCCACAGCTATTTTTGGGTTTAACGTGCCAATAATAAGTGGTTTCCTCTTCCAGATCGGTGGTTAAATAGGAGTTGAAAATAACAGTGGCCGTATCAATAATATTAGTGAAGGCTGCGTCATCCGCAATCTCAACATCAAAGGAGGTATAAGAACTATTGGATTCCCATTCCAATTGTGATGTTATACTTGCACTTGTGGAGCCATTGGCAGGCAATTGCAGGACAACATCCGTAAATGCAGTTTCCAATATCTTTACATCTATAACAACCTCCTTGGTTACATTTTCTGTAGTGGCCACTATGTTTATGGGGTAATTGCCTGGAGTTACCAAATCCGTATTGGAAAAGGTAATATTGACCAGAGTGTCGTTCACCATAGTGGAGGAAGGTGAAAAATCAATGGCCAATCCGGGGGGCATGCCAGTAGCTGAAAAGGTGGCCTCCTCGGAAAAATCATTATAGGTTTGGTAGGTGAAGGGGACTATTAAATCGTTGCCTTGGCAAACTTCGTGCTGCAATTGTGCAAAGTTCAACACTATATCTGATGGTGATATCGTAAAATTGGAAGTGTTTACCGCCAAAAAGATATTGTTGTGTGCACTGACCATTATTCGGCCTGTAGGAGTGGCAAATCCAGGGATCAATATGTCCTGTTGCCCGTCATTGGGTACGCTATCCGCCAATTTTATGGGAAAGGAAGCGCCACCATTGGCTGAAAAAAAGATATCTACTTTTTGGGCGTTTACCGGACCCTGATTTGTTTTTGCTACATCCCAAGTAACCTCTTGTCGTGTCCCTGCAGTATAAATTTCGTTGGCAGCCTGTGAAGTGATCACAAAGGGTCCTGCATTGTCTATGACCATAACTTTGACCAAGTCCGATGTAACTTGTCCTCCCCCAAGGGAATTGTCCCTGACGGTTAGTGCAAAGTCCAGTTCGCGTTCTACATCGGAAACGGTTTCCCAAGTGGTATTAACATTGGGATTGGTTTGGGTAAGATTGCCCGATACGATGCTGCTGAGCCTAGGGAAATACCTGGTTGGTGTTACCGTTGGTTTTAAGGATCTAAAATTGGCGCCACTGAGATTTGTTGGCCCAAAGGTATTATGGGTAACTATCCCGTCATTTATTTGTTCCCAATTGTATGTAATTATATCAGCTTCATCCACATCAGTTGCGTTGCCTTTTAATCTAAATGCAGTAGATTTTGGAATGGTAAAGTCGCCAGTGGGCACAATTTCAGGTGGATTGTTCAGCAAGGAGATTTCCTGGGCACAACTCGTTGTTTTTATATATTCCAGTATCTGAAATATACTGTAGTAATGAAAGTAGTCATCTCCGTTCAAGGCCACATTGTTGTTACCGGAAATACCTGCATACCCCATTATAGTTGTTCCGCTTCCTGGTTCGGCCTGTACAAGAGTGCCCTCGGATTCAAAGGACCAGGTGTGGTTGGCACCAAACTGATGTCCCATTTCATGCGCCACAAAATCCAGGTCGAATATGTCCCCTTGTGGAACTAAGGCAGAGGAATAGGCACTGCCTTTTCTGGAATCTATACACACCGAGGCAATAAATCCGGCATTACCCCCATTTTCATCCTTTTGAAACAAATGACCTACGTCGTAGTTCTCAGCACCAATAACCGTCGTTAAGGTATTTTGTACTTCAGAATTAAGATCTGTTCCATAAGGGTCCGTCTCCCCGTCCGTGAAGATTACCTGATCGGTATTGGCAACAATCTCTAAACTGATTCCCAAGTCGGTTTCAAAAATTTCATTTACTCGTGTGATGGTTGCATTTATGGCCGCTAGGGCACCCGGAATGGTCCCACCATGGAACTCGGTATACTCCCCTGTTGCCGAGATGGCCACCCTGAATTTTCTTAATACTTGCCCGTCCACCAATTTTAAAGCGGTGGGTCCTTTGTCCTTTTCGATCAAGGAAGTGGTCTCGCAAATGAAATTGGTGTTCATTATTAAGGCGTCCTTCCTATTGTACACTATATATTCGTTGTCGGAATCTGACACTTTCTGCATGTAGGTGGCATTTTTGCTTTCACCGTATACGATCATACTTTGTATCCCGTATGGGGAGACACTAAATCTTACTCTGTCCTTTTTATTCTTTAAACCCCTGCCTACATATGATTTTATTTGGGGGTATTTCTTGGAAAGTTCAGGAGAAAGTACGGAAGCTTCTTGGACAACGAAAGGTATCAGGTCTCCGTCTTCATCCGGAAAACTTACTATTTTTGAAGATTTTTGGATATGGGTTGCCTTTAGTTCATTGATAAAGACGTCTTTTTCCAAAGAAAAAGTAAGGCCATGATTTACCCTTAACTCCGCCGTTTGCCTTTGGGTCTTCTTACTCCTAGAATTGGTTTTTTGCCAATACTTGGCCTGTCCAAATCCGCAATAGCAAAGAAAAAATATGGATATTGAAAAAACAAGACGTAATTTTACAACCATCAAGCGGGTTTTTGTACAAACTCAAAGATAAGTTTTTTTATTATTCGAATTTGTGATAACAGTTCAAAGCATCTCCAATTACGATAAAGCGCACCCTACTGCCATTACCATTGGCACTTTTGATGGTGTGCATATTGGTCACCGTAAAATATTGGAACGTCTCATAAATAGTGCCAAAGTGCTGGAGTTGAAATCTACGGTACTTACTTTTTTTCCCCATCCTAGAATGGTGCTTCAAAAAGATGTCTCTATCAAGCTATTGAATACCATTGATGAAAAGATCAAAATTTTGGAGGAATTGGGTATCGATTATTTAATTGTACACCCATTTACTAAAGAATTTTCCCGCTTGTCGGCAACTCAGTTCGTTAGGGATATTTTGGTCAATGATTTAAAGACCAAAAAAATCATTATTGGTTACGATCATAGATTTGGCAGAAATAGGAATGCCAATATAAACGATTTAGTGGCGTTCGGGAATGCCTTGGATTTTGAGGTGGAAGAGATATCTGCCCAAGAAGTGGATGACGTTTCTGTTAGTTCCACAAAAATCAGGAAAGCCTTGGAAGAGGGGGACATGAAAACGGCCAATATGTATTTGGGATATAATTATATGCTAACAGGGAGCATTGTAAAAGGAAAAGGATTAGGTAGAAAATTAAACTTTCCAACTGCCAATTTATCCATTCCCGAAGAATACAAGCTAATACCCAAGAATGGCGTCTATGTGGTGAGCAGTGTATTTGGCAATAAAACTGTATATGGAATGATGAACATAGGTTTTAACCCCACCGTGGATGGTAAGACCAAAAGCATCGAAATTAATTTCTTCGATTTTGATCAGGATCTTTACGGTAAAAAAATTCAGATCGATATTATTGATCGCATAAGGGATGAAAAAAAATTCAATTCCCTAGAGGGTCTCCAGACGCAATTGAAAAAAGATCGGGAGACTTCCCTTTCCATAATCTCCAAGTAAATGTTGAATCGGTTTCTTTTTAAGCAAATCGATAATAGTCCGCTCCTAATTTTCAGGATATTTTTTGGCATTCTGATAAGCCTTGAATGCTATGGGGCCATTGCAACAGGTTGGGTCAAAAAAAATCTGATAGACCCTCAATTTACCTTTAATTTTATTGGTTTCGATTGGTTGCAGCCCTTGCCCGGAATAGGTATGTATTTGTACTTTATTGCAATGGGCACCTTAGGGATTTTTATTGCCTTGGGATATAGATACCGATTGAGTGCTGCGGCCTTTGCCTTGCTCTGGACCAGCGTTTACCTTATGCAAAAAACAGCGTACAACAATCATTATTACCTGTTGATATTGATTGCATTGATAATGACTTTTATGCCTTCAAACAGGGATTATTCATTGGATGCCAGGAGAAATCCTTCTATAAGGACCAATCATATGTCCGCCTATTTAAATTGGATAATTATTTTACAGTTGTTTATTGTATATACCTATGCCTCTGTGGCCAAGTTGTATGGGGACTGGTTGGATTTCGGCATTATAGAGATTCTCTTTAAAAATAAGAAGTCATATCCCATTATTGGCGGCCTTCTTCAGGAGCCTTTGGTTCATATGTTGGTTGGTATTTCAGGTATCCTTTTTGATTTGCTTATTATACCGGCCCTCTTGTGGAAGCCTACTAGAAAATGGGCTTTTGTGGCTTCCCTGTTCTTTCATTTATTTAATTCAATTGTTTTTCAAATAGGCATCTTTCCTTATTTGTCCTTGGCCTTTACGGTGTTCTTTTTTGAACCGGAAACCATCCGGAAATTGTTTTTTAAAAAGAAGGAACCTTATTTAGGGGACTCCCTTGTTGTGCCGCCCCAAAAAGAATTGGTTTTGGGAATTTTGTCCCTTTATTTTTTGATACAATTGGCCCTGCCGATACGGCATCATTTTATAAAGGACGATGTTTTATGGACAGAGGAGGGGCATAGGATGAGTTGGAGAATGATGTTGAGGAGCCGTACCGGGATTACAACATTTAAAATAGTGAACCATACCAGCGGAAATTCTTATCTGGTAAATTTGGATGATTATTTATCAAGGGGACAGAAAAGTAAAATTAAATCCTATCCGGATTTTATGTGGCAGTTTGCCCAACGCTTAAAAAGGGAATACGATGAAAAGGGGGAGGATATCTCGGTTTTTGTAAATTCTAGGGTGAGCGTAAATGGAAAACCATACCAAGAATTTATTGATCCAAAAATAGACCTTGGTAGTGTATCCTGGAACTATTTTGGGCATAACGATTGGATCTTGCCTTCCCCATCCAAAAATTAAAGGAATAGTAAAATCTATGGTTTTCTAAAACGGTTTGGCCCTATGGCAAAGTTGTAAGGGCATGCCCCATGGGTCACGGAGCATTACCAAATGGCTGCCGTCTTCCTTAGTTATTTCCTCAACCAAAATGGCGCCTTTATCCAATAGCCTAATTTTATCTGTTACAGCGTTTTGGGAAACAAATGCCATATGAAAAGTGAGCGGATGTTTTGTTTTAAAATCGGTAATTTCTTCGTCAGGTCTACAGTATAGTTCCAAAATTACACGTCCGGATGAATCTGCAAAAAAAGTCATGAAGGGAGCTTCCATTTGCTCGCTTACTACCTTCAACCCCACATTGGCAACATACCAATCCCTAATGTCCTTTATGTTTTTTACGTTTAAGGCGATGTGTTCGAAAACCATATTTTTCAGAATTGCGTTTTATATCTAGGCTAAAATTATGCCGAAAATCCGAAGATTAGGTTAAATTTGCACGATAAATATCAAAAAAAATGTTGCAGTTACAGGCTATCCGTGAGGATAAGGAACAAATTGTTGAGGCTTTAAAAAAGCGTAATATTGATGCCCTTCCACTAATTGAAAACGTACTTCAATTGGATGAAAAGCGGCGATCCCTGCAGACACTCCTGGATAATACACTTGCTGAATCCAATAGTATTTCAAAGGAAATAGGTATTCTTTATAAAAGTGGAAAGGCAGCGGAAGCCAACGTTCTAAAGGAAAGGACCGGTAGTCTAAAGGAGGAGTCCAAGGAATTGAACGAGGCCTTGAACGCAACGGCAACCGATCTTCAAAATTTACTGTACCAAATTCCAAATGTTCCGCATACGTCAGTATCAGCGGGGAGCACTGAGGAGGATAATGAAGAGGTCTTCAGGGAAGGGGACATTCCTACCTTAAAAGAGGGTGCACTTCCCCATTGGGAATTGGCCAAGAAATATGATATTATAGATTTTGAACTGGGAGTTAAGATAGCTGGTGCTGGATTTCCAGTGTACAAGGGTAAAGGTGCTCGACTGCAAAGAGCCCTTATTTCCTACTTTTTGGATAAGAATGCCGCCGCCGGATATAATGAAATTCAAGTGCCACATTTGGTAAATGAGGCTTCAGGTTATGGTACGGGTCAGTTGCCCGATAAAGAGGGACAAATGTATCACGTAGGTGAGGATGATCTTTATCTGATCCCCACCGCCGAGGTACCGGTAACCAATATTTTTAGGGATGTTATTTTAAACGAGGCTGATTTTCCCATTACCCATACGGCATATACGCCTTGTTTTAGGAGGGAGGCCGGGAGTTACGGTGCCCACGTACGAGGACTTAATCGCCTGCATCAATTTGATAAGGTAGAAATAGTTCGGGTTGAACATCCAACTAAATCTTATGAGGCCTTGGATGGTATGGTAGAGCATGTTAAAAACATACTTAGGGAACTAAAATTGCCATATAGGATCTTACGACTTTGTGGAGGCGATTTGGGTTTTACATCTGCCCTTACCTTTGATTTTGAGGTCTTTTCAACGGCTCAGGATCGCTGGTTGGAAATTAGTTCTGTCTCCAATTTTGAAACCTTTCAGGCAAATAGATTAAAACTGCGCTATAAGGACGAAAATGGCAAAAGTCAGTTGGCGCACACCTTAAATGGCAGCTCATTGGCCTTGCCCAGGGTATTGGCCGGAATATTGGAAAATTATCAGACAGAGGATGGAATCCAAATTCCCGAAGTCCTTATCCCTTATACCGGTTTTGATAAAATCAGCTAAAACTAGCCGAATTAAAATTTGTATTTATAGCCTAGTAGATAATGGCCATCACTTTTGTTAAAGGTGATTTCCATATGTTCCTTTCGATATGGGGTAGTGAAAATATATGAGCTTCCCACCCCAATTATGGCGCCTGCCAAAACGTCCCAACCATCGTGTTTATCGGCCTGTATTCTGGAATAGCCCGTAAAACCGGCCAGCGCATAGGCTGCAGCACCATATTTCCAACCATAGCGTTTTTGGATAAAAGCAGCGCTCTGAAAGGTGATAGAGGTATGGCCTGAGGGAAAGGAGGAATTGTTGCTCAAATCCGGTCTAGGCTTGTCTATGGCCATTTTTAAACCAATGGTGAGTGCCTGGTTCAAGAGGAATCCTTTGGTAAATTGCCATGTTCCCTTTTGGTCTCCAGTAATTATAGAAGTGCCCAAGGCTGTTGTCGGCATGGTAAATAATAATACATCCCCTAAAGTGGTAATAGTTTTGTCCTGGGCCTTTAGCATTGTGCCGAATAGTGTAATCAGCAATAATAACAGGGTTTTGATATACGGATGGAATTTTATAAACCCCTGACTTAAGTTGGAAACCATAATTTATTAGCGTTGACTAATATGTGATATGCCGGGCATATTTGATAAGCAAATAAAATATATGAATCTAAAGATAAACTAAAGCTGGGGTTCAATGTTTTGGGGAGCAAGAATGCCCAAGGATTTTTCCATTATGGAAATATTAATATGTTTTTCTTCTACTTTGTAGAATTCCCCGTCTATTTGCGAATCTAAAAATAGCCCTTCATTCCTGTAAATTTGTAATGTTTTGGTTTGATAGGTTTTGATTTCCTTTAGCCAATGGTACTTACGTACCAACATTAATGCACCGAACAACAACATTTTTAATTTACTTAGTTCGGGAACTATTAGGACGTCCAATTGCCCATCCATTAAAGAGGCCTTTGGGGTAAGACTAATGTTGAATCCCAGTTCATTGGAGTTGGAAACGAATACTAAAAATGGGTTATTTATGGTATGGTCCTCATCTATGGATATCCTTACGTCCCTTCCTCTTTTAAACTCATTAAAAGATCTAAGAGAGGCCTTTAGATACCCAATAAGGGTTCTCTTTTTTAAGGCTTCATAGTTTTTTATGACATTGGCATCGAAACCCATTCCGGTATTACTGAAAAAAAAGGATTCATTTACTTTTCCAACATCTATAGTTACTATATCGTTATTTTTAATTATTTCAATAGCTTTTTCAATAATTGATGGAATCATAAGATGGGAGGCCAGTCCGTTTCCCGATCCTATAGGAATAATTCCCAGCAATATATTTGTGCCTACCAGACAAGAGGCAACCTCATTGATGGTACCATCCCCTCCACATGCTACAATGGTTTGGGCACCTTCTCTTATGGAATCTTGGGTAAGTAAAATTGCCTGCTTTTTAAATTTGGAATATTTAACGGAAATGCAATATTCCTTTTCCTTGAAGTAAGATCCAAGGAACTCTTTTTCCAAAATATTTTTACCGGAACCGGCTTTTGGATTGATTATAAAATGAATATTTCTCAAAATATTTATTGCTTGGTCTTTAGCCCATTATGGCTGTACAAATAATTAGCTGCCTGATAAAATGCTATGGTGGTGTTCAAATAATTCTTATCTGTAGGGATTAGGGTCAGGTTATTATTCGTGGAATCCCATTCGTAAAAGTTGGCCTTTTTTTGATCTCCCAAAACCATTACTTTGTTTCCTTTTAAAAGCCCCAATTTTCTATAATTGCCAATAAACGCCCTTTCGTCCTCCTGTTTCATAGTAAAGATATCTTTTCCGAACAAATTACTGGTGTAGTCCCAGTTTAATAACGAAAATATCGTGGGAAACATATCTATTTGGGAACAAAGTTTACTTATTTTTTGTGGCGCTACATCCTGTAGATTACAGATCATGGCGGGAATGTGGTAATTTTTAATGTCCAATTCCCCTCTTCCCGCGCTGCTGGCACAATGATCGCTCATGATTACAATTGCGGTATTTTTAAACCAAGGCCTGGTCTTGGCAATTTTCAGGAATTGGGCTATGGCATAATCGGTATATTTTATGGCTCCTTCCCGGCTGGTACCAGAGGGAATATCAATTTTGCCTTCTGGATAGGTGTAGGGTTTGTGATTGGAGGTGGTCATCACAAAATCGAAAAAGGGTTCGCTGTTTTCATGGGCCAAATCGGCTTCCTTGATCACCTTTCTATAAATGTCCTCATCACAGACTCCCCAGGCATTTTCAAAAGTTACTTCGTCATCCTCAATATTGGTTCTGGTGGTTTTTATTTCCTTGTCCAGTAAAAAACCTCTGCCCCTATCCACGATATTAAATCCGTTGCCGCCAAAGTAAGTGTTCATATTATCAAAATAACCATCTCCGCCATAAAAGAAATTACGATTATACCCCATGTTTTTAAATACCTCGCCGATAGTAAATAATCCTGTATTGTCCGTTCTCTTTACAATACTTCTTCCTTGGGTAGGGGGAATGGACAAGGTTATGGCTTCCATGCCACGCACGGTTCTAGTACCAGTGGCATAAAGGTTTGTAAAAAATATGCCGCTATTGGCCAGACTATCCAAGGTTGGCGTAATGTTGTAATCCCCGCCCAACGTATTTAAATATTTGCCGCTCAAACTTTCGATACAAATAAAAATAATGTTCGGTTTAAGAGGCTTGACAAGAGAATCCGTATTGGTTATAGTTCTCAATATGGAGTGGTCCTTTGGGTTTAAAAAAGTTGCCCTTTCATTTTGGTAGGATGCTTTTACCAGGTCAAAGGCCTTGTCGGTATTTATAGTATTATAAAAATCGTCGAAAGAAAGTTCGTTATTCCTGAATGCGGCAAAAAAGGAATAGATTCCGGCCTTGGACAATTCGTTGTTGTACCTGTTGGTAAATTGTTCCGCCTGTTTGTTCTTGAAAAATAAGCCCGAAATAATAGCAATAGACAGAACGATAAGGAAGGGCAAAAACTTGGCCTTAAAGGGGGTGGTGCTATTAAATGTTTTGGTAAATGCCGCTTTTTTGTAGGTAATAAAGATCAATACCCCAACGGCAATTAAAATCAGGCCGACCAAATAAGGGATGGGATAGGATTCGTTGATGTTTTTGACCACCTCGTAGGAGTAGACCAAATAATCTACCGCAATAAAATTGAACCGATTTTTAAATTCGTCCCAAAAAGTGATTTCTGCAAAGAATGAAAACAGGAATATTATTAAGCCTATGGTATAAGCAAAATAGGTGATTAATTTATCTACAGTACTTCCATAGAATTTTTTGGGTATCAACAGTAAATATAGCGAGTAGGGCAGCGCAAAGAAGGAAATGGTACCTAGATCGAACAAAAACCCGAGACCAAAGGTGGTGAGTAGTGTTGTGATGGAGGTATCAATTTCTCCAAAGCTCCAAAATAAAAATACGATTCTCACTAAAAAGGACAGTACAAGGAAAATGGAGATAAAGGTTTTTAACAATGCAAATCGGTCGGGGAATATTTTTTGCCACATTTTTAATTATGTAAGATAAGGTTTAAAATTAGCTTAAAAATCTAAGGGAAATTTAAAGTTAGCGGTATTGGAGCGTTTATCATCAATTTATTCTCCTTTGATTCCAAAAGAATTTTCAATAAGCGATTTTAAAGTGGGTTTTGTTAAGGAAAGGATATGGTTCTACTTTAGATTTTAACAAGAATTCAGGATTAGTTTTGACACAAAAGTATTATTTAAATCTATTGGAAGTTGAAATTTAGTCGTTTGGTATTCTTAGTATCTCTATTCTTAATGTGTGTTGTAACACCTGTTGTTGCCCAGCAATCAAGTCCTGATAGTATAGCATTTTCCAATAGGTATAAGTTGAAATACCAAAGCATGATTATCCCCGTTTCCCTAATTACATATGGTGTCGTAGGCATTGAAAGTGATGGGTTAAAGGTGGTTAATTCGGAGGTTAAGGAAGAGGTGAATGAACATATTGATCGCAAAATAACCATCGATAATTTCTCCCAATATGCCCCGGCCTTTTCGGTATATGGGTTAAACCTGTTAGGGATAAAAGGGGAGCATGATTTTAAGGACAGAGCCATAATTCTTGCTACCTCATATGTCATAATGAGCACAACTACCTTGGCGTTAAAGGCGATAACAAAAGTAAAAAGACCAGATGGCAGTTCCTTAAATTCCTTTCCCTCAGGACATACGGCAACGGCTTTTATGGGTGCGGAATTTCTATATCAGGAATACAAGTCGGTTTCTCCATGGATCGGTGTTGCTGGTTATTTAGTTGCAACCGGAACAGGGATGTTTCGGGTCTATAATGACAGGCATTGGCTTACCGATGTTGTTGCTGGTGCCGGGATTGGTATATTAAGTACTAAAATTGCCTATTGGGTAATGCCTTCTATTAGAAATAAAATTTTTAAAAGAGGACGCGAATCTACATCAAATGTATTCTTAGCGCCCTTTTATTCCCAGGGAGATTTTGGATTGTTATTTACTGCTGCTTTCTAATTATTTATATTATCCAAAACAACGGATGAAAAGGTAGCCTGCGTAACACTGCTTTTTTGGGTTATGAAAATATGTACAACCACCTTTGGTGAAACCGCTGGAGACTTGCTTTTCATGAGACCGAATATAGGTTATGGCCTGAGTTCCGTTATATTGCCCGGAATTTAGTTGATGATATTGGTATTTCAATTACAAACAAAAAAATTCTTTCCTGTAATTATTTCTACTAGTACCGCTGGTACTCCCATTTCGGATTATATGGATAGAATCAGTGGGCGATTATCCCGCAGATGATTCGGGATTATTGGTTCCTCGGCTGTGCTACTTTCAGTTTTGTTCACTTTAATAGTAAATGAGCTAAATCGACAGCAATAGATTGCTTAATTACGATTAGGTCTCATTGAATTTTAGAATTGGCCGGTTAAGTAACACTAAAATTTATACTTAAATCCGACTCTTATGATCTGTGTTTCATAATAATTTTCATAGGAAGCGCTAAAGCCTTCTCCAACAATTTTTTGTCTCAGGCCAAAGGTGTTAAAAATGTCCGAGGCGGAGAGGGTAAATTCTGCATGGCCTTCCCAAACTATTTTCTTTAGACCGGAATCAATCGAGGATCGGGACAGTTGTTTGCCTTGGGGAATATTCTTTTCGGAGTAATACAGCCCAGTAAGCTGCAGGGTCCAATTTGCGGGCAGGGTAATTTCATTGTTAATTTTAAAATCACCTGCATTATCGGAAGATTTTTCAATAGAAAATGGTCTCACATAGGGGAATAGCAAAGTGCCGGTATAGTGGTCTATGTGGTTTACATACCAATTTAAACTGGCGGAAAGTTTCCAATTTTTGGTAATATCCTGACTCATCAGCAATTCGATACCCGTGTTGGTGGCATAACCCGTATTTTGATATATTTTGTTTACAATGTCATAATCCGGGTTGGATTCGTCCAAGCTAAAAATACGCATATATTGATCTTTTATCATTCTGTGGTAGAGGGCAGAAAAAAGGGAGCCCGTTCCCCAGCTGTATTTATGGGCCACCTCCATGGCGTCCGTAAATTGGGGACGTAAATACGGATTGCCCACTTTTAAAAGTTCCGGATCATCATATTTGGGAAAAATGCGCAGTTCGGGTTCGCCAGGTCGATCTACCCGTCTATTATAAAACAAGGATAACCTGTTATGATCATTTAATTTATAGGTAAAGCGCAAACTGGGGAAAAGTTCAAAATAATTGTAGGCGTCGTTGTTCTGGTAATAGTTGTTGGCCGGGTCTATGTCGTAAAATACATCAGTATGTTCTGCACGCAAGCCGGCTTCAATATCATATTTTTCCTTTTCCAGCAAATAGTTGGTATAAAGGGCGTAGAGGTTTTCTCCCCAGTCGGAAAAGGTACCCATATCAGGATATATAATACTATTATTTCCCGGAGTTATAGTGTACTCCACCGGCAACCTTCTGATTCTTACTTTGGATCCCAATTCTATTTTCCCATGCTTAAAAGCTCTGGAGTAGTCTGCAGATAGGCTGGTCGTATGCTCAATGGCCAAAATATTGGTGGCATCCCGTCCGACCCTTATGGCAGAACTGTCGTTCAGGAAATAGCTTTCATCTTCCAGCCCCCTGGTATATTGGGCATTTGCGCTAAGGGTATGGCCTATCTTCGAAAATTTATGTTTGTAATTTACGGCGACATTTATATAACTTGTAACCTCTTCCTCCTGCCAATTGTAATACCTTTCCCGGCTATCTGTGTCCAAATTTGTAAAAGCAACCTGTGAAGTGTCTATGTGCTTTTCGCGGTCGTACATACCCGAAACCGTTATAGCATCATTTTCATTTAGTTCCCAATCTATGCCCCCATTAATAATGGCACGGAATTGTCTACGGTTTTCCGGCACCTGTGATATGATATTTTTGCCGTTGTCATAGTGTCTCGTGGTAAATTCGTTATTCGGTAGGGCCTCCTGCAAAATAAATTCCGACAGTAAAAAATAGTTTAATTTATTGGCCTTGTAGTTGAAATTTAGACTGGGAATAAGTTTGGGGTTAAGGGAATAGGATCCAAGATCGGTTCTGGAATCCTCCTTCTTTTTGCCCAATGCCCCCAAACCAAAGGAGAGTCCGGCATCCCCATTAAATCCTGTCTTTTTTTCCTTTTTATAAATGATATTGACGATTCCGGCGAAACCATTGGCGTCATATTTGGCCGATGGATTATTGATTATCTCTATTTTTTCAATATTGGCCGCAGGGATATTGCCCAATCCCTTCTGATTGCCAAATCCGGTAAGACTGGATTGTTTTCCGTCTATTAAAATAACGACCTTGTCACTTCCCCGAAGTATTACCTTTCCGTCCTGATCAAAGGTTACCCCGGGCATGGTTTTCATGGCATCCAGTACAGAGCCCCCAGATTGTGCAATATTGTCACTTAGATTAAAGGATTTTTTATTCAATTCAGCATTGGTAGTGGCCTGTTTTCCTGTAACCTCTATTTCATTCAACATTTCGGCGTCCGGGGATAATTCTACCCGACCCAGATCAAAAACGAGATTAAGTCCACTGGTGGTGAATTTTTGTGAGGTGGAAGCATATCCTATATAGGTAAAATATATGGTGTAGGTGCCAACAGGGATATTTTCGATAAAAAATTTTCCATCATCTTCCGTAATACCTCCAGTTACCAAAGAATTATCGGGAAAATGGTTGACCGCAACATTTGCAAATGGCATTGGTTCTTTGGTGGAGGCGTCTAGCAATTGCCCTGTGATACTTATCGATTTTTGGGCAGAAACAATAGAAAGACCAAAAAGTATAAATGTTAATAAGAAGTTGGTATTCTTGATCATTTTGGTAGTCAGAATTCAATTTTGCCCGAAAAGTAAGGGAGTAATCTAAAGAGAATTTAAAGCCCGATGACTTAGCTCGACAATTTCATTGTGGACGTGGTGGAGCCAAAATCTATAGAAAAACAGTGATGCTCCTTTATGTAGGCGTAAGTAATGTCGTAACCGTAAAGGTCACATATTTTCTTAACTATGGCAAGACCCAGTCCGGTCGATTTAAATTCCTTATTTTCCCTGTAAAACCTTGTAAAAAGCTGTTGCGGATTGGCAATGGAAGTGGCGCCATAATTGTAGACGGAAAGAACCATGTTCTTCGCCTCTATATTTATGGGTTTTCCATGAGAACTGTGTTTTATGGCATTGGAAATGATGTTATTGCATAATATTTCCGCCAAATAAGGGTCCATATTGGCCATGATGTTACTGGTTTTTTCGTAGGTTAAGCTAATCGTGGAAATCTCATTAAAATTGGAAATGATTTGGGCTATTAAATGGGTGATATCAATACTTGCCCTGTGCGTAAACTGGTGGTTCTCCAACTTGGTCAACAATGCCAAGCGTTTATTTAATTGTGTTAGTCGCTGTATGTCTTTTTGTATGGACGCCAACTGGTTAAATTGTATCTCGGTTACCGATTGGCCATTAATTATATTTTCAATTTTGGCCTGTATAATGGCCAAGGGGGTCTGTAGTTCGTGGGAAACATCTTCTGTATATTGCTTTAAATTTTCATAATCATCACGTACTTTACCGGTTAACTGGGAAATTTCTTTGTTTAATTCGGAAAACTCCAGGATTTCACTGTCCAATAGTTGTAAAGGTTCTTTGGACAATAATGAAAACTTTTTCATTTGCTCCAAATTATGAAAGAACGGATTCCATATTTTTTTGTTATTGGATTTGTTCAGGTAGAATTGGAAAACAAAGACCAAGAGTATTATGACCATATAGGAAAGAATAATGGCCCATAAAATTTGGTTGGTTTCCACGACAAGGACGCGCACGGATATCTTATACGATTTACTGTTGATGCTTTTATAGGTAGAAAGTTCCCTGAACAACTCCATTTCATCTTGGGAAGGATCGAAGATAACTGTGTCCTTGGTAAAAGCTGTTTTTAATTCGTCTACTTCATTAATCTCTATTATGGGGGCCAAAGAACTGGGGTGTTGCCCTGCCAATAGTGCATTTTCTATTCTAGCTTCTGCGGAAAATAATTCTTCTTCTACCTCCTTTTCAAGCAACCATCGTACATAAAAGAATAGGGCAATGGTACTAAGGACCATCAATAGCATGCTCGCCCAAAGAAATGATTTGGACGCTTTTCGCAATAAAGGTATTTTTATGTTCTTTTTGGCCAAGTTTTATTCTTCTGTGAATTTATAACCACTTCCGTAGGCTGTCTTGATGTATTTTGCGCCTTCGGACGTTAATTTTTTTCGTAGGTTGTTGATATGGACATATATAAAATCGAAATTATCTGCCAGATCGCTGTTGTCCCCCCAGAGATGTTCTGCTATAATTTCTTTGGAGAGGATCCTGTTTTTATTGGTAATAAAGAAAAGCAATAAATCGTATTCCTTGCGCGTCAGGGTCAAAGGTTTGTCAAGGACATAGGCCGATTTTGCTCCTGTATCTACCCTTATTTCATTAAATACAATGTTTTCATCACCGCCAAATTTGCCCCTTCTCAAAACAGCCTTAATCCGCGAATTAAGCTCTGCCAAATGAAAAGGCTTGGTTATGTAATCATCTGCTCCCAAATCCAGACCTTCAAGTTTATCGCTTAAGGAATTATTGGCCGAAATAATGATCACACCCGTTTTTTTCTTTTCCTTTTTTAAATGTTTTAAGACTTCCAGACCGCTGCCGGTGACCAAATTAACATCCAGGATAATTACATCATAATCGTATAGGGATACTTTGTAAATGGCCTCCTCATAATTGGAAGCACATTCGCAAACATTCCCATCCCTTTCCAAATAGGTGACAATGGATTGTTGTAAGGAAATTTCGTCCTCTGCAATTAATAGTTTCATCCAGAAAAAATAATAAACAAAGTTACACCTTAAATCTAAGCTGAATTTAAAGTTTGTCCTACTTAAAATTCTTTATATTGGCCTTAACACCCACTTTGTACATTCTACGTATCTTTGAAAAAAAGAATCTTTGCGACTACTTATATTCATACTTATTTTTTCTTTTTCCCAACGGTTGCTTTCCCAAGAAGACTTTTTGGCGAAACAGTATTTTGAGGATGGTGCTTTTGATAAGGCCGTAGTGTTCTATGAAAAGTTGGTTGCCAAAAATCCGATGCGGACAGATTATGGGGAAGGTCTAGTAGCCTGCTACCAACAATTGGAACAATATGATAAGGCCGAAGAATTCTTGTTGAAGGCTGTAAACGAGCAAAATATTTATCCCACCATGCTCATTGAGCTGGGGTATAATTATACCTTGCAGGATCAACCGGAAAGGGCAAGTGAATATTACAATGCGGCGCTTCAAAAAATAACCGAGAACCCTAATTTTGGTTATGGTCTTGGATATAGGTTTCAGAAATATGCCTTGCTGGATTATGCCATAAAAGCTTACTCCATCGCAATGGAGCTAAATCCCCGATTAGATTATAATTTTCAAAAAGCCAGGATCTATGGGGAGCAGGGCAATATAGAGCAGATGTACGAATCCTATTTAAAATTAATAAGTGAAGGCAAGGCTTCCCAGGCAAATGTGCTTCGAAATATTAACGATTTTATTAGTTCGGAGGCCGAGAACCCAAATAATATTAAATTCAAAAAGGTATTGCTTCAGAATGCGCAAAGAAGTCCGGATATCCTATGGAACGAATTGTTGAGTTGGCTTTTTGTTCAACAAAAACAATTTAAGAGTGCCTTTAACCAAGAAAAGGCTATTTACAAAAGGGGCGGGGAGACCTCGTTGCAGCGTTTGCAGGGATTGGGAAAACTGGCCATGGAGGAGCAGGATGTAGACACGGCAAAGGAAGCGTTTATGTATATATCCGAAAATAGTGCCGACGCCGTAGTGGCGCTGGATGCCCAGCTGAATCTTATTGAAATAGATTTATTGGAAACCGATGATAAGGTCCTGGAGAAGGTCCAAAAGAAATTTGATGAATTATTGGGCGTCTACGGTTATGAAATGGAGACCTTGCAGCTACAGATTGCCTACGCCAAATTTTTAACGTTCAATAAGAATGACCCCAAGCCAGCTATTGGGTTACTACGTCAAAGTTTGGAGCTGCCACTGAATAATTATAGCAAATCCTATATAAAGAGTACTTTGGGCGATATTTTGGTCTATGACCGGCAGTTTAATCAGGCCTTGATTTATTTTTCCCAGATCCAGAAAGATTTAAAAAATGATGTCCTTGGTCAGGATGCCCGTTTTAAAGTGGCGCAAACAAGTTTTTATAAAGGGGATTTCGATTGGGCATTAACCCAATTAAAGATACTTAGGGGATCTACCTCGCAATTGATTGCCAATGATGCCATGCAACTAAGCCTGTTGATTTCCGATAACTCCTTGGAAGATTCTACCCAAACAGCTTTAAAGAAGTATGCCCGTGCCGATTTTTTGGCTTACCAAAATAAAAAAAAGGAGGCAGTGGAGCAATTGGAAGACATCCTCCAAAATCATAAAGGGGAAAAAATTGAGGATGAGGCACTTTTGAAACAGGCCGAAATTTTAATTGAATTAAAAGATTATGAAAAGGCGGAATTTAACTACCTTAAAATAGTGGAATTCTATGCCAACGATATTTTGGCCGATGATGCCAATTTTGCCCTGGCGGAATTGTATCGGAATATCCTGGATCAGCCTGAAAAGGCCAAGTCGCATTACGAGAAAATTATCTATAACTATCAGGATAGTTACTTTTTTCCACTGGCAAGAAGGAATTTCAGGATGTTGCGGGGAGACAGTATTAATTAGTGTTTTATGCCTTGGCCCATCCGTAAATGAATTTAAATATTCCCTTTTGGGAATGCAATGACGAAGCATGTATATTTACAATGTTACCATGAATATTGAAGAATCGATCCAAGGACAGTGGCTGTCTTGGATGAAGGAGGTCCATATCCCCGAGATGTTGGAAACCGGAAAGTTTACCAAGGCTCTAATGTCCCAGGTTTTGGTGGAGGAGGAGATGGGAGGAATTACTTATTCCATTCAATATACCACCGATTCCAAAGAAACCCTTCAAAAATATTATGCCGAAGATGCAGAAAGACTGCGTAAAAAAGTGATGGAACTCTTTGCAGGCAAGTTTGTTGCCTTTAGGACAGAGTTGGTGATCATTAGCGAACATTAATTAAATACGCAGCGCAATGAGCAAAAAAGGGAAAAAAACCTTTCATTCCAAGAAGGAAAAGTTCAATAGACCTAGGCAGGGGGAAAGTCCGGTAAAAGCAAAAAAACATTTAGGACAACATTTTTTGAAAGATGAAGCCGTTGCCCAAAAAATTGGGGAAACGCTAACGCTGAACGGATATCGGAATGTTATAGAAATAGGGCCTGGTACCGGGGTGCTCACCAAATATTTGTTGGAAAGGGATATCGATTTGGTGGCTATGGATCTGGATGAGGAATCCATAATTTATCTGAACCACAGTTTTCCTTTGGAGCACAATAATTTAATGCAGCGTAAGGGGGAGTTCAAGGTTTTGGAGGCCGATTTTTTAAAGTATGACCTATGGACCCTTTTTGGGGAAGAGCAATTCGCCATTACCGGGAATTTTCCCTACAATATTTCCACCCAGATTGTTTTTAAGATGTTGGAATTTAAGGATCAGATTCCGGAATTCACCGGGATGTTCCAAAAAGAGGTGGCCGAAAGGATATGTGAAAAGGAAGGCAGCAAGGCCTATGGGATACTGTCAGTTTTGGTACAGGCATTTTATGATGCGGAATATTTATTTACGGTTTCGCCCCAAGTTTTTGATCCTCCTCCCAAAGTGCAGTCCGGAGTGTTGCGACTTACCAGAAAGGAAAATTTCCATTTGGACGTGGATGAAAGACTGTTCAAGCAGGTGGTCAAGGCAGCGTTTAACCAGCGCAGAAAGACCATTCGTAACAGTTTAAAAACATTCAATCTTTCCGATGTTCTCAAAGAAGATGCTATATTTGGCCTGCGTCCGGAGCAATTGAGCGTTGCGGACTTTATTACCTTGACACAGAAGATAGCAAATGATACCATTTAAACTCACCGAGGAATATTTAGCTGATATTGAACAGCTAATAGACAGCCAGCAGGACGGCCAATTGTCCGCGTTGTTGGCTGAGGTGCATTATGCGGATGTGGCAGAGATCATCAACGAATTGGATGAGGACCATGCCACCTATCTAATTAAACTTCTGGATAGCGAAAAAACATCGGAAACCCTTACGGAGCTGGATGTTGATGTTAGGGAGGCCATCCTTGCAAATCTTTCTGCCAAGGAAATTGCCGGGGAATTGGACGAGTTGGATACCGATGATGCCGCTGATATTATTGGGGAACTGCCCAAAAATATGGTCCAGGAGGTAATTTCCGAATTGGAGGACAGGGAGCATGCCAAGCATATTGTTGACTTGTTGCGCTATGATGAAAATTCGGCCGGTGGACTTATGGCCAAGGAGCTTGTAAAGGTCAATGAGAATTGGAACGTGCTTACCTGCGTAAAGGAAATGAGGGCGCAGGCGGAAAATGTTACCAGGGTACATTCCATTTATGTGGTAGATGATGAAGGTAAACTTAAGGGGCGACTTTCCCTAAAGGATTTGCTTACCACCTCCACCAAGACCCATATCAGTGAAGTATATATTCCCAAGGTAGATGCCGTTAACGTAAATGAAAAACCAGAGGAAGTAGCCAAAATAATGTCCAAATACGATTTGGAAGCCATTCCTGTAGTCGATGAAATTGGAAGGCTGGTGGGCCGTATTACCATAGACGATATTGTAGATGTTATTAGGGAAGAAGCAGAAAAGGATTATCAGTTGGCGGCCGGTATTTCTCAGGATGTGGAGGCAGATGACAGTATTTGGGACCTGACCCGTGCCAGATTGCCCTGGTTGTTTTTGGGTCTTTTGGGAGGTGTAGGGGCTGCGGCCATTATGGGTGGCTTCGAGACCCTGATGAGCGATTATGGAGTGCTATTCTTTTTTACCCCGCTAATAGCTGCCATGGCCGGGAACGTTGGGGTGCAATCCAGCGCTATTATGGTGCAGGGATTGGCCAATGACGACCTAAAAGGAAGTATTAGTGGAAGACTTATAAAGGAAATGTTGCTAGCCTTGCTAAATGGGACGGTTTTGGCATCCATACTATTATTTTTTACCTGGATGTGGAAAGGAAGTTTTCTTACCTCCCTGGCCATTTCCATTTCCTTGATCACCGTAACGGTGGTGGCAGGGATTATAGGGACCTTTATACCGTTGTTTCTGCACAAAAGGGGCATAGATCCCGCCATTGCAACGGGACCATTTATTACCACAAGCAACGATATTTTTGGGATTTTGATATATTTTTCCATTGCCAAGGTTATTTTGGGCATTTAGGGCACTCCGCCTTCTTCGGTGGCGGCGGGCTTTTCGCGCTACATGGTAGCCAGCTGCAATCCCTAGTGCAAATACGTCCAAAAATTTATATTTAAACCTTAAAATAGTCCGGTTTCTTGTTTCCAGTAGCCAAGCGGTCATGTATCTTTGCCTTATAATATTTATTTTATGAAAGTGCTCCATTTAGATGTAAACCATCCCTTGATCATTGAACAGTTTAATGCCTTGGGGTTTCAAAATGACGAAGATTATACCTCCTCCAAGCAGGAAATTGAAAAGAAAATAGCGGACTATGAGGGCGTAATTATCAGAAGTAGGTTCACTATTGATGAGGCCTTTTTGGATAAGGCCGTCAACCTTAAGTTTATAGGGCGCTTGGGTGCCGGATTGGAAAATATAGATGTCGATCATGCCAAGCACCTGGGAATCTTTTTAGCTGCTGCCCCAGAAGGGAATCGCAATGCTGTTGGGGAACACGCCTTGGGAATGTTATTGTCGCTTTTCAATAAATTGAACAAGGCGGACAAGGAAGTAAGAAATGGGAAATGGGACCGGGAAGGAAACCGTGGTATAGAGTTGGAAGGCAAAACGGTAGGCATCATTGGTTATGGAAATATGGGCAAGGCCTTTGCCAAAAAATTAAAGGGCTTTGAGGTGGAAGTTATATGCTACGACATCGTTGGTGGTGTAGGTGATGAGAACGCCAGACAGGTTGGAATTATGGAATTTAAGCAAAGGTCGGAAGTCGTTAGTCTTCATGTACCCCAGACTCCTTCGACCATAAACATGATCAATGCCGATTTTCTAAAGGATTTCAAGAATCCCCTTTGGTTGCTCAACACCGCAAGGGGGAAATGTGTGGTTACGGAAGACCTTGTTGCGGCAATGAAAGAGGGCAAGGTGCTCGGAGCCGGATTGGATGTACTTGAATATGAAAAAAAATCTTTCGAGGATATGTTCGGCGGGTCAGAATTGCCAGAGGCCTTTACGTATTTGATCAATGCCGATAATGTGCTCCTAACACCGCATGTGGCCGGATGGACAGTGGAGAGTAAAATAAAATTGGCACAGACGGTGGTAGACAAGATCAAGGAAAAATTCTGCTAAGCAAGGACTGTAAATACGGATCATTGTTTGTTAAAACGCAAGCTCATTTCGTTTTTGTTCCAAGTAGTTGTCTTCGGAGTTGAGGAATCAAAAATAGAAGATTATGAAAAATAGAGTTACAGGATTGGGCGGTTTTTTCTTTAAGACCAAGGATCCCAACGCAATAAAACAATGGTACAATAAACATCTAGGACTTAATACGGATCAATATGGCTGTACTTTTTGGTGGAAGGACAAGGACGGAGAGGACTGCTCTACCCAATGGAGCCCTATGAAAGAGGATACCAATTATTTTAAGCCTAGTGAATCCCCTTTTATGATGAACTTCAGGGTAGAAAATTTGGAAGAACTACTCAAAGTTTTAGAGCAAGAAGGGGTTACCGTTGTAGGCGAAATCGAGGAGTACAATTACGGTAAATTCGGATGGATTTTGGACCCTGATGGTAACAAGCTGGAATTGTGGGAACCCAATGATAAAGCGTTTCTTTGATTAAGAAATAATTATTACATTTAGTACTATTATTAATCAACTAAAAAACAACCATGTCAGAAGAAAATAAAGATTTAGGAGATAAGGCAGAAGACTCGGCCAAAGGGGCTAAGAAATCTGCCAAAGAGTTTGCCAAGGATGCCAAGGAATCCGCCAAGGAATTTGCGGAAGATACCAAGGAGGCAGCCAAGGAATTTACAGAAGACACCAAGGAGGCAGCCAAGGATTTTGGACAGGAGGCCAAAAAAACGGCCAACGAATTTAAGGAAGGACTGGCAAGTGCAGGTGGGGATAATAAGAAGATTCTGGCTGGTGTCCTAGCCATTGTCTTTGGGCAATTGGGTGTCCACAAGTTTATATTGGGATATCAAAAGGAGGGTATCATCATGTTGGTGGCAACCGTAATCGGGTACGCAACGATGTGCTTTATAATTGGAAGTTTTATTGTAATGGCTACCGCAATTATTGGTCTTATAGAAGGCATTATTTATCTGACCAAAAGCGATGAGGAATTCTATAACACCTATCAGGCAGGTAAAAAGCCTTGGTTCTAAGAATAATATGAAGTCAGATTTTTATGATCTGACTTTCTTTTTATCAATATTAATCGTAATATTACGATTAATTAAAACGGCATGCAGGGGTCTTTGCATAGCCCGGGTTTATTAAAAAAGTATATTCATGGAAATACGGCAAATGAAAAATAGCGATTGGCCAGCGGTAGCCCAAATATACCAGCAGGGCATGGATACCGGCTTTGCTACTTTCGAGAAAGTGGTCCCCACTTTTGAGGTGTGGGATGCCGTTCATCTTCAAGTTGGAAGATTGGTGGCTGTCAGTGGGGAAACCATTTTGGGATGGGCGGCACTTTCCCCTGTATCGAGCAGGTGCGTTTACGGTGGGGTGGCGGAAGTGAGTGTTTATATAGGGCAGGGCAATAGAGGCCAAGGTGTGGGGAAAATACTTATGCAACAGCTGATAGTTGAAAGTGAAAAAGCGGGTCTATGGACCCTGCAATCAGGTATATTTCCAGAAAATGAGGGGAGTGTGGAATTACATCTCAAAATGGGATTCCGTTTTATTGGTAAAAGGGAGCGCGTAGGCAAACGGGATAACGTCTGGAAGGATAATCTTCTCTTTGAGAGAAGAAGTACTGTTGTAGGCGTGGATTAAGCCTATACGGCCGCATTAACTATTGACGAAGATAGAAAAACCTATGCTGGGTTTCCTTCATCCTGTTGCCCCTCGGCCAATTTCCGTTCCAATTCCGCTTGAAACTCTTCCATAACTGGCTTTACCGTGCTTTCAGGCAAATCGGCTATTTTAATGTACATTAGACCATCTACCGAGTTATTAAATAAAGGATCTACGTTAAAGGCCACTACTTTGGCATTCTGTTTAATATATTTTTTGATCAATACAGGTAGTCTTAAACTTCCTGGCTCCACTTCTTCAATAAGCCTGTCAAATTTGTTGAGATCGGCTTCGGTTTCATCAAAAATAAAGTCTTTGTCCGCATCGTTTAGCTTCACTTTAAACTCTTTTTTAGGCCTGATGTATTGCGCCACATACGGATCCCAATAGTTACTTTTCATAAACTCTATCATCAAAGACTTGGAAAAGTTGGAAAACTGATTACTGATACTTACCCCTCCAATTAAAAATTTGTGGTCAGGGAATCGTAAGGTAGTATGAACGATTCCTTTCCATAAAAGAAATAGCGGCATTGGTTTTTGTTGGTATTCCTTGATGATGTAGGCCCTGCCCATTTCTATGGATTTGGACATCATGCCGTAAAGTTCAGGTTCAAATCTAAATAGGTCCTGTAAGTAAAACCCGTCTATTCCGTATTCTTCGAATATTTCCGAGCCCATACCCATACGGTAGGCCCCAACGATTACTTTATCCTCGTCGTCCCATAGGAAGAGGTGTCGGTAATAATTATCAAACTTATCCAGATCAATGGCATTATTGGTGCCTTCCCCTATGGCCCTAAAAGTAACTTCCCGCTGTCTGCCTATTTCCTTTAAAATAAATGGCATGTCCCCAGCTTTGGCCAAAAAGACCTCATAATTTTTGCTTTGCAACAGCCTGCAATCTTTTTCCCTCAAACGTTCAATTTCCTCTTGAATAACCTCTGTGCGTACGGCTGTGGCTATTTTTCTTGGGGCTTTCGGTATTTTTAGACTGGTAGGAATCTGATCCAATAGTCTTTCCTTCTCATAGGCATTGGAAAGCATATAGGTCTTGCGCCTTAAAAGATCGGCAAATTCTGCCAAGTTTTCCTGTTCGTTCTGTGTTTGTACGGAAATAGGTTGCCCAATACGCACTTTTATAATCCTGTTCTTTTGGGTGGTTACCTCAGAAGGTAATTTGGCCGTCCGGAATACATCACTTATCTTGGATAGACGATAGAACAACCTACTGTTTTTAGCGTGAAAATAGATAGGTACCACGGGTACCTCTGCCCGTCGTATTAGTTTTAGGGCGGCTTCCTCCCATGGTTTGTCCACAATTAATTTTCCATCCCTGTATGTAGATACTTCCCCTGCTGGAAAAATTCCCAAAGGGTGGCCATCCTGCAAATGCTTCATGGCATTCTTGAAACCGGAAATACTGCTCTTGGCATCCTTGTGGGTCTCAAAAGGATTTACGGGCAGTATATAGGGCGACATTGGTTCTATCCTGTTCAACAGGAAGTTGGCGATTATCTTAAAATCGGATCTATGGTTTAATAGTAATTTCAATAGGAGCACGCCATCTATTCCGCCGAGTGGATGATTGGAAATGGTAATGTAGCAACCTTGTTTGGGCAAGCGTTTAAAATCTTCTTCGGGGATCTCGAATTTTATTTCATAATGGTCCAAAATGGCATCCAAAAAGTCCAGTCCATCCAAATGCTTGTGTTGGTCGTAAAATTGGTTAATACTGGAAATTTTGGTTACTTTCATAAGCACCCATCCAATGAACGTTCCGAGAAAGCCGTATTTATCCAGGTTAATAGCCTTCGCTACTTCCTTTGCGGTTACTAAACCCATGCCTTAGTGTAATTTGGTAACCGCTAAGATAGGAAAATCGCTACAGCTTACCTTATTTATAGTTTCCAACCAATTATTTCATTTCCCTACTGCACTACCAATTGCACTGTTTCCTTGCCGCGTTGTTCTAGCAGGATTTCCTTGCCATTTTGTAGACTTGTTAAGGCTTCTGTATCAAAATGCCTTATGGTATATAGGGAAACGCCCTCCTGATGAACTACCTTGAACCTGCTTTTTAATAGGTTTAAAAGATCCTGTAATTTGTCAAATTTATTATCAACACATACAGAAAAACTAATGGCGGAATTTTGGATCAGATCTACTTTCATCTGATGATCGTGCAACAATTTAAATAGTTCGCTGATACTATCTTCCACAATGAAAGAAAAATCCAGGGAGGAAAGTTTCATTAGAACCAGGTTCTTTTTTACAATAAAACAGGGAACCTTAGGTTCTATCCCTATGCCTTTTCCAACTGTGGTGCCTTTGTCCTTAGGGTTAATAAAGGATTTAACATGTAGTGGTATTTCCTTTCTCTGTAAAGGCTGCAAAGTTTTTGGGTGTATTACGGAAGCCCCATAAAAGGCCAGTTCAATGGCTTCGCGATAGGAGATTTTGTTCAACAATTCCGTTTTTTCAAAATATCTGGGATCCGCGTTCAAAACCCCGGGAACATCCTTCCATATAGTAACCTCTTCTGCATTTAGGCAATAGGCTAAAATGGCAGCGGTGTAGTCGGAACCCTCGCGGCCCAAAGTAGTGGTAAAGTTGTTGTCATCACTACCTAAAAAGCCTTGGGTAATATTGAGCTTGCTCTTGTCTACTTTTTCAGTAACGTTTTTTTGTGTCTTCTCCCAGTTTACAATGGCATCACGATAATCATCGTTGGTCTTGATCAAAGTGCGCACGTCCAGCCATTGATTGGCTATTCCAATTTCATTTAAATAGGCACTTAGAATGGCGGTAGAAACCAATTCGCCATATCCTACTACCTGATCATAAACAAATCCGTGTTTGGGGGATTTGTTCCAGACCAAAAACCCCTGTACTTCATCAAAAAGTGTTTTTACCTGAGTAAAAACGGGATGCTGGTCATTGGGAAACAAGTCGTGCAGAATATTGTTGTGATATTGAACAACTTCATGCACAGCTGCTGGTAATAAGGACTTATCCTTGAAATAGGCGTTTACAATATCTTCCATGGCATTGGTCGTCTTTCCCATGGCCGAAACTACCAAAAGGGTGTTGTCGTGACCAACTTCCTCTAAAACTCTAACAACGTTTTTTACACTGCTTGCATCTTTTACCGATGCTCCTCCAAATTTAAAAACCCTCATAACTTATTTAAAAATGTTTTTATTCCTTTTTCGTCCAAATGAACTACATTCCAATCCCTTAAAACTTTGGCGCCTTTACCTTCGTAAAATGAAATGGCCGGCTCGTTCCAGTCCAAGACCTCCCAGCTAATACGCTTAACGCCAAGTTGGTATCCGTGCTCCACTACTTTTGCCAACAAGGCCGCACCGAGACCGCTACCTCTCATAGCTTCGGTAACTATCAGATCTTCCAAGTGTATAATGGGACCTTTCCAAGTGGAGTACCTGCTATACAAAAGGGCCATCCCTACTACATCCCCGTCAGCTTCCGCAACATAGCAATGAAACAATCTGTCAGTGCCAAATCCATCCCTTTTTAAGTCCTCGACCGTAACCTCTACGGCATTGTCCTCTTTTTCGAAAACGGCCAACTCCTTGATCAGTTTATGTACCTGTGCCATGTCCTTAGCTTCGGCATCTCGAATAATGTACTTCATAATTGTTACAAATAAAACACAAAGTTATAAATTTAAAAAATCAATATTTTACGAAAACGTTGTAGTTTCACAAATTAACCGATATTTGTGCTCAAATAAACAAAGCTTTTGTAATGCATAGAAAAAATACCACTCTGGGTGAATTCATTATTGAAAACCAAACTTCTTTCCAATATTCCTCCGGAGAACTTTCCAAACTTATAAACGCTATTAGATTGGCGGCAAAAGTAGTAAACCATGAGGTAAATAAGGCGGGACTGGTAGATATTATTGGGGCCGCAGGGGATACCAATATTCAGGGCGAGGACCAACAAAAATTGGATGTTTTGGCCAACGAAAAATTTATTCAGACCTTGATTAATCGTGAAATTGTCTGCGGGATCGCCTCCGAGGAAGAGGATAATTTTATCAGTATTAATAGTAATGATAACCAGCACCAAAATAAATACATTGTGTTGATAGATCCCCTGGATGGGTCTTCCAATATAGATGTGAATGTTTCGGTTGGAACCATTTTCTCCATCTATAGAAGGGTTACCCCTATTGGTACCCCTGTGGCACTTGAGGATTTTTTGCAACCTGGCAGGGCACAAATAGCTGCTGGTTATATTGTTTACGGAACTTCCACTATGTTGGTGTATACCACCGGGGATGGGGTAAACGGATTTACCTTAAATCCGGCCCTGGGAACTTTTTATCTTTCGCATCCCAATATGGAGTTTCCCGAAACAGGCAAAATTTACTCTGTAAACGAAGGTAATTATGTACATTTCCCCCAAGGGGTAAAGGATTACATAAAATATTGCCAAAAGGAGGAAGGGGATAGGCCGTATACCTCAAGATACATTGGTTCCCTGGTTTCTGATTTCCATAGAAATATGATCAAGGGCGGAATTTATTTATATCCCAAGAGCAGTGTTGCAGCCGAGGGTAAATTGCGTTTGCTCTACGAATGTAACCCAATGGCATTTATTGCCGAGCAGGCCAAAGGGAAGGCCAGCAATGGGTTTGGCCCCATTATGGATATTAAACCTACCGAACTGCATCAAAGGGTGCCCTTCTTCTGCGGAAGCAAAAAAATGGTAGAAAAGGCCGAGGAGTTTATGCAGGCCACAAAATAGGAAAAGGAGCTTTTCGCTCCTTTTCTAAACTATGGTACTATGGAATCCTAGTGTTTTAGAAGGTACAGATAGTCTTCAAAATCTATTTTTCCTGTAAAAATTTCTATGGATCTCTTTATAATCAGATTGGCACTTTCGGACCTGTACCCCAAACCTATGGCGTATTTGGTTATTAGGGCTCTTTCCTCATCATCAATTACATTGTCAACAAAAATAATCCGGAACAAATCGAATAGCCTTTCCAATCGTTCTTCCGAGCTGGCAGGAGGATTTATAGGATATTTATTATCCGATTTCATTACCTCCTGATATTCGGATTCGGTAATGTCCAATTTGTTGGCAAAACGGTCCAATAATTCCTTTTCCTCCGCGTTGATGGCACCGTCAATAGCCGCTAAAGTGGCAATGGACGCAAAATGCGCTAAATTTCTTCTGTGCGTTCCGGTACTATATAAATCTACATAAGACATATTCATTATTTTTATTTGTAACAAATATAAATTTTTAGAAAAGGTTATTTATAAATTTCTTTAATTTTTTCATTATGTTTTCATTCCCGAAGCTTGTCGCCATTGGGCTAGGTGTTGGGGATTTTATTTAAAAAGGGCAGTTTGCCCAATCTATGCAAGGGCAAATATATTTAACTTGCCAATATGTGTTTTTTTTGCCTTGAGGTTGGTAATACCTGATGGTTCACGAACCTGGCTAAAATTGAAGTAATCTTCAATAAATAATTGTATATATCTAATTAACAGGGTTTAGTACGGAACTGGCCTATTTCGATTATTAAATTTTAGCTTGGTACGTCTATTTTAAATACCCCTATTTTATAAGCCGAATAAAAGAAGGTATTTTTTATTTATTATGATATCTTTGACTTTATCAACTACTAATTGTATCAATTAAGCTTTAGAGCACCCCTAATATGTCCTTTAAGATTCCAAAAAAAGAAATAATATATCCTTTTTCTGTTTTTGTCCTATTGATGATTGTGGTATTTGGCCTTTGGAAGAACTCTTTGGATTCCAATAGGGAGTTGCTCAAGAAAGACATAGAGGTGAACGGGAATATTCAGTCCCAAGGATTTTTGTCTTCGGGCCAAAAAAGTATTATAGTCCTGGAGAATCTTATGGAGAGGCTTGAAATGACCAATGGTGATTATTTTGAGTATTGGGAAGAGGACGCCAGACTTATTCTAAAAGAGGATCAATCATTTAAATTCGTAGAATGGATAGATAGTTCTCTGGTTATTCAGAGGATTGTACCTAATAAGGGAAACGAGGCTGTGGTAGGCAAAACCTTATCCAACCATCCTCGACGTGACGAATGGTTAAGGCATGTGCGGGATTCCACGACCAACTTAACGTCCTGGATTCCTTTGATACAGGGAGGAAGTTCCATATTAATCGATGTTCCTGTTTACTTTGGGGGTAAATTCCAAGGAAGCATAACCGCTGGCATGGACTTTACGACCACTTTTGATAAGTTGTCTGCTGGAATGGATAATTATGCCATTGAAATAAAAGATGATAAGGGTACCACTTTTTATAGTCTCAATGATCCCTCGCTTAGCCACTTTAACGATGATTTGATCTATTCTAGGTCCTACGAAGTAGACCAGGATGATAAACAGGTGTGGACCTTTTATTTAATGCCCCGCAATAAGGACGTATTGGCCGAAAGGAATAAGTCTTCTTCCAGTATTTTAATTTTTGGGATCCTAATATCCCTACTTATGAGTTTGTTGACATACTTCTATCAAACTTCCAGAAATGAAAACACACGTTTTAGGGAATTGAATATTAAGCTAAGGGTAGCCAATAGAAGTTTGAGGGAAGAACGGACCAAGGCGGAAAAAGCTTCCAAGGCAAAAACCGAGTTTGTCTCCAACATGAGCCATGAAATTAGAACCCCCTTGAATGCTATTATGGGTTTTATTGAGGTGCTAAAGGAGTCCAAAATAGATAGTTCCCTACATGAATATCTTTCTTTAATGGATGTCTCTTCCAAAAAATTGCTCCTACTGGTGAACGATATTCTGGAAATAGATAAAATAGAATCGGGCCAAATAAGCTTTAAAAAGGATATTTTTTCTCCATCGGAAGAGTTGCAGAATATTATTAGTATTTATAGGCCCAGTATAGAGGCTAAGGGACTCTACGCCAATTTGGATGTCGTCTCTGATTCCAAGACCCACGTTATTGCGGACATTGGTAAGTTTGACCAGATTCTCACCAATCTTTTAAGAAATGCCCTAAAGTTTACTGAAAAGGGTGGAATAGATATTACATACGAAGAGACCATACGGAGTAGTGACTTAAACATAAGTATCGGCATAAGGGATACTGGAATCGGAATTCCGAAAAGTAAATTAAAAACCATTTTTGATAGGTTTACACAAATAGATTCCGGTATAACCAAAAGACATGAAGGCAGTGGTCTTGGCCTATATATTACCTATCTGCTCATAGAACTATTGGAGGGTCATATTGAGGTGGACAGCACAGAAGGTGTTGGTACGGAATTTAAGATTTCGCTTACCTTCCCTATTACCGAGATGCAACCAATAGCCAATGAGCCCATTTCCCATAGTATAGATTTGACCGGGTTTAAGGTATTGATCGTGGACGACAACAAGATAAATGTAATGGTACTCAAAAAGACCCTGGATGCTTTTGGTATAAACACCTATTGGGTGGGCAATGGTAAAGAGGCCGTAACGGCGGTAGCCGAAAACCAATACGATTTGGTCTTCATGGATATCCACATGCCCGAAATGGATGGTTTTGAGGCTACGGAAGAAATAAGAAAAACCCAGAAAGACCTTATTATTATTGGTTTCTCGGCAGATGTTACCAAGGAGACGATCCAAGGAGCCAAAGAGGTCGGGATGAACGATTATTATACCAAGCCGATAACATTTGATAAACTTAGACAGAATTTGTCCAAATATCTTGTTCGGGTATAGGATGCCTAGCCGTAATTTCTTGGCCTAGTGGCCATTTCTATTATTGAACTTTCGTATAGTAATCTTCTTTACTACTTCTATTATGCTACTTTTTTGTGATAATCAGGTAGCTTCATTGGATTTTTCGCAGCGCTCAAAAACAGTCTGTTAACAATCATATAACCTAATTATAAAGTCATATTTAGTTTATAATCGGCCTGAAAAGGCAATCTTTGAATTTATATTGATTTTCTGTGAATGAAAATTATTTCTAATTCATTATTGACCACTATGGTCAAATTCTTACACGCGGGATCCAGGTCCTTTTGCTCTCCTATCAAGTTTCTAATAATAAACCGACCAAATATTACTTCATGAAAAAAAGACCTGTGGAACTAGTGGTTTTGTCCGATGTGCATTTGGGTACCTACGGATGCCATGCCAAGGAATTGGTAAAATATCTAAAGTCGATAAAACCAAAAGAAGTGGTTTTGAACGGTGATATTATTGATATATGGCAATTTAGCAAGCGCTACTGGCCAAAATCGCATATGAAGGTGGTAAAGATCATTATGGAATGGGTAGCGGAAGGAATCCCCGTGCACTATGTAGCGGGTAACCATGATGAAATGTTAAGGAAATTTCTAGGCTTTAAGTTGGGCTCTTTTAGTATTGTCAACAAACTGGTTTTGGAGATCAATGGTAGCAAGGCTTGGATGTTTCATGGGGATGTTTTTGATGTTACCATGCAACATTCCAAATGGATCGCAAGGTTGGGTGCTACAGGTTATGATATGTTGATTTTGTTGAACAGTGCCATAAATTATTGCAGCAAAAAAATGGGAAAAGGACCGGTATCCATGTCCAAGAAGATAAAAAACAGTGTTAAATCGGCCATTAAGTTTATTAATGATTTTGAACAGATTGTGGCCGATATCGCCATAGAAAATGAATTTGATTATGTGGTTTGTGGGCATATTCACCAGCCGGAGATGAGGGAAATATCTACCTCCAAAGGGTCGGTCATGTACCTTAATTCCGGAGATTGGGTAGAGAATTTAACTAGTTTGGAATATAATAATGGGGAGTGGAAATTATACCACTATATGGAGGATGTAACGGTTATCAATGATGATGAAAATTTGATGGAGCCAATGGAAATTCTGGATAAAAACCAACTTTTTCAAAATTTGGTGAGGGAATTTCAATTTTTGAACTCCGCCGAGAACAAATGATGGGCCTCTTCCTATGATCTCTTAAAACACTAATAATATGAAAGTACTATATGCCATCCAGGGAACTGGCAATGGACATTTAAGTAGGGCGCGCGATGTTATTCCCGCACTACAGAAAAAAGGATTGGAATTGGATATACTCGTAAGTGGAATACAAGCAGATATTCAGATTCCCCATCCAGTGAAGTATCAGCTTCAAGGACTTAGTTTTATTTTTGGCAAACAAGGAAATGTTAATTTATGGAGGACCTATCTCAAGTCCAATGCCGCTAGATTGCAGCGGGAGATAAAGAGTGTACCTATAGAGAATTATGACTTGGTCATAAATGATTTTGAGCCCGTTTCTGCCTGGGCATGTAAACTGAAAAATAAGACTTCCATAAGTTTTAGCCATCAGGCGGCGGTACTTTCACCCATTTCCCCTAAGCCGGACAAGAATGATCTTATGGGGAAATTTATCCTAAAGAACTATGCGCCCACGACCCAACAGTTTGGCCTGCATTTTAGAGCCTATGCGGATAGGATCTATACCCCTATTATAAGACAGGATATTAGAACAGCGGAGGCTAAGGAGGGGAATCACTATACCGTGTATCTGCCTTCTTATAGTGATGGTAGGATATTGAAAACCCTTTCAGAGGTTCCAAATATGAAATGGGAAGTTTTTTCCAAACACAATAAGGTAGAATTTTTTGGCAAGAATATTAGCATTAGACCAATAACCAACGAAGCATTTGTGAACAGCATGGTCACGGCCAAGGGCATATTGTGCGGTGCAGGTTTTGAAACCCCTGCCGAGGCTTTGTACCTAGGCAAGAAGTTGATGGTAATCCCCATGAAGGGACAATATGAACAGCAGTGCAATTCCGCTGCCTTGAAAGAATTGGGGGTTCCCGTAATCAAATCCCTAAAAAATAAGCATGTGGACAAATTAAGAGAGTGGGTAGATAGCGAGGCTAAAATAGAGGTAAACTATCCGGATATCACAGAACAGATTATTGACCAATTGCTTGAAGAGGCCCTTCTTGGTTAAGAAATCTTAGTTATTATGTCTAAAAATTCAGATTATTTTGATTTACAAGCCAATGACTTTGGAGAAGATTTTATTTGGGGCGTAGCTACGGCGGCATATCAGATAGAGGGTGCACATGATATTCATGACAAAGGGCCCTCCATTTGGGACGATTTTACCTCAAAGAAAGGGAATACCTACCAAAATCAGCACGGTAATGATGCCTGTAAATTTTATCACAAGTTTCAAGAGGATATCCTCCTAATGAAAAAAATGAATATTGATCACTTTAGGTTCTCCTTGTCCTGGTCCCGAATACTGCCAAATGGAACAGGAACCATAAGTTCTAAAGGAATTCAGTTTTATAATGATGTTATCAACTTTTGTCTGGAATGTGGTATAACGCCTTGGGTGACTTTATATCACTGGGATCTGCCCCTTGCGCTCGAGGAAAAAGGGGGGTGGACCAATCGTGAAATTCTGGGGTGGTTCCAGGAATATGCAACAGTCTGCGCCAACAGCTTTGGGGATAGGGTCAAGAATTGGATGGTATTGAACGAACCCATGGTTTTTACAGGTGCGGGGTATTTTTTAGGGGTACATGCGCCGGGTAGGAAAGGCTTAAGAAATTTTTTGCCCTCCGTGCATCACGCGGTATTGTGTCAGGCTGCAGGAGGTAGAATTTTGCGCAATTTGGTGGCCCATGCCAATATTGGCACTACCTTCTCCTGTTCCCAAATATCACCCTACAGGAACAATAGCAGGGACCTTAAGGCTGCAGAAAGGGCAGATGCCATGCTCAACCGCCTCTTTATAGAACCTTCTTTGGGAATGGGGTACCCTTGGAATACGATCCCGGTTTTAAAAGGAGTACAGTCTTATATATTGCCGGGGGACGCTGAAAATTCCGTATTTGATTTCGATTTTGTAGGGGTCCAGAATTACACCCGCGAAAAAGTAAAGCATTCCTATTTTGTTCCCTATATCAGGGCTAAAATAGTAAAGGCGAGTAAGCGCAAGGTTAGGTCCACGATAATGGACTGGGAAGTCTATCCGCCCAGTATTTATAAAATGATAAAACGATTTAATGGCTATGAAGGAGTAAAAAAAATAGTAATTACTGAGAACGGAGCTGCCTTTGCAGATGAAATCTACAAAGGCGGGGTACATGACCTAGAAAGGCTTGCCTACCTACAGGCTTATTTGAAGCAGGTGCACAAAGCACAAAGAGAAGGACTAAGGGTAGATGGATATTTTGTATGGACATTTACGGACAATTTTGAATGGGCAGAGGGGTATCACCCAAGATTTGGATTGGTTTATATCGATTTTGAAAACCAGCAAAGAATTGTAAAGTCTTCGGGACAATGGTTTAGCCGTTTTTTGGGCACTAGGTAGATTTTTTGACCAAAGACAAGGGCTGATTGCCGAAAACAAAAAAACCGATGAGACCATCGGTTTAGAGTAGCTAACTCAAATCAAATTATAAGAACGTATCCTTTATTAGGTTAGGGTAAAATTAAGTTTTAATGTTATTTTAGATGTTATCATAAGATAGTCGATTAGTTAGTTTAATATTAATTATTAAACCATTTTCTGAAATGAGCGTCAATACCAAAAATATATTACCTTAGTACACGGCCTACAACTTATAATTTACTTTATTAATCATTAACCAATATTTTTTATTATGCTTAAGAAAATTTTGATAGGGCTGGGAGTAGTATTGATCCTGATCCAGTTTATCCGACCTGAAAAAAATGAATCCAACGACAATACGTATGATATTTCCACAAAATATCAGGTTCCTGAGGATGTAAACCATTTGTTGAAGGTTTCCTGTAATGATTGTCATTCCAACAAAACGGAATATCCCTGGTACTCCAATGTTCAGCCAGCAGCTTGGTTCTTGAACAGTCATGTTGTAGACGGTAAAAGACATTTAAATTTTTCCAATTTCACAAAGTCACCTTTGGCCATTCAATACCACAAATTCGAAGAAATTGTAGAAATGGTGGATGAAAAAGAAATGCCAATACCCTCATATACTTATTTTGGACTTCATCCAGAGGCTAAGCTCACCCCTGAACAACGGAATAAAATTTTGGATTGGTCCAAGGCGCAAATGGCATATTTAAAGACTACTTATCCTGCGGACAGTTTGGTAAGGAAGCCTAGGCCAACAAAATAGGGTAAAGCATCAGCTAAATTTACATAGCTGGGTAAAGGGATTGCTCAGAGCTTCCAATTTAATTATTGTATTGGGGCATATCATGCCTATTGAAAAGCTGGTAGTCCAGTAATGTCCGCACCTGTAATCAGTAGGTGTATGTCATGAGTGCCCTCATAGGTGATGACACTTTCAAGATTCATCATATGGCGCATAATACTATATTCACCAGTTATGCCCATACCTCCCAATACCTGTCTGGCTTCCCGGGCTATCTTGATCGCCATTTCCACGTTATTGCGCTTGGCCATTGAAATTTGTGCCGTGGAGGCCCTTCCTTCGTTTTTCAATTGACCCAATCGGAAGGCCAATAATTGTGCTTTCGTGATTTCTGTAATCATCTCGGCCAATTTTTTTTGCTGTAATTGGGTGGCAGCAATAGGTTTTCCAAACTGGATGCGTTCCTTGGCGTATCTTAAAGCGGTGTCATAGCAATCCATAGCAGCGCCAATAGCGCCCCAGGCAATTCCGTAACGGGCAGAATCCAGACAACCAAGTGGTGCGCCAAGTCCACTCTTTCCAGCCAGGAGATTTTCCTTAGGGACTTTTACGTTGTCAAAAATTAATTCCCCCGTAGCAGAAGCACGTAATGACCATTTATTGTGGGTTTCGGGTGTGGAAAAACCTTCCATGCCCCGCTCTACAATTAGTCCGTGGATACGCCCTTCTTCGTTTTTGGCCCATACTACGGCAATGTCCGCAAAAGGAGAATTGGAAATCCAAAGTTTGGCACCGTTCAACAGATAATGATCGCCTTTATCCTTAAACCTTGTTTCCATGCCACTGGGGTTGGAACCATGGTTGGGTTCCGTTAATCCAAAACAACCCATAAATTCTCCAGTAGCCAGTTTGGGCAGGTATTTTTTTCGTTGTTCTTCATTGCCATAGGCAAAAATAGGATACATTACTAAAGACGATTGTACAGAGGCGGTAGAACGTACCCCACTATCTCCCCGTTCTATTTCCTGCATTATTAACCCGTAGCTTATTTGATCCAGACCGGCACCTCCATATTCTTCTGGGATATAGGGTCCGAAGGCTCCAATTTCAGATAGGCCCTTAATGATTTGTTTTGGGAACTCTGCCTTTTGGGCATATTCTTCTATGATGGGGGAAATATCCCTTTTAACCCACTGTCTGGCAGCATCGCGCACCAATTTATGTTCTTCGGATAAAAGGTCGTCTAAGTTGTAATAGTCAGGAGCTTCAAACAAATCGGGTCGCATAGAATATATTTTAGAATCAAAAATAAACAAATTAAGGATTTGTTTAAAAATACAACACAAGAAAGTGCGATTGTTACATTTTTAAATAAAAATCTTTCGTCAGATCTATGTATTCCTTGGTGTATTCGTGCCGTGCGGATTCTATGGTCAGATTATCAATTTCAACAGGAGTCTTCCCAACGTGTAATTCCATCAAGCTTCGCTTAATCTCCGATGTAGGGTTTCCTTTAATACGCAAAAGCCTTCTGGGATAAAGGTTTCTTGCAGCTGCCAATTCCAAGAATATTGCCTCTTCCTTAAAAGGGATGATGGTCGAAAAGGTTCCATTTTCCGCCAACAGTTTCACAAGGCTGTTCAAAAGTTCCTCAAAGGGCAAGGATAGGTTTTGTCTGGCCATATCCCTAGATTCATTGCCACTGGGCACTATTTCGGAGTAGAATGGCGGATTGGATACAATGAGCTCGTATTTGTCGTCTATTTCAGCCACAAATTCTTCCAGAGATGCGTGATAACAGAATAATCGATCGGCCCAGTCGGAAGCTTCAAAATTCTCTACACATTGTTCATAGGCATCTTCGTCTATCTCTATGCCATCTATGGTTTCTGCATAGCTCCTTTGTGCCAGCATCAAAGCAACGACACCCGTTCCTGCCCCGATATCCAGAATGGACAGTGGCTGATGTTTTAGGGAGGTCCAGGCTCCCAACAGCACCCCATCAGTACCGATTTTCATCGCACATCGATCCTGATGTATTTGGAATTGTTTAAATAGGAAGGGTTTGGTCATTATTAATCTGGCTTTTGTTTATAGGCGACAGCTGTGCTTATTCTGCTTTTCCTGCCTCCCTGTTTTTGGTGCCTTCCAGTTCTAGTAGGGAATCCCCTAATTCGTGGCGCATTTCATTGGCCAAGATCTTTATTTTGTCTACCACTTCCGGGTGATCTTCGGCCACGTTCTTGGTCTCGCTTATATCCGTAGAAACATCATAAAGTTCTATTTCTTCCATTTCTATCATTCGGTACTCCCCTGGAAGTCCGTCCTTGCCAGGCTCTTGTCCATCCATGGTCCTGTAAGTATGGGGGAAATACATTTTCCATTTTCCATAGCGGACTCCCATTAGTTCGTTTATTCTATAGTAAAAGAAATATGCTTCTTGCGGACTCTCTTGGCTTTCTCCTCTGAGCAAGGACCAGGCACTTTTTCCATCGATAGTTAAATTGGTCAATCGGGCACCTGTAATTTCTGCAAGTGTAGGTAAAATATCTATGGCCATGACCGGTATATCTATGGTCTCACCTGGGGTTATCTTGTTGGGGTATCTCATTATGAAGGGTTCACGCTGCGCGCCTTCCCAGGCGGTTCCCTTACCTTCCCTAAGGGGCAGTGCGCTGCCCGCGTGGTTGCCATAAGAAAGCCAAGGCCCATTGTCCGAAGTAAAGATTACCACGGTATTGTCTTCCAGGCCGTTCTTTTTTAAGGCAGCCAGTATTTCGCCCACAGACCAGTCGATCTCCATAATGACATCACCGTATAGCCCTCTTTCTGATTTTCCTTTAAATTTATCCGATACAAATAGTGGTACATGGGGCTGTGGATGGGGTACATATAGAAAGAAAGGATTGTTTTTATTTCTGTTGATAAAATCCACACTTCTTTCCGTTATTTGGGTGGTAAGTTGGGATTGTTCCGTAAGGATGTCCAGAACAGTTTCATTTTCGTAAAGAGGCAAGGGGCCAAAATTGAATACGGTTCCCTGCTGTGGGTGGTAAGGCCACATATCATTGGAATAGGGGATGCCAAAAAATTCATCAAAACCATGTCTTGTAGGCATGAATTTTGGGCTATCGCCCAAATGCCATTTTCCAAAAATGGCGGTTTTATATCCAATATTTTTCAACATTTCCGCTATGGTCATCTCCGATGCATTTATTCCTATGGGGCTACCTGGTCCCAAGGCGTTGTGTATGCCAATACGGTTGGGGTAGCAGCCGGTCAATATACCTGCCCTTGAAGCGGAACAAATGGGTTGTGCGGAGTAAAAGCTGGTGAGTTTTACCCCTTCTTTTGCCATTTGGTCCAAATTAGGGGTTTCGATATTGGGCGAACCAAAAGTACCTACATCCTGATACCCTTGATCATCGGTAAAAATCAAAATTACATTTGGTGGAACTTCGGGTTTTGACTCTTTTTTCTTTTCCGCACAAGAAAATAAAACCAATGAAAGGAGAAGCAAAAGTAGATTTCTGAACATTATTTTAGTTTTTGATGAAAGTCTGTAGAACAGATTTTGATAAAGCTAAAATAATATTTTTGAAATGTTATGACCTAATATTTGAAAGTAGAGTATTCAAAATTTGGTATTGCACTATCGGAAGAGGTTTTTATCTTCGTTAATCCCCATTATAGTAGTTGTTCTTAATGGAATCCATGGTTTTTTTACCTTCGGATATAGAGCTTACCAAATTCCAAAGATTTTCTGAAAACAAGGGTTTTAAGGGCTGGTCCAACCTTGGGATTTTTGGAAAAACGAGTTGAAGTTTTTTATCCCATACTTTGTAATATTTCAAAAGGTCATCTGGATATACAACCTTTCGTTTAGTACCTTCATCAATTCCCCTGAAGGGATGTGGAATGTTCAAATATCCATAGTCGTCCGTTAGTTGTTCCCCTACGTGGATATCCCGAATGGCCACCTCAAAATCATAGGCAGTGGTAAGGCAGTTGGAGTTAAAACTGTGGTTTACGTATCTGGCATTGTCCCAGCAAAGTATAAATCTTCCTTTATTGTCCCTAAAGGTGTAAGTATCCAAAATGGATTGATAAAGGGGCTCAAGGCTTTCGAGTTCGGCCGGGGTAAATTCGCGGTCCAACCTATCCAGCACCCAAGTTATGGTTCCGGCAGGAATAAATTCTGTGGCTACTACGCCATAGCCAATCTCCTTATTGATGAATTGTAATTCTGTTTTAGGATGAATCATTTTAACGCATAAAATAATCTCGTGAATACTGAATAGTTATTTCCATTTCCATATCATAATGCCTTTAAGAGTTCCATCTTATCCTCAATTTGTTTGCTAAATCCAGTGGGGAAAGTGTTTTGGAATTGGCCCGATCAATAAGAAATGTAATAAAGAAAGATAAATAAAATTATCATCCGTTTTATGGCGCGATAAAAAATAAATAGGAAGGTGGTTTAGGATAAATAAAGGTCGACCAATCCTTCCGGGGTGTCTACAAAAATAGTCTTGTTTTCACGGTCCACCTTCACAATTATCTCATCCCTGACCGGAATAAGAAGTTGTTTGTCCCCTTTTTCAACCTCAAATAGGGCTTGGGACGTGGTGTCGTTGATGCTTTGTATAATTCCTATATTTCCATGGACCTTGTCTTCCATGGCAAAACCGATTACCTCGTGGTAATAGAACTTATTGCCTTTTAGTTTGGGCAAAAATTTAAGGGGGAGATATATCTCGGAGCCCAATACCTTATCAGCGTCCGATTCATCTGCAACCTCCTCAAATCGCACCCGTAATAGACTGGATTTGTGAAGTTGACTTTTTTCAATAAAAAAAGGAACCAGATTGTTTCCGAGGGAAACGAATACTGATTCCAATTTTTCGTACAATTCGGGTTCGTCGGTGTCCAATTTAATGAGTACCTCTCCCTTAAAGCTATGTTTAGAAACGATTTTACCGAGGTAGAAGCACTCTTCCTTTGTCATCGTTCGCTATTGGCTATTCTGTTTCTTTGGTCTCTTCAGGAGCAGCAGTATCTTCGGATACTACTTCAGGAGCAGCCTCTTCAGCAACTTCTTCTACAACAGGAGCAGCTTCTTCAATTACTTCTTCAGCAGCTGGAGCTTCTGCTTCTGCAGCAGCGGCCATACGTTTTTCGTTAACCTCTTTCTCAGCTTTTAAGGCCTTGGCTCTAGCATCGGCTTCTGCTTTTGCCAAACCATCTACCTTAGAGCCAACTATGTTTGCTTTTTCTTCCAACCAGGCATTGAATTTTTCTTCAACTTGCTCTTCGGTCAAGGCACCTTTACGAACACCACCCAATAAGTGATGCTTTAAAAGTACTCCTTTGTAAGATAAAATTCTCTTTGCAGTTTCAGAAGGTTGTGCACCGTTCTGTAGCCATTTCACAGAACCATCAACATCCAATTCTATGGTTGCAGGGTTTGTGTTTGGGTTGTAAATACCTAATTTTTCCAAGTATTTACCGTCTCTTTTAGCGCGGGAATCCGCAGCTACTACCCAATAAAAAGGTTTTCCTTTTTTTCCGTGTCTTTGTAGTCTAATTCTAACTGGCATATCACATTAATTTGTAGGGTGCCCGACCCTTGGTTATTAATTCTTTTTTCGCTAGGTTCTTCCTAAGCGGGTGCAAATATAATATTTCTTTTTATGTGGTTATCAAAAACTTGGGCTAAAATTCAATTATTGTTCGCAAATAGTTTAACATTTCTTAAGAAAAGCTGTTAATATAGGGCTAAAGCTGCCTTCAGATTTGGAGTTGTATGCAATTTTTATAGTTTGTTATAAGGGTTGGCGAAAGTCGCTACCCATAAAACTAATTAAAAATGAAGAGAGATATTATGAAGTATACAGAAAAAATTTCAGACGGATTAAACAATCTATTGGTAAAAAATTATGATGCCGAAAAAGGATTTAAATTGGCAATGGATAAAATAGACAATCCAACAATCCATAAATTCTTAAAGGACAGGGCGACACAACGTGGAGAATTTGCCCATGAGCTTAAAAATGAAATTTTGCAATATGGGGAACTGCCAGAAGAGGATGGAAGTATAAAAGGGGACATGCATAGAGCGTGGATGAATCTTAAAGCGGCCGTGGCCTCCAATGAAAATGAACAGCTACTGGAGGAAGTAGAGCGTGGCGAAAGGGCAAGTCTTGAGGAATATAACGAGATTTTATATGATAAGGGCGTTGTACTTCCGCCATCCACGGAAAGTATGTTGAAAAGGCATAGGGACGCCATAAAATCTTCCTTGACCGTGGCCAATATTCATGAACGAATAGCATAAGATCCAAGAGTTTAAAGTTAATATAGAGGAGCCAGATGGAAACATCTGGTTCTTTGCTTTTGGTAACGTTGATAACTCCTGATAAATGCCCTTTCCCTTTATGGGCTATTTCCTTATTTTTACCACTTCCAATCCCATCACATAAACCCACTCTATGTACCTTATTTTTGATACGGAAACTACAGGATTACCCAAACGTTGGGATGCCCCTTACACGGACACCGACAATTGGCCACGCTGTATTCAAATTGCTTGGCAGTTACACGATGCCATGGGCAATTTGGTGGAGAGCCAGGACTATTTGGTACAGCCCGATGGATTTAATATCCCCTATGATGCGGAACAAATTCATGGCATATCTACGGAGCTGGCCCAGCAAAAAGGGGTTCCGATTGGGGAGGTATTGGAAAAATTCAATGCGGCGCTTTCCAAAACAAAGTTTGTAGTAGGCCAGAATGTGGGATTCGACCTTAACATTATGGGGGCTGAATTCCACAGGTACCAGGTTGAAAATTCCTTACAGAAATTGCCAGTGTTGGATACCTGTACCGAGCATACGGCGCAATTATGCCAGATTCCCGGTGGAAGGGGCGGTAAGTTTAAATTACCGACCTTAACAGAACTGCATCAATACTTGTTTGGAGAACCTTTTGGAGAAGCGCACAATGCCACCGCGGATGTGGAGGCAACTACCCGTTGCTTCTTGGAATTGGTCCGTAAAAAGGAATTTACGACCGAACAATTGGATGTTAAGCCCGATTATTTTAAGAATTTCTCCGAGGCCAATCCAAAAGAAATACAATTAATAGGCTTAAAGCACATCAACCTAAAAAAGGCATCAAAAAAAATAGCCGATGCCCTATGGGAGAAGGATACAGGTGGAATTTCCAAGGAAGAAATAAAGGAAAATCTGGCCACTTTGGAAACGGCAAACTTTGCCCATCTCCATAATCACACCCAGTTTTCCATTCTGCAGTCTACCATTAGTATTCCCGAGCTGATTTCGGCAACTGCAAAGGCTAAAATGCCAGCGGTGGCCATGACGGACCACGCAAATATGATGGGGGCATTTCATTTTGTTAATGGGGTCATTAACCATAACAAGGGAGTCGTTGCCAGAAACGAAGAAAATTTAAAGCGCTACGAAGCCACCATAAACGGAACCTTGGAAGAAGACCAAGAGCCCTTGGAGGAACTTCCGGAACCTGAGGTAGAGATTACACCGATTATAGGTTGTGAATTTCAGGTCTGTGAGGATCATACCAATAAATCCCAGAAGGATAATGGGTATCAAATTGTAATGCTTGCCAAAAACAAAAATGGGTATTTAAATTTGGCAAAAATGTCGTCCATTGCCTTTGTGGATGGGAAGTATTATGTTCCGCGTATAGATAAGAAGGTGATAGAGCAATACAAAGAGGATATCATTGTACTTACGGGAAATCTTTATGGGGAAGTGCCCAGTAAGGTGTTGAATGTTGGAGAGAACCAGGCAGAGGAAGCCTTACTTTGGTGGAAGGACACTTTTGGGGGTGACCTGTATATAGAAATTATGCGTCACGGTCAGGAAGATGAAGACCGTGTAAACCAGGTATTGATACAGTTTGCGCAAAAGCATAATGTTAAATTGGTTGCCACCAACAATACCTATTATCAGGAAAAGGAGAATGCGCATGCGCATGATATTTTACTTTGTGTAAAAGATGGTGAAAAACAGGCTACTCCTATAGGTCGTGGTCGCGGTTACCGATATGGCTTGCCCAATAAGGAATATTACTTTAAGTCCTCTGATGAAATGAAGGACCTGTTCAAGGATATTCCAGAGGCGATTACCAATATTCAGGAAGTAATAGATAAGGTAGAAACTTTTACCCTTGCCCGTGATGTGTTGTTGCCTGCTTTTGATATTCCCGAAGAGTTTAGGTTCGAAGAGGATAAATTGGATGGCGGTAAACGTGGGGAGAATAAATATCTGCGCCATATAACTTATGAAGGGGCGAAAAAAAGATATGGTGAAATTACCCCTGAAATTGATGAGCGACTCGATTTTGAGCTTAAGGTAATTGAGAAGACAGGATATCCGGGTTATTTCCTTATTGTGGAGGATTTTATTAGGGCCGCCCGAAGAATGGATGTGTCCGTTGGTCCCGGTCGGGGTTCCGCAGCGGGTTCCGCAGTTGCTTATTGCTTATGGATAACCAATTTGGATCCTATTAAGTACGATCTACTTTTTGAGAGATTCTTAAATCCAGATCGTGTGTCCATGCCCGATATCGATATTGATTTTGATGATGAAGGCCGTGGTAGGGTAATGGATTATGTAATCGATAAATACGGTGCCAATCAAGTGGCCCAGATCATCACCTATGGTACCATGGCGGCAAAGTCATCTATCAGGGATACGGCACGGGCATTGGATCTGCCGCTTGGGGATGCGGATCGTATGGCCAAGCTTATTCCCAATATGTCCAAGTTGAAAAAGATTATTGGGGTCGATGAAAAAACCTTAAAAGAAAAATTCAATAGCGAGGAACTGATCAAGATCAATGAGTTGCTAGCTATTTCCGAAGGTGATGGTCTGGAATCCGAAACCCTTAACCAAGCATATATTTTGGAAGGCTCTGTGCGTAACACCGGTATACATGCCTGTGGGGTAATTATTACTCCCGATGATATTACCAAGTTCGTCCCTGTAGCTTTGGCCAAAGATTCCGAAATGTATTGTACCCAGTTCGATAACTCTGTGGTAGAAAGTGCGGGATTGCTAAAAATGGATTTCTTGGGGTTAAAGACCTTGACCCTGATCAAGGATACCGTTAAAATAGTAAAGGCCAAACACGGTATAGAATTGGATCCGGAGAATTTTCCCTTGGACGACGAAAAGACTTACGAGCTATTCCAACGTGGGGAAACCGTTGGGGTGTTCCAGTATGAATCTCCCGGGATGCAAAAACACATGCGGGCGTTAAAACCTACCGTTTTTGCGGATCTTATCGCCATGAATGCTTTGTACCGTCCCGGTCCCATGGAATATATTCCTAGTTTCATTGCCCGTAAGCATGGTACCGAAGAAATTATATATGACCTGGATGCCTGCGAAGAATATCTAGCGGAAACGTACGGGATTACGGTGTACCAGGAGCAGGTGATGCTACTTTCGCAGAAGTTGGCCGATTTCACCAAGGGTGAAGCCGATGTTTTGCGTAAGGCGATGGGGAAAAAGCAGAAGTATGTCCTGGATAAAATGAAGCCTCAGTTTATTAAGCAGGCTTCTGAAAAAGGTCATGCAGTAGAAAAGTTGGAGAAAATCTGGAAGGATTGGGAGGCATTTGCAGCTTATGCTTTTAATAAGTCCCACTCTACCTGTTACGCTTGGATTGCCTACCAGACGGCATACTGTAAAGCGCATTACCCTGCGGAATACATGGCAGCGGTACTTTCCAATAACATGAACGACATAAAGCAGGTTACCTTCTTTATGGAAGAGTGTAAGCGTATGGGACTGGAAGTATTGGGGCCAGATGTGAACGAATCTTATTATAAGTTTGCGGTGAACGATGCCGGTGCAGTACGCTTTGGTATGGGGGCCGTAAAAGGGGTTGGCCGTGGAGCGGTGGAAACCATCGTAGAGAATAGAAAGAAAGACGGACCATATAAATCTGTTTTTGATCTGGCCAAACGCATCGATTTAAGGGCAGCCAACAAAAAGGCATTTGAGAACCTGGCGGTGGCCGGGGGTTTCGATTCCTTTGGGGATACCCATAGGGCACAATATTTTTATGATGAGGGGGACGGCATTACCTTTTTGGAAAAAGCCATGAAGTATGGGGCCAAATTTCAGGAGAATGAAAATTCTTCTCAAGTAAGTTTGTTTGGTGAGGCCAGTGATGTACAGATTCCGGAACCTGTAGTCCCGCCCTGTGAGGAATGGGGTACCATGGGTAAATTGAGAAGGGAAAAGGAAGTAGTGGGAATCTATATTTCCGGTCACCCTTTGGATGATTTTAATGCTGAGATCAAGGCTTTTTGCAATGCAAGTCTTTCCGTTTTAAATGATTTGGAAGCCATAGTAAATAGGGAGGTTTCCTTTGCTGGGGTCATTACCGATGTGCAGCATAGGGTTTCCAAAAATGGAAAAGGATGGGCCATGTTCACCATGGAGGATTATACGGACACCTTTGAATTTAGAATGTTCGGGGAAGAGTACTTGAAGTATCGCCATTTCCTAATGATCAATTCTTTCGCATATGTCAAGGTGTTTGTACGCGAAGGCTGGATGAACCGTGACACTGGAAAAAAAGGAGAGCCCAGGATGCAGTTTAACATGATCATGATGTTGCAGGACGTTATGGAAACCTTTGCCAAAAAACTCACCATTAAGTTGGATATTTCCCAATTGAAGGAGGAAAGCATATTGGACCTTAAGGATACTTTGGTGTCGCATAAGGGCGATCATCCCTTAAGTTTTGTGGTGTATGAGATGGAGGAGCAGATAAAAGTAAACATGACCTGTAGAAAACAAAAAATCCAAATATCGAGTGAATTACTCCTTCAGCTCAATGAAAAAGACGTACATTACAAGTTGAACTAAAGGTTTTAAAGCTGATGTAAGGGTTGGAAATTGCACTAAAGTCCATTATGTTAAAAAAGAATAGGTTTTATCAATTTAGCCATAGTCAAAACGAATATAGTCTTAGTAAGGAAAAGGCAAAATAATTGTCTAAATTTGTATAATATTTAAAAATAACGAAACATGGCATTAGAAATAACAGATGCTACTTTTGATGAGGTAGTTTTAAAAAGTGATAAACCAGTAGTAGTGGATTTTTGGGCAGCCTGGTGTGGTCCGTGTAGAATGGTAGGTCCAATTATCGATGAGGTAAGTACCGAGTACGATGGTAAGGCCGTTGTTGGTAAGGTAGATGTGGATGCCAACCAAGAATTTGCTGCGAAATACGGGGTAAGAAATATTCCTACGGTATTGGTATTTAAAAATGGTGAAATCGTTAACAGACAGGTTGGTGTTTCCCCTAAAAAGGTATATACCGATGCTATTGATGCATTACTTTAGTCTTCACTGATTCCCGAAGGGGAATATAAATGATAAAAAAATCCTGCTTTTAGCGGGATTTTTTTATGCCCAATGTCTAATGAAAAAATGTTTGAAACTCCAGAAAATTGGAGTTCACTATAGCTTATTTTATATGGCCTGCCTTTTTTTGAGGGCTCCTATTTTCCGATAAGTCGATATCTTCATTATCTTAGCTAAATGAACCTACAATCCGAACTACATAAGGCGAGTTTGTTCCAGAATTTGGAATTATTGGCAGGCCAAGTGGTGGAAGGATTTATCAGTGGTATTCATAAAAGTCCCTTTCATGGATTTTCCGCAGAATTTGCAGAGCATAAAATCTATAATAATGGGGAAAGCACCAAGCATATAGATTGGAAGCTGTATGCCAAGACTGATAAGCTATATACAAAGCGTTACGAGGAGGAGACCAATTTGCGATGTCATATGATCTTGGACAATTCGGCCTCCATGTATTATCCGGAGGTTGGAACTTTAAGTCTTGACAACCTTAATAAAATCGGTTTTGGTGTCCTGGCCATTGCTTCTTTGATGAATATACTTAAAAGACAGCGCGATGCTGTGGGCTTAAGTGTTTATAGCGACGAATATAATTTCTATTCCTCGGAAAAGAGTAGTGAAAGGCATCACCAGATGTTGTTGGCCAAATTAAGCGAGATTAGTCAGGAAACAAAACCGGCCAAGCAGACCGAGACCTATACCTATTTGCACCAGATTGCCGAAAAAATAAAAAGAAGGAGTTTAATTGTACTTTTTACAGACATGTTTCAATCTTCTGGGGATGATGGACAATTGTTTGATGCCTTACGGCATTTAAAGTACAATAGGCATGAGGTTATTCTTTTCCATATCATGGACAAGGAAACCGAATACTCCTTTGATTTTGAAAATACTCCTAAGCGTTTTCTGGATGTGGAAACAGGTACCCATATTGATCTTTATGCCGATTCTGTAAAAGTGGCTTATGAAAAAGAAGTAGGATCTTACTTCAATCAATTGCGATTAAAATGTGCCCAATATAAAATTAAATATGTGGAGGTGGATGTAAAGGATAGTTTCTCCCTGATAATGAACACCTTTATGGTGGAGCGCCAAAAATTTATGTAGAAACTTGCATTATTTTTAAAAAATTGTTTGTGCAATTAAATAAGGGGTGTATATTTGCACTCGCTAAACGCCACGGTTCGGTAGTTCAGTTGGTTAGAATACCTGCCTGTCACGCAGGGGGTCGCGGGTTCGAGTCCCGTCCGGACCGCTAAAAGCCTTCAACGTAAGTTGGGGGCTTTTTTCATTTGGGATTTTGAATTTTTCGGGAATTTGTTAAGTATAATTTCTTGAAAATTTGGATCAAGTCCAAAATCTGGGTTTTTACCATTTTAAGAATATAATTTAATCAGGCGATATAAGAAGTATTCCGTATTCCTGACTCCCCTAAATTGTGATCTAAAAGCCTTTACTTTGGC
>JAVJOW010000025.1:0-59456 GCA_040216555.1 Arenibacter sp.
CAGTAAGACGCACTTAAAATTGCAAATTGAACTAATCCCGCCTTTTTCGGCGGGATCTAGGTTCAATACCTCGACCCTTGGGTCGATTCCTATTATTGGGTTCAGGGCCTGCCTTTGTCGGCAGACAGGCTTGCCCTGAGGTTTAATACCTTTTATCGGTCAAGGGGATAATTTTCTTGGTTTTTAAGAACGGACATTGAATTGACCTGAAAATTTTATGACCTGAAAAAGGAATTGGCTATTTGATAAATTGGATGGATTTTTCAAAAAACTGGGTTGGATTCTCCGCATGAAGCCAATGTCCGGAATTTTCTATTGTTTCAACCGTGGCCAATGGAAAATGCCTTTTTATCACAGCTAAATCATCTGGGGTTATGTACTCTGATCGGTCTCCCCTTAAAAAAAGTGTTGGGCCTGTATAGGTATCCGTGGACCCAATATTTTCGCCAATTTCCTCCATTTTTCCACTTAAAACTTCAAGATTGAAGCGAAATCCCAATACTCCCTTTTCTTTCCAAAACAAATTCTTCAACAAAAACTGTCGGATCCCTACATTTTTGATGTATTTGGACAACTGTTCATCTGCGTCATTTCTAGAGCTTATATTTCTGATATTCAATGCATTGAGTCCGTTTATAATATCTTGATGATGGGGCGGATAAAATTTGGGCGCAATATCGGCCACAATTAGCTTTTTTGTTAATTGGGGATAGCGGCAGGCAAACAGCATGGCCGTTTTTCCTCCCATGGAATGGCCAAGTATAATGGCCTCTCCCAAATGATGGTAATCCATGTATTGTTTTACATCCTCTGCCAGTAAATCATAGTTAAACTCTGCGGAATGAAAACTTTTTCCATGGTTGCGCAAATCCAGAAGGTGCACTTCAAAGCCCTCTTCGGCATATTTGGACCCCATGGATTTCCAATTATCGGACATGCCCAAAAAACCATGTAGGATAATAATAGGTTGTCCTTCTCCTAAAATATTGGAATGCAATACCGGCATTACTTTAATTTGTTTAGGTACATATTAATTACATTTTCCAGGCCTAGATACAGGGATTCGCATATCAGGGCATGCCCAATGGACACTTCCAACAGATTAGGTACGTTTTCTTTAAAATATTTTATATTGTCAAGGCTTAGGTCGTGTCCTGCATTAATGCCCAAGCCTAATTCATGGGCTGCTTTTGCAGCTTCGGTAAAGACTAAAATTCCTTTCTTGTTTCCTTGGGCATATTCATGGGCATAGCTTTCGGTGTATAGTTCAATGCGGTCGGTACCTGTCAATGCGGCACCTTGGACCATTTCAATATTGGCGTCCACAAAAATAGAAGTTCTGATCCCGTGGCTTCTAAATGTTGATATCACTTCTTTTAGAAAGTCCCTGTTTTTTAAAGTGTCCCATCCGGCGTTCGACGTAATGGCGTCAACGGCATCGGGGACTAGGGTGACTTGTGTGGGTTTTACCTCCAAAACCAAATCCATAAATGATTGTACGGGATTTCCTTCTATGTTAAATTCGGTGCGGACCAATTTCTTTAAGTCCCGTGCATCCTGGTATTTGATATGTCTTTCATCGGGTCTCGGGTGTATGGTTATGCCTTGTGCCCCAAAATCTTCAATATCTTTGGCTACTTTTAACAGGTCAGGCACGTTTCCACCCCGAGAATTTCTTAATGTTGCAATTTTATTTACATTAACGCTAAGCTTTGTCATAGGATTTTGGTATGTTTAAAAAGCAAAAATACAAATTAGGCATACCTTTTGCTGGATTATTATTAAGAATTCGTTTTCCAAGCTCGGTCAGTTCCATGAAGGAAAATTATAGGCAACTGGGTTAAGGTGGCTTTTAAGACCTATTGGATGGGATTGGTTTTGGAGTATTGCTAATTTATCGGGATTGTTTTTTGACAGCTCGCAAAAGCTGATTCATTTGGAAATAATACTTGGGTAGATTCGGGTTCTTAGAAATTTTTATTAGTATTTTGCGTTATAATATGAAGTTATGAACATTCAAAACAACATAATTGCCACATTGCCGATTTTTAAAGTGGGTGATTCCTTGAAAAAAGTAATCAAGTTCTTTAATGAATCGACCTATTCCCATGTTGCAGTAACAGAAGAGAATGTTTTTATTGGAGTTTTGGATGAAAATGATCTTGATAATTATGAGAAGGATAAGAAGATAGAGGATTATCGATATAACTTGGAAACCTTTTTTGTTCGAAAGGAAACTTCTTGGCTTGATGTCCTGGAGGTATTTTCGAAGAACGAGGCGAACCTTTTGCCTGTCTTGGATGATAATGGCCTTGTTTTAGGGTATTATGACCTGATAGATATTGTTGATGAATTTATAGATACACCATTTTTTACAGAGCCTGGTGGGATTCTTGTTTTGGCAAAGGGTATAAAGGATTACTCCTTTAGCGAAATTGCCCAAATAGTAGAAAGTAACAATGTTAAACTGATAGGAGGGTTTATTACGGATATTCGAAATGACGTTATTCAGATTACCATTAAAATAGGGACTACACATTTAAATGAAATTATACAGTCTTTTAGAAGGTATAACTACACTATACTCTACGGTAATAACGACGATCAATTTATTGAGGATTTAAAACAGAGATCTGATTATTTGGATAAATATCTAAATGTTTAACTCCTATGAAATGAGCCAGCTTGCAGAAAGGCAATACTTCCCGATAATTCTGGAGTGGTTGTTTATTGGCGTTGGCGAATTACACCCACCTGAACGAAGAAGTCGGGCAGGTCTGATAAATAAAAAAATATCCTTAAACAGATGAAAGTTGCCATTTACGGACTTACCTGCCAGAATAACGTATTGGATTGTATTGTGGAGTTGTTGGACGAACTTCATAATGAAAATGCTGAGATCTACTTTGAAAAAGGGTTTTACAACTTAATTATGGCCATACGTAATGTGGGCGAATTTCCCATATTTACGGACTCTAAAGGCCTCGATGCCAGTTTCGATATGTTTGTGAGTTTTGGTGGCGATGGCACCATTTTAAGGGCTACAACCTATGTTCGTGACCTAGGAATACCCATTGTGGGTGTAAATACAGGTAGACTGGGATTTTTGTCCACATTTAGGAAAGAAGATGTGCGCAAGGTGGTAAAGGAATTCGTTTCGGGAGCATATACCATTGTAGAGCGCAGTCTGGTTGAGGTAAGTGCGCAATCCGATATTCCCGAATTTAAGACATTAAATTTCGCTTTGAATGAGATTACCGTGAGCAGGAAGGATACTACTTCCATGATTACGGTAGAAACGCATTTGAATGATGAATATCTAACATCCTATTGGGCAGATGGATTGATAGTGGCAACGCCCACAGGATCTACCGGGTATTCACTTAGCTGTGGTGGCCCTGTAATTGCCCCTACGGCCAAATCCTTGATACTTACTCCTATTGCACCACATAACCTAAATGCAAGACCTTTGGTGATTTCGGATGATACCGTTATAAGGCTCAAGGTTTCCGGTAGGGAAGAAAGTCATTTGGTTTCTCTGGACTCCAGGATAGCTACCGTAGTCAGTGGCAAGGAGATTTTTATCAAAAAAGCACCATTTACCATTAAAATGATCGAATATACCTCCGAAAGTTTTCTAAAAACACTACGAAATAAATTATTGTGGGGCGAAGACAAGCGTAATTGATTGTTTTTGGGCGACAATAAAAAGGAACAAAATCTGTTTATCAAGTGAGAACATGAATGTAATAATTTACTGGTCTAAACTACTGAAATTGTTATATTTGCAAACTTTTATAAATAATGAGGTTATTTTTTGCGGCAATTCTTCTTTTCATTTTTAATGAAATAAAGGGACAAACATACGAGATTGGCCTATTTGCGGGTGGTGCCAATAATATTGGGGATGTTGGAAGGTCTAATTTTATTTTACCTTCGGGCCCTGCTTTTGGTGGTTTGTTTAAATGGAACAAGAGTAAACGCTATGCTTGGAGGGCCAGTATTATTTATGGAGAATTTACAGCGGACGATTCCAAATCGGACATACCGTCCCGACAACAACGGAATTTTATTATGGACAATAGTGTTCTTGAGGCGTCCGCAGGTTTGGAGTTTAATTTTGTAGAATATAATTTGCATCGGTTGGGGCCGGCATTTACACCTTATCTATATACGGGTGTTACCTATTTTAGATATGGATACCATTATTTTGATGCAGCGCAATTGCAGGATATTGGACAGAAAGATGGCTCTTTTGCAGTGCCAATGACCGTTGGAGCCAAATTAAGGATTAGTCAGTTTTTTATTGTTGGAGCAGAAATTGGGGCCAGATATACCTTTACGGATAATTTGGATGCCAGTAACCCGGAAGGTTCCAATTATGAAGAATTTAGATTTGGAAATATTTTTAGTGATGATTGGTATGTGTTCTCCGGGGTTACGCTAACGTATACCTTTGGAAGAAAACCTTGTCAGGATTGCTTTCAGTAGTGTTAAAAATAATAGTTTGGAAGAATTAAAGATCAAATCATTGCCAAGACACTTAGCCATAATTATGGATGGTAATGGTAGATGGGCAAAAGAAAAAGGAAAATTAAGGGTTTTTGGCCATGAACAAGGGGTAAAGACTGTTAGGCGAACAGTGGAGGACTGTGCCAGAATTGGACTGGAGTTTCTTACTTTATACACTTTTTCTACCGAGAATTGGAACAGGCCCAAATTGGAAGTGGATACTTTAATGAGGTTATTGGTCTCTTCCCTTAAGAAGGAATTGAAAACCTTGAACAATAATAATATTAAGTTAAATACTATTGGCAATATAGCCTCCTTGCCAAATAGTGCGCACAAGGAATTGTTGGATGTAATGGAGAAAACAAGTGCCAATACCGGTATGACTCTGACGCTTGCCCTTAGTTATGGGTCTCGGGAAGAGATAAAAAATGCCGTACAACAGATATGTGTCAAAGTTAAAAATAATATAATTTCTCCCGAAAATATTGACGAAACCATTATTAATAACCATCTTTACACGCAAAATTTACCAGACGTAGACTTGTTGATCCGTACCAGTGGAGAGCATAGGATCAGTAATTTCTTACTATGGCAAATTGCATATGCGGAACTGTATTTTATTGATGTATTTTGGCCGGATTTTTCGGAACAGCATTTATTGGAAGCCATTAAAAATTACCAGAACAGAGAACGAAGATTTGGAAAAACTAGCGAACAACTCACCTAGCGACATGAATAGGTTCATGTCCCTTGAACTTTTTATTACACTTTTATCCTTAATTTTTACTACAGCTATCTCTGCACAGGATACTTCCTATGAAGATGGTAAACGGTATATTCTTGGGGGATTGGAAGTTACCGGATTACAAAGTTACAACGAACAGACTGTAAAGACCTACACGGGTTTAAGGATAGGGCAGCCCATTACCGTTCCAGGTGATGAGATAAGCGCTGTCATCAATAAACTATGGGGCTTGGAGCTGTTTACGGATATAAGCTTCTATATCACCAATATTGAAGGTGAGAATGTATTTCTTGAATTAAATATTATAGAACGGCCAACACTTTCCAATGTAACCGTGTACGGGGTTAAGAAGAGAAAGGTAGATGAAATCTTAAAGGATACCGATCTAAAAAAAGGGAAGAAGATTACGGAGAGTTTGATCGCCAATTCCAAGAATTATATCCAGAACAAATACAAAAAGAAAGGATACCTTAATGCCAAGGTTACCATTGCCACGACAAAGGATACGACAGATGCTAATACGCAGGCAATGGTCATCAACGTTAAACAGGGCAATAAGGTCAAGATCAACGATATTGTATTTGAAGGAAACGAGCAGTTATCAGACAAACAACTTAGTAAGGCCTTGAAAAAGACCAAGCAAAGAAAATTTTACCGTTTCTGGAAGAAATCCAAATATATACAGGAAGATTACAAAAATGATTTGGTTTCCCTAGTGGACAAATATGCCGAAAAAGGTTTTAGGGATGCCCGTATCATCTCGGATACCTTTGTAAAGGTGTCTGATGATCTCATTGATGTGAAAATCAAAGTAGAGGAAGGGAACAAGTATTATTTTGGGGATATAGATTTCGTAGGAAATACAATTTATACAGACCGTCAACTTGGACAGGTTCTGGGACTTAAAAAAGGGGATACCTATAATGGGGTTTTGTTACGCGAACGTATTGCGGATGATTCCAAACCAGATGCACAAGATCTTACCAATTTATATCAAAATAATGGTTATTTGTTCTCCAGTATCAACCCTGTGGAGATTTCTGCAGAGAATGATACCATCAATTTTGAAATTAGAATTATTGAAGGCAAGGAGACTTTTCTAGATCATATTACGGTAATTGGTAATGACAAGACCAATGACCACGTTATTTTTAGGGAGTTACGAACAAGACCTGGTCAACGCTATAATAAATCGGACATTATTAGAAGTATCAGGGAATTGGGACAATTAGGATTCTTTGATGCGGAACAGATAAAGCCGGATATCCAAAACCCTGATCCAAATGCAGGAACAGTGGATATAGCCTATAGCTTGGTAGAAGCTGGCTCCAGCCAGATCGAGCTACAGGGTGGTTATGGAGGCGGTGGTTTTATCGGAACCTTGGGACTTTCTTTTAGTAACTTCTCCATGAAGAATTTATTTAAAGGGGAGGCTTATAAGCCGGTTCCTATGGGAGATGGGCAAACCTTTGCCCTGCGTTTGCAGGCCAGTAGGACCTATAGGGTGTATAGTTTAAATTTCTCCGAGCCATGGTTGGGAGGTAAAAAACCGGTAAGGTTCAATATGTCCCTGTCCAGGACCCAACAGTTTTATTTTAACCCATATGTAAGTCGCAAGCCCGATAAAAGCAAGCAGTTTTCCATCACTGGAATTTCGGCAGGTTTGGCAAAAAGGGTACAATGGCCAGATGATTACTTTACCATTTCCCATTCTTTGGGATATCAATTATATAATTTCCAGGATTATAATTTAGGACTTTTCAATTTCGGGAATGGAAAATCCAATTCCATAGCCTATACTTTGGGTATCTCAAGAAACGCATTGGATGGAGGACGTATTTATCCAAGATCGGGATCTAATTTTGAGCTAACAGCCAAGTTTACCCCTCCATTTTCTTTGTTCAATAATATAGATTATAAACAACTTAATCTAGATCAGGAAGTAGCCATTGAAGAGAGGAATAGTGAGGAAATAGAGCGAATAGATCAAGAACGCTTTAAATGGCTGGAATTTTATAAAGTTAATTTCAAGGGAGATTGGTATACCACCTTGGTAGATAAATTGGTTTTGAGGACGAATGCAGAATTTGGGTTTTTGGGAAGTTACAATGAAGAGGTAGGTAAAGTTCCTTTTGATAGATTCTTTGTAGGTGGGGACGGAATGGGTAACTTCACTTTGGATGGCAGGGATGTTATTGCTTTAAGGGGTTATGAGAATCAATCATTAACACCATTTGGTACAGATCCCTTAAGCGGCGGACAGACACAGGATGGTGGGATAGTATATAACAAATATTCCTTGGAGCTCAGATATCCCTTGACCTTAAAACCGTCTGCTTCCATTTATGGGCAGGTATTTTTAGAGGCAGGAAATGCCTTCAACAATTTTCAAGACTTTAATCCGTTTGAGTTAAAAAGATCTGCCGGAGTGGGGTTACGTATTTTTATGCCAGCATTTGGATTATTGGGAATTGATTTTGGATATGGATTTGATCAAGATTATAACCCCAATTCATCAGGACCTAGCGGTTGGCAAACCCACTTCATCATTGGACAACAGTTTTAATATATAGAAATTTGCAATTGTTTTATATGTTAAATGGTTCATTCTAAAATATTTAGTTATTTTGGCACGATATTTTCTATAGTATAAAAAGAAGATAGCATGGGAATTAAATCAAAAGTACTTTTGTTTCTAGTTGCAACACTGTTTGCTGCTACTATTTCGGCACAAAGGACAATTCGGATAGGTTATGTGGATATGGAGTATATCCTGGAGAATGTTGAGGAGTACAGGGAGGCCAATGAGCAATTAGCGGCCAAAGTGCAGAAATGGAAATTGGAACTGGATAAGGAGAAGGGGGTAATTGATCAGATGAAGAAGGATTTAATGGCAGAGAAAGTGCTGTTAACGGAGGAATTGATTTCCGAGAGGCAGGAAGAAATCCAAATCTTGGAAAAGGAAATGTTCGATTATCAACAGGACAGGTTTGGCCCGGAAGGAGATCTAGTGCTTCAGAAAAGAAGATTGATACAGCCAATTCAAGATCAGGTTTTCAATGAGGTGCAGAAAATAGGTGCAAATAAAAAATATGATTTTATTTTTGATAAATCGGCAGATGTTGTAATGTTGTATTCCGAGAAAAGACACGATATTAGCGATCTTGTTTTAAGAGGGATTTCGAGGACTAGAAAAATAAGCGCACCTAAGAATAAACAGGATGCCAGAAATAGTTTCGAAGATATTGAGGATGAGGATACGGAAGAAATTATCAGTGATGCTATTTTAGAACGTCAGGAAAGGGCAAAGCAGGCGGAAGAGGCAAGGACCAAGACGGCAGAAGAAAACCGGGCAGAACAGCTCAGAATTCGAGAAGAACGTAAAAAGGCCTATGAAGAAAGAAGGAAAAAGTTGTTGGAAGAACGTGAGGCCAAAAGAAAGCAAGAGTTGGAGGAGAGAAGCGGCAAGAATGACTCAGAAGAAGATAGTTCAAAGGACAATCAATAATATTAAATTAAGCTTAAACCAAATTACATTTATATAACTAAATCTTTAAATTAACACTCAAACATTAATTAAAATCATGAAACAAATTAAAAAAATAGCAGTAGCCATAGTTTTGTTCGTAGCAGCTACTAGTTTTGTTAATGCACAGGCAAAAATTGCACATATAGATGTACAGAAATTGTTGTCTGAAATGCCGGAGATGAAGGCAGCCGAAGCTGAACTTAAGAAATTACAGGAAACGTACAGGGCGGATATTGAAAGTTCCATGACCGAACTTCAAAATAAGTATACCCAATATAAAAATGAGTCATCTTCAAAGTCTGAAGAGGAAAATCAGAAAAGAGCTTTGGAATTACAAGGTTTCGAAAAAAATATTGGTGAGGCACAACAGACTGCCCAACAAGAATTACAAAAGAAACAAGGTGAACTTTTAGGTCCTATCACCGAAAAGGCCAAAAAAGCTATCGAGTCTGTGGCGGCTGCCCAAGGAATTGACTACGTTATGGATGCTACCCAAGGTAGTGGCCTTATAGTAGCCAAAGGGAAGGATATTTTGCCAGAGGTTAAGAAGCAATTAGGTTTCTAATCCAACAATAAAATGTTTAAAAAGCCATGCAAACGCATGGCTTTTTTCTTTTTGCTATATCGTGGATTTGAGTGCTTTTTAATTTTTCCTACAAAGCCAATGGTTTAGTCATTCTTCTTCCAGGGTGAAGATGTCATGGCTGTTAAGAATTATTGAAGCCTTGGAAATAATTTAGGCCATGGCATAGGTCCATAAAATTCCAAGATCTTAGGAACCACCAAATGAAGAAGGTTTTTTTCTCCTGCCCGACGGCAAGGCGGGTTTGTTTAGCTCATGGCTGGTTATTTTCTTAAATATGAATTCGTGAACCTGCGGTTTCGTTTTATTCATTGCCTGTCTATTTTTAAAATAAGGTATTCATGAACCTCCTGCGCCGGTTTCATTGGACCAGCAAAGAAAATGAAAGAAGATGTTATTCATGCACCTACGTAGTCGGTTTCGTTGGGCAGCAAAGAAATCGAAGATTCTCATAAAACGACAAGAAATATGAAAAGCACTTGAGCAAATTAAAAGATTAATTTCAACCTAAATTATAATCGATTCTTTCCGCTAAATAGAATCAATTATAAAAAGAAGTCAATTCATCGTAATCTCAATTTTGATTTAAGCACCACAATTAAGCATAATCCTGTTCTCACTTAGTAAACAGTTGGAATTACGTAACTGGCACTCCCAACAAACCTCTCCTTGCGATGCTGCTAAGGAGATTTATTATTCCTCCGTTGCTACTTTTAGGGTCTCTAAATAGGCTACCAAATCCACCAAGTCTGCCTCCGGCATTACATTGGCCAAGCCTTGTGTCATTAATGATTGTTCCAAGGCCTCCTGTTCGGTTATATCCTGAAATTCCAAGGTCTTTTGGGTGCCTCCCATCATTTTAATGGTTATTTCATCCTCTGTCCTACTTAAGATATATCCTGTGTAGGTTTTACCATCTTTCATTTTAAAAGAGTAACCTTCAAAACCAAAATTGATTCCGGCACTGGGATATATAATATTGGAGTATAAAAATTGCTTCGAAAGTTTATTACCTATATCCGACAGTTCCGGTCCAAATTCAATTCCCGTACCTGCCGCCAAATGACAGGAACTGCAATAGGTGCCGTAAACTTCCTTCCCGTGGGCGGCATTGCCCCTAAGTTCTACCAATTTGGAAATGTCCAGCGCTCCATCGCCTTGCGCGGCTAGGAATTTTGGGGCATTGGTTCTTATCTCATTGTTCCAACTGGTCATGAGTTTTAGTACAGTAGTTGTTTTATATTCTTCCGCCAATCTGTCCTCCTTTAGCATTTGGTATAATTCTTCCTGCCCGGACCCAGTATTGCCCAGTGTTTCTATCATTTTTCGGGTAAGTGCATGACCTAATTTCTGGGAAGCAATGTTCTCTTTTAGCAGTGTTATTGCAGATGGATTGGATATTCCGCTTAGTCTTTCCAAAACGGCTATCTTCGAAGATTCCGGTGCCTGGGAATGAAGGAAGGTGTCGATCAATGTGGCTCCCTCATTATTGAGCAAAAGGTTGGCGGCTTCCTTGCCAATATCAGAGTTGGACCCGTTGGCCAATACTCGAAACAGGGCCTCGTTCTGGTTCTTTAATTCCAAGTTTTTGATGGCCATGATCCATTCTGGTGTTCCTTCAATTTTGGGAAGTACTTCTTTGACCATTTTAATATTTTTGGGTGAACTATACACAAATTTGGCATCCATCTGCCCTAGGGCAGATGCCTGAATTTCATTTTTAAGGGGGTGGTTCCAAGTAAGCATGTCCATTAGGTAGTTGTCTTTGCCGGGATGATCCTTAAAATCGAGGGCCCTAAAATAGGAAGCCAATTGGGTTGATGGTACGGTCTGATCTTTGATAAGGGAAACCAACATAGGAACCGATTCTTTGGCCCGAATGCGCCAGACTATTTCTTTTCCGGCCTCACTTTGCCAGTTTTTCCCAACCTTGTTTCTCCATGCCTTGAAATACAGCTCAGGGAATTTATCCGCGCCTATGCCCAAGGCCTCCAAATACCATCTATCGCCAGCTGTATGTTGAGTGGCCAAATCGGCCCATTGTTGGGCTGCTGCCTCAGTACCTATAAACCTTAGTGCAATGGCTGCTTCCCTGCGGACTTGTGGCGATTTATCCTCTGCTAAATGGGATAAGTATTTCTCCAGATTTTCTGTGCCTTTAAATCTTGCCATTCGGATGCCCTGCATTCTAAATTTGGGGTCCTCATCCTGCAATGCCATTTCAATATAGACGTTGCTTTTGGTAGGGATATACGATCCGATCCATAAGGCCCGGGCTTTGGCTATACCTCCTTTGGCCATTAATTCCTTTAATAGGGGTTGGGCTGCTTCGCCCATGGAATGCAATTTTTGCCAGGATTGAAAAAAGATGTCCATGTTTCCGGAAATGAGTCCTTTAACTGCTCCATCTTCAGTCTTAGGGTCTATAGCAACTGAACTATATTTCGGAGAAGTGGACAATCGGTAAATTCTTCCCCGTGCAATGTCTTCTGCTTTGTGCCCGCCAACGCCCCCATCATACCAATCGGAAATAAAAAGGGAGCCGTCAGGTGCAATGGTAACATCGTCCGGTCTAAACCAATCATCTTTACTTTTTACCAGATTTTCAATTGTTGCGGTATAACCCGCCTCCGATTCGCCTATAATATAAGCACGGACTACATTATGGCCGGGTTCTGCATGTATGGGTTGATTTTGAAATTTTTGAGGCAACATTTTGTCCTCATAAAAAAGGATGCCACATGGGGATCCGGATCCTGTCTGTAGCAAATTGGGGACGGTTCCAGGGTCGTTTAAATGCCAATGCCGTTTGGGGATGAGGTTATCCCATCCTGTTCTTCTCTCTCGCCAGTTTGCACCGGATAATAAATCCCGATATCCATAATTGCCATATTCCATAACATAATTTATCCGTGTCCCCCGATTGCCGTCATCGTCATTATCAGATTGCCATAAACCGCCATAAGAATCAATGGTAATTTCATATGGGTTCCTAAAATTATGCCCTAAAACTTCCAAATTGGTTCCGTCCATATTCATTCTAAAGGCCATCCCTTCCCTGTAAGGCTGGCCATTGGCCACAATTTCTTGGCCCTGCATGTCCATAACGGCTTGGCCATTTTTGTCCAATAATTGCTTTCCATTATTACCGAAGTTGAAATAAAATCGGCCATCAGGACCAAAGACAAAAGCATGTACCCCGTGGTCGTGGTCTACGCCTTCTATGCCCTGGAAGAGGATTTCTTTGGAATCCGGAACATCATCGCCATCCTCGTCTGTAAAGATGAAAACGTTGGGGCTTACTGATATTATAACCTTATTTCCCAACACGGTTATGCCCAAGGCAGCATTGATGTCCTCACCCTGGTAGAAAATTTTGGAAGTGTCGGCTTTGCCATCTCCATTGGTGTCTTCCAGTATTAGGATGCGATCTCCGCTGTCGTCATAGGTATTATCAGGATTAGCGAACAATCTGTAATTCCTAGCCTCACAGACCCATATTCTACCTTTGGCATCTATAGCCATATTGGTAGGGTTTGTGACCATAGGTTCTGAAGCAAATAACCCAAGATTTAATCCCTCCGCTACCTCCATGGAGGACAGGGCATTCTCGGGGTTTCTTTTCTCCTGTTCTGAAAGCGATAGGAAATCGATATGGGCTTTTGGTTGGTCCTTGCAGGAGGCAAGGGAGCCCAAGGCCATAATAATTATTAAAGTTTTGGAGGCAATTTGGTTTTGAAACATGTGAACGTTTTTTGGTTGTTGTCCCACAATTTACCAAAAAAACAAAGATCATGTTAAAAATAATGGTAGAGTGTTACGTTGGGAAATAGCGATAAGTTGGCTATCCTAAAATCGACTTCAGCAAAGATGTTGCTTATTGAGGTTTGGGGGCCAATTAAACTTGATAACAAAATACAGAAAACAATGGAGGAAAAGCAGTATTTTAGTTAGCAGGATAAATTGAGGGAATGCACCTAAAAGAAGCAGGTTTTTTAGCTGGATGATATGGACCGTATTCTTGCCTTTTAGTTATTTGAAAATTCATAAATTAAACAACAACTATAAACTTGGGAAATAAATGAAAAAATTACTCGGACTTTATGCAATTTTATTTTTTGGTTTAGCCGTTTATGGTCAGGATAATATGTTGTGTGTTGGAAGTTATTGGACCGAGGATGAGGCAAATATTGTAATGAAAAAATTTTCCTCTGAATGGAACGACTTGGAATCCTGGGAACAAAGGGCCTTGAGAATTAAGAAGGGTATTATAGAGGGTATGCAATTGGATAAGATGCCCGAAATAACGGGTAATTTTAATCCCATTGTCAGAAATACCAGGCTTATGGACGGTTATATTGTGGAAAATATTGCCATTGAGAGCTTTCCGGGTTTCTTTGTCACGGGCAACCTGTATAGACCTATGGAGGAAAAGGGCAAGTATGCGGCCATTCTTAGTCCGCATGGTCATATGAAGGACAAAAGGTATACAGATTACATTCAATGGCGGTGTGCGGCATTGGCTAGAATGGGAGCTGTGGTTTTTGCCTATGATATGGTGGGTTACGCGGAGAGCACCCAAGTAAACCACAAGATGCCAATAGCCTTGCTGTTACAGACTTGGAACAGTAAACGGGTCTTGGAATATTTGCTATCCAGACCTGATGTGGATTCTGAACGAGTAGGGATGACAGGCGCCTCTGGAGGCGGTACTCAAACCTTTGTTTTAACGGCCATAGATGATCGAATAAAGGTAGCTGCACCAGTAGTACAGGTTTCTGCCCACTTTTTTGGAGGATGTGTTTGTGAGAGCGGAATGCCAATACACAAAAGTGCCGATCACCAAACCAATAATGTGGAGATAGCCGCCCTTTGCGCCCCAAGACCTTTATTGTTGGTATCCGATGGTTCAGACTGGACAAGAAACACACCACGAATAGAGTATCCATACATACAAAAGGTATACGCACTGTATAATGCTGAACACAAAGTGGAAAATGTTCATCTGCCGGCTGAAAGGCACGATTACGGTTATAATAAAAGAACGGCCCTCTACAATTTCTTTGACCACCATCTTAATCTTAACGCCGGAAAAATACCTTATGCTGAGGGCTATAAGGAAGATTTTGTTACTATTTTGCCCCCAGAAGATTTGATGGTTTTTGGCAAGGATAATCCTAGACCCAAGAATGCCCTAGAGGGTGATGATGCGGTTATGGCCTATTTGAAAATAAAAGCAGATTAAATTATATGGAAATGAATGGTATAATAGTATCGGCGGATTGGCTTAACGAAAATTTGGAAATGCCCGAAATCATAATTTTGGATGTCCGTTTGCGCTATGATAAAGCATCCTCCGAATTAGATGGCCTCAGGATAAAGGGGGCTCGCATTTTTGATCTTGAGAACGATTTTAGTGATAAAAATAGCCCGTTTCCCAATACGCTTCCCAGCCCTGGGCAATTTGAAAATTCCTGTAGAAAATTGGGTATTAATAAATCCAGTATCATAGTGGTCTACGATCATCTTGGAATTTATGTTAGCCCAAGAGCTTGGTGGATGTTTAAAGTTATGGGACATCAGCATGTAAGTGTTTTGGATGGTGGTTTTCCGGAATGGAAGAAGGCGGGGTATGTAACGGAAAAAGTAATTGGACTAAAGTTTGAAAGAGGCAATTTCAAAGCAGATTTCAATCCCAATATGGTGGTGAACTTTGATGGGATAAGTGAAAATCTGAAAAGCAGTAAGGCGCTGGTCATAGATGCCCGCTCCTCCGATCGCTTTCATGGCCTTGTTCCGGAACCCAGGAAGGAATTGAGAAGGGGAAATATTCCGAACTCCATTAATATCCCTTATGAAACTGTTCTTAAGGATGGAAAGTTTAAATCCCCAAACGAGTTGAAGGAAGTTTTTGTTGAGTTAGAAACAGAAAAGAGGCCGTTGGTGTTTAGTTGTGGATCCGGCGTTACGGCATGCATTGTTCTAATGGCAAGCGAAATGAGCCTGCAAAACGAAAATAAGGTTTATGATGGTTCATGGACCGAATATGCGCAACTATCGGATTAATTTATTCAAATATGGTAAAAATAATTATCCCAGGGCCTTATAGATCTTTTAAGGTATAGCACTGGCTATTGAAATTATAGAATTTTTGTATTTTGCTCCCAAATAGTTTTAATGTATCAACGGTCTTATTCTTCCAAAGCAATCCAAGATATTTCAGAAGAAGTTATTAGCAGCATTTTGGAAACCTCCCGTGAGCGTAATAAGGCCATAGGTGTTACAGGTTGCCTGGTTTTTCATAAACTTACCTTAGTATAGATAATTGAAGGTGAAAAAGTCATATACAATCATTGTTCGAGGAGATCAGACAGGATAAAAGGCACCGCGTTATAACATTATTGTGGGAGGACAAGAACAATGTTAGGATTTTTGGTGACTGGAATATGGCGTATTTTGCAGAATCTAAGGAAAGATCCAGTGGTGTGGAGATAAAGAATTTTGATAGAAATTTATTGTTGCTATCAGAACTGTCCGCGGGCTCTAATGCTGTATTGAACATGTTTTTGATAAGTTTGCGTAAACTTATTTCCCGGGAGTTAATCTAATTAGACCTTGATCCTTCTCTCTTTTGACCATCAAAATTTATCCAATAAGAAATGTTTAACGGCAAAAGTATAATTAAGGGATGCAAATGGCAATGGCTGTGGTCAATGCTATTAACCATCATATTTGTAGGGTGTCAAAATAGTCACGATAAAAAAATTATAATAGCCACTGCGGCCAATATGGAGTCTGCCATGCAAGCTTTGACAAATGCCTATGCCCACAAAACTGGAGTAGAATTCGAATTAATTGTTGGGTCATCGGGCAAGTTAACGGCACAGATTATGGAAGGTGCCCCTTATGATATTTTTGTTGCCGCCAATATGAAATATCCTGAAGCTGTTTATACAGGGGGAAAAGCTATGAATGATCCTAAAGTCTATGCCAAAGGAAAATTGGTGCTATGGTCAATGGTCGAAAATACTCCCGTTTCAATTACTGCATTGTCCGATACCGTTATAGAACACATTGCCTTGGCAAATCCCAAAACTGCCCCATATGGCCTTGCCGCCCAAGAAGTTTTGCAACATTACGGCCTTAACGAAACCTTAGGACCTAAATTAGTCTTTGGGGAAAGTATTGGCCAGACCGATCAATTTATTATATCCGAAGCAGCGCAAATTGGGTTTACGGCCTTGTCAACAGTACTGTCGCCAGAAATGAAAGGGAAAGGGAGTTGGATTCTAATAGACCCATCGCTCTACTCCAATATTAGTCAAGGTGTTGTGCTTGTAAAACGGAATGAAGATACTAGCCAAGATGCACAGGGCTTTTATGACTTTCTTTTTTCAGTTGAAGCCAAGGAGATATTAAAAGAATTTGGATATTTGGTAGATGAATAGTTTTCCGGGTCATATTACAGAAATTAAAACCAATGGAGCCATGTCCATTGTATGTGTTGAGGTAGAAAGTGGTGAGGAATTTATGTCTGTGGTCATAGATACCCCTGAATCTGCCCCTTATATGAAAAAGGGTAATAAAGTAAATGTCTTGTTTAAGGAAATGGAGGTTGCGGTCACCACCCAAAATGAATTGGATATTAGTATTGAGAATAGGATTACTGGAAATATTACCAGTATGGAAGAGGGAGTTTTGTTGAGTAGATTGGTTTTGGAGACCACAATAGGGGAGGTCATCGCTATTATAAGCACAGTGAGTGTAAGGCAGATGGGATTGGTTGAAAAGATGAACGTAATGATTATGGTTAAATTGAACGAGATAATACTGGCACCATAATGGATTGGCAACCTTTGGTACTTACCTTTAAACTTGCGGTTGTTACTACGGCGATATTGTTTGTGGTTTCTATTCCCATAGCCAGTTGGCTGTCAAGTACCAGATCCAAAATAAGGCCTGTCTTGGAAACCTTGGTGAGTATGCCGTTGGTGCTGCCGCCTACCGTTTTGGGATTTTATATGCTGGTGACCTTTAGTCCGGAAAATGCCTTTGGGAATTGGTTAAATGAATGGCTGGGGATAAAGCTTATATTTTCTTTTGAAGGTTTGGTATTGGCATCGGTCATTTATAGTTTGCCATTTATGGTGCAGCCTATTCAAGCGGGACTTTCCTCCCTACCTTCCACATTAAAGGAAGCTTCCTATACTATGGGAAAATCAAAAATGACAACACTGCTAAAAATTTTGTTGCCCAATATTAAACCTTCCCTTCTAACAGGCATTGTACTTTCCTTTGCCCATACAATTGGTGAGTTTGGCGTAGTGCTTATGATTGGGGGGAATATGTCTGGAAAGACCAAAGTGGCCTCTATTGCCATATATGATGAAGTGGAAGCACTTAATTATGCTGCTGCCAATAGCTATTCATTGATTTTGTTTACCGTAACTTTTATTATTCTTTTACTGGTTTATCTAACCAATGGAGGATATTTTAAACGCTATTCCCAATGATAAGTTTAAACCTAAAAAAGACACTTAAATCTGCCGGAGGAAAAATGGACCTGGATTTGCAATTGACCATTGAAAAAGGTCAATTTGTTACCTTATTTGGGGAATCCGGGGCAGGGAAAACATCTACTTTAAGAATGCTAAGCGGTTTGTTAAAGCCAGATAGTGGAACCATAAAAGTGGGTGAAACAATATGGTTTGACAGTCATAAAAATATTGATCTTAAACCCCAACATCGCAAGGTGGGATATGTATTTCAGGATTATGCCCTATTTCCCAACATGAGCGTTCGTCAAAATTTGGAATACGCCCTTCGGAAAAATCAGGATAGAACCATAATTGGGGAGCTGTTGGAATTTGCCCAGCTTGGTGAATTGGAACAAAGAAATCCAGAAACCCTATCCGGGGGTCAAAAACAACGGGTGGCATTGGTCAGGGCATTGGTTCAACGACCTGAAATATTAATATTGGACGAACCTTTATCGGCCTTGGATCTAAAGATGCGGATAAAGTTACAGGAATATCTTTTGCAGGTACATAAGAAATATAATCTGACCACTATATTGGTAAGTCATGATATTGGGGAGATAGTTAAACTATCGGATAGAGTCTTTGAGCTTCAAAATGGCAGCGTAATCAAACAAGGTACTGCTGCCGAATTTTTTGGGCTAAACAAGACCAGTGCTAAATTTAGATTCTCAGGGGAGATATTAAAGATACAGAGGGAAGATGTTTTATATGTAATTTCCGTACTGATAGGCAACGACATTATAAAGGTGGTTGCGGATCGTACCGAGGCCAATAATTTTAAGATTGGAGATCAGGTTTTGGTAGCTTCAAAAGCCTTTAATCCTATAATTCAAAAAATATAGGCCCGCAAAAGACGGGTTAACAAAGTATTTTGGTTAAAGGGTCAACTCGCTAAACAGGCTCTCCAAATTCTTGTTCTTCCTACTTAATTGTAAGGTTTTTAACTGGTTGTCATGAGCAAAGTCGAACACGGCAGGTCGCATATCATTTGAAGTGTTAAAAGTGACCTCATAAACAAACCCACCAATATTTTTAACCATTATTACATGGGGCAATTTATTTAGAAATGCTTCTTCCACCCTAAAGTCGAATTCTACCACCAAAACTTGGTCCTGTCCATCGCGCAATTCGGAAAGTTTTTTATCTGCTACTAGAGTTCCTTTATTTATAATCAATACCCTGTCACAGACAGCTTCTACCTCTTTCATGATATGTGTGGATAGTAGAATGGTCTTTTCTTTTCCAATTTCCCGGATCAATTTTCTAATTTCCAATAATTGATTGGGATCTAGACCTGTTGTGGGCTCGTCAAGGATAAGAACCTCCGGATCGTGCAGAAGTGCGGCGGCCAATCCAACCCTTTGCCTATAGCCTTTGGAAAGTTGCCCAATCTTTTTGTTCGCCTCTGGGGTAAGACCCGTTTGATCTATTACCGTGTTGACCCTGTCTTTATTTACTTTGTAGACATCCGCGTTAAATGCAAGATATTCCTTTACGTACATATCCAAATACAGTGGGTTGTGTTCGGGTAGGTAACCAATGCTCATTTGAACATTTTTCTTTTCACTTTGTACATCAAATGAATTTACTTCAGCCTGTCCGTCATCTGCGGTGTAATAGGTGGTCAATATTTTCATCATAGTAGATTTCCCTGCGCCATTGGGGCCTAAAAAGCCTACTATCTCCCCTTTTTCTATAGTAAAGGAAACATTGTTCAATGCTTTTTGTTTTCCAAAAAATTTGGTAATGTTTTTTGCTATGATGGACATGCGGTTACTTTTTTGTCAAAAATAATGCAAATTAGTGAAACCTAGTTTTAATTATCTTCCGGATAGAATGTTGACTGCCTATGGCGGATTATTGGTGTTAATAAAATCAATTGTTCTTCGTAATTCGTAAAATTTGACAGTTAAAAGGATTTAATCGGAATTTTTTTTGCGTTAAACTGAATTAAATAAAAAAATGTTGGCGTAAATGCTTATATATGAATTTAATTATTAATTTAGCCGGAGTTTTACAAGAAAAATGACAAAGCAATATTTCTGGAATGGTTTTAATTTTTACTTCTTTTTTAAGGGAGGTATGGGACTGTTCTAGCATATTTTAAAATATATATAGATAAAAGTCCTGTGAAAACCAGGACTTTTTTTTTGGATATAAGTTTCGAAAAGGGAGTGGAGTTACAAAAGATTTTGGCGGTAAGTCTTTGACAGGCCGGAAGATAATATAAAAAAGGGTGAAATTAAAAATTGCAATACAAGGTATTAAGGGTTCTAACCATCATCAAGTGGCAAGGGATTATTTTGGCGATGATGTTACTTTCGTGGAATGTTCATCCTTCGATATTTTGGTTGATCACTTGATCAACAAGACTGCGGATAAAGGGGTAATGGCCATAGAGAATTCCATTGCTGGGTCCATTATACCCAACTATGCCCTGGTCTTCCATAAAAACCTGCATATTATAGGCGAACAGTATTTAAATATACATCATAACCTAATGGCTTTAAAAGGTCAGACCATTGATGATATCAAGGAAGTCCGCTCCCATCCCATGGCATTGCTGCAGTGTAATGAATTTTTTAAAAATTATAAACACATTAAACTGGTGGAAGATGTGGATACAGCCGAGACAGCAAAAAGAATTCAGGAAAATCAATTAAAGGGAATAGCGGCTATTGCACCAAAAGTGGCTGCCGAATTGTATGATTTGGAAATTATACACTCGGAAATACAGACCATAAAAGACAATTCCACTAGGTTTATAATTGTCAAAACACAAAACAAGGCGCTGCCCCAGAATGAAATAAACAAAGCCTCTGTACGTTTTATAACGGACCATAAACGGGGAAGTCTCGCTGCTATATTAAATGTGATGAGCGATTGTAACTTGAACCTTACCAAGATTCAGTCTTTACCGGTAATAGAGATGCCTTGGAAATATTCATTTTTTGTGGATGTAACTTTTGAAAAGTACAAACATTTTGAAAAGGCAAAGGCTTTATTGGAAATTATGGCCGAAGAATTTAAAGTTTTGGGAGAATATAAAAATGCAAGAATAGTATGATTGCTGCAAATAGATTAAATACAGTTGAAGAATACTACTTCTCTAAAAAGCTTAGGGAAGTTAGGGTTTTAATGGCAGAAGGAAGGCCTATTATAAATATGGGTATCGGAAGTCCTGATTTGGAGCCATCCATTGGGGTACAAGACGCTATTAAAGATGCGCTGAGCCATGATGGGGCGCATCAATATCAGAGTTATCAAGGCTTGCTCGAGCTAAGGCAGGCATTTGCATCATTTTATAAAAATAAATTTGGGGTAACTGTGGACCCACAAACAGAAGTACTACCATTAATGGGTTCCAAAGAGGGGATCATGCATATTAGTCTGGCTTTTTTAAATCCCGGAGATGAGGTGTTGATTCCAAACCCTGGGTACCCTACATATACCTCGGTAACCAATTTGGTCGGGGCAGTGCCACGGTATTATGATTTGACGGGAAAAAATGGTTGGTTTCCGGATTTGGAAGAATTGAGTAAGCAAGACCTTTCAAAGGTGAAGTTGATGTGGACCAGTTATCCACATATGCCAACCGGTGCTACGGCGAATAGAGAACAGTTAAAAAAGCTGGTTGCTTTTGCCAGGGAACATGATATTTTATTGGTAAACGATAATCCTTATAGCTTTGTTCTAAATCAAGATCCCATAAGTATTTTGGAGATGGAGGGCGCCATGGATGTGGCATTGGAATTAAATTCGTTGAGCAAGACCTTTAATATGGCTGGTTGGCGAGTTGGGATGGTTTTGGGAAGCAGCGAACATATCAATGCCGTTTTGAAGGTAAAGAGCAATATGGATTCGGGTATGTTTTATGGCATACAAAAGGGAGCCATCGCTGCCTTAAATAGTGGCGAATCATGGTTTAGTGAATTAAATAAGGTGTATCAAGAACGGCGGGAGTTAATGTTTGTGCTGGCGGATAAGCTAAAATGTTCCTATGATAAAAATTCTGTCGGAATGTTCGTTTGGGCGAAATTGCCTGCTGGGGTTTCGTCCTCTGAAAAGTTTATTGATGAGGTGCTCTATAATAAGAATATTTTTATTACTCCTGGAACTATTTTCGGTTCAAACGGAGAGGGGTATATTCGTTTTTCCTTGTGTGTTACGGCAGATAAGATTAAAGAAGCGATCAATAGGTTTTGAAAATAATTTAAATGGAGATCCAGTTGTGTCCAACATATTGGTTGGGGGTCGAGGTCTTTTTAAAGTTAATCGATAATAATTGAAATTGCCAGTTTTTAGTTGGATTATTGTAGGTGTTCCCGAATTTTGGAACTAATGTTAAGATAGTATGAATGTATTTGTAATCGGTATTGGATTAATCGGAGGGTCTTTGGCCAAGGATATTAAACGCAATAGGCCAGATTCCAAAATTTATGGCATAGATGTCAATGAGGAACACTTGGATGAGGCTTTGTCTTTATCTTTGATCGATGAAAAGGCGGATTATAGTCAATTGCACCAGGCCGACTTCGTAATAGTGGGGATTCCTGTGGATGTTATGGTGCTGGAACTACCAAAAATATTGGATGCCATTAATGACGATGCCGTAGTTATTGACGCAGGATCTACAAAGTCCCTCATCTGCAAGGTTGTGGAAGATCATCCCAAAAGAAGAAATTTCCTGGCATGCCACCCGATTGCGGGAACCGAGTTTTCAGGTCCCTCTGCGGCCATAGAAGGTTTGTTTATGGGGAAGACCAATATCATTTGTGAAATAGAAAAAACCGCCTTTAAATTGCAGGAAAAAGCTTTGGAACTTTTTCAGCAATTGGGGATGCGTATACGCTATATGAATCCAGAAGCACATGATAAGCATATTGCCTACGTTTCACATTTGTCACATATAAGTTCCTTTATGTTGGGAAAGACCGTTATTGAGAAAGAAAGGAATGAACGTGATATTTTTGATATGGCGGGCAGTGGTTTCGAAAGTACGGTGCGATTGGCAAAGAGTTCGCCTGCCATGTGGACCCCAATTTTTAGGCAAAACAAGGAAAATGTAGTTGAAACCTTGGGGGAATATATACAAAATTTGAAGGAGTTTAAAGCAATGTTGATAGCCGATGATTATGAAGGCATCTATAATGAAATGAATAGTACAAATAAAATAAAGGAAATATTAAACGGAATACCACTTAACAAAAAATAGAGTATAGAAATGGAAAATTTAAAAGAAATGAGATCATGGTTGGACGATATGAAATTGGACCATCCTTTAGTAATTGCCGGGCCTTGTAGTGCGGAAACAGAGGAGCAAGTGCTTCGAATTGCCAATGAGTTAAAAGATACCGATGTAAATTACTATCGTGCTGGTATCTGGAAACCAAGAACTCGGCCTGGAATGTTTGAAGGGGTGGGAGCTTTAGGTTTGAAGTGGTTGCAAAAAGTTAAGGCTGAAACCGGGATGAAAACCTGTACAGAAGTAGCCAATGCTGCCCATGTGAAGTTGGCGTTGGAGCATGATATTGATTTATTGTGGATTGGTGCAAGATCAACCGTCAGTCCATTTATTATGCAAGAAATAGCGGATGCTCTTGAGGGAACAGATAAAATTGTTTTGGTGAAGAACCCCGTAAATCCTGATTTGGCGTTATGGCTTGGTGGAATTGAAAGATTATATACCGCCGGAGTTAAAAATTTAGGTGCCATACATAGAGGTTTCTCTACTTATGAAAAAACAAAATATAGAAACATACCCGAATGGCAATTGGCCATTGAGTTTCAAAATAAATTTCCTGATTTGCCTTTAATCAATGATCCTTCGCACATTACAGGCAATAGGGAAATGATTTTTGATGTTTCGCAAACTGCCTTGGATCTTAATTTTGATGGTCTTATGATTGAGACACATTACGATCCGGATAACGCATGGAGTGATGCTGCACAACAGGTAACTCCTGCCAAATTAATCCAGATTATGAGAGATTTGAAAATTAGAAAAGAGTCCGATTCGGAAGCGGAGTACACCAGTCAACTTAGTAATCTAAGAGCGCAAATAGATGTTCTTGATAGCCAGTTGATAGAAATGCTTGGTAAAAGAATGAAGATCTCTGATGGGATAGGGTCATTAAAGAAACAAAAAAATGTTGCTGTTTTGCAATCCAATAGATGGAACCAGATTTTAGGTGCCATGATTCTGGAAGGGGAAGCAAAGGGATTAAGCGAGGAATTTGTTTTAAAGATGTTTAAGGCAATTCACCAAGAATCCATAAATCACCAAGAGAAGATAATCAACTCATAAACTATTTTATTGGTATACCGTTAAAACCACGCCTAATGGCGTGGTTTTTTATGTTCAATGTTTCCTGTTCGTTTATGGGAATTATTTGTTGTGCCTCTTATTTGAAATAAGTGTGGATAAAGTTAAAATGGTATCACGAATATTTGATAACGTTAATTGTTTGTATAATTTAGTGTAACAAATCTACTTTTGCACCATCTTTACCGAGTGAATGGAACTAATCGTTCAAAGTTTCCCCAAATGTTTAAATAGAAGTTTAATAAAAATATTCATGATAATGAAAAATGTTTTGGTAATTGGTTTTCTATGTCTATCGTTCATAGGGTTCTCCCAACGAATAGTTGATAAAGCCGTCGGTGATTTTAAAGAGGTAAAGGTTTATGATTTAATAGAGGTGAATCTTATTAAATCTAACGAGAATAAGGTTTTGGTAAAAGGTGATAATGTGGATGATATCCAGATTGTAAATAAAAATGGAGTCCTTAAAATAAAAATGGAACTGGATAAAAAGTTTCACGGGGAAAACACCTTTGTGGAGGTGTATTTTAAAAATATAGACCTAATTGACGGTAATGAAGGCGCAAGAATTACGGTCAACGAGACCTTAAGCCAAGAAAAAATTGAACTGAAGACTCAGGAAGGGGCTAAAATAAAAGTCGGACTGGATGTGCACCAATTGATCGTACGATGTGTTACTGGTGGAACTGTTGAGGCTTCTGGAAAAACTATAAATCAAGAGGTTGTTTTAAATACGGGGGGAGTTTTCGAAGGAAAACCTCTTCTTAGTGAGAAAGCCAGTGTTAAGATAACGGCTGCCGGAGAGGCGGCAATGTTTGCTTCTGAGGAGATAGATATCAATATCAAAGCTGGTGGGGATGTGTACGTTTATGGAAACCCTAAAGTGGTAAATAAGAATACATTTGCGGGCGGCAGGGTGAAAATTATGGATTAGAAAAGCATCTCCTTAAAATGGTGCAACAAAAAAAGAACCCGGTCCAATAGGCCGGGTTCTTTTTTTGCTTCTAAGATTACTTCTTAAATATGTATCGGGTAATAAAAATACCCTGTCCATCGTCTTTGCCACTATCACTTTCAACGGCGCTGGTAACAAAGGCCAATTCCCATCCTTCGGCCACCATGGCATTTATCTTTGATGATATCAAAGCGTCATTGGCAGCGATGTTCTGGAATCTTATTCCTCCAATATTGTAAAAATTTAGAAGTTTGGTTTCTTCAAAATTTTTCACCCGTATGTCGCCTCGGTCAGATTTATTTCTGGTATTGTCTTCCTCGGTTTGTTCACTGGTGAATTCCTTGTAATCCCTTTCCTCAGTGGCGCTAATGATCCGGGATCTTCCAATACCGCTGGGAACTATTGATTCGACACTGGTGATTACCTTAAATTGTTGTGCATTTACGTCCATAACGGCCGTAATTACTAAGCAGGCAATGAGAATAAAATTTTTCATATTTCGTGTTTTTTATGATTAATGATTGTTTAACAACGATGAATTTTAAAAGCTAGTATAAAACTAAAGTTGTTTCTTTGTAAACAAATATGTCAGAACTCTTTAATGGAAGGAACCGTATATAAATCTACTGGAAGTTGGTACACCGTAAGAACTGGGGAAGGTGCTTTCTACGAATGCCGTATAAAAGGAAAATTTCGGCTCAAGGGAATAAAAAGCACTAATCCTGTCTCCGTGGGGGATGAGGTGGTATTTGATCTGGATGGAGCCATTGAAAATGCCCAGGGAATCATTACCGAAATTAAGGATAGGAAGAATTATATTATTAGAAAGTCGGTAAACCTATCCAAGCAAACCCATATTATTGCCGCTAATTTGGATCAGGTTTTCCTGATAGTTACCCTAAATAATCCACCCACTTTTACAAACTTTATAGATCGGTTTTTGGTAACCTCAGAGGCGTACCACATTCCGGCTATTTTACTTTTTAATAAGATAGATACCTATAGTGAGGAGGAACTTGATGAGATAAAATATCTGGCAAACCTTTACAGGAAAATTGGATATACCTGTATCGGGATATCTGCCAAAACCGGAAAAAATGTGGATCAGGTAAAGGAATTGATGGTGGGGAAAACAAGTATGTTTTCTGGACATTCCGGAGTGGGAAAATCTACTTTGGTCAATGCTATAGAGCCACAATTAGATCTAAAAACTAAAAATATTTCCTCCCAACATATGCAGGGGCAGCATACTACCACTTTCGCGGAAATGTTTGATTTGGAATTCGGGGCAAAAATAATTGATACTCCAGGTATCAAAGGGTTCGGGATAGTAGATATGGCAAGGGAAGAAATAGGGGATTATTTTCCTGAATTTTTTAAGTTGAAAGGCGAGTGCAAGTTTAATAATTGCCTGCATTTGGATGAACCTCATTGTGCAGTAAAGGAGGCTTTGGACAATAATGAGGTGGCTTGGAGCCGATATAAAAGCTATGTGCAAATGTTGAGTGGGGAACAAGAGAATTATAGAATGGATATTTACGGGGAAAAGTAATGCGTGCAACAATACAAAGGGTAACCACGGCGAGTGTAACGGTGGATGGGAAAGTAATTTCAAAAATTTCGAACGGGCTACTTATATTTTTGGGCATTGAGGAGGCTGATAACGAGGAGGATATAAAGTGGCTTTCCAATAAGATTGTTAATTTGAGGATTTTTAATGATTCGCAGGATGTAATGAATTTATCCCTTCTTCAGGTAAACGGCGCGGCATTGGTGATAAGTCAGTTTACACTTCACGCCTCCACAAAAAAAGGAAATAGGCCCAGTTATATAAAGGCTGCAAAGCCAGAGATAGCTATTCCTCTATATGAAAGTTTTGTGGCCCAATTGGAAAAAGATCTTGGAAAAAAGGTTGGAACTGGTGTTTTTGGGGCAGACATGAAAGTGGCGCTGCTTAACGATGGACCTGTAACCATTCAAATAGATACAAAAAATAAGGAATAATGAACATAGAAAACGCACAGGAAGCCGTAGACGAATGGATCAAGACCCATGGGGTACGCTATTTTAACGAACTTACCAATATGGCCCAACTTACAGAAGAAGTAGGGGAGGTGGCTAGAATTATTGCCAGGCGTTATGGGGAGCAAAGCGAAAAGGAGTCGGACAAGGATAAGGATCTAGGGGAAGAATTGGCAGATGTGCTTTTCGTAGTGCTGTGTTTGGCCAATCAGACGGGAATAAATTTGCAGGAGTCTTTTGATAAAAAATTAAACCTGAAGGCCAAACGCGATCATGCTCGTCACCACAGCAATAAAAAGCTGAAATAGTACTATATTTGTCGTTTGTTTTGGTGGTTCATTCAAAAACAAAAATTAATTCATATTAGCCAAAAATTTTTAAGAAGTTGAAACTACATTTATCTGCCCCTTCGCAAACTTTAATAAAATCAGCAGTAAAAATAACAGGATCCAAAAGTGAATCCAATAGATTGTTGTTGTTACAGGCCTTGTTTCCCTCCATAAAAATAGATAACCTTTCCAATTCCGATGATGCGGAAGTTATGCAAAAGGGATTGCAGATCAGTAATGGTGTGGTAGATATTCACCATGCAGGTACTGCCATGCGTTTTTTGACCGCCTATTTTGCGTCACAGGAGAATAAAGAAGTTACCCTTACAGGATCCAAAAGAATGACGGAAAGGCCTATACAAGTATTGGTAGAGGCATTGAGGAGCCTGGGTGCGGAAATAAGTTACCTTAAGGATGAAGGGTATCCGCCTATTGCCATAAAAGGTAAAAAATTAACGAAGTATAAAGTTAGTCTGCCTGCTGATATCAGTAGTCAGTATACTTCGGCTTTGTTATTAATAGCGCCAAGTCTGGAAAATGGGATAGAGTTGGAACTGGTGGGTAAAATTACATCGGTACCGTATATAAAAATGACCTTGGGTCTGCTTTCCCAAATTGGGGTAACGAGTTCTTTTCAGGGGAATACCATCAAGGTTTTGCCAAAAAAAACAGTTGAACCTTCCACCCAAGTGGTGGAATCGGATTGGAGTTCCGCCTCCTATTTTTATAGTATAACATCACTTTGTGATATAGGTACGGAAATATCATTGTCCGCCTATAACAAGAACAGCCTTCAGGGGGATAGTGTCCTTAAGGAAATCTACAAGGATTTTGGTGTTGAAACCAGCTTTCAGGGTTATGAGGTTGTTTTGAAAAAAATTACTGCTCCCAACAAAACCAACTTCAATTTGGACCTGGCGAATGCACCGGATATAGCGCAGACCATAGCGGTAACATGTTTAGGTCTGGGCGTTGGATGTCATATGACGGGCCTACATACCCTTAAAATTAAGGAAACCGATAGGCTGGAAGCATTAAAGACGGAATTGACCAAGTTGGGCGCATCCATATCCGTAACCGACAAAACTTTGACTCTGGAGCCATCCAAGGAAATAAAAAAGGAAGTTGCAATAGATACTTATAATGATCACAGAATGGCCATGGCCTTTGCTCCACTGGCTCTTAAGACTACACTGTTCGTGAACGATGCGGAAGTGGTATCCAAATCATATCCAGACTTTTGGGAGGATATGAAAAAACTGAAATTCAAGGTGCAAACCGTTTGATTTTTATTTAAATAGGGTTTTACTTGACATCGCCCCCTGCATCGTCGTATATTTGCAGCCGCTAAACATTAATCTAAATTTAAGGAATATACTAAATGAAATTATCGCACTTCAATTTTGAACTTCCAAATGAATTATTGGCAGAGTATCCGGCAGAGAACAGGGATGAGTCCAAATTAATGGTAATTCATAGGGATACAGGTAAAATAGAGCACAAAATGTTCAAGGATCTTATTGACTATTTTGATGAGGGCGATGTAATGGTGCTTAACAATACCAAAGTTTTTCCTGCTAGATTATATGGTAATAAGGAAAAGACCGGTGCTAGGATCGAAGTTTTTTTATTACGGGAATTAAATGAGGAGCAACGTCTTTGGGATGTGTTGGTAGATCCGGCACGTAAAATAAGAATTGGTAACAAACTTTATTTTGGTGATGATGAAACTCTAGTGGCCGAGGTAATAGACAATACCACTTCTCGAGGAAGAACCTTGAGATTCCTTTATGATGGTTCCTATACCGATTTTAGAAGAAAATTAAAGGAACTGGGTGAAACTCCGTTGCCCAAATACATTAAGCGAAAGGTTGAGGCCGAAGACGAAAAAAGATATCAAACCATTTATGCAAAGCATGAAGGTGCAGTAGCAGCACCTACTGCTGGTTTACATTTTTCCAAACATTTGTTGAAAAGATTGGAAATAAAGGGAATCGACTTTGCTGAGGTTACCCTGCATGTAGGTCTTGGGACTTTTAATCCTGTGGAAGTAGAGGATCTTTCCAAACACAAGATGGATAGTGAAGAATTGATCATTGATGAAAAGGCAACTGAAATTGTGAATTCCGCCAAACTTAAGAAGCGTAGGATATGTGCCGTAGGTACTACCGCTATGAGAGCTTTGGAAAGTGCGGTATCTTCTCAGCAGACGCTAAATACCTTTGATGGTTGGACAAACAAGTTTGTTTTTCCTCCATACGATTTTAGTATTGCCACAGCCATGGTGACGAATTTTCACTTGCCAAAGTCTACACTCTTGATGATGGTTTCGGCTTTTATGGGGCACGATTTGATGAAGAAGGCCTACAAGGAGGCAATTTTGGAAGGATATAAGTTTTATTCTTACGGGGATGCCATGTTGATAATATAAGTATCCAAAACAATATTAAGATCCCGTCAGTATCGCAGATAATTGTGGATTGACGGGATTTTTTTATAGAATCATTTATCTTTAAGAAGTGGAAGTTGCAAAAAACAAAAAGGATATAAGGGCATATACCAAGGAACAACTTAGGTTGTTCTTTGAGAGCCAGGGAGACAAGGCCTTTAGAGGTAACCAGGTCTATGAATGGTTGTGGCAAAAATCGGCCCATACCTTTGAGGATATGACCAATATATCCAAGGAAACCAGGCAGATGTTGGAGGATAATTTTGTAATCAACCATATTAAGGTAGATCAAATGCAACGCAGTAGTGACGGAACCATTAAAAATGCAGTTCGTCTACACGATGACCTTATTGTGGAATCTGTTTTAATTCCTACCAAAACAAGGACTACGGCCTGTGTATCCAGTCAAGTGGGCTGTAGTTTGGATTGTAAATTTTGTGCTACTGCCCGTCTAAAGCGGATGAGAAATCTTAATCCGGACGAGATTTATGACCAAGTGGTGGCCATTGACAATGAGAGTAGGTTATATTTTGATCGCCCTTTGAGCAATATTGTTTTTATGGGCATGGGAGAGCCGTTGATGAATTACAACAATGTGATTAAGGCTATTGATAAGATAACCTCTCCGGAAGGATTAGGGATGTCTCCCAAGCGCATTACCGTATCTACTTCAGGTGTGCCCAAAATGATACGGAAAATGGCGGACGAGGAAGTGAAATTTAAATTGGCGGTTTCCTTGCATTCTGCCATAGATGAAATAAGGACTTCCATAATGCCCTTTAACGCAACTTTTACCCTGGCCGACCTAAGGGAGGCACTTGAATATTGGTACCAAAAGACAAAAAGTAGAATTACCTATGAATATGTGGTTTGGGAAGGTATTAATGACACCCAAAGGGATGCCAATGCCTTGGTGGATTTCTGCAGGTTTGCCCCCTCCAAGGTTAACCTTATAGAGTACAATCCTATAGACGATGGGGATTTTCAACAGGCAAATAATGCCGCCATTGAAATGTATGTCAGAACTTTGGAGCAAAATGGCATTACGGTGACCGTAAGGCGTTCCAGGGGCAAGGATATTGATGCGGCCTGCGGACAGTTGGCCAATAAATCTTAGAAATTCTTGGTCCTGGGAAAGGCGACTTTGTCTTGTATCGATTCCTGTTGCAAATTCGCTGAAATCTATAATTTAGGGTTACATTACCATTGTTGGCTGTTAATTACTATGTTTTTTTACCTAATTTTACGCAACTGAACTAGCAATCCAAAACAGCCTAAATTATCCCTTGAAAATTGTATCCCAAATAAAGGAACCGATTAATCAGGAAATGGAACTTTTTGAAAAAAAGTTCTATGAATCCATGTCTTCCAAGGTTGCCTTATTAAATAGGATAACTTACTATATCGTTAATCGAAAAGGGAAACAGATGCGCCCAATGTTCGTCTTTCTTACTGCTAAACTGTTGAATAACGGGGAGGTAAACGAAAGGACATATAGGGGGGCATCAGTTATAGAATTGATTCATACTGCTACCCTGGTCCACGACGACGTGGTAGACGACAGTAATAAACGTCGGGGTTTCTTCTCTGTAAATGCTTTATGGAAAAACAAAATTGCCGTTTTGGTAGGAGATTATCTACTTTCAAAAGGGCTCTTGTTGTCCATAGATAATGGGGATTTTGATCTTCTTAGGATTATTTCTGTCGCCGTGCGTGAAATGAGCGAGGGGGAATTGCTACAAATTGAGAAGGCGAGGCGCTTGGATATTACCGAGGAAGTGTATTATGATATTATTAGGCAGAAGACGGCAACTTTGATTGCTGCTTGCTGCAGCTTGGGAGCCTGTTCTGTTAAGCCGGATTCCCCGGATGTGGAAATTTTCAGGAAATTTGGTGAGCTAATTGGTATGGCCTTTCAAATAAAGGATGATCTTTTCGATTACGGGGAGGAAAGAATTGGCAAACCTACGGGGATAGATATTAAGGAGCAGAAAATGACCTTACCGTTGATATACGTACTTAATAAATGTTCCAAGACCGAAAAAAATTGGTTGATCAATTCTATTAAGAATCACAACAAGGATAAAAAACGGGTCAAGGAAGTTATCTCCTTTGTGAAAGATAACGGTGGTCTTGAATATGCCGTTAAAAAGATGCTGGCCTACAAGGAAGAAGCCTTGGCCTTGTTGGATACTTATCCGGAATCAGAATACAAGAGTTCACTGGTGCTTATGGTAAACTACGTGGTAGATCGTAAAAAATAGTTTTATTCCCCAGTATTTCAATCTTTTATATTTTATTATTAAATTCTTCATTTCCCTAGGCAACTATTTTGTAATTATAGTCGTCTATCTTTATAACAAACAAATTTTAGGGGTTTGAAAATAATTTCCTTTTACAATAACGAAAAGTTACTGCTTAAGAAAGCCAAAGCTGGGGATAGGCAGGCGCAAAAATGGTTATACAGCAAGTATTCCCCTATAATGCTCAGCGTTTGTAGACAATATGTTAAAGATCTTCAATTTGCTGAAGACGTTATGATCAGTGGCTTTGTAAAGGTGTTTATGTACTTGGGCTCCTTTAGGCAGGAGGGAAGTTTTGAGGGTTGGATCAGGAGAATAATGGTGAGGGAATCCATTAGCTATCTCAGGGGTAGACAACCTTTAGTTTATGACGACGAAGTATGTGAAAGGAGTGCCGATAAGCAAATTTCAATAACCTCCGATTTGGATTTGGAGCAAATTCAATTGCTGATCGACGCCCTGCCTGAAGGATATAAAATGGTATTTATTTTATATGCCATTGAAGGATATAGCCATAGGGAAATTGCTGATATGTTGGAAGTAACGGAAAGTACCTCCAAATCCCAGTTATTCAAGGCACGTAAGATGTTACAACAGAAACTGAGCGAACTAGGGGTGAGAAAAAAAAGTAAGGGGGGCGGCAATTAGGGATCTATTTAATGAAAAAACAATTAATGATATGGCACCATTAAAATTTGAGGAACATATTAAGGAGAAATTGGATAAAAGGGAAATTGTTCCTACGGACAGGGCATGGGATCTGCTGTCGGCCCAATTGGAGTCCAAGAGGGAAGATGTGAAAAAAAGATACTTTCATTTGGGGATAGCTGCCAGTGTTATTGGATTGTTGATAATTTCCCTAGTTTATTTTAATGGTAATGAAAAATTGGATGAGCAGAAGGTTAAAACCGTAGCAGTCCCTGGTTCGGTGATCAAGGATTCGCCGGGGAATCTTCCTAATAAAAATAGTGTTGAAGGGCATAAAGTTGATACAGCAACCAATAAGGCGCTCGAAATAGTTGGGACAGAAACCAATAAAACACCAAATGAGTTAATCGAGGACACAAGCACAGCGGCAATTATAAACGAGGAAGAAATTGGAAATGTTATTGCCAAAGGAGAATATATTGAGCCTAAATTGGTTGAAAAGGTATTGATAGGCCCCGATTCCCTTATAAATGCTAAAATTGAGAAGGTGGTTGCACAGGTGAATCTATTGGAACAAAATAATATCTCCCTAACGGATGCGGAAGTAGATTCACTCTTAAAATTAGCGCAGAAAGAATTGTTTTCGGAAAGAATATTTAGGGATAACCATTCCGTAGATGCCATGGCTTTGCTGGCAGATGTTGAAAGCGAATTGGACCGAACTTTCCGGGAACAAATATTCGATATGTTAAAGGAAGGTTACGTTAAGGTTAAGACGGCGGTTGCCTCAAGAAATAACTAAGAAATTCATCAATCATTAATCATTTCCCATAGCCCCGCTCCTTTTGGAGCTCTGGGGCAGGGATTTCTAAATCAAAATTTATTATGAGAATATTGGCATGGTACCTAGCAGTATTGATAGTTTTATTATGTGCAAAGAATTTACAGGCACAGGATTTGGACATAAGGAGCTATAAGATAGAAGAGTTGGAAAAGAAAAAGATAGCTATAGAAGATATGGAAAGGGAGGCTTTGAAATCTGAGGTGGAGCAAATCAACAAACGAATGGATAAAGGGGATCTGACCAAGGATGAAGCGGATACCCTTAAAAGAAAAGCTGCAGAAAACCGGGCAAGGAATATAGAAAATAAGCTGGTAATTATAGAAAATTATATTGATTTGTTGCAACGAAATGGGGAATTGGACTTGAACCTGGATTTGGAGAGGATTGAAATAGGATTTGGAGCAGGGGATAAGGATGGCGACAAAATCTTTGGAATTCTGGTTAATTCGGGAAATCAATACAAAATGAAATATGATCGGCGGACCTCTTCCAACCTCATAATTGCTTTTGGGTTAAACAATTCATTAATTGATGGGGAGTCTTTACAAGATACTCCATATAAAGTAGGAGGAAGTCGTTTTTTTGAATTGGGTTACGCATGGCAGACCAGGGTATTTGAAAACACTAATTTTGTAAGGATCAATTACGGAGTTTCCTTTCAGTTCAATGGTCTAAAACCAAAGGGTAATAATTACTTTGTTTCCAATGGCGACCAAACTATGTTGGAAGAATTTGACCATGATTTGGACAAGTCGAAATTCAGGATGGATAATTTGGTCTTTCCCGTGCATTTCGAATTTGGTCCCTCACGTCTAAAGAAAACCGACAGGACTATGCGCTATTCCGTTCACAAGCAATTTAGGCTAGGTTTGGGAGGTTATGCCGGATTTAATATTGGTAGTCGCCAAAAACTGAAATATGACAGGGATGGGGATAGTGTAAAGGATAAACTTAAAAGAGGTTATAATACCAATGATTTTGTCTATGGATTAAGCGCCTATGCTGGTATTGGAGAGGCTTTGTTATACGTGAAGTACGATTTGAATCCTATTTTTAACAATGCCATTGTTGACCAGCATAATATCTCTTTAGGACTGCGTTTCGATCTAAAATAGGGTAAGGGAGATTAGTTTTTTTGCTCTAAGCTTGTTCCTATTTCAATACTGTGTTGCATTTCTTCTGTAAATTCATCCTCATAATAGGTCCTCTTGCAATGGGAACAGCCAATTACGGTATGGTTGCCCACTCTAAATAGGGAAATCCAGAAAAGATGAAAATATGTGGTACTTGTTACTGCTGTTAACGTACCCTTGTTTCCGCAGTAGGGACAAGCCACATTTTGAAGTAATTTTGAAGTGGTTTTTCCTAGTTTGGTTCCTAGAAATAATATCATTTCCTATTTGTTTAAACGACTAAATGAAAATCGCAATTTAGCCAATATTTATTTTACAAGCATGGCTTTTCCTTTTTTCAACAGGTCTTAAAGTACTATCTTTAGCCTGCCAAAAAATGTAAAGATTGATTTCAAAATCTACCATAGACAAAGTATATGAGGCTGCCCGTTTGGAGGAGGTAATCGGGGATTTTGTACAATTGAAAAAATCCGGTTCCAACTTTAAGGGGTTAAGTCCCTTTACCGATGAGCGCAGCCCTAGCTTCATGGTCTCCCCGGTAAAACAGATATGGAAGGACTTTAGTAGCGGAAAGGGGGGGAATGTTGTAGCCTTTTTGATGGAGCACGAACATTTTTCATATCCTGAGGCTATTAAATATTTGGCAAGAAAGTACAATATCGAAATTGAGGAAACAGAGCTGAGCACCGAACAAAAAGAGCAGACCAATGAACGGGAAAGTATGTATCTGGTTTCCGAATTTGCCCAAAAATATTTCTCGGAGGTCTTATGGGAAAGGGAACAGGGTAAGGCCATTGGTTTAAGTTATTTTAAGGAACGCGGATTTACAGATGATACCATCAAGAAGTTTGATCTGGGCTATTGTTTGGATCAATGGGACGGTTTTACCAAAGCAGCCCTCAACAAGGGGTATCAATTAAATTATTTGGAGAAAACGGGTCTTACTATTGTCAAGGACGATGTGGCCGACAAGGATAACAAAAAGACCTTTGATAGGTTTAAGGGCCGTGTTATGTTTCCTATACATAGCATGAGCGGCAGGGTACTAGGTTTTGGGGGCAGGATATTGACGAATGATAAAAAGGCGGCCAAATACTTAAATTCCCCGGAAAGCGATATTTACCACAAAAGCAAGGTGCTATATGGCATCTACCATGCAAAGCAGGCCATTGCCAAAGAAGACAACTGTTACTTGGTAGAAGGATATACAGATGTTATTCAGATGTACCAAAGGGGTATCCACAATGTAGTTTCTTCCAGTGGTACGGCTTTGACCTCAGATCAGATCAGATTGATCAATAGGCTCACCAAGAATATAACCGTTTTATTCGATGGGGATGCGGCCGGATTACGGGCTTCCCTTAGGGGAATAGACCTTATTCTGGAACAGGGAATGAATGTAAAGGTGTGTACCTTTCCGGAAGGGGAAGACCCAGATAGTTTTTCCAAGAACAATGACTACGAGGATGTGGTGCTCTATCTGCAGGAGAATTCCAAGGACTTTATTCAGTTCAAAGCTTCTTTGCTGGTAAAGGAAGCTGCAAACGACCCTATTAAAAGAGCGGATACGGTTCGGGATATTGTTAATAGTATCTCTAAAATTCCAGATAGGATACAGAAGGAAATCTATATACAGGAGTGCGCACAGATTATGAATATTTCCGAGGCGGTTTTGTTCAATACCTTGGCGCAGATTGGGAAAAAGGATGTATCGGATGCCAATAAACAGATAAAACAGAAGCAGCAGGCCTTTGATGTGGTCAAGAACGAACCATTAAGTCAGAAGGTAGATGTGCAATACGAACTGGAGCGCAAGATCATAGAGATGTTGTTGCTTTATGGGGATATGGAACAACAATTCGAGGATCTGGTTTTAAAGGAAAATGAAAAGGGCGATTTGGAACTGGAGCCGGAATCTTTGGAGGCCAAAGTTTACGAAAAGATATATCTAGATTTACAAGACGATGAAATTGAGCTTGCCAATGAGCAGTTCAGAAATATTTATTATAAATTGATGGAAGACCTTAATGAGAAGGAAATTTTTTCCATTACCACCTTTATAGCAAATTTGGACCAAGAATTGGCCTCGGAAATTTCTTCTATTTTAATGGAGGAAGAAAAGTATGTTCTACACCGGTGGGAAGAAAAGGATATATATCCGAAGGATAAAAAAGTGGGGATTTCCCAGTTGGTGAGCGAAACCATTTTAACGCTGAGATGCTACTTGATCAAAAAGAGGATTGGATCCCTTCAGGAGAACACTTTAAATAATCATGATGGAAATATAGAAACCATGGAAGAGATTATGAATTATATACAACTCAATGTATTGTTGAACAAAAAGCTAAACAGGGTGCTTTCTTAGGAAAACGGAAGGGAGTAAATAAAAAAAGACTGAAGTCCTATTTATCAGGAAATCAGTCTTTTTTATTTTTGATTGGTTAATATATCTAGTACAGTTCCAAAGCTTTGGCCTGTTGCAATAAATCCACTAAGTTGTCAACATTTAATTTACGCATTAAGCGCGCTTTATAGGTGCTGACAGTTTTTTCGTTGAGATCCAAGCCTTGGGCTACTTCCTTATTTCGCTTACCACTGGCCAAGAGTTTAAGGACTTCTACCTCTCTTGTAGAAAGTTTTCTAAAGAACCTTCTTGGTTTTTGTGTGCCTTCATCAAAAGCTAGGCGTTGTGCCAATTCGTTGGTAATAAACATATTGCCTTCGCTAACTTTTCGTATTGCACTTATAATGTAATCTATTTCCGATGTTTTGGATAAGTATCCAAAAGCTCCGGCACGGATGGTGCTTAGAGCATAAACATCTTCAGATTGACCGCTATAGATCAAAACCCGTATGTTGGGGTACTCCTTTTTTATTTTTCTAAGGGTTGCAATGCCATTAATTTCGGGGATGTCCATTTCCAGAAGAATTACGTCGGGGGTAAAAAGTTCCAACTTATTGAATAATTCCGTGGTTGTAGATGCATCGGCGATAACTTGAATATCAGAAACCGATTCCAAGACTTGTTTTACGCCCATCCGTACTATAGGATGATTATCAGCAATTAAAATTTTGATCATTTTAGGTTATTTTTCTAGATTTCAACATCAATAATCATGTCTAAAAATACTGACATGCAATGTAGGGTTAAAATATCTAATTCGATAAGCAAAGCTTCATTTTTTTATCCAAAACCGAAAATTTTCACGTGTTTTTTCGATTTAATCACTTGGTTCTTAGGTGAGAGGTTCATTTTAATGAATTTGGTATTTCACAAACCGGAATAGGAACCATCTTATGTTTGTTTGCGCGGTTAAATTTTTTGTATATCTGAAAAACCTCTTTTTGCCTATCGGAAAAATCCGTCTCCACTTTTCCTTCTTTGTCCATTTGCATGGCCCATTCCAATTCTGGATAGGATGCCCCTATTTGGTCTTCATCCGTTCTGTCATCGCCCCATAGTCCATCTGTAGGTGCGGCATTAATAATGTCCTTGTTAACGCCAAGGACCTTGGCTATTTCGTATACTTCGGTTTTGAGTAGATCGGCAATCGGACTTAAGTCCACACCACCATCCCCATATTTAGTGTAGAAGCCAACGCCGAAATCTTCCACCTTGTTCCCAGTACCGGCTACCAGCAGTTTGTTTAAGGCAGCAAAATAATACAAAGTGGTCATTCTTAATCTGGCCCTGGTATTGGCCAATGACATAAACCTATCCTCCTCATTGTCAACAGCCGGTAGTGCATCCACCAAACTATCAAAAGTGGGCGTGAGGTTTACCTGTAGTCTTTCAACATGGTTATAATTCTTTTTTAGCCATTTTATATGTTCGGATGCACGGGTAACTTGACTTTCGGCCTGGTGGATGGGCATTTCCAAACATAAAAGTGGTAGTCCTGTTCTAGCGCAGAGTGTAGAGGTTACTGCGGAATCTATACCCCCGGAAATTCCGATTACAAATCCATTTATATTTGCTTTGTTGGCATATTCCTGTAACCATGTTACAATGTGGTCTATAACTTTTTCGGTCTGCATATGAACAATTTATAAGGTTTAAAAACTTAACTTTGCACGGTAAAAATAAAGCCTAGAGTTTAATTTTTAAAACATTAACCGAATTACTTTAGAATGCAAAAGGCCATATTCCTTATTTTATTTCCAATTATTATTTTTTGCAGTTGTGATAACAGCGATAAATTGGCCGATGAGGTCGCTAAAATAAATGTAGATTTAAAGGTTTACAGATTTGATAGGGAATTTGCAGAGGCAAAACCAGTGGATATTCCCATTTTAAAAGAAAAGTACCCCTATCTTTTTCCTGCCAATTATCCGGATAGCCTATGGGTGTCCAAATTGCAGGATACCCTACAATTGGAAGTTATGGAGGAAGTAGGAAAATCTTTCCCTGACTTTGAAAGTGAAAAGGAAGACATGGAGTGGTTGTTTAAGTATATAAAATATTACTTTCCTGATTATACCGTACCAAAGCTTGTTACCGTTACCTCGGAGGTAGATTATAACAATAGAATTATCCTAACGGATAGCTTGCTTCTTGTTGGTCTTGATAACTATTTGGGAAGTTCCCATAAATTTTATCAAGGTATTTCCAAATATATTGCCAATGATTTGGATGAGAAATATTTGACACGTGATGTAGCCAGTGCGTTTGCCAAAGCCGTTGTGGCACCACCGCGCGACCGTACTTTTTTATCGCAACTTATTTATTACGGAAAAGAACTGTATTTAATGCAGCAGCTTATGCCTCAAAAAAATGAAGCTGTTATTATGGGCTATGCACCGGAGGAATTAGATTGGGCAACGGTCAATGAAGAGCAGGTTTGGCGCTATTTTATTGAACGCGAATTGTTGTACAGCACCAATAGTAAATTGGGACCGAGATTTTTGGATCCTGCTCCTTTCTCCAAGTTTGAATTGGAATTGGATAACGAGTCACCGGGTAAAATAGGGCGGTTTATAGGTTGGGAAATAGTCAAGGCCTTTATGGATAACAATAATATTACTTTACAGGAAATGTTGATCCTACCTGAGGAAGAACTTTTCAAGAGATCGGGGTATAAGCCAAGAAAACTGTAAAATTAGTACAAATCAAAAACAAAGTAATGGCAAAACTACATACATCAGAAATTACGTTACGGGTTGGATTGGACGAAAATAGGGTCCCTGAAGAACTATGGTGGTCTGCACAGGATGGGGGCATAGACAATGAAAAGGCCAAGGCAATGCTATTGTCAGTATGGGATAGTAAAAATCAGGAATCTTTAAAGATTGATCTCTGGACCAAGGATATGCCGGTAGATGAAATGAAAGTTTTTTTTCATCAAACCCTGGTTTCCTTGTCCGACACATTTATGAAGGCTACCCAGGATGAAAAAATGACGGCCACTATGAAGGATTTTTGCGATTATTTTGCGGAAAAATTGGAATTAAAAAAATAGGCCCCATCCAAGCTACTTGACGATCTCGTTGTTTGTAGTACTATTCTTCTAAGTATTTTCGGTCTTTAACGACTAAGTTGCCAATGGCAATTCATAATTTATAATGATGGGCGGAATCATAGCGGAGCAACTTGTGTTTGTCTATAATGCCAATTCCGGTTTTGGCAACGCGCTTTTGGACAGCGTCCATAAAACCCTGGACCCAAAAACCTACAATTGTAATTTGTGTGCTATAACCTTTGGTCTTTTTTCTGAAAATAAGAAATGGAAGGAATTTAGACAGGGTTCTGGTCTGGAAATGGAATTTCTTCATCGGGACGAGTTCAAAAAACGGTATCCGAACGAAACAAGAGGTAAGGAAGCCTTTCCAGGGGTCTTTATTTTAAAAGAGGGTAAGCTTAAAGAGTTTCTTCCGAAAGCGGAAATAAATACCATGAAAAGCCAAGAAGATTTAATTTTGGCCATTCAGGAAAAGTTATCCTAGATCAAATTTACGCTAAGCAGAAAGTAAATTTAGGTTAATGCCTTGAAGAAATTGGTATTTAAATCTTCAATATAGCCTAGCAATTCTTCTTGCCCCATACCATTGGTGGAAGAAGTAACAAAATACTTGGGAGCCTCTTCCCAAATTCCATCCAATAACTCTTTGATATAGGCATTGACGTGGTTTTCTATGGCTTTTGGCTTCAATTTGTCCGCTTTGGTGAAAATCATGCAAAACGGAATCTGGTTTTCTCCCATCCATTCCAAAAATTCCATGTCCACTTTTTGGGGTTCATGTCTTATATCGATCAAAACAAATGCACACACCAATTGCTGACGCTCTATAAAGTAGTCGGTGATATATTTTTGAAAGGTTTTTTTATCTTTTTTGGATACGCGGGCATAACCATAACCGGGTAAATCCACCAAAAACCAGTTTTCGTTTATTTTAAAGTGGTTAATAAGTTGCGTCTTTCCCGGTCTGCCAGATGTTTTGGCTAAACTTTTTTTTTGGGTGAGCATGTTGATCAAGGAGGACTTTCCAACATTGGAGCGCCCAATAAATGCGTATTCCGGCAAATGGTCCTTAGGGCAATTTGCTACGTTGGAATTACTCATGACAAAGTCGGCCGACTTAATTTTCATTTGTTCGCTTTTAAAGGTTAAAGGTCTTTACCCTCGTTATAAATTTCTTTTTTCCAGCCAGGCGTCAAGGACAGTGTTGAATTCCTGTGGATGTTCCATCATTGGGGCATGTCCACACTTCTCGATCCAGAATAAATCGGAATCTGGAAGTAGTGCATGGAATTCTTCTGCCACATTGGGTGGGGTTACACTATCGTTTTTACCCCATATGATACAGGTAGGGGTCAACATATGCGGTAAATCTTTGGACATGTTGTGTCTAATGGCACTTTTAGCTATGGCCAGAGTTTTTACCAGTTTAATTCGGTCGTTTACAGTAGCAAAGACTTCGTCCACAATTTCTTTGGTGGCTACTTCAGGATCATAAAATACGTCCTGAGCTTTTTTCTTTATAAATTCATAGTCACCACGCTTGGGATAACCATCTCCCATGGCACTTTCGTATAGTCCGGAACTGCCTGTAATTACAAGTGCCTTTACCTTTTTTGGGTATAATTTGGTATGGAGCAGGCCAATATGTCCGCCCAGTGAATTGCCGAGTAGAATGACGTCTTTAAGCTCCTTATGCTCTATAAACCCTTCCAAAAATTTAGCAAAGCTCTTTACATTGGTCTTGAGCAATGGCATATCGTAAATAGGAAGCTCAGGTACCAGTACCTTGTAACCTTTGGGTGGAAAATGATTCATAACCCCATGAAAATTACTCAATCCTCCCATAAGACCGTGTAATATTATAATAGGTGTTCCTTCACCCATTTCAATATATCGGTATTTTCCCTCTTTAATTATCTTTTTTTCCATTAAGGACAGCTTCTAATCTTAGTTGGCAAATATAGGCATTTCATTATTATGCAGGTATAGATAAGTTTTTGGAACGTTGATATTTAATGACAAAATATTGTTGAAGGAATTTTTGCGGTATTGGTTCCAGAGAATTTTTCGGGCATAATTGAGGTGTCGTTTGTCGATAAAGTAAGCATTTTATTAACAAAGTGGTATTTTGTGGTAAATTGTGGTAATAATTTCTATATATTTGAGTTATTAAATTAAAAACCAGCTACTTTAAGTGATCAATTTCATTGGAACATATGATTGTAAGGCCGATTCTAAGGGAAGGGTAATGCTTCCTGTGGCGCTTAAAAATCAAATGTCTCCGGTAATCAATGATGGTTTTGTGGTAAAACGGTCTGTTTTCCAACCTTGTTTGGAACTGTATCCTATGGCGGAGTGGAATCTGTTGATGCAGAAAATGAACAAAAAGAACCGATTCAAGAAAAAGAACAATGATTTCATAAGAAGATTTTCTGCGGGAGTAAAGGTGGTGGAAATAGATGCTACTGGTAGGTTGTTGATTCCAAAAAATTTGGTGGATGTGGCAGGAATAGCGAAAGAGGTGGTGTTGAGTTCGGCAATTAACATTGTTGAAATTTGGGATAAGGACAACTATGAAAAGGTGTTGGAGGAAACGGCCGAAGACTTTGCAAGTTTGGCCGAGGAAGTAATGGGAGATGACGACGATGATTTATCATAACCCTGTATTGTTGACCGAGTCCGTTGAGGGGCTGAATATAAAACCCGATGGAGTTTATGTAGATGTAACATTTGGTGGCGGCGGACATTCCAAGGAGATATTGAAAAGACTGGGAGAGAATGGAAAGTTGCTGGCTTTTGATCAGGATGAGGATGCTTTGCCCAATGCTATTGATGATGATCGATTTCTGTTGATCAATGAAAATTTTAGGTATATAAGACAATTTTTGAAGTTCTATGGCATAAGGAAAGTGGACGGGATTTTGGCTGATTTTGGAGTGTCATCCCATCAATTCGATCAGGCCGAAAGAGGGTTTTCTACCCGTTTTGATGCTGATCTGGATATGAGAATGAGCAAAAAGAACCAGATTTCAGCCTTTGATGTGGTAAATGTATATGACTATGATGAGTTGAGGAGGGTGCTTTTTGAATATGGAGACCTGCGTAACGCGAACGCAATGGCAAAAACCATTGTTGAGCAGCGGGAAAACGTACCAATAAAAACAACTGATCAGTTGAAGGAGGTCCTTGTGCAGTTTCTTCCAAAACACAGAGAGCATAAGATTTTGGCTCAGATCTACCAGGCGATAAGGATAGAAGTGAACCAAGAAATACAAGTGATAAAGGAGTTTTTGTTGCAAGTGCCGGAATTGTTAAATGATGGAGGTAGGCTAAGTGTTATAAGTTATCATTCCCTGGAAGATAGACTGGTAAAAAGGTTTATTAGGGCCGGCCAGTTTGAAGGGGAGCCGGAGAAGGATTTTTACGGGAACATAGAAGTTCCTATGAAAAAGGTTGGTGGCTTGGTAGTCCCTTCCAAGGAGGAAATAAAGTTGAATAATAGGGCACGAAGTGCCAAGCTCAGGATAGCAGAGCGGGTTTGAGGTTAATACGTGGAGGTCTTGGATTGTCCTTAGTGGTGTTTATAAAAGTGCAATAGTATAATAAGGTATATAGTAGAATAATTTTTAAGGAATGAGAAAAGGGATATTGGACATATTAAAAGGAAAGTTTTTGGTGAGCGGAGGTGCTCCCAAAAACTGGATGTTTATCATTTATGTTTCCTTTTTGGCAACGGTCATGATTGCCAGTTCCCATAGTGCCGATGGAAAAGTCCATAAAATTGCGGCCCTTGATGAACAGGTTAAGGAATTGAGGAGCGAGTTTGTAGATGTCCGCTCCGATATGCAGGAGTTAAAATTGGAGTCTACTGTATTGAGAATATTGGAGCAAGATGGTTTATTGCCATCCGATACTCCACCTAAAAAAATAAAAGTTAAATCCGAAACCGAATAATAGTGCCTGTAACTGAAAAAAACATATTGACCAGATTATATATTGTGGCGGGATTCCTATTTCTGTTCGCAATTGCCGTTTTGGTAAAATTGGTCAGTATACAGATGGTGGAAGGGGAGAAGTATCGGAAACTGGCCATGGATCGTACTGAAAAAATGTTCACCATTGCTCCCAAGAGAGGTAATCTATATTCTGATGACGGCAGTTTGTTGGCAACATCGGTTTCAAGATATACCATTCGATTTGATGCTGAAACCGTTGGGAAGAGGGATTTTGAGGATAATGTGAAGCCATTGTCCGATGCCTTGGCGAAATTGTTGGGCAATTCGTCCTCCCATTATCAGCAATTGTTGAGAAAGGCGAAGGTAAATAAGAATCGATACGCCTTGATTGCTAGAAATTTGGATTATTCGGATTACGTTGCTGTAAAACAGTTTCCACTTTTTAATAAGGGGCCCTATAAAGGCGGTCTCATTATAGAGCAAAAAATTGTACGCGAGCACCCCTTGGGGAAGATCGCCGAGCGGAGCGTTGGGTATGAAAGGGTGGATGAGGACGGATACTATACCAGGGTTGGACTGGAAGGCGCCTTCGGGCAATATCTGAGAGGTGTTGAAGGTAAAAGGTTAAAACAAAAAATTGCCAAAGGACAATGGAAGCCTATTGGTTGGGATAATATTGTAGAGCCTAAGGATGGCTATGATGTGGTTTCTACCATCGATATAAATATTCAGGATATAGCACATCATGCCTTATTGGGACAATTGGAGAAGTATAATGCCGAACATGGCTGCGTAATTGTAATGGAAACCAAGACTGGGGAGGTCAAGGCCATTTCCAATTTGGGGAGGACCAGTGAAGGCAAATACTATGAGCGACTTAATTATGCCATTGGGGAGTCTCATGAGCCTGGGTCAACTTTTAAATTAATGTCCATGGTAGTGGCCTTGGAGGATAAAGTAATAGATACCAGTACGGTTATTGATACAGAAAATGGCACTTATAAGGTGTATAACAGAACGGTTAGGGACTCCAAGCACGGCGGGTATGGTAAAATAACCGCGGCCAAGGCATTTGAGGTGTCTTCCAATACCGCTTTTGCAAAAATTATCAATAATAATTATAAGGACAATCCAGAAAAATTTGTCAATCGTCTCATGAATATGAACCTTCATAGGGAATTGGGATTACCGGTTAATGGGGAGGGTACCCCGGTAATCCGTTATCCTGGGGACAAGGGATGGTCTGGTGTTTCCTTGGCATGGATGTCCCATGGGTATGAGGTTTCGCTTACTCCATTACAGACCCTAACGTTCTATAACGCCATTGCCAATGACGGGGAGATGTTAAAGCCAAGGCTTATAAAAGCGGTGAAGGAATGGGATAAAACTATTTTGAAATTTGAGAAGGAGGTCATCAATCCGTCTATCTGTTCCAAGGAAACGGCGCACAAGGTGCAGCAATTATTAAAAGATGTTGTGGAGAAAAAGCACGGTACCGGACATGGGCTGTATTCGCCTAATTTTTCTATGGCAGGAAAAACAGGAACCACACAAAAAAATTATGTCTCCAAAGATCCTGAGGTGATGAAGTACATTTCCACTTTTGCAGGTTACTTTCCTGCGGACGACCCAAAATATTCCTGTATTGTGGTAATTCATGAACCGGACAAAAGTGTGGGTTATTATGGTGCCGATGTATCGGGACCTGTATTTAAATCGGTTGCCCAAAAAATATATGCTAGTTCTCCCTTGGTCGATGAAGTGGATGTCAACGATGCCGAGACCGAAAACTTGGATGAGGATTTTCAGAGATACTTTGCTGCTTCCAATAAAAAATACAATCAAGTGCCTAATGTAGAGGGTATGAGTGGGATGGATGCGGTATCTATCCTCGAAAATTTAGGAATTGAAGTTGAGGTGAAGGGGAATGGAAAGGTTAAGAAGCAATCCATTGCAAAAGGAACAGATCTGAAAAAGGTAAATAAAATCGTATTGGTACTATCATGAAGACGCTAAAGGACATATTATATGGAGTTGGCCTTTCTGCGGTAAGTGGATCTACATCCATCATGGTGAACCAAATTTGTTTCGATTCCAGAAAGGTTGGAAAGGATGATGTTTTTGTGGCTATAAAGGGTCTTCTAGCCGATGGTCATCAATTTATAGATAAGGCTATTGCTTCTGGTGCAAAATCCATAATCTGTGAAGAGCTGCCCGGGAAGTTGGATAGTGGAATAACCTATGTGGAGGTGGATAATGGCAACAAAGCTTTGGCCATTATGGCATCCAACTATTATGGTAATCCCTCCAAAAACTTAAGATTGGTGGGGGTAACAGGAACTAACGGAAAGACTACTGTTAGTAGTTTGCTGTATCAATTGTTTAAAAAGGCAGGTTTCAAGGTAGGATTGATTTCCACCATCAAGATAATGGTAGATAACAAGGAATATGCTACCACCCATACTACTCCGGATGCCTTAACGATCAATAAGCACCTGCAATTAATGAACGATGAGGGGGTTGAATATTGCTTTATGGAGGTCAGTTCCCACGGTATACATCAAAAAAGAACGGAAGGATTGGTGTTTGAGGGTGCTATTTTCACCAATCTGTCCCATGATCATTTGGATTACCACAAAACTTTTGCCGAGTATAGGGATACAAAGAAGAAGTTGTTTGATCAGTTGTCCAAAAAAGCCTTTGCACTTACCAATATAGACGATAAGAACGGCTTGGTGATGTTGCAGAATACGAGTGCTAGAAAGTACACTTATGCCCTAAAATCCTATGCCAATTACAGGGCGCAAATTTTGGAAAATCAATTTAACGGCCAATTGTTAAAGATTGATGACAATGAGGTTTGGTCTAAATTGATCGGGGATTTTAATGCCTATAATATGTTGGCAATTTATGCCGCGGCGGATTTATTGGGATTGGAAAAACTTGAAATTCTTCGTCTACTAAGTGAGTTGGAAAATGTAGATGGAAGATTTCAACATTATATATCTAAAGAAAGAATTACAGCTATAGTTGATTATGCCCATACACCGGATGCCTTGAAAAATGTACTTGATACAATCAATACATTGAGGACTGGAAATGAAAATGTCATCACCGTCGTGGGGTGTGGTGGTGACAGAGACAAGTCTAAGCGTCCGGTTATGGGTCATATCGCAACAGCATTTAGCAATAAAGTCATTTTTACTTCGGACAACCCTAGGTCGGAGTCGCCCACAGTGATTATAGAGGAGATGGAAGCTGGTGTGGAACCACAAAATGCAAACAAAACATTGTCTATCGTTAATCGTAAGCAGGCTATTAAAACAGCTTGTCAATTGGCTGCGGCCAACGATATTATTCTGGTTGCGGGCAAAGGCCACGAGACCTATCAGGAAACTAATGGTGTTAGGGAGGATTTTGATGATTTTAAAATGGTAAAGGAGTTGTTGGCCAACTTAAATAAATAAAATATACGGTGGTCCAAATTAAAGTGAGTTATAAAAAACAATAAACCCGGGAATGCTATACTATTTGTTCGAATATTTGGAAAAACACTATCAACTGCCAGGGGCGGGGCTTTTCCAATTTATCACGTTTAGGGCAGCAATGTCGGTAATGCTTTCGCTGTTATTGGCTACCGTCTATGGGAAAAGAATTATCAATTATTTACGACATAAACAAATTGGGGAAACTGTAAGGGACCTTGGACTGGAAGGCCAAAAGCAAAAAGCGGGTACCCCGACCATGGGTGGGTTGATTATTATAATGTCCACCTTGATCCCTGTGTTGTTGTTTGCAAGATTTTTGGATAATATTTATGTGATTCTATTGATAGTTACCACGGTTTGGATGGGGATTATCGGTTTTGTGGATGATTATATCAAAATTTTTAAAAAGGATAAAGAAGGATTAAAGGGAAGGTTCAAGGTAATCGGCCAGGTAGTTTTAGGTCTTATGGTGGGGGCTACTCTGTATTTTCATCCGGATGTTACCATGAAGGAGCATTCCAGAACGGAAATTACCCAGGACTATACCGTACAGCAAGTGCCGGGCAAGGAGATTAAGTCTACCATGACCACCTTGCCATTTATAAAAAATAATGAGTTGGATTACGCCCGTTTTATTTCTTGGATGGGAGATGGGATGGAGAAATATGCCTGGTTGGTGTTTATTCCCATAATCATAATTATTGTTACAGCGGTCTCCAATGGTGCAAATCTGACCGATGGTATAGATGGATTGGCTGCAGGGACTTCGGCAATTATCGTATTTACCTTGGGCATCTTTACCCTGGTTTCGGGTAACATCATTTTTTCCGATTATTTGGATATCATGTTTATTCCCAGGGTAGGGGAATTGGTGGTATTTATTGCTGCCTTTGTGGGGGCCTTGGTGGGATTTCTATGGTACAATGCCTATCCCGCGACGGTTTTTATGGGGGATACGGGCAGTTTGACCATTGGAGGAATAATTGCAGTTATAGCCATCATTATCCGCAAGGAATTATTGATACCTGTTTTGTGTGGAATTTTCTTTGCGGAGTCTATTTCCGTGATGTTGCAGGTGGGGTATTTCAAGTACACAAAAAAGAGATTTGGAGAGGGGAAAAGAATTTTTCTAATGGCACCATTACATCATCATTATCAGAAAAAGGGATATCACGAAAGTAAAATCGTGACCAGGTTCTGGGTTGTTGGGATTCTGTTGGCGGTAATAACCATTGTAACCTTAAAGGTGCGATAGAATGAGGCGTTTGGTTGTTTTGGGAGGTGGAGAAAGCGGTGTTGGAACGGCTATTTTGGGTAAAAAGGAAGGTTTTGAAGTTTTTGTCTCCGATAAGGGGATTATTAAAGAGGAATATAGAAAAGTTCTTGAGCATTTTGAGATTGATTGGGAAGAACAGCAACATACTGAGGAAAAGATTTTGAATGCCGATCTGGTCATGAAAAGTCCCGGTATCCCGGATAAGGTTCCTTTGGTGGTAAAGCTCAAGGAGGCGGGGATTCCTATAATTTCGGAAATCGAGTTTGCCTCTAGGTATACCAAGGCAACCATAATAGGGATTACCGGAAGTAATGGAAAGACCACCACCACAATGCTAACGAACCATATTTTAAAAGAAGGTGGGCAGCATGTGGGAATGGCAGGGAATATTGGTGATAGTTACGCCAAGATGGTTGCCGAAAAGGACTTTGATTACTATGTGCTGGAGATAAGTAGTTTTCAATTGGACGGGATAGTAGATTTTAAGCCACACATAGCCATCCTCACCAATATAACTCCAGATCATTTGGATAGATATGAATACAAATTTGAAAATTATATAGCGTCAAAGTTTAGAATTGCAAAAAACCAGACGAAGGAAGATTATTTAATATATGATGCCGATGATGAAGTTATAGTCCAGTGGTTGCAAAAGAACCCGGTCCAATCAAGATTATTACCCTTTTCCATCAGTAAGAAATTGGATGAAGGGGCATATTTAGAGAATGATAAAATAATTATTAAGACACACAATAACACTATAGAAATGAGTACAGACGCTTTGGCTTTGGAAGGGAAACACAATTTAAAGAATACCATGGCTGCCACTACGGCGGCTAAACTAATTAGTATAAGAAAGGAGACTATACGCAGAAGTATAGAAAACTTTCAGGGAGCGGAGCATAGGTTGGAAAAAGTACTTAAAATTCATCATGTACAGTATATCAACGATTCCAAGGCTACCAATGTAAATGCAACCTACTATGCCTTGGACAGTATGAGAACTCCAACTGTTTGGATTGTAGGAGGGGTGGACAAAGGGAATGATTACAAGGAATTAATGCCTTTGGTTCGTGAAAAAGTAAAGGCCATTATATGTTTAGGGTTGGATAATTCCAAAATAAAAGATGCCTTTGGCAATGTAGTGGACCTGGTTGTGGAAACATTTGCAATGGACGAGGCCGTAAAGGTGGCATACAAGATAGCGGAACGGGGAGATACGGTATTGTTATCACCTGCATGTGCCAGTTTCGACCTGTTCAAGAATTATGAAGATAGGGGAAATCAGTTTAAAGAAGCAATAAAAAAATTATAAGTGGTGTTCGGATTTTTAAACAAAATTAATGGAGATAAAGCTATTTGGGCAGTGGTTGCCCTTTTGGCCTTGTTTTCGTTTTTACCTGTTTATAGCGCCAGCAGTAATTTGGTATATGTGGTGGGCAATGGAACCACTATTGGTTATCTGGTAAAGCATGCCATACTTCTTTTAATGGGGTTTGGGATTATTTACGGGGTGCACCGTATTCCTACCCACTTTTTTAAAGGTCTGTCCTTGATTGCGATGCCAGTGGTATTGCTTTTATTACTTTATACGCTTGCTCAAGGGCAGGTCATAGACGGGGCCAATGCCAGTAGGTGGATTCGTATTCCCATTGTTGGTTTTACATTTCAGACGTCCAACCTGGCAGCGGTGGTGCTAATGATCTATGTAGCTAGATATTTGACAAAAATAAAGGATAAGACCATCACCTTTAAGGAGAGTATCCTGCCCCTATGGTTACCGGTTTTTTTAGTGATAGTGCTAATATTACCTGCGAATTTTTCAACGGCCGGGATTATATTTTCCATGGTCCTGCTATTGTGTTTTATAGGGGGGTATCCCTTTAAGTATCTACTGGGAATCGTTGCTGCTGGGATAATGAGCCTAACGCTGTTTATTTTAACGGCAAAGGCCGTGCCTGATTTGTTTCCGAACAGGGTGGATACTTGGATGAGTAGAATAGAAAGCTTTTCCAATCCTGAGGATACCGAGGCCGATTATCAAATAGAAAAAGCGAAAATTGCCATTGCAACAGGGGGAGTAATGGGTAATGGAGCAGGAAAGAGCGTAATGAAGAATTTTTTGCCTCAGAGTTCCTCGGATTTTATTTATGCCATTATAGTAGAAGAATATGGTCTTTTGGGAGGCTTTGTATTGATGTTCTTCTATTTATTGTTGCTTTTTAGGATCGTGGTAGTGGCCAATGGCAATGGAACCGTATTTGGAAAACTTTTGGTTTTGGGAGTTGGACTTCCTATAGTATTTCAGGCATTGATCAATATGGCGGTGGCCGTGGAACTTTTCCCGGTTACCGGTCAGACCTTGCCTTTGATTAGTAGTGGTGGAACCTCGAGTTGGATGACCTGTTTGGCCATAGGTATTATTCTGAGTGCCAGTAACAAACATGTCCAATCCGAATCTGAGGAAATAGATGAGTCCAACCCTTTAGAAGTGTTAAGTGGGCAGTTATAGATTTATATTATCGGGTGGAGGCACGGGCGGACATATTTATCCTGCCATTGCCATTGCAAATGAGTTGAAAGTTAGATATCCCGATGCTGAGTTTTTGTTCGTAGGGGCGAAAGATAGAATGGAAATGGAAAAGGTGCCCCAAGCAGGGTACAAAATAGAAGGTTTGTGGATAAGTGGGTTGCAAAGGAAGCTCACTTTTAAAAATTTAATGTTTCCTTTTAAAGTGATAAGTAGTTTGATAAAAGCAGCAAACATAGTGCGGAATTTTAAACCTCATGCCGTTGTGGGTACAGGTGGCTTTGCCAGTGGTCCCCTCCTGAAGGTGGCATCGGGAAAGGGAATCCCATGTGTGTTGCAGGAACAGAATTCCTTTGCCGGTATCACCAATAAATTATTGGCGAACAAAGTGGCCAAAATATGTGTGGCCTATGATGGCATGGAGAAATTTTTTCCAAAAGATAAAATCGTCAAGACGGGTAATCCGGTACGCGGGGATTTGGTCTCATTGGCAGAAAATAAGGCAGAGGCATTGAGCTTCTTTGGTTTGCAGCCCGGTAAAACCACATTGTTGGTGCTGGGTGGTAGTCTGGGGGCAAGACGTGTAAATATACTTATTGAACAGAGTTTATCTTTTTTTAAAGAGCAGGGAATTCAGGTCGTTTGGCAAAGTGGCAAGCTCTATTTTGAGGAATATAAGAAACACGAAAGTGCGGATGTCAAGGTAGTGGCTTTTTTAAATCGGATGGATTTGGCCTATGGGGCTGCAGATATCATTATTTCCCGGGCAGGAGCAGGTTCGGTTTCTGAACTATGCATTGTGGGCAAGCCCGTGATTTTTATCCCGTCCCCTAACGTGGCGGAGGATCATCAGACAAAAAACGCCCTATCCTTGGTGGAAAAGGATGCGGCCATTATGATCAAAGAAACGGAATTGGATGAAAAGTTCGGAATGGTGTTTTCGGATTTGGTCAATAACGAGGCCTTTGGCAAGAAGTTGGGAGCCAATATTAAGAAGTTGGCCATGCCCAACGCTACCAAGGAGATTGTAAATGAAATAGAAAAAATATTAGTGAATTAATTAGAAAATGGGTTTAAAAGATATACAAAACGTCTACTTTATAGGTATTGGAGGTATTGGTATGTCTGCCCTTGCGCGATATTTTAAATTTATAGGTAAGAATGTTGAGGGCTATGATAAGACCGAGACACCGCTTACAAAGGATTTGGTAGATTTGGGTATACAAGTGCATTATGAAGATGATTTGGAATTGGTATCCAAGGGGTATTTGGATGCTAACATTACCCTTGTCGTTTATACTCCCGCTGTACCCAATGATCATGGGGAATATAATTATTTTATGGACCATGGCTTCCAGGTGAAAAAGCGCTCCGAAGTATTGGGGTTGATTACAAAGGATACTTTTTGTTTCGCGGTTGCCGGCACCCATGGTAAGACTACTACTTCCTGTATACTGGCTCACTTATTGAAGGAGACCGGGACTCCCATAACGGCATTCTTAGGAGGGATTTCGGAAGATTTCAACAGTAATTTTTTATTGGAAGGTTCGGAATATTCTGTGGTAGAGGCAGATGAATTTGATCGTTCCTTTCTTCGTTTATCACCAAATGTGGCCTGTATTACTTCTATGGACGCGGATCATTTGGATATTTATGGCAACAGTGAGGAGCTTCACAAGTCGTTTAGAGATTTTGTGAAGCGGATAAAGCCGAATGGTAAGCTGTTTGTTCGCAATGGTTTGCCTTTGGAGGGAACAACCTATGGTATTGAGGATGGATCGGATTATTGTATTAGAAATATTAAAATAGACCAAGGGACCTATATTTTTGATTTGGATTCTCCGGAAGCCAATCTTAAATCGGTCAGGTTTAATAAACCGGGGAGACATAACCTGCTCAATGGGTTGGTTGCCTATGCCATGGCCATTCAGGCTGGTTCGTCGCCAACAAGTTTGGCAGAGGCATTGGCCACATTTAAAGGGGTGCAAAGACGTTTTTCCTATCAGATAAAGAATTCTGATTTTGTGTTTATAGATGATTATGCACATCATCCAACGGAAATAGATGCCGCATTTCAGGCAGTTTCAGAAATGCATCCCGGTAAAAATATATTGGTCGTTTTTCAACCACATTTGTTTTCCAGAACAAGGGATTTTGTGGATGAATTTGCAAAAAGTCTGTCCAATTTTCCAAGTTTGTTACTGTTGGAAATTTACCCTGCCAGGGAAAAGCCGATTGAAGGAGTTACCTCGCAATGGTTGTTGGATAAAATTACAAGTCCAAGGAAAAAATTAATCGGAAAGTCAGAGTTGATTTCAGAAATTATAGCCCAAAACCCCGATGTTTTAATAACTCTAGGGGCTGGAGATATTGGATTGGAAGTCCCAAAAATTAAAAGGGAATTAAATCTTGTTCACAAAAAACAATTAAAATAAAAAAATGAAAATTAATTGGAATTTCATAAAATTCGGGGCCTTGTTGCTGGTAATTACGGGCCTTTATGCATTTTCCAGTGTTAGGAATAAGCATAAAAAAATTGAAAATATTGAAATAGAGTTTGTCGGGGACCAGAATCTTTACATGACCCAAGAGACGGTTAATAAATTGTTAATACAAAATTCTGGCGACCTTAGAAACCTGCCCAAAGAAGATATAGTTTTGAATACTATAGAAAAAGCTATCGAAGCTAATGAAATGGTGAAAAATGCCCAAGTTTACCTTACGGTAAACGGGGACCTAGTGGCTAAAGTCATACAGCGAAAACCAATCGGAAGAGTTGAGGGAGTTGCAAAGTTTTATATAGATGAGGATGGGAAACCTATGCCATTTTCCAAATATCATTCTGCGCGGGTACCTATAATTACAGGAATAATAACCAATAAAAGTACGGAGGGAGTGTACGAAATTTTGACTTATATAAATTCTGATGAATTCTTGAGAAAGAATATAATAGGTGTTCATATTACTGAGGAACAAAAATATCAGTTGAAGTTTAGGATGGAGAATTTTGTGGTGGATTTGGGCCACGTGGAAGAATTGGAGAAAAAGTTCAGCAATTTTAAAGCTTTTTATACTAAAGCGAATAAGGACAAAACGCTGAACGATTATAACAGGGTGAGTTTAGAATTTAATAACCAAGTAGTGTGCACCAAAATTTAAGATATGGAACAAGGTAATTATTCAGTTGGGTTGGATATTGGAACCACCAAAATTGTAGCCATCATTGGTAAGGAGAATGAGTATGGCAAGATTGAAATCTTGGGTATTGGCAGATCTAAAAGTTTGGGAGTACACCGCGGAGTGGTCAATAATATTACACAAACCATCAAGTCTATCCAACAAGCTGTTGAACTGGCCGAAGGCAATTCAGGTTTAAAGATCAGCTCGGTGGTGGTAGGTATTGCAGGACAGCATATTAGGAGTTTGCAACATAGCGATTATATAACCAGGGCAAAATCCGAAGAGGTCATCAATGAGGATGATGTGGAAAAGCTTTGTAACCAAGTTTATAAATTGGTGATGCTTCCTGGAGAGGAGATTATCCACGTCTTGCCACAGGAATTCAAGGTAGATGGACAAGCGGAGATAAAGCAACCTATGGGGATGTACGGGGGAAGGCTGGAAGCCAATTTCCATGTAGTGGTAGGGCAAGTTTCTTCTATCCGTAATGTGGGAAGATGTATAAAAAGCGCAGGTCTGGATCTAGGGAATATAACCTTGGAACCATTGGCATCGGCAAATGCAGTTTTAAGTCAAGAAGAGAAAGAGGCGGGTGTTGCGCTGATCGATATAGGAGGTGGTACCACGGATTTGGCCATTTTCAAGGATGGAATTATCCGTCATACCGCTGTTATTCCTTTTGGAGGTAATGTAATTACAGAAGATATCAAGGAAGGTTGTTCCATTATTGAAAAACAGGCAGAACTTTTAAAGATCAAGTTTGGTTCGGCTTGGCCTGGAGAAAACAAGGACAATGAAATTGTTTCCATCCCTGGGTTGAGAGGACGTGAGCCCAAGGAAATCACCTTAAAAAACCTTTCCAAGATCATACATGCCAGAGTGGTGGAAATTGTGGAGCAGGTATATGTGGAGATCAAGAATTACGGGCACGATGAGCAAAAGAAAAAATTGATTGCGGGAATTGTATTGACGGGTGGTGGAAGCCAGTTGAAACATTTGAAGCAATTGGTAGAATATATTACTGGAATGGACACCAGGATCGGCTACCCCAATGAGCATTTGGCAGGCGATTCCGACGAGGAAATAGCCAGTCCGTTATATGCAACTGCTGTGGGTCTGTTGATGAATGCAGTGCAGAATAAGGCCAAAGTAAGGGAAGCAAGGCAGGAAGCTGTTGAGAAGGAAGATGATCATGGGGTTTTTACAGGAGAAGATCACACTCAGACCAAAACGGCCCTAAAAAAGGAGCGCAAATCTATTTTTGATAAATGGTCTGAGAAATTGAAGGATTTCTTGGATAATGCGGAATAGATTATAAAATAAGAAAAGTATAGTAAACCAGTAAAATAAAAAATATGAGCAAGAACACTGAATTTGAAAGTATATCCTTTGATTTGCCCAAAAATCAGAGTAACGTAATTAAAGTCATAGGTGTTGGTGGTGGCGGTAGTAACGCCATAAATCACATGTTCCAGGCCGGTATCAATGGTGTGGATTTTGTGATTTGTAATACCGATTCGCAAGCACTTCAAAATAGTCCCGTACCCAATAAGATACAATTGGGAGTTTCATTAACGGAAGGATTGGGCGCTGGTGCCAATCCAGAAGTAGGGGAACAGGCCGCTATTGAAAGTATGGAAGAGATTAAGCAAATGCTTGATACTACCACAAAGATGATCTTTATTACTGCCGGTATGGGTGGGGGAACAGGTACTGGTGCTGCCCCTGTCATTGCAAAAATGGCAAAGGAAATGGATGTTCTTACAGTGGGGATCGTAACCATGCCTTTTCAATTTGAAGGTAAAATGCGTTGCCAACAGGCTCAGTTGGGAATAGAAAAATTACGTGCCAATGTAGATTCCTTGATTGTTATCAATAACAATAAATTAAGAGAAGTATATGGCAATTTGGGTTTTAAAGCTGGTTTTTCCAAAGCAGATGAAGTATTGGCTACTGCTGCTCGTGGTATTGCAGAAGTTATTACACATCACTATACTCAGAACATAGATTTACGTGACGCCAAGACTGTATTGAGCAGTAGCGGAACGGCTATAATGGGATCTGCCATATCTTCAGGTTCTTCAAGGGCACATGAGGCCATAATGAAGGCTTTGGATTCCCCCTTGTTGAACGACAACAAAATTACCGGGGCAAAGAATGTACTGTTACTTATTGTTTCCGGTTCCTCCGAAATTACAATAGACGAAATAGGTGAGATTAATGACCATATTCAAAATGAGGCCGGTTTTGGAGCCAATATCATTATGGGGGTCGGTGAAGATGAGGGACTGGGCGAGGCAATCGCAGTTACGGTTATTGCCACGGGTTTTAATATAGATCAACAGGATGATATAGTAAATACAGAGTCCAAAAAAATCATTCATACGTTAGAAGATGAGCAACGTGCGGAGCACAACCTTACTCCAAAGAATGTTGTTCACCAGTTGGTCGAAGAAGAGGAAATTAAGAAGGTTGCTCCGGTTAAGCCTACATTGACCCAAGGAGAGCCTCAGATGGATTTGATACCTACTACTAATTTCATTAAGAATTTTAATGTATTCTATGAGGAAGTGGTTGCGGAAAATGTTCAGGACGATTTTATCATTATCAATGCTTCCGATGAGATCAAGGATATAGAAGTAGTGGATCCAAGGGTGGTATCCAACAAGTTGGAGGAGGAAGATCAGTTCGCATTTAGTTTTGATATGCCTTTGGCCAAAAAGCCTGTGGAAGAGGAAGAAGAGGCGCAACACATTATTACTTTCGATCTTGATGAAGAGGTAAAGGATTTTGAAGTGAAAGATCACGTAGAAGTAATTCCTGTCCTAGAGTACAACAAGAATGGTGAAAAGCGTTACAGTTTGGACGATTATATGGAGTTGGAAAAGAAACTTACTGGAGCCAAATCCAAGGCTGAGGAGTTTGAGCCCCGTATTGTTGAAGACGAGTTGATATTTGAAAAGCGTACCATTGCAAAGCAGGAATCGAACCAGCAGAGGGTGAATGTGGAGGATGAAGATCCCATTAATACCCCAATTGAAATCCTTTTAAAGGAACGCGCAGACGAACGCAGAAGAAAACTAAAGGACTTTAATTATAAATTCCAGAATAGCCTTAGTAATTTGGATGAAATATCCAAGCAGCCGGCTTATAAGAGACAAGGGATAAACTTAAGTGAAAGCCCTAAGGAAAGCAAAGTTTCCAGAACTAGTTTAAGTGAAGATAGTAATGACGATATTCAATTGCGTTCCAACAACTCTTATTTACATGACAATGTAGACTAGTCCTGTTCACAGAACTATAAATCCTAAAGTTTAGACCCGAAAATAGCTTATATTTTCGGGTTTATTTTTATCTTCGCAGGGCTAAAAAAAAGATATGGGTTTACAGCAGAGGGTAATGGAAGATATGAAGGCGGCAATGAGGGCCAAGGACACTGTGGCACTGGAGTCGTTACGAGCTATAAAATCAGCCTTATTGTTGGCGCGGACCGAAACAGGACCGGGAACGGAACTGTCCGAGGAAGATGAAGTAAAGCTGATTCAAAAATTGGTAAAGCAGCGCAAGGATAGTGCGGCTATCTATAAGGAGCAGGGACGCAAGGATCTGGCAGAGCCGGAATTGGCACAGGCCTTGATCATCGAAAAATTCCTTCCAGAGCAGTTGACCGAAGAAGAGATAGAAAAGGTAGTGGTGCAGACCATAGATGCCATTGGAGCGTCAGGAATGAAGGATATGGGCAAGGTCATGGGGATCGTATCCCAGGAGTTGGCCGGACAGGCAGATGGGAAGACGATATCTACTATTGTAAAAAAGAATTTAATGTAAATGTTTGCAGTTGCAGTGGGCAGTATTTTTAATATAAAGGACTGCTTACTGCTGCTGCCGACCGAGAACTAAATAATGGCCCCGTGGCGCAACTGAATACCCGCCCGTACCGAACTACTGTTGGTACGTTCGGGCGGGGCGCATCAGATTTTATAGAGAATGTATAAGGTCTATGTAATATATAGTAGTAGTTTTGAAAGATATTATGTTGGGATTACGGATAACATTGAAGTTCGAATCAAACAGCATAATTCTGGAAAGACAAAATCAACCAAGGCTTATGTTCCTTGGGAAGTAGTCCTGACCGAGGATTACGAAACCAGATTGGCGGCTAGAGAAAGAGAAAAGTATTTAAAGTCGGCTGCTGGAAGACGTTGGAGAAAATTAAATATAAGGCCCCGTGGCGCAACTGAATAGCGCATCAGATTTCGGCTCTGAGGGTTGGGGGTTTGAATCCCTCCGGGGTCACGGATAAACCACAAAAAAGTGGTTGTGCAAGCGAGCTTCAAATAAGAAGCTCGCTTCTTTTTTGAAGCATAGCGAAGCGCAACTTTTTGTGGTTTTCAAGGATCAATCTCAAAAGTTGGGTCTAAAGAGAAAAATAATTTTCTTTGTGCTTTAAATTACATTGATGAATAAAGGCACTGAGTTATCCTTGTTAAGTTTAATATTACCAGAAGGAATATTGGAGTATTTTGATATTGTTGGATTCGATAAGAAGCCTATAAAGCATGTTTTATATGAGAACCGTCTAACGATATATTTGGAGGAGAAAAAACAAATACCATCTAAGTACAAGGATTGCAAGTATAAAGCCAGTGG
>JAVJOW010000026.1:0-6493 GCA_040216555.1 Arenibacter sp.
GGATCTTACCAGTCCGTCCCAGGGGACCGCCAGATATATCCTTCCAAGATCGCTCTCGAGAAACCGGGCGTAAAACGTTTCGAACTGTTGTGTTTGGGAAGAAAATGTGAAGCTGTGCTGGAAATTGTGGATTCTTCGTATATTGGACATAGGAATTAAGATTAAAACCCCGTTTTTTGAGCTGAAGACTCGTTTTCGGGGTTTTATTATACCTTAATATACGAATTAAATACTTGATATACAAGTAGTTATACTACTTCTGAATGTGCCTTTTTAAAAAAAAGTGGGTTTAACTTTTAAAGTTAAACCCAAAAATGTTCTGTTCAGATAATTTTTTTGAAATTGCAGACCTTTTCCTATTTACTCCGTTAATGTTTTTTCAAGTTCATCTAACCGACTTGCCAATAATTTTAGAGACTCCTTTTGGTCTTCAAATTTAGAATTGGCCAGCTTTAATTCCTCAATTTCTTTTTGTTGTTGAATTGCATATAAGGTCAATTCCTCTATTTTTTGCAAAAGTTTGGAATTCATTTCCCCCAATCTAATGCCATTTTGCTCAACTTCTGCAGCACTTGGGATATTCTCTAAGTGACCTTTCTCCAAAATATGCCTCTCCACTTCCGCTAATGTTGGTAGATCATAATTTTTTGTAAAAACAAAATCAGGCCAATTTTGGGATAATTCCACTTTAATTTCCTCAGCCACTACATTACCGTCCACGGCTAATCTATAGCCCTGAGTATTTGTAGTGCCAATACCCACATTACCTGTATTATGGAACGTATCATTTCCGTTAACTGACCAACCAGAACCTGGAAGTGGGGCTCCATTTATTAAAAGATTAGTGGCATTAACAGTTCCGCCTACGTCCAAGGTGAATTCCGGGTTGTTGGTGCCTATGCCCACATTTCCTGTGTTATAGAAGAGTTCATTTCCTGAAATAGACCAAGGAGAACCGGGTAATGGAGCTCCATTTATAAGAAGGTTGGTAGCGTTAACAGTTCCGGCAACGTCTAAGGCGAATCCTGGATTGATTGTTCCAATCCCCACTCGCCCAGCATTGTAAAATGTGTTAACACCATTAACGGTCCAAGGTGATGAAGGTAATGGACTTCCGTTGATCAATAGATTTGTTGCGTTTATGGTTCCGGCCACATCTAGGGCAAATCCAGGATTGTTTGTACCAATTCCTACACGTCCTGCATTATAAAAGGCATTAAGACCGTTAAGGCTCCAAGGGGATGCAGGAAGTGGATTTCCGTTGATCAACAGATTTGTTGCATTTACAGTACCTACCACATCCAAGGCAAAACCTGGATTATTAGTGCCTATACCGACCCGGCCAGCAGTGTAAAAAGTGTTGGAGCCGTTAAGGGACCAAGGGGAACTTTTAAATTCAGTTCCATTTACAAATATTTCGGAAGCACTGAATGTTCCTGCTATTTCCAGACTATAATTCGGAGTCAAAGTGCCAATACCAACATTACCAGAGGCCGGGAAATAATTTCCTTGCCCATAGCCTGAAAGTATGCAAAGTAGTGCTATGGGTACAATGTATTTTTTCTTCATGATCATAAATTTATAAAAAGGTCAATCCCATAGGGATTATTCATATTGTCTCAATTCAAAGGATAAATTGGAGAAATTGTCCATAAAGGCATTTATACCATTCTGGAGTTCTATCCTTACTTGGTTATTACCGATCAATTCCCCTCTTACTCCGGTATGGGTTGTAGGTGTAGTATAAAAAATAACAGTTTTTCCAATAGTTATAGTTTTATCCAGGGTGCCCACATATTTGCCCTGGGATTCCCTGACCCAACTAATGTTTAAGTCTAAAGTATTCTCAAGGATATTGGAGCTTGGATTCTCCGTACCTGATTGACTAAGCAATGAAACATAGGATTGGTATGTTATATTGGAATTGTCTCCATTGCACAAATATTCCGTGCTGGTCACTTCATTGGCGTCCAAAGCACCATTGGCATTGACATCCAAACCAGACTGAAGGCTAAAACCTCCATTGGAACAATTCTCTCCTGGCTGCTCTACTAAGGTTTTGATCAATCCATTGAATCCATTACTGCCATCAACACCATTAGAACCATTAAGGCCGTCCGTACCATCTTCGGGACTACAACCTACAAAACCGGTCAAAAGGACGAGTGATAATATAATTTTAAAAAGCCGTGTGTTAAACATAAATAACTTTTGAGTAAGATTTAATTTGTTAAAGGTACAAATAGGGCATATCAATATATTGAACTTTAGTCGAAAGAATAAATATAATCGACAAATGTAACATATTTCTCTATTAGGGAATATGTTTTGGTTACTTCTGAAATAGAATACTTTGATAAAAGGTTTTTGGAATATGGAATTAACTTCATTTTGATGGGGAAATACATAATCAATTATGACAGGTCTAATTATTTTGAAACTACTTCTATTCCAGAATTGGCAGCCAACTATTTATAGGAGATTTATATAACTTTGTTATGACAGATTTACATTATTTTTTACCATTTATAGGGAATTAAGTGCAGTTCATAGATTATAATACTTTAAGGTCTTAAAATATGTTAATTTTGCTACAAATTCCCTCCCTATGTTCTTTCAATTTTAACACGCTTTTATATGAAAAAAGTACTACTATTATTATTGTCATTTTCTTTGATGTTTTTGGAGGGGGCTATTGGCCAAGATTTGCATACCCAATCCAACGCAGCTTCTGTTGCAAATGAAGCGAATACCACGACAGGATGGTCGGGAACGGCGGTAATCAGCTCTGATAATTCAAATCCCCAACTGGGAAATTTTGCCATAAGAATGGTTTCCAATACAGGGAACAGATATCGTATGGATTATTTTTATAATGCAACGGTTGGTACGGATTATGTTATCAGGATTTGGGCAAGACAGGGCCCACAAGTCACGCTTCCGGCAGCTCCGGCTTTTGCCAATTGGTCAGGTATGTCTGGTTTTACCACAACTGTAATTACAAGTACGGTTTGGACGGAATACGTTTTTAATGTGACGGCGACTTCCTCCAATCCCCGAATAACTATATATAATGGAACTTCTTCTTCTGGGAATACGGCTGGAAATACCGTATTTATAGACAATGTTTCCATACTGCCTGCAGGTAGCGATACAGCACCTCCTACTGCGCCAACGAATTTGGCGGCGAGCGGAACTACTTCTACGGGCACCACCTTGAATTGGACCGCTTCTACGGACAACGTGGGGGTTACAGGATATTCCATATTGCAGAATGGTACCAGTATAGGGACTACAAATGGGGCTACTACCTTTAACGTAACGGGACTTTTTCAAAATACTTCCTATGCCTTTACGGTAACGGCAAGGGATGCTGCGGGCAACGTTTCTGCAGCAAGCAACACGGCAAATGTCACAACTTTAACAGCGGCCGACAATCAGCCGCCAACGGCACCAAGTAATTTGGCAGCAAGCGGAACTACAACAACCACTACAAACCTATCTTGGACAGCTTCTACCGATAATGTAGGGGTTACGGGATATACGATTTTGCAGAATGGTACTAGTATAGGAACCACGACTGGTGCCCTTACTTTTAATGTGACCGGACTTACCCAAAATACTTCCTATGCCTTTACGGTGACGGCAAGGGATGCGGCGGGCAATGTCTCCCCCGCCAGTAATACGGCAAATGTCACCACCTTAACGGCGGCGGATAACCAGCCACCAACGGCACCAAGCAATTTGGCGGCCAATGGAACAACAACGACCACTACAAACCTGTCCTGGGCAGCTTCTACAGATAATGTAGGGGTTACGGGATATACGATATTGCAGAACGGTACTAGTATAGGAACCACCACTGGTGCCCTTACATTTAATGTGACCGGACTTACCCAAAATACTTCCTATGCCTTTACAGTGACGGCAAGGGATGCAGCAGGGAACATTTCACCGGTTAGTAATACGGCAAATGTCACCACCCTCACGGCCGCCGATGGTCAGGCGCCGACTGCACCAAGCAATTTGACAGCCAGTGGCACTACTAATACAACAACCAACCTCGCTTGGACGGCTTCTACGGACAATGTTGCGGTAACCGGATATACCATATTGCAAAATGGTACCAGTGTTGGGACCACCACTGGTGCACTTACATTTAATGTAACGGGGCTAACTCAAAGTACTGCTTATGCCTTTACTGTAACCGCAAGGGATGCAGCAGGGAACGTTTCCCCAGCTAGTAATATTGCCAATGTTACTACAACTGGCAGCGGCGTAATAGATTATACTTCAGCAAACTCAAATTTACCAACAGTGGATTGGACCGCTAGGGATTTGTTTGCCAGTAGAAATGTAGGTATCGGAACTACAAATACCCAAGGCTATAGACTAGCTGTTGATGGTAATGTGGTTGCCGAGGAAATAAAGGTGGAATTATCGCAAAATTGGCCGGATTTTGTCTTTACTAAATCATATGGCCTACCAACTTTGGAGGAAGTTGAACAACATATTTTGGATAAGGGACATTTGCAAAATATACCTAGTGCTATGGAAGTTGAGCTAAACGGTATAATGTTAGGGGAGATGAATGCAAAGTTGCTTCAAAAAATAGAAGAACTAACTTTGTATACGATCCAACAGGAAAAAAAGATAATGAGGTTAGAAAACGAAAATAAGAAAATTCAATTGTTGTCCGAAAAATTGTTGGAATTGGAAGGATTGATAAAAGGAAATAATTAGAAAATTATAATGTATTATGAATAAATTTTATGCATTATTCGTTTGTTCAATGATTGTGTTTCAGGTTGGAGGCCAAAGTATTCGGAAAAATTTCCTGGAAATGTCCGAATATGAAAAAATTGAATTGGTCAATGGATTTTACGCATTGAGGTCAGGTGCTGACTTAATTAATGATTTGGCTACATTCCACAATAATTTTTTCAATTTTGATAATACTATTGATCCAACTCGATTAGACATTCATTTCAACTTACCAGACGAACCTGAGCGGGACATTTTTCTTGCTTGGCACAGACGACAAATGTTTGAAGTAGAACAGGCCCTTCAAAATATAAATCCGAGAATTAGCTTGGTTTATTGGGAAAGTTATGAGGAGAGGTCTGTAAATTCAACTTTGTGGAACCAAGATTTAATGGGAAGTTTTGATGCCAATTGGGCCTTGGGTAGGGCCTTAGGTGCCTCAGGTACTTTGCCCGTTACAACTGGTAGCACTGATAGTAATGTGAATGTGATACAAGGCATAAGCGGTACAAGTTGGCCACCTCCAGATTCCCAGACGGTGGGATTTTACGCCTATTCCAATCGTTTCGAACGGGGAAGGGTTCATTCAGGTGCACATTCGTGGACAGGAGGCTTTATGCCCACGGGGGCTTCGCCAAGGGACCCTGTATTTTATTTGCACCATACCAATGTTGATCGACTTTGGCAGGAGTGGGAAGAGAACAATCCTGGCTCATCTGGTTTTATTAGTACTTCAATGCTACGCTATGACGGGACTTATGTTTTTAACGGACAGACGTTGCCTTCAGTAAATCCAAATAGTATTATAGACAGTAGGGTATTGGGTGTTTTTTATGCAAGAAATGGGCTTGCAGTTTTGGATAATTACATTGTGAGTAATACCTACAATCCCGAAGAAGTATTTTATTATCAATTTCTAATAGAAGCGGGAGACAATGGTTTTATAGTGCCTTCTGGCCGTTCAGCAAGAATTGAATCATTAAATTCGATTGAGTTAAAGCCGGGCTTTACGGCGGAAAGTGGTTCTACATTTACGGCAAGGATAGATGTTGCCAATTCTGGTCTAACAGGAAAATCCAGTCGAGCCTTGGTAGTAAATGACAGACCTTTTGATCATATCGATATCAAAAATGTTGTGGAATGGCAGGAAGACAATAAGGATGATACCCCTGTTTTTATGACAACCTTTCCTAACCCTTTTATTAATAAGATTACGATCAAGTTAAATAAAAAAACCGATTGTTCTATCGAAGTGTTTAATATGATGGGTATGTCCATTAGAAAAGAATCCTTTCAAAACACAGATACTTTGGAAATTAATAACCTATACGGTCTTTCCTCTGGTATTTATGTCATTCAAGTCGTAAATGGTCGAGGTGAAATTTTATTGGCCAAAAGGGTTGTGAAACTTTAGATATTTTAATTCAAGGAATATCTTATTTGATTTGATGTGCAAATAGGCACATTCAGAAGTAGTATAACTACTTATATATCAAGTATTTAATTCGTATATTAAGGTGTAATAAAACCCCGAAAACGAGTCTTCAGCTCAAAAAACGGGGTTTTAATCTTAATTCCTATGTCCAAGATACGAAGAATCCACAATTTCCAGCACAGCTTCACATTTTCTTCCCAAACACAACAGTTCGAAACGTTTTACGCCCGGTTTCTCGAGAGCGATCTTGGAAGGATATATCTGGCGGTCCCCTGGGACGGACTGGTAAGATCC
>JAVJOW010000027.1:0-46664 GCA_040216555.1 Arenibacter sp.
TATGTACTGGATATGTTTCCATACCCTTCAGGTGCCGGTTTGCATGTGGGACATCCTTTGGGCTATATCGCCAGTGATATTTATGCGCGCTACAAAAGGCACAAAGGGTTTAATGTATTGCATCCTATGGGATACGATTCCTTTGGTTTGCCTGCTGAGCAATATGCCATTCAGACAGGGCAGCATCCTGCCATAACCACGGAGACCAATATCAACAGATATAGGGAGCAGTTGGATAAAATTGGCTTTTCTTTTGATTGGAGCCGGGAAGTCCGTACCTCCGATTCCAGTTATTACAAATGGACACAGTGGATCTTTATCCAACTTTTTAATGCTTGGTACAATAAGGATGCCGATAAGGCGGAAGATATTTCCAGTCTGATCGCTATTTTTGAAAAAGAGGGCAACCAAAGTCTAAATGCGGTATGTGATGAAGATGTTGTATCGTTTTCTGCAGCCGATTGGAAAGCCTTTAGGGCGAAGGAACAACAGGAAGTTTTATTGCAGTATAGGTTAACGTATTTGGCGGAGACCGAAGTAAACTGGTGTCCGGCCTTGGGAACGGTTTTGGCGAACGACGAAATTGTCAATGGAGTTTCGGAGCGCGGTGGCCATCCGGTCATCCGTAAAAAAATGACGCAGTGGAGTATGCGTATCTCTGCCTATGCCCAGCGGTTGTTGGATGATTTAACTATGGTAGATTGGCCTCAGCCCTTAAAGGACTCCCAAACCAATTGGATCGGTAGGTCCGAGGGGGCGGAAGTTACGTTTAGGGTCCTCCCCCTAACCCCCTCCCAAGGAGGGGGAACGGGTTCTGATTTAAATGAGGATTCTTCTTCACCAAAATATATTTCAGGCGATTCGGATATTTATGGAATTCTATTGGAAAGGGCTAAAGATATGCGCAAGAATCCCACTAAAGCTGAAGCTCTGCTATGGGAAACCCTGAGAAATAGAAATCTGGATTCAAAATTTAGGAGAAAACACCCAATTTTTAGATATATTGTTGATTTTGTTTGCCTGGAAAAAGAGCTAATTGTGGAGGTTGATGGAGAAATTCACCAATATCAATTGAACGAGGATGCGGAAAGGCAATTGTTGTTGGAACAGAAAAAAGGCTATACCGTAATAAGGTTTACCAATGATGAAGTACTCAACAATATTGATGAGGTAATTTCAAAAATAGAGACGGTACTAAACTCCCCCTCCCTGGGAGGGGGCAGGGGGGAGGTCAATTCGGAAGTCATGGAGATTTCAGTTTTCACCACCAGACCAGATACTATTTTTGGGGTTAGTTTTATGACCTTGGCCCCGGAACACGAATTGGTTGGCAAAATAACCACTGCTGGGCAAAGGGAGGAAGTAGAGGCCTATATAGCGGCTACCGCCAAACGCAGTGAACGCGATCGTATGGCCGATGTAAAGACCATAAGTGGAGCCTTTACGGGAGCTTATGCAGAACACCCGTTTAGCAAGGAACCCATTCCAATTTGGATCGGGGATTATGTGTTGGCCGGTTATGGAACCGGGGCGGTAATGTCCGTTCCTTGTGGAGATCAACGCGATTATGACTTTGCAAAGCATTTCAATATTCCCATTCCCAATATTTTTGTGGGAGTGGATATTTCCGAAGAGGCCTTTGCAGATAAGGAAAAGACGGTTATTGCCAATTCCGACTTCTTAAATGGACTCCCCTATAAAAAGGCGGTGAAACGTGTCATTTTCGAATTGGAGAAATTGGGACAGGGGCAAGGAAAGATCAACTACAGGTTGCGCGATGCCGTTTTTAGTCGCCAACGCTATTGGGGGGAACCCTTTCCAGTGTACTATGTGGAAGGAATGCCCCAAATGATCAGCGAGGAGCATTTGCCTATTGTACTACCTGAAGTTGAAAAATATTTGCCAACGGAAACCGGGGAACCGCCTTTGGGCAATGCCACGGTTTGGGCCTGGGACGTAAAGAAGTCGGCAGTGGTAAGTAATCATTTAATAGATCATAAAACCATATTTCCTTTGGAGTTGAATACCATGCCCGGTTGGGCGGGTAGTTCGTACTATTTTAACCGTTATATGGATCCAAATAATGAAAATGAAATATTTTCGAAGGAGGCCATTGACTATTGGCAGGATGTAGACTTATATATTGGGGGCAGTGAACATGCTACCGGACATTTGCTGTACAGCCGTTTTTGGCAGAAGTTTTTGTTCGATAAAGGTCTAGTGCCAAAACCGGAATTTGCCAAAAAACTGATCAATCAGGGAATGATTACTGGAACCAGTGCATTTGTCTATAGGTTGGAAGGTGAAAATACCCTGGTATCGAAAAACTTGATAGGAATAGACAACAAAACGGTACAACCACTTCATGTAGATGTGGCTTTGGTTAATCCATCAGATGAATTGGATTTGATAAAGTTCAAGGAAAATCCTCTTTATGCCGATTTTAAGGATGCCGAGTTTATTTTGGAGGACGGGAAATACATTGTGGGTCGCGAAGTAGAAAAAATGTCCAAATCCAAATACAATGTGGTAAGTCCGGATAGTATCTGCCAGGAGTACGGTGCAGATTCCCTTCGTTTGTACGAGATGTTCCTAGGACCTTTGGAGCAATCCAAACCTTGGAATACCGCTGGTATTACGGGGGTACACAGTTTTCTTAAGAAAATGTGGCGTTTGTACCACGGGGGTGATGAAGGGGCGTTCTTGGTCACCGATGCCGAACCTACAGCAGATAATTTAAAGACTTTGCACAAGACCATCAAGAAGGTGGAAGAGGACATTGAGAACTTCTCTTTCAACACTTCTGTATCTACCTTTATGATTGCCGTGAATGAACTGTCTGCCCAGAAATGTTCCAGCAAGGCTATTTTAGAGCCCTTGACCATTTTAGTTTCTCCCTATGCCCCACATATAGCGGAGGAACTATGGAGTAAATTGGGACACACCACCTCTATTGCCACTGCTACCTTTCCTAAATTTGAAGGAAAGTATTTGGTGGAGAGCAGTAAGGAATATCCTATTTCTTTCAATGGAAAAGTGCGTTTTAAAATAGAATTGCCGGCAGATCTTTCCAAAGTGGAAATTGAGGCTGCTGTAATGGCCCACGACAAAACACAGGAACAATTACAGGGACGTACCCCTAAAAAGGTGATTGTGGTCCCAGGAAAAATTGTCAATATAGTAGGATAAGGAGACTGTTCCAAGGCTTAAGTTGGTCTTGGTTATATATTTAAATATTAATTCACCTTGTGGGGTTTGCCCTTAAAATTATATCTAGTGGCATGGAGAATATAGAAATCATGGGCCTAGTGGCGGCCGTACTTACTACCTATTCTATAGTGCCGCAGGTACATAAGACGTGGAGGAATAAATCTACCAAGGATATTTCACTGACCATGTATTTGGCCATGTTCTTGGGAGTGGTCCTATGGTTGATTTATGGTATTTACCATGATAGCGTGCCTATGATATTGGCTAATTTTATTACCGCGGTATTACTTTTTATCATGATTGTCCTCAAGTTAAAATACAAATAGCCGGTAATTTCCTTATTAGAATTTCTTATTATTTGGCACTGTTGATGGACCGCCTTATTATTGGGTTCGTACACATAATGTGAAAAGCATAATAATCCATGTTCCCGAATCTCATTTAAAGGATTTTCTTTTTTTTTATTTTTTTTTGTTTCATTTTTGGAATTTCCACCATAATGCAATCATGGTAAGGAATAAGGCTATTTGCTGGAAAGCTGTTTTTATCGGATAGTAATAAAACAATATACAATGAAAGTTGGCATACCCAAAGAAATTAAAAATAACGAAAGCAGGGTAGGCATGACGCCTGCCGGGGTTTTCGAGTTGGTGAAAAACAACCATACGGTATACGTACAAACCGGTGCCGGTGATGGCAGTGGGTTTTCAAATAGCGATTATCAACAGGTGGGCGCCATTGTTTTGGATACCATAGGTCAGGTTTACGCCATGAGCGATATGATTGTCAAGGTGAAGGAACCTATAAAAGAGGAGTATGCCTATGTGCAAAGAGGGCAGATTGTTTTTACATATTTTCATTTTGCCTCTAGTGAGGTCCTTACAGAAGCCATGATAGATCGTAAGGGTATTTGCATAGCTTATGAAACCGTGGAGGATGAAGACGGGTCCTTGCCTCTGTTGACACCTATGTCCGAAGTTGCCGGAAGAATGGCCATTCAACAAGGGGCCAAATATTTGGAGAAGCCGGAAAAAGGCAGGGGGGTGCTTCTTGGAGGGGTTCCAGGAGTGGCACCGGGAAGGGTTTTGGTGCTGGGAGCTGGTGTTGTAGGAATTCAAGCTGCTAAAATGGCAGCCGGACTAGGAGCCCATGTGACTATTCTGGATATCAATATGAAACGGCTTCGCTATGTAAACGATGTAATGCCAAGCCATGTAGTAACGGAATTTTCAAATGAGTTCAATATAAGGAAACACATTAAGGACCATGATCTAATTGTTGGAGGTATCTTATTAAAGGGGGCCAAAGCCCCTAAGATCATTACTCGGGATATGCTCAAGGATATGCGTCCGGGTACCGTAATTGTGGATGTGTCCGTAGATCAAGGAGGGTGTGTGGAAACCACTAGGCCTACCACACATGAGAACCCCGTATATATTGTAGATGATGTGGTTCATTACTGCGTTACCAATATGCCGGGGGCAGTTCCACATACGTCTACCATGGCCTTGACCAATGTAACTTTGCCCTATGTCTTAAAATTGGCGAATATGGGTTGGGAAGAGGCTTGCCAGAAGGATGCTTCCCTGGAAAAGGGTTTGAATATAGTAAAGGGAAAGGTAATCCGTAAGGAAATTTTGGAAGCCTTCAAATGGCAAGCAATGGATGACTAGACCGTACATTTTGTCATATATAGAACCCTGTCATAATTTGGCGGGGTTTTTGATTATTTAGAAAAGAAATAATTACTTCATATTAAGAAAAGGAAACTTTAGTATATTGGATTAATTTTAAAAATAGAATTGTTATGATGATGTATTATATATTACTGGGAGCCATAGCTCTGGTAAGTTGGTTGGTTAGTAATAAGCTAAAAAGCAAATTTAAGTTCTATTCCAAGGTGCATTTGCGCAATGGTATGAGCGGTGCCGAGATTGCCGAGAAAATGTTGGCAGACCACGGAATCAGGGATGTAAAGGTTATTTCTACCCCAGGTATGCTTACGGACCACTACAATCCGGTTAATAAAACTGTAAATTTAAGTGAAGGGGTGTACAATCAAAGAAACGCTTCAGCAGCGGCGGTTGCGGCCCACGAATGTGGACATGCGGTGCAACACGCCACGGCTTATGAATGGTTGACATTGCGTTCCAAATTGGTGCCAGTGGTAAGTGTTACCTCAGGCATGTCTATGTGGGTAGTCTTTGGGGGGCTCATGTTGGGGGCCGCAGCAGGAGTTGGTCTTGGCTATTGGGTGGCCGTGGCAGGTCTAATAATGATGGGACTTGCAACCTTGTTTAGTTTTATTACTTTGCCCGTTGAATACGATGCCAGTAACCGTGCCCTGGCTTGGTTAAAGAACAAGAATATGGTGACTCAGGAAGAATATAAAGGATCTGAGGATGCTTTAAGATGGGCTGCTAGAACTTACTTGGTAGCCGCCATAGGATCTTTGGCAACCCTGGTCTATTGGGCTATGCAGGTCCTGGGAGGTAGGGACTAATACTTTATGATTCTAAATCACTAAATCAATAAAAAGGGCATCTCTAGATGTCCTTTTTTTATATCGTTATTTGTCGGTCTATTTGTTGGTCCAAAGAAATAAAGGTCTCTGTTCTGGATACCCCTTCTATCTGCTGTATGTCCCTGTTAAGTACATGCATAAGATGTTCGTTGTCCCTGCAAAGTACTTTTATAAGAATGGACCAGTTCCCTGTAGTATAATGGCATTCCAAAACTTCTGGAATTTTTTCAAGTTCCTTAACGGCCACCGGATTGCTCATGGCTTTGTCCAAGTAAATGCCTATATAGGCCATGGTGGTGTATCCCAAAACTTTGGGGTTGATAATGAATTTAGAGCCTGCAATTAAACCTGAAGCTTCCAATTTTCGCAACCTCTGATGAATGGCAGCACCTGAAATCCCAATTTTTCTGGCAATTTCCAGAACGGGCTTTCTGGCATCGGCCATCAAAAATCGTAGTATCTTTTTATCGATACCATCAATTTTTACGTTTTCGTTATTGGATTTCATGGGTTTTACATCAAATTCTATATAAAGATACCAAAATGGTTTTACATCTTAACTAGCAACAGAGTCGGGATTATAACCCAAGTAAGGTACCTGGTATTCTTTAAAGTGAATTCCATAGTTTTTAAGTTGTTTTAAAATAGGCTCATAGACCTCTCTTCTTATTGGTAATTGTACTCCCGGAGTGGTGATTTTTTTATTTAATATCAATAGCGCGGCCATAGCTAATGGTAACCCAACGGTTTTGGCCATTGCCGTATAGGTCCGGTCTTCCCCTATAACGACTGTATTGGAATCTATCTGTTCTTTTTTTCCGTTAATTTCGTACCCAAATTTGTGGTACATAACAATCATATCCTTATCCGTACTGGCCAAGGTCCAACTGTCCTCCAAGATTCTTTGCAAAATTTGTGCGGGAGTAGCGTTTTTTAATTCAATTTTCCTTTTCGAATCAAATAAGTGCAATTCCATTAATTTTTCCCACATTATATCGTCCTGGTCTATTTTAAGATAATGCCGCAGTTTTAATTCTACCGTATTGGTAGGCGAATATGGTAGAAATAAGTTTACAAATTCGCGGTAAGACATTCCTTCGGAATTCTCTATGGTATAGCTGTCGTCTGTCATGCCCAATTGCACGAACATATTCCACGCCTTGGAAAAGCCAACCCTTCGCATGGTACCCCTATATAAGGTAAGAACATTCTCCAATCCGTAGGCCTCTCTGTATTTCAAGGAGTCCCTATTGGCATAAACTTCAAATTTTCCATAACCTTCTACATCCAAAAATTCAGTTCTTCTAAAAAGTTTGTGGTAGGGGATATATTTGTAAGTGCCCTCTTGAATAAATTTGGCCACTCCGCCCTGACCGGCAACAACCACATTTCTGGGGTTCCAAGTAAATTTATAGTTCCACAGGTTGTTGTCGCTTTCCGGGGCTACCAACCCCCCTGTGAAAGATTCGAAGAGAATCATTTTGCCACCGCGTTCCCTGATATTGTCTATTACCTGCATGGCACTCATGTGATCTATACCGGGATCTAGGCCAATTTCGTTCATAAAAATCAGGCCTTTTTCTTTGGCCTGTTGGTTCAAAGCCATGATTTCATCACTTATATACGAGGCTGTAACCAAATGTTTTATAAATTGAATGCAATCCACTGCCACCTTGATGTGAAAACGTGCAGGGAGCATGGAAATGACGATATCCGATTGTTCAATGGCCCTACTTCTGTCGTTATCATTTAAAATATCCAATTTTAAAATAGTACAGGAGTTATGTAATTTTATCTTATCGGGAAGGACCTCTGGATTTAAGTCACAAATAGTAATATGTAAATTTTCCGCCTCTGCTTTTTGTATTAAATAGTCCAACAAATATGCAGTGGATTTTCCGGTGCCTACAACGAGAATTTTTCTACGCATGGGTATTTTACTTTTCTATTTCACGGATACTAAGGTATCAAATTGTTATATTTGTAAGAAATAAGCCTTAATAAGTTATGAACAAAACAATTTTTGGCACTGGTATATTTTTCGGTCTAACGGCAGTTCTTTTGGGAGCTTTTGGCGCACATGGTTTGGAAAAAATGGTTGATGCCAAGGCCATTGAGACTTTTGAAACCGGGGTGCGGTACCAGATGTACCACGCTTTGTTCCTTATGATTTTGGGAGGTAGCAACTTATTGGTCAATGAGCGTAAAAAGCTGATTTATTACTTTATAGTGGTCGGGGTTGTTTGTTTTTCTTTTTCAATTTACCTTTTGGCCATCAATGAGTTGTCAAGTTTTGATTTTAAGAAACTGGCGCTATTGACACCCCTTGGAGGTGTTCTGTTGATTACGGGTTGGATACTTCTGGGTATTAGGGTTCTTAATCAAAAACCATCAAATTAAAACTAACAAGCTCACAGAGCACTTTTTTTCTAATAAAACTCAACTATTATGAATTCATCAACACCCTCAACTAAATCGATTGCGTTGGAGACGTACGGCATATCCAGTAAAAAAATTCATTATCAATTGACGCCTTCAAGACTACATGAAATTACAGTGGAAAAGGGAATGGGAGTAACTACGTCTACCGGAGCATTGGCTGTTAATACCGGCGAATTTACAGGGAGGTCGCCAATGGACAGATTTATTGTAAAGGATGATATTACGGCCGACAAAATTTGGTGGGGAAATGTGAATATACCCTTCGAATCGGAAAAGTTTGATGCCCTTTACAACAAGGTTATCAAATACCTAAATGAAAAGGAGCTTTATGTAAGGGATTGTTTTGCATGTGCGGACGATGATTACAGGATGAACATCAGGGTCATTAACGAATATCCCTGGTCCAATATGTTTGCCTATAATATGTTTTTAAGGCCTACGGAAGAAGAGCTGGTTGGTTTTGACCCGGAATGGACGGTGATCAATGCACCTGGATTTATGGCAAAGGCAGAGGAAGATGGGACAAGGCAGCATAATTTTGCCATCCTAAATTTCACCCGCAAAATTGCCCTGATAGGAGGTACAGGATATACTGGTGAAATTAAAAAAGGAATATTTTCTGCCCTTAATTTTATTCTGCCGGTGTTTAAGAATTGCCTTCCAATGCATTGTTCGGCAAACGTAGGCGATGACGGGGACACCGCGATCTTTTTTGGCCTTTCCGGAACAGGAAAGACTACATTGTCGGCTGACCCACATAGAAAATTGATCGGGGATGATGAACATGGGTGGACCAAAGAAAATACCGTTTTTAATTTTGAGGGAGGTTGTTATGCCAAGGTTATAAATCTTTCGGAAGAACATGAGCCTGAAATTTACGGAGCCATAAAGAAAGGGGCGCTTTTGGAGAACGTGGTCTTGGATGCCAATGGGGTGGTGGACTTTACAAACACCACCATTACCCAAAATACCAGGGTAAGTTATCCTATTTATAATATAGACAATATACAGGTGCCGTCAATTGGTAAGAACCCAAAAAATATTTTCTTTTTAACTGCTGATGCCTTTGGGGTATTGCCCCCTATTTCCAAGCTGACCCCTAGTCAGGCTGCCTATCATTTTATTTCGGGCTATACGGCCAAGGTGGCCGGTACCGAGGCAGGGGTGGTAGAACCCGTGCCCAGTTTTTCGGCATGTTTTGGAGCGCCGTTTATGCCATTACATCCAACCCAATACGCAGAGATGCTCAGTAAAAAAATGTTGGATGCAGGGGTAAACGTATGGTTGGTAAATACAGGTTGGACCGGCGGCCCTTATGGGGTGGGTACCAGAATGAAATTGAAATATACCAGGGCCATGATCCATGCGGCATTAAACGGGGAACTGGGATTGTACAGTTATGACAAATATCATATCCACTCCGTTTTTGGAGTGGCGCAGCCTAGGGAATGTCCTGGAGTCCCCACAAGTGTCCTAAGTCCACGGGCAACTTGGAACAATGATGAAGCCTATTATAAAACTGCCTTTAAATTGACTAATGCCTTTAGAGAAAACTTTAAGAAATTTGAAGTCTATGCCAATGAGGAAATAAGACGTGGAGGGCCACAACGATATGCGTTCTAAAAGAAAACCCCGAGGCTTGCCTCGGGGTTTTTTACAATCTGGTATTGCTAAATTAATTTTTTGGCAATAACTATTTCTTGTTTACACTGGTAATGTATCTCTGAAGTGCCATGGTCATAGAAGGCGTTTCCGGGGTAGGGGCTTGAATGTCTATTCTTAACCCAGCTTCCGTAGCTGCTTTAACCGTTGAATTTCCAAAAACCGCTATTCTGGTTTCGTTCTGTTTAAAATCTGGGAAATTCTTTAACAATGATTCAATTCCTGAGGGACTAAAGAACACCAATACATCATAATACACATCCCTTAAATCGGAAAGATCGCTAATTACTGTTTTGTAAAAAATGCCCCTGGTCCAATTTATTCCCAAACTATCCAGCGTTTCGGGAACAATCGGTTTAAGAACGTCAGAGGAGGGTAACAAAAATTTTTCGTCCTTGTATTTTTTGAACAAAGTATTTAAATCGGGAAAATTCATTTTCCCCACATATATTTTACGCTTACGGTAAACAACGTACTTTTGTAAATAGTAGGCTACAGCCTCTGACTGACAAAAATATTTCATCGTATCCGGAACCTTAAACCTCATTTCCTCCGCGATTCTAAAAAAATGATCCACCGCATTCCTACTGGTAAGTATAATGGCCGTAAAATTATTGAGGTCAATTTTTTGTTGTCGGACCATTTTTGCATCAACACCTTCCACGTGGATAAAAGGTCTAAAATCTACCTTTATTTTCTCCTTATCAATCAACTTGGAATAAGGGGAGTTTTCCATCTTAGGTTCTGGCTGTGAAACCAAAATCGTTTTTACTTTCATAGGTTTCGATCTATTAGGTAGTTACCAATTATAATAATTGGTGCTATTTCAAGAGCGCAAAGGTACAAAATAAAATACACAAAATTACTGGCGATGAATTTTTGATGATTTCTCAAGGTTGTTGTCCAACCAATAACGTTTATTAGGAATACTAGTAAAAGACTTATAAAAACTACTGCTTTCGATTCCCTGAAAACATAATATAATAGAAGATTGGCAATGAGCATTACAATGCCACTATAGTTGAGATAGGAGAGTTTCTTGAAAATTATTTCGGAAACGATTTTATTGATATTAAAAATAAAACCATTCCCAAATTGCAAGAGTATTTTAATAGTAAAAAATAAAAAAAGTGATATAAAAATAATGCCAAAGGCAGCGAACTGCGGCCCTTCCGGAATCTTGAAAAAAATGGTGTATATAAAATATAGGAAAAGGGAAAAATTAAGCAATTGGAAAATGCTGAAAAAAATACTGAACCAATTAAAGAGTCTGTCTTTCTTTTGGTAAAGAAAAATGTATTTGTTGTTGAACGGTAAGATTATATAGTTCAAGAAACGGCTATAAAAAGTAGTTTTTGCAAGCACCATAAAAAAGATACTGGAAAATAGGATAATGGTTATCCAATCTACGGTGTACTCATTTCGTAAAATAGCTTCCATTTATAAGGTCTTATTCTTGGGTGATATTATTGCTAACAACGTATATTTCATTCTCTTTAGTGTTGAAAATAAAGTATTTCAATCCTTCGAGCCAAGTATGGGGTACTTATTGCCTTTTATGACAAAAAAAAATCAGCCCAAACCTAAGCTATTTTAGGACCAATTCTATGGTAAAGATAAGAAAACTAATAGTTGGGTATTATATTTGCTTAAAGTAGACTACCGTTAACTTTAATAGTACCCTACTCTTTAAAAGCACTTGTATACCCGTCACTGCATAATTTGTTATCTAATCCCGCTATTTATTGAATACATTATAGCTGGTGCTCCAATTTTTTTCTCGGAAGTGATAAACCGGTGCTGTTGAGCAGTTCAATTTAAACACCAAAAACCTATATTCGTCAGCATATGGAATCATTAAAAAAATCATAAAACTTCCCTGATATTTCACTACAGTTTTTAAAATACTATTTTTGCTAAAATTGCAATACCTAGATGGCGGATAGCTTGGTCATTATTCCTACCTTCAATGAAATTGAAAACATTGAGCTCATAATTCATTCCGTCTTTGCTTTGGAGCAGGATTTTCATATCCTTGTTGTTGATGATAATTCTCCCGACGGTACGGCCGACGCAGTAAAAGCCTTGCAGGAACAATATTTAAATAAATTATTTTTAGAGGTAAGACGAGGTAAATCTGGTTTGGGAACGGCCTATATCCACGGGTTTAAATGGGCCATAGAAAGGAAATATGAATATGTTTTTGAGATGGATGCGGATTTTTCACATGCCCCTCTAGATCTAATAAAGCTGCGCCAAGCCTGTATTGATGGGGCGGATGTGGCCGTAGGATCACGTTATAAAAAGGGAATTAATGTGGTAAATTGGCCCTTGCACAGAATATTACTGTCCTATGGGGCTTCATTTTACGTGAAGTTGATAACAGGAATGAAGGTGCACGACCCTACGGCAGGATTTGTCTGCTATAGGAGAAAGGTTTTGGAAACCATCAATTTGGATTCCATTAAATTTATTGGCTATGCATTTCAAATCGAAATGAAGTTTAGGGCCCATCTTCAAAACTATAAAATTGAAGAGGTGCCTATTATTTTTACGGATAGAATAAGGGGAAAATCCAAAATGAGTGCTTCCATTATTAACGAGGCAGTGTTCGGGGTACTGCAGATGAAGCTGCACAGTTTGTTTCACAAAAAGAAATTTTAAGATGGGAAGAATACTTTTAAAAAACGCTACAATCGTTAATGACAATAGAATATTCCCTGCCGACATACTTTTGGAGGATGATGTTATTCTTAAAATTGAGGATCAGATTTCATCGGATAGCGCCGCCAAGGTTATCGATTTGGAAGGGAAATATGTAATACCGGGAGTCATAGACGATCAAGTACATTTTAGGGAGCCTGGACTAACCCATAAGGGCACTATAGCTACTGAAAGTCGGGCAGCGGTTGCCGGCGGAATAACCTCCTTCATGGAACAGCCCAATACCAATCCCCAAACAACCACAATTGAAGCTTTGGAGGAAAAGTTTGAAATGGCAAAAAATTCTGCCTTTGCCAATTTCTCTTTTTTGTTTGGAGGTACCAATGATAATTTGGAAGAGATAAAAAAATTGGATAAGAATGCCTGTTCCGGGATTAAACTCTTTTTAGGTTCCTCTACGGGTAATATGTTGGTAGACAATGAAGAGGTGATAGAAAAAATATTTAGGAATACGGAGATGGTCATTTCTGCACATTGCGAAGATGAGACCACTATTAAGGCAAATTTTGCGAAATATAAGGCACAATATGGAGATGATATTCCCGTAAAATACCATCCTTTGATCAGGAGTGCCGAAGCCTGTTATCTTTCTTCTTCCAGGGCCATTGCTTTGGCTAAAAAAACAGGGGCAAGATTTCATGTTTTTCACCTATCTACAGGAATAGAAACCGAGCTTTTTAGGAACGATATTCCATTGGAGGATAAAAAGATTACTGCAGAGGTCTGTATTCACCATCTTTGGTTTTCCGAAGAGGATTACGATACCAAAGGAACCTTAATTAAATGGAATCCGGCCGTTAAAACGGCAACGGATAGGGATCAGCTCTGGGAGGCCTTATTGGACGATCGTATAGATGTAGTTGCCACGGACCATGCACCACATACATTAGAAGAAAAGAACAACGTGTACACTTCCGCTCCTTCTGGAGGCCCATTGGTACAGCATGCTTTGCCGGCAATGCTGGAGAAATATCACAGCGGAAAGATAAGTTTGGAGAAAATCGTAGAGAAAATGTGCCATAATCCGGCAAAGTTGTTCCAAATAAAAAAACGGGGTTTTATTCGGGAAGGATTTTATGCTGATTTAGTGGTGTTGGATCTTAATGATTCCTGGACAGTGACCAAGGAAAATATCGCCTATAAATGCGGGTGGTCACCCTTTGAAGGTAACTCGTTCAAATCCAGGATAACCCATACCTTTGTAAATGGCCATTTGGCCTATGAGAACGGCAATTTTTCGAAAGAGCGAAAAGCCATGAGGTTAACATTTAATAGAGAGTAATGCTAAAATATATAGTTGTCGTTTTTCTAGGGCTCATGTTTTCATGTAATGAAAAGGTAGTGGAGAAACCGGAAAACCTTATTCCGGAAGATAAAATGGCCACCATTTTATACGACATTTCATTATTAAATGCCGGTAAGATAATTAACGAAAGTATTTTAAACGAATATGACATTGAGCCAATGGGGTATATCTATACCAAGTATGGGATAGACAGCGTTCAGTTTGTAAAAAGTGATACCTACTATGCCTCTATGCCCACTGTATACGAGGCTATCTACACCAAGGTAAAAGATAGATTGGAGAAGGATGAAAAGTTTTTTGAAGATGAAAGGCAGCAGAAGCAGGATTCTTTAATGGAGGCCAAAGAAAATTTGAACCCCAATCTTAAAAAAGACTCGTTAAACACTAAGGATTCTCTTCCATAAACTTTTGGCAGGACAGTTCTATGACACCGTCCAGGGCCTCAAAGGAATAGCCTAGTTGTTTTTGGATTTTGTCCGCATTGAACAATTGGTTTTTCCGCAAGGATTCAACGGAGTTTTTGGTAAGTTTTCTTCCACTGTTCCAGAAAATATTCCTTAGCCAATCCAATCGTCTAAATACCTCTAATTGCCAAAATTTAATGGCCTTGCTAGGACCTGGTTTTCCAAAGGCCCCTGTAATCATTTGTAGTATTTCTTTATAGGTCAGGTTTTTGGCCACAAGGATATACTTTTCATTGGCTATGGAAGACTGCATCAATTGGGTCATTATTTGAACCACGTCATTTACAGTTACAAAACCTGTTCCTCCTGGCGGATAATATTTACGGGCCCTATAAGCGGTTTTAAATAAAATTCCAGTTCCCGTTTCCCAGAACCCAGGCCCCAATATAACCCCCGGATTTACAATAACCGCAGGAACATTTTCCTGAGCGCCCCTCCAAACTTCCAATTCGGCATCCATCTTGGTCATGGCGTACACATTGCTTTGCTGGCTGTTCCAATCCGTTTCTTCAGTAGCCTCTTGGTTGCCTACTGTTCTCCCTATGGCACCTATGGAACTGGTATAACACAATTTTTCAACTCCCTTGGCAATACACAGATTTACAATGTTTTTGGTGCCTTCATAATTAACGGTACGCAATAGGTCATAATCATTGGGGTTAAAAGAAATTAAGGCCGCACAATGATAAACATGTGTTACATTTTCAAAAGCAATTTCCAAGGCCGGGAGGTCGTTAAGATCGGCCTTTACCCAATTAATTTTTTGAAACAGTTCGCGGGATTGGTCGGTATAATACCCAAAGACCTTTTCAACCTCTTTTAGGTTGCTCTCTTCTCTATGAATGGCTTTTACTGTTGCACCCGACTGCAATAAGTGCAAAAGTAGGTGCGCCCCTACCAAACCAGTTCCTCCTGTGACTAAAATCATGGTGCAAATTTACTCATTTGCCTCCAATTTATTCCGTTTTTGGCAGGAGTTAAACAACCTATTATTTTATATTTGCCACTATTATTGAATTAGAAGATCTAAAGCATGATTATAAACTTTGTAGAAGAATTAACTTGGAGAGGAATGTTGCACGATGCAATGCCCGGTACGGAAGAACATTTGTTAAGCGGAATGCAATCTGCCTATGTGGGAATAGACCCAACGGCAGACTCCCTTCATATTGGACATTTGGTAGGGGTTATGATGCTTCGTCATTTTCAGTTGGCAGGCCATAAGCCTTATGCCCTGATTGGGGGAGCAACCGGGATGATCGGTGATCCCTCCGGTAAATCTACAGAGCGGAATTTGCTGGATGAGGCCACCTTGGCACATAACCAGGCCGCTATAAAAGCCCAACTTTCCCGTTTTTTGGATTTTAATAGTGGAAAGGATAATAGTGCCGTATTGGTGAATAACTATGATTGGATGAAGGATTTTTCCTTTTTGGAATTTATAAGGGATGTAGGGAAGCACATCACTGTAAATTACATGATGGCCAAGGATTCTGTAAAAAAACGATTATCGGCCGAAGCCAAAGAAGGTATGTCCTTTACGGAATTTACGTATCAGTTGGTGCAGGGGTATGACTTTTTACACCTTTATAGAGAGTTTAACTGTACCCTTCAAATGGGGGGTAGCGATCAATGGGGAAATATTACCACTGGTACGGAACTTATCCGTAGAATTGGGGGCGGTAAAGGATTTGCCCTTACCTGTCCATTGATTACAAAGGCAGATGGCACCAAATTTGGGAAGTCGGAAGGGGGCAATATTTGGTTGGATTCTGAAAGAACATCTCCCTATAAATTTTATCAATATTGGTTGAACACCTCGGATGAGGATGCCGAAAAATATATCAAAATCTTCACCTTTTTGCCAAAGGAAGAAATAGAAAATTTGGTTAAAATGCATCAGGAAGCTCCACATTTAAGGGTGCTTCAAAAGCGTTTGGCCGATGAGGTTACGGTAATGGTACATTCGCAGGAAGATTTGGACAATGCTGAAAGAGCAAGTGATATTCTTTTTGGAAAATCGACCTCGAGCGACTTAAAAAAACTGAATGAAAAGACATTTTTGGAGGTGTTTGAAGGCGTACCACAGGCGGAGGTATCCAAGGAGGACATTAACAATGGCTTGGATATGATTGCTGCCTTGGCGGCAAAAACCGGTTTTTTAGCTTCGAATGGGGAGGCTAGACGGGAATTGAAACAAAATTCCATTTCTGTTAACAAGGAAAAAGTCAAAGAAGATTATATTATTTCTACCGAAGATCTGATCAACAATAAATTCGTTTTGCTTCAGCGCGGGAGGAAGAATTATTTTGTGCTGGTGATTAAGTAACCACTATCATTTTTCCAATTATCCCCAATAAAATTAGGAGATACACGTTAGCCTAATAAATTGGATCTTATGAAGAAGTGTATTTTGTCATTTGCCCTAGTTGCTCTTTTTGTTTCTTGCGATAAATTGGACGAGCTTACTAAATTTGAGATGGATTATGATCAGACGATAGTTATACCGTCCTCAACCGGGGTGGATTTGCCCTTTGATATCTTTACCCCTGAAACAGAGACCAATTCATCTGCCGAGTTTGAGATAAACGATACCAGAAAGGACCTAATAGAGGAAATTGTCCTGAAGAAATTGATTATGACCGTTGAGGTCCCTGAAGGAGAGGACTTTAGTTTTTTGGAATCGATCATCATTTATATGTCCGCAGAGGATTTGCCGGAGATCAAGATAGCGTGGAATGAAGAAGTATCGGCAACTGCTGGGGAACAGTTGGAACTGGTAACCGCTGCTGAAGATTTAAAGGAATATATTAAAAAGGATTCTTATACTTTAAGGCTTAAAACCGTAACCGACGAGTTTTTGTCGTCCGATTATGAAATAAACATTGCCACTACCTTTTTTGTAGACGCCAAAATTTTGGGCTTATAATACCATTAAATTACAGCCTCTAATATCGGAATGGTCAAACCTTCCCAATATCTCGAAACTTCCATCGGCATATACCTTGCCCAAATCTTGAGTGGCAATAAAGCTGCAGGATTGAATGTTGGCCAGATCAATGATATTTACACCCCCCGTTTTACCTACTTTTTGTAAGGTTAAAGGGTCTTCGGTTTCACGTGTCAAGACTTTCATCCATTTAGGGGCCAAGAAACGTCCATTGCCTTGGGAATAAGCCTGGGACAAAAGTTCTGTCATGCCATATTCTGAATGGATGGCCCGTACTCCAAAGCCGTCTTTTAATAGTTGGTGCAATTCTTCCCGTATCAATTCCTTTTTTCTTCCCTTCATTCCACCGGTTTCCATGACCACGGTATTCTTTAATTTTAATTGGAATTTTTCTGCCATATCCAATAGGGCAAAGGAAACACCTAACAATAATGTTTTAGTGTTTTGGGCATCCAATTCCACCAAGGTCTTTTGCAAACGGTCAATATCATCCAAATAAAAACCACTGTGGGGATGCTTGCTTTTATTGATAAGGTCGTTGGCCATATAGATTAAGGAAGAACCTTCCCTTTCCAGATAAGAGGGCAGTAATGCCAGTACACAATAGTCTTCTATTTCCCCATAAAAGTGTCTGAATGCCGTTAGGTAGCTATTCTCATATAGTTCAAGGTTTTTTACGTAATGCTTGCTAACCTCACTTCCGGTAGTGCCACTGCTGGTAAATGTAATCTGGGGCCTAAATGAACCACAAATTACTTTTTTGGATTTAAAAAATTCTATGGGAAGAAAGGGAATATCTTCAATGATTTTAACGGAGGACACATTTTTCCCTAAGTGTCGGCAAAATTCCTGATACACCAAGTTTTCTTGATATTGGGCCCGAAATGTTGTCAATGCCGTGGCATTGAACTCTTCTTCCGTTGAAATGGTAAAAATATTTTCGAGAGGCATATCCTAAATCACTGCTACAAAAGTAATGATAACAACAGAGTGGAACCCCTATTTTATGGTTTTATTAGTGAAACTCAATTTTGAGAAGTCAGTAAGACGCACTGAAAATTGCAAGTTGAACTAATCCCGCCTTTTTCGGCGGGATCTAGGTTCAATACCTCGATCCTTGGGTCGATTCCTATTATTGGGTTCAGGGCCTGCCTTTGTCGGCAGACAGGCTTGCCCTGAGGTTTAATACCTTTTATTGGTATAGTCTTATATCTCCCTTTGGGAAAATCATGAATTCTCCCTATCCATAACCTCATAAATGGAAATGTAAAAAGCAATAGAAAAGAATTTGTTATGTAGTGGAGTGTTGGAAGAAAAAAGTACCATCAAGAGAGCTTATTTCACGACCAGTTTTCTGGACATGGTTACCCTGTTTTCGGTAATTTGCAATACGTAAACTCCTGGGGCCAACTTGGATATATTCAAAAGAGTATTGGTTATACGGTCTTGTAAAACTATGTTTCCGAAAACATCATAGATTATTACATTCTTTACCCCATTATGCTTTGTGGTGATATAGACCACCTCCTGATAGGCTGGATTGGGGTATAATTTGAAAGTATTGGTTTGGGCATTTCTGTCTATTGGCTCCTCAATGAATTCCTGGGCAGAAACGGCCATAGAAAATACCATGAACAGTAGGGTGTAAAATATTTTCATAGGTTAGTATTGATTTGGGATCAATACAGTAAATGTAGGAAAATAAACAAGGAAGTAATAATAAATGTTGTAAAGGAGTGTTTTTTGTATGTGTATCCTTATTAAAAGTATTGGATTAAGGTAATAAGGGTTATAAATCAGGTGATTAGGTAAGTTGTGTAGCTGTTAAAAGTTGGGAAACACTATTTAATAATCAGCTTTCTAGTAGCTATTTTGTTTTTTTCGTTTACCCTTAGCATATAAACACCGGCATCCAAATCATTCACATTTAGTTCCGAACCAATTATGGTAGTTTCCAGTACTTGAGATCCAAAAATATCGAAAATCAAAATTTGCTTCGGAGCGTTAAGGGAAGTACTGATATATACCCTGCCATTGGTGACAGGATTGGGATATATCTTAAACCCAGGAATATCCCCTCCACCCACATTGCCTTTAGGATCCTGTCCAAAGGAAATAGAGATAAAAAGTAAGGCTATAACTAAGTAGAGTTGCTTCATAGAAACTTAAACAGCAAATAATATACCGTAAATGTAAGAATTTTAGGTGCAGCACGTCAGCGGCAGCTTAATTAATACTTAAAAATTCGATGAAATGCAAAAAGAGGCCGAATTCTATGTTAAAATACAAAGAACTCGATCTCTTTTTTATTAAATATAACTATATAATTTAGAACTTAATGTTGTAGCCCAATGAGAATGATCTTCCAGGACTTCTTTTTGAGAAGGTCTTATTTTCAGCCTTGTAGGATTCATATTCACTTTCTACGTCATCATCCAAAAGATTGCTTATTTTAAAACTAACATTCTGATTTTGGTTTTCGCCAAAACTCTTGGAGAAGTTAAAGTTTAGATTGTTAAAGGGCATCGTATATACGTCCGGTACAAATCCGTTGCCCACTACCTGCAATGTTTTTCCTTGTACATTGTAGTTTAGACCCATTTGGATGCCGTTCTCGGCTCCTTCGTAGTTTAACCCGGAATTGATAAGGAAAGGCGACTGTCCCTGTAACTCCCTGTCGTTGCCCAAAGTTTCACCATCCCTAAGTCCCAAAGTTCTAAGATTACGCTCACTTTCACTATAAACTTGGGTAGATTTAATGATCGAGGTATTTACATTTAAGCTAAAATTCTGAAGGGGAACTGCAAGGAACCCTAGATTTTTTCTTAGTTCAAATTCCAATCCGATTACGTCCGCATCACCAAGGTTTTGTGGGGTAAAATTATCGGATGACGATTCAAAATACGTAAGTTCAATGGGATCGGTGAATTTTTTATAAAAGCTGCTCAATGCGATCATCTCTGCACTTTCTCCGAACCATTCAACCCTAAAATCGAAATTGTTGATATAGGTTGGATCCAGGTTAATGTTTCCGATGAAGGTGTTATTGGATAAAGGATCGAAAATTTTGGCTATCGAAGCTTCCTTAAAGGAAGGTCTTGCCGTAGTTCTGGAATAGGATCCCCTTAGGTTAACTTCTTCCGTAAGTTCGTAAATTAAATTGGCCGTAGGAAAAAGGTCAAACTTATCTATTATGGTTTCGTTGTCATAAATAACCTTTTCAGGGTCACTAATGTCCTTATTATCCTCCCCGGTATATCTGGATTCAAATTTTTCCACCCTAACACCAAGGATAGTTCGCAATTTTTGTCCAAGTTTAAACTCATTGGATACATAACCCGCTATATTTTGTTGTGCTGCCTCATAAGTGTTGGCCGGTTCGGCAACAGATAGGTCTGGATCAATATACGATCCAGAGTTGTTGTCAACGGTCCAAAGGTTTTCTTCCAAAAGGATATTGTCCGCAACACCATTGAACTTGGTAGTTGACCCATTGTTCTCAATTTCAAAGTTCAATATGCCAAAATCCCTATTCTTGTAGGAGCCATAAGCCCCAAATTTTAATTTGGCATCTTTTTCCAGAAAGTCATATTTTTTGGTAAAATCCAATTTGGCAACTGCATTGATCTCTTCCAAATCCCTCCAGATTCTTTTTGGCTGGTTGTTTTGGGGTATGGAGTACACACCATCCTCTACCCTAAAAGATGTTGTTCTAATGTCCTTGTCCTGAATCTTGGACATGGTAGGGGAAAGGGCCCACTCGGTTGTCCATGAAGCATCTTCGCTGGAATGTATTCCATTAAGCAATGCGTTGGTGATGGAACGTTGGGTATATTCCAAGTTGTCTTTTGAGAAGTTGATAAAATCCGTGAAATTCAGGGTCTGGCTAAAATAACCTGCCGTAGATTCTCCGTTCTGAATATGAAGGAGATTAAGTTTGTATTTGGATTTTTCAGTCTTAAAGGAAGTTCCCAAAAGTCCACTTACCAATACGTTGTTTCGGCCTAAATCTCCAGTCTGTGTTCTATCGGTTTCCAGTTCAAATACTGAAGTGTCCGCGTTTCTTCTATAGAAATTGTTTTCGGCCCCTTCGTAAAAGGTGGTGGTATTTTTATAGGAAAGAGAAGCTAAAAAGCCCAATCTATTTTCGCCTTCGCCCACATTGTATTGATTGCCAGTGGTGAAACCAAAACTATAGTCCATGGCACTGTTTGCTTTCATTGCCGATAGTACGGGATTAAATTTTTTGGTGATGGCGGTTAATAACGGGTCATATTCAAAAGTACTGGGGATTTCCTGATTTCGGTTGATGGGAACACTTCTGTTTCCGTTGTCGAATCCTAGGAAATCGGTAGAACTTCCTTTATAGTCCAAATAGTTTTCGTTAAAATGCATATCCGGATTGTAACTGCCACCTAATGAAATACTGTGCTCTTTTTTGCTAGGATAGTCCTTGGTAACAATATCAACGATACCACCAGTAAAGTCCGCAGGTAAATCTGCGGAAGCAGATTTAAGAACTAGGATGTTGTCTATGATATTGGTGGGAAAAATGTCCAATTGAATGGTGTTTCTGTCTGGATCCAGTCCTGGAATGTCCACTCCGTTCAAAATAGATTTGGTATAGCGATCGCCCAAACCTCGTACGTAGACGTATTTTCCTCCTTGAACCGATACCCCTGGTACCGATTTAATAGCGCTGGCCACGTCACTGGAGCCCGATTTTTTGAAGGCTTCGGCCGAAAGTCCGTCCAAAAGGTTTACCGCCTTTTTTTGGATGCCCAATACTGCTGTTTCGGTATTTTTTTTAACACTTACGGATACCACTACTTCATCCAGACCTTCGGCAAGGGTTTCCATAGTTACGTTTACGTTGGTAATCTCGTTGGCCTTAATTAGCACATCGGTTATTTCTACGGTTTTATAACCTAGGAATGAAAATGTAAGGCTGTGGGTACCTTCTTCAAGAGTAAGCTTATAATTACCATCAAAATCGGAGGTAGTACCTATAGTGGTCCCTTTGACCAGGATGTTGGCAAAAGGTACCGGATCTTGAAAATCGGCATCGATCAATGTTCCGGTTACTTCGCCACTTTGTGAATAAATGAATTGAAAAAAAAGAAAAGTGAAAGTTGAAAGTCTAAGTGAATATTTCATAAGTAAATGATAGTTAAATCGTAATAAACCAAATGCCCGCCACTAAATATGGCGAGCATGGTTGTTTATTTTAAAGGGGTGTATTAATTCCTAAATTAGAAACTCAAACCTGTTTTGGCATATGCGTATGTCCAAGTAAAAACGCTAAGGTCTGCACCTACAGTCTCGGTACCAGCGGTAACCTCAGTAGTCCAGGCGGCAGCTCTTTCCGTAAATGTTGGATCTAAGATGATTGTAGATTGTACATCGTTTCCGGCGTCATCTTTCAATACTTTCTCAGAGAAAATACTGTTGTTGAAACCTACAATTTGCCAAGCCTCAAAAGTCAATTTCCCATCCAAGAAGTTCTGAGCTACATCGTTGGCATCCAATTCCACATCTTTTCCAGTTTGGAATCCAATGGCATAGATGTTCTTGGTAGTACCCATAGCATTACTTCTGTAATCTGCATATTCACCGTCAGCGGCTGTTGCACTTCCTACAATCGTAGTGTTCTGAAGGGTAAAAGAACCTGTGATAGAACCTTCTGGACCATCAATTTCAAAGGCGTGGTCAGAAGCCTCGCCTGAAACTACCAAAGCATTGTCTATAGTTCCGGAGTAAGCTTGGTCAATATCCAAAGCATCATCGCCCTGGGCCCAAACTACTAGGTTGGATGCGTCAACGGTTCCACCAAAGAATTCAACGCCATCATCAACGTTACCTACAACTTCTATGTGGTTTATTTTTGTTCCACGACCTACAGAACCTAAAGTTAGACCGTTTATCTCGTTTCCTTCTCCGATCAGGGCACCACCATGACGTATAGAGATGTATTCCAATTCTCCTGAATTGTCATCGTCATTCAATGCATCACCAGGACCGTAAAGGCCAAAAGTATCATCGGCAGGAATACCTTCTATTTGTACTTCGGTAACATCGTTTTTAAAAGAACCTGTTGCTCTTCCCAAAACAATTAAACCTCCCCATTTTCCTCTTGCGGTTTCGTCCAAATTGGTTCCGGCAGTTTGTCCAACACCTATGTTATCTTCTTCTGCGGTAAAGATAATTGGCTTTTCTGCAGTACCTACGGCCATAATCTTAGATCCTCTTTGCACAATTAGTGCAGAGGCCAAGGAACCTGAACCAGCCTTACCTTTAATGATGGTACCTGGCTCAATGGTCAAGGTTTTTCCAACCCCAACAACTACTTTACCGGCCAATAAATACATATTATCTGCAGTCCATGTGGTATCCGAAGATATTTCTCCGGATACGGTAATGATTTCCGCACAGGAACCTCCTATGTCCACACCGGTTTCGTCCCCGTTCTGGATACCATCTTCGCAGGTGGCAGTTGCAACGGTACAAGGTTGACAGTTAGGTCCACCGCAATCTACGCCGGTTTCACCTTGGTTTTGGATGCCATCGTTACAGGTAGCTGTTATATCGGCTATCGGTGGTTCATCATCATTACTACAGGAACTAAAAGCCAAGGCGCCTATGGCCAATGTGGTTAAGAATAGTTTTTTCATTTCAATTGAATTTTTCAGTTTCATTTTTTATTGAGATCACTTGTTTTATTTAAACATGGCAAATAAACGGTCCAACTGTAAAAGTCCAGTTACCCTCAGATTAATAGTTTGTTGGCTTAAGGTTATCTAAATGTTACTATATTAAATCCATGTTAAGAGGTTTGGTGTAATAGTATTATCTTTACTTTTGGCTCGGATAACCAATAAATATTTAGGTTGAACGGGCATGTTGCTTTTGGTCACAATTATTGGTTGTGATAGATTACAGTAACCTCCTCCAAATGGTATTGGTTGCAGATGACCGTTTAAAGACAAAAAAATTTAGGCATGAAAAAAAAAGACATTAAAATACTTTTGGTGGATGATGAACCGGATATTCTAGAAATTGTAGGGTATAATTTATCTGCCGAGGGGTATGAGGTTTTCACTGCAAAAAATGGAATTGAAGGGGTTGCGAAGGCAAAAAAGAAGAAGCCCCACTTAATTATTTTAGATGTAATGATGCCCGAGATGGATGGTATTGAAGCCTGCGAGATCATAAGGCGAACCGAAGGTCTGGAGGATACCTTAATTACATTTCTAACCGCTAGGGGCGAAGACTATTCGCAAATGGCCGGATTTGATGCGGGTGCGGACGATTATATAACTAAGCCTATTAAGCCCAAGGTTCTTGTGAGCAAGGTAAAAGCTTTGCTTAGAAGGCTTAAGAATGAAGAGCAGGAGGTAGAGGATATCTTTAAGGTTGGGGAGATTACCATAAACAGGGAGGAATATAAAATTGTCAACCAAGGAGAAGAAATTATTCTTCCCAGAAAGGAGTTTGAACTTCTGGCACTATTGACTTCTAAGCCCAATAAAGTTTTTAAAAGGGAGGTGATCCTGGACAAGGTATGGGGCAATGAAGTGGTGGTAGGGGGTAGGACCATTGATGTCCATATTAGAAAACTGCGTGAAAAAATTGGTGATGATCATTTTAAAACAGTAAAAGGGGTAGGGTATAAGTTTGTGCTATAATGGTAACGAGGATTAAAAAATCGTATAGGTTTGCTCTACGTACCACAATTCTAATTTCAATTCTATTAACTGCAGTTTTGGGGATATTTTTGTGGAACAGTGGTTCCATGGATTGGGGTCTCCTAGTGGTCCTTTTGGTAACTTCTTCCTTTATTTCATTTCTCGTAGTACAATTAAGAATAGAAAAATTTATCTATCGCAACATCGAGCGCATATATAATGATGTATCCCTATTGGAGTCCACCTCTTTGGCCCCCAAGACCATTACTACCGATATGCGAACCTTGACAGATGAAATAGAGAAGTTTGCCAAGGACAAAAAGATTGAAATTGATACTTTAAAAATCCGGGAGGAGTATAGAAAGGATTTTTTGGGTAATGTTTCCCACGAATTAAAAACACCATTATTTACGGTCCAGGGTTATATTTTAACGCTCTTGGATGGTGCCATGGACGATAAGAACCTAAGAAAAAAATATCTTCAACGGGCCAATAAGGGGGTGGAGCGACTTATTTACATTGTTAAGGATTTGGATCTCATAACCAAATTGGAAGTTGGCGACTTAAATTTGAAGCTAGAGGATTTTGACATTTTGGAACTGGTTCGGAATGTTTTTGAGCTTTTGGAAATGAAGGCCGCTAAAAAGAATATTACCCTGACATTTGACATGGATTATAAGAATCCAATTTATGTAAAGGCCGATAAAGAGAAAATACAACAGGTAATTACAAATTTGGTGGTCAATTCCATTAAATATGGACAGCAGAACGGTACCACCGAGGTCAGTGTAGAGAATTTAATTAAAAACAAGGTCATTATCCGGGTGACCGACAACGGCGAGGGGATTTCCAAACAACACCTTGCCAGAATTTTTGAAAGATTTTACAGGGTCGATAAAAGCGGGAGTAGGGCCGAAGGCGGTTCTGGCCTGGGATTGGCCATAGTAAAGCATATTATAGAGGCCCACAACGAGAAGATCTACGTAGAAAGCGTACTAGATATAGGGTCCGAATTTTCCTTTACCTTGGAGAAGGCAAGCTAGTAAATCCAACCGTCGAATTACATTACTTCCATATCTCAAGGCAGTTTGTCTATATAATGTTATGCTTAAGGACTGTTGGGCTTCATTTCCGATTTTGTTGTAGAAACTTTACTTCCCGGCCTGATTAAAGGTGATTTCCGTTCTCTTAAATAATTCTAAATTAAAGAAGAACAATTAAGTTATTATCTTTAACTACGACCTAGTACGTATCAACCGAAATCCTATGGAGCATATTGTTATTATTGGTAATGGAATCTCTGGTATAACGGCAGCACGCCATATTCGAAAATTATCAGACAAAAAAATCACTATTATTTCCGCTGAGAGCAATTACTTTTTCTCCAGAACAGCACTGATGTATGTTTACATGGGCCATATGAAGTTTGAGCATACCCAGCCTTATGAGAATTGGTTCTGGAAAAAAAATCGTTTGGATCTGGTCAATGGATATGTGTCAAAAGTAGATACGGCCAATAAAAAGCTAATATTGAAAAGTTCCGAGGAAATTAGGTATGATAAACTGATCATCGCCACAGGTTCCAAACCCAATAAATTTGGGTGGCCCGGACAGGATTTGAAAGGGGTTCAGGGATTGTATTCCAAACAGGATCTGGAATTGTTGGAAGCCAATGCGCCAAACAACGAGGTCTGTAAAAGGGCTGTGATTGTTGGGGGTGGATTAATCGGGATCGAATTGGCAGAAATGCTTAGGAGTAGGGATATCCCTGTTACTTTTTTAGTCCGTGAAACCAGCTTTTGGAACGGGGTCTTGCCCAAAGAGGAATCCCAAATGATCAATGAACATATTCAGGAACACCATATAGACTTAAAATTGGATACCAATCTAAAGGAAATTATTTCGGATGAAAAGGGTTGGGCAAAGGCCGTGGTTACGGACAAGGGGGAAAATATCCCATGCACAGTGGTTGGTTTGACCGCCGGGGTTACTCCAAATATTGACTTCCTAATAGGTTCTGGAATTGAACTAGGCAAAGGGGTAAAGGTCAATAACTTCTTGGAAACCAATATCACAGACGTTTACGCTATTGGCGACTGTGCGGAACAGCATGAGGCCATTGGCAGCCGTAGGCCCGTGGAGGCCGTCTGGTATACCGGAAGAATGATGGGGGAAGCTTTGGCACAGACTATTTGCGGAAACAAAAGGGCCTATAATCCTGGGCATTGGTTTAATTCCGCCAAATTTTTGGACATAGAGTATCAAACTTATGGTTGGGTATTTAGTGAGAAATCCAAAAAGGACCAGGAACAACATTTTCATTGGCGGCATCCCAAAGAAAAGATATGTGTCACCATCGCCTTCCACAAAGAGACAAAACAGTTTTTGGGGATCAATTCTTTTGGTATTCGATTGCGTCACGAAATTTTGGACCGATGGCTTACAGAGAAAAGAAACATGGATTATGTGATGGAATATTTAAAGGATGCCAATTTTGACCCTGAATTCTATGCCCAATACGACGAAAACATCGTTTCCCATTACAATTCACTCTACAGTGCCAACATTGCCCCCAGGAAGAAAAGTTGGAAACGAATTTTTAGCAACATTTAAGATCTCAAAATGCAAATAATAAAAAAAATAGGGCTCTTCATTTTTTTGATCGGCCTTGCCATATTTACCATACTGCCTTTCATGGGCGAGTTTAAGGTAACCCCTGCGGCCTTGGATCAAATAATTCAGGAAAAGGGGATTTCCAGTGAACTTTTTATCCAGTGGATGGAAGAAAATGTGGTAGGTAAAGAGTTTCAGGGAATGCTTTCATTATCGCCCAAAATAACCCAGATACTTGAAGAAGCCAATGCCCAGCATAGAAAGGACAAGGATTATAAAAAGGTGATATATACGGGGCCGCATGACATGGCTGCTGCGGTGGGCAAGGCCTCGGGCCGTGGCTTTATTGTTGAAAACAAGGGGCTTATGTGGTTTTTGACCTTCGGTCTGGGCTTATTGGGGTCCTTACTTTTTATTATTCCCAATATTGTTTTATGGGGTAAAAAAGGGATTAAGAATAATGGTATTTACCATGAGAATGCTACCAATAGGGGATGGATTGCCTGGATGGTCTTCGTTTTTCTGGTTTCCTTTTATTTGGTGCTATATTTCCGTTCGGAATATGCCGTAAACTGGACTTACCTAGTGGATCCCATCAGCGAATTTCTAAGTGGAAATCCTGCGGGACATTGGTTTGTGTACGGGTTTATGTATTGTACAGTGATGACTGTTATGGCTGTGCGCATGTACATTAAGTATAGGCATAATATGTATCAAATGGTACGTACTACCTCGGTTTTGTTCTTTCAAATAGTCTTTGCTTTTCTTATTCCGGAAATAATGGTGAGGCTCCAAATGCCCTATTACGACTTTAAAAATGCCTTTCCGTTGGATTACGATTTCTTTTTCCAATGGAATCTAAAATCCTTAATGAACAGCGGGGGAATAGGACTCTTTATCCTAGTATGGGGTATTGTACTTACTTTGGTAATCGTACCCGTTATGGTCTACTTTTTTGGAAAACGATGGTACTGTTCCTGGGTATGCGGTTGTGGTGGCTTAGCGGAGACCCTGGGGGATCCCTACAGGCAACATTCCAGCAAGTCCCTCTTTTCATGGAAAGTGGAAAGGTGGTTGGTGCACGGGGTATTGGTCTTTGCCGTGGCAATGACCTTGATGACGCTATACAGCTTCTTTACGGATTCTGGTACCGTGTTGGGTTTAAAAACACAGAGTGTACAAAACGCTTATAGTCTTTTGATCGGTGCATTTTTTGCAGGAGTAATAGGTACCGGGTTTTACCCCATTTTTGGAAATAGGGTATGGTGTAGGTTTGGTTGTCCACTTGCAGCCTATTTGGGATTTGTACAGCGCTTTAAGTCGCGCTTTAGGATTACCACCAATGGAGGCCAATGTATTTCTTGTGGCAATTGCTCTACCTACTGTGAGCAGGGGATAGACGTCAGAGCCTACGCCCAAAAAGGTGAAAATATTATCAGGTCCAGCTGTGTGGGCTGCGGTATTTGTTCCGCGGTTTGTCCAAGAGGGGTCTTGAAATTGGAAAACGGACCTCTTAAAGGAAGAATAAACCCTACTGAAATTCTGTTGGGGAACGATGTTGATCTAATGGATCTGGTCAATAAAAAATAATCCTTTGGTGGGTGTTGAAATAATTGTTGCAATCCTAAGGGGGAGCTCCATAGATTGATGAAAGTATTGATACCTTTGCGCTTTCTTTTGGGCTAACTAAATTATGGATATCCCCGGATACAAAACAATGGAAAAATAAGTATGACCCTTCAACTACACTAATGACCGATATTAAAGTAATTATACCTGCCTACAATGAAGCTGATTCCATTGCGAATGTCATAAAAGAAATCCCAAAAATTGTTTCTGAAATTATTGTTGTAAATAATAATTCAACGGACGATACAGCCTTTAATGCAAGAGGGGCAGGGGCCACTGTACTCACCGAGGATAGGATGGGATATGGCTATGCCTGCCTTATGGGAATTAATTACATTTCCAAACAATCCAAAACACCTGATATTATCGTATTTATGGACGGAGACTATTCGGATTATCCCGAAGAACTTTCCAAAGTGGTAAAACCTATAGTGGAAAACGATTTGGATTTCGTTATTGGGGCCAGAACAAAGGCGTTGAGGGAGGAAGGATCAATGACCCCGCAACAGGTTTTTGGAAATGCCTTGGCCACCACTTTAATGAAATGGTTCTTTGGAGCTTCTTTTACTGATTTGGGTCCGTTTAGGGCCATAAAGTACAACAAGCTTTTGGCGCTGGAAATGGAAGATAAGACCTACGGTTGGACCGTGGAAATGCAGTTGAAGGTTCTAAAAAAGGGATTTACATATACCGAAGTACCAGTGCGTTATAAAAAAAGAATTGGCATATCAAAAGTATCAGGTACTCTAAAAGGTACTATATTTGCAGGCGTAAAAATCCTAGGTTGGATATTTAAATACAGTTTAAAATAATATGGGACTAACAATTACTTACTTTATCATTGCGATTTACAGTATTTCCTTACTATTGATATTTTTTTATAGCTTGGCCCAACTTAATTTACTGGTCAACTATCTAGGATTTAAAAGGAGAAATAAGGAGGCTCCAAAATATAATTTATTGGATCCAAAAGAAATACCCTTTGTTACAATACAACTTCCTATTTATAATGAGGAGTATGTTGTGGAGCGTTTGTTGGAAAATATCTCTAAAATAGAATATCCAATGAGCAAATTGGAAATTCAGGTATTGGACGATTCCACGGACGATTCCGTACATGACACGGCCAAGAGAATAAAGGCGCTTCAGGAAACAGGATTGGATATACAGCATATTAGAAGGACCACTAGGCAAGGCTATAAGGCAGGTGCTTTAAAGGAAGGTCTGGATATGGCCAAGGGAGAGTTTATTGCTATTTTTGATGCGGATTTCTTGCCTTCAAGTGATTGGTTGAAGAAAACAGTTATTTATTTTAAAGATCAGGAAATTGGTGTAGTTCAGACAAGATGGGGGCATATCAATAGGGAGTATTCCACTTTGACCCGTATACAGGCTTTTGCCTTGGACGCCCACTTTACATTAGAGCAGGTAGGACGTAACGCCAAAGGACATTTTATTAATTTCAATGGTACTGCTGGTATTTGGAGAAAGGAATGTATTTTGGATGCCGGAAACTGGGAGGGAGATACCCTGACCGAGGATTTGGATCTTAGCTACCGTGCCCAATTAAAGAATTGGAAATTTAAATATTTGGAGGATGTAGAGACACCTGCAGAGCTTCCGGTGGTAATCAGTGCAGCCCGTTCCCAACAATTTCGTTGGAACAAAGGCGGGGCCGAGAACTTTAGAAAAACCGTTTGGAGCGTTATTTCAGCCAAGAACATCTCGTTCAAGACCAAGTTTCACGGGGTAATGCACTTATTAAATAGTTCCATGTTCCTATGTGTGTTTTTGGTGGCACTGTTGAGTATACCAATGATGTACATAAAAAACACCTATGACCATTTGGGATGGATTTTTGAAGCTACAAAATTCTTTATATTAAGTACCATAATCCTTTTCGTCTGTTATTGGTTTACTTATAAGAGCATACAGGGCAGCGGTTTTAATAACTTTGTGGACTATATATCAATCTTCTTTACGTTTTTCTCTGTGGCCCTTGGATTTTCATTGCACAACTCCATTGCGGTCTTGGAAGGACATATGGGTAAAAGATCGGAGTTTGTCAGGACCCCAAAATTCAATTTGAACAGTATAAAGGACAGCTGGAAGGGCAATAAATATTTGGCTACCAAACTTTCTCCCAATATGATTTTGGAAGCGGCCCTTATGCTTTACTTCCTTTTTGGAATGTATAGCGCCATTCCTTTGAACGATTTTGGACTTTTCCCATTTCATTTCATGTTATTTTTGGGCTTCGGTTATGTATTTTTCAAATCCCTTATGGCAAGGGCCTAAGTAAAATTTATAAAAGCTATTCAAAAGCCCTGTTCTTTTTAAGGAACAGGGGTTTTTTAATTTTATAATCGATAAACATGTTTATATCCTTAAACCATTAGTTAAGAAATAGATAGGTCTGCTCCAGCATAGCTGTTGTAGGGCTGTTCTAAGCTGCTGGCTTTCGTGAATTTCAAAAAAACAATGGTTTCCTTGCCAAAATCAAAATCGGAAGTGCTGTTATTTGATAATTTCATTTAAATTTGGGAGATTGCTGAATTATTAAATTGACCAAAAACTACCAGACTTCTATGATCCAAAGGACCATTTCTTATTGGAAACTTCACAGGATTCCAATTTTAATGGTGCTGGTCAGCATCCTTTTCTATATTTCCTTTGGTTACCATTTGGATCGGACCGATTTTTTAAAGCTGCTTAGCCTTTATTTGGGGTTGTTCTTTTTATGCTATAAGCTGATTCAATTTGAAAAATGGAACTTTAAATTTTTGGCCATTGCAGGAACACTTTTCCGGCTAATGCTACTTTTTGCAGAACCCAATCTTTCCCAAGATTTTTATAGATTTATATGGGATGGGCAATTGATCAACAATGGCATGAGTCCTTACCTTCATCTCCCCAACGACCTTATAATAGAGCATGGCCATCTCATGCACAATGCTGCAGAATTGGTAAGTGGTATGGGAAGCCTTAGTGCATCAAATTACAGTAATTATCCTCCATTGAACCAGTTTATTTTTGCCATGTCCACCTGGATGTCGGGAAAGAGCGTCGTGGGAAGTGTATTGGTAATGAGAACCGTCATAATTCTGTCCGATCTGGGAATCCTGTATTTCGGTCGCAAATTATTGCAAAAGCTCAATAAATCTACACATCTTATCTTTTGGTATTTCTTAAACCCATTGGTTATTTTGGAACTTACCGGGAATCTGCATTTTGAAGGTGTAATGTTGTTCTTTTTTATTTGGTCCATGTGTCTTTTATGCAATAAAAAATGGCTGTTGGCGGCTATTGTTTATGCACTATCGATCTCTATAAAATTGGTGCCTTTACTATTTCTGCCCTTGTTCCTAAAATATTTCGGGATCAAGAAGAGCATGCTCTTCTATGCTGTTGTAGGTATAACTACGGTCCTTTTGGTACTCCCGTTCTATTCCCTTGATTTTGCCAACAATTATATCGATACGGTGGGACTGTGGTTCTCTAATTTTGAATTCAATGCCGGTTTTTATAATGCCATAAAAAAAGTGGCAGTAAATTTCGATGCCAAGCCTTGGGAACTCATCAAGGATTATGGGAAAATTACGACTATAATCGTCATTGCCGCTGTAGCCCTGTTCACGTTTTTCAGGGACCATAAAAAGATTTCAAGTGTATTGACCTCTATGTTGTGGGTGCTGGCCCTCCATTATTTTTTGTCCGCTACCGTACACCCTTGGTATATTATTTTCTTAGTGGTCTTAAGCCTGTTTACGGAGTTTAGATTTCCCTTGGTTTGGTCCTTAACTGTCATGTTGAGCTACTGGGCCTATTCCAATGCAGGGTTTAAGGAAAATTATTGGTTGTTATCTGTTGAATATATTGCAGTATATGGTTTTATGTTTTATGAAATTGTTAGATTACACAACAAAAAGATGCTTTTTAGTAAAAATTGACACAACAATCCCAATAATTCATTTTTATTTGTACTTTTGATGGTAGAATGAATAACTCATATTACATACTTAACGTAAACAAGGTTTCCAACCTTGCTTATTCATTTACGCCTACACGTCGTCGCCCGTAAGGGTGCGCTTCTTTTATGGAAATAGGTGAGTCCATTTCCCTCTCAAAAAAAATAAATTATAATTTTAATTTTAAAAGCAACATTCAATGAAGATTGTTATTGCTAACGATTCCCATTTTAAATATGCCGAGATCATTTGCGAAACCATTGCGGAGTCGGCCAAAGTGCGTGGTACAGGGATTGCCAAGCGTACTCCTGAATATATTCAAAAAAGACTGCATAATGGTAATGCCATTATTGCCCTTGACGGCGATAAGTTTGCCGGGTTCTGTTATATTGAGGTTTGGGGACATGAAAAGTTTGTAGCAAATTCGGGTCTTATAGTACATCCTGACTACAGGAATCAAGGCTTGGCCAAGAAAATAAAGAAAGAGATTTTTGAACTTTCCAGAAGCAAGTTTCCCAATGCCAAAATTTTTGGGATCACTACGGGCTTGGCAGTAATGAAAATGAACTATGAGCTCGGCTATAAGCCGGTCACTTTTTCGGAACTTACCACCGATCCGGAGTTTTGGAAAGGTTGTCAGACCTGTAAGAATTTCGATATCCTTACCAGGACAGAACAAAAAATGTGTCTTTGTACGGGAATGTTGTACGATCCGGAAACCAAAACCAAGGAGACCCAAAAGGAGCCCAAGGAAAAATTGAATTCCAAGGCTTTTCAAAGATTAAAGAGTATAAAGGAAAGTCTGTTCCTAAATAAGAAAACCAAGTAGTTGTATAGTACTGCTGTGAAAATATAAATAATAATAGTTTAGCATGAAGAAATTAGTTTTAGCATATAGTGGTGGTTTGGATACTTCCTATTGTGCCAAGTATTTATCAAAGGATCAAGGCTTTGAAGTACATGCCGTAAGTGTAAATACAGGTGGGTTTTCAAAGGAAGAAATAGAGAGCATTCATAAAAAGGCCTTGGAATTGGGGGCCACTTCCTACACTTCCATAGATGCTGTAAACACTTTTTACGAAAAGGTGGTAAAGTACTTGATTTTTGGAAATGTATTAAAGAACAATACCTATCCCTTATCAGTTAGTGCAGAGCGAATTGTTCAGGCCATTGAAATTGTAAATTACGCCAAAAAAGTCGGTGCCAAATATATTGCCCACGGTAGTACGGGAGCAGGGAACGATCAGGTTAGGTTTGATATGATCTTTCAGATCATTGCACCGGAGATCGAAATTATTACCCCCATACGCGATAATAAATTGGCCAGGGAGGTAGAAATTGAATATTTGAAGCAGAATGGGGTAGATTACCCATGGGAAAAGGCAAAATACTCTATCAATAGAGGTTTGTGGGGAACTTCAGTAGGGGGTGAGGAAACACTTACCTCACACAAGTCCTTACCGGATGCTGCCTATCCAAGCCAACTGCAAAAAACAGAACCCACACAGTTGAAACTTACTTTCCATAAGGGGGAATTAATTGCGTTGGATGGGGATAACGATACCCCTGTGAACAACATTATTAAATTGGAGGCCATTGCTTCCAAATATGCCATTGGTAGGGATATCCACGTTGGGGATACCATTATTGGCATAAAAGGTAGGGTAGGTTTTGAAGCACCTGCTTCCTTGATCATTATCAAGGCCCACCATTTGTTGGAAAAACACACCTTGACCAAATGGCAGCAGTACCAAAAGGAAATGCAGGGTAATTTCTATGGCATGTTGTTGCACGAAGGAAATTATTTGGATGAGGTTATGCGAAATATCGAAGCATTTTTGACCGATACCCAGAAGAACGTAAGTGGGGATGTCTTTGTAAGCCTGCACCCATATCGTTTTGAATTGGACGGAATATCCTCTCCGCACGATCTTATGAACGCCTCCTTTGGTAGTTACGGTGAAATGAACAAAGGATGGTCTGCCGATGATGCCAAAGGTTTTATAAAAATACTTTCCAATTCGGGAAAAATATACAATCACGTAAATCACAATAATGATTAAGGCAGGAATTATAGGTGGTTCAGGGTATACTGGTGGGGAACTCATCAGAATTCTCCTGAACCATCCCAATGCAACTATAGATTTTGTTTTTAGTACCACTAGGGCAGGTAAAAAGATTACCACGGCCCATCCGGATTTGTTGGGGGTTACCGATCTTGTATTTACCGGGGAGGTCAATAAGGATGTGGATGTGGTATTTCTATGTCTAGGGCATGGGAACTCCACCAGTTTTCTAAAGGAAAACGAGTTCTCGAAAGACACCAAAATCATAGATTTAAGCAATGATTTTAGGTTGGAGGCCGATGCTGTTTTGGATGGGAAAACCTTTGTTTACGGCTTGCCCGAACTGAAAAAGGAAGAAATTAAAAAGGCAAAATATATTGCCAACCCAGGTTGTTTTGCCACAGCAATCCAATTGGCGCTTTTACCCTTGGCAAAGGCACATAAATTGGATAAGCCGGTGCACGTCAATGCTGTTACCGGAAGTACAGGGGCGGGGGTAAGCCTTTCGGCTACCTCACATTTTAGCTGGAGGAACAACAATGTATCCTGGTACAAACCATTTACGCATCAGCACCTAGGGGAAATAAATGAAAGTCTCCACAGTCTTCAGCAAAATACCGGGGAACTTTTCTTCCTGCCGAACAGGGGAAATTTTACCAGGGGGATTTTGGCTACGGCTTATACTGAATTCGACGGGACTTTGGAAGAGGCCTATAAATTGTATAATGATTTTTACAAGGATGCCGCCTTTACCCAGGTTACAGAAGAGGATATCAACCTAAAACAGGTGGTGAATACCAACCAATGTCATATTCATTTGCACAAGCATACCAATACACTCTTGATTACCTCGGCCATAGACAATTTGTTGAAAGGGGCTTCAGGGCAGGCAGTGCAGAATATGAACTTGATATTCGGATTTAAAGAAACGGAAGGACTGCAATTAAAAGCAGGGGTATTTTAATGTTGTTGGCCTTTGAGGGCATATAGACAGTATTAAAACCAACCAAAAAACAAATTAACCAATTACTGATTTCTCTAGACTTAGGGAATGAAACAAATAACAGTCAAGGTATGAAAATAGCCATTATTGGAGCAGGTAATTTAGGTCTTTCAATCGCCAAGGGCATTTTGAGCACTAATGGGGCCACTTCCATGGTCCTTACCAAGAGAAATCTTAGTGGGCTTAAGGAAATTGAAAAATATGGAATTGTTACCACCACTACGGATAATAGGGAAGCAGTGGCCAAATCGGACATCCTTATTTTTGCGGTACAGCCCGGGCAATTTGTAAAGATTTTGGGGGAGGTAAAGGACATCCTTACGGACAAGCATGTTATTATTTCTACCATTACTGGTTTTAGTATTGCCAGAATGGAAGAAGTTATAGGACCGGATCACTATATTATTCGTGCCATGCCCAATACCGCTATTTCCGTGGGGAAATCCATGACCTGTATCTGTAGTAACGAGAAGGGCGCAAAGAGGGTAGACCTGGCCAAGGCCATTTTTAACCGTATGGGGCATTCCATGCAAATACCGGAAGACCAGATGCAGGCCGCTACCGTTATTTGTGCCAGTGGAATTGCGTTTTGGATGCGATTGATACGCGCTACCACACAGGGAGCCATTCAATTGGGATTCGATGCCAAGGAAGCACAGGAATTGGCCATGCATACCTGTAATGGGGCTGCTAGTTTGTTGATAGAATCTGACAGTCACCCAGAAAATGAAATAGATAAGGTAACTACTCCAAGGGGATGTACCATTTCCGGATTGAACGAAATGGAACACCAAGGATTAAGCTCCTCCCTGATTAGGGGAATAGTGGCCTCATTTGATAAGATAAACGAAATAAAAAAAGGATAACCTCTACCTTATACCTGCAAGGTTATTATACAAGGGAGGTTCATAATACAATATAGAAGATGGAATTATTTGATGTATACCCATTATATAACGTTACTCCCGTTTCGGCCAAGGGAATCGTAGTCACCGATGATAAAGACCAGGAGTATTTGGATTTCTACGGCGGACATGCCGTAATTTCCATAGGACATTCCCATCCACATTATGTGAAAAGATTAAAGGAGCAGTTAGATAAGATCGGTTTTTACAGCAATGCCATCCAGAATCCCGTTCAGGAGGCCTTGGCACATAAACTGGGAGCACTTTCGGGCTGTGAAGATTACAATTTGTTCCTGTGCAATTCTGGGGCAGAGGCCAACGAAAATGCCTTAAAGTTGGCATCGTTCCAAACAGGAAAATCCCGTGTAATTGCCTTTAAACACGGATTCCACGGGAGAACCTCTGCTGCCGTGGCCGCCACGGACAACGAAAAAATAAACGCCCCTATCAACAAGCAACAAAAGGTAACCATACTTCCCTTCGAGGATTTGGCCGCTTTTAAAAGTGAGATTTCCAAAGGGGATGTTTGTTGTGTTATTATAGAGACTATTCAAGGGGTGGGGGGTCTGGATCAACCGTCCCAGTGGTTTTATCAAAACATAGCCGCACTTTCTAAGGAAAATGGGGCTTTGTTGATTGCGGACGAGGTGCAATGTGGTTATGGAAGAAGTGGTAAGTTTTTTGCCTTCCAACACTACGGCATCAAACCGGACATTATTACCGTAGCCAAGGGAATGGGGAACGGATTTCCAATTGGAGGTGTCCTGATCCATGAAAGTATCAAGGCTTCCTACGGAATGCTGGGAACCACCTTCGGGGGCAATCATTTGGCCTGTGCCGCAGGATTGGCCGTACTGGAAGTGATCGAAAAAGAAAATTTAATAGAAAATGCCGCCAATCTCTTTGAATACTTCAAGGAAAAAGCAGCCGATATTCCACAGGTAAAAAGAGTAAAGGGAATGGGACTGATGTTGGGATTGGAATTTGATTTTGAAGTGGCGGAGCTACGCAAGAAACTCATCCACAACCAATTTATGTTCACCGGTGGCGCCAGTGATAAATATGTATTGAGGGTATTACCGGCATTGAATATAACCAAGGAAAATCTGGATCAGTTTTTTGATGCCCTAAAAAAGGAATTGGCATGAGTTTGTATTTGGACATAGCTCAACGTAATGCCGTGCTAAATACCATGGCACAGCTGATCAATACGGAACGAAATACCATCCTGGAGGTCAATAAGAAAGATCTCGAGGCCTATAATGGCGATGATTTGGCCATGTACGACCGACTCAAGGTAGACGATGCCAAAATTGACGGCATGATCCTTTCCTTGCAACAATTGGCAGGGCAGGAAGATCCCTTGGGCTTGGAGCGGTTTAATTTCACCCATGAAAATGGGATGCAGGTAAGCAATAAAACAGCCCCATTTGGTACGGTCCTCATCATTTATGAATCCAGGCCCGATGTTACCATAGAAGCAGCTGCCATTGCCTTTAAATCGGGCAATAAGATTTTGTTGAAGGGTGGGAAGGAATCCCTACAAAGTAATTTGGTATTGGTAAATTTCTGGCATAAATCCTTGGAGCAACACGGTATTTCCAAAGATTGGGTCACTTATTTGGAATTCAATAGGGAGCAGACCCAGGCCTTTTTGGAAAAGCCTACCCAAAAGCTGGACCTGATCGTACCTAGGGGAGGGGAAAAGTTGATCGCCTTTACCAAAAAGCACGCCACCTGTCCCGTAATCGTCAGTGGTAGGGGAAATAACTTCTTGTATGTACATCCTAAGGCAGACCTTAAAAAGGCTATGTCCATTATCCTAAATGGCAAGACCACAAAGATATCGGCCTGTAATGCCTTGGATAAGGTGTTGGTAGATAGTGAACTGCCCAACAAGGAAGCTTTTATAAAAGATTTGATAGCTGAATTAAAAGCGAAAAAAGTAGAAATACTGGTAGATAACAGCCTGGCCAAAACAGAGGGTACTTCCGAAATTACTGGAGAGGAAAGCTGGTTTGAAGAATTTTTGGATTACAAGATCCTCATTGGGGAAGTGGGCAGTACCGAAGAAGCCATTGAGAAAATAAATACCTATGGTGGGGGACATTCCGCCGTTATTGTTACGGAAGAAGGGCCAGAAGCCGACCTTTTTATGAATTCCGTCGATTCCGCGGCAGTATATCATAATGTTTCTACCCGTTTTACGGATGGTGGACAATTTGGACTGGGCGGGGAATTGGCCATCAGCACAGATAAATTGCACCAAAGGGGGCCCATTGGCCTACAGCATTTGGTGACCAACAAATGGTATGTAAAGGGTGATGGACAAATAAGGTAGTAGCCAGACCTGAACAATAGGTCTAAAAAAAAGAACATGCAGAAGAAAAGAATATTATTAAAAATAGGATCCAATACCCTCACCAAGGAAACGGACCATATCTCTAGGGGAAAAATTGAGGATATTGGCAGGCAGATCGCAAAACTTAAGGATAGCTACGAATTCATCATTGTAAGTTCCGGGGCCATTGCCGCAGCCAAGCAGTTCGTAAAATTGGAACACAATGGGCAGGAGATTACCGTTAAACAGGCCTTGGCATCCATTGGGCAACCCCATTTAATGCGAATTTTTCAAGAGAATTTCAGGGAGTTGGGGTTATTTACCTCCCAATGTCTTTTGTCCTATTCCGACTTTGAAAGGGAAGTTTCCAAAGAAAATATCTGCAATACCATCAACGTACTGGTAGCCAATAATTTTATACCCATCATCAACGAGAACGATACGGTAGCGACCGATGAGATCAAGTTTGGGGACAATGATAAATTGGCGGCATTGACTGCAGCCTTGATGAAGGTAGATCTCCTGATTATTGCTACCAATACCGATGGCATTTACACCAAGGAGTCGTTCATAAATAAGAAACCGGAAACCATTCGTTTGGTGAGCAACTTGGCCGATCTGCAAAAGGAGGTCAGTAGCTCCAAATCCTCCCATGGAACCGGGGGAATGGAATCCAAGATAGAGGCTGCCAATATTGCCAGACAGGCCAATGTAGAGACTTGGATCGTTAACGGCCTAAAGGACAATTTTATCATCGATGCCCTAGAAAACAAAACCGCTTTTACAACCATAAAATAAAGAAATGCAACATTATTTATCCTTAAAAGATATTGATTCCCTATCGCAATGGGTAGAAGAAGCTAGATCATTAAAGGCGAATCCGCTTCAGTACAAAGCCTTGGGTGAGGCCAAGACCATATGTTTATTATTCTTCAACAACAGCCTTAGGACCCGTTTAAGTACGCAAAAAGCGGCCATGAACTTGGGGATGGAGGTTATCGTAATGAATTTTGGAAGTGAAGGATGGGCATTGGAATATGGCGATGGCACCATCATGGATCAGGGCACCTCCGAGCACATCAAGGAAGCGGCCCAGGTAGTGGCGCAATATTGCGATATAGTTGCCATAAGGGCTTTTGCCTCTTTGACCGACAAGGAAAAGGACGAGGCCGAATTGGTGATGAACGGTTTTAAAAAATATGCAGGGATACCGGTGGTCAACATGGAAAGCTCTGTGGGCCACCCGTTACAGGCTTTGGCAGATGCCATAACCCTTGCGGAAAACAATGCCAAGAAAAGGCCTAAGGTGGTCTTGTCCTGGGCACCACACCCAAAGGCATTGCCACATGCCGTGGCCAATTCCTTTGTGGAGATGATGCATTTGCAGGAAGCCGATTTTGTAATTACCCACCCCAAAGGATACGATTTAAACCCTGAGGTAACCAAGGGTGCCAAAATAGAATACGATCAGGACAAGGCTTTGGAAGATGCCGATTTTGTGTATGTTAAAAACTGGAGCAGCTACCAGGATTATGGCAAGGTGGTAAACCAGGATAAGAATTGGACCATGACCAACAAAAAATTGGGCAAGGCCAAGTTTATGCACTGTCTCCCCGTAAGGCGAAATGTAGTGGTAGCAGATGAGGTTTTGGACGGTCCCAATTCCTTGACCATACAACAGGCCAACAACAGAACCTATTCCGCTCAGATTGTGTTGAAGAAGTTGCTGGAGAGTCTGGGTGCTTAGGCACAGTTGGCAGTGAACAGTTTACAGTGAACAGTAGTCAGTAGTCAGTTGGCAGTAGTCAGTTGGCAGTAAACAGTAAACAGTTGTCAGTGAACATGGCAATCGAGCAATGACGAATGCCCGTCACTTCGAGTGATTTTATGGAGTGGAACGAAATAAAATTGTATCGAGAAGAATGGCAAGCTCGCAATGACGTAATACTGTCCGGTCGAGCCTGCCTGACGGTAGGCAGGCGCAGTCGAGACCTCCTAGGCTCTTGGATTTAATGTTCAAGGTTGAAAGTTGAGAGGATAAGACGGAAGGGATTGAAACCAAAGGTTGGTTGTTGTGCTCGAATGGTTTTATGTAGTGTCAAGCTAGGAGACTTTACACATTGGAGAGCTATTTGATTTGAGCAAAAATATAATTTTGAAATACAATCATAGCTCCTCCCTTCAGACGAAGGGAGGTGGCTTCGCCCCAAACGAAGATGGAGGGTTCTGAAAGCGTGGATATTGAAACAAAAGAGAAAGTTTGGGTTTGGGCCAAATAGTAGGGATTTCAAACCTGCCTGACGGCAAGGCAGGCTCCCCTTTCTTTCCCCGCTGGTGGCGGGAAAATTCATTCCCCTCTTCGTTCCAAGAGGGGAGCTATTTGATTTGAGTAAAAATATAATTTTGAAATCCTAAAACAAAGAGGATAGAGCTAACAAAGGGGAATAGGAAGTTTAAAGGACCTCCTCCCAACCCCCTCCCAAGGAGGGGGAGGTGTTAAATTGAAATGAGATAATGTTAGCAGGTCGAGCCTATCTATTGGTAGATACGCGCAGTCGAGACCCCTGTTACGAAGACAGTCATAATGTTGAAAATAAAGCGAAAGCAATTATAAAAAACCAAATAGATAATAATTCCTCCCCTTGGGGGAGTTGAGGAGGGGCTTATGAAACAAAAACTATCTATAATAAAAATTGGAGGGAACGTCATCGAGAACGAAACCGAACTCAACAAATTCCTGGATTCCTTTTCGGCCATGCAAGGCCCTAAGATTTTGGTACACGGCGGTGGCAAACTAGCTACCCAGATCGCCGAAAAATTGGGGATAGAATCCAAACTGGTTGGCGGGAGACGTATTACCGATGTAGAGGGATTAAAAGTAATCACCATGGTCTACGGTGGATTGGCCAACAAGAATATTGTGGCACAATTGCAGGCTAGGGGCACCAATGCCATAGGGCTCAGCGGGGCCGATGGCAATACCATCCGTGCCGTAAAAAGACCGGTCCGTGAAATAGACTACGGATTTGCCGGGGATGTGGAGGAAGTAAATGCAGGGGCCATTGATAAATTGTTGCAGGCCGACTTTGTTCCGGTGTTTTGTGCCATTACCCATAACAAGGAAGGGCAATTGCTGAATACCAATGCCGATACCATTGCCTCGGAAGTCGCTATTGGGATGAGTGCAAACTATGACACTACCCTCTACTATTGCTTTGAGAAGAAAGGGGTATTGATGGATATTTCGGACGAAACCTCTGTGGTAAGGAACCTGGAACCGGGTAACTATCAAGAATTATTAAAACAAAATATCATAGTGGATGGCATGCTTCCAAAATTGGAAAATTGCTTCCATGCGCTAAATAAAAATGTGGGCAAGGTCTGTATTGGGGATTTGGATATGTTAAACCCCAATTCTACCTTATTTACCACCATTACTTTATAAACATGGATCAACAAAAACTTACGGAAAAGGCCATTGCATTGTTACAGGAATTGATTTCAATTCAGTCGTTTTCCTCCGAAGAAGATAAGACGGCAGATGCTATTGAAGCATGGTTTAAAGAGTTCAATATCCCTTTTAAAAGGGAAAAGAACAACGTATACGCCTTTAACAAATACTATGACGAGAGCAAGCCTTTGCTACTGCTCAACTCCCACCACGATACCGTAAAGCCGAATTCGGCCTATACCAAAGACCCCTTTCATCCACATATTGTGGATGGGAAATTATTTGGATTGGGCAGTAACGATGCCGGCGGATGCCTGGTATCCTTGATCGCTACCTTTACGCATTATTATGCCCAGGAAAACCTGAGCCATAATATAGTGGTCGTGGCCTCTGCCGAAGAGGAAAGCTCTGGCCCCAATGGCCTGAACAGTATGTTGCTTATCCTGCCAAAAATAGATGTGGCCATAGTAGGGGAACCTACCTTGATGAATTTGGCAATTGCCGAAAAAGGTTTGGTGGTGTTTGAAGGCAAGGTAAGTGGAACTCCCTCGCATGCCGCCCACCCGAACGATAATAATGCCATTTACAATACCATAGAGGTACTGCAGTGGTTTAAGGACTATAAGTTCCCCAAGGTATCGGAAGTGCTGGGCGAAGTAAAGCTTACGGTAACCCAAATAAGTGGCGGAAGCCAGCATAACGTAGTACCCGCCCATGTAGATCTGGTGATAGACGTGCGAGTAAATGACTGCTATACCAACAAGGAAATAGCGGACATACTTACTGCCGAAGCTCCTTGTGAGGTAAAGCCCCGTTCGTTGCGCCTAAATTCCTCTTCAATCAATAAGGACCATCCCTTGGTAAAGTCGGGCTTGGCTTTGGGCAGGAGCAGCTATGGTTCGCCAACCCTGTCGGATCAGGCGGCATTATATTGTCAGTCCCTAAAATTGGGACCTGGCGATAGCACCCGTAGTCACTCGGCGGACGAATTTATTTATGTAGCGGAAATAGAAGAAGGAATAGATTTGTATATTAAGATCTTGCAAGGATTCTTGAAACAATGAACAATTAACAATAAACAGTGAGCAATTAACAATTAATGATGTTGGTTGTTCATTGTAATTGACCTATAAAAAAATAATAAAAAATATCAAATGAACCGAGCCAAACGGATTTATTAATCTATTAGAGAGGTTTATTGGCGAACTACATTTGACCTTTAAAAAAACAAATAAAAACGACAAATGAAACTTTGGGACAAAGGATTTAGCACCGACAAAAAGATAGACCATTTCACGGTGGGCAATGATAGGGAACTGGATTTGCTTTTGGCAAAATACGACGTAATTGCCTCCAAGGCGCATGCCAAAATGCTGGGTAAAATTGGTCTGTTGACGCTTAAGGAAACCGATTCTTTGGTAGCCGAGCTGGATAAAATTGCCAAGACCATAGAAAAGGGCACCTTTACCATAGAGGACAGTTTTGAGGACATGCATTCCAAGATCGAGTTTCTGCTTACCCTTAGGTTGGGAGATGCCGGGAAAAAGATCCACACCGCCCGTTCCAGAAACGATCAGGTTTTGGTAGCCATGCACTTGTACCTAAAGAACGAATTAACAGAGATCAAGGAACAGACCAAGGATTTGTTCCATCTCCTGTTAAATTTGGCCGATAAGCATAAGAAGGTGATGTTGCCAGGTTATACGCACTTGCAAATAGCCATGCCCTCCTCTTTTGGACTATGGTTCTCCGCCTATGCCGAAAGTTTGGTAGACGATCTGTATTTTGTGGATGCCGCCTATAAGGTTGCAGACCAGAATCCCTTGGGCAGTGCCGCTGGTTATGGCAGTTCCTTCCCCATAGACCGTAGTTTTACTACCGAGGAAATGGGCTTTGACACTATGAAATACAATGTAGTGGCCGCGCAAATGGGCCGTGGCAAGGTAGAAAAGGCAGCAGCCTTTGGTATGAGCAGCATTGCCGCCACCCTTTCTAAAATGGCGATGGATATCTGTCTGTATATGAGCCAGAACTTTAATTTTATCTCCTTCCCGGATGAGCTTACCACAGGGTCCAGCATTATGCCCCACAAGAAAAACCCGGATGTGTTTGAATTGGTACGAGGTAAGTGTAACCGACTTCAGACCGTACCCAACCAACTTATCCTGATCACCAATAACCTGCCCAGTGGCTACCATAGGGACCTGCAATTGGTAAAAGAGGTGATCGTACCCGCCATACAGGACCTAAAGGCCTGTTTGGAGATCATGACCTTTAGTTTAAAGGAAATACGGGTCAATGAAAATATCTTGGACGATCCCAAATACGATTATCTGTTTAGCGTAGATACCCTAAACGAACTCGTACTGAGCGGTATGCCCTTCCGTGATGCTTATAAAAAAATGGGCAAGGAAATCAACGAGGGTACCTTTACTCCCAAAAGAGACATACGCCACAGCCACGAAGGTAGTTTTGGCAATCTTTGTTTGGCGGAAATCCGGAAGAAAATGGACAAAATCTCTTAATGAGTAAACGGTGGTCAGTGAACAGAGGGTTAATGGCCAAAGTACAAGGTTCAAAAAACGGATTGTAAAGCTATATTCACAAGATCGATCAGTTTGTTTACGAAAACTTAAGTAAAAGCTCCTCCCTTCTGACGAAGGGAGGAGGCTTCGCCATAAGCTAAGACGGAGGGTTCTGATTGCTCGAGTCTAGGGACTTTGTGCAGTAAAGGCTATAGGCGCGGGCCAGCGGGGTCTGTGGGCAGTGAGCAGTAAACTGTAAAAAGCTCGCAATGTTAAAAATAAGAGGCTACTTCACTTAGTTAAGCCTGTCTCGCGTTTTCCGCGGGAGGACAAGGTGGATTCTCCGACCAAAGAGAGGAGAAGACGGAAGGGATTGAAAACCCAAGCCATGGTATTTTTACACCAAGCTACTAAGGCAGGCTCGCGCCAGCGCTGGGTCTCAAGTCTCAAGATTTATTTTGATTATTTGCACTCAAAACCAATCCGTCATCGCGAGGAGCTATGGCGACGAAGCAATCTCTTCAAACAATTGACAGATTGCCACGCTGCGCCTGCCTAGGCGGCAAACTGGCTCGCAATGACGAATTGTTGTCAGGTCGAGAGGAGTCGAGACCTTGTACAGTCTTGGTTTTTCCAGTGCGAAGTCAGGAGACTCGGCACAGCGGGGTTGACCTCCCCCCAACCCCCTCCCAAGGAGGGGGAGCAATTGGAAATCGATGTTCTTCCCATTTTAGAAATGTCAATACTCTTTTAAAAAGTTTTCAGATAGCTTTCACTTAGAATTGCTAACATATCGGATAGTTTTGTTGAGAATCAAGTCCCCCCTCCTTGGGAGGGGGCTAGGGGGAGGAAATCATGGCAGAGTAATCATCGCGAATGACGAAAACAGAAAAGCTCCATCCCTTGGCAAGCCTGTCCCGAGTTTTCCGCGGGAGGACAGGGTGGCTTCTCCGACCAAAGGAGGAGAATACGGAAGGGATTGAAAACCCAAGCCAAGGTATTTTGTACACCATGTTACTTGGGCACGAGCCTGCCTGACGGCAAGGCAGGCGCGACGCTCGCGCCAGCGGGGGGTCTAAAGTTTAAAGTTTTTATGGTGATTATTTGCACTCAAAACCAATCCGTCATCGCGAGGAGCTATGGCGACGAAGCAATCTCTTCAAACAATTGACAGATTGCCACGCTGCGCCTGCCTA
>JAVJOW010000028.1:0-19282 GCA_040216555.1 Arenibacter sp.
TTGCACAGGGAAAATTCCCCGAAAAAAGGGAAAACAATTTAATACTTTTTCACTCAACCGCAAAACAATGCAGCGTTAAAATTGAAGCCCCCCGCGTTAGGCCTGCCCGTGCCGGTAGGCAGGGGCGCAGCGGCATCCCCGCAGCAGCGCAAGGGATACAGCACAGCACACGGACCGACAAAAGGAGGGAACGCACAAACAACTAAACTATATATGTATATAAATAAAATCGTACCTATATATATTGCCAACATAAATACTAGATGTTATCTTTGCACACTTATTACGACAAAAAAGTATGATCAAAATAACTTTACCAGACGGGAGCATTAGAGAATATGCCAAAGGCACTACACCTTTAGAGGTTGCCAAAAGCATAAGTGAAGGTTTGGCTCGAAATATAATTTCCGCAAAATTTAATGGGGTCACCGTTGAAACCGTAACACCACTAAAGGAAGACGGGTCTCTTATCCTATATAGCTGGAACGACAAAGAAGGAAAAACCGCATTCTGGCATTCCACCTCCCACGTTGTGGCCCAAGCTCTGGAAGAATTGTACCCAGGTGTAAAACTGACCATAGGACCAGCCATTGAAAACGGATTTTATTATGATGTGGATCTACCCGATGGTACCATTTCCGAAAAGGACTTCCCAGAAATTGAAAAGAAAGCCTTGGAAATTGCCAGGGGAAAACACGATTTTAAGATGCGTTCCGCTACCAAGGCCGAGGCATTGGAATTATACCAATCCCAAGGGAACCAATATAAGGTAGAACTTATAGAAAATCTGGAAGACGGCACCATTACCTTCTGTGACCATGACACCTTCACCGATTTATGTAGGGGAGGACACATACCCAATACAGGTATTATTAAAGCCATTAAAATATTAAGTGTGGCCGGTGCCTATTGGAGAGGGAACGAAAAAAACAATCAGTTGACCAGGGTTTATGGTATTTCCTTTCCAAAACAGAAAGAACTTACCGAGTACCTGGAACTATTGGAAGAGGCCAAGAAAAGGGACCACAGGAAACTGGGCAAGGAATTGGAACTGTTCACCTTTTCTCAAAAAGTAGGACAAGGCCTCCCCTTATGGCTTCCAAAAGGAGCTGCTTTACGGGAGCGCTTGGAGAATTTTTTAAAGAAAGCACAGAAAAAAGCCGGATACGAGATGGTGGTTACCCCACATATTGGACAAAAGGAACTTTACGTTACCTCTGGCCATTATGAAAAATATGGAGCAGATAGCTTTCAACCAATAAAAACTCCAAAAGAAGACGAGGAGTTCTTATTGAAGCCGATGAACTGTCCACATCACTGTGAAATATACAACACCAAGCCATTTAGTTATAGGGAGCTTCCAAAAAGATATGCGGAGTTCGGAACTGTTTACCGTTATGAACAGAGTGGAGAACTACATGGTCTTACCAGAGTACGTGGCTTTACGCAAGATGATGCCCACATTTTCTGTACTCCGGACCAATTGGCCGATGAGTTTAAAAACGTTATAGACCTTACCTTATATGTGTTGGGATCTTTGGGGTTTGGCAATTTTACGGCCCAGGTATCCGTAAGGGATTTGGAAAAACCCGAAAAATATATTGGCTCTGTAGAAAACTGGGAAAAGGCGGAAAATGCCATTATCAATGCTGCTAAGGAAAAAGGGTTAAATTTTGTCATAGAAAGTGGTGAAGCTGCATTTTATGGTCCAAAGTTGGATTTTATGGTAAAAGATGCCCTTGGAAGGAACTGGCAGTTGGGAACAATACAAGTGGATTACAATTTACCGGAGCGATTTGACCTTACCTATAAAGGCAGCGACAATGAGCTGCACAGGCCCGTTATGATCCATAGGGCACCTTTCGGTAGTATGGAGCGTTTTATAGCCTTATTACTGGAACACACCGGTGGGAATTTTCCGCTTTGGCTGATGCCGGAGCAAGCTATAATCCTCCCTGTCAGCGAAAAACATGAAATATATGCCCAAAACGTTTTAAGTTCCTTAGAAAATAACGATATTCGCGCCCTCATTGACAACCGAAATGAAACGGTAGGCAAGAAAATACGTGAAGCAGAAATGAATAAAATCCCATTTATGCTGATTGTAGGGGAGAATGAAGAAAAAGAGGAAACCATTTCCATTAGGAGACACGGTGGCGAAGATTTAGGAGCTATCTCCGTAAAAGCCTTTACCGACTTGGTAGTAAATGAAATAAACAGTACCTTAAAGTCGTTTTAAAATTGCCTCACCAGGAATTGTTTGAAAAACAAATCCTACCTCTCCCAAGGAGCGGTAAATGCGGAAAGAGGTTTAAGTAGTAAATGTTTAACTAAAAAGATTACGTCATAGCAATTAGAAAAAGATTTAGACCCCAACCTAGGAGGGAGAATAAAAACCCTCACAACATTAATGAAAGTATTTCATCGCCCAAGGTTAGGTTGGTTGGCGACAATGTCGAAGTAGGTGTATATAGCACCCGTGAAGCCTTGGCCAAAGCGGAAGAACTGGAATTGGACTTAGTGGAGATTTCCCCTAAAGCTGATCCCCCGGTGTGTAAAATTATAGATTACAAGAAATTCCTTTACGAGCAAAAGAAAAGGGAAAAGGTCATGAAGTCCAAAGCCACCAAAGTCATCGTAAAAGAAATAAGGTTTGGCCCTCAAACGGATGACCATGATTACGAGTTTAAGAAGAAACACGCAGAAAAATTCCTAAAAGATGGTGCTAAGCTTAAGGCTTATGTATTTTTCAAAGGTCGTTCCATTGTTTATAAAGACCAAGGAGAGATACTATTGCTTAAGTTGGCGTCCGAATTGGAAGATTTAGGCAAAGTGGAACAAATGCCTAAACTCGAAGGCAAGAGAATGACAATGTTCATTGCCCCAAAAACTAAAAAATAAACCTTGGCCGTATGGCTATGGTTACCAAAATAAAATGCTAAAATGTTTTAGCATAAAGATAGTAAGCGAGATAAATTAATAAATAGGAAGAAAATGCCTAAACAGAAAACAAAGTCCAGTGCCAAAAAGCGATTTAAGCTTACCGGTAGTGGTAAAATCAAAAGAAAGCACGCCTTTAAGAGCCACATTCTTACGAAGAAGTCTAAAAAGCGTAAGCTAGCGTTAACCCACTCTGGATTAGTTCACGAGGCGGATGTTAACAGTATTAAGGAACAATTGCGTTTAAAGTAATCGTTCCAACGGTAATTATTAACCCTGGAGTTAGGCAATAAAAGTATTCTACATTAAAGAATCGCCTACTACAAAAAACAATTAAAATTATGCCAAGATCAGTAAATTCAGTTGCTTCCAGAGCCAGAAGAAAAAAGGTAATGAAGCAGGCCAAAGGATACTTTGGAAGACGTAAAAACGTTTGGACAGTAGCCAAAAATGCGGTTGAAAAAGCAATGTTATATGCTTACAGAGATCGTAGAAACAAGAAAAGAAATTTCCGTTCCCTATGGATTACCCGTATCAATGCCGGTGCCAGATTGCACGGAATGTCCTATTCCCAGTTTATGGGCAAGGTAAAAGCCAACAATATAGAGCTAAACCGTAAGGTATTGGCGGATTTGGCCATGAACCACCCAGAAGCTTTCAAAGCTATTGTGAACAAAGTAAAATAAATTAATAAACTTATCTCGTTTATAAGAACCTGTTCCTTAAGGAACAGGTTTTTTTGTGGCCTATTCAAAACCTAAAATTTGTCAGGTAGTTTTTATTTTGCTGATAGCCTGCTTAAATTCTTCCCAGTCTATCAACTCATCGCCAGATTTATCATAACCTTCAATTAGCTTGGAAGAAACAATTCCCCTCAAAAATCCACTTATTTCAGCCTTTTTCAACAATTCAACAATCTCACTTTTTTTAAGTTTGCCATCGCCATCCTCATCAAAAAAGTTATAGGCCGCCTCCGGTGTTTCAAATTTGTTGGTGATCAGGATCTGTATTTTATCCAAAATCATATCTTTTGTAGCCATATCCTATTCTTTAAAATCTATAATACACTAATTTACTAAATAAAATACAGTTGGCTAAACCCCAAAATAGCTTACAACCAAATTCCTGCCACCGGCATTATTCCGGTGTTCGCACAAATAGATACCTTGCCAAATTCCTATATTCAATTTTCCATTGCTAATGGGTATCTGTACAGAGGCCCCCATTAAGGAAGATTTTATATGCGCAGGCATATCGTCCGAACCTTCATAATCATGAAGATAATAGGGCGCATTTTCCGGAACCATGATATTCATATGACTTTCAAAATCGGACCTAACAGTGGAATCCGCATTTTCATTTATGGTCAAGCTTGCTGAAGTATGCTTTATGAAGACCTGTAACATGCCTGTTTCAATCCTTTTTATATGCGGAAGGTGTTCCACTATAGTGTCCGTAATTAAATGGAAGCCCCTATTATAAGCCCTTAAACGCAATTCTTTCTGGTAAAACAACATAACAATTGGTATTTGGAATTTATTCAAATTTCGATAAATATTAAGAAATGTGAAACTTTATGTAAGAAGGCCATTAATTAGGTCAATATCAAATACCTTTGCTGCTTAATTTATTTGAATGGATTTATCAAAGGTAAAAATGGTGGTCACCGACATGGATGGCACCTTATTGAACTCCAAGCATGAAGTAAGTAGCAAATTCTTTAAATTATTTGAAGAATTAAAAAAAAGGGACATAAAGTTTGTTGCGGCAAGTGGGCGGCAATACAACAGTATAGTGGACAAATTGGATGCCATTAAAGATGATATCATAGTTGTGGCTGAAAATGGAGCTTTTGTGAAAAAGCAGGATCTGGAATTGTTGGCTACCCCTTTAAACCATTCTGACATTAAGAATACCATAGAAATATTAAAGAATGTTGCGGGCATACATCCTGTGCTATGCGGAAAGAACAATGCCTATATCAATGGAAATTCCGATAATTTTGTAAGCAAATTAAGGGAGTACTATTCTGAGTTTAGTATCCTGAACGACATTGCCTCCTTTGATGGTGAGGTCTTAAAAATAGCCGTTTACCATTTTGAAAGTTCTGAAAAGTACATTTATCCTTTGGTAAATCATTTGGAGTCCGAATTAAAAGTCAAAGTTTCCGGAGAGAATTGGTTGGATATTTCCCATATGAATGCCAACAAAGGTTATGCGCTGCAACATATTCAAGAAAAGTACGGCATTAGCAGACAGGAAACCATGGTTTTTGGAGATTACAATAATGACCTGGAAATGATGGCCATGGCCGATTTTAGTTTTGCCATGGCCAATGCACATCCCAATGTAACCGCCGCGGCAAATTTTAAGACGAGAAGCAATGACGAATATGGGGTGGAGACTGTTTTGGAACAGCTGTTAAATCTATAGATAGCGTGCTATTATAGTAAGGCGGATGAGCCAGTAGGGTTCCAACGAGATTAATTTTCCTAAGACTACAATGCGGTCTTGATCTCTACCCTATATTAGGTTTTTTGTTTCTTTTTCTGGGCAGCAGGAAACAATACATTGTTTAGAATAAGACGATAACCTGGAGATGTAGGATGCAGTTCCAATTCTGTCTTTGGATCCCCTACCCTATGCTGATAGTCTTCCGGATCGTGCCCGCCATAAAAAGTAAAGAATCCCTTTCCTTTAATTCCATGAATATATCTAGCCTCCCCATTAATTCTATTTTCCCCTAAAACCAAGACCGTAGGTTTAATCTCTTTCCTGGCGAAAGCGGTAGTCTGCCCCATAAATCCTTTGACCAGGGCTGTATGGTTCTGACATAGCATTGTAGGCACTGGATCCCATTTTGCAGAGAAATCCATCAAAGAAAAATAATCCGATTCTTTGGGCACATTACCTCGTCTCATCGTCATATCTATGGAAGAAAATTCGTATTGCAACGGATTGCGCTCCAAGATAAAATTGGTAAAGGCAAAGGTTTTACTATAATCCAACTTAGCTTGATAATTGGCGTCCGAGGGGTCTCCATCGAACATTGGTTCGCATATATCCACCCCGTCCGCAGCCAAGGCTATATCAAAACTATCGGTGGCAGAGCACATAGCGAACATAAACCCTCCCCCTATAACGTAATTTCTTATTTTCAGTGCCACTGCACGCTTTTCCTCTGAAACTTTATTGAACCCTAATTTCAGGGCCAATGTTTCTGCCTGCTGTTTTCCTTCTATATACCAGGGAGCAGCCCTATAAGCCCCGTAAAATTTCCCGTATTGCCCTGTAAAGTCTTCGTGGTGCAAGTGCAGCCAATCATAGAGCACCAATTTGTCCTCCAAAACTTCCTCGTCATAAATTTGATCATAAGGAATCTCGGCATAGGTAAGTACCATGGTAACGGCATCGTCCCAAGGCGAATTATCCTTAGGAGAATAAACGGCAATTTTTGGGGCTTTCTCCAAAATTACCGCTTCTTGGTTCTGTGAAGGACTTGCAATTTCTTCTAAAATTACTTGGGTCTGGGAATCCGATACAATCTCAAAAGACACTCCCCTAATCTGACATTCCCGACGAATATTCTCGCCATCCGGCAATAAAAAAGATCCGCCCCTATAATTTAACAGCCACTGTACTTTTTGCTGTTTGGTCAATACCCAATAGGTGATGCCATAAGCCTTTAAATGGTTATTCTGGCTGTCAGCGTCCATAGGAATAAGAATGGAAGTCGCTGAAATTTCCAATAAAGAAAATAGAATAAAGAATAGGGAGAAAAAACACTTTCGCATGTACCGATATCTTATGAGCATCTTCCCAAAGATACTGGAAAATTGATGTTTCAGTTTTGAAATAGGGTTAAAATTTTCAAAATGACCTATTGCTTAGAGTATAGCACAAGCAACTATTTGAGAGCCAATTACCAAAAAACCAAAAGAAAAAGCCGTAAAATGAACCAATCTACCCCCGTCAAAAAGGTACATCGTTATCATCTTGCCCAGAATCATCATTCATTGAACTGCCAAAGGCTTCGTTAGCATTCGGAAGGTTTTTGGTGATGAAGGGATTCTCATCATCGGCATTCATTTTCGACTGAAATTCAAAGGGTGAATCAAAATCATCCAAATTGTCAAATTTACCTAAATGTCCAACGAACTTGAGTCGGATATTTTCCAAGCCACCATTTCTGTGCTTTGCCACAATAAATTCGGCTTGTCCAGCAGTTGGTGAGCGTTCTTCATCATCCCATTCATCAATCTTATAATATTCCGGTCTATAGATAAAGGAAACAATATCCGCATCCTGCTCAATTGCGCCAGATTCCCTCAAATCCGATAAAATTGGTCGTTTACTACCGCCCCTGGTCTCTACGGCACGTGATAACTGGGAAAGTGCTATTACAGGCACGTTCAATTCCTTGGCCAAGGCCTTTAAGTTCCTGGATATAGTCGATATCTCCTGTTCACGGTTTCCGCCTTTTTGACTTCCTCCGGCAGTCATTAACTGCAAATAATCAATAATGATCATCTTAATATCATGTTGCGAAGCCAAACGCCTAGCCTTTGCCCTTAGGTCGAATATAGAAAGGGAAGGAGTATCATCAATAAATAAGGGTGCAGTTTCCAAGGCCTTTACCTTAACGTTCAATTGTTCCCATTCATGTTTCTCCAATCTTCCTGTTCTTAATTTCTCGGAAGATAGACCTGTCTCCGAGGATATCAATCTGGTTATCAACTGTACGGATGACATTTCCAGTGAAAAGAAGGCCACTCCAATATTGGAGTTTACCGCAATATTTCTGGCCATGGACAAGGTAAGGGCTGTTTTACCCATACCTGGACGGGCTGCCACGATAACCAAGTCACTCGGTTGCCATCCTGAAGTTAATTTGTCCAATTTGTCGAAACCTGACGGGATACCACTCAGTCCTTCCTTACCCGCTATTTCTTCGATTCTCTTCTTGGCCTGTATCACCAAATTCTGGGCAGTTTCGGCAGAACGCTTCAAGTTGCCTTGGGTAACGTCGTACAATTTGGATTCAGCGGTGTCCAACAAGTCGAACACATCGGTAGAATCCTCATAGGCTTCTTCGATAATTTCATTTGAAATCTTAATAAGACTACGTTGGATAAATTTCTGAAGAATTATGCGCGCATGAAACTCAATATGCGCAGAAGAGGCTACTTTTTGGGTCAATTTTATGAGGTAAAAATCGCCTCCGGCACTCTCCAACCGACCATCCTTTTTCAATTGGGACGAAACGGTTAATAAATCCACAGGTTCAGAATTTTCAAACAACTTAAAAATAGCTTCATAGATATATCTATGGGCATCCTTATAGAATACTTCAGGATGTAGGATATCTATTACTTCATCGACCCCCTTCTTGTCGATCATCATTGCACCGAGCACAACTTCCTCTAAATCAACAGCTTGAGGAGGTATTTTTCCCTTCTCAAGGCTAATGATGGTCGACTTGTCTATTCGATGACCAATAATGGGGTTCGTTTTTTCCATGAGTGCTAAATTATATAAATAAGAATTAAAAAGAGATTTGGGATATTAACAGTTGTTCAACAATTTGCCTGTTGATAAGTTACGAAATTTGTTCATAAGCAAAAAAAAACCGGAGAATTTCCGCTCCAGTTTTTTTCACCTTGACAAAAAGGGATATTATCCATTAAATACACCCATATTGGCATATTTATCCATTCGGTTTTTAACCAATTCTTTTGGTGATAACTTTTTTAATTCTTCATAATGGGAAGAAATTTTATTTTTTACGATTTCAAAAGTCTTGTCCCTGTTGGCATGGGCACCACCTACCGGTTCACGGACGATCTCGTCTATCAACTTCATTTTCTTCATGTCCGTTGCCGTAAGCTTTAAGGCCTCAGCCGCTATTTCCTTGTACTCCCAACTTCTCCAAAGAATGGAAGAACAGGATTCAGGTGAAATAACGGAGTACCAAGTATTTTCCAACATCAGTACCTTATCCCCTACACCAATACCCAATGCACCTCCTGAAGCACCTTCACCAATAATTACAACGATAATCGGAACTTTTAGTCGGGTCATTTCCAAGATATTCCTAGCAATTGCCTCGCCTTGGCCTCTTTCTTCTGCCTCAATTCCGGGATATGCCCCAGGAGTGTCTATTAGGCATACTACCGGGATACTGAACTTTTCGGCTGACTTCATTAAGCGTAATGCTTTTCTGTACCCCTCAGGGTTAGCCATCCCAAAATTCCTTAATTGCCTTGTCTTGGTATTATAGCCCTTTTGTTGACCAACAAACATATAACTTTGATCACCAATTTTACCAAGGCCGCCTATCATTGCCTTATCATCCTTAACATTGCGATCGCCATGCAGTTCCAAAAAGGTTTCCCCACAAATGGCCCTTATGTAATCTAAGGTATAGGGTCTGTTAGGATGCCTTGACAATTGCACTCTCTGCCACGCGGTAAGGTTCTTATATATCTCCTTACGGGTTTCAACGAGTTTTTTCTCTATTTGTTTGCAAGTCTCAGAAACATCAACTTCACTCTCTTCACCGATAATCATGCACTTATCCAATTGTTCTTCCAGCTCTTTAATTGGCAGTTCAAAATCCAAATACTCCATAGGTTTATAGGTTTAGCTCTTTTCAACAAGCAAATATAAAACTTTAATGGGAAGGTACCCTATTAGTCTTTTTTTTTAATTTTTTTCGATTCTTCAAAATCCCGTTGGCGACCACTGTTGTCAATATCAAAAGTGCTCCTACATAAAAAAGCGGATTCAGTTTTTCGCTTTCGCCCAGGAGGAGAAAGGCCAATATTATTCCATACACGGGTTCCAAGTTAATGGTCAACATTACCGTATAAGGGGAAATATATTTTAGGATCTTAACCGAGGCAATGAAAGCATAAGCCGTACAGACCGATGCAAGGATAAATATATACAACCAATCATTAAAGGATAGCTGAAAAAACTTTTGGTCAAAACTATGGGAAAACAACAGATAAATAGACAAAAACAGGACACCACTCCCCAATTCATAAAACGAAATTATTGACGGTCTTTGCTCCTGCGTTAATTTACCATTGATCAATGAAAAAGTGGCAGATAGCAAGGAAGACACCAATGCCAATAGTATTCCATTCAGGTAACCTGTTTCCACCCTAAACATTATATATAGGCCCAGCATAACGATTAGTCCGAAAACCACTTCATAACCAACCATTTTCCGGCCATACCAAAACGGTTCCAGCAAGGCCGTAAAAAATGCGCCCGTAGACATCGTTGCCAGGGCAATAGACACATTGGACACTTTGATGGCCATGAAAAAGGTGACCCAATGCAAGGATACCACGATTCCACCTAAAATTAGCATCAACAGCGTTTTTGGAGATACCTTCAATCGAAATTTCCTTATAAGGATATAGGCCAAAATGATCAAGGAAGCCATCAACATGCGATACCAAACCAAAGGAAGGGCATCAATAGTTATTAACTTGCCAAGGACCGCCGTAAAGCCCCAGACAAAAACTATAAAATGTAGGTGAAGATAATTATTGAGCTTAACGTTTGGCATTCTGCAACAAGTAAAAAGCTATGGCCCCAAACATAACATTGGGAATGATCACTGCCCATAAGGGTGAAAATCCAGATTGTTCTGCTAGGGTCCCGAAAACTTTGTCAAAAAAGATGTATATAAATGCCACCCCTATACCGAAGGCCAGATTGACCCCCATACCTCCACGGCGTTTTACAGAGGATACTGCAACCGCTATAACAGTAAGGATAAATGCCGCAATCGGCAGAGCCCATCGCTTATACTTGACCAAGATATAACTATTGATATTGGAGGCACCTTTTCTTTTTTGCGTCTCAATAAATTTATTTAGCTCAAACATATTCTTGGTTTCAGCTATATAGGAAACCGGGGTTAGGTCGTCGATCTTAAAATCGAAAATAGTATCCAATCTTCTTTTAGTTTCCACAATTTCCTGATTATTAACCAGTTTTCTTTTCTCATAGGAAGTAAGCCTATAAATAGTATCCTTCTCTATCCAACGTATGTTGGCCGCCGATATCTTAAAGTCCAAGGTGTTCTCCTCATTAAAACGCTCCATGGTGAAGTTATATCCTATCTGCCTGGCCGGATCAAAACTGCTGACATAGATATAGTCGTTCTCATTAAGTTGATTAAATATATTGGTAGTTACCCTATCCTGTTTTCCCTTTTTTAAATATTTGAAAATAAACTCATTGTATCCCACACTTGCATTGGGCACTATAAACATGCCCATAAAGAACATGATAACGGCAATTATGGAAGCCCCTATTAAATAAGGACGTAGAAATCGCCCATAGGATACTCCAGAACTAAGAATAGCTACAATTTCGGTATTGTTGGCCAATTTAGAGGTAAAGAAAATTACGGATAGAAATAGAAAAATTGGAAATAAGAGATTCCCGATCACAAAAGTGAAATTCAAATAATACATCGCAATTTCTGGGAAAGGGACCTCGTTATCGATCATCTTTCCTACCTGCTCGGCCAAATTTGCCATAATTCCAATGGGAACGAACAGCAGAAGCATCACAAAAAAAGTTGCCAGATAGCGCTTAAGTATGTATTTATCTATTATGGTCAGCACCTATAGTCGTTTATCCATTTGTTTTACCATTACAGATTTCCACTCATAGAAATCCCCAGCTAAAATATGTTTTCTTGCCTCACGAACCAACCACATATAAAATCCTAAATTATGAATAGTGGCGATTTGCTTTCCCAAATATTCGTTCGCGGCGAACAAATGTCTTAGGTAGGCCTTGGAATATTCATGGTCTACAAAGGTAGTCCCCATCTCGTCCAAAGGGGAAAAATCGTCTTCCCACTTCTTATTTTTTATATTGATAGTGCCATGTGCCGTAAACAACATTCCATTTCTAGCATTTCTGGTAGGCATCACACAATCGAACATATCTATCCCCAAGGCAATATTCTCCAAAATATTGATAGGGGTACCAACTCCCATTAAATATCTGGGCTTATCCTCTGGCAATATTTCACAGACTACCTCTGTCATTGCATACATTTCCTCGGCAGGTTCCCCTACGGAAAGTCCGCCAATGGCATTACCTTCTGCTCCGACCCCTGCAATATATTCGGCCGACTGTTGCCTAAGGTCTTTATAAGTAGAGCCTTGAACGATAGGAAAAAAAGTTTGTTCATAATCATAGGTAAAAGGAGTTTTTTCCAAATGCTTAATACATCGGTCCAACCACCTATGGGTCATGTGCATGGATCTCTTGGCGTAATTGTAATCGCACGGATATGGAGTACATTCATCAAAAGCCATAATGATATCGGCACCGATGACACGCTGAATTTCCATAACGTTCTCTGGGGTAAACACATGATAAGAACCGTCTATATGGGACTTGAACTTAACACCTTCTTCCTTTATCTTTCTGTTATCTGATAAGGAATATACTTGATAACCCCCACTATCCGTTAAAATATTGCGGTCCCAGTTCATAAATTTATGAAGGCCTCCAGCTTGTTTGAGTATTTCGGTTTTAGGCCTTAAATACAAATGATAGGTATTCCCTAAAATAATGTCCGGATTGATCTCCTCCCTCAATTCCTTTTGATGTACCCCTTTTACCGAAGCCACTGTACCTACAGGCATAAAAATGGGAGTTTCTATCTTACCGTGGTCCGTAATAAGCTCTGCCGCCCTGGCTTTAGTCCTTGAGTCTGAATGTTGTAAGGTAAATTTCAAAAAAATCTATTTAAAGCCGCAAATATAGTCAACTCAAAGCCATTAAATCCTTAACAAAAAAATAAAGTTCTGTTATTGGCAATGATAATTGATAAAATATTATAATTCCTGCTTGTGTACCCAAAAGATTGCCATTACTTTTGAAAAGTTTAAAAAATATAGATAAAATGCCAAAACTTCAAGAATTACAAGATTTGACCGTTCAGGTTCGCAGGGACATTCTAAGAATGGTTCATAAGGTAAACTCCGGGCATCCAGGAGGTTCCCTGGGCTGTACAGAATTTATTGTTGCCCTTTACAACGAAATCATGGAGCTTAAGGACAAATTTGAAATGGACGGAAAAGGAGAAGATCTTTTCTTTTTGTCCAATGGTCACATATCCCCTGTTTTCTACAGTGTTCTGGCTAGAAAAGGTTATTTTCCGATTAAGGAATTAAATACCTTTAGATTAATAGATTCACGATTGCAGGGTCATCCTACCACTCATGAAGGTTTGCCAGGTGTTCGTATCGCATCAGGTTCATTGGGGCAGGGCATGTCCGTAGCCTTGGGTGCGGCGCAGGCCAAAAAACTCAACAAAGATTCCAAACTGGTCTATACCCTTCACGGTGATGGCGAGTTGCAGGAAGGCCAAAATTGGGAGGCCATTATGTATGCTGCAGGCAAGAAAGTGGACAACATTATTGCCACCATAGATTACAACGGCCAACAGATAGACGGGGCTACGGAAGATGTACTTCCTATGGGGGACCTAAAGAAAAAATTCGAAGCTTTTGGATGGGATGTTTTGGATATCAAGGAAGGAAATGATCTGGAAGCCATTTTAAAAGGGATGAAAGAGGCCAAAAGTAGGACCGGAAAAGGAAAACCGGTATGCGTACTATTGCATACCGTAATGGGACACGGGGTAGATTTTATGATGTACACCCACGCATGGCACGGCAAGGCTCCCAACGACGAGCAATTGGCGACCGCTTTGGCGCAGAACCCTGAAACTTTAGGGGATTATTAATCCATAACCTTTTCCAATAAAAATTAAAGAAAATACAGATGAAAAAATATATAGATCAAGGTAAAAATGACACAAGGAGTGGTTTTGGTGCGGGACTGGCCGAATTGGGCAGGACCAACCCAAATGTAGTTGCTTTGTGCGCGGATTTGGTAGGTTCCCTTAAGATGGAGAAATTTATAGAGGAAAATCCCGAACGTTTCTTCCAAATAGGTATCGCCGAAGCCAATATGATGGGTATTGCCGCCGGACTCACCATAGGCGGGAAAATTCCCTTTACCGGAACTTTTGCCAACTTTTCCACTGGAAGGGTCTATGATCAAATTAGACAATCTATCGCCTATTCCGATAAGAACGTAAAGATCTGTGCTTCCCATGCAGGGGTTACCTTAGGGGAAGACGGTGCTACACACCAAATATTGGAAGATTTGGGATTGATGAAGATGTTGCCTGGAATGACCGTCATCAACACTTGTGACTACAATCAGACAAAGGCTGCCACCATTACAATAGCAGAACATCACGGTCCTGTTTACCTAAGGTTTGGGCGACCAAAAGTGGCCAATTTTACTCCTGTTGACCAAACATTTGAAATAGGCAAAGCCGTAATGCTCAGCGAAGGAACCGATGTTACTATAGTAGCCACTGGGCACTTGGTATGGGAGGCATTGATAGCAGCCGAAAATTTAGAAAAACAAGGTATATCTGCCGAAGTAATAAACATACATACCATTAAGCCCCTTGACGGGGAAGCAGTGTTAAAATCTGTTAAAAAAACAGGTTGCATCGTTACTGCGGAGGAGCATAATTATTTGGGCGGACTTGGTGAGAGCATCTCTGGATTCCTCGCTACCACGCTGCCTACACCACAGGAATTTGTCGCTACCAAAGATACTTTTGGTGAAAGCGGTACACCTGAGCAATTAATGGATAAATACGGATTAAACAATAAAGCAATAGTGAACGCCGTTGTGAGTGTGTTAAAAAGAAAATAATCAGATCCCCTTTAGGGAGATGAGGATTCTTAACATGGAAAATGGCGAAAACTATGGAACAGAACTCAACTAGACTGCTAAAACTACCCACTAAATAAAGGTAGAATTTAGCGGTTTTTTTGTGCCATTACCGCACCTTTTCGTGTCAAGATAAAATCTTTTTAGGTTAAACAATTAAAGACGTTGTGTTTAATATTGCACAATGTATTCTAATTTTAAAAGAACACATTATGATGAAGAAAACAGTTTTATTAGCAGTTATAGCCCTAATGGGCATGACTGCACATGCGCAAAAAGGTTCAGGATTCGGTATCAAAGGCGGACTTAACTATGGCGCCAATGGCGATTATTTCGAATCTGCCGAAAACGCCTACAAAGACCCTAAGGGAAATGTGGGCTACCACATTGGAATCTTTGGCACCATCGGGGATAAAATTTACGTAAGACCTGAATTGGTATACACCAAAACAAAATCTGACTATGACAACAATAGTCTGGCAATGAGTAAATTGGATGCTCCAGTACTGCTAGGTGTTAACTTAATTGGACCGTTAAACCTTTTTGCAGGGCCCGCTTTCCAATATATTTTGGACACCGATTATGATGGTATTACGATAGGGGATGTAGAAAATGATTTTACCGTAGGACTAAACATAGGTGCCGGACTTTCTTTTGGCAAGTTTGGAATAGACCTAAGATACGAAAGAGGTTTTAGCGAAAATGAGGTAACCGTAGTCGACGGACCATTTACCAATGACCGTATAGACACTAGGCCCGACCAATTAATTTTGAGCTTGGCACTAAAACTTTAAAAGCATTTTAAATACAGAAACTAAAAATGCCCTCGCAATTGCGAGGGCATTTTTTATTTATTGGCCTAAATTTAAACTTTAAATATTTTTGTCCAAATAATCGGGAACACCATCGTTATTGGCATCCCCCAATTCGTCTTCGGTAAGTATACCATCCCCATCATCATCCGTGTCCAAATAATTTGGAAGACCATCTTCATCTGTATCATCGTTATAGAGGTTACCGTCCCCATCCAAATCTTCAAGAATGGTATTTACCCCATCCCTATCATGATCGGCTGTATTGGCAGCCAATAAGTTTACTTCAAACATTAAAGGCGCATAGGTTGCCCCAGGGGCACTTCCGCTGAAATAAGCAATACCTGAGGGCATAAAAATTAAACCTACCCCACTTCCGGTTACGCTAAAGGTACCATCGCCATTTTCAATTATATCACCCCCTGATTTAAATTTGGGCATTCCTTCCTTAAATCCTTTAATTACCCCAGAATTACCGGAAACACCAGATCCCTGCATATCGAACCAGACAGGGGATCCCAGTCTGCTATCAAAAATTTTACCATCCAAGCGCATACCCTGATATTTCAAATATACAGAATCTACCGGGGTAGGGTTTTCACCTACTCCCTCCCTAGCAACTATATAATATAAGGTATGTGGAATGTCTACTTCTTCAGCATCCAGTCCTAAATCACTGGAAGATACGTTTATAACTTGTGTTAGGGCATCTTCGAATAGGGATTTCTTGTCTGCATTGGCACCAGCAATCGTATCGATCCTAATCCTTAAGTCGAAACCTTCATCTATGGGTTCCTCAAAATCTTCATAGTTGTAAAAATGAGTCTTTAAATAAGCCTGAATTTCAGCATCATTTTCAACTATAACCTCACTTAGCAGTCTGGGGGGAATCACTTCAAAATCATCCCCATCGTCCTTTTTACAAGACCAGATAGTCAAAAAAATCAAAGCAAGTAAAAGAAATCTCTTTATATTCATCAGTTTATTTTTATTGTCTTTAAATTATAGGATGCAACCCAATGATTATTATAATAACCATTTTGGCTTCATTGATTTCTTAATTAAAGGGCGCAAGATACAATTTTCAACTATTTTTGTGGAAGACGTTAACAAAGATTTTCAATAGTTTATGCGAATTGACAAATACCTATGGAGCACCCGCTATTTCAAAACGCGAAACATAGCTACGGAGGCTTGTAAAAAGGGGCATATAAGAATCAATGAACAAGTGGCAAAACCATCAAGGGAAGTATATCCCTTGGATAAAGTTGTAGTAAGGAAAAACCAGATCAATTATGAGTTTACCGTACTGGATGTTCCCGAGAGCAGGGTTGGCGCCAAATTAGTGGACATCTACCGAAAGGATACCACTCCCAAAGAAGCCTTTGAACACAATGAGCTGTTAAAATTTTCAAAGGACTATTATCGGAAAAAGGGTGCTGGTAGACCTACAAAAAAAGACAGAAGGGATATAGATGGATACCTGGATGAAGAAGCTGAATAAAGAATTTTGGGAACATAGGTATGAGCAGGGGGACATGGGATGGGATATAGGTTACATTTCCACTCCCTTAAAGGAATATATAGACCAGCTCAAGGACAAGGAATTAAAAATCCTAGTTCCGGGTGCCGGGAATGCCTACGAGCTCCTCTATTTAGTTGAGAATGGCTTTTCCAATGTTTTTGTCATTGACATTGCAAGACAGCCATTGGAAAACATTAAAAGAAAGATGCCCGATTTTCCGGAGCATCAACTCCTGGAAGGCAATTTTTTTGATTTGACATTAAATAATTTTGATTTGATTCTGGAACAAACTTTTTTTTGTGCCTTGGATCCAAGCTTAAGGAAGGATTATGTAACAAAAATGAAACAACTGCTAAAACCCACTGGTACACTGGCAGGCCTTCTGTTTAATTTCCCTTTAACAGAATCAGGACCGCCTTTTGGAGGTAGTCTTTCCGAATATAAGTCCCTTTTTCAAGAGCATTTTAAAATCAAAAGTTTAGAAACCGCTCACAATTCCATAAAACCGAGAGCGGATAAGGAACTCTTTTTTATATTTGAATCTAAATAAAAACGACTATGTCCAATAGAATTTTATCCCATGAGCAAATACAGCATAAAATAAAGCGCATTGCTTACCAGATATACGAGACCAACGTTGATGAACCCGAAATTATTATTGCCGGGATTGAAGGAGGGGGATTAAACTTTGCCAAAAAGATACAGGCCGTACTTCAGAAGATCACCGAGGCCAACATTGTTTTGTGCAAAGTAATCATGGACAAGTCGAACCCTTTGGCCAGTGGCGTCAAAACTTCCCTTCCAGAATCGGAATATACCAATAAATCCGTAGTCTTGGTAGACGATGTGCTCAATTCCGGGACCACATTGATCTACGGAGTACATCATTTTCTACGCGTCCCATTAAAACAACTTAAAACTGCCGTATTGGTGAACAGGAATCACAAGAAATATCCTGTTAAGGCAGATTATAAAGGAATCTCCCTTTCCACATCACTTCAAGAACACATCAATGTTGAATTTAAGGCCAAAAATGATTCGGTGTATCTAAGCGAGTAATTGCTCTATTTCCGCAACTAAGGATTCGGGGTCTTTGTCATCGCAATCGATAATATGATTCGCTTTAAGGTAGAAATTATTGCGCTCGAACAAATGCTTTCCGATAAACTCCGGCAGGTCCCCGTCGTCTATATTTTTGATCAAGGGTCTATGTTCTTTTTCCAATAATAACCTTTCTACTAGTCCGGGAATGGAAACTTTTAAATAGAAAACATGATCGGCCAAGGTCAACATCGTCTCCATATTTCCAGAATAGCACGGAGTTCCACCACCCGTGGATAGTATAAAGTTGTTTTTTTGGCTCAAAACATCATTTAAATATTCATGTTCCTTTCTCCGAAAAAAAATTTCGCCCTTCCCAATAAAAATGTTGGGAATGGAATCTTCCAAACCTTCCTCAATAACTTCATCCAAGTCTAAAAAACTAATTTTCAATTTCTTAGCCAACAATTTACCTATGGTGGACTTACCACTTCCCATATACCCTACCAATACTATTTTCACGCTGTAATTTTTTGTAAAATTGGTCTAATTTAATGGTAATTCAAAAAAAATTAAAAAATTCTCAAAAAGGCCTTGCAAAACAAACAAATGATATTATATTTGCACCCGCAAACAGCAATAGTTTGCAACACATTTTGACCTGGTAGCTCAGTTGGTAGAGCATCTCCCTTTTAAGGAGAGGGTCCTGGGTTCGAGCCCCAGCCCGGTCACAAAAAAGTTAAGTCTCGTACTTAACTTTTTTTGTTTAAAATAGTTTTCAATTCCTTAAATTTAGAGACTATTTAAACATCCCTAAAAGTCCTTTAACAAGACTTTTTAAGCCCACGTGGTGAAATTGGTAGACACGCCACCTTGAGGGGGTGGTGTTCGCAAGGACGTGCTAGTTCGAATCTAGTCGTGGGCACCAAAACCGCTGACTTCTTAAATGAGGTTGGCGGTTTTTTTATTCCTTTAACTTATTTCTTGCTCAGTAAATAATAAAACTGGCAAAAAAGAAAAGGATCAAGTCCAAAATCTGGGTTTTTACCATTTTAAGAATATAATTTAATCAGGCGATATAAGAAGTATTCCGTATTCCTGACTCCCCTAAATTGTGATCTAAAAGCCTTTACTTTGGCATTAAAGGATTCTGCTGAAG
>JAVJOW010000029.1:0-85641 GCA_040216555.1 Arenibacter sp.
CACGAAAGTAGTTGATTTTGCATCTACACGAAAATGGTAGGTGGTTCCCAATTCAAGTTCGGTTGAAGTGAAGGATAGACTGGTTTGATTTGGACTGACCAAATCCAAGTTTCCTGAATTCGTTCCTAAATACACATCATACGTAATGGCATCTCCTTCGGCATCGGTGGATGCCAACCAACTAATTGAAACAGGTGTATTCACATTTGTTGCGTTAGGCGCTGGTGCCTGGTCAAAGATTATTGCTGAAGGAGCTGAGTCATTTTGACTGTCCGAACATCCTTGAGCATCTACTACTTCTCCTGTTGGGGTATTAGGACACTGATCCAGATTATCCGTTACTCCATCCCCATCCGTGTCCTTTTGACTATCAGAACAACCTTCATCATCAACCGTTTCACCCGTTGGGGTGTCTGGACATTGATCCCTCTCATCAGTAACAGAATCTCCATCAGAATCTTGTTGACTTTCCGAACAACCTTTATCATTAACAGTCAACCCTTGACCAGTGTCCGGGCAAACATCCAGATTATCCATTACCCCATCCCCATCCGTGTCCTTTTGACTATCAGAACAACCATCATCATCAACCGTTTCACCCGTTGGGGTGTCTGGACATTGATCCCTCTCATCAGTAACAGAATCTCCATCAGAATCTTGTTGACTTTCCGAACAACCATCCATATTTACAGTTTCCCCGGGCGACGTTCCAGGGCACAGATCTAAATTGTTCGGAACACCATCACCATCCATATCGCTCTGATTTTCTGCACAACCTTTATCATCAACGGTCAACCCTTGACCCGTGTCCGGGCATTCATCTAGATTATCGGTTACCCCATCCCCGTCCGTGTCCTTTTGACTATCAGAACAACCTACATCATCAACAGTTTCTCCCGTTGGGGTGTCTGGACACTGATCCAGCTCATCGGTAACAGAATCTCCATCAGAATCTTCTGGACTTTCCGAACAACCATCCACATTTACAGTTTCCCCGGCAGACGTTTCAGGACACTTATCTATATCGTCCGGAACACCATCACCATCCGTATCGTTTTTTTCAAAAACAGCGATAACCTCTGTATCCGATGTTATTGCAAGTGAATAGGGAGTATTTGTTCCTGAAATATCGCCACTCCAGTTTTTAAAATAGAATCCATTTGAAGGAATTGCTGTTATGGTCACGTTTTCTCCTGATTCAAATATCCCTTGCTTAGGGCTGATAGTACCACCATCTAAAGGAAATACATCACCTGTAAAGTCATAAACGGTAATTTTTTCTTTGGAGCAGGAACCAATTACAAACAGGAAAAGTGGGATTAAGATAAATAAGGTAGATAATAGTCTTTTCATTGCACAGTTAGTTGGATAGGTTATTAAACTACAATTCAATAAAAAACTATTCTATTGGGGCAATGAATTATAACAGTGTTAATTTAGAGAAAAATTGGTAAGAAGACAATTAACATCGATATAATTCCAACAAAGCGGTATAAAAGGTAATTCTTGAAAATTTATCAATTATTGATACGGATTCGGATTATTATTATATACCGTTTATTTTGGTTAAAATTTAAGATTAATACAGTAAACGATTTCGTAAAATTAAGTGCATATTAGGGGGTTAACCAAGGTTTTTGTAAAATTCATAACGAGGAGGTCACAAATTCCACATCCCCTCTCCCAATAAAACTTAAGTTTATAGAAATTAACGGATTGGCAATAGCTGATCCCTTTTTTTATACCCAAAATTAATTGAAGTGCTCTAATTGATCCCAAATTAAATTGATCTTTTCCAGACCGAAATTTTCTACGGTGGCATAAAGTTGGGAAATAAGCTCCAATCGTACAAACGCAAGGGTAGCATATACTGCTAGAGTTTTATTTTTAAAATATGTTGTACTTCTATATCTTAGGGTAAGACCTAACACTTCATAAAAGCAATTAAAAAAATTAGTGAAAAAAAATCCTTTGGTCCGGGGATTTCATTCAATAATTATTAGGTACTTTAACAGGGCCGGGGGTCATTTTTGGAAATAACAAATTGACGAAACATGTTAGCCAGATTATTAAAAAATAATACCTATTGGGCATATTGACCTAATATTGATACAGGCGATTAATTATCGTAAGCCAATAATGGAATTCAAGTAAAATTACATTAATGACAAATAGTTAGCACTATATACATCGCATAATCCCAAAAAAATTGCAAACAATAACCAAACCTAAGATAGGAACTTAAAATAGAAACACCATGTCAAAAATCTTGATTGTGCTAATTGGGCTTACCTGCCTATTAGCATGCAAATTAAAGAAGGAAAACAATCTGGATGCGACCGATGTAAAACAATCCAGTTTTCACATTGAACAGACCGATAGTGAAATACGTATTGTTCCGGACGGTGGAAATGCTGCAGTGGTAACCCAGAACGCAAAGCCAGATTTCCGTCCCTATATCCACCCGATTTTGGCACCTAGCTCCAAGGTGGAACTTACAGAATACAGCCCGGAACACCACAAGCACCAGACCGGGCTATATTGGGGCTTTACCCGCATAAACGGAACAGGTGCTGAACCCGAGGAATTGAAAAAATGGTTTTACAATGCCGACAAACCAAAAAATATCCAAAAAAGAATAGGCCGTGATTTTTTCCATTACCCGGATGGGGACCATTGGCAAAAAGTCTCCGTGGAAATTATAACCGCTGAGGGGGAAGAGGTAAAATGGAAAACAGTGTACAATATGTTGGATGAATCTAAATCTCCTATATTGAAGGAAACCCAGATCTGGACCTTTACCGAAAAGGAAAATAGATATTTGTTATCCCTGGAATGGGAAGGAGAGGCCCTTACGGATATAACTGTCAACGAATTTGATTATGGCGGACTCTTTTTGAGAATGCCCTGGAAAGAAGGCGTCCAAGGTGAAGTTGTCAATGCCGCCCGACAAAAAAATGAAAAATCGGAGGGCCAAAGGGCCATGTGGGTAGATGCTGGAATGGAAATAGATGGGCTTGATAATTGGGGACATATTGCCATTTTTGACCATACAGAAAATAAGGACTATCCACAACCATGGAGGGTAGATGGGCAACTAGGCATAGGTCCAGTCCCCGCACGACTGGGCGATTGGCACATTAAAAAAGGGGAAACAAAAATTTTCCGACATCAAATTATAGCGTATACCGGTGAATTGGACGATACAAAATTGAATGATCTTTGGGGAAATTATGTGGGCGATAAGGGCATGTACAATACGGCTTCCCTTTGGGAAATTGCCAAGCAAGAAGGACGTGACGCTAAACTTTTGAGCCCCAAAGAGGCAGTCGAGGCAATGACGATCAAAGAGGGCTATACGGTAAACGCCTTTGCTTCCGAACCTATGATTACGCAACCTATGGCGTTTTGCTGGGATGATAAGGGAAGAATGTGGATTGCCGAGAACAGGGACTATGAGTCAAGGTCCGAGGGATTTTCCAGTTCTGGTGATAGCCGTATTTTAATTTTGGAAGATACCGATCATGACGGTATTGCGGATACCAAAAAAGTATTTATGGAAGGGATTCCATTCCCATCGGCCATCGCTGTGGGCCATGGCGGAGTATTCATAGGTGCACCGCCGAATCTACTTTTCGTGCCCGATAAAAATGGGGACGACAAGGCCGATGAAAAGGATACAAAGGTGCTTTTGACCGGCTGGGGCATCCGCGACCGGCATGAGACGATCAATAGTTTTCATTGGGGACCAGATGGCTGGTTATATGGCCTCGAAGGATTTGCAACCCCCTCTAAAATCAGAAAGCCAAAAGGAGAAGGGCGTATCTATAAACATAGGGATACTTTTCCTAATGACCTGTTGGAGGCAGATGGGGTGGATATCAACGGTGGAGTTTGGCGGTATCATCCCTTAAAAAACCGATTTGAAGTGGTCGCGCACGGCTTTAGCAACCCTTGGGGCATCGATTATGATTCCAAGGGACAATTGTTTATTACTGCCTGTGTTATTCCCCATATGTTCCATGTTATACATGGAGGTATCTATCATAGGCAGGGAGGACAGCACTTTAATCCCTATGTCTATGAGGATATTAAGACGATTGTGGACCACCGCCATCGCTCGGCACACGGTGGGGCAAGGATTTACCAATCCGATGCCTTTCCTGCAGATCAACAAGGGCGACTTTTCATGGCCAATATTCATGAACATGCCGTGCTCTCGGATATCCTAACACCTAAGGGCTCAGGTTTTACGGCCAGTCACGGGGAAGATTTTATGATGGCAAACAATGCACAATGGGTAGGCTTTAGCATGGAAGTGGGGCCAGGAGGCGATCTTTATGTGCTAGACTGGCACGATGCGGAAATATGTGGGGATGCCGTTATAAATAAAGATACGGGCAGAGTATATAGGATCATGCCCAAAAATTCCCAGGCAGAAAGTTGGCCCGGAAGATTTGATGACCTCAGTAAAAAAAGTGATCGAGAACTAGTGGAATTGCAATTGAGCAAAAGTAATTGGCATGCACAACGAGCACGGGTCATTTTACAATATAGGGCCTCCAATAAAGCCCTAGAAAGTATTGCTGTTGGTCGTTTGAACGATTTATTGGACAACCACAAAAGCGAGGATACCCGACTCCGAGCACTATGGGCCCTTCAGATAACGAATAACATTAGTCCGGAGAAGTTGATAGATCTATTGATCGACAGGGATCAATATATACGTGCATGGGCCATCCAGTTTTTGGTAGAGGATGGGCAGCCATCTGCAAAGGCTGTTCAGAAGATGACCATTATGGCGAAGAATGAAACTTCCGCCGTGGTCCGCCGATATCTTGCAGGGGCCCTTCAACGAATCAATGAAGCTGATCGGTGGGCCATTGCGGAATCCTTGGTCCGTTTTAAAGAGGATGCCGATGATCCCAACATCCCTCTGATGTTGTGGTTTGGAATTGAACCCATAATCACCAAGCAGCCCGAAAAAGCATTGATCTTGGCCAAACAAAGCAGCATCCCCTCCATTATTCAAAAAATTGGAAGACGCTTAGTCGATGGGAACCAACAAGAAAAATTGATTGCCGAATTAAGCAAAAAATCAAATATACAATCCGATCTGTTAAATGGTATGCTGGCAGGTCTAGAAGGGAATATCGATATAAAGGAGCCGACTAATTGGGAAAACGTATATAAAATATTGCAAACAGAACCCCAACTATCTTCCTTGGCCGATGCCATAGCACAAAAATTCGGTAATGCCGAAATGACCAAAAAAATGCTAACGATTATTGCCAATTCAAAAGCGAAGCTCGGGGATAAGAAAAATGCAATCCAAAGCCTGGCCGCACAGCAAAATCCTACATTACAAGATGAGATACCAAAATTATTGGAGAAACCTGATGTGCGTAGGGAGGCCATTAGGGCTATTGCCGCTTATAACAGTCAAGAATTGGGAATTGTTTTGTTCAATAAATATAAGGATCTGACAGCGGAGGAAAAGGAAGAGGCCATCATTACAATGGCTTCGAGACCTGTATACGGTCGGTTTTTAGGAGATGCCCTTAAAAAGGGTACCATATCTAAATCGGATATCCCGGCACATATAGTTCTTCAATTGAGGGCAGTTCTGGGGAATGGGTTTGTGGAAATCTGGGGTCCAATCGATGATATTTCACAGACACTACAGCTAGAATACAAAAAGTATCAAGGGCTATTGACCAATGATGAACTGGCCAAGGCAAACCTTAATAACGGAAAGAAGATTTTTCAAAGAACCTGCGCCCCATGTCACCTGCTCCACGGGGAAGGCGCTAAGATCGGCCCAGACTTAACCGGCTCTAACCGCACCAATATCAACTATTTATTGAGTAATATCCTGAACCCTAGCGGAGAGGTACAGGAAGACTATAAACTGGTAGTTATAACCACTCAGGACGGCCGCACCTATAGTGGAAATGTAATTTCCGAAAATGTCAGGAGCCTAACCCTACGTGTAGTCGGACAAGTTCCCATTACTATTAGTAAATCACAGATAAGAACAAGGGATACTTCCGAAAAATCCATGATGCCTGAAGGACTCATGAACAATCTGACCAATAGCGAAGTATTGGATTTGATGGCATATTTAAAGAAATTGGAACCATCTGTTTAGCTCCCATATTAAGTTAAAAATGATGTAAAAACAACTTATTGGTGTCTTGGTTTAAAAGTAGGGTACATATCGATATAACAAATCCCCCAGAATATGCGTTAGCTGTTATCAATCCGATTTGTATGTTCCAAATTCGCTGGAATGTTACCCATCAATACAAAAGTGAACACGTTATAGAAAACAATTTGACCAACAAAAAAAATTAGGCACCTAAAACCTGCAACGCTAGTGGTGCCCTTTCGAGAAATTGGTACGTCTATTTTACTTTTTGGAACTCGGCAACCCAGAAATTGGAAAGCATAAAAAAATTACAGGCTTTCCCCTCTATTTTAAGTACAACAGTTATTTCCTCTTCATCATCTCCTGTTTCACTATAATTACCCGCTACGCAAAGTCTCCCCGATTTGAGCATTCCTATCCTACCCGACCTCAAAGTCTGACCCCTTTTTCGTCTGGTATGCCGTAGGCGCGTGAACTTTATAACTTTCAACTTTATAACATTCAAAATTACTTCTTTGAACTTTGGACCTTGAACATTATAACTCCACCTCCCGTTTGTCGAGCAAACCTGTATTTCATCGATTAAGTAGATTCCAAAACCAATATTTGTTACCTTAGAAGTTGAGAAAAATAAGCTTGGTTGTAGCACTCCCTCCGCTGCCTACCACAGAAAATTTTGATAGAATCGATGATATTAGAAATTATCTTCTTTTTAAGTGGTTCACCGAACTGTTCAAAATATCAAATTCCATTTGTTGGAAACATCTTAAGCCATTTTTTTGCGTTTTGGAAATAAATTTTATCCACTGCCTCCTTAGGAAGTTTTAATCCCCTAAACTCCTCATTTACCAGATCACTGGCCATAAGCTCATCGGTAACGAAAAATCGCCAATCCGTAAGCCACATTTTATGCATCTCCTTCTGCATTTCTCCGACATTTTCCTTGCCATCATCGGCCAAATCGGTTGCATAGAGGAGCCGATCTTGATACTTAATAAAAAAGGCACGTACCTTTTCCCTATTTTCTACAGTTTGATAAAAAACTTGCCCCATTCTGGCAGCGAGGTCTATGGACATATTGGGAAACTTGTCCAACCGTTTCGCCAATTCATCCACGCTCCACTCTAGACTCCCCATGTGTGCCCCAATAAACACAAGATCGGGGTGTTTTTCCAGCATACGATCCCGAGCGGCGATCTGTTCTTCATAAGAAGGTAGTTCCGGATGTTGGTACATATGGTATTGTGGATGTTCCGAAAAATATTTTCGATCGTTATTGGTTGTCATTTCATCCAGCGGAAGCCAACAGTTTTTTGGTTCTCCCAAATGACCTACCAATGGTATCTTTTTACTGGCTAAATAATCGAATATCGTATCCAGCTTGGGATTGTCGACCATTATTAGCTCGTTATCCTTATCACGAAAAACCATGCCAATGTTCTTCCAAACCTTTACAGCTATGGCCCCTTCTTTAAAACTTTTGTCCAACCAGGCAATGGTATTCTTTGTGAAGTCAGGGTTATCCCAACCCTCTATGGAAAAGGAGGTAGCGAACTCATAATCCTCAGGATGCCCTTTCTTTTGAGCTAAACAATAATCATATTGTTCTTTAATAAGTTCCTCGCCTTGTGAAAGGTCGACCATAATATTCAGCAAACGAAAATTGTCTTTTTTTGCTTGATTTACAAAATTGTTCCGATCAGCAAAAACATGAATGTGGGTATCAATTTTATCTACCTTGTCAAAATCGTCCAAAGTATAATATTCATTCTTTTCCTCACAAGAAATCGTTAATAGTACCAAAAAGGCAATCCATGGTTTTTTCATCTGTTTAATTTTTACAGTTTTTATCTAATATTAGTATTACTTGGCATTGGGATTAGTAGTTTTTTAGGTTGCTTTAAAATTGGTGAACAAATGATAATAACCTCCCATTTTATTGTTTAGAACCTCTTTACTCTTGCCCATTGAAACCAAAACGCAGATTTCAAATTTATTTAAATTGCAATAAGCCGTTGCATGGGATGTGCCCTTATTTCCCAACCTCTCTGACAGGACACGCACCGGACTGCTTTTATTGGCCATAATATTATTATTAAATTTGACCAGTACTTATTATTTTAGGGAATTATCTTTCTGTTTTTAGATCAGCGCTATCGGCCAAACCGCCCAGCAAATCCTTTTGACCACTCTTGTCCGTATTAGTTAAAATATGCGGGTCCTTGTTGTCTACTTTTAAAGTTCCTACAAGTTTTTCCTTGAAGAAAAACATGAATAACAAGCCTACTAATAAAGCAATTATTGCTGGAACCAGCCAAATAGATTCCCATTGGTAGCTAAATATGCCATTAATGTCGACCAGAAAATTATCGGTTACTGCTCCTGAAACAAATGAGCCTATAAACATTCCCACCCCATAAGTTGCAAAAGTGATTAGCCCCTGGGCAGAATTTCGAAAGGAGGGTTTGGACTTCTTATCAATATAGATCTGACCGGAAACAAAAAAGAAATCATAACATACACCATGTAATATAATTCCAAAATATAACATCCAAATTCCTGGACCTATATCCCCATAAGCAAACAAAAGATAACGTACTACCCAAGCAAAAATACCTATCAGCATCATTTTTTTAATTCCAAGCCTTCTAAATGCAAGAGGCATCAATAACATGAATAAAAGTTCGGAAACCTGCCCCAAAGTCATTTTAGCGGCAGCATTTTCCATCCCGATGTCATTCAGAAAAGGATTGGCAAAGTTGTAATAAAAAGCCAATGGAATACAAACTAGAATAGAACTAACAAAAAAAACAACAAATGACCTTTTCTTAAATAAAACCAAGGCATCCAGTCCCAATATGGCAGAAATACTTGCGCTTTTTCCGGTTGGCGGAGTACTTGGCAAGAAGAAGCTTAAAATACCAAGCACCACCGAACAATATGCCGCAATGCGAAAGGTCATATAAGAAGTCTCCAACTCCATAAACCCTATTAAAAGTCCCGCTGCTATCCAGCCCAAGGTTCCTAAAACCCTAATCCTTGGAAATTCCTTATCGGGATCCTCCATTTGCGAAAAGGAAATGGAGTTGACCAAGGACATTGTAGGCATATACAATAATGTATATAGTAAAATCAACCACCAAAATTTTTGAAAATGCTCCACGGTACTTATATAATATAAGGTAGCAGCACCCATTAAATGTAATGTTCCCAATACCTTTTGTGCGGAGAAAAATCGGTCAGCTACCAGACCTACGAAAAAAGGAGAAATAATGGCTGCGATAGACAGGTTTGCATATGCTGCCCCCACTTGTGTTGCATTTACCTCCAACGAGGACATGAGATAGGTGCCCATGGTAACATACCACGCTCCCCATATAAAATACTCCAATAGCATTAGCACGGATAAACGTAATCTTACTGAGTTTTTCATAAAGGTGGGTTGGTTGGTTATATTTTTTTATGCAATGAATTCTAAGGTTAAAACTGAACATGCTTTGGAAACAAAGGTAAACCTCACCTTTTAGAATCAGACTTGTTGTTATTCATCCATAGGATTCCCAATTATTTATTAAGCAAAGGAGCTGTCTGCTCAGCACTAGTTACCCCTGGCGGCAATTCTATTACTTTTAAATTCCTGAAATGAATCTCCGCACCTTCAGATTCGAGACAGAAATAACCTTTCTTTTGAGTGGATTTGGAAATACCATTTACAAATTTACCGTTAACAGAAAGTTTAATGACCCCATCTACACAAACTACGTCATAGGTATTCCATTCTCCCTTTCCCTTACATCTATTCTCTATGGACTTACTTCTTTCCCCCCGTGGATTATCTGGTAGGGTCACTACTCCCCCTACACCCCAAACTTCCCCATGAACATAGGCTATGGGTTGCTGAACACCATCTTTTGCATTTATGTTTACCCAATCCAATTCCAACATCTGGATTTCCACACCGTCCGGCAATGGGGATTTCCCCTTTGGATCGGCACCGCTCCATGCAAATATTCCAGAATTGCCCCCTGCTTCCATATGTCGCCATTCTACATGAAGAATAAAGTTTTCATATTGTTTCTCCGATCTTACTACCCCAATTGGATGGCCCAAGTTTACCAATACCCCATCTGCACCCACGGTCCACCCCTCTTTAACGGTATTCACATTGATCCATTTAATGGTAGATGCTTCTCCCGACTTCCCTGAAATTAAATTCTCCCAGGTATCCTCCTCGCCAAATTCAAATTCAAATGCTTCGTTCTGGGCCTCGGCCTGGTAAGCAATCATTACAATTAACAATGCCGTTAAAAGGGCAAATTTTCTCCTAATCGAAATTTTCTTCATATTTTTTGGTTAAATTATTAATCAAAATAAAATAGCTGTTTAACAGATTACCGAACGCAGTTTTACGTTACAACAGAAAAAAGTATTCCCATAAAAATAGCAATTTTGAGGACTCTTCATCTCTAAATTGCTAAATCTATAATTAGACCATTTTGGTGATGCCCGGAACCGCTATTCCTGGACCATCATATTTTAAATCCCAACTGTACTCATCGTTCTCGGGACCAAGGGTTACGTTGGAGTTCATTGCCTCTTCCCAACTGATCGTTTGTCCGGAATAAGCAGCATCCCTAGCCATTATGGCCATCAAGGTACTATTGGCGGCCATTTCCCCATCGTTTATAGCAGTTCCCATACGAATGGATTTAAACAATCCGTCGTGCTCACTTTGGTACATGTCGTTTGACTCCCCTTCATATTTCCATTCATTTTTGCCCCAAATCTCGTGCCTATTTCCCTGATAATATGCATTTCCCAGTGTGCCGGCGACTTCTACTGAGTTTCTGGACGAACCACCACTCAGTTGCCTTGTGGAAACATTTCCTTTTAAACCACCCCCATAATCAAACTCTACTGCAAAGTGGTCATAAATATTCCCATACTTTTTATCTGTACGCCACTGCCTTCCACCTACGCCGGTTGCACTCAATGGCATTCTTTCTCCCATGGCCCAGGAAATCATGTCTGTACTATGTACGAACATTTCTACAATAAAATCCCCGCTCAGCCAATTGTAATAATACCAGTTGCGCATTTTATATTGCATATCGTTCCAATCCGATTGGCGTTCTTTATGCCAAAGTTCACCCCCATTTCTCACTGAGGAAATAGATTTTATTTCCCCTATATCTCCACCCAATACTTTTCCAAAAAGGGCCTGTTTCGGTAAATCATATCTAAAACAAAGGCCAGAAACTATGGAAAGATTCTTTTCTTTGGCTCTTTTTGCAGCTCCCAAGACTTTACGTATCCCAGGCGCATCCACGGCAACGGGTTTTTCATAAAACACATGTTTGCCAGCGTCTATGGCCGCGCTAAAGTGTTTTGGCCTAAATCCTGGGGGCTCGGCCAAAAGCACAACATCTACACCGGAATCAATTAATTTTTGATATGCGTCAAAACCAACAAATTGCATTTCTTTTTTCACATCTGCTCGTTGCCCATGTTCTTTCTTCAACAATTCCAAAGAACTGGTCAATCTATCCTCAAAAATATCGGCCATAGCATGCAGCACTGTATCAGGGTCTGCACTAAGTGCCTGTGCGGCCGCACCCGTACCTCTACCACCACAACCTATCAAGCCAACCTTCAAAACTTTATTCTGCGTAAGGAATGGATTTGCAAAACCCGCGTTTAGGGTCGCTGCACTGAAAAGCGTAGCGGCTCCCGCCTTTTTTATGAAGGATCTTCGGTCAGAGCCTTCTAATGAAACAATACCTTTTTTAGTCATAATTTTTAATTTAAATAACCCATATGCTGGGTAATACATCGTTAATATTCATTTTGTTCCGGCGAACAGGCCCGCAATAATCCTAGTTTTAATTGAAATTGGCAACCACTCCATTGGCCAACAGCTTCCATTGACCGAAAACAGCCTCTTAATAGTAAATTTTCTTGGTCCACCCTAGTCTTTACATAACGGATATTCCCACGACCAATAGCAAATAAGCACAAACTCTCAAAAGCCAAATACCTCAGTCGTTCAGCTTATGTTCCGTTAAGGGTGTCATTGTTATTCCAGCCCTAATCTTTCTGGATAGCTTAAGGCCAGAATAGATATAACTTTGGTTCAACTTTTTGGGATAGCCATTTCTTTGTAAGTCTGCTACCAACCAAATATAATAATTTATAGCGAACAAGTTGATGAGCAATACGTTATCGAAATAAAATATTTAGACGGCTCGGATACAGTTTCTCTTCTCTTTGAACAATTTAATATTTATTGGTTTACTTTTACTAAAGATAGACTATTTGGATATACCTATAATTGCGTTTGTTTTGGTTTTGCCAAACAATATAACTTGCATGGTCCCACGCGAAATGGAATTGGGTAGCGTGCAACTATTAATAATACAGTAATGAATATATATATATTTACATTCATAATGTCAAGCCTGTTTTTGCTACCGCGGCCCACTATGGCACAAAAAAAACTTGATAACATTTTTTATTGTCAAAACACCCTCTGGGAATTTGAAAACAAACCACAAACTCCTCAAGAAAAAGCGGAATTAATGAAAGTTATTGGCTTTGACGGATTGGAGGGTTTTGGCTATCAAGATTTTTTTGAACTAAAAATGGCCTTGGACAAAGAAGGACTAAGTATGCCGGTAAACTATGTGGAATTAACAGTAATGCCCAATGGAAAACTAAAAGGGAATTCTTTCAATGAAATTAAAGAAATGATTAAATCATCCGATGAAGGTGCAATAATCTATTTTCATGTTAAAAACGATAGTTTTATGGATGATAGAGAGTCCGGTGATAAAATGCTGGTTCCAATACTACGTGAACTTGCAGACTACTCCGCTTTATACAAAATAAAACTTTGCGTTTATCCGCACATAGGTCTGTATTGCGAGACCGTAGCGCATAGCGTAAAACTAGCATCCCTGGTAGATCGAAAAAATTATGGAGCTTCATTGAATCTATGTCACCTACTCAAGGTTGAGGGAACTGAAGGACTTGAAGATAAAGTTAAAGCGTTTGCCCCATGGTTATTTGCTGTCAATATTTGCGGTGCGGACGATGGAGATACTAAACATTATGATTGGAAAAGACTTATACAGCCTTTGGGTGAAGGATCGTTTGACACTTATGGATTAGTTAAATTGCTAAAAGACAATGGTTACGATGGTCCTTTTGGTATACAATGCTATAATATTAAGGGTGAGGTTGTAAAAGTGCTTACACGAACAATGGAAGTTTGGAAAGAATACAAAAAGCGCTATGAAGATGGGAAATAATTTAAATTTTAACCTAGATAGTGGGTAATTTGAAGAGAACAATAAAAGCTTTTGTAAAAAAAGAAATAAAGGGAAACATTATTTTTAGCCACTATAATGCAATTCAGTTTTCATCCGCAGCCCCTTCATTATGATGGGACTGACCAAGAAGCGACTCCTGATAGTACTTTTTTCCTAGCAGCACTAAATTTAAGATCCGTCCGCCGATCCACCATGGCAGTGAACTTCTTATTTGCCAATTGTGAAAAAGACGAACCGTATATAAATAATGGTTGGGCTATAAGGGATTAGATGGGTACTGTACCGCTCCAGCTTTCTTTTGCCCCAATAGTTAAACAATACGCCAGCTACCAAGATTCGAATTCGAAAACCTTAGCCGAAATAATTAAACCAAATACCACCGCTAATGTATAATCCAGTTTTAATTTCTTAGATTCATTATATGTCAAATAAGCCTAAAATTAAAATCGCATTAATTGGATTAGGGAAGATTGCTCAAAAAGCCTATTTGCCAATTTTAGCAAATCATTCGAAAGTAGATCCAATTCTTTGTACAAGAAATAATTTTACTTTAAACAAACTTTCCAATGAATATAGAATACACAGAACCTGCTCTAGTCTGGATGACCTAATACGCTCCAAACCAGATGCAGCAATGGTTCACAGTTCCACTGAAAGTCATGTACTTATTATCCCAAAATTGTTGGAAGCTAAAATTCCAGTTTTTGTGGACAAGCCATTGAGCTATTCACTGGAAGAATCCGAAAGGATATTGGATATAGCCACAAAAAATAAAGTACCCCTGTATCTAGGATTTAACAGGAGGTTTGCTCCTCTAATAAAATCATTATCAGAAGTACCGAACCCTATTCAAATATCGTGGCAAAAGAATAGGGTTGACCTTGCAGGCAATCCGCGAATTTTTATTTTTGATGATTTCATCCATGTAATTGATAGTCTTCGTTTTTTAGGTAAAGGGGCAGTTCGGAATATAAATGTGGTTTCTAGAGTTAAAGACGAAAAGCTAGAAAATATTCAGGTCCAATGGCAGCAAGGGGAAACGCTACTACTTGGAGGAATGAATAGAATTAGTGGTATTACTGAAGAAAAGATCGATTTTTTTTCAGTGGGGAATAAATGGGTAATCAATAATTTAAATTCTGGTACCCATTTTACAAAGGAAGAAGAAAATACGTTGAAGTTTGGTGATTGGGAATCTACTTTATACAAACGAGGATTTGTACATATGATTGAAGATTGGATTAATGTTTTGGAAGAAAGAAACTATAATCCTGAATCAATAGAGGATATTTGGGAAACTCATCATTTATGCGAAACTATCTTGAACAAAGTATTAATTAGCTAAAGCTACGGGTCACATACCTCATGGCCTGTTTATTTTAGAATAAGGCATTCATAAACCTCCTCCCTCTGGCGGGCCCTTGGCTATATCCCTTGCTTTGCTACGGGGATGCCGCCAAAGTCCCTGCCTATGGTCAGTCTTATTAGTTATACTCATAAAATTCCAACTGCTAAAAGGAAACATTTGAAAGAAAATATTTGCTATATTAGAGTAATAATCCGGATATAGGTACATGTTACTATAACCGTATGTTGCAGGTCTTTAATAAAGGAATTTAGGAATAAATGAAAAAGATCATTCTTTTCTTCCTCTTGCCAATGGTTATTGTAACCATTGCCTTATTCGTTCATGAAAGCATTCAGTTTAACGACTACCTATCCTCTCCAGAAATGGAAACAAAAGAAATGAATATACCAATCAATCAAAATGCCCCGGTTAAATCAAAGGCAGAAATTGTCATCAATGCTCCTTCAGAAAAAGTTTGGCAGATATTAACAGCCATAAATGACTGGCCCACTTGGCAATCGGAAGTTACGGAATCGAATTTGAAAGAAGAACTAAAAGAAAGTACTAAATTTAATTGGAAGGCTGGTGGATTATCATTTACCTCACAAATTCACACTATTGACCCTAAAATCAGATTTGGCTGGACAGGGAAAACCCTGGGTGCCAATGCAATCCATAATTGGTCCTTTAAAGATGAAGGAGAAAAAACCATAGTTTATGTTGAAGAGAGCTTACAGGGTGTGTTCCCTAGCCTTTTCAAAAAATATTTTCAAAAAAACATAGATGATGGTGTAAGGAAAAATTTGAGGGATCTAAAGCATGCAGCGGAAAAATGAAAAATTGCCCACAGCATCGGCTAAAAAAGCATGCGAACGAACAAGATAAAATGAAATTTATGAATAGACTTTTTCATTGCTTCGTCGCAATCATCTCGTTCACGCCATTATTTGTTCAGTCTCAAAAAAAAATGGGGAAAGACCTATAATAGACAATTCATTTAGTGGTGCCGACGGTGTAAGACTCGCAGATGTTAATAACGATAACTTGATGGACATTGCCCCTTTCTGGAGCGAGCCTGCCTTAGTCGACCGACAGGCATCGTGCTCCTGCCATAACAACCCGCTACGCAAAGTATCCCGACTTTGAACACTTCCTCTACCTCCCCACCTCCAAGACTGGCCCCTTTTTCGCCTGATATACCCTAGGTGCGAACTTTAAAACTTTCAACATTAAACATTCAAACTTCCTTCCCTGAACCATGAACCTTGAACATTATAACTCCACCGCCCGTTTGTCGGATATAAACGTACTTCATCGATAAACCAAATACTAAAACCAATATTTGCTAATTTAGAAGGTTAGAAACAAACTCTTGGTTGTAGTACTCCCCCCGCTGCCCACAACTGAAGATTTTATTGGATTATTTGGAATTACAGAACACTAGAAAGTATTTAGGTGCTGGCTAGTTGGCTTGTAGTTTCATAAAAGAGGTATATAGTAACAAGTTACTATAGATGTACGCGGGCAATAATATGTAACCTAACCATCATGGCAAGAATACTCGGCCAAGTTGAGTCTTTAAAATCTTTAAAGGCTGAATTGTACAAAAGGAATATCACAAGATTCAGTTCTGTTGGAGATATTAATAAGTTTTGTAAAGAGTTCCCAAAGGAGAAACAAATAGTATTGGAGTCCCAAGAGAATTCATTAATTGAAGAGATAAAACAAAAGTCCGAAAGAATAAGGGATAACGGCAATAGGCTTGAATTAGCAAGGAACAATGAGATTGGAAGATTAGATGCAAACATTGAGAATTATAAGAAGAGTAAGAAGAATTTAGAAAAGAAGAGAAGCAGTGCTTTTTTTCTTGTCCAGGTGATTTTGTTCTTTAAAATTAGGAAGCTTAATAAAAGGATATTGTATTTAACAGATAACTATGAGCTGATCATTAATAATTCTATTAGAGATATTGAGAAAGAAATATTTCATGATTCCAATAGTCTTACTTACTTATCAGAAAACAAGCAAGAGGTAATACATGAAAGAAGCAAACCCGAAATTAATAAGCTAGAATATGCTAGAAAGACTATTGAAGAACTAAGGTCCTTGATAGCTGGTGCGGTTGGAGAAAGCTTAGTTGAAAAAGAAATAGCAAAGTTGTCAGATGATTATACGCTTATAAATGATTATAATCTAAAATTTAAGTCTCCAGTCTATAACAGGAAAACTAACGATAGAATATACTCTATTCAGCTAGATCATCTACTTGTCTCCCAAGCAGGTATATTCATATTAGAGACGAAGAACTGGAGCAAGAAATCAATTAATTCCTTTGATCTAAGATCTCCTGTTGATCAAATTATAAGAACAAATTATGCATTGTTTGTAGTGGCAAACAATAAAATCCGCTTGGATAAACACCACTGGGGAACTAAACAGATACCCATAAGAAGCATAATTGTTATGATTCACGCAAAACCAAAGGAAGAATTCAAATATGTTAAGGTTAAGCTGTTAAAAGAACTAAACAGTTATATAGAGTACTTTGACCCTATTCTTTCCAAAAGTGAGGTAGAAAGTGTTGCAAACTCATTACTCAGAAAAGGAAACTAACATACCCCGCTACGAAAAATCTCCCAACTTTGAGTCCTCCTCTACTTCCCGACCACAAAGTCCGGCCCCTTTTTCATCTGGTATACCCAAGGTGCGAACTTTAAAACTTTCAACATTAAACATTCAAACTTACTTCTTTGAACCTTGGACCTTGAACATTATAACTCCACCCGCTGTTTGTCGGATAAACCTGTATTTCATCGATTAAGCAAATACCAAAACCAATATTTATTAACTTAGAAGGTTAGAAACAAACTCCTGGTTGTAGTACTCCCCCCGCTGCCCAACACCGAAGATTTAATTGGAAAAATATAAGATACTAGAAGGTATTAGGTCCTTGCTGGTAGGTTTGTAATTTCATAAAATGAATATATAGTATCAAGTTACTATTTACATATGTTGGCGGTAATTAAAAAAATGAAAATTAAAAAAATCATCATACTACTATTTTTAACATTGACTTCAACTTATCTCATAGGTCAAATTGACAATGATACTCTAAGAGTTAAAACAATTCTCTTCAAAATAACTGGCCAAAATTCCAATACGACATCATACCTTTTCGGAACCCATCATGCTTTTGGGAAATCGTTTTTTGATTCCTTAACAAAAGCTAACCAAGCCTTATCGTCCTGTGATTTATTGATAAAAGAAAACCTAAACATTCCAGGAAAAATGGCTGAGGATATTATTAACCAAAGGACAATAACAACCAAATGGGATAAATATTTAAGTAAAAAAGACTTGAATTTCATTGAAAACCTCTTCGCTACGAGTCCTACTGATTATAACAAGATGACACCAACCGAGCTATATGTTTTTCTAAACAGACTTTTCAAACAACAGGTATGTTTAAACAAAAGCTCTAACGATACCTCACTTTCTTTAGATGACTATATAGGTTCCAGGGCCATTGAACAAAATATAGAACTCTATGGGCTTGAAACAACCGAAAAGCAAATAGTCCTAATTAATAAAGATGTTGATGGAATGCCTCGGAAAAGACATAAAAAGAGACTTGCGAACATTTTTGATAAAATTAGAACTGAAAATTCAAATTCTTGTGAAGAAACTGATTGGTATTCCAATATGGAAATAGACTTTAAATTCAATGAGACTTGCATAAATTCTCTTATTCTAACGGACAGAAACAATAAATGGATGGGTAATATTAGAGAAAAGCTAGTATCAAATAACTGTTTTATTGCCGTTGGATTAAGTCATTTAATGTATCAATGCGGTTTAATAAACCAATTAAAGGAGCTTGGATATACCATTACTCCTATAGATGTAAAATAAAAGCTCCTACTAACCTTCGCTAGTGCGAGCCTGTCTTAGTTGGCCGACAGGTATCACGCTTGTCTGACGGCGAGGCAGCCTCGTACTTTCTTTCATTTACACCATAACCTGCTATGAAATATAAACTCAACCTGTTCTTTGGCATCATCTTTCTCCTTGGAAGTTGTACCAACAAAAAAGGTATTGACTTTAGCTGCGCTCCTGAACCCATGCCAAAGTATGATTATAGAGCAAGCATAAGTGGAGAAATGACACCTCAAATGGATTCTGTTCTAAGGATAGAAAAAAGAAGGGAAATCTTTCTACCCTGTAGAATTTACGTTTTTGATGCAGCATTCTATAGCGCATCCAATGAATTGATATCCCAAGAGCGTATTTTATTAATGGCAACAGGGAAGAGATGGGAACATCATCCTGAAAAACAGGACGAGATTCTGGTAAAATATGAATTTGACAAGGAGTTTATTGATAGTATTAATTTATATCAACTCAACAAGAGCGCTGTTTACAATAAATGGAGCCGAACTGTAAGTACAGGAATAAGAGAGAATGTAGAAGAAATATGGATGCATCCATTCAGGTCTAACCAATATAACTTCACAGAGGTAGCTCCATTTCCACAAATTAAATTTCCTTTGAGTGTAGGAAAAAAATGGAACGACAATGATATAAAACTGCAGGAAGGTTGGGGAGATTGGTCCCATATGAAAGTAAGAAGTACCTTCGAGGTACTATCCATAGAAACTATACAAACCAACTACGGAGAACTGGAAAATTGTTGGAAAGTTAAGGGCGTATCAAACTTTGACCTTGGCCGTTCTGAAGTGACCTTTTGGTTTCATGAAAAATATGGGTTTGTAAAATTGAACTATGTGAATTATGGAAATCAAAAACTACATATTGAGTTAGCAGAAATAAAAGAAAACTAGCATTTTAAAAAGTCCTTAGCTTTTAACATACAAATGGTGAACCTTTTAAAAAACAGGGCAAGTTCAATTAATTCTGGGTTGATTCAGTTTTTTGCTCCACTTTTTGCTGCATTTCTTTTGCCCAGTCGGCAAGGTGTTGGTATTGTTTGTCTGTTAGTTTAGCTTCGTCATGCAGCCACAAGTAGGATTTAAGCGGCATGGTCTGCTCTTTCATGACCTTGTAAAGGTTTTCGAATTTCTTGGCTGCAGTATCTGGAGGATAAGAGGCAAATTCGGAAAAATTCAAAGCCTGTTTGGCATTCCTAATATGGCCATTCATCCACCAACTTATGGGTTGTATATTATAATACCACGGATAATCTTCGGTATAATTGGAATGGCAATTATAACAAGCCACATACAGATCCATTTGGATATTCATGGGCACCTCATACTTATCGGTGATGTCCACCTCGGTATCGGCGTCCACATAATTTTTTTCAGGATTAAATATAGGAATTTGGAGCAGCAGAAATACAACAACTAACGCCAGGACAATCTTTAACCTAGGATTCATAATTTCTTGTACAAAAAAAGCAATACTTTCAATAATAAAAGACCACAAATACCTCTACACCAGGACTAAACTAATGAATTTTTTTAAAACTTTTTTGAAAACAATTCTAGCAATCGCCCCATAATTTCCTTACAATCATACAAATATCTGCCATTTTAATTGTAATTTTAGATTAGAACCTTTTTAAAAATCAATCTACTATGAAACATGTAAAAACTCCTTATTTCGGATTATTATTGACGGCTTTTCTTTTTATGTTCTCATCCAACGCTTTTGCCCAAAGCAGTGAAACTATAAAAGGAGAAGTTTTGGACATGTCTTGTTATGTTACGCAAGAAGCTACGGGACAAGGCCACAAAAAATGCGCCCAAGCCTGTTTGGATAAAGGATTACCTGCAGGAATTCTCAGCGAGAACGGAATGGTTTATCTTTTGGTGGAAGACCACAACGCCGCCGATGCCTATAAACAAGCCATTTCAAACGCTGCTGAAACGGTAGAAGTAACCGGAAAAGTGGTGGAAAAAGATGGCATAAAATCTATTGTCGTAGAAAAGGTTATGGTAAAAGGATAATCCACAATTCTTTTTAAGCTTATTTAAAAGCAGTTCTTTGAAGAGCTGCTTTTTTTATGGTCATATTTTTCCATTGTATAATTTTCTTGCGTTGGAGCGAGCGGTGCATTACTGCTGGACAGTCCATACTTCTTTGGACTGTCGTTCACACGTATCTTGCACGAACCGTTGGTTGCAACCAAAATAGAAAAACCTAAATATTTTCAATGAAATAATATATTTTTAAGAATTGATTTTTAACAAATCTATAATTAAATTAAATTATAAAGCATGGCTTTTTTTAGCAAGAAAACAAGAGAACCTCTATCCGTCCAAGTAAAAGGAAAACAATTAAACTGTGGTGTTTGTGGGAATGACCATTTTTTTAATAAACGTATTCAATTGAATACTTCAATATTCACTTTCCTCAATATTGATTGGCTGAATAAAAATGCGACTTGCTTTGTATGCAGTAATTGTACCCACATAATATGGTTTGAGAGCTAATAAGTCCTCCGCTAGTGCGAGCCTGCCTATCGGTAGACAGGTGTCAGCTGAGGGGGTTACCATTTCAATTTATACTAATGCCCAAGCACAATAATACCAGAGTAACAAAAAAAGAAAATAGTTCCTCCAATATTGTATATTTTTAGACTTGGACGAAAACAAAAGCTCGCCCTTATTTTTTTAATTTTTCTTAATTTGGATATCGTACTATTCACATTATAATGAAAGCAATAATAAATAACTTCTTCATAATCGGTTTCCTCTTTTTAATAAGTCCCATATATGGGCAAACTAAGCAACAGGAGACACATAAAAAATATCATTTAATTGCCCATCGCGGCGGAGTTGTAGATAACCGAACGGCAGAAAACAGCTTAGCTTCTTTGAAAAAAGCTTCTCACGAAGGTTATTGGATGGTTGAAGTTGATTTGCGTTTAACACGGGACAGTGTATTGATTATCCATCATGATCCAAATTTTAAAAGGTATTATGGTATAAATAAAACGGTATCTGAAATGGATTGGGCTGAAGTCAAGGAATTAAAGGGTGACTTGGATAATAAGGTGCTTTCTTTTGAAGAAGCCCTAAAGTTTTGTCAAGAAAGCAATCTTCAAGTGATGGTCGATAATAAAATTGATGGGTATGACAGCGGTTTATTTGCAAAAGTAGTAGCCCTATTGAAGAAATATGAACGTTTAGAAGATGCCTTGATGATCGGAACTGATGAATCTACCCCCTACTTCACTGGGAAAGTAAAATTGAGTTGTACACGTCAACAGCTAGAAGACAATATGTTAAAGCCCGATTTTAACCCTAGAGACTATTATTTATTTTCTAGAAATATATCCAAAGCAGATGTAGAATGGACCAGAAAGCATGGCATATTGGCGGTTGGAGTAATCAATGCCTGGGCTTTTAAAGGGGATGATAAGATAAAAGAAGCCCATGAAGAAGTGAAAAGATTGTTGGAAGCCGGTGTAGATTACTATCAAATTGATTCGATTTTTGGTTTCTTGTTTATGTAAAAACATCTAAATTAAGGTAGGAACATTGTAAGAAAATCACCGCCCCTCCCCTCCTGACTTATTAGTTAAGTTTTTTTAATAAAACTGCTTATTTCCCCAACCAGGTATCGAACCAATTAAACGCTTCGGTCTGCATCTGTATATCGAACTTATGCCCACCATCATAGAATTTTCCGCTGTACCTTTCCGGATGGCCCGCTTTTGAAAATACGGCAGCGAGAATGTCATCTGCTTTTTTCATTTCGGGCAAAGTGTACAATTCGTCCTGGTTATTGCTCTGCACCATGGTAGGAAGTGGTACTCGCAATCCTAAAATTTCAGGGAAATCCAGATAATTCGCCAGGCCCGGCGCGTAGGTCATCCAAGTGTGGGTGTAGGACCTGTTCAGTAAAAAATCTTTCCAAGTGGTCATAAAACCCACACATACGGCACATTTTATCCGAGCATCCATTCCCCCCAAAAAAACAGTCCGGAGTCCACCACCCGAAAGTCCACCGCAACCTATCCGATCGGGATCCACGTCTGTTCTGGCGCTGAGGATATCCAAAGCAATACGGTCTTCGGCCAATACCATACCGGTGTATGAGGTTCCTGCGGACAAAAGGGACTTGGCCATAACATGTTCATGGTGCCCTGCCCATTCGTTGTAATATTCAACGTTCCTGACATCTTCGGAGTTTTCATCGGTATGCCACTCCTTTTTCAACGGGCCCCATTCAATACCCGCCATATCCTCATAGAACACCCGCCGACTTGCAAAGGAAAAAGCGTCATGTACCAAAACGGCATAGCCTCTTTTGGCAATCTCATTGGCCCATGCCCTACCCTCATAATCGCTTTTTTGGTGCGCTACCATGAGCGGATGCTGAGCCTCCGAAGTCTTGGTGATTTTTCTTTTGCCAAAGTATTTTTTCCCGGCATGGTCGTGCAAGGCCAAAATAGCGGGCAACTTCTCCGTGCTATTTTCGGGTTTCATAAAAATAGCTTCCACGGGTCTGCCGTAGGGCAATTGCCATGTAAGTTCCTCTATATCGAGTCCATCGTAATTGTATTTCCTTTTAAGGGTAACTACAATGTTTTCTTTTATTAAGGGCTCTCCTATCTGTTCCTGGGCCTTGGCATGGGCGCTAGGTTTCCAATCTTCAATTTTGGACCAAAGGTCGTTCCGGAACGACAACTTGGGAGGATCCTGAATTTGTGAAGCCACCCAAGGGCCGTATTGGCCTATAAGGCTTTTCGGGAGTTCTTGATTCATAGGGATAGGTTTTGAGGTTAGTGCCTTGTTTTGGAATGCCGCGCTCATGGTGCCGGGCAAGAGTGGCAAGCCCACAGTAGCCAGCACGGTCTTGGATAAAAAGTCCCTTCTGGAATCCTGGATTTGGGCAACGATATTTTTTAATTTTTTCATGTTCTGGGATAAATAGCGGGACATTTAAAGTTAGTACTTATTTTCTATTATTCGCTACTGTTGGTTTATGGGTGTTGAGGGGCTGGACACTTAGAACACTAAAATGAAGTCTCTCCTGATAACCATCGGGATGCGCCTGTCTACCGATAGGCAGGCTCGACCAGAGAACATTACCCTACACAACTCATTAACAATTAAAAATTGATTAAACTTAAATAATAGATCATTAATTAAAGCTAGTGTTTTTGTCTCCTCGCGCCGAGTCGAGAAGTATTGGACGCTTAGAACATTGAAATGAGGTTTCTCCCGATAACCATCGGGATGCGCCTGTCTACCGATAGGCAGGCTCGACCAGAGAACATTACCCTACACAACTCATTAACAATTAAAAATTGATAAAACTTAAATAATAGATCATTAATTAAAGCCAATGTTTTTGTCTCCTCGAGCGGAGTCGAGAGGTCTTGAACCTAGATCCCGCCGAAAAAGGCGGGATTAGTTCAACTTGCAATTTTAAGTGCGTCTTACTGACTTCTCAAAATTGAGTTTCACTTATAAATACAATTATGCCACATTTTATAATAGACTGTTCCAAACAAATTATAGAACTGAAGTCACTAGAAGATATCATGCAAAAAGTTTATGATGCTGCAGATTTAACCAGATTATTTCTACCTGAAGAAATAAAAGTAAGAATTAATCCTTTTCAATATTACAATACAGGAAACACAAAAAAAAATTTCATCCATGTTTTCGCAAATATAATGGAAGGACGAAATGCAGAACAAAAAGCTAATCTGTCAAAACAAATTATATCAGTACTAAAAGCAATGTTTCCTGAAGTACCGATTATTGCAATAAATATTCGGGATTTTGAAAAAGCTACGTATTGTAACAAGGAAATGGTTTAAAACTAATTAAGTAAACTATCTCGGGCCAAGCCTGCCGACAAAGGCAGGCCTGAGAAGCATTGTAAGAACCCTTATTTTAGAATATCGATTCCAATGAATAACTTAGGTCTGGCAGAAATTTGGGTGTTCATGTATTTAGGATTTTAGCTATAATTTAAAGATGCTCGACTTATTGCTTTTTCATGGATGCTATTCTTTTTTATTTCGTAATTTACTTAGCGAAATGTATGGCATATAAATTCAGTATTACTCATACACAAGCTTATTAACAACATTGTATGTTGCATATAAATTAATCTATAATAAAACACAGTAAAATGAAACGGACAATTGTTACAATGATATTGATATTTCTAGCCTTTAACAACTTTGCTAATAATAAGGCACAACCGATTGTGGCCAACCCTTTTATGGGGATGTGGGGCCTTGAAATTGAAGGCGGGGGTGCAGGCTGGCTCAAAGTACATGAAGAACAGGGATTTTTGGATGCCGAACTATTGTGGATCGGTGGTAGTGTAGTTCCCGTGGACAACGTTTATCTAGTAGACGAAAATACCTTGGTTGTTACCCGTACCAATCAGGTTAAAAGAAGTCCCGATCGCAGCCATACCATAACCTATACCTGGGAGTTCTCAAAAGTGGGAGATGCCTTGGTAGGTACCATGACTGGACCCAATAGGGAAGGAAATGGGGTATCCATCAAAAAATTTACCGGAAAACGTATGCCGCCAATGCCGGACACACCCGATCTATCCAAACTCAAATTCGACAAACCGATCAAATTGTTCAATGGTAAAGATTTAAATGGCTGGAAATTAATTAATTCGGACAAGGCCAATGGGTTTAAAGTAGTAGACGGCACTCTGATGAACGATCCCGTTCAACCGAAAGATGGAGAACATATTTCCTATGGAAATATTCGAACCTTACAAGAGTTCAATGACTTCAACCTGAAACTGGAGGTCAATGTACCAGAAGGTAACAATAGTGGGGTCTACTTACGGGGACTCTATGAAATTCAGATAGTGGATTCCTATGGCAAGGAATTGGATCCCCATAATATGGGTGCCCTATACAGCCGTATTACACCAAGTGAGGCTGCCGAAAAACCTGCCGGGGAATGGCAGACCTTGGATATTACATTGGTAGACCGTCATGTAACGGTAATCCTTAACGGTAAAAAAATAATAGATAACCAACCTGTTTGGGGGCCTACTGGGGGAGCTATGTCTGCAGATGTATTGAGTCCAGGACCCATCTACCTGCAAGGAGATCACGGCAATGTGGCCTACCGGAACATTGTACTTACTCCGATAAAATAATCATCCTTTTATAACAACAAAAAAGGCCTCCCAATTAGGAGGCCTTAATTTTTATTTTTCCATTTTCAGGACGGCAAATTTTCCTTTGTTCCAACCGTGGACCAACAAATACAAATGTTTTGATCCGTTGGCAGACTCTATAAAATGCGGCCAAACCTGATGAATATTGGTCAATACCGGTATATCCAAATCGCCTGGTATAACTGTAGAAACCAACTTTTCGCCTGTATGAACATAGATTGGAGCAGATTTCTGTTCGCCGATTGCCTGTAAAGCATTAAGAAAGTAATGATCGGATTTGTAAGATACATTGCAGATGAGACTTCCTTCCGGGATATCATTAAATGTATCCACAAACTTTCCTTTCTTGGTAAATTTCACAACCTGGCCTGCTGCTCTATTGGCCACGAGTATGTGATTTTTAAAGGCATATATTCCGTGTGCCGTTTGAAACTGGCCGGGATTATCTCCCTTTCCTCCCCAAGCTAGTTTACCCCAGCTCCAAACACCATTCTTTTCCTTTATCGTCATCACAAAATCCCCTGCTGAGTAACCATGGGCCACATATAGAGTACCATTAAGGTAGGTAACATCCGTAACCCCAAAATTACTCTCCTTTGATCCGAAGAACTCATTGGCTTCAGCAAACTTAAATTCATTTCCAGTAGGCTTCAAAATTTCACTGACTATTGTTCCATCCAATGTAATAACTAATACTCTTTTCCCCTCTTGTGCCACTGCTAGGTATTTTTTACCTTTATGAACAAAGAACACAATACCATGGATATTATCCTTTAAACGTTGATCGTTACCGATGGTAGACCATTTAGTTAGATCAGGGCTTATAGCACATAGTCCATAGCCGGGTATCCCGGTGTAAACGATGCCGGTTTCAGGATCTTCATTAAATCCACCGTGCATTGCAGGTTCAAATTCATGTGCCTCTTTTGGAAAGGCTGCTGTTAATTCCTGGTCCCAAGAAAAAATAAATTCTCCTTGACCTGTTAACAGTTTTGCCTGCATGGGATTTTCATCCGAAGCCATAGGGCTATGAGAGTGATGGTGTGCCATGTCATTATTTTCATGCGCATGGTGCGTATGATCTTGTTGGGTATTTTGCGCCATTAAGGTGCAGGAAAATCCTAAATAGGATACAATTGAAAATACTTTTAGTGCAGTTCTTTTTTGCATGGTTGGTTCTTTATATTTTTTTGAAAGTTAAACATTCTTCTTTTAATATTCAATAGGCAAATCTTCGTCTATTTTCTGAAATAAAAGTTTGAGGGTGCCAGAAGGGTTAATTCATTCAAAAATATACTTAAGCCTTATCAAAATCAAATTAAAGGAAACCTAGAAAACTTCAGGTACGACGTCATCAATCCAGATAGGCATAAATGCACTTATTGTATGCAATCCCGTTTGTAGTCTTAACATTGAAGAAAATAATATTGTATTGGAGAAGGCCATGAAAATAATTATAAGAGGGATTAATCCGTAAGAAGCCAAGGCCATCCTTGAATGCCAGCTTTAACCCATCCCAACCTTCTGCACAGCTTCCTTGGGAAACCTATTACCTTAAACCGCCTAAATCACCTTGAGCGCCTTCCCTACTTTGGTAAAAGCCTCCACTGCCTTTTCCAAATGGTGCTGTTCATGGGCGGCGGACAATTGTACCCTAATTCTGGCTTTCCCTTTTGGAACAACCGGATAGAAAAAACCGATAACATATATTCCCTCTTCCAATAATTTGGCCGCAAACTCTTGGGCCAAAGGAGCTTCATAGAGCATTACCGGAACAATAGGATGGTCTCCAGGAACAATATCGAAACCAGCTTCGGTCATGGCGGAGCGGAAATATCTAGTATTTGCCTCCAACTTATCCCTAAGTGCTGTAGAAGAAGAAAGGAGGTCCAATACTTTTATGGAAGCCCCAACAATTGATGGTGCCAAGGTGTTCGAAAACAAATACGGCCTGGAACGTTGTCTTAGCATAGCTACAATTTCCTTTCTAGCTGCCGTAAATCCACCGGAGGCTCCCCCAAGTGCCTTGCCATAAGTCCCGGTGATGATATCGATCCTACCCATTACGTTTCTATATTCATGGGACCCACGGCCGGTGGCTCCCAAAAAACCAGTGGAGTGACATTCGTCTATCATGACCATAGCCTCATATTTATCCGCCAAATCGCAGATTTTATCCAATTGGGCAATGGTTCCATCCATAGAAAAGGAACCATCGGTCACAATCAATATTCTTCGGGAACCTTTTGCTGCTTTCAATTGCTCCTCCAAATCCTGCATGGAATTATGCTCATACCTAAATCGTTTCGCCTTGCACAGCCTAATCCCATCTATGATGGAAGCATGGTTCAGTGCATCGGAAATAATGGCGTCTTCAGGACCAAGAATGGGTTCGAACAATCCGCCGTTGGCATCGAATGCGGCGGCGTACAAGATACAGTCCTCCATTCCCAAAAACTCAGCGGTCTTGCGTTCCAATTCTTTGTGGATATCCTGGGTACCGCAAATAAAACGAACCGAAGACAAGCCATACCCATGGGTATCAATAGCTTCCTTTCCGGCCATTATAACCTCTGGATGGGCAGAAAGCCCCAAATAATTGTTGGCGCAAAAATTAAGGACCCCCTTGGTATTGGTGGTTTGAATCTCTGCCCCCTGGGGCGTTGTAATTATTCTTTCCTCTTTATAAAGTCCTTCGGCCTTAATAGCCTCAAGCTCTTTCTGTAATTCGTTTTTTACTGTTGAATACATGTCTGTTTTTTCTTTTTTATTGCCCAACCTAGGTCAAGGCAGTCTGTTTTGTTTAAATAGCCCTAACGGATCTATTCATGTGCTACGTATTGCTCTTTTAATTTTTCAATCATGGTGCTGACCATCGTTTGCAAATCGTATTCCGGTTTCCATCCCCAATCCAAGGTTGCCTCAACATCATTTATGGATTTTGGCCATCTGGCAGCAATGTCCTGCCTGAAATCAGGCTCGTATTTCACCTTGAACTCTGGATAGTAATTACGGATTTCCGTTACAATATCCTCTGGAGAAAAACTACTTCCGGCAAGATTATAAGACGTTCTAATCTTAATGTTCTTTTTAGGTGCCTCCATTAATTCCAAAGTAGCCCTGATAGCATCATCCATAAAGATCATGGGCAAGGTAGTATCTTCATTTAGGAAACAGCTAAATTCCTCTTCCAAGACCGCCTTGTGAAAAATTTCAACTGCGTAATCCGTAGTACCCCCACCAGGCAATGATTGATAACCTATAACTCCTGGATAACGAAGAGACCTAACATCCAGTCCATATCTTAAAAAATAATACTGTGCCCATTGTTCTCCTGCCGCCTTGCTCATTCCGTACACTGTTGCAGGGTTGAGAAATGCGTTGTTGGGCGTATTCACCCAAGGCGCGTCTTCTCCAAAAACGGCAATGGAACTTGGAAAAAAGACCTTGTCCAACTCATGGATTCTGGCTACTTCCAATACATTGAACAGCATCCTCATATTTAGATCCCAAGTCGCCAACGGATTTGCTTCTCCCATGGCCGACAAAATTGCTGCCAAATGATAAATTTGAGTAATCCCGTATTTGGAAACCACCTCGCTAAGTTGCATTCTATTGGTGGCATCCAAGACTTCAAATGTTCCCATGAAACCATCGGATTTCTTTAAATCCGAAGCTATCACATTGTCCAAACCATGACGGCGCTGTAACTCTTTTACAAGTACAGTTCCCAATTGCCCATTGGCACCGATTACTAGAACTTTTGCTTTCATAACGTAACGTTTTAACCTAATTGACGAAAGTGTTAATTACTATCAAATTTACTAAATACGTTAACTAAAATTAAATAACTCAAATAATTAAGTAATTATCCCTGAATTATAACAATTAAAAAGTTTTATTTACTTTTATCAATATAAAAATATAAATTTTGAAGTAATTATTCTGACCACTATGGAGCAATTAGATCAAACCGATATAACCATTCTAAGGATTTTGCAAAAAGATTCCAAAAAAACGGCCAAGGAAATCGCTGCAATCCTCAATCTTACCCCCTCCCCTGTTTACGAGAGAGTCCGTAGACTGGAAAAACAAGGGGTTATAAAAAAATACGTGGCCATTTTGGACAAAAAGCAAATAGACCGCTCCATAACCGTTATATGCCAAGTATCCATGCGGTATCATAACGAAGCCTTTATTGAAAAGTTTGAGGCACAGGTTCAGAGTTTGGACGAAGTGCAGGAGTGTTACCATTTAGCCGGACAGGTAGATTTTATACTAAAAATCCATACCAAAAGTCTGGAGGAATACCATGATTTTGTAAAGTCCAAACTCTCCAAAATTGAAAATATTGGAGTACTCAACAGTACCTTTGTATTGAAGGAAATAAAACATTCTTCGGAATATTACATTTAAATCCTACTGCTTTTCTAAATTTGTTTTAATACCGAAATTCAATATTTAAACTGCCATTTTACAGCAACCGACCATTACCATTTATTGAACATTATGAAGATAGTAAGAACCGATATGGAGCTCGAAACTCCATTTGTAGACCAAACACTTAGAGAAAAGGGACATGATCTGGTATTGCTCCCTGATGGGGTGTCAGAAGAAATCCTAATGAACGAATTGGAGGATTGTGACATCCTATTAATGTGCTACACCCCAATTACCAAAAAAATCTTAGATTCCGCAAAAAGGCTCAAAGCAATAGTAAAATATGGGGTAGGAATTGATGCCATAGATATTCCGGCCGCCAACGCACAAGGCATAGTAGTGGTCAATATTCCTGAATACGCAGAGGAAACGGTCGCTGAAGGGGCATTTGCAATGCTTATTGCGCTGGCCAAAAAGCTACCAATGCTACAAAAGCAAATGAACAGCAAAGCTTGGGTATGGCCAAGTAGCGAGTGGTTGGGCCTCGATATTGCCGAAAAAACACTAGGTATCATTGGTTGTGGTAAAATTGGAAGCAGCATGGCAAGGATGGCAGGCTTGGGGTTTAGGGCAAAAGTTATTGGTTATGACCCCAGCAAGACCAAAGAAGAATTGGCAAAAAGGGGAATTCAGAAATACGATGACCTTAAAAAAATGCTCAAGGAATGCGATTTTATTTCCCTTCATAGTGTTTTGAACAAAGAAACCAAACATCTCATAGGCGCCAAGGAATTTGCGGTGATGAAAAAAAACGCAATAATTATTAATTCTGCCAGAGGAGCACTAATAGATGAATTGGCGCTTATGGATGCCTTGGAGAAAAAGCAAATTGCCGGTGCCGGACTTGACGTCTACAGTAAGGAGCCATTAAACAAAACGGACCATCCTATGAAAAAGCTTTATGACATGGACAATGTTATCCTTCTCCCCCACTTGACTTTTTATACCCATGAAGCCATGCATAGGCTTGAAGTGGAGACCATAGATAGAATTACGGAGGTAATGGAAAATAGGCCGGTAACTATTAAATCCAAAGACCCTCGACTTCAGAATCAGCCCCAAGTAAAGCTATAAATTCATTTAGCTGTGTGAAACCATTTTGGTTATTGAAATATTCCATCCAATGGTGCTGTGGTATTCAATAAATGGTAACATCAGACCATTGGTTCGTAGTCTATTTCCAGAAATTTTTCAACGTACTTGGCCCAATAGGTTTTTACAAACTTGGTATGGTCAGGATGTAAATTATAGACCTGATAGGCCGCCATGTTGTGGAATTCCATTGACAAACCATAATCATAATCGTTCTTCTTCCCTATTTGTCTCAAGGATTGAAAATTGTGGACTCCAGGTATCAAGGCCAATTTGGCCGCTGCGGAAAGAAACTCTTTTTCTTCAGGAGAGCCTTTGGGGTATTTTAACTTGAGTACTACTGTGTGTTGGATCATAAACTGGAATTTAGATTTATATATAGCTCTATGTATGCAACTAATATACTACCATCCTTTTGTTATCCTCTATTACAATATCAATGCCATCTATCAGCTGGTTGCCATGATATTTAGTAGGTTCGAACTGGTCATAATCCTGTAATGTATATTCCCGATCCTTATCTGCCGTAAACCACTCAGGAAATTGATTGATTCTGGACCAATCCATAGGCAATTTCATATTTGTCCTATGTCTGGGCTTATCAAAATAAAGCTTTCCCTTCCAAGGCTTTCCTGATTTTATAGAGATCAATAAAGAATCCCCCTTTTGCTCCGCTCCTAGCAACAGGTCATCTCTCCAAGGCTTTACATACAAACCCTTACTTTTCCATAAATTATACATAATGCTGGTCCTGGCAAAATTACCATCACCATGCCAGCCCTCTATTATGCCGCTTTCCTGCTGCATGGCCCACATTACTTTTATTTCACTGTCCATCCATTTGGCAATGGAAGGATCCGGAATTCGGTTGTATAAATTTAGGGCTCCTTCTATGGCATCCGCATACCCATCGGCACTGCCCTTTTCCCAATCATAATTGGTGTATTTGTTGAGGTTGGAATATATCTTCAATATGGCTTCCTTATACTTTGGATCCTTATCCAACATATAAATAGCATAAAATCCATTAAGGGTATAACCCCAATTATCCGCCGGGCGGGCCTGTACAATTTCTCCAGTTTGAGGATTTATCGCATCATAAAATAATCCGTCCCCATTTCTACCAACTTCCAAAATCCTGTCCATCATTTCATGTAATGGTTTTCTGTAGACTTCCCTTTTATTCGGCCTGACAAAGCTAATGGAAACATACAATTCACATAAGCCTGATATTAACTCACACCCATGATCTCGCAGCCTAAGATATTCCAGGTTCTTTGTGGGGTGGTGGTCACCCAATAGATAATAATCCCCAATAATTATGGCCCAATCCAAGAACGTTTCATCGCCGGTCATCCAGTAAATTCGGGAAAGAATTTGTAGCAATTCGCCATTCACCTCTTCCCGTGTTGCATTGGAACCATCCCTAGATATCCCATCGGCAACATTTACTTCCTTTTTCAAATCGTACAGCATCTCCATCATTCTATCCGACCATGGACTTTTCCCTAACCATTCCGTAAGGGGCAGCAAGCCATCCTTGATATACTCCGAAGTCCCAAAAATAATTTCGGGCATATCCAATTTTTCATTTTGAAAATCCTTTTTAGAAAATGAATAGGTATCGGGAAGGGTGTTCACTCTAGAAGTGAGTTTTTTTTCGGAATGTAACATATCCAACATGGTCCCATCAAATAAGTCCTGGTCAGTGAAAAAAGAAGTCAGTACCATAAATGGATAATTATCGGCAGCAGCATCTTTTGCATTCCAAATATCCCTATCAGTATCAAGATTTCTTGGAATTAGGCCCGATTCGGGATCAGCCTCCTGCAGCCAACCACGAACAAAGTCTTTACTCCTAATAAAACCCTCACTGGCCAAAATAGCATTTTCATGTGCTTTGGCCAATAGAAGGCTATCCCCTTCAGTCATACTTGTAACAGGATGAGCATCTTTGCAGGCTACTAAGCTTAAAATTACTGCTATTGGAAATAGATATATTCTCATGATACTATCGATTATTTTATGGGTAAACCCTTAAATCGGATATGAATTTATCCAAGGAATCCATTGCTCCTGCCCCAGAATTAATTTTTTCAATAGAAAAGCTGTTGGCCTTGTTCATAGATCTATAATGTTCCTTCACAAAATCATACGACTGTAAGTACCCAGAATCCATAGCTTCTTCATCCGTCTCCTGAACCAACATTAACTTTCGTGGGACAAAGGCTGCCGACAGATCCGGAAGATCGTAATTGGGCAAGGCACCGGCAACAGTGAACGGAATATGTTCCGGCTTATAGCTTTTTTCCGAAACAACAGATTCAAATGAGAGCATAGGATCCAAAAACAGCATGCCTTTAAAATCTACCCCTAAGGCCGCTGCATGCAACAAACTAGAATTAAAGCCCCCTTTGGATATACCCATAAGTTCCTTGTTATTCAATTCCATTTCTTCCTTGCAAAACTGAATCAGGGTTGTTATGGCCTCCGCATGTAGGGCTACCGTACTTTTTCCGTTCAAAATACCGGCAAACCATTGATTATAAGAGGTATTTTCAAAATAGGCATCTCCTATTAAATACCCTGGCCCCAATTCCCCAAAACCTGGCAAGTCGGGCACAATTACCATTACCCCCTTTTTAACCAGGTGGATTGGTACGGCATAGGCATCGTCCGATTCCTTGTCCGCTATATTATCCAGATAGAGGGCGGATAGCTTGGTGGTTTGTTTGGGCACAAAGGCCACAAAAGGAAGAATATTGTCCCCGGGCTGTTCTATCAAATACTTATTAAGGTAATACGATTCAAATTCCGTCTGTCCGGAAAAAATCAATTTGCCTTTCTTGGCACCTTGGGTATAGCCCGAAATTTGCTTTACCTTTTGTTTTAGGTCTATTAAATGCTGGTCCATATTCTTTCTATCCCCATTCAGTACCTCCATATTCTTGTTGGCCACGTCGCTATTCACATCGAACAAAAATTTGCTGCCTACAGATGTTGAAAGCTGCCCCGTTGCCGTAACATACAATTCTTCCTCCGGAAAAATAGAAACTTCCTCATCCTTGGAATTGCCCGGATTTCCCAAATGTTTTTGAAAAAAAGCATACATGGCTTCCCTGTTTCTTTGTGTAGATTGATGTCCTGCATTGTCCTCCACCATCATGAGATTTTCCGACATGTCAAAGGCTTTGTAGGCCAATTTAGCTTCCTCATAAGTGTCCCGAGCCCCCTGAATACTAAAAATATCTCTTGTTGTGGTGATCAACAAAGTTGGTTTGGGTGCCCTTACCTCAAAAAGATCGGCATGGTCCAAACCCAGTTGAATACCTTTTGGAAAGTTCTGCTCCGCATCCTGAGGCCCTCCAGATTTTAATTGATATTCCATTGTGGTTATATAACATTCCGGAGCAGCTGCTTTGATTCGCTCATCAAAGGCAGCAATGTGGGAAGACTGGGTACCCCCTCCGGACCTGCCAGTGATGCCAATCCGGTCTGGATCTACTTCTTTACGGGTAAGCAAATAATCAACTGCCCTTATCCCGTCCCATATCATATATTTGGCAGTGGAGGCTCCATTTATAAAAAGCTGTGCCCCCGGATAGGAATGTTCGCAGGTAGGACTAAAACGCGATTTCCCTTCCTTTTCTTCAAAATATTGTAATCTTTCCCCTTGCCCATAGGGGTCAAATGCAAAAACGGCAAACCCTTTTTTTACCAGATTGAGAATAACGTGTTGATAGATATCACTTCTGAATCCTAAATCGCTATGGCCACTGCAATAAATAATAGTGGGCAACTCCCTTTTTTTTCCTTGGGGAATAAAAAATGCAGCCGTAACCTTTACTCCTGGCATGGATTCAAAATACATCTTTTCAACGCTATACCCCTCTTTTTTAATTCTTTTGGTGATAACCGGATTTAGGTTAGTCTTTGGAGGAAATGGCCCTACGGACTCCATCAATTTATTTTTTACCAATTGCTGCCTTTCAGTCCAATCTTCTTGGGTACGCAACATTGAAATGGATTCCTTTCTTTTTTCGATACTTTCAAAAGAAAGTTCAGCTTGCTGTTTGTAAAGCAAATTTTCGGCATCAGAATAATACTTCCAAAAATCCAAGACGGAATAATTGGTTTGGGACGAACCCAGGTAGGGAACTAATAAAAACATTAGAAATACTCCAAGGTTAAGGGCCTGATATTTAAATCTTTTGAACATAATCGGATTTTGGATAAAAAAAATGAAAAAATCAGTTCCAAGATAGAAATTTAATCGTTTAAACTATAAAAAATGCCCATATTTACAATTCAAAGCAGTAGGCTAAAGGCCACATCTGTTGAAATTAAATTTGCATATCTTGGTTTTACTTTTGCTTATGGCAATAGTAATCTGTAACCAGCTAAAAAGTTGATAATAATTAAATTGATATTGCTTTGAACACACTAGTTCTATTTTTTAGGTTTATTTTAATGGCCTACCTATTGATACAGCCTGTGCTAGGCTTGGGTCAGCATGTTGAAAATGTACCGCAAGCTTTTGACGCCCTAAGTTCGGAACCGGAAGTGATTTTAATCAACAATAAAATTAAAGTCCCTCACCGCCAGGGTCATTTTCAGGGGGTGCAACACATCAATAAAAACGGGACCGAAAAAATTTTTATTTCGGGGAGTTCCAGATCCCAGGCCTACGTTTTACTGATAGACCTGACAACGCTAAAATCAGAAACCCTAATTCCCTTAATGAAAGATCCGTACCGACATGCCGGGGGAATTCAGGTTAGCGAACCTTATTTAATTGTGGGGATAGAAGACAATATTATAAAAACCACTTCTAAAGTCTGCCTATACAATTTCCAAAACAATGCTTTGGTCCAGGCCCAACCTAGCATCACCATAAACCGGGAAGGTGAGGCCAAGCGACATACAGCTGGAGCAACGGGCTTACTGGCCATGGAAGAAGGATATTTAGCGGTAGTGGCCAATTGGGACTCCCGCAATTGGGATTTCTACCACATAGCACCTGAAAAAGGGAAACAGGAATTACTTTATAGTTTTGAGGCTCCCCAAGATTGGGGCAGTTATCAATCCATCAATCTTATTAAGGATGCATCCGCCATCTATGCCATTGGATTTTATAAAAAAGATATGATTGGGACTGCCGATTTGATGCTTGTTAGTAAACTAGGGTCCTTTGAGCCCATCATGGAGAAAATCCGTTCCAAAACCTTTAACTGTAAGAAGGGGGTCGATTTTAATTCGGCCGTAGGGCTACAGGTGGATCAAGAAGGAAAACTACATTTTTGGGCTACCCAAGCAGATTCTGCAAAGGAAATTGCCATAAACAAATTTAGTCAGCCATAAGACCATGTTCAAAATCATCAAAATCTTCACCCTATTTTCCTTTGTATTATGCCTCCATATAAATGCTTCTGCACAGCAGAATTGGAAAGAGGTAAATACGGTTGAAGAGGTATGCACCTATTACCCCGAGACCATTGCAAACATGCTGGATCAATTTAATCTCAACTATCCTGGCTTGGAGAAAGTGAAATGGGCATATAAAAGCGGTAATGTGGTAAATGCTTGTAATGAACTTTTGAATTATTACAAAAACGGCAATACAGCATCGGACTTACGTAAAACCCTACCTGCAAAAACGGACCAAACCAAAGCGGAGACAGATACCATTCTAAACAATGTTTTTGTAGTACAGAATGTTAGGGGACAAGTCCCCTACCTCACCAATGGCCATCGCGACTGGTATTATAAAGGCCCCAATAACGACAAAGAGTGGGCTTGGCTCTCCAACAGGCATAGTCAGTTAAATAGCGTGTTCAACACTTATTTGGAAACCGGCAACCCAAAATATGCCCAATACATAGACCTTTTTTTAAAGGATTTTATAATCCTGGGGATGCCCTATCCTACGGTAAAAAGCAGCACTTCCGTATGGCGGGGCTTGGAAGTTTCGTTCAGGGCCAAGGTATGGCCAAAAATATTTTATGGCTTATTAGAGAGCGAATATATATCTCCCGCCACCCAGTTGTTACTCCTTAGCAGCCTGCCCGACCATGCCCATTATAACCGCAATTTTCATAGCAACAATAATTGGCTCACCATGGAAATTTCTGCTTTGGCCACCGTGGCTGCCTATTTTCCTGAATACAAGAATTCCGAAGAATGGTTGAACTATGCCATAGAAACGATGACCCAAAGTATGAAGGATCAGGTGTATGCAGATGGGGTACAAAGCGAACTGAGTTCACATTACCATAACGTTTCCTTGCACAATTTTGAACTTTTCAAGGATATCTGCGATAGGGCCAACAGGAAATTGCCCGATTTTTACAACCATACTATTGAGGCCATGTACGGTTACATTGCCCATCTGGTGAGACCTAGTGGTTTTAGAGTTATGAACAATGACGGGGACAGGGGGAGTGATGTAAACCTTATAATGAAGGGAGCTAAAAAATTTGGCCATGCTGATTGGGAATACATTGTCACCAATGGACAAACAGGTCGCAAGCCCGAAGAAGGTCCCTCCTATTTTTATCCTTGGGCAGGGCATTTTGTTTCCCGAAGTGACTTCGATAGGGATGCCCATTGGTCTTTCTTTGACATGGGACCCTGGGGCAGTGGACATCAACATAATGACAAGTTGCACCTATCCGTTTCCGCCTATGGCAAAGATTTTCTTGTGGACTCGGGTAGATTTGCTTATACGGGGGAGGTAGCGGAGAAATTCCGTCCCTATGCCAAAAGCAGTGAGGGACATAACCTTTTACTGATCGACGGAAAGGGACAGCAAAATGGACCCAAACTTACGGACAAACCATTGGGCGAAGACCATTTTAAAATAGCGACGGGTTTTGATTATGCCTACAGTTCCTTTGATCAGTTTATGGATTTAGAAGGAACTGTGAAACATACCAGGTCGGTTTTTTATGTTCGTGGGGAATTTTGGGTGGTTGTGGACAACATAGAAACGGACAGGCCACGGAAAATTGAAGCCCTCTGGCATTGGCACCCGGAAAATACCGTGGTAAAGGACAGATCCATGGTGAAAACCGTTAACGAAAGGGGAAATCTGACGCTTGTTCCAATCAGCAAACAAAAGTTCGATATCCGACTCATCAAAGGGCAGGAAACCCCAGAAATACAGGGGTGGTATAGTCCAGAATACAATTTGTACGAACCCAATACCACAAGCTCCTATAGCTGTGAAATAAGGGGAAATTCCACTATGGTTTGGTTGTTAATGCCTTCCGAAAAGGAAAGGCCCAAAATCAAAGCAAAAATAAAGTCAGAAAACAAGGAGGGGATCATGCTTGACGTTTCGGCCAAAAATAAGAAATGGTTGCTCAACATTCCTTTTTACAGTAGTGCCAATGCCGCAATGGAGGAAACACATTGAAATAGTCCGACAAAATCCAGGCTTCGTAAAAACACCTATGATACTCCGTAATTTTTAAGCCAAATAAGGGGTAAAACACCGTTGGGTTTTAAAGATTAAATTTTTACAAAAAAAATAGATATAGCCAATATAATTATTGAATGTCTTATTTTAGAGAAACAATATGGAGGCATGTGGCGCTGTTTTAATAATGCTTTCGGAAGTTTTTGCTTTAAACAGTTTAAAAAGCTTATGTCCTCCAAAAAATAAATCTATGAAAACAAAAAAACTTAATTTTATTACATTAGGCATGATTACGATACTGTTTGTAATTTCCTGCAGTAATGATGACGACAATTCTGGCAACAACACTAAGACCACGGTACAAAATAATGTTCAAAATGGAACTTGGCGAATAACGAAATTTATTGACTCCGGAAATGATGAAATAAATCATTTCACAGGATACAACTTTACCTTTCAAAGTTCAGGGGTTTTATATGCCAACAATGGAACTATTAGCTATGACGGGACTTGGAGTATAACGGATAGTAATAGCAATGACGATAGTAAGGATGATTTGGACTTTAACATCAATTTTAACCAAACAAATGACTTTGAAGACCTCAATGACGATTGGGATATCATCTCGCAATCGGCCACAAAAATAGAGCTCATAGATATAAGTGGTGGAAATGGAGGTACAGATTATCTAACATTTGAGAAGAATTGAAGTTAAAACGTGAAACCTGTTACGGCCAAACTTTGTATGTCCTCATCGCTTATTTAGATTCATTTAGTTTTTACTTCAGAAGAAACTTTTATGGTGCTTGTTTTATCTCCATTTTATAGAGAAAATTTTATGGAATTTGAGTTTAACAATAGCCTTACCTTAATCATAACCTTAATAGTATTCATAACAATCTTAGGTCAAATTATTTTCCCCATCAATATAATACACAGAATACTTAACAAGAAAAAGAAAACCATTAGCTAGCACGGAATATAATCCTTTCCTCCCCTATTCAAAGGAGAAAATTCATTACTTTTAATATGGCCCGATTTTGAACTGACAAATCCCACCACGGCCAAAAGTGTGGCAAGCCGGATTTCCCAGACCGAAATCATAGCCTTAACGCTGCAGGTTATTTTAATAAAGCTTTTCAACAGCAATGAGAAAGAAGTCCTGGATTTTAATCGGATTTATATTTATAAAATTTATACTTCAATATTTTTTAATTAGTCCTGAATATGAATTGCATAGGGACGAATATCTTTACCTAGACCAAGCACATCATTTAGCTTGGGGTTATTTATCTGTTCCGCCTGTTACTTCTTGGATTTCAAGTCTAATTTACTTTTTGGGTAATTCCGTTTTTTGGGTCAAGTTTTTTCCTGCCTTGTTTGGTGCTTTGACAATATTTATTGTTTGGAAAACAATAGAAGAATTAAAAGGAAATCTTTTTGCCTTGTTATTAGGTGCAACCGGAGTTTTATTTTCCGCACTTTTAAGATTAAACACCTTATATCAACCTAGTTCATTCGATATTTTATGTTGGTCATTCTTTTATTTTGTCATTATTAAATATTTTAATTCCGAAAATACCAAATGGCTGTTTGCGGCGGCACTCATTTTCGCTTTCGGATTTCTGAACAAATACAATATCGTTTTTTTAATTATTGGTTTCATACCAGCAATTCTGTTTACCGACCAACGTAAAATATTTTTAAAAAAAGAACTATACCTCCCAATATTATTGGGAATGGTAGTTATTTTTCCAAATCTTTTGTGGCAATACAATAATGATTTTCCGGTTGTTCATCATCTTGAGGAACTGGCAGAAACCCAGCTAGTGCATGTGGATAGAATTGGATTTTTAAAATCCCAACTTTTTTTCTTTATAGGCTCTATATTGCCAATAATTTGTGCAATATATGCCCTGTTATTTTACGAACCTTATCAAAAATATAAATCCTTTTTTTGGGCATTTTTTTTCACACTTATTGTATTTATGTATTTCAGAGCCAAAGATTATTATGCCATTGGACTCTATCCCATTTATATTTCCTTCGGTTCTGTATTCCTTGCCGATTTTCTGAAAAACGGTTGGAAACAGAATTTAAGACCGATCGCATTAGCCATTCCAATATTATTCTTTATTCCAATTTATCAGATTGCTTTTCCAAATAAAAGTCCTGATTACATTGTCCAGAATTCAATTACATACAAAAAATATGGCCTACTACGATGGGAAGACGGGAAAGATCATTCACTACCACAGGATTATGCGGATATGCTGGGATGGGAAGAGCTGGCAAGAAAAGTTGATTCAGTTTATATAAAATTGCCTAAGGCCGACCAAACCCTTGTTCTGTGTGACAATTACGGGCAAGCGGGAGCAATTAATTACTACACAAAGCAACATATTAAAGCAGTTTCCTTCAATGCGGACTATGTTAACTGGTTTAATTTTGACCGACAGTATATCAATCTAATCAGGATTAAAGATCATGCAGAAAAAGATAACGAACTTATTGAAACCAGTCCGTATTTTAATCTCGCCTATGTGGCCGATTCGATTACAAATCCATATGCCCGGGAATTTAAAACATTAATATTTGCTTTTATAGGAGCCAAAGTCGATGTCAATAAAAGAATAAAAAACGAAATTGAGGAAACAAAAAACTACCGATAACGCTGCACAAAATTAACTAGCCCGAAAGAGTCTATCCCGCATGCCAAGCTTTTTGGCATGGTCCCGGCCCAAATCGCAACTGGCGGGCATAATGGCAAGGGTGGACTCGCGGGTTGCTAATTCTAGCCGACTTATAAAAGTCCTCCCAACCCTAAAAGTGCGGCAGCACATATTTTCTATTCGATTTATTTTTAAATTGTAATGTCCTTTGCAACCCATATACGCTAGTGCAAACCATTTATAAAGTAAAAGTTAACACCATGAAAACTTTGAACAGTACATTTTTGCTTCGCTTTGCCATTGTAATTATTTTATTGGAACATAGTATTCCTGGTATGTTCAACAATGGCATAAACGATTTTGGGAATTTATTTTTAAACCAAATAGGGTTTGCTCCACTAGGAGTACCTATTGCCTGGTCTATCAAATTATCACATCTTGTTGCCGCCTTGTGCCTAATATTTGAAAAATTTATAAAATGGGCATGTATAGTAACCATTCTGGTACTAATTGCAGGTATCGTTTTAGTTCATTTTAAGGAAGGGTGGTTTGTTGTTGGAGCTGGTCGAAATGGAGTTGAATTCAATTTTATATTGATTTTTGCTCTGCTGACTATAATGTTTCCCAAGGGTCTTCATAAAAACATCTCGAATATTTAGAAGAATATAAGCCAGTCATATGCTAACCTTATATCGACAATGGAACATACCAGAATAAACCCTGTGGCCTACAAAAAACAAAGCGGAATATATAGAGGCGCACTTATAGTAAGTCATGCTTTTTTGGAAAATATGATTCTTTAGTTTTAATCCCAGCCCATTCCTCGCCTTTTATATCCTTCCACGCTCAAGGGGGTGGTGGTCGGATTTTGTGCTTTCTGCCAGGCAGGTTCGGTATGTATTTACTAAATTAGTTACCTAAACATCAAAATTAATTTTACACCCGCATTTTAGGGCTTTTTGAATAAATGAAACTAATAAAACGCCTTCTGAAAATTTTCTTTGGGATTGTTGGTATGGTGATTATAGCTGCCATCATCGCATTAGGACTGGATACATTGGGAACGGGCTATTTGAAAATCGAGAATGTGCCTGCTTCCGATAACTCAACCTATCTTATAACCAATGTCAACATAATCCCAATGTTTCAAGATACTGTCTTGACCAATAAAATGGTGTATATCCAAGATGGTATCATTAAAAGTATCTCCGAAAACCTACCCAACAAAGAAGTGGAGATTTTTGATGCCCAGGGCAAATATCTACTACCCGGACTCATAGATATGCACGTACACGTTTGGGACAATTACGAACTTGGGCTGTACCTTGCCAATGGTGTCACTGCGGTTAGAAATGTATGGGGTATACCAATGCACTTAAGGATCAAGTCAGAGGTAAATAATGATAAAATTATTTCGCCCCATTTTTTTACGACAGGGCCAAAACTCACAGGCCCAGAGTTTATAGGTGATGATAATTTAAATCTAACACAGCCCAAGGAAGCTGCAGAAAAGGTAGTTTCATATCAGCATAGAGGTTATGATTTTATTAAAACCTATTATGGATTGGACAGGGAACTATTTGATGCTGTGGTAGAACAGGCTGCCATTTCCGAAATGGATATCGTTGCCCATCCTTCACAAAAAGTGCCTTTTTCATATCACTTACATCCACAGATCAAATCAATTGAACACGCCGAAGAAATTGTGCAACAACCTTTGCAGTTCAATTTAGATACCATTAAACTACAACCTATAATCGATTCAATTTCCAAGTCAAAGCATAGCAGTTATTGCCCAACACTAACGGTGTTCAACAATATTTATCAGATGATGATAAACGATTCCATTTTAGAGACGGAACCCTTATCCTATATGAATCCACTCATCAAAAAAGTAGACAGTAAAAATCAGTTTAACCGCTGGCTCAATGCCAAGATGGAAGATTCTAGTGTGGTGGATAGAATAAAAAATCAACACGATTTTCATTTGGAAATCGTTGCCCAACTCCACAAAGCTGGGGTTCCAATTATATGTGGAACAGATGCGGGAATAGGAGTTACGCTTCCTGGATTTTCCATTCATAAAGAACTTGCATTTTATAAAGAGGCTGGACTTTCCAATTACGAAGTATTGAAAACGGCAACAGTAAATGCTGCTCAAACGCATTCCATTATGAACCAACTGGGAACTATTGAAGCGGGTAAGGTTGCCAATTTGCTACTGGTAGATAATAACCCATTGATGGAATTATCCACATTGGAAAACCCTTCATCCATTTTTATTAAGGGAAGGCATATAAATAGAAAGACCCTCCTTTCCTTTAAAGAAAAGGCCAGGAATCGGAAAAATTTAATAGCCTCAGCACTGAGGTATTTGGAAAATTTGCTCATTGAAAAATAGATTATCGCCCATACATAATTAACATAAAATCACAGCAGCCGGAAGGAATGTTGTTTACTATCAACATTTAAACACTTAAACAACCTTGCAAATTACCTCCCAACAAATGCAGGATGTGCTCTACAAACTGTTCTTAAAATAGAAGTTCTTCCAGGAAAAGGCCCGCTTATTGGCTCAAACCTATACCGAGAGTACCTTAATTTACTTGTGCAAGAAGTGTTCATCGTGACCCAAGAAACTCCTAATGTAAAAAATTGAACTTATCGTTTAAATTTCAACCGACTCTATTAATGGGAGAAATTTTGCTATTACAAAATAACTATCCTTGATTTCAAAGGGTATTGATGGAATTTAATTGCTTCTGTAGATGTGATTTTTTGGCACTTTTCAAACTCTTATTACCCTTTACAGTGATCTTTAATGACCCAAATTCAATATTAATATATAAGAAAAGTGTATAAATAAACAATGCTATTCCAAACATTTCCATTGCCTCTTCTATGGTCATCAGGGAAATATATGCCCAATTTTCCTCGCCGCCTATAAAAGCAATCTTGGCCGTTATCATTTCAACACCAACACTGCCCATTATAAATATGGCTCCTGACAATATCATATAATACCTCACCTTAGGCTGAAGTGCCATTACAAACTTAAAATATGTAGTACCTAGTACCAAAATCAGAATACCATAGGGAATTACCCATCCAAAATATAAAAATCCGGTAGTTTTGTACGATTTTTGAACCATTCCGGATAAATGTTCATGTATTACGCAAATTTCGTCAATACTTAAGAACATAAATAAAAGTCCAAGACCAAGCCAGGATAAATATTTCTCCTGAAGATCCTTCTTTTTCAAGGCAATTAAAGATAGTATTAAACCTGAAAGCATTAAGGCAGATGCAGAATAAAAAGTAGGAACGGACATTTCATTATCCAAATAAAATAGCTGCACAAAAAAATCAACAAATTTATTATCCACAAGAAGTTGGAGTCCTTTTCCAAGGGTACTTAGCAGGATTAATGTCACTATAATAATACTCAATAATTTTAGGACATATTGGGGGGATAACTTCTTCTTCATAAGTTTTTATGTATAAGTCGGTTAAAATCTAATTGGAAATTTAAAGGTCATCATAGCTAGTTTAGAAAACTTAAATGAGCATTTAAACTCATAGGAATTTCAAAATTGCTTCCAACTTCCTCTTCAATTTTAGTCTATAATAGATTAAAAAAACATTCAACAAAACTCAAATGTAAATCAAATATTAATCAAATGTTAATCAAATGTTAATCAAAAGTAAATATTAGATAAAAAAAAATGTAATAGTTCGGATTAAGGGTTCGTTTTATTTGTTGAAATTAATGGATGAGGTTCCCGATCAATACATTCATACTTAAAACATTCCATTTCATGAATTTTGTAAAAAGAACTTTCAATTGCAAAAAGCAGTATGTTTAATGAAGTTAAAAATAGCATTGACCAACTCAAGGGTATGCCGATTACCCCACATAAAAGAATTCGTACATTTATTCAGGAATTATTTCAAGATACATTAGATTCGAATTAAATCCGAAAAACGAAAACGTAAAATCCTTTAATCTACTTTAATTAATGAACAACACCATGCAAATTACCTCCCAACAAATGCAGGATGTGCTCTACAAACTGTTCTTAAAATATAAGTTCTCCCAGGAAAAGGCCCGCTTATTGGCCCAAACCTATACCGAGAGCACCTTGGCCGGGGTAAATTCGCATGGGATTAACCGTGTGCCTCTATTTCTGGAATATGTTGAAAACGGTAGCGTTAAAATTGAGGCCGAAGCAAAAAAAGTGGAGACATTTGGCAATATAGAACGTTGGGATGGGAACTATGGCCCGGGCATCATCAATGCTACCAAGTGTACCAACCGGGCCGTGGAACTGGCCAAGACACATGGAATGGGACTAGTGGCTTTGCGCAATACCAATCACTGGATGCGCGGCGGCACCTACGGAAAACTGGCTGCGGATGCTGGTTGCATTTCCATCCTATTTACCAATACACAACCCAATATGCCGCCATGGGGAGGTAAGGACAGCCGAATAGGCAACAATCCGTTCATTGTATCTATTCCCAGGAAAGGTGGAAATGTGGTGTTGGATATGGCCATTTCACAGTTCGCTTTCGGAAAGATCAACGACTATAAACTAAGGGGCAAAAAACTACCCTTTCCTGGGGGGTGGGATGCCAATGACGAACTGTCCAACGATCCCGAGAAAATTATGGTAAAGGAGCGCGGTCTGCCCATTGGATATTGGAAAGGTTCTGCCCTATCCATAATTTTGGATATGTTGGCCACCCTTTTGTCTGCCGGAAATTCTACCTATAAGGTAGGGCAAAAAGATTTTGAAACCGGGATCTCCCAGGTCTACCTATGTATTTACCAAGAAGTTTTTAACGACAAGGCATTGCAGGAAAAACTATTGAACGAAATTATTGAATACACCCATGACGTGGAACCCATGCAGGCCGACGATAAGATTTATTATCCTGGGGAAAGGAGTGCCCTTACCAGGGAAGAAAATATAAAGAACGGGATGCCAGTGAGCGAAGTTGTTTGGAGAAAGATAATGGTACTGGCAGAATCATAAGAAATTAAGACAAATATATATATTAAAAGAAATGAAAAAATCCACCATAGAAGAAATTAGAGAGCGGTTCGACAAGGATGTGGAACGCTTCTCTAATTTGGACACAGGCCAACTTACCACCATCGACGCCAAAATTTCCTTGGAATTGATTACTGAGGCGGCCAAAAGAATTGCCCCCAATGCAGAGCAATTATTGGACATTGGATGTGGCGCTGGAAATTATTCCTTAAAGATGCTATCGAAGCTCCCCAACTTGGAATGCACCTTGGTAGACCTTAGTGGACCAATGTTGGCCAAGGCCTTCCAAAGGGTAACTGAACAGACCAATAAAAAGGTACATGTGGTAAAAGGAGATGTTAGAGAAGTATCTCTAAAGCAAAACCATTACGATATTATTTTAGCGGGGGCCGTGCTGCACCATTTAAGGGACGACCAAGATTGGGAAACAACCTTTAAAAAAATATATGGCCTGCTAAAGCCTGGAGGCTGCTTTATGATTTCGGACCTAATTACCCAGGACACCGAAATACTCAGTGAATATACCTGGGAAAGATATGGCGATTATTTGGAGGAATTGGGCGGAAAGGAATACAGAAAAAAAGTGTTGGATTATGTGGCCAAAGAGGATTCTCCAAGATCTATGAACTATCAGCTGGACCTTATGAAAAAGATGGGTTTCAGCCAGGTGGAGATATTGCATAAGAATATGTGTTTTGGAGCTTTTGGGGGCATAAAATAGGTGTTCTGTCCATTTACCGACAAAATGCATTTAATTTAGGTTGAACCGCATTTATATCGTACCCATAGATGCAACAATATTTTGCGGGAAGTTGTAAATTATAAGTCAAAAATTAAAGGGTATGACTTCAAATGTAAAATTCCGATGTATATACCTAATCCTTATTTCCGTTTTTGGACTTGTGTCCTGTGGATCATCTTCTACTAAAACCATAGAGATAAAGGGGGTCTACGGAAATCCGAAACCCCTTTGGGAAAAAGGTTATAAACTCAACGACCTTGGAGTAAATGCCATATTTGTCCACAGTGGATCCATTAATGAGGACATGTTAGACCGGGCCAGGGCCGAAGGGGCCAGAGTCTATGCCGAATTCGCCACTTTGAACGGCAAAGGTTATGTAAATACCCATCCAGAGGCCTGGGCCGTAAATGAGAAAGGAGAAAGAGTTGAGTCAGCTACCTGGTTTATGGGTGCCTGCCCTACCGAACCCGGTTTTAGAAAATATCGTTTTGACCAGCTGCGCGACCTACTTCTAGAGTATGATCTGGATGGGGTGTGGATGGACTATGTGCACTGGCATGCCCAATTTGAAGACCCAGAGCCCATTTTGCCCGAAACTTGCTTTTGTAGGCATTGTCTCAATAGTTTTTCAAAGGACAGCAACATCCGTTTGCCGGATGCCACAACTCCTGAAAAGGCAGAATATATTCTTAACAACCACGATGCTGCATGGCGAAAATGGCGTTGCGCTGTTATTTTCGATTGGACTTCAAATATCAAGAGTATTATGACCGAAATTAGACCAGATGCCCTTCTTGGCCTTTATCATTGTCCTTGGACCGACGAGGAATATAATGGCGCTAGGGAACGTATTCTGGGTTTGGATTACAATCTTTTGAAGAAAACCATAGATGTTTTTTCGCCTATGGTCTACCACCAAAGAATGGGTAGAGCCCCAAGTTGGGTTGAGGAAAACATAGAATGGTTCAGCAACCAGATAGGTGCTGAAGATGGTGCCTACCCCAAAATATGGCCAATTGTTCAGGCCTATAATGAGCCGGGTATTGTTACCAATGAAGCCTTTGAAACGGTACTGCGGGGCGGACTAGCTGGCAAGTCTTCTGGAGTCATGATGTTCACCACCCATGCCATTGCTGAGGATGAAGGCAAAACGGAGGTGATGAAAAAGGTATACCAAAACCCAATGAAATAGTCTGGCCAATACTCACTTAAACAGAATGTATTTTATTACCATAACATTTCCCAAAGTCATGACATTCAACATACTACAGTAATGATAGTGCCGAACCGACCTTAAATTCGACCAAATATATTAGAAAATTTTGAAATCTATTTCCAGGACAGTTTGGGTATTATCAGTGGTGAGTCTGTTTACGGATACGGCAAGTGAAATGCTCTATCCCATAATGCCCATTTACTTAGAATCTATTGGGTTTTCCATTGTACTGATCGGAATCCTGGAAGGAATTGCCGAAGCAACGGCCGGACTAAGCAAAGGTTATTTTGGCAAATTATCCGACGCTTCCGGAAGACGGGTTCCCTTTGTACAGTTAGGTTATGCTTTTAGTGCCATCTCAAAACCTATGATGGCCATATTTATTTTCCCTCTTTGGATTTTTTTTGCACGTACCTTGGATCGCTTCGGAAAAGGCATACGCACAGGGGCACGGGATGCTATGCTATCTGAAGAGGCCACACCTAGTACAAAAGGCAAAATTTTTGGATTTCATAGGTCTATGGATACATTGGGTGCCGTTATCGGACCCTCCTTTGCGCTTCTCTATCTCTACTACTATCCGGAGGACTATAGCACCTTATTTTTTATTGCATTTGTTCCTGGGCTGTTGGCAATAACAACTACATTTTATCTAAAAGACAAAAAAGAAAAATTAGCCACATCCGAAGTAAGGCCCTCCTTATTCTCTTTTTTAAAGTACTGGAGTAGCAGTCCCACTGAATACCGAAAAGTTGTTACAGGGTTATTGGCATTTACCTTGGTAAACAGTTCAGATGTATTTCTTTTACTTCAGGCCAAACAATCTGGCCTTGACGATACTATGGTTATCGGAATTTATATTTTCTATAATCTCATTTACGCCATGTTTGCCTTTCCTTTGGGCATACTTGCGGATAAAGTAGGCCTAAAAACAATTTTTATCTTGGGCCTTAGCTTATTCGCCTTAGTGTACTTTGGAATGGCCATAAATACAAATTTGTATTTCTTTTTTGGTCTGTTTTTTATTTACGGAGTATATGCATCAACTACTGAAGGAATATCTAAGGCCTGGATTTCAAATATCTCCGATAGAAAAGATACGGCAACTGCTATTGGAACCTATACTGGATTGCAAAGCATATGTACCATGATTGCCAGTTCACTGACCGGCTTTATTTGGTTTTGGTTAGGCGCTAAGTTTGCCTTCATAATTACCGCCTGCGCAACGGTATTGGTCGTTATCTACTTTCTGGGTATACCCAAATCAATAAGGTAAATTAGTAGGGATTTTTTTTAACTGAAAAGTAACTCCGATTTCGACTCCGCTCAGGTCCAAGGGAAGGAGCTTTTTTTGTTGTCTTTGTGTGCATTAGTACCGAGCATATATTAGCAGCTCGGAAATCTGCTTTTTTGAGTGAAGAGATGGCTACTACTAGGAAATGTAAATCCTGCCATGAAGTCCTCCCAAGGAGGGGGAACTTGATTCTCATCAATATTAATAATTACGTTAGCACATCTGGGCGAAAGCTAGGTTGGAGGCCTTTAAAAAAAGTAATACCATTTATATATTGTGAGGAACGTCGATTTCCAGTAACTCCCCCTGCTGGCGCGAGCATCACGCTAGTGCCAAAACAGACACTTGTTCAGAATAAATGGGGTTAATTATGAAATTATTTTTTCTCTTTATCTTTAGCGTAAGCTTAGTTGGCTTAGAATAATTTGAATAAGCCTTCTGGAATATATTTTATGTGCTCGTACCTGATGGCAATGCAGAATAATACAGTACGAGCATGATGCTAGCGCCAGCGATGGGCACTGCGCTTAGCTCAACCATGTAGCAAATGAAAAAAAACGTGCCGAAAATGAAAACTGGAATAATAACTGGATGTAGTAGAGGAATCGGATTGGCAACAGCTAAACTACTAACAGATAATGACAATATAAAGGTTATTGGAACTTCAACTTCGGGAAATTCCCCAATTTCAAAATCAAACTTTGAATGTTATATATTAAATCTTTCTGAAAGTAAATCGATAAAGAATTTCATTCATATTATTGGTAATAAAAAAATTGATTTTCTTATTAATAATGCTGGAATTCTATTAGAAAAATGGAATGAATCAGCTATTAACTTCGAACAATTAGAACAGACGTTTCATGTAAATCTATTCGGAACAATTCAATTAACTGAAAAACTGATTTCTAATTTCAACAAAAACGGGCACATAATTAATGTTACTTCAGATTGGGGTTCGTTCAGTGAAAAGAATTTTGATGAATTTCAACCACATTATAAAATGTCAAAATCTGCCTTAAATATGTATACAAAACTACTAGCAAAAAGACTTGAAAAACATAATATAATTGTTTCGTCTATTGATCCTGGATGGACTAAAACCGATATGGGTGGAAGTGAAGCTTCAAGAAAACCCATTGAAGTTGCTAATGACATTAAAAATTTACTGGTTAAAATGCCTAAAAGTGGAAACTTTTGGCATCAAGGAAAAATAAGAGAATGGTAAAATACACTACACAATAATGGCTAAAATTATTTGCCACTAATCCCCGGCTGGCGCGAGCATCATGCTCGTGCCACAGCAGTCACATATTTAGAATTATTTCTTCAAAATCTATAGTATAACTATATTTTTAATTCGCTTCATGGCAAATACTTCAGATTGTCTTCCCTAATAACAATGTTCCACAATTGTACGGCTCGAGCATGATGCCTGGCCGAAAGGTAGACTCCGCCAGTATTGTAATGGAATCTGGATCTATGGTTATAGATATATTTTTTATCTGTTTTAACTAACAATAAATAAGGGACAAAAGGGTAACAATTCGTCTGATTAAGAATGTACTCTCATTTTAATTTTGTAAACTAGCTGGCATATCTAACGATTATACAATTATGAGAAAATCAATTAGTAAATTCTTTATGCTCGTGCTTTTTATAGGGTTATACTCCTGTAAATTCGATCCTAAAAAGGAGGAAGTCGGTACTGTTATTACGAAGTCATCTATTTCAGATAAAACAAAAGAAGAAGTAGTCAATGATGCAAAAGAATGGTTGGGATTGATTTATGACAATAATTATTCCCAAAGTTGGGATAATGCCGCTTCCCTTTTTCAAAACGCTATTTCAAAAGAGCAATGGACGCAACAATTAAGTGGTATTGTGCCTCCTTTAGGAAAGGTGATCAGTAGGGATTTGATTTCATCAGAATATCATACAACACTACCTGGTGCCCCTGATGGGGAGTATATTGTAATTCAATTTAAAACCTCATTTGAAAATAAAAATGAAAGTATAGAGACCGTTACCCAGATGAAGGATGGTGACCAATGGAAAGTATCCGGGTATTTTATTAAATAAGGACCTGAGAAATCCTTTTGAATACTAAAAAATAAGGCCGCCCAAATTATTAAACTTGTTAGCCAAATAACACTTTACAAATTAAATTCCAGAAAGAATATGAATGAAACAATTACTTTAAGGAATAGCCCAAAATTGGACATTAGGTTTCAAAAAGATATGTTTGAAATCGTGGACCAGCTAACGCCAAAGAACAATGGCCTATATGGTTATGGCAGTTTAAAGTCGGTCCAATTAAAAAAAGGCTGGCTGCTTTCCCTGCTAAGTTACATTCCATTTTTCTGGACAGTCCCCTTTGAACCAGGATATAGAAACAGAACGCATCTAAATATTGAATTGGCGGAAAAGAACCTTAAAATATGGTTGGCGGGATCGGATATGGGTAAAGCCGTAAGCGTAAAGCAGGAATTGAACAATAAAAAAGCATGATATCAAGAATAGTATTTTGTTTTGCGCTTTTAAGTACAAAAATGTGGCTAAATTCTTATGCACAAGACCGTCCAAATATTCTTTTTGCCATTAGTGATGATCAGTCATTTTTCCATACCAGCTTTGAAGGTTCCAAGTTTGTAAAAACACCTGCCTTTGATAGAGTTGCCTCTGAGGGCGTATATTTTTCCAACGCTTATGCCGGTTCTCCCGGATGCGCGCCTTCCCGCAGCGCCATTATTACAGGTAGACACCATTGGCAAAATGAACAGGCCGGACAACATGCCTCTGCATGGTTACAAAAGTATGTGCCCTTTGTTGATCTCCTTGAAAAAAATGGATATGCCACGGGAAGAACCGGAAAAGGAGTGGGCCCTTTCCAATATGCCCGTACGGAGGAAGACTCGCTTTGGCGAAAAACCGATGCTGCAGGAGTTGCGCATAGTAATCTTAGATATGAGGAGCAAAACGATGAGCGTTTTGCCACTGGCATTAATACCACCAATTACTATGGAAATTTTAGATATTTTGTAGAGAATATTAAAAAGGATAAACCATTTTTTTTCTGGTATGGGGGCTATGAACCTCACAGAAGCTACGAAAAAGGGTCATGGAAAAATATGTCCAAAAAATTGGAGGATGTAGAGGTGCCCCAATTTCTACCCGATAATGACGAGATAAGGGGAGATCTATTGGATTATGCGGTGGAAATAGAATGGTTTGATCTTCATCTCCAAAGAATGCTGGAATATTTGGATGACATTGGAGAATTGGAAAACACCATTGTAATCGTAACTGCCGACAATGGTATGCCTTTTCCCCGTGCCAAGGCTAATAGTTATGAATATGGAGTCCATGTTCCTTTTGCCGTTAGGTTCCCAAAGGAATTTCCAGGAAATAGGGTTGTGGAGGATCCTATTGGTTTTATTGATTTGGCACCGACCATTCTTGAAGTAACCAATACCTCCACTAAAGGAATGCTGCCTATTACCGGTAAAAGTATACTGGACCTGTTAAAATCCAAAGCAAGTGGCGTATTGTCCATAACAAATAGAACTGCGTACTCTGGTAGGGAACGCCACTCTTCCTCAAGATATTTGAATTGGGGATATCCACAAAGGTCCTTACGAAAAGGGGACTTTCTATTCATATGGAACATGAAACACGACCGATGGCCAGCAGGAGCCCCACAAAAGTATTCGGAAAATGATTCCTTGCAATTGCTCCCTTTATATGGGCTGAACAAAAACAATACCTACATTAATGGTAGTGCCTATACGGATATAGATGATTGCCCCACAAAAGCCTACCTGATTGAAAACCACGAGGATGACTCCATTTTGCCCTATTTCGATTTAGCGGTAGATAAACGTCCCGAATATGAACTTTACAATGTGCAGCAAGATCCTTCCTGTTTAAAAAATTTATCTGGGACAACATCATTTAAAAAAATTGAAGCGTCTTTACAAACCGAACTCTTGAGCGAATTGAAAAAATCCAAAGACCCACGTATTGTAGGTCCCGATCCAGAAGTATTTGATAGCTATAAGCGATATTCCCCTATGAGAAAATTCCCAAAACCCGGTTCTGTAAATTAGTTGCAAACTACAAATGAAATTAATGTATCAGAAACTAGGCTGCTTCGCTACTAGAACTTAGATACCAGACTCCTTTTTTGTACTGAATCTAATCTCCAGATTCTTGGCTCCTGGTCCACGGATTATGACCATCCCTGAACACTGTTCAATGAAAGCCCTTCTCGATACAATCCTCCTCTGTCGGGTCACCTACCTACCTTTAGGCAGACTCGAAGTGACGACTTTCAACTTTTAAACATTGAACATAAGCATTATTTATTGCTAATTGTTAGCTACTGTCAGCCGCCCACTGAATACTGCCTACTGATTGCTACTGTTTACTAAAAACAGACTAAGGTATCCCACGAAAAAGGGAAGAAGCCTTTGCCCCTTCCCCTCTGTTATAATTTTTAGGTCACCTCTGCGTACTAGACTGGCATGTCCGGTAACTTCCAACCGTCCCTATAAGTATGTTTTATCAATTCGGCTGCAAACTCGCTTGCTGAATATGGTTCTGTCCATTCCTTTTCAAATTTCGGACGTCCGTCCTTCATAACAAAATTGTCACGGATTACGGTTTTAATGGTCTCATCTTTTCCTATATTGGTAAACCTCATATTCTCTCCATCCCAGTTCAAAATTTTATTCAAGGCTTGCAACCTTACCGCTAACACTCCCATAACGACCATTTCATTAAAGGGACCGGCTTCTGAAAAATCGGAAGTACAAGGTTTGCGATTCTCCGGATTCTCCTTACAGGCCCTTACCCAATCCATTTCATGTGCCCCTTTGCCCCAATCGAGTCCCATCTCCTTTTCTACCCGGCGCTCGGTCTCTGCAACTTTGGGCATTTCCCTACCCAATATTTCTGGATCCAGTCCATAACATCCAGCATGTATAATACCTTTGGTACCGTAAAAGAAAGTACCTCCGCCAGATTTATTCGGGTTTTTGCCGCTTGGCCAATTGGCAGGTAGATCTGGTTTAATTCCCCCGTCATACCAGTTCACCTCTACCTCGGGCAATTTAATCCTACCCTTCCTGCCCCGTTCAGGGAAGGTCATTTGTACGGACTGTGCAGTTGGGGCGCTGTCTTTCAAGAGCAGGGAGGAACTTCCCTGAACTTTGGTGGGATATCCCAGTTTTAGCGCCTCAAATACAGGATGCAGAATATGGCAAGCCATATCCCCTAATGCTCCAGTACCGTAATTCCACCATCCGCGCCAGTTCCATGGGTGATATACCTGATTGTAAGGTATCAACTCTGCGGGGCCTGTAAACAGATCCCAGTCCAAAGTATCGGGGACCCATTGTCCCTGGGCAGGGGGATTCACTCCCTGAGGCCATATAGGCCTATCTGTAAAGGATTCCACTTTGGTGATATCCCCAATGGCACCACTCCAAATTAATTCGCAGGTTTTGGCCACTCCCTCTCCGGAAGCTCCCTGATTTCCCATCTGGGTGGCCACATTATGCTTCTTGGCCAACTTGGTCAATAACCTGGATTCATAAACGGAATGTGTAAGCGGTTTTTGTACATAAACGTGTTTTCCGCGGACCATGGCATCTGCAGCCACAATAGCGTGGGTATGATCGGCCGTAGCTATCAGAACAGCATCAAAGTTGTTGCCCATCTCATCATACATCACTCTAAAATCCTTATATTTCTTGGCATTTGGAAAGTGATCAAAACAATTCTTTGCATATTTCCAATCCACATCACACAATCCAACAATATTTTCGCTCTGTAAATTTCTTAGATTGCCAAACCCCATACTTCCTACTCCAACCCCAACAATATTCAATTTATCGCTTGGTGCTTTATGTCCCAATCCTGAAATAACATTACTCGGGAGAATGGTAATTCCGGCAGCGGCAACTCCCGTTTTACTAATAAAAGATCTTCGTGTAATTGGTAGGGGCTGGTTTGGTTCTTTTTTCATTTTTAAGATTTTTTAATTTGTTCGACTATCCTTTGGCAGGTAATTTCTGCTCTCTAAATTCCGAAAAATATTGTACTTATTAGCTGAAATCCACTAAAAATGTCCCAAAAAATTAGGAAGTTTATATTTTTTTGGAATAATGGCTCATGGCTTGTCGTGTAGATAGTGTTCCCTGCGCTACTACTTATGAAAGGTGATTGAATTGTATAGCCGAATAAGCCTCGACCAAATCCCTATGGAGGATCAGGAATTTGTTTTGGGAACAGCAGGTCTTATAAGCTAAAAGGGCTATAAGCGATTCATCGAAATAAATAAATTTATTACCCTAGTTAACCTATAGATTAACAATAATAATATATATTCGCAGTCGCTTACCCCAACAACACCATGGCAACATATAAACATTTCCTAATTACCATAAGCCTGTTTATTATAGCATGCACAAGTCTATGTGCCCAAAAGAATATCGAGACACAACAATTGCTTTGGACACGTTACAACCTCAAAATAAATATCAACGACAGCTATGCCCTAAGACAAGAATTGGAGGAAAGAACCTACTGGTTTCCCTGGCGCCAACATCAATTTGTATCCCGAACCCTTTTGGAAAGAAAAATAGGCAAAGGTTGGAGCACGGGGTTTGGAATGGCCACTTTTATACAGTCGCTCCCCCAGAATCCAGAAATTCCGACAACAGAAAATAGGGTAGAATTACGCCCACGGTTGGAAGTATCCTATTGGCAAGAATTATCAAAAAAATTTGGTCTCCATCACCGGTATTGGTCAGAATTTCGATTCTATGAACAGCCAAATGGTACCTTGGACTATGGCAACAACAGAACGCGATACAAACTTGAATTGAGGTATGCTGCCCATCCAAAAGTAACCTTAAAGGTCTTTGACGAGATCCTGCTGAATTTTGGTGGGCAAATCGTGTATAACGTCTTTGATCAAAACCGCTATGGCACAAGTATTCAGTACATGCCCATTAACAATTTCGGGTTCGAAATAGGTTACTTTAATTGGTTTCAACAGCAAAAATCGGGAGTAGATTTCTACAACCGACATATAATCAGGTTAACGATCCACCAAAACATCAATATTAAATCCTCCACAAAACAATAAGCATGTCAGAATTATTAAATTTATTAACGATACCTTTTCTTTTGGCCATGTTCTTGGCCATCAATATGGGCGGTAGTGGTACAGCTCCTGCTTTTTCGGCAGCCTATGGTGCCGATGTCATAAAACGGACCATGATTCCGGGCTTATTCGGAATAATGGTACTCCTCGGTGCTCTGATTGCCGGCAAGGAGGTCTCCCTAACTTTGGGCACAGGATTATTGGAGCAATCCTTTTTCACTCCTCTAAATACCTCCATAATCTTGCTTTCCATAGGGCTTTCCCTGTTCATTGCCAACGTTATTGGGGTACCCCAATCCACTAGTCAGGCCAGTGTTTTGTCCATAGCGGGAGCCGCATCAGCACTGGATGGCCTAAATACCAGAAAACTCTTCTATGAAATAATCCCGACCTGGGTAATACTGCCAATAGTTTCCTTCCTAATTATATTCTTAATTCACAAGTGGATTTTTCCTGTGCTCAAGAACAAGGTTTTTACCACAGATTATTCACACCTACAAGAACATAGGGTATTAAAAATCTTGTTGATCATTTCTTCCTTATATGTGGCCTTCTCCATAGGGGCCAACAATGTAGCCAATGCGGCCGCCCCAATAGCTTCCTTGACCGCCAATGAAGTAGGCGGGAATGCCATTCAAAACTTTCAACCGGTCATAATTTTATCGATCTTGATCGTAGCGCCCTGTTTCGCCATAGGAAGTTCTTTATTGGGACACAAAGTCACTCAAAAAACAGGAAAGGAAATTGTGGAGGTAAGCCCATTTTACGCCACGGTAATTGCCATGATAGTCGCAAGCCTTCTTTTATTTGCCTCGCTCACCAAAGGAATTCCAACTTCTTTGGTCCAGCTTAATGCAGCCGGGTTTATTGCCTTAAGCGTTAGTAAAAATGGACTTAAAAGTACTTTTGCCAATAAAACTGTAAAACGCTTTTTTACTGTTTGGGCGGTAGCACCAATTTTTGCCTACATTGTGACATATGTGTTTATAACATTATTAAATTAAAAACCACCTAATACACCATTGGTCAATTAAGTGCTTTTTTTTGAAATCATTGTGCGGTACTGGGAAAAAGCGACCCTATACACTATGATAGACTTTGAAACCAACTAATATGCATTGAAAAAGTCGATAATTTATGCGATTTTTGTTTCGCTTAAGTCAAATTATTTTTTGATTCCCTATGTCAAAAACCCTTTACCGAGTCTATGTTGTGGAGTTATCCAAACGTGTTTTCACTGAGAATGCAAAGTTTAGGGCCGCCAATCCTCAATTTAACGGGGTGTTGGAATGCCTTTATGTGGGTATGACCTCCAAGACGCCCAAGGAGCGATTTGAACAGCACAAGACCGGATATAGAAATAAGAAAGGACATAAATTGTCGTCCAACATCGTACAAAAATATGGTCTATACCTAAGGCCTAGTCTTTATAATCATATAGATCCCGTTTTGACCAGAGCCGAAGCTTTGGAAATAGAGGAAGGTCTGGCCTTGGAATTAAGAAGGGAGCGTTATGCAGTGTGGTATAATTGAGCAGGTATGGATACTGGATAAAAATTCCTAAATTTAACCAAGACCTAATCTCACATGATAAAAAGCACCCTAGTTCTAATTGCCTTTAACCTTTTTATACACGGCCATTCCCAAATACTTAAAAAGAAAATACCGGATAAATTAGTGGTACTCACTTTTGATGATGCCCCGGCAAGTCAGTATGCAGTGGTGGCCCCTCTTTTAAAAGAATACGGTTTTGGAGCTACCTTTTTTGTATGTGAATTTCCCCCAAATTATAAGGACAGTACCCTGTATATGAATTGGCGACAGATAAAGGCATTGGACAAAATGGGCTTTGAAGTGGCCAACCACACCCATACACACGCCAATGTAAGCATACTCACCCAATCACAATTTAATGCAGAGTTGGAATATATTGAAGATAAATGCGATTCCCTTGGGATTGCTCAACCAAGAAACTTTGCCTATCCAGGTTATGGACTAAATGCCAATGTTCTTAGGTTTTTGGAAAAAAAAGAATATCGTTTCGCCCGAGCCGGGGGGAGCAGGGCCTACGACCCTTTAACAGATCATCCATTTCTAATACCCAGTTGGGCGATCAATGCGGACAACAAAAGTGAAATTATAAGCGCTCTAGATGAAGCCAAAAACGGAAAGATCGTGGTACTTACCCTGCACGGCGTACCCGATGTAGAGCACCCTTGGGTGAATACCCCGCCAATGCTCTTTAAGGAATATCTCCAGTATTTAGCGGATAAAAATTTCCAAGTAGTTTCCCTTAGGGAATTACAGGCTTATGTGGATGCAGAGGAAGCCAATAAAACCATTGTCCCCAATTTGACCAGATCGCTAAAAAACTAATAATACAAACCGGAGTACTGCTTTAGACTTTTTCTAAGAACATAGTTCCTTCCATGAAAATAGGGCCGACAGAAACAATATCACACTTTAAAAAACCACCGAATAGATCTACGGAAGAGTTATAGGCTTTCCGTTCTATTACTCATTTTTCCAAGGATAGTTCAAGGGATTTCACTATATTTCAATAGAATAAAACCAACGCTCCTACCCTCCCCCTGTACAAGCTGCAACTTCTTGGCAAGGCATTCGGTGGCCCTAAAAAAATGAAATGGATACGCTAAGTAAATTATTGGACTTTAATCTGATCAGTATTGGGGACTATGAAATAAAAGTCTACACCCTGGTACTAATTCTAATAATTATTCTATTTACCAGGGTTATATTGAAACTTATAAAAACGGCCTTATTTCAGCGTTATAAAGGATTGCACCTGGATAAGGGAAATACCTATGCCCTCTATCAAATCATTAAATATGTTATATGGGTAATTGCCATCGGCCTTATATTGGAATCCGTAGGTATTAAGGTCACTATTTTAATCGCCGGATCCGCTGCCCTATTAGTGGGTGTGGGATTGGGTTTGCAACAAACCTTTAACGACGTAATTTCTGGCATAATATTACTTTCCGAGAAGTCGATTAAAATCAACGACATCTTGGAAATAGATGGGGATGTAGTAGAAATACAGGAAATAGGGTTACGAACTTCCCGGGGGCTGAACAGGAACGATATCGCTATAATCATCCCAAATTCATTGATAACCACCAATAAGGTCATCAACTGGAGCCACCAGAAGAAAAAAACCCGTTTCAAGGTCGGTGTTGGCGTGGCTTATGGCAGTGATGTAGATCTTGTAGTCAGAATATTGGAGGAAAGTGTTTTGGAACATCCTGATTTTGACGATACCAAAATGATTGAGGGCCGCTTTGTAAATTTTGGCAATTCCTCCTTGGATTTTGAGGTGCTTTTTTTCAGCGAAAATGTATTTAGAATCGAGAAGGTGAAAAGTGATATTAGAAGGATCATCAACCGGAAATTCAGTGAAAACAAAATTGTAATACCATTTCCCCAAATGGACCTTCACTTTAAGTCGGGCCATACTGAAATAATCCCTAAAAATGAACAGCCAGGTTCAAGAACATGAACCCAATCAACATAGAACGATGTGATCAACAAAAAAATAAGCATGGCAAGATTCTTAAAGAAATCTAAGGAAGAGATAGGAGTTTCTCCAGATGAACTTATCTTCCGGGGGGATAAAAAAATTAATGAAGTTCTACTTCGAATAATCGATTTTGATGCCAATAGTCTAGCCGAAGAAACCATTAAAACGGTACAGGAGGTATTAAAATACCAGGAAAAGGACACGGTGACCTGGTTTAATATAGATGGACTGCACAATACCGAAATTATTGAGGGCATTGCCAATGAATTTAATTTTGACCGTATGGTTTTGGCAGATGTACTGAACACCCAGGCACGGCCCACGATCAAGGAATATGACAATTGCATATTTATATCCATAAAAATGTTGCAACAAGCCCCTAATTCCGATATCATAAATGTTGAAAACCTAAGTTTGATATTGACCGAATCCATTCTTATATCCTTTCAGGAAACGAAAGGGGATGTCTTTGAACCGGTTAGGGAGCGGATCCGGAAACAGAAAAGAAGAATTAGGAACGGCGGTACGGATTACCTTTTATTTGCCTTGTTGGATATTGTTATTGATAACTACATCTACATCATAGGGGTCTTGGGCGAAAAAATTGAAATGCTAGAGGAAAGCCTTCTCTCGGAACCTAGGCAGGAAATTATAGGGGAAATCAACTCCTATAAACGGGAATTGAACTTTTTGCGAAAGAATATTAAACCTGCCAAGGAAGTGATACTGAGCCTAGCAAAAATGGAATCGGATTATATCACGGAAAGTACCGAGATGCATTTTAAGGAGCTACAGGACAACATAAATCACGCCAGCGACTCTTCGGATAGCTATAGGGAAATACTTTCCGACCAATTGAACATTTATCATACTACCATCAGTAGCAAGTTGAACGACATCATGAAATTCCTGACCGTTTTTTCCGTGATTTTTATTCCGCTGACCTTTATTGCAGGTATTTATGGGACCAACTTTGATGTAGTTCCTGAACTTCATTATAAATACAGTTATTTTATCATGTGGGGTGTAATCATTGTTGTTGCCATAGGAATGTTGATCTATTTTAGAAAGAAAAAATGGTTGTAAAAAACAAATGACCGGGAACGATTTAACCTTATCCAATAACAAAATAAAAATATCTAGACCATAACGTGCATACAGTTTTTTCAATATCGCTGACATATACCTTAAAAACTTTAGGTAGATTTTGGATCAAGGAATTATTTTTAAGTGTCATGGGTGCTATGTTTATCCAATGTCAAAGGCCCAAGGAATTGTCAGAGATACCGGATGAACACCGTTTTAGGAAAATTGTACTTACCGAAGAAACTATGGACCCTACGGCACTATCGGTAGCCTATAATGGAAAAGTATATTTTGCGGAAGACATTGGTACCATTAAGGTTTACAAACCCAGTTCAAATTCGGTATCCATTGTGGGGGAATTGAAAGTGTTTAGTTGTGGTGAAGAAGGGTTGATCGGTATGACCTTGGACCCTGATTTTGAAAAAAATGGTTGGCTGTACGTAAACCGTACCATGTCCGATTATATGGATATGCCTTGCTCCGAAGTCTATAAAAATCCTGAAATACGTTTTGAAGACCCCACTTCGCATCAGGTAATTTCTAGATTCACAGTGGTTAATGACACCCTGGATATGGCTTCGGAGAAAGTTCTTCTAAAAGCTCCAAACCAACACATGCGGCACATTGGCGGTTCTTTGGCTTTTGATGGGAATGGAAATTTATTTATTTCCATTGGTGAAAACACCCATCCCGGTTTCCTTAATCCCTATGCCCCTTTGGACGAACGCCCTGGCAGAAAGAATTACGACACCCAAAGGACATCTGCCAATACCATGGATTATAGGGGGAAAATTTTACGTATCCACCCTGAGCCTGACGGTACTTACTCCATCCCTGACGGCAATCTTTTTTCAAAGGACGACCCATTGGCCCTTCCTGAAATTTATGTTATGGGCTGTAGAAACCCTTTTAGGATATCTGTGGATAAGGAAACCAACACCTTGTATTGGGGCGAGGTGGGCCCCGATGCCTATGCGGATGTTCCCAGAGGTCCCAAGGGTTATGATGAGATCAACGCTACATCGGAAGGGGGCTTTTTTGGTTGGCCGTATTTCATTGCGGATAACAAGCCCTATTCCAAATATGATTATGATACGGAGACAGCAGCTAAACCCTTTGATGTCCAGAATCCCGAAAACTATTCTCCCAACAATACTGGAAAAAAATTGCTTCCCCCGGCCAAGCCTGCCTTAATTTGGTATCCCTATGTTGCCTCGGAGCAATATCCCGAACTGGGTCAAGGGGGAAGAACCGCTATGGCCGGCCCGGTTTATCATTACAAACCCGAAAACGCTTCAGGTATTAAATTTCCTTCCTACTTTGACAAAGCCCTGTTTATTTATGATTGGATGCGGGGATGGATCAAAGTGGTAAGAATTAACGATATTGGTGAGCTTATAAAAATAGAGGACTTTATGCCCTCTACCCGATTCGTTAGTCCAATAGATATGCAGTTCGGACCCGATGGTTCCCTATATATAATGGAATTTGGCACTACCTGGGGAGCTAACCCAGATGCCCGACTAATTAAGATAGAATATATCCCTGGCAATAGACCACCACATATTAAAATTACGGCCGATAAAACCGTGGGCGCCACCCCCCTGACCGTTAATTTTAGTAGCAACGGCACTTTGGATTATGACAAGGATAATTATTTAAAATATGAGTGGAAATTCAATTCGAACGAGGTTCAATCCTCGGAGAAGAACCCCACATTTACTTTCGAAGAACCCGGGGTATATAACGCCACGCTTACGGTTACGGACAATGAAGGTGCAACGGCCATATCGGAATTGCTTATCAAAGCTGGCAACGATGCCCCACAATTAACCATAGATATGCCTACGCGAGGCAGCTTTTATTGGGAAAACGATGAAATACCTTATACCATAGGTGTTAAGGACAAGGAGGATGGCAGCCTGGAAAATGGGAGTATTTCCCCTAAACAGGTGCAGGTAAGCTTGGAATGGATGAAGGGGAACTATACTATGGAGTCGACCCCCAACGGCATGGGCGTCTTAAAAAGTCAGGGTGAAAAACTGATAGGGGAAAGCGATTGCCTAAGTTGCCATAAGGTGAACGCGAGGGCAATAGGACCATCGTTTTTAGAAGTAGCCAAAAGATATAAGAACGATAAAGGTGCCACGAACTATATTGCCAAAAAAATTATTTCAGGAGGTAGTGGTGTTTGGGGCGATCTAAGTATGAGCGCGCATCCCTTATTTTCAGAAGCCGATGCACGCAGAATGGCCGATTATATTTTATCATTGGCAACCGAAAACAAGAACCTTAAAATGCTGGATGTCAATGGTAGCATCAAGATTCCCGCAACCACTTTTGACGAGAATTTCACTTATATCCTCAAAGCCACTTACACCGATCAGGGTGCCTCGGGAATGGAACCCATTACCGTATCGGCCATCCGCATGCTTCAACCTCCGAAACTCGAGGCGGAGAACTTTTCCACCCAACGCGATGCATTGAGCGAGGTAGGCAATACTGGCGTATCCATGGGCTTTTCATCGACCTACATCTCTTTTAAAAATATAGATCTAACAGCAGTGGATTCCATTAAATTCGGATACAGCTATAAAGGCCCGGAATGTTTTATTACCATAAAAACTGGTTCCCCAGATGGTGAGACCATTGGCAAGGCTCGGTTTACCAACAAACCTGAATCCAAAAATAAAAATGAGCTTACCATTCCAATAAAGCAAACCTCGGGTTCACAAGAGATTTTCTTCCTTCACGATAAGGCTCCCGATATCCATGAAGAAATTTATTTGGATTGGATAGGCTTTCACAAAAAGAAGTAATTAATTACCCAGCAAATAAACTAGTATTTACAGGTCCTTACAGAGGCTTTAAACGAATATTCCGCCATTTCACCTTTAAGGGTTCCTCACTATCCGTCGCATGTACCTGTAGACCAATGAAACCAGTGGGAGTCATGGAATCAACATAATCCGCAGCGGGTACGCCATTCACCCAAGTCTTGATAGAAGGGCCATCGGCAATCACCCTAAAGGAATTCCATTCCGTTGGCTTAAATGCCTTTTTAGCAGCGGGATTATCACTTAAATCGTGTACCCAACCGCGCCTGCCTTCATCGTATATACCTCCACTACGCAAACTAGAATCCAAATCTATTTCCACCTGATAGCCATGGACAAGACCATTGTAGAAATCTGGCAAGCTATTACTCCTGATCTGTACCCCGGAATTATGGTATTTACCAGGGGCAGCATCCAAGATTACTTCGAATTCCAATATAAAATTATCATAGAATTTGTTGGTCACCAAAAAAGTATTGCTGGTATCGCTGACCGGTGCGGTGACACCTACGATCATGTTGCCTTCAACATGATAAGTGGCCTCCCCTCCGAGTTTTTTCCAGCCATCCAATGTCTTTCCATCAAAAAGATATTCCCACTCGGCATCTTGAGTGTTCGTTAATTCCACATCATCTGGCTCACCGGTCGAAGGACCAGCAGATTTTCGGTTTCCACAATTAGTGAATAACAGGCCAAAAAGTGCTAGGCACAAAAGAGGTTTTAAGTATGTCATGTAATTGTTTAATATTAGTTTCTACTGGTAGCTAAGTAAATTTTAAATGGGTAAACTTATCCTACACACGGAAATAAACTCCCTTAAATGTAATAAAATCAATTAATTAAACATTACAGCATCTTAAAAAAAATGAAGTAAAGCTATAATTGATTTTGCCAGCCGGCGTTTATTTTCAAAATAAGGTCACACCAAATAAAATAAGAACAAAATTCCATACTTTTAACAAAACCTTTACGCTTGGGCATTTATGACCAATAAAAAAATTCTTTTGTCGGTAATTTCAATATTACTATTTTTCTCCAATAATTTATTATGTCAGACGGTATTGGACTTAGGCAATAGACGAGAATTGTTTTTGGATGATTATTTATTGGATACCATAGCAGGCTTAGAGTTAAAATTAAATATCCCCCAAGAGGTAAAAAGCACAAATATCCCTAATGGTTATTATCAGACTATCATTAAAACGGACAGTCTATACCGAATTTATTACAGGGATAAATTAGATTTTTGGAAAGGCGAATTGTACGACGGGAATCCTGGAGAAATCACAAAGAGTGTCATTAGTCGGGATGGCTATAACTGGCAGGAAGAAGCTACACACATCAATGATAGTATAAAAAATTACATATTTTACGAGCCACCCTTCAGTCACAATTTTACCCCGTTCAAAGATGAAAACCCTAATTCCAAATATAAATACATAGCGTTGTCAGGAACCAATGATACCGGTGGACTATTCTCTTTTTATTCAAATGATGGCATAAATTTTAAAAAGTTCAAAAACCAAGCTGTTATTAAACACGACCCCAACTATTATGAATATGATTCCCAAAATATTGCTTTTTGGTCAGAAACTGAAAATCAATACATTTGCTACTTTAGACGCCTGATAAATGGTTTAAGATCCTTCTCCAGAAGTTCTTCAAAAGATTTTGAAAATTGGAGCGCACCTATCAACATATTTCCAAATTTAGAAGGAGAGCATTTATATACCTCTGGCATACAACCCTATTTTAGGGCAACCCATATTTACATAGGCTTGTCTACTAGGTTTTTTCCCGAAAATGGTAATTCTACAGACATAGTCCTGATCAGTTCAAGAGATGGAGTCAAATTTGACAGGACCTTCAAGGAAGCCTTTATAAGACCTGGACTCGACCCAGGAAAATGGGAGAACAGATCCAATTATATAACATTGAACCTTGTTCCTTTGGACGAATCCTATATGGGTATCTTTGCCCGAAATAGCTTATATAAAATTAGAATGGACGGATTTTCTTCCGTAAATTCAGGGTTCAAGGAAGGCTTTTTAATTACCAAACCCTTTAAATTTATGGGTAATACAATGGAGATAAACTATGCTACCAGTGCTGGAGGCTTTATTGGGATCGAAATACTGGACGAAAACAATGAAAGGTTGATAAATGGCCTTGGTTATAGCTCGGAAAAAATAATAGGCGATGAAATTGCAGGCAAGGTCAACTGGCAAAAATCATTGGATCTTGCATCTATTGAAGGAAAAATAATCAGGCTTAGGATCACCATGAAGGAAGCTGATTTATATTCTTTCAAATTCAATAATTAGGTATGAAACATCTTAAAATCAAATTACCCTAATTAAATCCCCTATAAATGTTTCTCCAATTGCTACTATAACAAGAAACGAGATAGGTCATTCAAATTTTTAACATCATGAAACTACTCTTTATTTTAATAGCTGTCTTGATCACAAACAATATGAAATCACAGGATCTTAAAAAGCATCAATGGGAAAATAGGGTCGTTCTAATCCTGTCCAAAAATGAGGATTCCAAGGAGTATCAAAAGCAAATTGCCGAATTTAATAAATGGCATAAAGAACTCAGGGAAAGAAAATTGTTGACCTATCATGTTTTGCCAGAGCGTTATACCTTAATCAATGATCCCGTTAATAACGAACAAAATAAATGGGTTGCGTCTTCTGACCTATTCGATAAATTTGCTGGGGACAATATGGCTTTCAAAGTAGTCCTGATCGGACTGGATGGCGGCTTAAAACTTCAAAAAAACGGACAGCTTACCCCCGAAGAACTTTTTGGAACCATAGACTCCATGCCAATGAGACGAGCGGAAATGAACAAAAAACAGAATAGATAAGCTTAAAAATTGATTCGGCCAGCACCTGGACCAAACACAAGACCAGATATTAAATAAAAAAAATGCAAACAAGTCCGACCAACACATTAAAATACTATCCAATACTATTATTATGGGTAATTTTGGGTAGTTGCAATCCTAAACCTAAGAAATCGCCCGAAACACAAACTAGGGAACTTATTTTCGTTTCTTCCGATAAAGAATTGAACAAGGCTTTCCACTGGGCCAAAAGCAAGGCACTGTCCTACGCCCATGACAATGCTGACCCAGTAGGTTATTGGTATGAAGCTGCCCTACCCGATCGGGAAGCGTTTTGCATGCGGGATGTCTCCCACCAGGCCATTGGTGCTGAAATTTTAGGTTTGGGCAAACATAATTTTAATATGTTTCTAAAATTTGCCCAAAATATTAGCAAGGAAAAGGATTACTGCAGCTATTGGGAAATTAACAGGTATAATAAACCTGCTCCGGAAGATTACGAAAATGATCAGGATTTTTGGTACAACCTGCCAGCAAACTTTGATGTTACCTATACCGCCAATCGACTTTATAAATGGACCGGTAACAAAGAATACCTGCAGAATCCGGATCTGATAAATTTTTATGAATTAAGTCTCAACGAATATTTGGATCACTGGGATTTAGGCTCTGGTGAAACCTTGGAAAGAAGCCGATCCCTGCATACACCGGAGAATCCGGAGAACAGCAGATTTGGAAATAAAAGGGGAATTCCTTCCTATAATGAAGGTGGTAGAGGGGAAACAATGCTGGGAATAGATATGACCGCTTCTATAGTAGCCGCTTACAGGGCCTACGCGGAAATGCTAGAACTTAGGGGCGATATGCCCCAATCTTCGGAATACCTGGAGAAAGCACAACAGGAACAGAAATTCCTAGACCAATTTTGGTATGATAACGCCAAGCAGGAATATCGTTCCATTCTATATGACGATGGGAGCTTCGATTATTTTATGGTAGGGAAAGATCAGGCTTTTCTGCATTACCTATTTTATTTTGATGCCATTAAGGACGATTCCAAAATTTTGAATCTGGTAGGTAAATACGAGGCCAACTTCAACAAATTAATTGTGGAGCTAAAATCCTATTTGCCCATCATATTTTATGAAAATGGCAAATCGGAACTGGCCAACAAAATGATTATAAATTTGTGCAGCGTTCAAAATGCCAGAAGGGCCTATCCAGAGAATTCCTATACTGTTATAGAGCATCTGACCCGAGGTTTGATGGGTATTGAGGCAGATGCCGCTAATAATGGGTTTGTGAGCTTTTCTAGGTTGGAAAAAGATTTGGAATGGGCCGAAATGGACAACGTTCCCTTGCTATCCAATAAAATTGGCGTAAAACATTTTGGAAGGACCAAAACCATTGCCCATAATATAAGTGGGGAAACCATAAAATGGACCGCTAAAATACCTGGTATCCATGAGTTTCTATATGTAAATGGAGAAAAAACAAGCAGTACCCAAGTGGCCCATGACATGCTACCCTATACCTACATTACCATAGACCTCAAAAAAAATGCCATAGCCACCGTGTCCACGACGCCACAAACCTAATTGAAAAATAATACGGCTTATTATAATTCATATGACGTTACCATAAAATAAAATGACCATTGTCATATTTCAAAAGAAAAAATCCCACTACGTTTATCCTCGATTATTACTATCACAAAATGTAATATACCGTGACAACCTCACTGAATACCCTTGACTACCATTTGATTCTAATATGAACAAAGAATTTATTCCTAAGTTGTTCTCTCTTTTAAAAGAGGGGATTTCCAAGGAAACCATAACAAAAGACCTACTTTCTGGATTGATCGTGGGCATAGTTGCCCTTCCTTTGGCCATAGCTTTTGCCATAGCCTCGGGAGTCTCCCCTGAAAAAGGAATCATTACTGCAATTATTGCCGGGATAATAATTTCGGTCCTTGGCGGCAGTCGAGTCCAAATTGGTGGCCCTACCGGAGCTTTTATCGTAATTGTCTACGGTATTGTTCAGGAATTTGGTATCAATGGTCTTACCATAGCCACTTTTATGGCCGGATTTATCATCATAGGCCTGGGACTTGCCCGCCTGGGGAACTTATTAAAATTTATTCCCTATTCCCTGATCGTAGGGTTTACCAGTGGTATAGCCCTGATTATTTTTTCTTCCCAGATCAATGATTTCTTTGGACTTCATATAGCAAAGGTACCGGCCGACTTCATGGAGAAATGGGTGGTCTATTTTGAAAATATGGACAAGATTAATGGGTATGCCACAGCAATCGCTGCCGGGACGGTCATCATTACCCTATATTTTCAGAAGTTGATAAAAAAAATACCGGGCTCCATTGTGGCCATCCTACTCTCTACTATTGTGGTACAGGCTTTTGGAATTCCAGTGGCTACCATTGAAAGCAATTTTGGGGAAATCCCAAATCATTTGAGCATGCCCAGCCTTCCCCATGTGGATTATGCCACTGTAAAGTCCCTGATACAGCCCGCTTTTGCCATTGCCCTATTGGGCGCTATAGAATCCTTACTGTCCGCTGTAGTTTCGGACTCCATGATAGGTGGCAAACATCGTTCCAATATGGAATTGATTGCCCAGGGCGGGGCCAATATATTATCGGCAATCTTTGGGGGTATCCCTGCCACAGGGGCCATAGCAAGGACGGCCACCAATGTGAAGAACGGCGGTAGAACTCCAATTGCGGGTATAGTACACGCATTGGTGCTCTTGTCCATCATGCTTTTATTTGCTCCCTATGCCAAGTTGATACCCCTTTCCTGTCTTGCCGGAATTTTAATGGTAGTGGCCTATCATATGAGCGAATGGCGGCAATTTAGATCTATTTTAAAGGGAAATAGAATGGATATCATCATCCTTTTGAGCACTTTCTTCCTTACTGTCATTTTTGATCTTGTGATAGCCATTGAAATTGGGATTGTACTCTCCAGTTTTATGTTTATGAAAAGAATGAGCGAGGCAGTACTGGTTGAAAAAATCACTTCGGATAATATTAACGACGAACATTTGTTTGACGATGAAATATTGGATCTCCCTAAAAATGTGCTGCTTTATGAAATTAATGGACCCTTGTTTTTTGGTGCGGCCAGACAATTTCAGGAAACCATATCCAATACCCATTTACAACCCAAGGTCCTTATTATTAGAATGCGTTATGTTCCCATGATCGATGCCACAGGGTATCAGAGCTTAAAGGAGATCATAAAATCGTATAAGGCCAAGGGAATAAAAGTAATCCTATCCGGAATTAACGAAGAGACCAAAAAGGATTTCGAGAAGAATGAAATGTTCTCGGTATTGGAAGAAGAATATATCGTAAAACATATCACTGAAGCTTTGGAAAAGGCCAAATCCTACAATTAATTATAGTAACCTTCCTGTTCTCTTATAATAATAGGGCGATATCCGTTATTTGAAGATTATCTTCATAATTGTCCTTGCCACCACAGTAGTATTTGGGCACTAGTTTATTGTACTAGAAAGTTTAAATAGATATTAAAAAAAATATTATTTTTATAGGTAATGGTGATACGCCGTATTGCTTAAACTAGCGGATAAGCCAAAGTAGGAACCAAAAACCGACCAATGAGTAAATTCTTTCACTTGATCAGACTGCGTAAACATTAGAAAACATGTTAACGGAGTAATTAACCAGATGTTTATTTTTTAGAATATAGCGACTGTTTTCGGTATGCTTTTAATTCTGAAATTAACTGATTGAAACCATAAAACTTCCCCCTCTTATTTTAAATACCCTTTTGTTTAATTAAAAATTACTTAGATGAAAAAAGGTTTAAAAATTTTAGGAGTGAGCATAGGATTGATTGTTCTCTTGTTAGGAATTACAGTAATCTTTATCGGTGCCAACGATATTCCTTCCTATAAAGTGGAAAAAATTGATTTCAAGGTAAATAGTAGTCCAGTAGCTATAGCCAGGGGCGAAAAATTGGCCGTTATGTTATGTGCCAGCTGCCATTTGAACCATCGAACCAACAAACTTACCGGGCAAAAAATGATGGATGCCCCGCCGGAATTTGGAGAAATTTATTCCCAGAACATTACCCAGGACAAGACCTATGGCATTGGGGACTGGACGGATGGAGAACTGGTATATCTCCTTAGAACGGGAATAAAAAGGGATGGAAAATACAGTCCTCCCTATATGGCAAAATTGCCGCATATGGCGGATCAGGATATTAATGCCATCATTTCGTTTTTAAGATCGGACCATCCTATGGTCAAAGCAGATCCCACTCCTGATGTGCCACCAAAACCCTCTTTGTTGACCAAAATACTTTGTAGGGTCGCCTTTAAACCCTTGCCAATGCCCACTCAGGCAATTCCCTTACCCAATGCGGACGATTCTGTAGAATTGGGCAAATATCTAGCGCATAACCTGGATTGTTTCTCCTGTCACTCGGCCGACTTTAAAACCAACGATTTTTTAAATCCGGAATTAAGTGATGGGTATTTTGGAGGAGGCAATAAACCTTTGAATTTGCAGGGCCGGGTAATGCTGACATCCAATCTTACGCCGGACAAGGAAACCGGAATTGGGAATTGGAACAAGGAAGATTTTGTCAATGCGCTTAAGTATGGGCAGATAAAAGGTGAAAAGGCCTTGACCTACCCGATGCTGCCCTATTCCCAGCTTACCGATGCCGAAGCCGGGGCCATATTTGAATACCTACAGACCATTCCCCCTATAAAAAACAAAGTGGAGCGGTCTATTTACTAATAATAAAATGGCTTGAATATTGACGCCTTTCGAAGCGCATTACTATTATTCCAAAATCCCTGAATTAAAAATGGTTTTTGGCATAAGTTGTCGTAAATTACTCTAACGCTAAATTATGAAGTATCTTTTAGCCACTTTAGTTTTTATGACACTTATGACCTCAAAAATAATTTTCGATTTCAATAAGGATGCCAACATCCAAGAATGGAGAATTGTGAATGATGGGGTCATGGGAGGCTTGTCGGTCGGCAGCTTTACCTTGAGCGCTGATGGACACGGAGTGTTTAAAGGCGAAATATCTTTGGAAAACAATGGTGGATTCTCTTCCGTCCGTTACCAATTTGATAAGCTCCGGGTAACCAAAGAAAGTTACATTAGCATTAAACTTAAGGGCGACGGCAAAAAATATCAATTTAGGGTAAAGGACGATTCCAACAATTATTATTCCTATATCTCTACCTTCCCGACTACAGGGGAATGGGAAGAAATCAAAATTTCACTCAAGGATATGTATCCTTCTTTTCGGGGCAGGAAATTGGACATGCCCAATTTTTCAAAAGATCATATTGAGGAAATTGTTTTCCTGATCAGGAACAAAAGAAGCGAAAACTTTTTATTGCTGATCGACAAAATTACTTTGGATTAGTCATCGTCCTTGGCCCAGGAAATAAAAAAATTAAATGAATTAAAATTAGGCTTCAACTCGTAATACTGCACTGAGTTGATAAAACTTGGAACTTCCTTGAAACCATAAAAATTTGCTACATTTATCGGAGTGCTATCGCCTTAAGGAAAATTCCAGCATATTCTTGTAAGGAACATTTTAACAAGCACCTAACACATTATTTAAACCACTATGAAAGTAATTAAAACCTTATTATTGGCATTGCTATTGGGCACTGCCACATTCTCCTTTGCACAAATTGAATTACCTGCCTTTTTTGGCGACCATATGGTCTTGCAACAGAATAACAATGTCTCCATTTGGGGAACCGATAATCCGAACGCTAAAATTAAGGTAATAGGAAGCTGGGAGAAGGAATCCACCACAACTGCCAATGCCATGGGACAATGGAAACTGAAGATCCAAACACCATCCTATGGCGGACCCTATACCGTAAAAATAAAGGGTAGCAATGAGGTTAGCCTGAACAATGTTATGATCGGGGAGGTTTGGTTGTGTTCCGGGCAATCCAATATGGAAATGCCTGTAAAAGGATTTAACAACCAACCCATAGATGGCAGCGCTGAAGCCATTTTAAACTCCAACAACAGTCAGATACGCCTGTTTACTGTAAAAAGGGCCACCAGCCTGGAGCCATTGAAAAATGTGGAAGGACAATGGGCCGAAGCCAGCCCGGCCACCGTAAGGGACTTTAGTGCCACCGCGTACTTTTTTGGGAAAAAGTTGAATACCCTTCTAAAAATTCCTATCGGTTTGATCCATACCTCCTGGGGCGGATCCAATGTGGAGACCTGGATGGATAAGGAGACGCTTTCCGAATTCAATACCATAGAGTTGCCCAAAAAGCTTCCTGAGGGAGCACCACAACGTACCCCTACCCTATTGTACAATGCCATGATCAACCCCTTAATAGGGTACAACATTAAGGGAGCTATTTGGTACCAAGGGGAATCGAACAGGAACCAGGCCGAGGAATACGCCCAACTCTTTCCGGCTATGATTAACACCTGGAGGGAAAAGTGGCAACAGGGCAAGTTTCCCTTTTACTTTGTTCAAATTGCACCATATGGTTATGACGGCGGTAATGCAGGCTATGTTAGGGAAGCGCAATTGCACACTATGAAAACGGTTGAAAATACGGGAATGGCAGTAACAATGGACATTGGCGACTGCGATTTTATCCATCCCAGGGAGAAGAAACTGGTGGGAGATAGATTGGCCCTTTGGGCACTTGCCAAAGATTACGGCATGGAGGGTATTGCGTATAGCGGTCCGGTGTACAAAGCTATAGATGAGATAAAGGATGGCAAGGTAAAATTGTCCTTTGAGTATAATGAGAACGGACTCTCCAGTTATGGACGGCCATTATCGGGCTTTGAAGTGGCCGGGGCGGACAAAGTTTTTCATCCTGCAGAAGCAAAAATAAACGGGGACAGGACCCTAAGCGTGTGGGCAGAAGGGGTATTAAATCCTGTGGCCGTTAGATATGCCTTTAAGAATTGTGAGGAGGGCAGCCTATTCAATACCGATGGACTTCCGGCCTCTTCGTTTAGAACCGATACTTGGGAGGAATAAGCACTTTAAAATTGATACAAGGGGTACCAACTTGGTGCATAGTTAGGTACCCCATGACTTAGTACCATTGTCTCGTTCAATATCCCCCGAATAGTCGAGTTCTTTTAAGGAAATCCAAATTGGGATATTTTATGAGAATTGATCGGTGACCATTGAAACTAAAAAATAAGTCAGCGTTTTTTGTAAAACAAGTACATCCAAATTGTCCTAGATAACCTAAAATTGAAGGCACTACTAAGCAGGGCCATGCTTACCACACATAAAAATATATAAGCAATCGGGATTTTAAGAATGGCCCAGGTAAGCACAAAACAGGCGATCATTTCGGCACAGGCCAAGGCATAACTAACAAACATGGCCCCAAAGAAAAAACCGGGTTCCACTTCAAACTTATAATTACAATTTTTGCACCTTTTACCCATTTCAGGCATTCTAAAAAGTATTGAACTGCCCTTAGAGCTAAATATGTCCCCTTTATTACAATGGGGACACTTCCCCCTGATTATACTTAAAATCATTATTTAGTACTAAAATTATGTGGGCAAAGTTAGTCCCAATAGTTTTAGATTATATTATCCCATTATCCCCATTTTTTGTACTTTTCGGACATTAAGGTCATTTACAATGAAAAAAATTCCAATTCTCGGCATAGAACAATTTGAGCATCAGGTCCAATTGGAGGACTTTTATAGCAATAATTTGGCGAGCCACTTAAAAATGAACAATAAATATTTTCACAAACCCCATAGGCATAACTTCTTCCTTTGTGTCCTATTTACCCAGGGATCGGGCATACATGAAATTGATTTTGAAACCTACACCGTGCAAGCAGGTTGCATATTTTTTCTCAGACCCGGCCAAACCCATTTCTGGCAATTCAACAACAGTCCACAAGGCTATATCTTTTTTCATACCCAGGAGTTCTTTGAATTTCATTTTACCAATAACAAGTTAGAGCAATTTCCATTTTATTATTCCTTTAAAAACCCGCCCTTGGTAAACATAGCGTTGGACAAAATACAGCGTATGGAATCTAAATTTGTGGAAATAAATAAGGAATACTATTCCGAGCTTCCGTTTAAAAAACAAAAATTGGCCAACCTACTAAGTTCAGTCTATATTGATCTGTCCAGACATTATATAGCACAGGGCCAAAAGAAAGAAGTAATCTCCCTACGGTATTTTAGTACCCTAAGAGCCTTGGAACAGTTGATAGATAAACATTATAAATCTCAAAAATCGGCCAAATATTACGCAGACGCCTTACATATTAGCAGCAAGCACTTAAATAGAATTTTAAGAACCACCTTGAACAAGACCACCACCCAACTTATTATGGAACGTATTATGCTGGAAGCCAAAAGACTCATGGTTCACTCCAATAATTCCCTGTCCGAAATTTCCGAAATTTTGGGCTATGAAGATTATGCCCACTTCTCCAAGGTATTTAAAAAAATGACCCATATGAACCCCAAAGAGTTTAAAAGGAGCTATAACTGAGCAGACTTAATACAACCAATGGATTTACCTACAAGCAACCTTTTTCACTATTCAAAATACAACTTCATGGGTTCAAAATAATGTTCCTGCCAACCTTTAATATAATAATGTTCACCATCTTCTGGAACATTGGTATGGCTTAAGGTCAATTCGGTTATCCCATCTGATTCTGAAAGTATAAGCTCAATTTGCGAATCTTCCTCCTTATCCTTAAAATTATCAGTTCTCCAGGATTGCACAATTTTAAGGTAGGGTTCCAAAATTTTATTCTCGCCTTTAATATATCCGTCCCAAGCGGTAAATGGATCACCAACCCTATCTGACACAAAGGCCTCACCTCCGGTCATTTTGGTATGGCCCTGTGTGCTGAGCCAAGTCTTGTAAATTTGTTTTGCCGTGGCATTAAAAGTTGTTTTTAAGGTAAATTCCATTGCTATACTTTTGAGGTGAAATTAAAATAACTGCTCCATTCTTAAATTTACTAAATAATTTTTCAGTAGTTGAATCTTACTGGGCCTATATATTAGCTTTTGCTAACTTTGCCTTTATAAACCCTATACCCGTGCACCCAAAAAATCCCTTTGCCAAAGATTACGATTTTGAATTCCTCGTACAGCATACCCCCAATTTGAAGGAATTTGTCTTTGTAAATGATTATGGAAATCAAACCATAAAATTTGGGGATAAACAAGCGGTAAAGGTGTTGAACAGGGCCTTGTTAAAGGCCCATTATGGGCTTGAACATTGGGATATTCCAGAGCATAACCTCTGCCCTCCCATTCCGGGCCGTTTGGATTACCTCTTGCATGTGGCGGAGCTGATTCCCAAAACTGAACTTAAGTTGTTGGACATTGGCACCGGGGCCAACCTTATATATCCCATTTTGGCAACATGCCACTTTAATTGGCAATGTACGGCCAGTGAGGTAGATCTGGATGCCCTAAAAAACGCACAGGAAATTATTGACAGCAACAAGGTATTACAAAAGATAGCGCTAAGACGGCAAAGGTTCAAGAGCAGTATTCTGGAACACATTATTCAGCCTGGGGATAATTTTGACGTTGTAGTCTGCAATCCCCCATTTTTCAAAAACCGTACGGATGCCGAACAACAAAACCAGCGAAAGGTACGCAACCTACAATTAGAGGAAGTGGAACGCTTAAATTTTGGAGGCCTGGCCAACGAATTGTGGTACAAGGGCGGTGAGGAAGCCTTTATAAAAAAGATGGCCGGGGAGAGTGTGCTATTCAAAGATCAGGTAGAATGGTTTACCGCTCTGGTCTCCCAAAAAGAAAACCTAAAAAATATAAAAAGGGCCATTAATAAAACAGGTCCATCAGTGGTAAAGGTTGTGGATATGGAACAGGGCAACAAAAAAAGCAGATTTGTGGCCTGGACTTTTAGGAGCTAATATTGGTTACCATGAAATAATTCTAACTACTCCTTTGAGAATATGGATTTGTCCGCTGAAACCAATTCAACCCCAAGGCTACCACTAAACCGCTTTAAGGAACTGGACTACAAGTGAAATGCCAGAAAGGTTGTACTTTCATTGGACCTAAATTTGAATTAAAATTATAAGGAATCTAACGGACTCTCTATGTTGGCAAGACTACGCGGCGTTACTTTGGTGTACACCTGGGTAGTCTTAATAGAGCTATGCCCTAAAAGTTCTTGGATAAAACGCATATCGGTCCCGGATTCCAAGAGGTGGGTTGCGTAGCTGTGCCGAAGGCCATGAACCCCAATAGTTTTTTTGATACCTGCTTTTTTCATGGCCATTTTAAACACTTTCTGCACGCTACCTTTAGAATATTGCCCGCCATATCTGCCTTCGAGCAAATATTCCTTGGGGCTATATTGTTTATAATACTCCCTAAGTTTTGGCAATAAGGTAACGGGTAACGGCACTATTCTATCTTTCTTGCCTTTTGCACCGCGTATGTGCACTACCATTCTTGCGCTATCAATATCACTTATTTTAACGGCAACAACTTCAGAAACCCTAAGGCCCAGACCATAACAAAGTTCCAAGGCAATGCGATGTTTTAAATTTTGAAGCTGTTTAAATAACTTTGCCACTTCACTCTTAGCCAACATTTTTGGTAAGGTCACAGGTTTTTTAGGCCTTGGAATATCAAAAAAAAGTTGTGGTCTATGTAGTACTTTTTCAAAATAAAATTTAATAGCATTTATTTTACCATTCATTTTACGTTCACCCATTTCTTCTTGGTAGACACAATAGAGGAAATAATCTTTTAATCTTTTAGGTGTAAGCTCGTCTACGGGATAATTTTTAATCAATTGAAGTAGGTGTAGAAATTCTGCTACATAGATGCGAATGGTGTTCTGGCTAAGCGCTTTTAACCTTAACTGATCGTAATACTGTATAAGAGGGGTTTGATTAACAGGATCTATTTTGGCCAACAGTTTTGTAATAAAAGGCCGTTGTTCCATTTTCAAAGCTTTTCTTACAACGGGTATATCTGGCAAATACCAGGCCTTATTGGTTTTGCTCCATTTTGCGGATGTAAAACGCTCCCGAAATTGCTGGACCAAAAGAGGATCATATGGAAAATGAACCAATATTACATTTTTGTTACGATGTACAGCCGGCTTAAAAGTATAATGTGAAAAATCCATTCGTCATTATGTATATCATTAAACTGTAAGATACAAAATGATATATAAAATACCTACTCTTACATCTTAACTTATCTATTTATGTATGGGAGTTAAGGAGATATTGGGTTATTTTTATATCTTAACCTTTAATTACACATATATATGTGTTATCGGGAATAACCTCATCAATGTCGCTATCGCTCCTTTCTTCGCATACGGAAAAGAAAACTACGCTAGGGCTCCGTTTCCCGCTTTTTCCTAATTCCCGATAACGAAGGTCGGGTATCAAAGAAAAAAAGACCCCTTCCCCTCGGCTATCGCCTCACGGATAAATAACACCTGTGTAAGATTCTAAGTCCTCATACTCTTCATTAGGAAACTTGCGCTCAATAAGTTTTTGGGCTTTGTTTAAATATGATTCATAAAGCTTTTGTCCTTTTTGGGTGAACATCCAAGGGATTTCTTCAAAGCCAAAATCATCGAAATCATCTTGATTTGGTTCTCTTTTTAGGCCATTTTGAATGGTAAAATTATTATCAACCCATTCCATAATTCTTTCTCCTGTTCTTTCTGTAAATTCTAATAAGTCCATATTTATTTATTTAAGTGTTGTACGCAATTTTACCAAGGTTCTTCGCATTTTTTGCAATACCAAGTAAATTGTGGATGGTCTTTAATATCTACTTTGTTTTTTTTGCAATCATGGTAAAACAGACCTGTTCCATATAAAAAATTATTAATCAAATAAACTACCTTGTTTTTAATCTTATTCATAATATTAATTTAAGTCGTACAACACCGTATATAATTGATAAAAATTACATAGGTTCTTTCACTTGGTCGAAATCATACCAAAACTTTACATCGTGTTCACAAGGGTTTATATCATCCCAGTTGTGGTTTTCCCATTTTTGGGTTTCTGTATTAAAGTAGGCTTGAAACTGTTGTTTAGTTTCGTGTTTAGTGCCTACGTTTACAATTCCGTACACTTCATAGTTTTGGTCTGCTTTTGGTGTTTGTTTGTTTACTTCTGTCCACATAATTTATTCTGTTTTTATTTATTAATTTTTAAAAATAATATACGATTAACGATTAATCAATCGTTTTCTTTTCCGTATGTCCGTTACTCCCGACAACTAAGGGTATATGCCAATGTACGGGCTTGGGTCTTTTTCTCTTTGACCGCTGTTTGCCTGTTCCCGAAATCGAAAGCGAAAAGGCTTTCATTTCTTCACGAGCACATCGGCACATACCCGACCTTCGTTACCCTTCATTAAATGAAATGAGAAAATTAATTCTATTCCTGATTTGTTTAGCTTCCATTGAAAGCATATTTGCTTGTATAAATGAATACAGGACTCTATTGACAGGAGAAGTTGTTTATACTGACCCGTCAAGCGGTAAAGTGTGGAATAGAGAAATAGACACCCTTAAACTTAGGAGTAAATCAGATGAATTATTAGCTGCTTACAAAAGGTCTGATTCTTTGGAATACTATTCTGACTATGCTGCTGCATTAACATACTTAGGTGAATACCAAAAGGCTAAAAAGATTTACGAACAAATTGAAAAGCTATCCCCAAATTTATACACAACAGCTTCGAATCTCGGAACAATTTATGAACTCATAGGGAAACCAGACTCTGCATTAATCTGGATAAAAAAATCAATAAAACTTAATCCAGAATCACATAAAGGCTCGGAATGGATTCATATTAAAATCTTAGAGTTTAAGCTTTCAAAGGCTCACGACATTCAAACCTCAATTCTTGGCTTAGACTTCGGAAATGGTAAAATACCTTCAAATCCGAATCAATATGATTTAGAAGAATTTAAAAATCACATATGGCATCAACTAAAGGAACGAACGACATTTGTAAAACCTGAAAACGAAATTGTAGGAAACATCTATTTTGATTTAGGAAATATTTTAGCTCAAACCCGAGATGTTCAAGCGGCACTTGAAAGCTATAAAGCAGCAAAAGAATATGGTTTCGAATCTGAATTAATGACCCAAAGAATCGCTGAGTTCGAAAAGTTAGCTCTTAAAGCCAAACCACATCAATTTCAAGAAGATACTAAAGATTTTATAAAGGATAATTTTAAAATTCTATTCTGGTCTGGACTTGTGATCTTTTTCGGATTTATCGTTCTGATCATACGACTAGTAAAGAAGAAAGTAAAAAAACGAAAGGGTAACAATGGCTAAAAATCATAGCTGCCCTTCGGGACAGCAACGCTTTTTAGCCGCTACCGTTGCCAGTAATTTGAGAATGACAGAACTTTTAAAGAAATATTTAGTTATTAAATGGTGGATTCCGCTACTCTTTTTCGGAATATCTTTTATTATTTTTATAACTGGAATTATTTTACCAAATACTGATTTTGGGTTTAATCTATTTACTTTTTCTGTTCTGATACTATTAATCTCATCTATTTGGCAGATAATAAAAGGCAAAAAAAAGACTGGTTTTGCATTATTATCAACCGCATTAACGCCAATTTTCGCTCTCGGATTTATGGTTTACCTATTTGCTGGAACGATGAACAAACCTGACGAAAAATTAGCTTCAGAAAGAATTGAGCCACTTATCAGAGAAAAAACTGATTTGACCATTCCGAATGACTTTGAGATTTTGAAAAATTTAATCGAACATACAGAAGGAGCTTTTGACTCTGATTATTCAATCGGACTTAAAATTAAATACCAAGAATCAGTAGAAAAACATATTACGGAACAAATTCACAACGGAATAAAATCGAAATCTGAAAAAGGAATTTGGAAACGTAATTTAAGCGGATTTGACTTTGAACATAACGAAAACGAAATTAATAGAGCCGAACCGTTTTATTTTAAAGTAGACACTTTATCGAATACAATTGAACTGAATTTAATGCATTTATGAATAAAAAACTACTGGCAACACCGTATAAAAAAAATTGCTACTTTTAGCTAAACCAAAGTTAGTTGCTCGTTTGCTAGCTTCTTATTTTCCTTCGGAAAATCCTCGCACACAAACACGCAACTTTCCTTATACATAAACGTTGGCAACCATAAAAACGTATGAAAATACTTTTATATTCAACATTATTCCTATTTGTATTTATCCTAAATGGACAATCACAGGTTCAATTAGAGGATATACAAATTGAAGTGAATGAGGTCGATAATTCAATATTCACAACTGATAAATTTTGGAGAGGTGCAGATGGTGCAGCCTCAATTGATTTAGAGAATGGGAAAATCCTTTGGTTATTTAGTGATACATTTATTGACCCTCAAGGCACAGGCAAGCGAAGTAGTTCTAAAATGATAAATAATAGTATCGCTATTCAAGAAGGAAATAAACTGGATAAAGGAATAATTTCATTTTACCATAAAGGAAGACAAGGAAAACCAAAATCATTCTTTAAATTGCCTGGTAAGACATGGTTTTGGACTGGACATGGTATTCTTGCGAATGATAAACTTATCATATTCTTATTTGAAGAAAAGAGCACAAATACAGGAATTGGATTTGAAGCAATCGGATGGTATATAGCTTTAATTGACAATCCTTTTGAAAACCCTCTTAATTGGAATATCAAGTATATTAAGGGGTCAGATACTTTTGGAGTTATTGTTGGATCTTCTGCTATTCTAAAAGATAAAGAATTCATATATGCTTATGGTGTTACAGAACCTGCTTCACATGAAGTTTACATTTTGAGATTCCCTATTGATAAAATAGTTGAAGGCGATATCACTGGGTTAGAGTGGTGGAATGAAGATAGTTGGACCACAAGAAAGGAAAAAACCCCAGCTCCTTCCCCACTTTTTATTGGACAGACTGAATTTTCTGTTCATTACCAGGAAAATCTTCATCAATATGTTCAAATTCAAACATATGGCTATGGTGCTGCTTCGATAGGATATAGACTAGCTGAACGACCTGAAGGCCCTTGGTCACAACCTGTAATTTTTTACCAGACACAATTGAATAGTCCAGAGGATTTTGTCTATTCAGCAAATGCACATCCAGAGATTACAAATGATGGAATTTTGGTAACCTACAATGTTAATAATGGGAATTTTAAAGATTTGATGATAAATGAAAACATTTATTTCCCAAAATTCATAAGTGTTAAAATTTCAAAATGAAATATAAATTACAGTTGCCAACAATGTATATAAAAAATAGGCGAAACAGTAGTAATATCAAGGGTTGTGGCTCGTGTCATACTTTGTACTTAACTGAAACTTTGGTACTTCTAAATCGCCTACTTTTCATATACTAACCGTTGTACGCAAGCTGAAAAATTATAAAGAATGAAACAAAGTATATTGTTAATCATTGCTTGTATAGGATTTTTTTCCTGCAAGCAAAGCTCTAAATCAACTTCAGATACAGTTATTATAGAAACTTTGGGTTTGACAAAAAATCTCGAAAGTCAAAAACTATCGATTGACACCGAGCATGAGTATACTGATTCTATCGGCAAGAGCGTCATCATACAAAACAGCCTTCCAAAAGGTGCCTTATATACTGCCTCTAACGGGAATGAATATGTTAGGGCTACATTTTGGACTCAAATAATCAATGAAACAGATAGCACTTTGGAATTTGCAATTGATTTTTCTAAAGATGCATATGAGTTTCCAAGTTCAGTTGGTTCTTCAATAATTAGCTACTATAAATTAATGCTTCCTCCAAATAAAATGACACCTGATAAAGAGGATTTTTCTAATTACGGTCTGACAGATATAGAATCGTTTTTGGATAATAATATTGATAAACCGTCTTCATTAAAAATGAGGATTAAACCTAAAGCATTTAGTGGTTTTTATGTGGTAAGGCTTTGGGTCAAACTAAAATCGGATGAGCTAAAAGTAAAGGACGATGGCAATGGCACAACAAGAGCGGGATTAAGCATAAAAGGTCAAAATCTTTTTTATAACCTTAACGGTAAAGAAATTCATTGTGGTACCATTAATTTGAACAATTTGAGATTAGTAAGTGAATAAACAAAAAGCCAGCGTACAACAATGTATATAAAAAATAGGCAAAACATTAGTAAATCCAAGGCTCGTGGCTAGCATCTAACTTTGTGCTTAACCGAAAGCATAATGGTTCGAAATTGCCTACTTTTCATATACTAACCGTTAGCCTTCATTATGACCAACTACTAATCAATGATAAAATTCTTTAGAAAAATACGTTACGACCTTATGGAGAAAAACAAAACTGGCAAGTATTTAAAATATGCCATCGGAGAAATTGTGCTTGTAGTGATTGGAATTTTAATTGCTTTATCTATTAATAATTGGAATGTGGAGAAAAAAGAAGCTGAAGTAGAAAAGCAATACATGATAAGCTTACTTAGTGACTTGGCCAAAGACAGGAGTAATCTTATAAGCAATGTGGAATTTGGACCTATACCTGTAATTTATAATGACTCACTTTTTTCCGAGTTGCAAAAAAGACCTCTACAAGGAAGGGAGAAAAGAATCTATCATTTTCTCCTTCTTTACACTAATGGAATTCTTATTACTTATCATGATAGAACAATATCTCAACTAAGAAACTCAGGAGGCTTTGGACTGATTCATAAACAGGAAATTTCTGATGCGGTTCTGGATTATGATGTTTATATGCGAGAATCAATAAGATTCAACGAAAGTAGTCGGAGCAATCATTTAATAAATAGCGACATTCTACTTAATCATCAGATGTATGAAATATACAGGGTGGAGCATCTGAAGGATAGCGCAATTGTACATAAACAAGAGATGAATAAGGTTGCTTATCCAAATGATTTGAAATTGTTGAGCTATGATGACTTCGATATAAAGATTGCTCTGAATTCCATGTCCTCGGTTCGAACTATTGATGAATACAATTATCAAAGAGCGGTTCAAGCTCTAGACATGAATATGAAACTTGATTCATTAATTCGAAGAGAATATTTGCCGCGTGAAAATTAAAAACGAAAGGCTAACAATGGCTATAATTCATTGTGGCTTTGTGCCACACAAAATTTATTTTATAAATTACGGCTGATTTCTAAACGGAATGTTTCCTGCGGAAAATTCCACAACGAAATCATAGCCTAAACGTTGTGCTTCATTACCAGAAACCGCTAACCAATGATAAAATTCTTTAGAAAAATTAGACAAAGATTAGTATCTGAAAATAAGTTCAGTAAATATCTTATTTACGCTTTCGGTGAAATTATCCTTGTGGTCATTGGAATTTTGATTGCCTTGCAAATTAACAATTGGAACGAAGAGAGAAAGGACAGAAGACTCGAAAAGGAATATATAGTTAGATTAAAAGGTGAGATGCTCAAAAATCTAGAAAGTTCGACCGACCAAATACTTTATAGTTCCTTTCAAATTGGAAACGTTGACAAACTTCTAAGAGCCCTTTCAGGAGATACTGTTTATTCAAACCCAGAATCGCTTGCTGTGGCAATAGAGCATGTTGGTTGGCTCAATTCCGTTTCATATGTGAATGACGTTTGGAATGAGTTAATTAATAATGGAAATATACGTCTTCTTAAAAATGATTCTTTACGTGATAATCTCACCTCATTTCATAGCCAGATGATTGTTGTTTTAAATAATCATGAAGAATGGAATAGTAATAATTTAGGTTATCGCAGGTTAGCTGGAGATATTTTAGACCCTCAAATTCGAGAACAAATTGCATTAAATTTAGTACCTACACAATTTGAAGGACACATAACTATTCTACCTACACAACAATACTTAGTTAATAAATTAAAATCCTTGGAAGGATTAAATGGTTATTTGGCAGATATAAAAATGGGGCAGAGAACAAATATCATGATGTTTGAAGGACTCATTGACAAGATTGAAGAAACCATTAAAATTTGTGATATTGAATTGAAAAAGTAAAAACGAAAGCACAACAATGGTAACTGTTGCACAACCCTATAATTTATAAAATATCGATGCTATAAGCGACCTTTTAGGGCCGTTTTGTTTTTTAAACGAACGTGTTGCCACTCATTTTTATAGTGCCAAAAAGGAAGCAAATAGACTTGTGGAGTACATT
>JAVJOW010000030.1:0-47988 GCA_040216555.1 Arenibacter sp.
ACTTGCAATTTTCAGTGCGTCTTACTGACTTCTCAAAATTGAGTTTCACTAATTAAAAACAATAACAACGACTTGAGCACAATAAAGATATAATTTTACATTACCAAAGCTCCAAGCCTATTGCTTTGAGTGTTACCACTAATGATTTAAAAAGTTCTGCTTCCAGCCCGTGTCAACAAGCTTTGAATGATTTACATTTTAATATGCATGTCAAAACTGGCTGCAGATTGAATCACCTTTTGCACCACCTCGGGGGATACTGATTTCATTTGAGCATCTGTTTCTTCTTCCGATATACCCATCTCCTCAAAGAATCCTCTAAAGCCTTTGGGACTGTGAATATTAATAAGCTTACAGGTTTTGTCACCCACATTTTCAAACGTATGTAAGGTGTTGGGTGGAATATCAATAACCTCTCCTGCCCCTAAAGTCTTTATTTCCCCATCAATAAAAAATTGCATTTCCCCATCAATGACCATAAAGGATTCATTATAGGATTGATGGGTATGGGGCGGTGGCCCTTTTACCTTTCCAGGTGTTTCTATAATTGCTAAGTCGTAATTTCCGGTAGTATCATGCGTAGTTATCTTATGCCCTACTACCCATTTTGAATGTCCATTTTTCATATATGAGATTTTTGTCTCATAAATATAAAATAGAATTTTGACTTGAACAAATTTTAAAAGATATTTGTCTCATGAAAAAGGAATATATCCAAACTGGAAGAATTAATCAAAAGTTGGAAACAAGGGGTAAAATCCTTGAAAGTGCCAAACAATTGGTTGGACAAGGAATAGATTTCAATCTTGAAGACGTAGCCAATAAAGCCGAAATTTCCAGGGCTACCATTTACAGGTACTATCCCAATGTAGAAATCCTCTCCTATGAAGTGGGAATCGACCTAGGAACCAAAAGTCCCGAAGATATAATTGAAGATCTTAAAGACTGTTCCCTAAATGATATGATATTGGGCATCCAAAATTATTACAACGAGCATGCTGTAAACAATGAAAATGCCTTTAGAAAATATTTGAGTGCCGTTTTAACGTCCGCTTCTGAAAAAAAACGAGGTGCCCGACGTAACAAGACGCTTCAGCTTGCTTTGATGAAAAGTGAACTAAATCCTAAAGAAAAAAAGGATTTGGTGAACCTTCTGGCCATCCTAATGGGAATTGAACCACTTATTGTCGCCAAGGACGTCTCTGGCCTGGATAATAAAGAATTCAAAGAATTGATGAGTTGGGGGATGAACTTACTTCTAAAAGGTTTTTTTGAAGGTAAAGGAGATAAAACTGATTTACCACAAGGGCCTCAATGAAAAGCAGTACTCCGCGCTAATTAACCGAGCCTAAAAAGTTTCTTTTCATTGTACTGCAAGTCCAGAATGTTGTACTTGAGGCTTTGTAATGCTTCCATCAATTTTGAACATGAGTTTGGCAAGAATGCATCTTATATTCCAGTTTATTGAAGAAACCCAGAACTCGTTACCGAATATTATTGCTGAAATATTAAACCTCTAAAACACAAAAGTCCTGAATAAATCAGGACTTTTGTATTGTATAGCGTTTATTACCTAGTTTTTCTTATATATTTTTACTTCAACCTGTTGGGTGTCTTTGTTATAATATTCTACCACAAAGTCCCCATTGGCATTGAAACGACCAATACCAGAATGTGATTCCCCTTCTACAATATAATATTCATTGTTAGTTGAGGCCCAAGATTTTGCACTTTCGACCGATCCGTCATTTTCCGGATTGGAAATTATACCAAAACCTTGTTTATTAGGGGAAAAAACATAATTCCCGTCATCTGAAATATAATAGGTTTCTTTTGTTAAAATATTATAGCCGGTATTGTCATCATTATCAACATAAACTTCCTTTTCTACTTTGGTACCTGATTTTACACGGTCTTCATTGTTTTTGCCCAGCTCAATATTGGATGTTTCTTTAGTAACTACTTTTACACTCTGTGCAGTGATATTATCACCATGGTTCGTTTTAACAGTGGTTACTTCTGTTTCTTGTTTTACTTCCTTTGGATTTTCTTGTGCCAAAAGAGTTCCAGAAATTAGAAGCACTATAATAAATGATACATTTTTCATATGTGTGTTTTGTTTAAATTTATTGGTGTTGCCATTATAAAGATGCCAACATACAAAGGTCAACTAATTTCCAAGCTTACGCGTTACATAATTATTACCAAAACTTGTATAATTCAACGGTATTTTAATAATCTATAATACTACTTTTTCATTGATTCTATCAATAATGCTACCCGCTCCCCTTGTCTATAAAATCCGATCAATATGATTTACATAACACAACTCATTTTCATAAAAGAAGGACGGGAAGATATTTTTCATCAGTTTGAGGATATGGCCATCCCCATCATTTTAAAATACAATGGGAGACTTACGCTAAGGATTCGGCCCAAAGGCGATTCCATCATTGAAAATAATATAGAGAAGCCCTACGAAATTCATTTGGTGGAGTTCAATACCCAAGAAGATTTTGATAATTTTAAAAATGATGAAGCGCGAAAAAAGTTCCTGCACTTAAAAGAAAAGTCTATTAAATCTTCCATTTTGATACAGGGGACAAAAATATAGGAGTAAAAAAGCTAAAAGGTGAGGTCGTGAGCTGTGAAAAGGATTGAGCCTTTACTCTGGGCCAATTTTTATGTTTATTCATCTTGCAATATGATGGTTTTGGGTATTCTAATAATTTAATCAATTAAAATCCTTTGAAGGTTAAGACCGCTTATTAAATTTCCTTGCTCTCCCTTATTAAGGCAACTATAAGTCAGGTTTCGGTAATATTTACCAATTATAGCTGCTTTTTATTCCCTAAATTGTTGTTTTTATTACAGACCTCATTTCACCCATGACCACACTCAACCACTTTATAAGTAATCTGCTTATTTGCGGATTAATGATGATAGTATCCTTTTCAGGGTTTTCCCAATCGAGCTTGGCAATGGATGACAATTTCCGTTTTGCCAAACAGCATCAGGACGATTTAACCCTGAGCGTTTATATAACAGCGCATTCTGTGGAGCGTTTGCTATCCACTCCTGAAGGAAGACGGGAAGCCACTTCGCTCATGATGGCCAATGGGATTACCAAAGTGTATTTGGAGGTGTACCGTAGCGGTTTGGTAGTAGCACCGAAACTTTTGGCCGAAACCACAAAATATTTTACCGAAAACGGATTTGAAGTTGTGGGGGGAATAGCCACCGTACCCGGAGGCGATATTGGGGTAAAACAGGAGGGCGAACTAGGTTGGTTCAATTGGCAGAATCCAAAGACCCAACAGGACATGAAGAAAGTAATGTTGGATGCAGCCCCTATTTTTGACACTTTTATTGTGGATGATTTTTTGTGTACGGGAGACATCAGCCAGGAATCCAAGGTCGCCAAGGGAAATCGTAGTTGGTCTGAATACCGCCGACGATTGATGACGCAATTGGCAAGCTCAATATTTATAGATCCGGTGAAGTCCGTTAATCCGGATATACATATGATCATTAAATATCCGCAGTGGTACGATCGCTTTCATATGTTTGGATATGATGTGGAAACCGGTCCAAAATTATTCGACGAAGTGTGGGTAGGAACGGAAACACGGGGCCAATACACCCAGCGGTTTGGATTTGTTCAGCCCTATGAAGGCTTTGTGAATTACAGTTGGATCAAGTCTATAGCAGGCAAGAAGATCGGAGGAGCATGGTTTGATCATGGTGATTGCGATGCCTTGGATTTTGTGGAGCAGGCATATCAATCCGTACTTGCCGGGGCCAACGAATTGGTTATTTTTAATTATGGAAGTTTTGTAAACGGTCATGCCGGGCACCACCTTTTGCGAATGGATTTTGAAAAATTAGCTAGGCTCGCCAAAACCTTAAAGACTTCTCCAATTCATGGAATAGCCGGGTATAAACCCCCGCATAGTGAAGCAGGAGGGGATCTGTACATTATGGATTATGTAGGTATGTTTGGGATTCCCTTGATGCCAATGGCATACTATCCTGAAAATGAAGCAACCATTTTTTTGCCCACACAAGCTGCTGCCGATCCTGAAATTGTCCGCAAGGTGATGGCGTCGCATAGGCAGGGAAAAAGAATCATTATGACAGCGGGATTTTTGGCAAAGGTGGCCGACAAAGGGAAACTGTCCAAATTGTCCGGTATCCTAAAGCCCGAGGTTGGCGTAATTAGTGTGGAGAAAATAATCCTGGATGGTAGTGAAACTCCCTTGGAAAGGCCGTTGGACCTGGAGGCCACATTGGAAATTAAAAATGCCATTGCAATGCTGGAAGTTAAATGGGGTAACAGCACCGTGCCTTTCCTGACCAAAAGCATAGATGGACAGTTATATGTTTTAAATTCCCATACGTTTTCTGAGGCGGATTTCAAGGCTGTGGGGGAAGTGTTGCTCTGCCCCCGTCCACTGGGTCTGCTGGATCTGCCAACTTCCTGGGCCAATGTTCTGCGCTCTGTTTTCAACGAACAGTTACAGATAGCGCTTGAGGCACCCACCAGAATCACTATGCAACCCTTGGAAAATGGAGATGTGATTTTGCATAATTACAACCAGAAGGATGTAGAACTACAATTGAACGGATTGGACAACAATGGCTTATTGGATGCTTTTATAGGCCAAAAATTGGATACGTCATCAGGAACTGTGAAAATGAAACCGAGGTCGAGGCTGTGGCTTATGAAAACCGATTAACCATGAAAATGAAACCTTTACTACAGCTCTTCTTTGGTATTGGATTAATTGACTAAAAACTTACCCATTCTGTAATATAAAATCATAAAAGTTTTCAAAAATCATAAAAAAACAGATTATTGCACGTTTTTTTTTTAATCTTTATCAAAATAAAATGAATAACGACTAATGACCTTAGACTACCCCTCGATATTGTTTTTTTTAGCGGTGAATAATTTATTTATCATTGCTTTGTTTATGTATCAATATTTTTATCAACACAAACAATGGTATTTGTTGTTGGTTGCATTGGGTATTACGTTTCAAACCGTTGCTATTCTCACCTACGCCAATAGGGATTTATTACCTCCTTTGCTTGCTTTGCGCATAAATAATTTTCTTATGATTTCTTGTTTTGCATTTACCTCGTTTGGAGTTGTTTCGTTTGACGGTAAAATGCGGAAAAAACTTTTATGGATTTTCGCTGTGTTTACTTTTCTATTTTATTCCGCCATTTTGATAGCTGAAGAAAATTACACCATGCTTAGTATTACACGCATAGTTTCCTGCTCAATTTTCTATGGGATTGGTGCTTATTATCTATTTTTCAATAAAAATAAATACAAGTTTTCCATCCTCTTAAGTGGAGTACTTCTCTTGTATTCTATATTCCAGGTCTTTCGTGCTTTTAATGTATACCAGATGGGCGATTCATATGTTTTCCTCCAAAACTCTACCTTCAATAATTGGTTTTTAATAATTTCTGTTCTTGTGATTAGTTCTATTAGTATAGGTTATATTATGCTGTTAAAAGAAGTTGATCAAAAAACAATACTTCGAAAAAACAAAATCATTGAACAGGATAAGCTTGAGCTTGAAGCATTGAACCAAACCCAAAACAAGTTATTTTCAATTATAGCACACGATTTAAGAAGTCCGTTCAACAACATATTATGCCTATCAGAACTACTCTCAGAAAAGGTAGCGACCACCGAAAATTCAGACTCTAAAGAGTTTGTCGATCTAATAAATACTACTGCCAAGAATACACTCAGTTTGCTCGACAACTTATTGAATTGGGCTAAATCACAAACTGGTGAACTTGGTTTCAGCCCAAAAAAAATTAACCTGTCGAAAGTAATATTGCATATCATTGAACTCAAAATACCCCAAGCAAAAGCTAAAGACATTTCCTTGCAGTTTTCCGCTACAGATGAAATTGAATTAAGTACTGATGAAAATATTTTGGGAACTATTTTACGGAATTTAATTTCGAACGCCATAAAATTCACAAATCCTGGAGGACAAATAGATTTGGCAGCCATTGCAAATCAAGACCATGTAGAAATTTCTATATCCGACAATGGAGTGGGTATGGACGAAAAAACAATTTATAAAATTTTCGATTTAACAACTAATGTCACTTTGCCGGGTACAGCGAACGAAAAAGGTTCCGGTTTAGGTCTGGTCCTTTGCAGAGAATTTGTAAAAAAATTGGATGGACAACTTTGGGTGGAAAGTGAAAAAGGAAAAGGCAGTACTTTCAAATTTACCTTGCCTTTAAATATTCCAATACCAAAATTGGCAAAAATTGCTTAAGAACTTGTCCTATGAAAAGCCCAGGGGCTATCACCAAGAAAATCTTGACTTTAGATTTTTGAACATATTATAAGTTTCCGTTTGTGGTTCTATAGTTTAGACCATCATACAGCACTACGCTTTCATTGAAAATGTTTAAATCATTTCAATTTTCACGCTTTAAAACGGAATATTGATCTAGAGCATACTTAGCATCTGCTTTTTAATATCACCCTTTTCATAGATTTTCTTTACCATATCCACATAGAGCTCAGTGAACTGCTTGTTTTTAGCAAGATCACCAAAAAGGGATTCTTGTTTAATAAAGGCAAGTGGGTCGGTCTTGGTTTGTTGGGCTACCTGCTTTAATTCCCCGCTCATGGCATCTATTATTTCAAGCGATTGTCCATTTTTATCAAGCCCCTTATCACTATAATCGCACCAGGCGGCAATCACCTAAGTGGCGAACTTGATACTTCCCTTACCCACCAAATTATCCTGAAGGGTCGGGATCATAAATATTGGCAATTTGGCTGAGCTTTCCGAACAAATATGGTTAACACTATCCTTTATGTTGGGGTTGGCAAAGCGTTCCTGCAAACTTTCCTTGTATTTATTGAGATCTATCCCTTTTACTTCATCCAGTACCGGACCTGCCTCTTCATCCATATATGCCCTTAAATAGGCAACGAAAGTCTCTTCTTCCATACAGGCATTTATGGTTTTATGCCCGTGAATAGCGCCCAGAATACCCAGTACGGAATGCCCCGCATTCAATAGGCGGAGTTTCATTTCCTCGTAGGGTTTCACGTCAGGTACAAATTGCACCCCCACCTTTTCGTAATCGGGTCGCACATTGGAAAATTTATCCTCAACCACCCATTTTATAAAGGGCTCACAGGTTACTGGCCACTCGTCTTTTATACCATAAGTTTTCCAAATAAGCTATGTCCGATTGACTTGTAACAGGCGTTATCCGGTCGGTTTAGTTCTTGTTTCGTATTACTCTTTATTCCATTATTTTCAATAAACGCTCCACCAACACCTTGGCAAAGGTCTCGTCGTTGATATGGACGTCTACCTCTATGACAGTTACCCTGCCTTTGGCGTTTTTCTTTATGGTCCTGAACAAGGCCGAATCCGCCTCTGGGTCATAGAAAACGCCCCCTTCGCTGTCGATCTGGGATATCCCCTTTAGTGGGATGAGGATCTTGACAGGAGCCTTGGCCCCCTTCAATTTGTCCACCAACTGTTTTCCCAAGATCTCGTTCTCCTCGACATTGGTGCGCATCAGGGTCACATCCGGCGCCCAACTATAGAGCTGTCGCAATCTGTATTTCTCCGGAAGCGTGTCCATTTGTGCAAAGTTTACCATATCGAGACATCCCGGCACTACGATCTGGGGGATCCCCATTTCCGATGCTGCGGTAAGCCGGTCCGGTCCTGCGCTCAGAATGCCCCCGCAGAGTTCATCGGCAAGTTCCGTGGTGGTAACGTCCAGCACGGCGTCGAAGACCCCTTCCCGGATCAGCGATTCCATGGTGGCCCCGCCTACCCCGGTGGCATGGAAGGCCATAACCTCGTAGCCTTTGGACTTTAAGAGTTCGGTACATTTGTCAACACATTTGGTAGTGTTCCCGAACATACTTATGGCGATGTTCTTTTTATTTTCCTCCGCGGCGTCCACCTTGGTATCCGCCATGGCGGTGATCGCCGATGCCGCCTGCCGTATGAGCAACCTGCTGATACTGTTGAGCCCCGCCACGTCCACCACCGAGGACATCAGGGTAATGTCCTTTACCCCTATCTGTCTGGAGAGGTCCTTGGCCACTACCGTACTCAGACAGAATTTGGGGATGCCCAAGGGCACCGCCTGCATGGCCTCCAGGATAATATAGGTGCCACCACCACCGCCCATTCCTATCACGCCCTTGATCCGGTCCTTGGAAGCAAGCTCCGCCAAGATGGCCGCGGCGCCCTTTCCCATCAGCTCCACCGCCCTGCCCCGGTCATTGGATGCCCGGATAGTTTCCAGGACCTCACCCGAGGCCTTTGCTACTTCTTCTTGGTCAACATCTATGGGGAAATCGACGGAAGTCCCCATGACCCCCGTGTTTATAGTGATCACCTGCTGGTTCAATGCCCTGAGACTTTTCAGGAGATAGGTAAAATCCTCCCCCTTGGTGTCAAAGCACCCCAACATTACTATACTTTTATCGGCTGTGGCCATAAGTTTTAATTTTGGTTATAAGTTGAAGTCGAACACCACTACACCCTCCAATTTTGGAACTACCTCTTCCTTGACCTTATCATGTATCGGGTGCGGAAGATAGGCTTCCCTGGATTCCGGGCTGTCGAAAGTCATAATAAAGCTATGGGTGTACCCATCATTCGGCCCTACCGGACTATCATAGGGCCCGTGCTCCATATCCAATAGACCGGGTATCTTTCCAACCATGACCTGCATAACAGCAAAACAATTCTCGATCTCCGCTTTTCTTATCCCTTCCTTGAACTCGAACATTCCGTAATGTCTGGTCATAATGCTGTGTTTTTATATTCAATTAATCAATGTTCTTTACTTCCCTACTTTTGGATAAAGGCAAAAACTCCTTTTTTGTTGGAGGTCACAATATCCAACTTCCCGTCGCCGTTAAGATCACCTGTGGTAAACTGTCTTCCTACGCCCGAGTTGTCATCAATCCTATAAGGAACAAGTTCCGCCGACCCATCCGATTGCCTTTGGGTGTTGAACCAATACAGTACCGCTGGGTCTTCCGCCCCCGGGTCGTGCCCATTATGGGCGTAATAACATTTGCCGGTAACGATGTCGGGAATACCGTCATTATCAATATCCGCCATGGACATGGCGTGCAGTTGACTGAAAGACACACCATAAGGATTGTCCTCCATCCTGTTGGTCATTACGGTATGTTCCTTGAAGGTTATTTCTCCACCATCTTCAATCTGTTCAAACCAGGAAAGCCCATATCCATGACCGTCCATAGCGGTGACCACATCATTATCCCCATCACCATCAATATCAAAGGCAAACATTTGAGCGCCACCCTTGCCCGGGGAAAATGGATAAGGATGATAGGTCCAGGGTGTGGTCCTATCCCAATTTTTGGGCTGCTCCCACCACCCGCTCCTTTCTATAACATCCGCGAGTCCGTCCCCGTTGATATCCCCTGCCCCCAGGCCATATGAATACATTTTGAATTTGTTTTCGTCCTTTAAACTTATTGGGAGCATTTGCCAATCCTCTCCTTTTTTTGAGGATGCTATCCCTAGCGCCAAATATCCTTGACTAAAGGCAAGCAACTCTGCCTGTTCATCCCCTATCACATTTACTAAACTTGGGGATTCATGACACACATTTACAAGGGCATTTTGATATACCGCTTCGGGTACCGCTTTGGTGAACGGGTAGGAATTCTTTCCCGGGTCCTTGATCCATTTGCTGTCTGTTCCCGGCAGTCCCACCTGAAGGATATCTGTCCATCGGTTTCCATCGATATAGGAAGGAAAAGTAAAAAAGTTGGTAGAATAGCCCTCTAGGCCGGGGCCTGTGATGGGAAAATATTTTACAGGGCCATAGGCGTATGCAACTTTAAAATCAGGTCCTTTCCACCATAAGTTGCCGGCAACAATGTCCATATGTCCGTCCCTATCCATATCCCCTATCGACGCTCCTTCAGAAACATAATTGTCCAATAACTCTATTTTATTAAAGGACACCGCTGTGGACGGGGCTTTATGTACCTGACCTATGACCAAACTAGAGAGAAGTAACAACAAACATGTCAAAATGTATATTCTATTTGGTAAAAGCATCATCCAATTATTAGGTTTAATTTAAAGTTTTGATAAAAGATAGCAGTCCGAAACCTGTTCCTCCGAATAATTATCGATAAGGCCTTTGGCCATAAAGGAGCGACCTCCCATAAATCCTTGGGAAGCAATATCCGAAGCTTGGATAAATTGACTACTCCCTGCCATAAACCCTAGGGTAGTACCACGATCATTCCTTTTTACCAAGTATCCTTCCATACTACTGCCTTCTTTTTTGATCAGCCTATACACCGCATAACTGCTTTCCACGGCCGCATCCGGATTTAATATTGCCGTCAACAAGGCTTCATTTTCCCTAGTCTCCCATCCGTCCAGGGCATGGGCAAAATCTTGTCCCTGATCCCCTACTTTATGGCACATAAGACAGCTAGGTGTTCCTTGGAATATTTTCAACCCCATCTCCCCCGGTAACCAGGTCATCATTTACCGACCAAAGTCGTTGATTTTCCACCTTTAACGTATTCCACTTTTTAAGATTTATCTAATCTGCTGTCTCAGGATTTTGGGCAAAGTAAAAAATGGACGTCAAAAAAATAACGGAATAAAACAATTGTTTCTCGATTCTCATAAATTACTGTTTAATTTCAATAGAACAAACTTTTAATTATTCGTCACACGGATCTAACTAATTGATCCGTTTTCATAAGTTATCCAATCCATATTTCTTATTTGACCCTATAAGTGAATACCATTTTATATTATTGGGTACAGCCATGAAATTATTATTGCCATCCTTGAACAGTAATAAACCTTTACTCGCAACTTGTCTTCATTTGCCTGGATTGAAATCATAAAAGTTACCAGCCAATATAACATCTTTTTTGGTAAAAAGAGAGTCCTTTCAAGTGGTTAGTATCCCACTCTGATCGTAATAATTCCCAGGCCCTCAGTTTTTACTAAGATTAATTGCCAGATTAGTATCTAAATTCATCAACAATATAAATGACAAAGCATTTTTTTGATGATGAGTTCAATGAACTGGCTGGCAATAATGATTATTTTATGAGTAATTACTGTTCAAAAAGCATATGTTAAAATGTGGATTCAAAGAGCCACTCTTCATATTCTATCTTCATGAAAAATACTTCTACCGCACGGCTTATAATACCTTTCTTAAGGAGTACAGGAAGATTAAAAAAGAATAGCATGGAATGTTAGAGACAAAAAATATAGTCCTGATGGATTTTATAGAAAAAGATGAAACAGTTTTCGAAGAAAGAATGAAATTGTTGGAAACGGCCATAGATCAACTTCCAAGGAAGAACTGGGAAGTCTTTTTACTCAGCAAAAAATCAGGGTACAAGCACAAGGAAATAGCTTCCCAATTGGACATCTCGGAAATGGCCGTGGAAAAACATATCAGTCGTGCCACCCAAAGTATTAAGAAATGGCTACTGGAGAAAAAAAATAGTTTGGTATTGATATTCCTAAGTTGTAAAAGCTAGTTTTAATGCTCAAAAACATTTAGATAGGATTAATTTTACTTTTTTCTAATTGGAAGTTTGGATACCGCATCGAGAGAATCCAACTGTACCTCATTAGTTCCTACCGGAGAAACACATCTTAGAGGATTGTTAAAACAAGCACAAACTTCTGGTTCCTCTTGACAAGCTTCATTGTCGCTTGCACAGGAATTACCCATTAATGATAAGGAAAAAATGGCCAGAATAAATAAAAATTTAGTTTTCATGTTCTCTGTTTTTAGATGATTTCTGATTACAAAACCAAAACTAAAGAAAGAGATCATTTTCAAATACTACGTATGTAACTAAGTATATAAGAAATGTAACCAACAAATAATTATGTTTTAAAAAATGCAGAGCAAATATTCAATTCCAGATTTTGTCTATATTTATATGGCCTTACAATCTTTCCTATTTTATTTTTAAGATAAATAGTAAGGGACCCTTGCCAAGGGCAAGACGGAAGGGTAAGCACATCTCCCCTCCTACACGGGTTATTCGCAGGCTTAGGACCAATATGCTTAGGAGCTCTTTTACTAGTAAAACCAGTATTTTTTGAAAAAATATATCCTTAGGGTGTAATAATCTTTGACTTCAGCCACTAACCAAGAAAAGATTAAAATTATGACACTACAAAATGCAGTTAACCATTTCAAAAATTTGGAATCCAAAACAACTAAAAAATCTGAAATTAAGATCTATGAAAAGTTCATTCAGTTATTGACCAGTCTAGAAAATAGTGCTTTATCAGAATCTGAAATTCAATCTATTGAGAAGCAACTTGATGGTCTTGGTTTAAATTCAACAAGCACGAAAAACAAAAAATATTTTATTCGAACTTACAAGTTGTTTCAAAAATATTTGAAGGATACTTTTGCCTTGACTATTAAAGGCTATTATACCAATATGGGTATTGGTTTAGGATCATCATTTGGAATTGTTTTTGGAATAGTAGTACTTTCCAATTTGGAGCGGTCATTGGGTATATCTTTGGGCATTGCTCTCGGAATGCTAATCGGCCTGGTCATAGGACGTAATTTGGATTCGCAGGCCAAGGCTGCTGGTAAGATGTTATTATAAACCTTAACCAAGCCCTTAAACAAGAAGAGTGAGCAACGATTTTTATACATCATCTATTTTGCCTTATGCCGCGATTATCATAAAGATATGCAGGGCTTATACCGATAACCAGCAAGATTTTGAAGATTATTACCAAGAGGTGTGCTTACAAATTTGGAAAAGCAGAAATAACTTTCGGGCACAGTCCGAGTGGTCTACATGGGTATATAGACTGTCCCTGAATGTTAGTATGACCTTGTTGAAGAAACAGAAAAACAACCGTCTACGGATAGCCTCGGATAAGCTACCCTCAGAAATATCAGATGAGCCCCATGCTTTTAATAATGATTCCCTTGAACAGCTATATGATGCAATTAGGCAACTGTCCGAGGTTGACAGAGGAGTGATCTTGCTCTATCTCGAGGAAAAATCCTATCAGGAAATTGCAGATATCATTGGCACCAACCCAAATAACATTGGGGTCCGGATAAAAAGAATTAAAGAACGACTAAAGAAAATATTGGATGGAAAAATCAATTGAAACTATGTGGAAGGAAGGTTTCCTAAATAGTAATGCATTAATTGTTCCCAAGGTAAACGACATTTACAACAAGAAGTCGATTCATATCATCGATAAATTCCAAAAAATGTTCCTGATCAATATATGGGGAATTATCATAGGCTCTACCCTCCTGTTTATAGCATCCTATTTCGCCGGAGGCTTGCTAGCAGGAAGTCTTGTGTTAATAATGATGTTCTGGGTTGCCTACACCGCCTACCAAGAATTAAAAGCTCTAGAAAAGATAGATAAAGGGCAAAGCAGTTATACTTTTTTAAAATCCTTTAAGGATTGGCTTTTCAAATCTATAGATAGGTATGGCAAAATGTATAGGGTAGTATATCCTGTCTTAATTCTTGTTTTCTATTTCGGAATTTGGTATTCCGATATGTTTGCAGGCATGCGGGAAAAGGTTGCAGCGAACACAAATGATTTGGTGTTCGGACTGCATATCCCTACCACGATCGTCATAATAGTTGCGGCCGTATTGATGAGCATTTTCAGTAAGGCAATTCATAGAAAGGATGTAAAAACGATTTATGGAGGGATATTGAAAAAGCTCGACATGGCACTTGATGAAATGGAAGAATTAAGAGGTAAATAGCCGTTATTTATGTCAATGAAATTGGATTACAGTAAGGATTAGTAATTTAGAAAATACTGGTTCGTTGGCGTTGGCTTTTTAAATAATGTTATCTTACTGCTTACCAATACAAGCTTTAAAAACTGCCAGAAATCAATTTATTAAGGTTTGTGGCCATTTATTTAATTTAAAGAGATGTACGACAAGATTAGTCCCATTATTAATTCTGTATCGCCTATTTCCAGTAATTCATTGGCAAAAATCCAGGAGTTGGTAGAATACCACGATATAAAAAAGGGGGAGCTAATAAGCACCGTTGGACAAAATAATAATCTGGAGTATTTTATAATTGAGGGAATCTGCAAAAGTTTTCTTTATACTCCCGAAGGAGAGGATGTCACGATTTCATTTTTTATGTCGGGCTCTATAATATCTCCCAGCACAACAAGAAATAAGGAAGGGAAATCCATTATTAATATTCGCGCTTTGACCGAAATGGAGATGGCAACTATCAATGCTGAGGAGTTCGAAAGATTAATGGTAGAAGATCTTGAAATAAGACATTTCGGAAATACCGTCTTGAGAAATGAACTAATGAGAAAAGTTGAAAAAGAAATAGCATTGGCTTCCCTTAAAGGTAAGGATAGGTTGCAGCTTCTGAGAGATAATTTTCCGAATATCGAAAACCTCATACCGCATTCTGACATAGCTTCATATTTGGGATTAACCACAATTTCTTTAAGTAGATTAAGAACACAATCTTAACGCTTAACATTTGTTAATGGAATCTCCCAAATTATTGACCACCTTTGTTTTCTAATCAAAAACAAGCTTTATGTCAATTTTAAATTCCTTACTTCTAAAGACTTCCTCAGTAAAGAATATTTGTGTTTTATTTGTTGCAAGCCACATGGTCCTGCTTGTAATGATGCTATTTACTTTGCCGGTGATCAATGACCAAATTGGAACTAAAGTCTTTGATCTCCAAACTTTTGGATACTCGCTGTATGAAGCGGAATCAATTGTGGACAACCTGAATAATGAGACTACGGCCCTTTACCTTTTTCCTCAATTAACTTTGTTGGATCTTTTATATCCTTTCCTCTTGGCGCTATTTCTAAGTAGCCTGTTGTTTCGCCTAATTAAAATAACAACATCAAAAGGTAATGTAGCTTCAATATTATTGGTCATTCCTTTCGTGGCGATGCTATTTGATTATGCAGAAAACATATGTATCATTTTAATGATTTCGAAATCCATTGAGATATCCGAAACGATCGTTCTTTTATCAAGTAGCTTTACTGTTTTAAAGGGAGTATTGACTTCAATTGCTTGGATAGTCATTTTGGTATATGCTATTAAATGGTTTAGAATGAAAATTATTGAACGAAATAATAAACAGGCTGTATCACATTATCCAAAAAGCGCTGGCAATAAACTCTGAAATTCCCTTTTCCCCTGGGCAGTAAGGAATGGAAATAATATACTTAGGTACGTATTTATATAATAATCTAAATTATGGGTATTTAAGTTATTGGGGTACAGCCGGCTAGAATATAGCCAAGTATTACCATAATTGATCATTCTTTCTGCTAGAAAATTATATTCCAATTGGAACGATGCATCCCTCATCAAGTTTTTTTGTTTCATTTTTTGGAACAACACAAAGCAACCATCAATCCTTTTTTCATAAACCTTTTGAAAATGTTCTCGCACCTTATCACTTATGGAAAGAAGATTGTATAAATCGGTCCAAAAAAATGTATAATCCAACATTCTCTTAATACTTCTCCCAACATCATTTCTAAGTTGCTCAATGGACACTTCAACATTCGTCAACACATCAACCCTTTCATCAAATTCTGAAACCATTTCAAAATATAAAGCTTCAAAAATATCCTCCCGTTTTTGGTAATGATAATTCAAGTTTCCTGAGCTCATACCCATTTTTAAAGCAATCATTCTTATGGTAACTTCATGATAGCCATTTTCGTTAAACAAGGTCCTGGCGGCTTCTAAAATCTGTTTCTTTTTTTTACTCATTAGTAAACTTGTCCTAATTAATTATTATTAGTAAATTTGTCCTAAAATTACAAAATGAAATCGTTATACAAATCACAAGCAGGACGAAAAGAAATTATAAATCTTTATGAGCAAAAATTAAAAGATTTAGAAATAGCTTATCATTATAAAACCGTTGATTCCGATTTGGGAAAAACTAATGTCATTATCACTGGAGATTCATCAAAACCACCAATATTGTTGATCCACGGCTCCAATGGCTGTGCTCCTATTGCTTTGGAAACCTATCCTAACCTCTATAAAGATTTTCATGTATTTGCCATAGATGTTCTTGCCCAACCCAATAAAAGTGCAGAAACTAGATTAAGCATGAAAGACAATAGTTATGGCTTATGGATCAATGACATTATAAATCAACTAAATCTAAAAGATGTTACTATGGCCGGTTTTTCTTTTGGGGGACTTATCATACTAAAAACTTTGATTCAGAATGAAAAAAATATCAAAGAAGTATTTTTATCCGCCCCTGCTTTCATCGTCAATGGAAATCCGTTAATTTTATTATATAAGGTGTTTATTCCTATGAAGCTTTATATAAAAACCCAAAAGACAAAATACCTTGAAAATTTCTTGAAAACCCTTTTTACTGAACCCGATGATTTCGCTCTTAAATATTTGGCCAAAGTATTTATACATTTTAAAATGGATTTTACTCCAGTTCCCGTTATAAAAAGAGAAGAGGCTGCACTAATACGTACTCCAATCACCCTATTTGCTGCAAAAAAAGACATTATGTTTCCCGGATCCAAAATGCTAAAACGTGCAAAAAAGATTTTTCCTTCCTTAAGAAAAGTGGTTTTATTGGAAAACTCTAAACACGTGCAAAACAGCAGTGATAATGGTAAAATTGAATCAATGATCCTAGATAATGAGATTTAACAACATATAGAAAAGACAATGAACAAAGAAGCTTTCCTACGGGAATTTATGGATGAAATTTGGAATAAAAAGAATTTTGATAAAGTACAACAATACGTCCATCCTGAATATACAATATACCTGGACACCAATGACCCTTGGGAAGGAAAAACCTTATCTGTTACTGAATTTAAGGAACGATTGAATTTTTCATTCAACTCGTTTCCTGATATGAATTTTGAAATTACATCGGCAATTTCTGAAGAAAATCACGCTGCCATTACTTGGATTTTAACTGGAACAAACCTAGGAATGATAGGAGAATATCCACCAACAAATAAATCTATCAATGCAAAAGGTGTAACTATTTACCATTTCAAAGACAATTTGATCAATGGACATACTCAAGTTTTTGATAGAATAACAGTAATGAAACAATTAGGATTTCTATGACCGTTATTATATCCCATATCACTTTTGATTTAGTTTTTCACGTTTTTGGAACACTATTGGCCTAGCCAAACAACTAAGGCAATAGGCATCTAATATCCAGTCATTTATTGTTAGCAAAGTTAATAAGTGTTATCAAGTCCGTTAAATTTTTCTAATTTGGCTTATTGAGAAAAATTAAGCTGAGTAAGCTACCTTTCAAATACAAACCGTCCATTATCAACTTAAATTAATATTTATGAAGAATTACTTGAAATTTCTGGTGTTAATACTATTTATAAGTTGTGAAAATGACAAAAAAAATACTGCCAATTTGGTGGAAGTAAGTCAAACCACTATTGGCAATCATATTGAGCGTTTATCTTCGGATGAGTTTATGGGAAGAAAACCATTTACTGAAGGGGAAGTAAAAACGGTCACCTATCTAAAGGAAGAGTTTGAAAAACTGGGACTACTTCCCGGTAATGGAAACAGCTATTTCCAAGAGGTACCTATGGTCGAAATTACAGGAACTCCTTCCGATAATATGGTGATTTCTGGAAAAAATGGAAGCTTACACTTAGATGTATTAAAAGATTTTGTAGCCACAACCAATAAAGTGTCAACAAATGTTGGTCTTGACAAGTCCGAGCTAGTTTTTGCCGGTTATGGAATTGTTGCTCCAGAATATGGATGGAATGATTATGAAGGTATCGATTGGAAAGGTAAAACTCCAGTAGTTTTAATTAATGACCCGGGATTTAAATCTGGAGACTCAACCTTGTTTAAAGGCAATGAAATGACCTATTACGGACGTTGGACCTACAAATATGAGGAAGCTGCCAGGCAAGGTGCCGATGGACTCATCATTATTCATGATACCGAGCCAGCTTCCTATGGTTGGAATGTAATAGAATCTGGTTGGGCGGGTGCCCGATTAATTATTGAGAGCGATTTACCGCTTTTAAATGTTGAGTCGTGGATAAGCGCTGAAAGTGCTAAAAAAATGTTCGATGCTTCCGCTATGAAAGGCCTAGATTATAAAACCCTTGCCAGAAATAAAGATTTCAAACCCATTCCACTGGACTTAAAGGTTTCCGTTTCTATACAAAACAAAATTAAAAAAGATGTTTCTAAAAATGTAGTTGCGCTAATACCTGGTACCGATAGGAAAGATGAAGTTATTATTTACTCTGCACATTGGGATCACTTTGGTGTTGGAAAAGCCATTGAAGGGGATTCCATATACAATGGGGCTGTTGACAATGCCTCTGGAACCGCAGGTCTACTGGCCATAGCAGAGGCGTTCCAAAAAAGTAAGCCCATGAAACGCTCCATTGCATTTATTGCAGTTACCGGAGAAGAACAAGGTTTATTAGGTTCATCTTTTTATGCGGAAAACCCAATTTTTGAACCAAAAAAAACCGTAGCAAACATCAATATTGATGCCCTTGACAGTCCGGAAAGAATGAAGGATCTCACTATTACCGGCTATGGTCATTCTGAAATGGATGAATATGCCAAAGAGGCCGCCACGAATCAAAATAGGTACATTATTCCGGACCCGGAATCTGAAAAAGGATATTTCTTTAGATCGGATCATTTTAATTTTGCAAAAATTGGTATTCCAGCTTTGTACGCAAGTGGTGCTTATGAAGGTTTTAATAAAAGCATTGACGAAATTAAAGCCTATAATGATTATTACCGTATGCATAAATACCACCAACCCTCGGATGAATACAACCCTGAAACAACACAATTGAGCGGGGTACAATTGGACTTACAGTTATTTTTTAATGTAGGATTCAAATTATCCAATGAAGATTATTTTCCAAAATGGTATGATGGAAGTGAGTTTAAAGCTTATAGGGATTAACTATGACTATTCCCAACTTCACGAATAATTAACGCCTAACCGATCTCTTATTCCACCTTTTTGAACACTATTCCCAACATTTCATTCGAGAGCGAAGAAAACGAAAAAGAATTCAGAAAAATAATCAAAGGGGTCCAAAAACAAAGAAGAAAGAAGAAAGAAGAAACAATAAATATTAAGCACTTTAAAACTTACCTTATTAATCGTCATATTGGTACATTGAACAAAGTAGTTGAATATAGAAAGTAAAGTTCCACAGGAAATATAGGGAAGCTGCTACACTAAAAATTTTTATTTTGGGAATTTATGTTTTGGCTATGGGTATACTACCGCTTATATCCTTGGCAAAACACTAATCCTTTTTTGGGCGTGACTAACCTAACAATCATTGGATAAGGGCTACTGGATATTGGTTTAATTTGCTTTTCAGGATTAGTAAATTTCAAAATAGCCAAACCTAAAATTCTGTTTTTTGGGATTATAATTACCCTTGGAGTAACCAGGACATTGCTCATTATTAAATTTGGCTCAGTCATAAAACAAGGTCTGGAATTATTATATTGTTCTATTTTTCAAAGTGTCCATCAATAAATTACTTAACTTTTACATGCTATTAAAATTAATATAAGATGAGGGTTTTTGGATTTTTAGTCATTGTGTGCTTCACGGCAACAGTACAGGCCCAGTCTTTTAAAGGCAGTATTGATTCTGGAAAAACAACCTTTAACTATCACATAAAACTTGTGCAGATTGAAGGTCAAACAAGGGCTTTTTTTTCAAGTTTAGCAATGAATGCGTTTGAAATACCCTGCCAGAACTCAACTTTTGACAAACACTCCCTAAAATTTTATGTGATCAGCGATTATTATACTTATGAATATCAGTTCTTGCCGCACAATCGAAAATTCGAAGGACACTTAAAAGTTTATTCCAATGAAACCGAACTATTGTTAAATAGCTTTGAAACCAACCTGGTTCGGGAGAATGAAACAAATTCGGACTTAATGGAACAACAAGAATTAACCTTTGTTTCCAATGATCTGAAGCTTCAAGGAACCTTATGGAAGCCAAAAGTTCCCATGAACAAGGGGTTGTTATTCGTGACTTCCTCTCAAGGCAATGACCGAAGCGGCACCAATGCCGAAGCACAATATTTTGCAAATTTAGGGTATACTGTTTTTAATTACGATAAGCGTGGGACTGGCGGATCTGATGGAGATTGGCAATCCGCTACTATAGAGGAACTTTGTGCCGATGACATAAATGCCCTGGAATTCTTCTCCACAATATCTGCAATTCCTCTATCGAATATTGGTATTAAAGGAAGCAGTCAGGGAGGGATAAAGATACCTTATATCTTGTCTAAAGTGCCCGACTTGGGTTTTGGGATTTCCATCAGCTGTCCTAGTGGATCCCTTATGGAAAGTGATTTAAACCATTGGAAAAATTTAAACTTCGATCAGTTTGGTGTAGCCAATATTGATCAGGCTCTAATTGTTCAAAAAGCGGGGTATGATTATCTCGCGGGCAATATTAACTACGACTCATTGCTTGAGATAAAAAATAAAAACAGCGAGGAAGATTGGCTCAAGTATATTTGGATTCCCACGGAGGACGTGCAAAAGGATTATAAGTTGAATTTTAGTGGGCTACCCTATTTCGAGAAAATAACCCAGCCAGTGTTAGTGATCCAGGGATTATCAGATGAAATAATCCCTTTGAATAGTTATAAAACCATTGAAAAAGCCATTATAAAATCCAATTCAAATAATTACAAGGTCATTACTTTAAAAGACACCTCCCATTCCATGATGTCCGTGAATAATGAATTTCCTTATTTTCAATTATTATCAGCGGATTATTTATTGGTAATTACCAATTGGCTCAAAGCAATCGAAACCAGATAAGTACTACAAACAGCAATTGTTGAAATAATGACCATGCTATTGCTAAAATAAATGTGCGCCACATTTTTTTTAAAATTAGTACCTAAGCCTGGGTCTTGGTCTGGATGACCATTAATATGAATTAAGCAGTTCCAATAAAGGGAAGTCTACATTTGTACATGTTGGCCCAGTCCGTCATTTCGCTCAAGAGTACTGTAATTCTTGTTATTTTAATAAGGAATTGCCTATAACAATGTATTAATTTGCCTCCTAAAATTGTAAATTCAGCTTTTATAAAACAAATATTTATGCGACCACGAAATTCTCTCTTCCTAGGAATGTCTATAAGCTTCCTGCTTTTCGTTGCCTGTAAGGGTACTGTAAAAGAATCTGCCACCTTGCTTATATATGGAGGTACTATTTATACCGTAGATGCTGTCCAGCCAACGGTAGAAGCAGTAGCCGTGAAAGACAATATTATCCTTTTCGCCGGTAGTCTTGCCGAGGCCGAACAATACAAAAACGGCCAAACACAATTGTTGAATCTTAATGGTAAAACCATGACCCCGGGATTAATAGAAGGTCATGGCCATTTTATGGGGTTGGGTTACAATGAATTGAACTTAGATCTCAATAACACTACGAGCTATCAGGAAATAGTAGATGCTGTAGCCGAGAGAGTCAAAACAGTAGCACCAGGAGAATGGATTACAGGTAGAGGATGGCATCAAAGCAAGTGGAAAGAAATGCCTTCAGAAACAGTAAATGGCTTTCAAACACATGATTTGCTTAGTGCAGTTTCCCCTGACAATCCCGTTTACCTGGGGCATGCCAGTGGTCATGCAGGTTTTGCCAATGCCAAGGCCATGGAAATTGCGGGCCTCATGGAATTGGACAAGGAAGGAATCAACAAATTTGAGGTTGAAGGTGGAGAAGTAATGCGCGATGCCATGGGAAGGCCCACCGGAATTTTCAATGAGCTTGCCCAAAGCCTTATTACAAAACACATTCCGGAGAACACCCCTTTAAAAGACATCAAAGCATTTGAAATGGCGGTTGCCGCCTGTAATAAAAATGGTATTACGGGGTTTCACGATGCGGGCATAGGCAGAGAGACCATTGCGCTGTACCAAGATAAGAAAGCCAAGAATAAAATGAAAATTCGCCTTTACGCCATGCTAACGGGCTGGGATAAGGAGTTGTTGAACGAATGGTATAAAAAAGGGCCAATGATAGATCCCGATAATTTATTGACCATCCGCTCCGTGAAATTAAATTGTGATGGTGCCTTGGGTTCACGAGGAGCTTGGCTGTTGGAATCCTACACCGATAGGCCTGGGCATTTTGGTCACGAAACCCTCCCAATGAAATTTGTGGAAGAAACTGCGCTAAATGGATTACAATATGGTTTTCAGGTATGCTCACATGCTATAGGCGACCGGGCCAATAGGGAAGTGCTGGATCGATACGAACTGGCCTTTACCGAATTGCCCCAATTGGCAACCGATCACAGGTTTCGGATAGAGCACGCACAACATTTACACCCTGAGGATATACCCCGCTTTGCCCAATTAAAGGTTATTCCTGCAATGCAAGCTATTCACATGTCCTCTGATAGATCTTGGGCCATAAACCGTTTGGGGGAACAGCGGATCAAGGAAGGAGCCTATATGTGGCAAAGCCTTTTGAAAAGTGGTATACCCATAGTGAATGGTACCGATGTACCGGTAGAACCATTAAATCCTATTGCCAGTTTCTATGCCAGTGTAACCAGAAAAACCTTGCAAGGCACCCCTGAGGGTGGCTATGAGCCGGCGGAAAAGATGACCCGGGAGCAGGCGCTGAGATCCTATACCTTGGATGCAGCCTATGGCGCCTTTGAAGAGGACATTAAGGGCTCTATAACTGTTGGCAAATTGGCCGATTTCACTATATATGACCAAGATCTAATGCGGGTAGCAGAAGAAAAGCTTTTAAATACGGAGATAGCCATGACCATTTTTGATGGCAAAATAGTATATACCATGGGGGAATGATTCTATGGAATTCCTTCCGTTAGACAATATAATAGTAATTGAGCCTAAATATCAAAATAGCTTGAATTTGCAAACCGCAAAAACCTATGAATTATAACAATAAAAAATTTAGAACCGTCCAAAACACGGAGAATGGGGAAACTTCCCCTGAAACCATTTTTAAATACCGGCAAAAAGGCAATATTTTAACTTCCGAATACGAGGGCGGACAAATAGTAAAAGGACATTTGATAGGTTTGGTAGACCCGGACGGGAATATCGATATGCGGTATCATCAAATTAATAGTAAAGGAGAACTTATGACAGGGGTCTGTAATTCAAGACCGGAGATCCTGTCCAATGGAAAAGTTAGACTCTATGAAAATTGGCAATGGACAAGTGGCAATAAATCCAACGGAAAATCTGTCATTGAAGAGATCTAAAAGTATTTTCCCTTTGGAAGGATATAGAATTCTACCAAAAGTTTATCATTCAATACCAACTTGTAGCCAAAATTAATTTGCAGGAAATTACTTATAATATTTTAAGGAAATTGTCGTTCTAAAAAAGTGAACCCTATAAACAGTGCAAATATGGTGTTTTCGAGTGTGTATTTTATTATTATTTGCATTAACCAATTATAATCAATGGCTGAATTCATTTCAAGACGAGTAAAACTGGTTTTCTGTTTATCATTATTAACAACCATTATATCTACGATTTGGTTTTTTATTGCCAAAAGCTTGGATATGGCCGAATTGAGCAATTATATTGGGGCTACCATTCCGTTTTTTGTCATTTCAGCGCTTTTGTCAAAAAAAGGCAAGCTTACACTTGCCCGCTTCATTTACCTGATTGCATTTAATTTAAGTGTTACCCTTACTGCCTCTTTTATAGGAAAGGCAGGGAGTGTAGAGTTTATATTAATGTTTGCCCTGGCCCTACCCTTTGTAACCTTTTCCTTTAGAAGGGAAAGGCTTTATATAGTCCTTTTTTCAGGACTTTCCATGCTGCTTTGGTTTCTGCTATATTACACCGACTTTAATCTGTTCACCAATACGCATATGGATACAGTACTGGCTGGAAATTATGTATATCCCATCTCCATTGGTACAACAATTTTACTGGTAACCTATCAACTAATTTATTTCTCCTATATAAATGCCCAATACTATTCCAGCATACACAATCAACGCGAAGAAGCCATCGAGGAATCCAATGCCAAATCAAGATTTTTGAGTATGATGAGCCATGAAATACGGACCCCTCTGAATGCCATCACCGGCCTCTCGCATATATTGGGGGATTCCAATCCAAGAAAAGATCAGGAACAGAATATAGAAGCATTGAATTACTCGGGGAAAATTCTATTGAACCTTTTGAACAATGTCTTGGATTTCAGTAAAATGGAATCCACAACAATTACCTTAGATCCAATTCCTACCAATATCATGTTGGCTGTAAAACAAATTAAAAAGATACATGAACCTGGCTGTTTACGGAAAGGTATTACCTTGGAATTGGAAATTGATGATGACCTTCCAATTGTTCAGTTAGATATAGTTCGCTTTAACCAGGTAATCAACAACCTAGTTTCCAATGCCATCAAGTTTACCGATAAAGGAAGTGTAACCCTAAAGATTACAAGGCTGCAAGAAACGGAGGATACCGTTGTTTTGCGTACAGAAATAAAGGATACCGGTATAGGCATTGCGAAGGACCAGCACGATAAAGTATGGCAGGCGTTTACCCAGGCTTCTACCAGTACAAATCGATTATATGGTGGAACGGGCCTAGGCTTACCCATTGTAAAAAGTATAGTGGAAGCCATGGGGTCCCAAGTAAAAATTGAAAGTGAACCGGGAATAGGAAGTAGCTTCAATTTTGATTTGTCCTTAAATTTGGCCTCAAGCGATGAATTGTTGGAAGCCAACCTGAAAAAAGTTCATAATTTAAAGGGAAAAAGAATTCTGTTGGTGGAAGACAATCAGATCAACGTCATGGTAGGTAGGCAAATTTTGGAAAAAGCCAACCTTGTTGTAGAAGTTGCGTATGACGGACAAGAGGCTGTAGACAAGGTTCGGGGAAATAATTATGACGCCGTACTTATGGATATTCAGATGCCCATAATGGACGGATATACTGCTTCCAAGGAAATCAGAAAATTTAATGCAGTTACTCCCATCCTGGCCCTATCTGCTTCTGTATTTATGGAAGTTAAGAGTAAAATTCTGGAAAGTGGAATGAATGGTTTCATTTTCAAGCCTTTTGAACCCGAAGACCTTCTTAACAATATTGAAGACGCCATGAAAAATAAAATTTCCATTAGTTTAGTTGAAAAGTAAGAATAGCTATTAGCACATCGATGCCTTTAAAAGGACGATATCCAAAAATAGACCAACCATTTCCGAAAAATATTACAGAAAAGGAAAAACTTACTCTATCGTATTTTATACCCTAAAAACAGGCTGTAGTCTTTCAAAAAAGTAAGACCGGGCAACTACCCAACTAAGTAAATACAATATGACTTCCTTAATTTTGACCTGATTTCTTAATGGGATAACAAAAGAATGTCCATAAAAATAACAATTAGGTAATATTCAACTGCATAATTACCAACTGAATTAATTAATCTTATTTTTACAATTATACCAGTATGGAAAAATAGTTATTCAATAAGTATGTATAACTAAAAGACATTCTGGTTTTTAACATCTATGGTTTAACGCAACTATATACCTAAATTATATCTCAATGGCAGATTTTACCCCGAAAATTGCTGAGGAAGAAAGACTGGCAGTTCCCGAAACTTACAAAAATTGGAAGAAATGGGGTCCGTATTTGGCGGAAAGACAATGGGGCACCGTTCGGGAAGATTATAGTGAACATGGACATGCGTGGGATTTTGTAGATCATGAAAAAGCACGTAGCAATGCCTATAGATGGGGAGAAGAAGGCATAGGTGGTTTTTGCGATTCAAAGGAAATAATGTGCTTGGCACCTGCCTTCTGGAATGGGAAGGATAAAATTTTAAAGGAACGATTGTTCGGCCTTACCAATAACCAGGGAAATCACGGAGAAGATGTTAAGGAACTCTATTTTCATCAGGTGTCCACACCAACCCACTCCTACTGCAAATACCTATATAAGTATCCACAGAAAAAATTTCCATATGTGGAGTTGGTCAATAACAATATTCGTAGCCGGGAAGATATGGAATATGAGTTGTTGGATTCCAAATCTTTTGATAACAATACCTATTTCGATTGTTTTATTGAATATGCCAAAGCCGATGTGGAAGATATTCTTATGAAAATCACTGTTGTCAATAGAGGTCGCAGAAAGGCTAAGATACATGTGCTTCCACACCTTTGGTTTAGAAATTTTTGGAAGCACAATAAGCGGTTCAGCCGCCCTAGCATCAAATCCATAGGCGATAATTGTATACAATCCAGAAGCATTAGAAACGGTAGACATTATTTTTACCATGAAAACGGTGAGCAGTTATTCTGTGAAAACGAGACCAACAACAAACGTATTTATAATGTTGCCAATGAGGTAGACTATGTTAAAGATGGTATCAATGACCATGTAGTAAATGGTAAGCCCACTGTAAATCCGGCAAAAAATGGATCCAAGTCGGCCGTCTGGTATAAATTTAAGTTAAAGGCAGGGGAAGAAAAGAGCATTAGGATACGTCTTAGCAAGAAAAAATTAGAAAATCCCTGGTCCGATTTTGATACCGTATTCGATCAGAGAATAAAAGAAAGTGAGGAATTTTATGGCAACATCCTTAAGACCGATCTCCCAGAAGCCCACCAATCCATTGCAAAAAGTGCCTTCTCAGGTTTGCTATGGACCAAGCAATTCTATTATTATGATGTTTTTAAATGGCTCTTTGGTGGTCCAGGAGAACCAAAGCCCTTTCGTGCGGCCGCCAGAAATTTTAGTTGGCAACACCTTACCAATAGGCATGTGATTTCCATGCCGGACAAATGGGAATACCCATGGTATGCAGCCTGGGACCTTGCCTTTCATATGGTTTCCTTTGTGGAAATAGATCCCTATTTTGCCAAAGAACAATTGCTTTTGGTATTGCGGGAGAATTACATGCATCCTAACGGGCAAATTCCGGCCTACGAGTGGAATTTTAGTGACGTTAACCCACCTGTACATTCTTGGGCAGTTTGGAACGTCTACGAGAAAGATAAACTACGTTCTGGCGCGGGGGACACAAAATTTTTGGAAAATGCGTTCCAAAAATTACTTATCAATTTTACTTGGTGGGTAAATCAAAAAGATAAACACGGTACTGATCTTTTTGAAGGTGGTTTTTTGGGTCTGGACAATATTGGGGTGTTCGATCGCAATCACATGCCTGAAGGTGTTAGCAGAATGCAGCAGGCCGATGCCACGAGTTGGATGGCTATGTTTACCGTAAATATGCTGCGAATGTCATTGGAATTGGCCAAGACCAATAAAGTATATGAAGAGTCGGCCGCCAAATTCTTCAGGCACTTCTTAAATATTGCCTGGGCCATGCACCATATAGGGACAAAGGATATCTCGCTCTGGGATGATGAAGACGATTTTTATTACGACGTTGTTGAGCTCTCCAATGGCACCACAAATCGACTAAAGGTTAGATCTTTGGTAGGTATAATTCCCCTATTTGCCGTTGAGATCATTCACAAGGACCTCTTTGAACAGTTGAAAGAATTTAAAATCAGGGCTGCCGAAATTGTTAGGACCAGACCAGATTTGGCTTCCCTGATTTCCAATATAGAAGAGGCCAACAAGGATGGCAACTATTTATTTTCGATCATGAGGGCCTATAGACTGGAAAAGCTCCTTATAAGGCTCTTGGACGAAGATGAGTTTCTATCCGATTTTGGGATTCGTTCGCTTTCAAAATACCATAAGGACCATCCTTTTGTATTTGCGCACAACGGTCACTATACCATTCACTACGAACCTGGAGAAAGTAGATCCAATATGTTTGGAGGAAACTCCAATTGGCGGGGCCCAATTTGGATGCCGTTGAATTATATGATCATTCAGTCCTTGCGGAAGTATTATACCTTTTATGGACCTACCTATCAGTATGAATTCCCGACTGGATCTGGAAAGAAGCTCAACCTAAATGAAATTGCCAACGAGCTTACCAAAAGGTTGGTGAAATTGTTCGAGCCCAATTCCGAAGGTAAATTTCAATATCATGCGGATGACCGGAATAAACTTTTCTCCAATGATGAGCACTTTAGGAACCAACATCTCTTTTATGAATTTTTCGACGGTGATAATGGCAAGGGACTCGGGGCTTCTCACCAAACAGGGTGGACGGCCCTAATTGCAAATTTGATCATGGAAATGGACGAATCGGAGTCATAAGTCTTACTTGTTCCAAACATTTATAAAAAACTAGACCTCACATTGTGGGGTCTCTTGCATTTTGAAACTGAAATTCCAACCATATTTATTATCTTTCTAAAGTGGCAAGGAATAATTACCAATTTCTATCACATCGTAATATGCATACTCCCCCGGTATCGCTCAATATTAAAACCAAACCGACCAAAAAAATGAAAACAAAAATTTTTGTCTCTTTACCTTGCTTCCTTCTTTTTATCCTAACTTTAAGTGCACAGCCCCGCCAAGAACTGGTAGAGGTAATCGTAAGTCCTGACCATGCTGACTGGACCTACTCTCTTGGGGAACAGGCCGAATTTTCAATTTCGGTTTATAGAAACAATGTACTCCTAGACGGCATCGAAATTGAATATATTATACAACCGGATCCAGGATATAGAACCTTAAAAATTTGGGATGAAGGCACCCGTATCCTCAAAAATAATTCTACCAAAATAAAAGCCAAAAAATTCACCGAACCAGGATTTCTACGTTGTACGGTAACGGTTGATGTAGATGGAAAGGAATATTCATCCTATACCACGGTAGGTTTTGCACCAGACAAAATACAGCCCACGACCACTTTACCGAAGGATTTTGAGTCGTTTTGGGAAAAAGGCAAGGAAGAATTAAAGCAAGTACCCATGAACGCAGTACTGACTTTGATGCCCGAACGCTGTACCGACAAGGTAGATGTTTACCATGTGAGGTTGGACAACATCAAAGGGAAAATCTACGGTATTCTTACCAAACCCAAAAAAGCAGGTAAATACCCTGCCATCCTACACGTACCTGGAGCCGGAATAAGGCCCTATTATGGGGAAATTGATGAGGCCGCAGAAGGTTTTATTTCATTTACTATAGGTATTCACGGTATTCCTGTAAACCTGGATCAAAGTGTTTATGATGATCTTGGTAGAGGGCCCCTCAACGGTTACCAGACCTTTAATTTGGATGATAGGGATAATGCCTATTACCGCCGTGTATATCTCGGTTGTATTAGAGCGGTCGATTTTATAGAAAGTGTGGATGGTTTTAATGGCGAAGATATTGCGGTTACCGGTGGTAGCCAGGGCGGTGCGCTTTCCATTGTGACGGCCGGTTTGGATGATAGAATTGATTATTTGGCAGCCTTCTACCCTGCCCTCTCAGATATGACCGGTTTTTTACATGGACGAGCCGGAGGTTGGCCTCAAATTTTCGTGGACGAATTCACCAACAAACCCGAGAAAATAGAAGTTTCAAAATATTACGATGTAGTGAATTTTGCACGTTTCGTAAAAGTACCTGGATGGTACAGTTGGGGCTATAATGACAATGTGTGTCCACCAGCCTCAACTTATTCGGCCTTTAATGTATTGACGGCTCCGAAGGAGTTACATCTTTTCCAAAAAACACAGCATTGGACCTACCCTGAACAGCAGGAATTAAAAAATAAATGGCTATTCACCAAGCTCAAGAAATAAAAAGGATCCAACTCCATTTTTATTGGTAGTGGCTGTGACTCTATTAATTAAACCAAACTAATTATGCATGAAAACTAAAGACCAACAACGTAGAGAATTTATAAAACAAAGTAGTTTAGGACTACTAGGCCTAACGCTTTTGCCTTCGACCTATGGCCAGTTTGCGCCCAGCGATCGCCTACGGGTAGCCCACATTGGCGTTGGCGGTATGGGCAACAACCATATGAAATGGTTTAGCTCACTGCCGGAAGTTGATGTGGTAGCGCTTTGCGATGTGGATGAGATGCACCTAGCCAATAGCCTTAAAACAATGGAAACCCTGCAACCTGGAAAAAAAGTAAAAGGATATGGGGATTTCAGAAATATCTTGGACCGTAAGGATATTGATGCCATTACCTGCGCAACCCCGGACCATTGGCACGCCCAGATCGCGACATTGGCCTTTCAAGCAGGAAAGGATGTATACGGTGAAAAACCGCTTTCCTACGATGTTAAAGAGGGACAAATGATGCTCAAAAATTTGGAAAAGCACAACCGTATTTTTCAAATGGGAACCCAGATACACGCCACCGACAACTATCACCGAGTTGTTGAAATTATCAAGTCCGGTGCTATTGGGAAAGTGCATACAGTCCGTTTATGGAAAACGGGGGCACCGCCTAATTTGGGCAATCCAAAAAGCATTGCCGTACCCAAAGGCCTAAATTGGGATATGTGGCTGGGACCTGCACCCTATGTAGATTATATTCCTGAAAAATGCCACTTTACCTATCGATATTTCTTGGATTATTCCGGAGGCTTCTTTGCGGATTTCTGGTGCCATATAGCCGATGTGGCCTTTTGGGCCTTGGAACCCAAGGGCTTAAAAAGCATTGTGGCCCGAGGGGAAAAGTCCGAAGGCATTGCCGATACACCAAAATGGATCGAGATCGATTATGACTTCGACGGTCTAAAAATCTATTGGACTACTGAACCCCCCAAGGTACCCGGTGCTGCCGATCGTGGAATCGGAGCCTATTTTGAAGGGGACAAGGGCAGCCTAATTTGCGATTATAATACCCGGGAAATTACAATTAATGGGGAAACAATGACCGATATCCCTGAAATACCGCAAAGTATAATCCGCTCTCCTGGACATCAACAGAACTTTGTGGATGCTGTAAAATCGAGAACCCAACCCGAATCAAATCTTGCCTATGCTCGCAAAATGACTTTGCCCATGCATTTGGGATTGATTTCCTATAGGTTGGGGCGAAAACTTAATTGGGACTCGGAAAAGGAAAAGTTTATTGGAGATTCAGAGGCCAATGCGCTATTATCTCGAAAAGCCAGGAAGGCCTGGCGGTTGGTAACCTAACCCCTACCCCATTTTTATGAATTAGAAAGTGTCGTCTATAAACTTATCTATAGGCCTATAAATTTATAGTTATGGATGTATTTCAATATGTGAGGTGAATGGTATTTCCGTCTGCCTACATGCCAAAAGTATTGGTTATTTTAAACATAAAACATTTATGGTAAAATGAATAAAAAAATTGCCTTGAAAATTATGTTCATATTGCTTGGAACTCTTCTGATATTTCATCTATTAATTTTCACGGAGCAGATTCCCTATGACAAAGTCTGGGCAGGTAAATTAAATTCTGTTGGGGAAATGAAATCCTTTGAAGTCTTTTCCATTCTTATCAATTTTTTTATGGTCATTATACTGTTCATTAAATACAAACTCTTGGGGAGCGGAAAAAGAAATAAGGCCATTGATATCCTCATATGGATATTTGTGGCCTTTTTTGCCCTGAATACCCTTGGTAATTTTTTCGCCAAAAGTTTGATAGAATTAATTTTGGGGAGTTTTTTGACCCTGGTTTGCTCTATTCTTTGTTTTATTATTGTTAAAAAAGAGAAGCCCAAAGCAGCGCAATAGCCAAGGGGCTTCCCTCCTTATGCTTTATAGGTTGGCACAGGACAAGATGTTTTTAATTGTTCAAAACAAAAAGGGGAATTAATACTTATTACCATAAAATTACGGTGGACAGGGCCCATCTCTTAATTATTCCCGAATTTTACAAAAAACAAAAATCTATTATAATGCCCGAAAACAAAATTGCAGTAGTAACAGGAGGAAGTCGAGGTTTAGGGAAGGATATGGCCATTAATATCGCAAAAAAAGGAATCGATGTCATTATCACTTACCGCTCGAACAAATCGGCTGCCGGTAAGGTGGTGGCCGAAATAAGGAACATGGGCAGAAAAGCTTATGCGCTACAATTGGACACTAGTAAGATTAGTTCCTTTGATCAATTCTTCAATCAGCTTTCCACTTATTTGAAAACTGAGACAGCTATGGAAAAGTTCGATTTTTTAATAAACAATGCCGGTACCGGAATTTATCAACCTTTTATTGAAACCACGGAAGAACAGTTTGATGAAATGGTAAACGTTCATTTCAAGGGAGTATATTTCCTAACACAAAAAGCCCTGCCCTATTTAAATGATGGTAGCAGAATTATAAATATTTCTTCCGGACTAACCAGGTTTACGTTTCCGAATTCATCGGCCTATGCCCCAACAAAAGCGGCTGTAGAAGTATTTACCAGATATTTGGCCAAAGAATTGGCCCATAGAAAAATTACAGCAAATGTTGTGGCTCCAGGGGCCGTAGCTACCGATTTTGGTGGCGGAGAGAACAAAACAAACGAGCAAAAAAGAAAGGCGGTTACTGCTGCCACTGCCTTGGGAAGAGTGGGAGAACCCGAAGATATTGGAGGTGTGGTGGCATTTTTATGTACCGAAGATGCACGTTGGATCAATGGTCAACGCATTGAAGCTTCGGGAGGGATTCTATTATAGAACAATTTGAAATTATGTAAAAAGAGGGCTCGAAAGCCCTCTTTATAATATTTACCCTAAGAAATTTGGTCTAATCCTCTTCCCCATCCAAAGCTACAACTGTCAGGGCTTCTTCATTTTCAAAAGTATCCAATGCTTCCAAGTCTTCATTATGTGCATTGGGCTCCAAACTTGAGGCCTTTAGGGCATTAAACTTTTCCAATTGGTCCAAATCCCCTTCATCTCCAGAGAAATAGGGAAATACGTCCACAATAGGTGACTCGGAAATAACAGGAATAGTGTAGTCGCCCATGGTACCTTTCATAGCCTGTATGGTATTATCATAGGCTTCCTTCACATCATTGGCCTGAACCAACAAATAAATATTGGTTTTTCTTTCCTTGCCGCTATTTTCATCAAAGGCAATTAAAGCAACTTTCGACTTAAACCAACGATCTGAATTTTCGAAAGGATGCACCTCAGAAAAATTCGCAACCTTTATATTAGTAATAAAGAATTCTTCACTAGTATAGGCGGCCATCTCCTCATTTATTCTACTTTCCGCTTCGGTATAGGATATAGCATCCAATAAATAGGTTTCCGTAGTTACTTTTTGCTCTCCCGTTTCATGTGTTTTTCTGTATTTTACTTTGCACTCGTACCAAGTCTGACTCATATCTATATTTTTTTAAGGATGCCAAAAATAGACTTTAAAGAAAAATTTATCTACCCATTCACTAAATAGATATTCACAATTTCCGTACTAGGAGCATATTGAAACAGTAATCGTAGGTAAGTATTTTTGAATGGAAATGACCTGCTAGAACATAATAGCCCGAAGTCCAATATTTTACAATGAAAGGCTTCAAAATGTAGGGTCTAAACTAACGATGGGAAAGTTAAGTTTTTATTCTTCAATTCATGCGGATCCACCTAATATATTCCCTATAGCTTATCAAGATCAAAAGTGTAAATATTACCCAAATCATCGGAGAAAAATATAAGTTTGGCTTCATCGGTTAAAAAACTTGCCTTACTGGAGGTAACATCACCGTTTTTCCCATTTATTCTGGTTTTTAATTGGAGCAGCTCCCTAAACTCCCAGCCATTTTTCTTTTTTATTATTTCATTGACCGAAATAAAATATCGTTTGTTCTCTTGATTTTTTACCGCATGCACTTCAAATATCTTTCCGGATTCAACATGATTAATGATAGGACGGGAAGGACTTCTCTTTGGTGTAAGGTTCTCGAACGGAATGTTGGTCCATCTTCCCTCCTTATCCCTTATTCTCAATACAAACTGAGGTTGATTTATTTGGTCTACGCTGTTCTTGGTAACCACGGCCATTTCCCCATTTTTAAATATTGTTGCATTCAAATGATCGTCTGCATTGTTATCTCCTTGTTGAACAATTATGGGCTCCGACCAATTATTGCGCTCTTCTCCGTCAATGTGGATTCGCTCCATAATGGTTTGGGTATTTTGGTTGGACCAGATAACGGATACCTGATTTTTTAGTCCGACTATTAAAGAAATATCATCCGCATTAATATTATCTGCCAGCGTAATGGGATAAGACCAATCCCTGCCATTTACGGAGTGCCAAACCATAATTCTTTGGTCCACATCTGAACAGACCCAATATTGATTTTTTGAATCTCGGGTGATGGTAGCCGTCTCAATGGATTGACAGTCTTGAGGAATAGGCAGGGATTCCTTCCATTGATGTTCGTATTTTTTGCTTTGGAGGGAATACCTTATTTGTACCACATCCAAAGCACATTCCCCAACCAGGACTATATGCGCCTCATCATCCTTGTTATATACGTCCGCCCTACTAGGTAAATTATGCCAAGCCTTATTTACTTCAAATTGACTTGCCCAGGCAGTAGTTTCTTTTTTTAATAATTTTGGACCGTCCGCATCCCCTACTATCAACCATTGCCCATATTGGTTTGCCCAGGATTTTGACTGAGGTTTATCTGCAGTTGCATCCCCGTAATTCACATGGAAGATAGGCTCTAAATAAAGCTCCGGTGTATTGGTTTCTTGGGAAAACACTCTATATAAAGATATTAATAGAGAAAAGGAAAGTAAAATGCTTTTTAGTTTCATACCGTATATTGGGTTACCAACTTCATCTTGTTAAATTATGGGCTAACTAAAGATACGTTATCAATATAGGAATAATTTATAACCCTTCATTACACAAAAAAATATGGCTCATTTGTTCGGTTAGTGATTTATCTTGGCTCCTCTCGTGATACGTTTGGCTAACATCAATTATTGTTGAAATTTATCGCAAGCACATCCTTTTTATTTTGGTTTTAAGACTACTGTTTTTATAAGCTAAACAACATTTTACCCTAGGTCCACAATCTAAGGGTGTTTATATATCAATTCTGGTCTTGAAACCCCTTGGCAAAAATTCAGAGATAGGTATACATTAATTTCATTACTTTTAATAGCGTATTTAATCCTTTCCCTCATTGTCGAATATATAGGAACCACATATCGAAATGGCTATGAAAAAAATCGCCCAAACCATATTACTTCTCTTTATTTTTTTGTCTTACCACCCGGGTATAGGGCAAGACACTGCACCCAACCCCAACTATACCTATAAAAAAGGAGATCCCAACGGTATTGGAAAATGGTACATGGGGAGGGAAATTGCCCATGTAATGGGGTATCAGGGAATGCAATGGTTAGACCGTCCAGAGCGTGAAAAAGAGGAAAACACCTCTACCCTACTGCTAAATATGGCTATTGACCCGGAAGATATTATAGCGGATATTGGTGCGGGATCCGGTTACCATGTTTTTAAGATGGCAAAGTTGGCCGAGAGTGGCCTAATCTATGCCGTTGATATTCAGGATGAAATGTTGGAAGAGATAAGTAATCGCAAAGAGCGGGACCAAATTAAAAATGTAAGGGTGATAAAAGGTGGTGAAAAAAATATAAACATAGCAGAAAATTCGCTGGACAAGGTACTGATGGTCGATGTTTATCATGAATTTAATTATCCGGCAGAAATGTTGGTCTCCATCAAAAAAGCCCTGAAGGCCGATGGCAAACTGTTTTTAATTGAATATAGGGGTGAAGATGAGTCTGTGCCCATAAAAGAATTACATAAAATGACGGAAGCCCAGGCCATTAAGGAAATGGAAGCGGCCGGGCTGAAGCTTCACCGAAACATAGACAACCTTCCTTGGCAGCACTGCATGGTTTTTATTAAGAATTGAGTATTTAACTGAATTTCCCAGCTTGAAAGGAATATCCATTTTAAATAATTGATTATCTTCAAGAGTTGGCAATAATTATAGAAAATGGCTAAAAAAAACGCCTACCAACTCAAACTAAGCGTAAATTGTACTATAAAGAATCACATACTCTAATACTTAACAATATAGCTAGGTTTATTGATTTAACCGAGTTGGAAAAGCAAAAATACCTTTCATTACTTACGGAGATTAAAGTTAAGAAGAAGGCATTTTTAATGCAGGCAGGTGATGTTACCAAATACGAGTACTTTATTACTAAAGGATGTCTAATGGTTTATACAATGGATGAAGAAGGTGCTCCTCACATATCCATGTTTGCAGTAGAGGACTATTGGACCGGAGACATTGCAAGTTTTATGATGAAAAAACCAACAACATATTTTATTAAGGCTACAGAGCACTCAGAATTATTGGGTATATCCAGGGCTAATTATGATCTACTTTTTCAAGAAATACCAAAATTCGAAAAGTTTTATCGCATTCTATACCAAAAGTCACTTATAAGTTATATACAACGTTCCAACCATGGCATATCCTTAACCGCTGAGGAAAGATATATAGAGTTCAAAAGCAAATATCCTCAAATTGTAAATAGAATTACCCAAAAAGACCTTGCAGGCTATATCGGTATTACTCCCGAATTTATGAGTAAAATAATATCGAAAGTCAACAGAATGTAAAAGTCTTAAACTAGTTCATTTTTTTTCATGTGTTCCTGTCGGAATTTTGAAGCATGAAAAGAATAATCATCATTACATCGTTTTTTACAATTGGGTTTGCAAACCACTTACAAGCACAATTTACTCAAGTAGAACTGTTTTCTGGTCTTGATAAAACAGATTTTACATTATACTCCAGTTATACCATTAATAAGAGCAAAACTCTTAGCATTAATACACTGGCCTTCTTTCAAAAATTTAAAGATGAAGAAAATCAAGGCTTTGATGAGATCGGAGTACAGCCTAAGCTATTCTGGAATATTAATGAGAATGTTTCAATTGGTCCATCTTTATATTACAACAGTATTGCTGGGTATTCAGAACGTTTGTCAGCAAAGTTTGCACTAAAACATTCACGAATAGTATTTGTAATTATTCCTACCATAGCCCATTCTGAGCAAACCAATGGCAGCTATGCTGAAGCGTTTGCGCAGTTTCAATTTAACACACCTATAAATCACAATCTATCTCTTTGGTTAAATGGTCAATTTTTAACTGTCTGGGATGAGTTTAAAACGCATTCCAGAAGTTTTCAGCAATTACGTGCGGGTGTGTCTTATAAAGAGCACCAATTGGGTATTGGTCTTGACTTTGACCAGTATGGACCTAATCCTATAGAAAAATCATCTTTCGGTTTGTATTACCGAAAAACTTTATAAACAATTTTAAATCTTAAACATTATGAAACATTTAGCAAAAACACTTTTAACGACAAATCCAAAGATTGGATTTAGCATTGCAAGATTAACACTTGGTTTGGTAATATTTCCGCATGGTGCACAAAAATTACTGGGACTGTTTGGTGGTTATGGTTATTCCGCAACAATAGATTTCTTCACCACTCAAATGGGCTTACCCGGTATTATTGCATTTTCAATAATAATGATCGAGTTTTTTGGCTCAATTTCATTAATTCTAGGATTTATCAGCAGGTTTTGGGCACTATCACTAGCAGCAATGTTCTTGGGTATTATTTATACAACGCAGTTAGAACATGGCTTTTTTATGAATTGGTTTGGTAATCAGGCCGGTGAAGGCTTCGAATATTCGCTTCTAATTATCGGTCTTGCATTAAGTATAGTAATTAATGGTAGTGGAAAATGGTCAATAGATAAATTAATCTCAAAAAAACAGTAATCATGAGAAAAATAATCACAATAGCAGGAAGCAATAGTCAAAAATCTATAAACAAAAGTTTGATTAGCTATACAGCAAGCTTATTAGAAAAAGTAAATGTTATTTCAGTTGACTTAAATGATTATGTACTGCCAATTTATGGTCCTGATTTTGAAGCTGAAAATGGCATTCCGACTGCAATAAAAAGACTAAACGAGTTATTTGATACTGCCGATGGATTTATAGTATCTCTCTCAGAACATAATGGGTCTTATGCAGCGGTATTCAAAAATATTATAGACTGGTTATCTCGTGTAAATATGAAAGTATGGAGAGAAAAGCCTATGCTGTTAATGGCAACTTCGCCAGGAGGAAGAGGTGGAGCAAGTGTATTACAATCAGCAAATGCTTACTTCCCATTTATGGGAGCTAGTATCACAGATACGTTTTCATTGCCTTCATTCTATGATAATTTCAATGATGGAGAAATTAATGACGAAAGTTTGAAAGTGGACATTCATTCCAAGGTTAATAAATTTCAAACAATAATTAAATAAAAGGTATTAAACCTCAGGGCAATCCCTGAACCCAATAATAGGAATCGACCCAAGGGTCGAGGTATTGAACCTAGATCCCGCCGAAAAAGGCGGGATTAGTTCAATTTGCAATTTTAAGTGCGTCTTACTGGCTTCTCAAAATTGAGTTTCACTAATAAAATAAATGCTTACTTTTAATGCGATTACATCATTCACAAAACATTCCATAAACCAAAAAAACTAAACCATGAACCTGATTTTAAGAATTCTCCTGAGTGCCATAGCAGTTGTTATTTTAGCAAAAATACTACCCGGTGTGGGTGTGGACTCCTATACCACGGCCATTATCGTTGCCATTGTTTTAAGTTTACTGAATTTTATTGTAAAACCCATTTTGGTCATACTAACCTTGCCCGTCACCATACTTACCTTAGGGTTGTTCCTACTCATAATCAACGCTATAATTATCCTTTTGGCAGACTACTTTATTGATGGCTTTCAGGTAAATAATATTTGGTGGGCATTACTTTTTAGCCTTTTGCTTTCCTTTCTGCAATCTATATTTTATTCATTTCTAAATGACGACAAAAATATCTAGGGTACCTTTTTGACATTCAGTAATTTAAAAACTTGTTGGAGATTAGAAAATGTACTACTTTTGCATCCCATTTTATTTTAGTAAAATTAGATATAGAAATGAACATCACTAAAGAGCAGATTGACGAATTAAATGCAGTAGTAAAGGTTGCGGTAACCAAAGACGATTACTTCGATAAGGTAGAAACAATCTTAAAGGACTACAGAAAACAGGCAAACATACCAGGTTTCAGAAAAGGTCAGGTGCCTATGGGATTGATCAAGAAACAATACGGAAAGGCCGTTTTGGTAGATGAGGTAAACAAACTGTTACAAGACAATCTTAACAAATATCTTACAGAAGAAAAGCTGGATGTTCTAGGAAATCCACTTCCAAAACAACAGGATAATTTTAACTGGGATTCTGAAGAGTTTGCATTTGAATTTGAATTGGGTCTTGCCCCTAATTTCAATGTAGACCTTAAATCTAAAAAAGCCATAACGCACTACAAAATTGTTGCTGACAAAAAAATGATCGATGAGCAGGTGGAACGTATTCAAAAGCAATACGGTAAATTGATCAGCAAGAAGGAAATTGGGAAGAAGGATGATGTAAATGGTGTTTTTAAGAACGAGGCAGAGGAAATAGACCATAAGGCCGTAATCGAGATAGAAAAAATAAAAAGCAAAAAAGCACTTGAGAGCCTTTTGGGCAAAAAAGTGGGCGATGTGGTTACCTTAAAAACAAAGGGATTGTTCAAAGAGGATTATTTATTGGGCAGTTCTTTGGGTATCGATGGTGAAAAATCCGAAAAATTGGATATCGAAGTTACTTTCACCATAGAGGAAATTAACGAAAAGGAGCCGGCAAAACTAGATCAGGAGCTTTTCGACAAATTGTTCGGGAAAGATGTTGTTACCTCCGAAAAAGAGCTTAAAGAAAGAATCAAGGAAGATTCGGAAAAGCAATTTGAGCAACAGTCCGATCAGAAATTATTAAATGATGTTACCGAACATTTTATAGACAACACCAAATTTGACCTTCCTACGGAATTTTTGACCAAGTGGATTCAAATGACCGGGGAAAAACAATTGTCCGAGGAAGAAGCCAACGAAGAATTTGAAAAATCGGAAAAAGGCCTGCGCTATCAACTAATAGAAGGCAAGATTATTCAAGAAAACGGAATTCAGATTCAGTTTGATGAGCTAAAAGAATTTGCAAAAGGCTTTATTAAGCAGCAAATGGCACAATTTGGCCAGTTTAACCCCAAAGAGGAGGAGTTGGACAATATTGCCGCAAGGGTACTTTCCAACCAAGAGGAGGTAAAACGCCTTTCAGAACAATTGATGAGCCAAAAGCTTTTGACCCTTTATAAAGAAAAGGCAAATTTAAAAACGAAAGAAGTTACCTACGAAGACTTTGTTAAGGAAGTATATGGGTAATTTAAATTAGTTGAACCTTACATTTTAAATACGCTTCTATAGGAGCCAATAAAATAAAGTTTCACTAAAAATAAGTATATTTACAGTGTCGAAGAGTTGATTTTCGACACTTTTTTTATCTTACAAAACTATTGATTAAAATATGGATTACGGGAAAGAATTCAAAAACTACGCTATTAAACATCAGGGAATAAATAGCATGTATTACGATACTATTTTAAGTAGTATGTACCCCACCAACCTTACTCCGAACATTATTGAAGAAAGACAGCTCAATGCAGTGGCAATGGATGTTTTTTCACGATTAATGATGGACCGGATCATTTTTCTCGGAACAGGGATCAATGACCAAGTTGCCAACATTGTACAAGCACAGTTATTATTTTTGGAAAGCACAGATGCTTCCAAGGACATACAGATATATATCAACTCCCCTGGCGGAAGTGTTTATGCCGGTTTGGGAATCTATGACACCATGCAGTTCATAAAACCGGATGTGGCTACTATATGCACAGGAATGGCCGCCTCTATGGGAGCGGTACTCCTATGTGCCGGAGCAAAAGGGAAACGCAGTGGATTGACCCATTCCAGAGTAATGATACATCAACCTCTTGGCGGAGCACAAGGACAAGCGAGTGATATTGAAATTACAGCCAGGGAGATTCTAAAACTTAAAGATGAATTGTACCAAATAATTGCACAACATTCCGGACAATCCCTTGAAAAAGTAAGTGACGATAGTGATAGGGATTACTGGATGAAAGCAAACGAAGCCAAGGATTATGGCATGATCGATGAGATCTTGGTAAGGGATAAAGACTAGAGACGACTAAAAGATTCGAAAAATCCGGGTTACATTCTACATGGATGCACCAAAGTGTGGATTATTTCGTTACTATTATTGAAAGTGATAAAATGATATGGCAAAAGAAAATTTAGAATGCTCTTTTTGTGGTAGAAAGAAACCGGAAACCAATTTATTGATTGCAGGTCTTGATGCACATATATGTGATCGTTGTATAGAGCAGGCACACGGTATTGTCGCAGAAGAATCCAAGCAGACCAAAAACAATGACCTTTCCTCCGAATTAACCTTGAAAAAACCTTTGGAAATAAAGGAGTTTTTGGACACGTATATAATTGGTCAGGATCGCACTAAAAAAGTAATGTCCGTTGCCGTGTACAACCATTACAAAAGACTTCTACAACCAAAAAGCAAGGAAGACGATATAGAAATCCAAAAGAGTAATATTGTAATGGTGGGCCAAACCGGTACAGGTAAGACCCTTATGGCCAAAACCATTGCCAAAATGCTCAATGTTCCTTTGGCCATCGTTGACGCCACCGTACTTACTGAAGCCGGTTATGTTGGGGAAGATGTGGAAAGTATACTTACCCGTTTACTACAGGCGGCAGATTACAATTTGGAAAAAGCAGAACGCGGTATCGTCTTTATAGATGAAATTGATAAAATTGCACGTAAGAGCGACAATCCTTCAATTACTCGGGATGTATCCGGGGAAGGTGTTCAGCAAGGACTTCTTAAACTATTGGAGGGTACCGTGGTAAACGTACCGCCTAAAGGAGGTAGAAAGCACCCTGATCAAAAATTTATTGAAGTAAACACAGAAAATATTTTGTTCATTGCCGGAGGTGCCTTTGACGGTATTGAAAGACACATTACCAAAAGGCTGAATATGCAGGCCGTAGGCTATAGCGCATCAAAAGCCGAAGAAAAAGTAGACAACGAAAATATTTTACAATACATTGTACCTAAGGATTTAAAGGATTTTGGATTAATACCTGAGATTATTGGTAGATTACCGGTACTCACCCACATGAATCCATTGGATAAGGAAACCTTAAGGGCCATTTTAACAGAGCCCAAGAACGCCATCATTAAACAATATGAAAAATTGTTTAAGATGGATGGTATTTCCTTTAAGATTACGGAACAAGCGTTGGATTATATTGTGGACAAGGCCATAGAATATAAATTGGGAGCAAGGGGATTGAGATCACTTTGCGAAGCAATTTTCACCGATGCCATGTTCGAATTCCCAAGTACGAACGAAACGGAATTTAAGGTAACAAGACCTTATGCCGAAGAGAAATTATCCTTCGAAACTATTAAAAAGTTAAAAGCAGTCTCATAAGAGACTGCTTTTAACTTTTATAATACCTATTAATTGTTTGCCATAAATATTATGGAAACTTAGGCTTTAAGCCACATATTGTTTTTGCATAACCTTGGCCAGTAAATCTTGACAAACCTTGCTGATTATTTTCTCATCGGTATAGAGTTCATGCCCAAAACCATTCACAACTTCAAGCTCTACACCAATTTGGTCAGACCAGGTAGTTGAAGGTCTAAACTCATCATTTTGACCATAAAGCAGTTGAATACTCGCTGCTGCCGGCCTCTCGCTCTCAAAACGCAATCTTGTACTGGAAATGGTATATAAGAATTTTAGGGGCAAGCCTTTAAGAGCTGCTTTCCAGGCTATACAACCACCAATACCAAAAGTTAAATAATGACTAGGCTCCGTTTCCTTTTTAAGCAAATGGGCAACCGCAGTTTCCACTCCTCCATCAATAAATTCCTTGTGGATATTTTCTGGAGAATTTACCTCCAAACTTATATTTGCCAAGTGCTGACAATCATAAAATGTAATATCATAATACTGTTGCAAGTAACCCAAATAAGAGGTTATCCATAGCCCTTTTTTAGAACCCCACATATCGGACAATATTACTAGTCTATTTGCCATAATAAAAAGTATAAATAGTTAAAGGGAAACATTTGATACCTCTAAATTGAACATTATGACAGTTAATATCACATTTAATTGTTCATCTGAAGCAATTCCTCGATATAATCCCTTTTATTGGACAATCTTGGAATTTTATGCTGCCCTCCCAACTTATCTTTTGATTTTAGCCAGTCATAGAATAGGTTTTCCCTGGCAATATGTACTTTGGGAAGTTTTAAGGTAATGTTGTTATAACGCTTGGCCTCATAGTCAGAGTTCAAGGATTTAAGTGCATTGTCCAGGATTTCGGTAAAATAAGCCAATTCTTCGGGAGGCTTTCTAAACTCTATAATCCACTCATGGGCACCCTTTTCCTTACCTTCCATAAATATCGGCGCCACCGTATAGTCCTTTATTTCGGACCCAGTTTTTATACAAATAGTTTTTAAGGCTTCTTCCGCATTTTCTATGATCAGCTCCTCCCCGAATACATTGATATGATGTTTCGTTCTTCCGGTAATCTTAATCCTATAGGGATTGGTAGAGGTAAATCTCACCGTATCCCCTATTTTATACCTCCACAGACCCGCATTGGTAGTAATTATTACCGCATAGTTCCTATCTACCTTAACATTCCATAATGGAAGGGTGATCTGCTCGCTGGTACCATAAGTTTCCATAGGAATAAATTCATAGAAAATTCCATAATCCAACATCAATAAAAGATCATCCGCATTATTTCTATCCTGAATAGCGAAAAATCCTTCGGAAGCATTGTAGATTTCATAGTAATTAAAATTTTTCCGTGGTAAGAGTCTGGAATATTGATCCTTATAGGGGTTAAAGCTAACCCCTCCATGAAAATATACTTCCAAATTTTCCCAAACTGTAAAAAGGTTCTCTTTTCCAGTTTGCTCCAGGACATTATTTAAGAGCACCAACATCCAAGATGGCACTCCGGCCAAGCTGGTCACATTTTCCTGAACACTTTCCTTAATAATGGCCTGTAACTTAGTCTCCCATTCACTCATCAGGGATACCTTGTTACTAGGTGTACTACTGAGTTCTGCCCAGAATGGCATATTATCTATAAGAATAGCTGAGAGATCTCCAAAAACGGTACCATTATCCTGATACAGTTCCTTACTCCCACCCAATCGCAAACTCTTGCCCGTAAATAACTGCGAGTTTTCATTGTTGTTTAAATACAAACAGAGCAGATCCTTACTGGATTTATAATGACAATCCTCCAAAGCCTCCGAACTTACAGGTATAAACTTGCTTTTGGCATTAGTAGTACCACTACTCTTCGCGAACCACTTAATGGTTGTTGGCCAAAAGATATTTTGCTCCCCCTTTCTAGATCGCTCTATCATTGGTTCCACCTCCTCATAGGAGACTATGGGGACCCGCTCTGCAAAAGTTTCATAACTGGCGATAGATTCAAAATCGTACTTTCTTCCAATTTCCGTATCCTCGGCAAAGGACAATAATTGGTGCAACACCTCATCCTGCACCTCCTCAGGGTACTTTAAAAAAAGTTCAATCTGATGATATCGCTTTTTCAACAGCCAAGAAGCAATGGAATTGAATAATGTTATTGGCATTTTTAGGTATCTTTATCGCTGTTTAAAGCAGGGTTTTGAGCTAAGGGCCCGTTAAAGAATTCATCTGTTGTTTTTATGTCAGATTTTGTACAATATCTTATAAGCTCTAAACCCTAGCCAGCGCTAGAATTATAAATGTACCCTAAAAAAGTATCAAAAATGACATATAAAAATTATAACAAAAAATTCCTAAACAAGCTCTCAATTAAATCGGCTAAAAATAGCTTTAATTGAATTCATATTCAAATTGATTTTACGTTAAGCAGAAAAAATATGCAGTATCAAGGAGTTTTAAGAAAAATGCAAACCGAATTGGCAGATCCCATACAATATTACTTAATATTTGATGGTGACTTTCTAAACCTGAACCAGGTATTGAACAAGGAACTTACAATTTCCTTTTTAAAATATCAATGTCTTAATTGTGGAGAAGATCGGCCAATTTTCAGACAGGGTTTCTGCAGGACCTGCTTTTATGAAACTCCTACAGCCGGGGATTGGATTATGCGGCCCGAATTAAGTACGGCACATCTGGACAAGGAAGACCGTGATCTGGAATATGAAAAAAAGGTTCAGTTACAGCCGCACATCGTTTATCTTGCCAATTCCAGTAATATCAAAGTAGGCGTAACACGTAAATCGCAGGTACCCACTAGATGGATAGACCAAGGTGCCCATGAGGCCATCGAGATTGTTGAAGTCCCCAATCGTTATTTGGCCGGCGTTACCGAGGTTGCCTTGAAGGAACACATTGGCGATAAGACCAATTGGCGTAAAATGTTGACCAATGAGATTGACGATGAGGATTTGGTGGAATATAGAAATAAGTTAAAAAAATATATTCCGGAAGAGGCTGCGGCTTATTACATAGAAAGTAATACGGAAACGCATCTGGAGTTTCCAGTGCTACAATATCCCAAAAAGGTAAAAAGTCTTAATCTGGACAAAACTCCAATCTATAGCGGGGTCTTAAAAGGTATTAAAGGGCAATATCTAATCTTTGAAGACAATACGGTCTTTAATGTCAGGGGAAGTGAAGGATACGTTGTTAGCTTGGAAGTGAAGTAGATTATTCAGGTAGAAAACATTGATTTCTATTCAATTTATCATTAAATTGTCCTTAAAGTTGGATTATTCCAAAATTACCAATTGGGATAAGAAAGCTGGCTTATTCAATCCTTAATTCTTTTCGGTTTACATCCTGAAACCTATACTTAAAATAAATTTCTCCCATTAATACTATGGTGCCAAATATGAGTAATGAACAAAATGCCGCCTTATCCAAGGACCAAACCCCAATTGCCATTTTTTGGTTCAGACGCGACCTTAGAATAGAAGACAACACAGCACTGGCGGAAGCATTGGATAAGGATATTCCCGTGCTACCCATATTTATCTATGACCGACTAATTTTAAATGAGCTGCCTGAAAATGACGCCAGAGTTAATTTCATCCATCAAACAATTCTTAAAATAAAAAACACCCTTAAGGGCCATGGCTCAGATATTTTATGCTTGGATGGTGAGCCGGCAACCATTTGGAAGGAGTTAATTTCCAAATTTAATATTGCTGCAGTATACACCAATCGGGACTACGAACCTTATGCTATAGGCAGGGATAAAGAAATTGCCCAATTACTTGCAAAAAAGGATATCCCCTTTTTTAGTTTTAAGGATCAAGTAATTTTCGAGAAAAACGAAATTGTAAAAAACGATGAAGAGCCCTATACCGTTTTTACGCCCTACAAGAATAAATGGCTTGCAAAATTCGAGGAGGAAAATCCCATACAACTTAGGGATCCTAATCTGAAAAAGCTTCACAAAGGGAATTGCCCCTCCATATCTTTGGAAGATATTGGTTTTAAAAAGTCGGATATTCAGGTGCAGGACTTTGATTTTACCCAACTACATTTATATGGAGATCAAAGAGATTTCCCATATGAGGACAGTACTAGTTATCTAAGTCCCCATTTAAGATTTGGAACTATAAGTATTAGACAGGTAATTGCCCAGATTGATAAAAAATATGAAGTTTTTTTGAGTGAATTGATTTGGAGGGAATTCTTCATGCAAATTCTCTTTCATTACCCCAAGGTGGTCACCCAAAATTTTAGGTCTAAATACGATAATATCCAATGGAGGAATAACAAAGAGGAGTTTCATCTATGGTGCCAAGGAAAAACTGGATACCCCATGGTGGATGCCGGAATGAGACAGCTGAACAAAACCGGTTTTATGCATAACCGGGTACGAATGATCACTGCGGGCTTTCTTTGCAAACACTTATTGATCGACTGGAGGTGGGGAGAAAGTTATTTTGCCAAAAAATTATTGGATTACGAATTATCCTCCAACAATGGAAATTGGCAATGGGCTGCAGGAACAGGGTGTGATGCCGCTCCCTACTTTAGAATTTTCAACCCACAATCGCAACAGAAAAAGTTCGACAAAGATTACAAATATGTAAGAAAATGGATCCCTGAATTTGATTCCTTTGAATACCCGGACCCAATAGTTGAGCATAAATTTGCCAGGGAAAGAGCTTTGAAAGCGTATAAAATTGGAATTGAGTCTTAAAATTGTAAGTGCTTTGGAATATTTTATAAATGGCAGGGAATCTTCCTAGTACTATCGAACCCAGAATAGTGCCCTAAGATTTTTTTTACCAGTCGCGACGGAAATTGCTTGATTTCAAAAGTTGATATAACAAACGATTAATGGAGAGATGAAATTCTTAATTTAATATTGCTTGAAGTATTTTTTTGGAACCAGTAGCATACCAAAACATTCCCCCTCTTCCTTTCCCATGTTCTTATGATGAATTTTATGGGCTTTTCTCAAAGCCAATAAATATTTGTTTTTGATATTCTTGAACCATTTAAACCTTTGATGTATCAGCACATCGTGTACCAAAAAATACGCTAGGCCATAAAACAGGATACCCAGACCAATGAAGAATAAATAGTTAAGGGTCGGAGTTACTCCAAAATAAAAAAGTGCAATGCTGGGAATGGCAAAAATTACAAAAAAAGCATCGTTCTTTTCAAATACATGAGGGTATTTAGGCTCATGGTGATCTTCATGCAACACCCATAAAAAACCGTGCATTACAAATTTATGGGTACACCAGGTTACGACTTCCATAATAACAAAAGTGGACAATGTAATAAGGATATATAATATTGCTACCATATTCCCGGTAAAAAAGATATCCTCAAGCCCATCACTGTTCACATCTCCTACTGAAACTCCTCCCCCAAGATACATATAGGGATAGGTAAAATAAT
>JAVJOW010000031.1:0-104072 GCA_040216555.1 Arenibacter sp.
AGAAACTTGGTACAACAGAAGAAGAATGCACTCCACTTTGGGGTATAAAACTATAGAGGAATTTGAAATAGAAATGTACAATCAAAAAACAGCAGCATGACTCTTATCTAATTGTCCACTTTTTTGTTGCAAGTCCATTTTCCCGTCATTGCGAGTTTACCTACCGATAGGTAGGCCTGCCTACCGGCAGGTAGGCAAAGCGAAGCAATCTGCTTGTTACAGTTGAAAGTTAGAATGTTGAAAGTTAAAAGTTGGGATATAGTCGTGAGTAGGGAGAATTGAGATTCCAAATTCTAGAAACTGGACTAAAGACTTAAGTTTTCGGTTGCACTAACAATATGCTCCTTCCCCTAAAGAGGGGAAGGTGGCTTCGACGAAGGAGAAGACGGAAGGGGTGCCCTTGGAGGCAATCTGCCTGTTCCCTTGCAGAGATTGCCTCGTCGCCTCGCAATGACGAATCCCTTTAAACTCCAACCCATTTTCAAATTTTCAAATTAACCTATTGATACATTAAAACATTGGTACATTTTCAAATTATCAAATTCGCACATTTTCAAATTAATACAGTGCTACATTAGTACATTGGTTCGTTTCCACATTAACTCCTTGATACATTGAAACATTGCTACATTTATACATTAACTCATTTTCAAATTATAAAATCAACCAATCATCAAATTAATACATTGCTACATTAAACAATTGCTACATTCCCACATTAACCCATTAACCCCACCTCCTTAATACGCCAAATTCCAAATTTCAATTATTCTAACACTTTATTTAAAAATCAAAGAAGAAATGAATAATAAAGTCAATATATGATGTAAATCATGTAAAATATAGGAAGTCCAATACATTCAAATAAGGTTTATTTGTACAGGGCTGTAATCCCTTTGTTTGGTATATACCTACTAATGATTTTGTTACAGACCACCTGATCTATTGCAACCAAAAATATGTAATGACATGAGAAATAGCTTTCGAAATTTATTATGGGTCGTACTCCTTGTGGGCATATCCTGTTCAGAGGCCCCAAAAGGGGAAACAGCCGCAACATCCTTGCCCGTTTATAAGGATGTACCCTATCTGCAGGATTACAGCATAAAATATGACAAACAAGAGGATGACCTGCAACTATTCGGAGCTTTTATGGACCGTAACGGAGTTATTCAGGTTTTCTCTTCGGACGGAATTTTACGTACCCACGATGGGCAATTCCTGTATCCTGGGGTCCTGTTACAGGATAAAACCTACCGCCCGCTGACCGATAAGAATATCTCTGCCATGACCATATATCAGGATCAATTTATATATCTGGATGACAAGGCGGTACTGAGCAACGCCTGGGCCGGAAGCCTATATTTAAATCACAATCTTCCCAAAGCAAATATGGTTGCGCCTGGAAGCGATTTCGATTTCTTGATCAGCGATGGACCTTCGCTTCAATATGTTTCCAAAAATAGTAGTGGTTGGCAGGGAGACCTACCCAAGGATAAGGCCATAGCCATCAAATTCGACCAAAAAACCAATTCCTTCTGGATTTTGGGGAAAGAATCCGTTAGCATCTTCAATCCAAAAGAAAAAGCCTTGAAAACTATCTATGAGGGGAGTAATTTTACCTCCTTCGCCCTGTTGGACAATTCATTGATATTGACCACCCTGGATGGCTATTTCGAAGTAGATGCTACTTCTGGACAACAAATTGGGGACAAAAAGATTAAATTGCCCTGGACGGAAATCAATTATGTAGAAGAAATTGACGGACATCTCTGGTTCGGTTCTACCAAAGGGGCATTTATGCTCAAAGATGATGGCAAATTTAATTACTACTATGGAAAACGTTGGATGCCCAGCAACAATGTTAAACATATTTCCAAAGGTACGGACGGTTCCATCCTATTATTGACCGAAACTGGCCTGGGACAAATAGTCTTTGAGGAAATGACGCTTTTTGACAAGGCGCAATATTACGAAAAACAGGTGCGGAACAGACATATCAGACTAGGGTTCAATGCTACCCTTGTAGATATGGAGAGTGGAAATTTTGACACAGGCCGACTTTCAGATTCCGATAACGACGGACTCTGGACCACTATGTACCTGGCAGGAGAGGTTTTTCGCTATACCGTAACCAAATCCGAGGACGCCCTTCAAAATTGTAGGGAGGCCATGGATGCCATGGAACGATTGTTCAGTATTAATCCCGTTCCGGGATTTCCTTCCAGGTCCTATGAGCGAAGTGGGTATATGGAAAAATTACATGATCCTGACAGATGGCAACATAGCAATGATCCTGAATGGGATTGGAAATCGACCACCAGTAGCGATGAGGCTATTGGGCATATTTTTGCCTATGGCGCCATGGCGGAACTAATGGACAACGACCTTAAAGATCGCGCCATTGTTCTTATAGACACCCTGATGAGCCATATTGTAAGAAATGATATGTATATGGTAGATTATGACGGTAAACCCACCACATGGGGCCGTTGGAACCCGGAGTACGTAAATGCGCGACCCAAAATGGTGGGAGACCGAAAAATAAATGCCTCCAACATCATTGGCATGTTACAAACGGCCTATCATTTTACAGGAAAGGAAAAATACAAGGAAAAAGCCTTTGATCTAATGGACAACCACTGGTATTATGACAATCTGATGTGGCCCATGAAAGAGGTGGCCAAAGCCCCGGATGATGCCGATGACTGGAGCAAAATGCTATCCGAATCCTGGAACCACTCGGATGATGAAATGTATTTTGTAGGGTATTGGGGACTTTATAATTATGCCTTTAACGATACGCTAAAAACCAAGTTCAAGGAAGCCATTATAGACCATTGGGAAATTGAACGCCCAGAAAAAGAAGGTGCCTGGAATATTATGACAGCCCTTACCGGGACCCAGGAGTTCGACTTGGAGGAAGCGGCCTGGTACCTTAGGGAACACCCCATGGATATGATTGCCTGGGAGGTTATGAACAGCCATAGAAAAGATATAACGTTTATAGCACCCAATTTTAGGGAACAGACCACAGCAGAGGTATTGCCCCCTGATGAGCGCCGCGTACAAAGACATAACGCAAATATGTTCACCTTGGATGGCGGTAGAAACGGTACAGAGGAATTCTCTGCAGGGGATATTTGGCTGCTCCCCTATTGGATGGGCCGATATTTAGGGGTCATCAGTGAGCCCATGCCCTCCGAATAGGAATTGGAAATCTATTATTGAAACATCTTTTTAATCCTAAACAAGGTTTCAAAAAATGAAATATGGCATATTAGGCATTCTTATCCTATGTATTTGGGGCTGTGGCAAGAACGAGGTTAAAGCGCTTGCTGCGGCTACGGATGTAACTAACCGGTCTGTCTACGTAGACACGCCCTATGCCCAGGAATATGCAGTAAAATACTATCTGTCAGAAGATCAGAAGACCAAAGGGGTTCAGGATATAATATCCGACCGCAACGGAAATATCCAGATACTGTCCAACCATTCCCTATTGGTACCTGAAAACGGACAACAGTTCTATTCGGGAACGCTTACTCCCGATATTTCCTATAGCCCTATGGCTGCTAAGAACATTGCCGCTTTCGCCAAGTACAAGGACCATATGGTGTACTTGGACGACACCCATGTTTTTAGCAATGCATGGGCCGGAAAAATACAGATAGCACACGGTCTTGAAAATCCCAAGCTCTTGACTGCAGGCAAGGATTTCCATTTCTTGGTCTACAATGGCAAGCAAATGGCCTACCTAAGCCAAAAAGGGCAAGAATTAAAACTGGCCGCCGACACTGATATTTCGCAAATTCTTTATCAGGAAACAGAAAATAGATTTCTCTTGGTTTCCCCTGAAAAAATAATGGCCTTTATTCCTGGAGAACCTTTAAAGGAACTTTATGTAGGTTCAGGGATAAGTTGTGCTGCTTTGACCAATGAGGGTAGCAAAATTGTAGTAGGTACCTCCACAGGATACTTCTACATTGGTGAAAATAAACTTTTTAAGAATGTGCCCTGGCCAGAAATAACGACCATGCAGGAAATAGACGGCACCCTATGGTTTGGAACCACATGGGGTGCCTATAAACTTCTGGAAAATGGGAGTTATAGTTACTATTCCGGGGAACGATGGTTGCCGGGCAATGAAGTAGTTGGTATGGCAAAAGGTCCCGAAAAATCAGTCCTTATTCTTACCAACAATGGCGTTGGAAGCATACAGACCGATTTTATGACCCTGGAGGACAAGGCCATGTTCTACGAAAAACAGGTACGCAAAAAAAATATTAGATATGGGTTCAACTGCAGTGTAAGCAAGCTTCCCAATGGCTATGCCTCTGCAGTCATGAAAGATCAGCCCAGTGACAACCTGTGGACGGCCATGTATCTGGTCAGTCAGTTGTACCGATATAAGGTAACCGGATCCGCGGAGGCCAAACAAAATGCCTATGAATCTTTTGAGGCCTTGGAAAGGCTGCATCATATTTCCACCATAAAAGGTTTGTTTGCAAGGAGTTATGAAAGGGATCATAAAGTAATCAATGAAAAAAAACCGGGCTGGCAAAAAAAGGAACTCCTGTCAGGTAGTCCTGCGAGTGAATGGCTCCCAGGAAATGATCATTCCAATTGGGCTTGGAGAACAACCGTTAGCAGCGATCAGACCGTTGGCCAAATTTTTGCGCTTACCGCCATCCTGGAATTGGCGGACGACCAAGCCTGGAAAGACCGTGCTCTGGAATGCCTGGACAATCTAATGGGTTATATTGTAGCTAACGACTACTACATTATTGACGTGGACGGAGAACCTACCCTTTGGGGAAAATGGAACCCCTCCTATATAAACGGCTTTCCCAAAAATGTGGGTGATCGAAGGCTGGGCTCCTCCAATATTATAGGTTTTCTACAAACTGCCTATAAATTTACGGGAAAGGAAAAATATAAAACCAGCGCCTATCAGCTAATGGAAGAACACGGCTATTTTGAAAACCTGATGAGGCCCATAAGTCAAATCGGTCACGCTGACAATGATGAGCTTAGTTCAAGCCTGTCCCACGAGTGGAACCATTCCGATGATGAAATGTATTTTTTAGGCTATTTTGGACTATCCCCTTACGCCTTCACCCCAGAATTACAGCAAGATTACAACAAAAGTATTCAGGATCACTGGCAGGCGGAACGACCTGAAAAAAATGCGTTATGGAATTTTATATATGCCGCCACTACCGCGGCCGAAGATTTTGATCTGGACAATTCCATTTGGTTTTTAAAAAATTACCCAATGGATTTAAGGAATTGGGAAATGCAGAATTCCCACCGTAAAGATATTACCTTGCTTCCCGATAATTTTAGGTCACAGAGTACCAAGGAGTTATTGCCCCTGACGGAGACCCCCTTGTACCGTCATAATGGAAATATTTTCGATTTGGATCGGGAGGGGGATGGTAAACAACTGATCAGTGCCGGGGACACCTGGTTACTTCCCTACTGGATGGGGAGGTATTATGGAATTATTAGCGCTCCTCAGATATAAGAACGAAAATTGAACATAAAATATTAATAACCCAAGTAAACGGTATGGACACCAAGAAAAAGCTCATGAATTTAAATTTAGAAAGTAAACCAATGCTCCTTCTCTTCATGACACCCATACTTTTTAGTGCTTGTGGACAAGACAATTATAAAATGGAAAAGCAAATTACGCAGGACCTTACCTATAACCATGATTTGGACAATAATGACAATTTTTCCCCGGACGATGAATGGCTGGTATACGATACCCGAACCGAGGCTGGCGGTATTGGTGCAAATGGTAAAATTGAAAAAATACATATCAAAACCGGTGAAAAAGTGGTTTTGTACGAACTAAAACAAAACAAGGCCTATGGCCCTGGAGTGGGAGCCGTAAGTTATAGCCACACCAACAATGAGGTAGTTTTTATACATGGATTATTGAATTGTAAGCCTGATAAACCTTATGAGCAATGGAGAAGAACCGGAGTTATTGTTAAAGACGACCAACCGGGACAGCCCATTTTTATGGATGCCAGGGACATTTCCTTTCCTTTTACGGTAGGGGCTTTACGCGGGGGGACCCATAGACATGAATTTAGTGGTGACGGAAAATGGATAGGGTATACCTATAACGATGCCATTATGAAGAAACTGGAGGATTCCACCGGCCTGACCCATAATCTTAGAACGATAGGTGTTTCCAAAAAAAATCATCCGGTAACCGTTCCCGAATCCCAGGACGGGGAGAATTTTTCTGGGGAATGGTTCAGCGCACTTGTGGTAAAAGTAGTACCCGACCCAACACCAGGTTCCGATGAAATAAGCAAGGCGGCAGGAGACAGCTGGGTAGGACACCGGGGATACCTAAAATCCGATGGAACTGCTCAAAGGGCAAGGGCTTTCATAGGCACTACAACAAACCATAAAGGAGAACAGGTTGATGAGGTCTATATAGTGGATATTCCGGAAGACATCACCGTTCCGGGAGAAGCTCCCCTTGAAGGTACTGAAACTAGCTTGCCAGCACCCCCTAAAGGGACCATTCAACGTAGATTAACCTATACGGCCAATAACAAATATCCTGGTTGCGAAGGTATTGTACGTTCCTCCTATGGCGGAAGCATGCTTGCCTATATAGCCACAGATGACCATAACATTAAACAGATATTCACCATATCCCCGTGGGGAGGTGAGGCCATACAACGTACTTTTCATGACTCGGACGTTGAAGGCGGTATCCGCTGGCATCCCAAAGAGCATCGCTTGGTCTATGTTTGGCAGAATTCCCTAGTAGATCTTAAAATAGAGGACGACAAAAGTACCATCTTGACCAAACCTTCACCATATCCACCAAAAAATCCGGTTTGGTCCCACGATGGACAAAGAATAGCGTACAACCGAATGGTTTCCAAAGACGGGAATACACCCACCGTGCAAATATTTGTTATCGAACTTTAACCAATCCAATATGTTTAGAACACTATTTTCAATAGCCTTAATCCTTCTTTTTTCCTTCGAAAGCTATGCACAGGAGACCACATTTCATCAGGATATTGCCATAATCCATGGTATTTCCGAAGGACTTCCACAAGGCAATATTGATCAGATATTAATCATGGACAATACGCCCATAGCTATTTCTGGCTCGGAGCCATATGAATGGAAAGATTCCAAATGGATTTCCAGCAACAAGGGTAATTTGGCTATCTCCCTCCCCAAATTTAAAGGCCTACCAGTGGAAGCCGGTAAGGTCCTCAGCACGGCAATTTACGGGAATACGACCTATGTAGGTTGTGAAAACGGGCTTTATGTGAAAATAGGCAACAACAAGTGGAAGCAGGAGCTTCCCTCCGACACAAATTATAGTTGGGCCTTGAAAGAGGTAGCAGCCCTAACAGTAGATACAAAAAACCGATTGTGGTTTGGCGCCAAACAAGGCATAGGTCGCTTGGAAAATGGCACATGGACGCTGTTTACAGGAAAGGAAGGAGTGCCCTACAATCATTTTACCTGCGCGGCCCCAGGCCCAAAAGGGCAAGTATGGTTTGGTACTGAATATGGAGCTTTCAGAGTGGAAGAGAATAGTATTTTCTATAGGGCAAACCGCAGATGGCTTCCGGACAACCATGTAAATGCCATTGCCGTTGATGCCACGGGTACAGCCTGGATCGCCACCAGTAATGGCCTGGCACAAATTGTTTCCCAGGAAATGACCTATCCTGAAAAGGCCGCCTATTTCACAAAACAGGTGGAGGACAGACATAACAGAATGGGGTTTATCTGTCAAAGTCACCTTACGGAACAGTTCAATTTAAATACGAGTGAATTGGCCATTTCGGATAACGATGGGCAGTATACCGCCATGTACGGCGCAGCACAGGCTTTTCGATACGCCATTACCAAAGATCCGGAGGCCAGGGAACTGGCCAACAGGAGCTTTTTTGCCCTAAAATGGTTGGTAGACATTACCCATGAACCTGGATTTCCGGCTAGGGTGATCATTCCTGTGGATTGGCATGAACCTGTTAATGAACAATACAGTAGGGAATACAATAGTAGACATCAGAAAAACGACCCCTTCTGGAAGGATATTTTTCCCCGGTTCCCCCTTAGTGAAGATGGAAATTATAGATGGAAATGCGATACCAGCTCGGACGAATTGGCCGGACATTATTTTTATTATGGGATTTATCACGATTTGATTGCGGAAACCAAGGAAGAAAAGGATGCCGTTAAGCAAGTGGTCGCCGATGTCACCGACCACCTCATAAAACATGGTTTCAAATTGGTGGATTATGATGGGAAACCCACGCGCTGGGGGAGTTTTGATCCCGACTATTTTAATTCCATTTGGGGCTGGGACCAACGTGGGCTCAATGCTATGATGATGCTTTCCTTTCTAAATGTCGCCTCCCATGTAACCGGAGATCCCAAATATGATGAGGTAGCCGAAATGTTGCGCGAAAAGGAAAATTATGATATCTATGCCATGCACGCCAAAGAATTTTTCCCACCTGAAAATGCAGTACCCTGGGACAACAATCTAGGTCTAATGAGTCTGTATGGCCTCATCAATTACGAGAAGAATCCAGAAAGACAAATTATGTACCGCATTGCCCTGGAGAATGCATGGTTGCATATCAGCAAGCAGAAAAATGCGTTTTGGGACGGACTCTATGGTGCCATGGCCGGTTTTTTTACCCAAAAGGTGGATGAAGGCTTTTTTAAGCCCCAAGAGCTGTTCACCGAAAATCCTTTGTTTGCCAAGGCCAGTATTGACAGGTACTACAAGAGCAGCTTGGACAAGCGGTATATGACAGAAACCTTACAACGCATTCCCTTGGACCTGATAGGATATGACATGGACAATACCCACCGGCTGGACATACAATTGGATCCAACACCTGGCCAGTCAGCAGATATGGGCTGGGGCAATGACACCTATGCGCTGGCCATTGATGAAAGGGGCCACGTAAGACTGGACAGGGATGCCACAGTTCTCCATGATAACGAAGGTAATGGGTACGCAGAGCACGAAGGTACATTTTACCTCCTACCCTATTATTTGGCCGCTTACCATAAACTCATTGAACCATAGAACACCATTAAAATCCAGTACTGAATTAGTCGTTATAATATTAAAGTAAATGCGAAGTTTATTTAAAATAGTATCGTTGGTCTGGCTTTTAGGCCTTGGCCAAGGTCATGCACAGAATGGACTGCCCAAACCAAAAAACGGCAGCACCTATGTCATAGCCCACAGAGGTGAACATAACGGGATTCCAGAAAATTCCTTGGCGGCCTATCAGAAAGCCATAGATTTGGGATGCGATTTTGTGGAAATTGATGTCAGGACTACCAAGGATGGGGAATTTGTAAGTGTCCACAATGCTACCATAGACGCCTATGTTGTAGGTAAAACCGGTAAGTTAGCCGATTTTACATTATCCCAATTAAGGGCTATGGACATAGGAATAAAAGTGGGTGAAAAATGGCGTGATACCAAAATTCCCACCTTTGGGGAAATCTTAGCGCTATGCCAAAACAAAATTGGTATTTATCTAGACCTAAAGGAAGCAGACCCCAAGACCTTGATCCCAATCATTAAAAAATACAATATGGAGGAAGCCATTGTTTGGTACCTGCCTGCCAGCGCCCATAAGGAACTAATGGCCATAAAGACCAACTGTCCGGAATGCCTTATAATGCCGGACCCGGGTAAAAAAAGTAATATTAAAGAGGTAATCAACACCTATGAACCTAAATATATGGCTTCGGATATGGGCCATATCTCCAAATCCTTTGTTAGGCAATTACATGCCAATGAGGTCAAGGTATTTGTGGACGATGATGAAGATGATCCCGAAAAATGGCATCAAGAATGGGCAAAACTGCTTAGCCTTGGCGTGGACGGGATACAAACCGATCAGCCAGAAGCCTTGATCAAATTTATTTCATCCATAGAAAACCAATAACTCCAATTAATCACAGCCCTCTTTTCTTCTTGTATCGATCAAGTATATGATCTTCCAAACTCCCTGATCCTTAAATAGTTGAAAGGAATTTACGCCGCAATGACTAAAACCATCATTGAGCCAAAATTCGTAGTCAGTCCATGCATTGGCCATAGCGCCATCAATTTGAATATTATAGGACTTTATTTTTTCTTCAAATTTTGTAGTAGTGGGTATGGCAACTATGGACCTAAGAAAATGGTTGAAATTATCGGTTTTCACCACCTCTCTCCCATCCGTATCTTTTCCGATGGTCTGTAGCACAATATCCTTGGAAACCGTTTCCTTAAGTGCCATTGAATCCTGTTGATGAAAAGCTTCAAAAAATGAATCTATGGTATTTTTAACCATTTCCTCCGCACTGTTTTGGGCATTGACAAAATTAAATGCCATCAAAAAAACTAAAAAGTAAAACCGAGTGTTGTTCATTTTATTAAGGTCTTGAACGTCATATAAAAGTAATCAAAAATTAAAAAATTGGGAACTAACTATGGCTATATTCATAATTTTTGCAACAAATCATTACTTTTATCCCACCAAAAATATAATAGATGTCCACTGCCAAAAAAGAATACAAAAGAGTTACCGTAAAATCTCTCGTTGATATGAAAAAAAACGGAGAGAAAATATCCATGTTAACGGCATATGATTATTCTATGGCAAAAATTGTGGATGCTGCCAATGTGGATGTGATATTGGTGGGAGATTCTGCCAGTAATGTTATGGCCGGACATGAAACCACCTTGCCCATTACCTTGGACCAAATGATCTATCATGCCTCTTCGGTCATAAGGGCGGTAAACCGTGCCTTGGTAGTTGTGGATATTCCCTTCGGAAGTTATCAAAGCGACCCCAAGGAGGCGTTGCGCTCCGCCATCCGGATCATGAAAGAGAGTGGAGCCCATGCCGTAAAAGTAGAAGGTGGGCAAGAAATTAAGGAATCTGTAAAAAGAATTCTTAATGCAGGTATACCCGTAATGGGACATTTGGGCCTGACCCCACAATCCATTTATAAATTTGGCACGTATACCGTAAGGGCAAAAGAGGTAGACGAAGCAGATAAACTAATTGAAGATGCCAAACTTTTGGAAAAAATGGGCTGTTTTGCCATAGTTCTGGAAAAAATACCCGCCAAATTGGCCAAGGAAGTAGCAGAAAGTGTCTCCATTCCAATTATTGGCATTGGGGCAGGCAATGGTGTAGATGGCCAAGTATTGGTAATCCACGACCTCTTGGGCATTACCCAGGAATTCAATCCCAGATTCCTGCGCAGGTATCTCAACCTATTTGAGGAAATGGGCAATGCCATTTCCCAGTATGTAGATGATGTAAAAACGAGGGACTTCCCAAGCGACGAGGAGCAATACTAAAGGGTCGTACAAATATTCATGTTTAAGGTCTGCCCTTTTATTGCGCGGATGGCTCAAGAACTAGATAATCAATTCTAAACAAGTGTCCACAAAAACAATTTCTACCCCTGAAAATCTCCAGGTTTTATACGAGGATAACCATCTTATAGCCATTAATAAAAGGGCTGGCGATATAGTTCAGGGCGATAAAACCGGGGACACTCCCTTGAGCGAGGTTGTAAAACACTATATAAAAACTAAACACAACAAACCAGGGAACGTTTATTTGGGGGTAGCACACCGCCTGGACAGACCTACCACTGGTATTGTGGTCTTTGCCAAAACCTCCAAGGCACTGCCCAGACTCAACAAATTATTTGCTGAAAAAGATGCCCAAAAAACATATTGGGCGGTAGTCAATAAAATGCCCGATAAGGAAACGGATACTTTGACCCATTGGCTGAAGCGCAATCCCAAACAGAATAAATCGTATGGCTATAAAAAGGAAGTTCCGGATAGCAAAAAAGCCATTTTAGACTATAAGGTCATTAAGCAGCTGGACCGCTATTTTTTATTGGAAATCGATTTAAAAACAGGGCGGCACCATCAGATTAGGGCGCAATTGGCGGCTATTGGGTGTGTCATAAAAGGGGATTTAAAATACGGGGCGGACCGGAGCAATAAGGACGGAAGCATCCATCTGCATGCCCGAAGTCTTTCTTTTGTACATCCCGTTAAAAAAGAGTTGTTGCAAATTATAGCGCCACCCCCTGAGGATAGTGTTTGGACAGCATGTCTATGATTTTCATAGACATCATTTATAAGACCTGACACTCTCTATGACTACAGAACTTAAAATTAATATTCCGCCCATTACCGTAGTCCAACTCGGAATTTCCATAAGAAAAACTACTCCTATCAATATTCCGTATACCGGTTGCACACTGCTTAATATACTCACCGTAGTAATGTTAAAGTGCTTAAAACAATTGAGGAATAAGGTATGCCCAATGGCAGTAGTGAACAGGGCCAATGTTAACAGCGCCGGCCATTGGTCGGCAATGGCATCAACCTCAAAAATAAAAAATGCAGGTGCCAATAGAAACCCTACTATTCCTGTTTGGTAGGTCATCATTAAAGAACCGTTGTAATGGGCCGCCCTAGACTTTAGGATAATATTCCGTATAGAATATACAAGTGCCGAAAAAACACCAAGACCCACGGCCACAATATGTGAATTGCCGGTTTCAAAGTCGGGAGCCAGTAAATAAATCCCAGACAATACCAAAAGTCCCAGGACAAAATGAATTCTTTGGAATGGCGTTTTTAAAATCAATGGTTCCAATAAGGCTGTTATAATAGGGTACGTAAACATGGACAACATACCAATGGCCACATTGGAAAGCTGCAGGGCATAGAAATAGGTCAACCAGTGAATCCCCATGAAAATACCACTTAAAAAAATAATCGGGTGATCCTTTTTGGCTATGCGGAACGATATTTTCTTCCATTTACAATAGAGCAATAGAAACAAAAATGCCAACCCCGCCCTACTGGCAATGGTAACAGGTACCGGCAATTGTACATATCTACCCAGAGCTCCGGAGGTACTTATAAAAATCATGGCCAGATTGATCTCCAGCAAATGGTTTATGTGAAGGCTTTTGTTTTTCAAAAAAATATTTTATCGGGTAACGGACATAGCCTTCTCTTTAATAATCTGTGCTACGGGTTTATTTTGTAGGTGACTCTCCAACCATGAAATAATATCCAAATATAAGAAAGCACGTTTTTCATAGGGATGGTTTTCATATTTTTTTAATTCGTCGTACAGCTTTTGGAACTCATTGGGCAACTCGTGCGGAAAGATATCGCCCAAGCGTCTTAGAAATTTGATCATTTCCTTCTGTACCGCATGTAGATCGTTCATTTTTAATAGGAACTTATAGGTGCTTTTCAACTGTACTTCCAAATGATAGTCCATACCGGCCTCATAATGGGCAATGAGACTCAGCACTCTGGCAAAGCACATTAAGTCTTCACGCATTTTTAGGTTCTTATTATTAATGATCCTCTTTAAATATTGAATACAGGTTTTGTTATCCCCATTTCCAAAATACAGGCAGGCTATCTTATAGTACAATACCATCACGTGGTGCTGGTCTATCCTATCCTTATGTTTGTTAATTCCGTATTCTACTATTTTGACCAAATAAAGGCCCTTTTCAAAATTGCCCTCCAAGAAATGAAGGTTTAATTTATTCAAATTAATATATAAAAAGGCCAAGGACGCTATATTGTCATTGTCCGGAAATTCCTTGCTTCCCACAATTTTTTCCAATTTTTCCAAGGTTTCCTTGAACTGGGAACTATATTTTACATAAAACAAGGATTCCAACAAATAATGGTTTCCCTTTAAAAAGAATACAGGGTTTAAATAGATCATTTCCTTGTTATCATAAAAAAGATCTACCCATTTACTGGAATACTTATAGCAGGACAAAAAATCCTGGGTCAGAAAACTGTACCATAGGTGTGCCTTGTACAGCCAAAGCTTTTCCCTAAAACCAAGGTCTTCAATATTATACTTGGGCAAGTGCTTTTCAAAATATTTTTGAACTCTTTTAATATCCTCATCGCTCCTAACATAACCAATTTTGAGCATTTGCCCATATAGCTGTAGTGCCAGGTTGGATAATTTACTGGTAATAACATTTTGTGCCGAAAGTTGCTTGGCCTGTACTGCCAGTTCGTCTGCCCTGTCCGGGATACTACGGGTAATATACTGGGTCTCTATCAACTTCTCAAATTCAACAATTTCATAGGCCACGTTTTTCTCCTCATTTTCAATTGCAGTAGCCTTGGCCTTATCCAATATCTTAAGACTTTGTTTGTACAGCCCCTTTTGGTACAAAATTGTAGCAAAATCCAATTGCTCCCGGATCTGCACCCGTATATTTTGATTTACAGGATTCAACCTAAGGCTCACCAGGATCTGTTTGTACAAATGGGCCTTAAGGTTGGACAATTGGGCCTTCTTTACAATCCCATTTTCCAGTATTAATTTTTCATCATATACTTTAATCTTATCCATTAAATTAAAAAGGGCAAGAAATTTGGCATCTGTATTCACCCCCAAGCGCCCAACATACAATTTAAATTGACGTTTCTCTGACTTGGAAAGTGATTTGACCAAAACGAATAATGCATCTTTATGAGCATTTGTCATCGTAATAATAAAGGTTTATATAATTGACAATCAGTGTTTTAAATACTTCAAAAAGTTATTTAACGTTGTAAATGCTATTTTGCGATTAGGACCGGCAAACCTACTAGTACTATATTCGTATAGCGCACATAAAATTACGTAAATATAATGAGCAAAGAAAAGGTACATATTTTTGACACGACACTTAGAGATGGAGAGCAAGTCCCCGGATGTAAATTGGATACGGACCAAAAATTAATTATCGCTGAAAGACTGGATCTTTTGGGGGTAGATATAATAGAAGCCGGTTTTCCAATTTCCAGTCCAGGAGATTTTAATTCTGTGCAGGAGATTTCAAAAATTGTAAAGAATGCAACGGTATGTGGACTTACTCGTGCCGTTAAAAAAGATATTGAAGTTGCTGCAGAGGCATTAAAATATGCCAAAAGACCAAGGATACATACCGGTATCGGAACTTCGGAATCCCATATTAAATTCAAGTTCAACTCCAATAAGGATGCCATAATAGAGCGGGCCATAGAGGCGGTAAGTTATGCCAAATCCTTTGTTGAGGATGTAGAGTTTTATGCCGAGGATGCGGGCAGAACGGATAACGAGTTTTTGGCAAGGGTCTGTGAGGCGGTCGTTAAGGCCGGTGCTACCGTATTGAATATCCCTGACACCACTGGTTACTGCTTGCCCGAGGAATACGGTGCCAAAATAAAATATTTAAAGGAAAACGTAACCGGCATACATAAAGCTATTTTATCCTGTCATTGTCATAATGACCTTGGATTGGCCACTGCTAACTCCATAGCCGGGGTAATAAACGGTGCGAGACAAATTGAATGTACTATCAATGGAATTGGTGAAAGGGCCGGAAACACTGCCTTAGAAGAAGTGGTAATGATCTTAAGGCAGCACCCTACCCTTAATTTGGATACCAATATCAACAGTAAATTACTATATGATACCAGTCAGATGGTATCCCAAAAAATGGGAGTGTACGTGCAACCCAACAAAGCCATAGTGGGTGCCAATGCATTTGCCCATAGCTCGGGGATTCATCAGGACGGAGTAATAAAAAATAGGGAAACCTATGAAATAATAGATCCTGCAGATGTTGGGGTAAACGAATCTTCCATTGTCCTTACCGCAAGAAGTGGTAGGGCAGCATTGGCCTATAGGGCAAAAAATGTAGGATACGAACTTACCAAAACCCAGCTGGATGAGGTGTATCAGGAATTTTTAAAATTCGCGGACAAGCAGAAAGAAATTTTTGACGAGGATATACATGATATCATCATTGCCAGTGGTATTAAAATAAAAAGCATCGCTTAAAATGGATCTAAAGATTGCTCTTTTAGGGGGGGATGGTATTGGTCCCGAGGTCTTGGCACAGTCTGTAAAATGTTTGCAGGCTGTTGAGGAGACCTTTAACCATCATTTCACTTATACGGAAGGGTTGATCGGAGCAGTTGCCATGGACAAATATGGCTCCCCTTTACCTCAACAGACCATAGATCTTTGCAAGGCATCAAATGCCATTCTTTTTGGGACTATAGGTACCCTAAAATATGATGACAATCCCAGTGCAAGAGTACGTCCGGAACAGGGGCTGCTTCAACTGCGCAGGGAATTACAACTTTTTACCAATATTAGGCCCGTTAAGGTTTTTCCAACATTGGTGAATAAATCCCCTCTAAAAAAGCATGTTATTTTTGGAACGGATTTCGTTATCTATCGTGAACTTACCGGTGGAATCTACTTTGGTGAAAAAAAACTAAGTCAAGACGGGACAGTTGCTTCGGATTTATGTGAATACTCCGAAAAGGAGATCAGTAGAATTGCCCATTTAGCGTTTAAAGCTGCCAAGAACAGACGTAAAAAATTGACATTGGTAGATAAGGCCAATGTTTTGGAGACGTCTAGGTTATGGCGCAAAGTTGTAACCAGAATATCTGAAAGCTATCCGGAAGTACAATTGGATTTTTTATTTGTGGATAATGCTGCTATGAAAATGATGTTGGATCCGAACGACTTTGATGTTATCCTGACCGATAATATGTTCGGGGACATTTTATCCGACCAAGGCAGTGCCATTTGCGGATCCAAGGGACTATTGCCTTCAGCCTCGATTGGCAATGAACATGCCATGTTTGAACCCTTTCACGGCTCCTACCCCCAGGCAGCCGGAAAAAATATTGCCAATCCTATAGCCTCCATTTTATCTACCGCCATGATGTTAAGCCATTTTGGATTACATGAAGAATCGCTTGCTGTCGTAATAGCAGTAGACAAGTCTATGAGAAAACATGTGGTTACCAAGGATCTGAATACTTCAAGCAAATATGGCACAAGCCAGGTAGGGGATTTTATTGCTGGGAACATCATAGATTCTGATGAGAACCACAATTATAATTACGAAAACATAGGGTTGGGAAGATCTACCATCATCTAATTACTGTAAAGTAAAGTTCATTTTATTTCTATGCTTTTCTTCTCTCTTAAAATAGGAAGGGCCAATTTCGACTAGGCTAAGCTGTAATTTAATGCAGATTGCTATAAGCCTAAAGTAGCTGAAGTATGAAATTGTGGAAATCTTTCTTAAAACTGTCGTAATTACTACCGGTTGCCGGACCATTGAAACCCGTATATATTTTTTGCACATCCCCTTTTTTGTCTATTATTATGGTTGTTGGAAAGGAAAATACATGATTCAGCATGGGTAATTTTTCCTGAGCCATTTCCTTGTCAATACCGCCATATTGAGCCAACAAAATGGGGTATTCAACCCCAATTCTATCTTTAAGCCTAATCATAGCCTTAAAGGCGGCCTCCTCCGTTTTAGCGTATTCAAAAGCAAGGGCTATAACAGCTATCTTTTCTTTTGAATTTTTTTGTAGATAATCTACCAAAAATTTGGTTTCATCCAAACAGTTTGGGCACCAGGTCCCCATAATCTGGACGATTACCACCTTATCCTTAAAAACAGGATCACTCAATGAAACCAAATTACCTTCGGAATCAGGGAAGGAAAAGCTTAGTTGATCATCCCCTTTTTTCATATACGTCAAAGTTTCGGAATTGGGCAACTCGTAGTTTTCGTTTCTTTTTGCCACAAAAAGTTCCTTGGAATCTTTTCCGGTGTAAAACACGCCTGCCATGGAGGTATCTGTAGTTTTGGCTTTGAAGAGGTATGCACGTGCGCCATCAAAAGTGGAGAACTTTACTGAGTCCACGCTATTGATCCCCTCCAGAAAACGATAATCTCCGGTGGAGGTCCTGAAGGTCCCCGAAACCTTGTCATCTACTTGCCTGAAAATACCCTTGGCCATATAGCTCTCTCCATTTTCCGGTCTAAACTCCACCTCCCAGTCACCCGAAATATTGGTGTTGGGAATACCATCACTTTTAAAGCGTTCCTTAATACCATGGACAGCCCTAAAGGGCAAAACCGTTGCCTCATTTTCTTTAATAAATTTTCCCATTATCTCTTTTGCCGTAAATTTTCCCGCCAAGTATCCTTCAAAAACCGGAAATCTAATGATCACAGAATCTTTCTTCACCTTTATTTCGTCAATAAAAATAGTTTCATCGGCGTTGTACAATTCAATTGCATATGTTCCTCTTCCCTTGTTCTTAAGGCTAAAATTGAAAGGTAAATTTTGATCGTCATCTACTTCCAATTCGGCCAACCAAATCCCTTCTTCCAAAACTACCGCCTCAGAATTCCTACAACCATTGCACAGTACAAATAGAAAAAATAGGAAGAATATGTGCTTCATCTTAAATTATTAAAAATTAAATTGAGGGGGAATCTCTCTCGGGGATTTTTTGGCCAAATTCACAAGTTGATCTCATGAAATAACCGGAATATTGGAAAAAATATAAAGTTAAGTAACAAAAATTTTTGGATATTAAAAAATAAAACATTCAATCAAATACGTATTGAATGTCTTCCAGCATTGTTTTATATTTGAGGTCTTTAAAAAAACTCGATGAAAATATCTTACAACTGGTTGAAGCAGTTCTTAAAAATTGACTGGGATTCCAATAGGACATCTGAATTATTAACTGACTTGGGCCTGGAGGTTGAGGGTATTTCTCCTTATGAATCTATTAAAGGAGGACTGAAAGGAATTGTGGTTGGCGAAGTTTTAACCTGCGTAAAACATCCGAACGCCGATAAGTTAAAATTGACCACTGTAAATATAGGTCGTGAAGCTCCCTTACAAATTGTCTGTGGCGCGCCCAACGTAGAGGTCGGGCAAAAGGTACCCGTGGCTACCATAGGTACCACCCTATATACACCGGAAGGTGAAGCCTGGATAATAAAGAAAGGAAAGATTCGTGGAGAGGAAAGCCATGGCATGATCTGTGCCGAAGATGAGCTTGGATTGGGCGAAAGCCACGATGGAATTATGGTACTCCCTGATGGTTTAAAAGTTGGAACACCCTGTTCCGAAGTTTTCGAAGTTGAATTGGATGAGGTGTTTGAGATTGGGCTTACCCCTAACAGAGCGGATGCTATGAGCCACTTTGGAGTGGCCAGGGATCTAAAGGCCGGATTTAAGCAAAGGGATATTCTTAAGGAACTGATTACTCCCCCAGTGACCAATTTCAACATTGTAAACCGATCATTAAAAATTGATGTTGAAGTAATTAAGAGCGAACTGGCTCCAAGATATTGTGGAATAACCATTAGCAATCTAATTGTACAACCATCACCAGACTGGCTAAAAAATAGATTACGATCTATTGGTATTACCCCAAAGAACAATGTGGTGGACGCTACCAATTATGTATTGCACGAATTGGGTCAACCCTTGCACGCCTTTGATGCCGCAAAGATCAAGGGAAACAAAATAGTAGTCAAAACACTTCCCAAGGGAACCAAATTTATTACTTTGGATGGGGTTCAGCGCACATTGAGTGAAGAAGATCTTATGATTTGCGATATTGAAAAGCCCCTTTGTATAGCTGGGGTCCTTGGGGGGCAAAATTCCGGGGTTACGGAAAGCACCAGTAGCATTTTCTTGGAAAGTGCCTTCTTTAATCCCGTATCCATAAGAAAAACTGCCAAAAGACACAGCATTAATACAGATGCTTCCTTCCGCTTTGAAAGGGGGATAGATATAGATAATGTTGAATATTGCCTAAAACGAGCTGCTCTCCTTATCCACGAAATTGCAGGAGGAGATATTACTTCGGACATTGTAGATATATATCCAAAAAAGAAGGACGACTACCACGTGTTTTTGACTTTCGACAAAATTAACAAGCTTATAGGTCAGGAAATACCTAAGGACACCATAAAATCCATTCTGGCCTCATTGGATATAAAGGTTAAGAATGTTACGGAATCCGGTCTGGGATTATCAATTCCATTTTACCGTGTGGATGTACAGCGGGAAGTAGATGTTATTGAGGAAATTCTTCGTGTTTTTGGTTATAACAATGTAGAGTTCAAAGAAAAATTGAACGCTTCCATTGCTCCTACTTCCAAATTTGAGGATTACAAGATCCAAAACATCATAGGTAATTTTTTAGCTTCAAAAGGGTTTAATGAAATTTTGGCAAATAGTCTAACTTCCCCTGCCTATAATAAATTATCGAAAGACATTAGGGAAGAGCACACTATTGGTATGTTAAATCCCCTTAGTGCCGACCTATCGGTAATGAGGCAATCTATGTTGTTTTCAGGTTTGGAGGCCATTGCCCACAATAGCAATAGGCAGATGCATAACCTTAAAATATTCGAATTTGGAAAAACCTATCACCAATATCAGACCCAGAGAGAGGAGAAAAAGCATTTAAGCATTCTTGTGACCGGAAACAGATTGGAAGACACTTGGACTTCTCCCCCCAAAAAGGCAGATTTCTTTTACCTTAAAGCCATCGTGGAAAATCTCTTGAATAGATTGGGACTTACCCAACTTATTTCCCAACCCAATTCCAATGATATTCTATCTGAGGGGATTTCCTTGCTACTGGCCAAGAAGGTAGTGGTGAGTATTGGAGTGGTAAAGAAATCCATTTTGAAGGAATTTGATATCAAGGAAGAAGTTCTATTTGCAGATTTTGACTGGGATTATATTTTGGAAGCCATTGTGAACAGCAAAATTATCTACAAAGAGATTCCAAAATATCCTGAAGTGACCAGAGACTACGCCCTATTAGTGGACGAGCAGGTAAGTTTTAAGCAGATTTACGATATTGCACTTCAGACGGAGCGGAAATTTTTAACCAATGTGAACCTTTTTGATGTTTACAATGGTAAAAATTTACCCGAAGGCAAAAAGTCCTATGCAGTAAGCTACACCCTGCAGGATGAAAACGGCACCTTGACCGACAAACAGATAGATAAGATAATGAACAAGCTTTTACAGCGCTATGAAAGCGAATTAGGAGCCGAATTACGGTAAATTTGTTGATGAAAGGGCGTTGGGCAGGATAACACTGTCTATCTCATGGATTATGCCATTGCATTGATTGGCATCGGCACTGGTTATTTTGGCCCTATTTCCGGCCTTGTCCGTCAGTACAATATCCAATCCATCCATAGAAGCGAAAATTTTATCGCCCTGCACAGTGGTAAAACTTGCTTTTCCATTCCCGTTGCACAAAGCTTTTAAAATCTTGGAGGCCGTTATGTTACCAGCAACAATGTGGTAGGTTAAAAGCGAAAAGAGTTCCTTTTTATTTTCAGGTAATAATAATTCCTTCAAGTTTACTTTGGAGAGTTTTCTAAAAGCCAAATCCGAGGGTGCAAAAACAGTAAACGGACCATCTTCATTTAATATCTTTTCCAGATTCGCAGCCTTTACAGCTTCCAATAAGGTATAATGGTGTCCAGAATCTGCGGCACTTTCTATAATGGAATTTTCCCTTTTTAAAAAGCTATTTTCGGTAAACGACGTTTGGCCATAAGCAAGGGAGGTGAATAAAAATAATAGAGCGCAAACGGACACATAGCTTTTCATTGGTTCTGGGCTTGGGAATTAAAAAAATCGATAAACGGTTAAATTCGTCGACAATATACAATATTCAGGCTATTGTTTTAAAAAAAGTTATTAACTAATTTTAAAATATCACAATATTGAAATAAAGGTTACGAATACACCATATTACAATAGATTTCATTACATATCTCCAATTTTTAACGCTTTAAATCAAAAACGAAAACCTTAATTCCTTAACTTTATGACAATTGCTTAAAAAGAATGTAAAATGTTATTGAGAAGAACCAATATTCGGGAAAAACTTATTCTAGCGAAGCAAAAGGACAAGTCTTCCGATAAAATTTTAAATGAAGTATATCGTCTTTTAGCCAAAGAGGACGATGCCCAGAAAAGAATTGAGGTCAACCTTAGGAGTAAGGACTCCATTATTTCCAATGACTTTAATTTTGATCTGCTGGAAACTGCCGAGATTTACCACGTACGTCATATAAAAGAAATAGCGGTTGACTATAGGTTACGTTTTTTGGATTCCCGTTATTTTAAAGGAGAAATTCCACAGGAAGCCATTTCCAAAATCAAAAAACTGGAAAAGGAGCATGAACTGGAATTAAAAGGATTTAAGATACTTGCACCCTCAAAACTTTTTAAACTGGAAGACAGGGATGATCCCATTTTATTTGCCCCGATAGGTAATGATCATTACTATTTAATCCATAAATGGGGTCGCGATCTGCATCCACTTAGGAAAATATTGATGTGGCCTTTTAAAAGTCTGGTTAATCTAATTGCTCTGGTGGTAGGAATAAGTTATTTAATTACCCTCTTGGTCCCAAACGGATTGTTTTCTAAAGAAAGTTCCAGTTTTCAATTCTGGGTAATTTTCTTTTTTATGTTTAAATGTTTGGCTTCCATAGTGATATTTTATGGCTTTGCCTTGGGCAAAAATTTTAATCCTGCCATTTGGAACTCCAAATATCTAAAAACCTAAGTGCAATTCTTTATTCCTGAAAGGTTTTAATTGGGAAACAATTCCATTGGAATGCCATCCAAATTAACATTATCCAGAAATTTAGGGTCCGGTATTGGCTTTATCCTCATCAGTCCTCCTTTGCCACTACCCCCTTTTTTCTTATAACCTATCAAAATCAAATTATTCTTGGCATCATAGGAAACCATTGTAGTATCCTCTATTTCGTATTTTAGATCTCTCTCCTCCAGACTAAGGAAGTTTTCATAAATATATAGGATAGATATATTTTCCTTAAAATCATAAACCGCGGCAATATGGGGATAGGAACTTTTTGATCCCGATTCCATAGGGTAATACATCGTCTGGTTCCCGAAATATTCAGATGTGGTATACCCAAACTTTGGCTCTTTCCCCAACAGATAATTGGTCGTTATATCCAAAATCATAGTATTCCCATCAATAAGGCTATGCAAATTGGGATAACTCACCAGAATATTGTCCATTCCATCCTGTGATATCTTTAAAACATCCGTACCCAGGTCCACCTCATAAGTAAGGGCCCCGCTATCAATATCTATAGCCATAAGGGCATATTTATTGGTGATATCGGTATCCAAACAGAGAACGAAGGCTTTGTTATTGGAAACTAAAAGTTGTATGGGTTCTTTGGCCAAGGACACGTCTGCATAAGAGTTGGGACCTTTTGTTAGATCCAAAATTCTTATAAAATAATCATCCTCTTTACTGTCTCTGGGCACAACAAAGGCCAACAAAGCTTTATTTCCTGAAAAAGCAACGGATTTAACATTGCGCTCGCAATTTAAATCTTCCTTAAATATCGTAGTATGGACCGCTGTACCATCGCTAAAATCGTGGACGCTAAAGTTGGCACTGCAATCCTCATCTGGGATATAAAACCCAATTTGGGAGCCATTCCTATACAATAGTTGTGGTACAGGCACCCTCTCAAATTCACCCATGTCCGGATCAATGGTAATTCCATCCGAATCGGCATTTAAAATCGCAGTTTTCATAAGCCCGTCTTTATGAAGCAAAACGGTATAGTCTGCCAACAGGCTTGGGGATTCGTCAATCTTATCCCCAACCCCTTCCTCAGAACAGCCTATGACAAGACATGCAATAAGCATGCATATGAATAGGTAGGTTTTCATAAAGTAAGAATTTGGGTCCTACAAAATTACACCGGAACGGCGTACATTTTGTTGCGCTGCTCCTTTATAGTCTTATCGGACATATAATCATCAAACGTCAAATATCTATCAATATTACCTTTAGGAGTTAATTCTATTACCCTATTCGCCACAGTTTCAGCAAATTCGTGGTCATGGGTTGTAAAGAGAACGGTTCCTTTAAAATTCTTTAGGGAATTATTGAAAGTGGTTATACTTTCCAAGTCCAAATGGTTGGTAGGCTCGTCCAACATGACTACATTGGCCCTCATCAACATCATTCTGCTCAACATACAGCGCACCTTTTCACCTCCGGATAAAACCGTACATTTTTTCAAAGCTTCTTCTCCGCTAAACAACATTTTTCCCAAAAAGCCCCTAATATTTACCTCTTCCCTTTCTTCTTCAGTTTTGGCCCATTGTCTTAGCCAATCTACCAAGTTGATATCTTCGGTAAAGAAGGAGGCATTATCTGCAGGTAAGTACGATTGGTTGGTAGTTACTCCCCACTGAAAGGAACCACTGTCCGCCTTTCTATTGCCGTTTATAATCTCGTAAAATGCCGTAGTAGCCCTTGAATCCCTAGAAATTATCGCCACCTTGTCTCCCTTGGCCAGGTTAATATTGATATCCTGAAACAAAACTTCACCCTCCTCTGTAGAAGCGGACAGCTTTTCAACGTTCAATATTTGATCTCCAGCCTCCCTTTCCCTATCAAAAATGATAGCAGGGTAACGTCGGCTTGAAGGCTTTATATCCTCAATTTTTAATTTGGACAACATCTTCTTTCTGGAAGTAGCCTGTTTACTTTTTGCCACGTTGGCGCTGAACCGTTGAATAAACTCCTGTAATTCCTTGGCCTTTTCCTCAGATTTTTTGTTCTGCTGTGCCCTTTGTCTGGCAGCCAACTGACTACTCTCATACCAAAAAGTATAGTTACCTGAGTAAAGATTCATTTTTCCGAAATCTATATCCCCAATATGGGTACATACAGAATCTAAAAAGTGTCTATCGTGCGATACTACAATAACGGTATTCTCATAGTCGGCAAGGAAGTTCTCCAACCAATTAATGGTCTCGTAATCCAAGTCGTTGGTTGGCTCATCCATTATCAATACATCCGGATTGCCAAACAATGCCTGTGCCAATAAAACCCTCACCTTTAGTTTGGAATCCAGGTCGCCCATTAAGGTATAATGAAATTCCTCCGTAATCCCCAAGTTGGACAAAAGGGCTGCAGCATCACTATCGGCATTCCAACCATTCATTTCCTCAAATTGCACCTGCAACTCCCCTATTCTGTCTGCATTCTCATCACTATAATCGGCATAAAGGGCATCGATCTCCTTTTTTATCTTGAACAAGGGCTTATTGCCCATTACCACACTCTCCAAAACAGTATATTCGTCATAGGCATTATGGTTCTGCTCCAAAATGGACATCCTTTTCCCTGGTTCTAAGTGAACATGACCGGATGTAGGGTCCATTTGTCCCGATAGAATTCGTAAAAATGTGGACTTTCCCGCTCCATTGGCACCAATAACACCATAACAATTACCTTGTGTAAAGGATACGTTTACTTCATCAAAAAGAACCCTTTTCCCAAATTGTACAGATAAATTTGATACTGACAGCATATGTAATGTTTTAAAATTTGTGCAAAAATAACAAAAATAAACCCGTTCAAGCAACTATATTACAACGCCTTTACGTGTGATTTTAACTAAGAGCCAATAGATTTAACTCACAATTAACAGCCTGTATCTGTTGAGTTTATTAGATTTGTTCACTATAAAGTAGCTATTCTCATATGAATAAACCTTTACTATATTCTTTTCTTATTGCACTAGTTGGTTGCAGTTCGATAGAAAAACCCCCCCCTGGTGCATTCTTTGCTGGTGAAATCGTAAATCCCACAAGCGAATATGTTGTTCTATTCAAGGATGATATTATCATAGATTCCGCCAAACTTGATGGTGATAATAGATTCAGTATCCAATTGGATACTGTTGTAGAAGGTTTATACCATTTTGACCATAGTCCGGAATTGCAGTACGTTTATCTTGAAAAGGGAGACAGTTTAATGATCCGCCTGAACACTGAAGATTTTGACGAATCATTGATATTTTCAGGCCGGGGCGAAGAAATAAATAATTTTCTAGTAGAGTTCTTTTTAAGTACAGAATCCGAGCCTGCTATAGTTTATTCCTATTCCGAACTTGATCCAGAGAACTTCTCCCATAAATTGGACTCTTTAAAGGAACTTAAAGTAAATGCCCTAAACGAGCTTGTAACAGATGTAACCCTTTCCCCAAAAGCGGCAGATATGGCCAAGGCCAGTATAGATTACAATTATTATATCTATAAGGAAAAGTATCCGTTTTGGAACAGGAGAAAGACAGGAAAAGACACCATCCCCGAACTTCCCAACAATTTCTACGATTATAGAAAGTTGGTAGACTACAACAATGAGAATCTATCCTATCATAGGTATTACTACAATTTTATGAAGACGCATTTTAATAATCTCTCCTATATGGGTTGTTACACAAAATGCAAAGATGCGCACTATGACATAGTCAAGAATAAATTACATTTTAACCAACACAAGTTAAAACTTATTGATAGCTTGGTTACCGAAAAGGACTTAAGGGATAATTTATTCAGAAATGTTGCCATGGACTATCTAATAAATGTCCATGATACTGACGAAAACAATAGGATTTTTATTGATGACTTTCACAGACTTTCGGGAAACAACAGGCACAGCGCCGAAATAGAAGCTATTTACCAAGGGGTAAACAATTTACAGCCTAGTAATAAAATGCCCAATATTTCAGTTTTCAACACCAATGGGACCTTGGTAACCCTACAGGAAATTGCTGAAAAAGAGAAAAATGCCGTATTCTATTTTTGGTCAGGGACCCAAAGATCCAATTTCGAGAATGTACTTACGCGGGTAGCACAATTATCGGAAAACAAGCCGGAATTTACTTTTATTGGAATAAATTGTAATACAGACGCCTTAAGATGGCAATCCTTATTAAGTAGTAATCAATTGGATATGGAAAAACAATTCCGTACCGATGATTTTGAAAATTTAAAAAATGCCCTTGTGATAGGTGGTCTCAATAAAGGTATCATAACCAAAGATGGACTTATAGTAGATGCTTTTGCAGATCTTTATAGTAGCTTTTAATAGGCCTTTCCACTAGTAGCAATTTCACTTCTTTAGCATTAAGAACATCCCGATCAATAATTCAACAATCTTATACCATATACATATCGGGCAAAAAGAATCATTATCAAGAACAACAAAGCCTCTATTGCTTAATTAGCTCAAGAGGCTTTGTCCTATTTAGAATTATATTAAAACTAGTTACCTTTCTGGTAGTCTTCCAAAAACTTGGCCAGACCACTATCCGTTAAAGGATGCTTTAAAAGACCTTCAATAGCTGACAAAGGTCCTGTCATAACATCAGCTCCAATTTTAGCACAATCTATCACATGCATTGTGTGTCTAATCGAAGCGGCCAATATTTGGGTTTCAAACTCATAATTATCATATATGTGCCTAATCTCAGAGATCAAGTTTAGACCATCTGTAGAAATATCGTCCAATCTTCCAATAAAGGGAGATACATAGCTTGCACCCGCTTTGGCAGCCAACAAAGCCTGTCCGCAGGAGAATACCAACGTACAATTGGTTCTTATTCCCTTATCAGAAAAATATTTTATAGCTTTTATACCGTCTTTAATCATAGGAACTTTAACTACGATTTGCTCATGTAATTCCGCCAATTCCTCACCTTCCTTGATCATACCCTTTAAATCGGTGGAAATTACCTCGGCGGATACATCACCATCTACAATATTACAGATATCCACATAGTGCTTTAAAATATTGTTTCTTCCGGTAATGCCTTCTTTGGCCATTAGGGAAGGATTTGTGGTTACCCCATCCAATACTCCTAATTCCTGGGCTTCTTTTATCTGTGCTAAATTAGCGGTGTCAATAAAGAACTTCATGTTAATTGCTTTTTAAATTATTAATTTGAAAGATATTGCCTTAGTGCATGTCTACCTTTTTGTCTGGCAAAATTACAATTTATAATGGTTCATCAAGAGTTTCTCATATACTTTGTCCGGTAATATTTTTTTCAGAAACAATGAGAACTTTTGTATAAACTCCCCTACCTTATAATGCACTTTAGGGTTTTCTGTATTTATTATTTTAAATACCATATGGGCCACCAATATGGGATCCTTGCCACTATCTACATGCTCGTTCATCATTTTCAAGGTACTTCCATAAGATTCCTTATAGGGAGAGTCCTCCAAAATTGGGGCATGGTAACGGCCAGAGGCTATATTCGTAGCAAAATCTCCAGGGGCCAAATTGGTTATGTTCACCCCAAATCCTTTGACCTCCATTCTCAAGGCCTCCGTAACCAGCTCCAAGGCACCTTTACTGGCGGAATACAATCCTCTATATGGCAAACCCATATAACCCGCAATAGATGTAATATTGATGATCAAACCCTTTTCTTGCCGCCTCATATGGGGCAATACAGCCTTCGACATGTGTAGGGGACCGTTAAAATTGGTATCGAATGCTTTTAAAATTTCCGAGTGCGGTGTTTCCTCTATGGGACCTGTAATTCCAATACCGGCATTGTTTACCAGAACATCCAGCCTACCTTCCTTTGCCATTAGCTCAGCAATAGCGTTCCCTATGCTTTCAGGATTTCTTACATCCAATTCCAAAAGTTCAAAATCGGTAAAATCAGGATGATTGGCAACCTTTCTTGTTGTTCCGTAAACTTTAAAACCCTTTGATTTTAAATATATCCCGATCGATTTTCCAATTCCCGAGGAACCCCCGGTAATCAGTACAACCTTTTGCTCCATTAAATAAAATTAAGGTTGCAAATTAACGAATAAAACGGGAATGGAAAGGGAGATGACAATGATATCTATGCCAAAGGGCTTAAAAAAGTGGAAAAAACACCTTCACTTTAGGGCACAAAAAATGGCAAGCTACCTACATCGCACCGCTACAACCATATACCCTTGCTGCGTTCCCACCCTGGGGGATTCTACAGGAGCTGGTCGTGTAGGACTTGCCGATGCAAATATACAATCTTTTAATTTTTTTACAATCGTTTTCAGGTCTTAATTTTATTAAATATCTTGCCCTAAAAAGTCGCCAAATTTATTTCTGGATATCGGGTTGATTTTAAGCCAACTATATTAAATTCAATCAAAATAATTGTTCAGCACAGGCGCTTTACCCATTAAAATTATATTATAATTTATACCCATTTAAAAAAATGAACGCCTTTAAATTAAACCTATTCTTCATAATTCCCCTGTTCTTTTTGGCCTGTGATGGTACCACCAACCCTTCCAAACTCTTCGAAATCCAGCTGGAAGGAAACCAAACGGAATTTCAAAAAAATCAGGTGGTCGGCATCTCTGTCAAAAATTTAAAGAATAAGGAGATCGATAAGATTACCTATACCTTGGACAATAAGGAAATTACACTGAACAATGATAAAATTACTCTGGACCAATTGGAACTTGGGGCCAAAACCTTGACCGCGAACATAAGTTTCGAAGGCGAAACCGTTGAAGTGTCCAAAGGAATTAAATTATTGGCAGAACACGCCCCCGAGATCTATACCTACGAAATTCTCAACGTTTACCCCCATGATATGGACGCCTATACCCAAGGATTGGAATTTCATCAGGATACACTATATGAAAGTACTGGTAAAAAGGGTAAATCCTCCTTGAGGCAAGTGGATTTTAAAACTGGGGAAATTTTAAAAAAAATAGACTTGGACAATACTTATTTTGGAGAGGGCATCACCATTTTAAACAATAAAATTTATCAACTCACATGGCAAAGTGGAGTTGGATTTATTTACGACCTAAAAGACTTTAAGAAAATAGACAGCTTTAAATACAACCAAAGTAAGGAAGGTTGGGGCCTGTGCAACGACGGAAACAAAATATTCAAGAGTGATGGCACCGAGAAAATATGGTATTTAAATCCTGAAACTATGGCGGAAGAGGGACATTTTGAAACGGTAACCAATACCTCTATATTCAACAAGGCCAACGAACTGGAATATGTAGATGGAAAAATATACGCCAACGTTTATCAAAAGGAAAGTATGATGATTATTGATGCCAAAAGTGGTGCAATAGAAGGCGTTATAAATTTTGCAGGTCTAAAGGAGAAAGTTACACAACATCAAAATCTGGATGTCCTCAATGGGGTGGCCTATCATCCACAAAGAAAGACCTTCTTTGTTACCGGAAAAAACTGGGACAAATTATTTGAGGTAAACATCCTTAAAAAATAACTATGGGAACTTTTGAAAAAACCATAAAGGTGGTCGAAGATGATCTGGATGATCTGAACCACGTGAACAATGTAAGATACGTGCAATGGATGCAGGATATTGCCAAGGAACATTGGCAGGCCAAAGCCCCTAACGATTTGATAAACAGTACGGTATGGGTGGTATTGACCCATCACATTACCTACAAAAGTGCGGCTAAATTGGACGATGTTATTTTAATGAAAACGTATATAGATAAGACCAAGGGCCCCGTAAGCGTTAGGATTGTAGAAATGTACAATAAAGAAAGCAATCAATTGCTTGTTAAATCAAAGACCGAATGGTGTTTGCTAAATTCCGAGACCTTTAAGCCTATGCGGATTTCCCCAGAAATAGAAAGTATCTTTCTTACCCAAACCTAAATATTCAATATAAAATCCGTGCATAAGACTTTTTGTATTTTTTATACCCTCGTACTACTGGTATTATTTTCCTCCTGTAGGATGGACTTTGATTATACAAAAAGTAACGGTTCTTTGGAATTCTCCAAGGACACTGTCTTCCTGGATACTATTTTCCGCAACATTGGTAGCAGTACCTATACCTTAAAGGTGTATAACCGCAGCTCCACCGACATAAGCATCCCGACAATTCAGCTTAAAAACGGGGACAATAGCAAGTATCGTTTAAATGTGGATGGTGAGGCTGGTCAACTTTTTAGGGATATCCCTTTGTTCGCCCAAGATAGCCTCTACATCTTTGTAGAAACCACTGCTGATATTGGCAATGCCGATGCCAAAGAATTTTTGCACACCGATGCCATTCAATTCGACAAGGAAAACCATTTGCAAGAAGTACAATTGATTACCCTGATCAAGGATGCCATATTCTTATATCCAGCACGATCCTTGAACGGTGAACGGAAGAAAATTGTTCTCGATATTAAGGAATCAGGGGAAGAAATTATAGTGGAAGGTTTCGAACTGGGGCAAGACCAGCTCAATTTTACGAAAGATAAACCCTATGTCATATATGGCTATGCGGCCGTACCAGAAGGTAAAACCCTAAGTATGGAAGCCGGAACACGAGTACATTTCCACAAAGATTCAGGTATCTTGATAAAAGAAAATGCGTCCCTACATATTAACGGTGAATTAAGTGAAGACAGGGATTTACTGGAAAATGAAGTTGTTTTTGAAGGAGATCGCCTAGAGCCCAATTACTCCGACATCCCCGGACAGTGGGGATCTATTTGGCTTTCCAAAGGCAGCGTAAATAACACAATAGACTACCTCACTATTAAAAATGCCACTGTGGGCATTCTCGTCCAAGGGGACAACAACCTAGAAGAAACCACTTTATCACTCAAAAATTCCCAAATCTACAATAGTGAAAACGTAAACCTATGGGCAAAGACCGCAATAATAAGGAGTGAAAATTTAGTTTTGGGAGCTGCAGGCAATATCTCCCTATTTTGCAACCTCGGAGGAGATTACAGCTTTATCCATGCAACCATTGCCAATTATTGGAAATTTGGGTTCCGCTCCGGTGCAGCCCTGCATTTGGACAATGCTACTTTGAGTGGAGGCACTTCAAATAGCCTGACAAGGGCAGACTTTAAAAATTGTATCATATACGGAAGCAATCCAAACGAATTGAACCTTATTAAAGATGAGGATTCTGCTTTTAATTTTTACTTTGAAAACTGCCTCTTAAAATTCAAGAATAATTCCGAAAATGGGCTCTACAATTTTGGCAATACCTTCAATTATGAGAACGTGCTATTAAATTTAGATCCTGAATTTACATCCCCTATACAGAATAATTTTATCATCAAGGAAAATTCAAGTGCCATTGGAGCAGGAAATTTGACTACGGCACAGTTGGTTCCCTTAGATATTTTAGGTGCGGACCGAACCAAAAATCCAACCCTTGGTGCATATGCAGTACTTTTTACACCGTAAAATAGTATTATACTTCTTGTATTGAAAGAAAAATCTTTCAAATTTTCTATATTTAGCCGATAAAACGAAAACCCTAGTTTTTCTAAGGTTGAAATACCCACCTATGCTTTTAAGTATTACTAATTTGCAATAAAATCATCTGAAATCATGGAATATACCTATACTATTTTGGACTCTGATGCCCAATCCAATTTACAGCTTCAACACTATATGGAAGAATACGGTGAATTTTATTGTTCAGGAGTAGCCTCCAACAGTATAGATGGTCTAAATAGTATACTCAAAAAAACACCAGATGTAGTTTTTATCCATTTAAACGAAAAGGCTCATGAGTATTTTCATATGATTATGGAAATGCACCAATACGTAAAGGAAATTCCCATTTTTATCGGAATTTCAAAAACCAAGCAATTTGCCTTTGAAGCCTTAAAATGCCATTTTTTTGACTACTGGTTATTGCCTTATAACGAATTCGACATAAGAAAAACCCTCCTGAGATTAAAATTAAAAACACCAAAGGATCAGGAGCCCAAAACACTTTTACTTCAATCCTATAAAGATTATCGCTACATAAATACTCAAGAAATCATGTATTTACAAGCCGATAACAATGCCACCGACTTTTTTATGAAAGATGGAAGTACTATAAGTGCTTTTAAAACGTTAAAGACTTTTGAGAACAATTTGCCTACGAATTTTGTAAGGGTTCATCAGAGTTATATCATTAATATCGACTTCGTTTCTAGGATCAACTATGGCAAAGGTCTATGCACTTTAAAGCATGACAAACTACAATTGCCCTTTTCCAAATCCTATAAAAACAACATTGACAACCTAAAAAAGGTCTTGGCCAAAAATACCATTTCCACTCTTAATTAGACGAATTCTAACAAAAACCGTACGTTCACTAATAGAACTCCCACATATACTAAAGATAATTCTTACATAAATTTTTAGTGACCCTTCATTGTTAATTTAGCTTTAGAAATAAACCTCATTAACCCTCGAAAACCACTAAAAATGAAAAAATTACTATCTATTTTCGCCGTAGTACTACTAAGTATCGGCCTATTTGCCATGGGAACACAAGATGTTTTCCCAACTGTAAACAATTCCATCGCTACTGACGGAGACGTAATTCCCAGGGAAAGAAGGGATCCTCCAAAGGCAACCAACGATTTCCAGTACAATGAAAATGCCGTTGCCACGGATGGCGACGTAATTCCAAGGGAAAGAAGAGACCCTCCCAAGGCTACGATCGATTTTCAAAAAAATGACAATGCCGTTGCTACAGATGGTGATGTAATTCCAAGGGAAAGAAGGGACCCTCCGAAGGCTACGATCGATTTTCAAAAAAATGACAATGCCGTAGCTACAGATGGTGATGTGATTCCAAGGGAAAGAAGAGACCCTCCCAAGGCTACGGTCGATTTCCAGAAAAATGACAATGCCGTGGCTACTGATGGTGATGTAATACCAAGAGAAAGAAGGGATCCTCCAAAGGCAACCCTTGATTTCCAAAATGTTACCAACGTGATCGCTTAAGTAACATGAAAAAATGTAAGAACCCAAAGGTTTGAATTACATTTATAAAATATAAAGCCCTAAGCAAATTTGTTTAGGGCTTTTTTTTTATCTTTCCACCTTTATGGAGAAAAAAGTCAATTATAATTTTTTATTTTATTTCATATTTTTCCTACAAGTCATCAATAGTGGTTGCAAGGATACTTCCATTGGTATAAAAGATTCACCGACGACTCCAGCAAACGATAGCATCACTTACTGGTTGTCCGAAGAAAACAGCAGTTCTGTTGAAGATTATAGCAAAAATCTTTCCAAGGCCTATGATCTGGCATTGGAAGAAAAAAACGATTCCCTTAAATCGAAACACTTCTCCAGAATATCCTATTACTATTCATTGGTAGGGGATTCCTTGCAATTTAGACGCTCCAACAACATCGCTTTATCGCTATCCGCAAAAATTAGGGATTCCAACGCCCTGGCCAATAATCATTGGGATTTGGCTTTTTTCTTGGAGGACCAATCTGTTGAAGATAGTGCCTACTATCATTATGCCCAGGCCGAAAAGATCTTTAGATCTTTGAAGGATGACTATTCCACCGCTCGAGTGCTATATAGTTTGGCCAAGGTTCAAGCTGATATAAAGGATTACACCGCCAGTGAAGTCACCACCATTGAGGCCATTGAACTACTAAAACCTTTGGACAAATATTATTATCTGTTTTTATGCTATAATAATCTGGGATCGGTAACCAATGCCCTAAATGAATATGACCAGGCTTTGGAGTATTACGATAAGGCACTTTTTTATTTGGATAAATCCAAGATAGATAGTTCAAATCGCCTGAGAAATACTGCTATCAATAACATTGGTATGGTGTATCAAGAAAAAGGTGAAATCAAAAAAGCTCTTGAGAACTTTGAGAAGGTTATTAAAGTAGATAGCATCTATTATAAAGACATTGGATTATATACACAGGCTCTTTCCAATTATGCCCAAAGTAAGAATAAGCTTGGAGATACAGTTGGAGTTTTAAACTCTTTTAAGAAAGCTCTAAAAATAAAAGATAGTGTAGGAGATAACAGGGGATTAGCACTCACCAATTATGAGATAGCAGAATATTATTTGAACATAAAGGATACCGCCAACGCCCTGACCTTCGCCCAAACGGCCAAACAGATTTCGGAACAGACCAGCAACAATAGAAGACTGCTGGAATCCTTGGAGCTTATGGCAAAAGTGGATCCAGAAAACTCCTCCAAATATACCCAGGAATACATAAAATTAAACGATAGCTTAATCAGGGAAGAACGCTCAACCAGAAATAAATTTACAAGGATACGATTTGAGACCGATGAGTTTATAGAACAAAATGAATTATTGACCCGACAGCGCCAATTATGGATCGGGATAGCCATTGCCCTATTTGTTCTTGCCGCATTTGTACTGATTACTATAGATCAACGCCGCAAAAATCAAAAATTGAGATTTGAACAGGCACAACAGAAGGCCAATCAAGAAATCTTTAATTTACTGCTGGCCCAAAACAAGAAAGTAGAGGAAGGCAAACAACTGGAGAAGAAACGAATTTCAGAGGAACTTCATGATGGTATTCTAGGACAAATGTTGGGAATACGTTTAATTCTGTCCGGACTTAACAATAAAACCGATTCCGATTCCGTTCTTAAACGCAGTGACCTGCTTAAAAAACTACAAGGTTTGGAGGAGGAAATCCGTACCATCTCCCATGAATTGAGCAGGGCATCGCAAGAAAAAATTCATAACTTTATTGTATCCATTGACGAATTGGTAAAAACAATTCAGGATTCCTCAAAAATGAAATGTCATTTTGAGTATGACCATAAAATAGATTGGGACCAGTTAAAGGGAGATATTAAAATTAACATTTATAGAATTGTGCAAGAAAGTTTGCAGAATTGTATAAAGCATGCCAAGGCCACTAAAGTGGACCTATTGTTCGAATCCGAAGATGATCGTGTACGGATTATAGTATTGGACAACGGCGTTGGTTTTGACCAAAAGAAAGGAAAAAGAGGTATAGGACTTAAAAACATTAATTCAAGATTGGAGAAGTTGAAAGGAACTTATGACATTCAAAGTAAAATTGGACAAGGAACAAAGGTAATCGTTACCATTCCTTGTATTATGGAAGAACAGGCAGAACCCACACCTGCCTATTAGATTATTATAATTGATTATAGAATGAGAACTTTAAGAATCTTAACGGTAGATGATCATGAAATGATCACTACTGGGTATAAATATCTTTTGGAGGCTGCCGAATTTGAAGAATTTCAAATTAAGGTAGAAACAGCCAATACTTTTGAAACCGGAAAGCAAAAAATAGAGGATTCTGCCAGATCTTTTAAATATGACCTATTGTTGTTGGATGTTCAATTAACGGAGACCCATTTGGAAGAACCATATTCCGGTGAGGACTTGGGAATTTTCGCTAGAAAGATAATTCCAGATACCAAAATTGTATTCATGTCCTCTTTTAGTGATAATTACAGAATAAACAGTATTCTAAAAAATGTGAACCCCGATGGCTATATGGTAAAATCGGAAGTGGATGAAAAATCCCTTATCGCCATGGTAAGAGGTGTAATCAACTCTCCCCCTTACTATAGTCAAAAAGCATTGGTGGCCATTAGAAAAAAAGTCTCCAATGATCTGTTGTTGGACGACAATGACAAGAAAATACTATATCACGTATCAATTGGCACAAGAACAAAGGATATGGTCGATTTTATAAACCTGTCCCTGGCCGGGATTGAAAATAGAAAAAGACAGCTTAAGGTAATTTTTGGAGTAGAAAAACAGAACGATTTAGCCCTGGTCCATGAAGCCAGAAACAGAGGATTTCTTTAATCCAATCCTTTCTATTTCTCCCACTTTTTCAACACTTTTCGATTCGAATATCCAGAATTCCCATAAAACGTTGTCAGACACCTTTATTACCTCCCATTTGAGACGTTCCGAACACCTCTTTACCGTTTAACGTCTACTTTTTCGACGAATACACCCTATTTGAATGGAAACCTTAATTTTTCTAAGGTTTTTATCGAATTAAGGACAAAGCATTAGCCTAATTTTGACATAAGTTTTTAATTAATTACTATAAGGATGTCTAAATCAGGAAACGAATTTTTCAATTATCCAAAAATTGGAACACAAAGCACCGACCATATTATTGGCTTGGAAGCTTTTAGAAAGGGTTTGGAAAAGCATTTTTTTTCAGAGGTTAGTATTGGCAATTATGGCTTAAAAGAAGAATCCGCCAATTTGATCATAGATTTAAAGTGCAACCTAAGTCTGGATGAAGCCTTGTTTTATTTAAACAAATCATCAACTTGCAACGGCAGCCCTAAAAAATCTGGCGAGGAAAAGACCGTATTATTCCTGTTGGCATATTCCGAACTAAAAAAACTCAACGGAATAGCTTTAGACATAAGCGAACTAACCATATCCTTGACGGACACCACCATATTGATCAGTAAAATTTACGAGCAAAGCATTGCTGACCAACTAGAAAATATCTTTATTGAACTTATTAACCACAATGTATATTATACAAAAGGATTAAATGAGACTCCCTTTGAAGTTTTTATCCCTGTTTTTGAAGAGGACACCTTGGAAAGTGATGCAAAATTAAAGAATATAGTTTCCGACAATAATAATACCAACGACTATTTCGGTTTTTGGGGTATGTATTATGACCAAACCGAAGAAGCCGCCATTTATGACCTCAATACCAAAACCATAATATATGGTGACATTCAAATCCTTAGTGAATAGTAGGATTTGTCATAAAAAAACTGTCCACAAAGTATAGAAGTCTAAATAAGCAAGACTTGATTGTACACCTTATGGACAGCCTTGTAAATGTATATTAAGCGTTGAATAACGCTCTGGCATGCATTAGGGCATTTACTTTTTCCCTTACTGCATCAATAATTTTCTCATCTTCAGGGTTCATTATCACTTGATCGATAAGCTCTACAATAACCTTCATTTGATCTTCTTTTAAACCTCTTGTGGTAATCGCGGCCGTACCAAAACGTATACCACTGGTTACAAAAGGAGATTTATCATCAAAAGGAACCATATTTTTATTGGCAGTGATATCTGCTTTTACCAATGCATTTTCGGCATCTTTTCCAGTGATATTCTTATTTCTAAGATCTATAAGCATCATATGGTTATCTGTGCCCCCAGAAATAATTTTATATCCTTTATCCACAAATGCGCTTGCCATTGCCGCAGCATTTTTCTTAACTTGAAGCATATAGTGCAAGAATTCGTCGGTCAAGGCCTCTCCAAAGGCAATGGCCTTTGCCGCAATGATATGCTCCAAAGGACCACCTTGATTCCCTGGAAAAACTGCCAAATCCAATAATGCCGACATTCTTCTCAAAGAACCGTTTTTTAACTTCACCCCAAAAGGATTGTCAAAATCTTCACCCATTAAAATAAGTCCTCCTCTTGGACCTCGTAAAGTCTTATGGGTAGTTGTGGTTACAATATGACAATGTGGAATTGGATCGTTAAGAATTCCTTTAGCGATAAGTCCGGCAGGATGGGATATATCGGCCAAAAGTATAGCCCCTACACTATCTGCAATTTCCCTGAATCTTTTAAAATCCATATCCCTGGAATAGGCGGAAGCCCCTGCAATGATAAGTTTAGGCTGTTCTTTAGTGGCTATGGCCTGAATTTTATCGTAGTTTAGTACACCGGTTTCCTCATCAACCCCATAAAATACAGGATTGTATAATCTACCCGAAAAATTCACAGGAGAACCGTGGGTTAAATGTCCACCATGCGATAGATCAAATCCAAGAATGGTATCCCCTGGCTGCAAACACGCATGGTATACAGAGGCATTGGCTTGAGACCCAGAGTGCGGCTGAACATTGGCATACGCGGCTCCAAATAATTGCTTGGCCCTATCTATGGCCAATTGCTCTATTTCATCCACTATTTCACAACCTCCATAATAGCGCTTACCAGGATATCCTTCTGCATATTTATTGGTCAATACAGATCCAGCAGCCTCCATAACCTGGGGACTGGTGAAATTTTCAGAAGCAATTAATTCAATTCCATCTATTTGGCGTTCCTTTTCCGCCTCAATTAGTTCAAAAATTTGATTGTCGCGTTGCATAAAGTAATATTCTATTAAATAATGTGCAAAAATACGAATTGCCGACCTTTAATTCCTAGAAAATAATATATTTGATAAGATATTTATTAAACACAAGTTAACAATTCGAAAATGCCGTTAAAAACTAATCTTCCAGAAAAAAAAACATGGTTACCTGTACCCATCAATTCTGATTTTCCTATTCAGAATATTCCTTTTGGAGTTTTCTTGACCAGGGATGATATCATCACCATAGGCTCAAGAATTGGTGATTATGCAATAGATTTAGGGGCATTGCATCAATTGGGATATTTTAAGGATATTCCGTTGACCGATGATATTTTTTTGCAGGACACCCTTAACGATTTTATATCTGATGGTAAAAAGACCTGGCGTTTGGTCCGAAACAGGATCAGCGAAATATTCGATATTAATAACAATGATTTGAAGAACAACGAAGAACATAAAAATATTGTTCTTTTTACCATGGACGAAATAGAAATGCAGCTTCCGGTTCAAATTGGGGATTATACAGATTTTTATTCAAGTAAGGAACATGCGACCAATGTAGGTAAAATGTTCAGGGATCCAGCGAATGCCTTACTTCCCAATTGGTTGCATATACCGGTAGGATATCACGGAAGAAGCTCCTCTATAGTGCCCAGCGGCACCGCTGTTAGAAGACCCATGGGACAGACCCTACCCGCCGGTGCCGAACAACCTATTTTTGGACCCTCTAAATTAGTGGATTTTGAATTGGAAATGGCCTTCATTACCACAGACGCCAATGTTTTGGGAGAACCAATTCCGGTGGAGGAAGCAGAGAATTACATTTTTGGAATGGTTCTTTTTAACGATTGGAGCGCCAGGGATATACAAAAGTGGGAATATGTGCCTTTAGGTCCGTTTTTGGCCAAAAATTTTGCGTCATCCATTTCGCCATGGATAGTAACCTTGGATGCCCTGGAGCCTTTTAGGGTTGCAAGTCCGGTACAGACGCCTACACCCCTGCCCTATTTACAACAAACAGGAAAAAAAGGCTTCGATATAAATTTAGAAGTTTCCATACAGCCCGAAGGCAGCAAAGCAACTACCGTTACCCGGTCCAACTTTAAATACATGTATTGGACCATGGCGCAACAATTGGCCCACCATACCATAAATGGTTGCAAGGTAAATAGTGGCGATATGATGGGAAGCGGGACTATTTCCGGCCCAACCCCTGATACTTATGGCTCCATGTTAGAGCTTACTTGGCGTGGAGAAAAACCCCTGACCTTGGAGGACGGATCCACTAGAAAATTCATTGAAGATTACGATACAGTGACTATAACCGGGTATTGCAAAAAAGAAAATGTGCGTATTGGCTTTGGAGAAGTCACCACCAAATTATTGCCAGTTTTTCAACAAAAAAAGAAATAAGGCGTAAAAAAACAGCCCAATTTGTACGATACCTAATAGTTTAACGTTCGTGTATAGGACTATTTTGGCATAGCTATTGAACTATGTCCCTAATATTTTTAAACCAAACGTTATGAAACAAATATTACTCACCTCGTTGATGCTGTTTTTTTTAATCTCTTGTGGAGGTGTCAAAAAAACGCAGGAAGCCCTGAACATGGGCAATTATGGCAATGCCATAAATACCGCCCTTAAAAACATTGCCGAAAACAAAACCAAGAAATCCAATCAACCCTACATTCAAATGTTGGAGGAGGCTTACAAGAAAAATACAGAGCGTGAGCTTCAGCAGATGGCTTTCCTAAAGAAAGATAACAATCCGGCCAACCATGAAATAATTTATAATGGATACCAGAACCTAAAATCCATACAGGAGCGTATAAAACCCTTATTGCCATTAAAACTATATGACGAAAATAGGGATGCCCGATTCGCATTTAAGAATTATGATGAGGAAATAATAAAATCCAAACGCGAATTGTCCGACTATTTGTACAACAATGCCACGGCCCTATTAAATACAGGTCTGTACAAGGAAGATTTTAGAAAAGCCTTTGATCAATTTACCTATTTAAACGAAATAAACCCCAATTATAAGGATACCGCGCTTAAACTTGATGAGGCCCATAACAAAGGCCTGGATTACGTTCAAGTGGTAATGATCAATGATTCCGAACAAATAGTACCCAATCGTCTAGAGCAGGAATTATTAAACTTTAATACTTACGGATTAAACGACCTCTGGACCGTTTACCACACCAACGCTTTGGAAAATATTAAGTATGATTACGAAATGCAGGTGGCGTTCAGGAACATCAATATTAGTCCGGAACAGGTTACCGAAAAGCAGATCTCCAAAGAAAAGCAGATCAAGGACGGTTATAAATACGCCACAAACCCAAATGGGGAAGTTCTAAAAGACAGCTTAGGCAACAAAATAAAAATCGATAAATTTAAAACCGTTAAATGTAATTTTTATCAGTTCACCCAGCTGAAATCGGTTGAAGTAGTTGGAAATGTAAGCTTTTTGGATCTAAACAGCCAACAGCAGATCAATTCCTACCCCTTGGCCAGCCAATTCATATTTAACCATGTTTATGCCAAACACAATGGCGATACAAGTGCCCTTGAGGAAGACATGGTTCCATTATTGCAACTTTCTGCCGTTCCCTTCCCTAGTAATGAACAAATGGTTTATGACGCAGGGGAAGATTTAAAAGCCAAGTTGAAAGGCATTGTCACAAGACATAGATTCAATTAAACCCGAAATAGGTACTACTTATATTTATGTCCCAATTAAAAATACATTTAGTTTTAAAGAGTTGCTATTCTTTAAAACTAAATGTATTTTTTTAGATCTACCTGTGTTATGGCCCCATGGGATTCATGCGCTACTACCGTTCCATTTTTAATTACGAGCAACTGTGGCGACTCATGAACAACGCCAAACACATTACTGGTTTCATTGGAAACAGAGCGATATTGGTGCAGATCCAAGAAATGAAGATCCAAACTGTTTTTGGGCATATCATATCCTTCATTAAACCGATTCATAACCATTCTACTTATACCGCAGGTGGTGGAATGCTTAAATATTACCTGAGGCCTTATTTTGGACCTTTCCTTAATTACCTCTAGCTGCTCCACGGACGCCAATGTGGACCACGGCACAACCTTAGCCTCTTTTTTTTCCGTTTCGCTATTATTTCCCTTTCCAAAAAGCCCTTTTAGAATTCCCATTTCGTAATTTTAGTATTAAGTCCAAAAAACATTGCTAACCTTACAAGCTGCCGAATTGTCGCTTAAAATTAAAAAATAAACGACATTTTGTCCTATTCAAAACCGTGGTAAGGTTGTTGCTTTTAAGACTTCAAAAGTAAGCAATAACCTAAAAAAAACAACTATATGAATTTTAATAACTTCACTATAAAGTCGCAGGAAGCCATACAGCATGCACAACAAATGGCACAAGGTCTGGGCCATCAACAAATAGAGAACGAGCATATTTTCAAGGCAATTTCCGAAGTAGAGGAAAACGTACTTCCTTTTATCCTTAAAAAATTGAACGTAAACACCACCTTGTTGAACCAAATTTTGGAAAAGGAATTGGAAAGTTTCCCGAAAGTATCGGGCGGAGAAATTATGCTTTCCAGGGAAGCCAACAAGACCTTGACCGAGGCTAGTATTATTGCCAAAAAAATGGAAGACGAATATGTTTCCATTGAACATTTGTTATTGGCAATTTTCAAATCAAAGAGCAAAATAGCACAAATACTAAAGGATCAAGGGGTTACCGAAAAAGATTTTAAGGCAGCCATAAATGAATTGAGAAAGGGTGGCAAAGTTACCTCCCAGAGTGCAGAGGACACCTATAATTCATTGAACAAATATGCCAGAAATCTGAATGAACTGGCCGATAGCGGAAAACTGGACCCTGTGATAGGAAGGGATGAGGAAATTAGAAGGGTTTTACAGATCTTGTCACGTAGAACAAAAAACAACCCAATGCTGGTAGGGGAACCTGGTGTAGGTAAAACCGCTATTGCAGAAGGTTTGGCCCATAGAATTGTGCAGGGCGATATTCCTGAGAACCTAAAGGATAAAATAATCTTTTCATTGGATATGGGCGCTCTAATAGCGGGTGCCAAATACAAAGGGGAATTCGAGGAACGCTTAAAAGCGGTTATCAAGGAAGTAACCTCCGCCGATGGAAATATTGTACTTTTTATTGATGAAATCCACACTCTTGTTGGTGCCGGAGGCGGACAAGGTGCCATGGATGCTGCCAATATTTTGAAGCCAGCCTTGGCCCGTGGAGAGCTTCGTGCTATAGGGGCCACCACCCTGGACGAGTATCAAAAGTATTTTGAAAAGGACAAGGCCTTGGAGCGAAGGTTTCAGAAAGTTATAGTGGATGAACCGGATACCGAAAGTGCCATATCCATCTTGAGGGGAATAAAAGAAAAATACGAAGCACACCATAAGGTGAGAATCAAAGACGAAGCTGTAATTGCGGCCGTGGAATTATCCCAACGCTATATTACTAATAGGTTCTTGCCAGATAAGGCAATCGATTTAATGGATGAAGCCGCTTCCAAGCTGAGAATGGAAATAAATTCCAAACCTGAGGAGCTTGACGTTTTGGATCGTAAAATTATGCAGCTGGAGATAGAAATAGAAGCTATTAAGCGGGAGAACGACACCTCAAAACTCAAGGCCTTGAATGTGGACCTTGCCAATTTCAAGGAAGACCGAAATGAAATCTTTGCCAAATGGGAAAGCGAAAAAACTGTAGTTGACGACATCCAAAAAACAAGGAACGATATTGAAAACTTTAAGTTAGAGGCCGAAAGGGCCGAACGTAATGGAGATTATGGAAAAGTGGCCGAAATCAGGTACGGTAAAATAAAGGAAGCCCAAGAACGATTGGAAAAACTGGAAAATGAACTTGAAGAACAACAACAGGGAGAAACCCTGATCAAGGAAGAGGTCACCAGTGAAGATATAGCCGAAGTGGTAGCCAAATGGACGGGTATTCCCGTCACCAAAATGCTACAAAGTGAAAGGGAAAAGCTATTAAAATTGGAAGACGTGCTCCACAAAAGAGTGGTGGGACAGGAAGAAGCAATACAGGCTGTTTCCGATGCCATACGAAGAAGCAGGGCCGGATTGCAGGATAGCAAAAGACCAATTGGCTCCTTCCTGTTCCTTGGAACTACAGGGGTAGGTAAAACAGAATTGGCAAAAACCCTGGCAGCCTATCTGTTTGATGACGAAAATGCCATTACGAGAATTGATATGAGCGAATACCAGGAGCGTCATTCCGTAAGTAGATTGGTAGGTGCACCTCCAGGATACGTTGGCTATGACGAAGGTGGCCAATTGACCGAGGCAGTAAGAAGAAGACCCTATTCGGTGGTACTATTGGATGAGATTGAAAAAGCACATCCAGACACCTTTAATGTCCTTTTACAAGTACTGGATGAAGGTAGGTTAACAGACAACAAAGGTCGTGTAGCAGATTTTAAAAATACTATTATCATAATGACAAGTAATATGGGAAGCCATATTATTCAAGAAAAGTTTGAGAACAACAAAGACATCCATAGCGCCTCAGAGGCTGCAAGGGTGGAAGTACTCGGTCTATTGCGAAAAACTATAAGGCCAGAGTTCCTAAACCGTATAGATGACATTATCATGTTTACCCCTTTAAGCAAAGCAGACATTAAAAAGATAGTGGTACTACAACTGGATCAGTTGAAAAAATTGGTTGCCAAACAACAAATTACAATAGACGCAACCGAAGAGGCTGTAGATTACCTGGCCAACAAAGGGTACGACCCGCAATATGGTGCAAGACCCATAAAAAGGGTAATTCAGAAAGAAGTATTGAACAATATTTCCAAAGAATTGTTAAGTGGCAAAATTAACCCCGGTGGAATTATCCTTATAGACTCCTTTGACGATCAGCTGGTATTCAGAAATGAGAGTGAACTGGCAAAATAAATTGACTGATTTTATTAGAAGGGCATCCGATTATAAATTGGATGCCCTTTTTTATTAACAATATATACCATGCAGTATAAGATTTTTTATATTAGCATAAAACTGTAAGGACATGTCTACAAAAGCCGAGAGAACAACCGCCTATATCATTGAAACCGTTGCGCCAATTTTCAATAAGCTTGGATATGTTGGAACTAGCATGAGCGATCTTACAGAAGCTACAGGCTTGACAAAAGGTGCCATTTACGGCAATTTCGAAAACAAGGATTCATTAGCGCTGGCGGCTTTTGAATATAACAGCAAAAAACTATTGTCTGAAATAGACGATAAATTAAATTCGAGCGGTACTTCCCTACAGAAACTTTTTGTGCTTACCAATTTCTATCGGCACTACGATACTTTTATAGAGGAATTGGGCGGTTGCCCAATTTTAAATATTGGGATAGATGCCAATCACAATAATTCCCAACTGCTGGCCGCAACAAGGGAAGCCATAAAAACTATAGAGGGGAAAATTGCCCTGTGTCTGGAAAATGGACTTAACAACAACGAACTTAGACTGCCCGTAACACCACTTCAGTTTTCAAAACAACTATTTACAATGATACAAGGAGCAGTGGCCATGGCCACTATAACAGGCGATAGAAAGTACTTGCTTAATACGGTAACCTACTTGGACCAATTAATTGTCCGTGAAATAAAAAAGTAATTTAGTACTACTCCCCTATTATCCTAAATATCCAGGTTCTTTCGGCATATTTACCATTAAATTTATTATCCCTTGCCGCTTCTGCTTCACTCAAAGTATCAAACCTTTCCAAATATACGTAGTCCCACTTGGTCCTTTCCAAATAGAAGTACTTAGCGTCTATACCTTTCTTCTTAAGAGTTTCCACAAAAATATCACGGTATCTAGAGGTACCATAAACATTGCCTATAAGATAAAATCCTGCTTTCTGGCCTTCCACTTTTTCCACTTCCTCATAATGGCCTTGAGTTACAGCCTTGCCCGCTTTCTTCCTGGCCGCAATCATATCCAGATCTTCTTGGATTTTCTTGGCCAATGCCAGTTCTATAGCTTTTATGGAATCCAATCTTTTTTGCTCCTTCATCTGGATAGCCTTGGCCAAAGCCGCGGCCTCCTGTTCTTCTTTCAACCTTTTTGCCTCAGCCAATTCCTGTGCCACTCTTAATTCTTCCGCAAGTGCTTTCTTTTTCTTGCCCCTTACGCGCTTTTGTTTTTTCTCTTTTTTAAGGGCATTTTTCTCGGCCAAAGCCTCTGCTTTGCTGAGTTCTTTCTGCATTTTCTCTTCCTCAGCAATACGATCCCCTTCTTCCAATGGAATAACTTCTTCCGGTTTTTCAAGTTCCACAGGCAACTCATCCACCTCGAAACCAACTACCTTTTTGCGCGGATCGGGACTACTTAGCGTATAGGCCGCAATTATTTCAAATGTAGGATCCTGATCTTTGATCTCCGCATCCAAACCAGATTCTATAAGGGCTCCCAATGACAAATGCTTAAAAAATCTACCGCCCAAACCACCCGATATCCCGTAGAAACTATTATAGCCACCTTGCAACCAAAATTTATTGGAAGATAATAATGCATTCAATCCTACTTGGGTATCCCCATAGGGCACAGATTTTACATACAGCATTGGAAGTAGGTATGCATTATCCACCCCACTGAAAAGGGTTAGGGGCAATCGATAATCGATCATCCCCAAGTATATCTTTTCATCGGATTCCGAAGCGCTTTTATTCGTAGAGAAATTATAATCAAACAGGTTTTCTGCAGTAAAACCAACACTGAATCCATCGACAGAAAAGCGTACTCCCGGTGCAAATTGCATAATAAATGCATTTTTGGACAATTCCAATTGAGGCAGTGAAATTTCAGGATTTGGATTATACCTATCGTCAGCAAATTCACTATTATAACCAAAAACGTTCACGCCAATTGACAGTTGCATATTATTGCCAAAATCGAAGGCGTATGCGTAGTTTAGCACTCCGCCGGTATTTAAATACACCCCAGTATTATTCTGCACAAAACCGATGCCTAAAGCCGACTGAGTGTTTATTTTTCTGGTATAATTTAAGAAAATGGAAGTAGGGTCTCCATCTATGGTCTGCCATTGATACCTGGACCACCAGGCAATTGACTCTGGGTTGTTCCTATCCAGTGAAAAAACAGGATTGAACAAACTGGCATTGAATTCTGTTAAATTATGCTGCCTGATGTCGGTAGGAAGCGCAACTTCTTGAGCATAGGAAAACAATACCGCAAAAAAAATAGCATAAATAGCGTACTTTTTATCCATATACAAAAGAACAAAAAACTAAGGGTACTACATACTTTTTTACTGTAATTTTAGTTACTTTACCAGAAGAAGCAAATACCAAAAATAGAATTGACCATGAAACATATAAATCTGCTAGTGATTCTTTCCTTAACCATCGGTGCTATATCCTGTAAGGAAGATCCGAAGTTACCCTTGGAATATGCAGAAGATTCTATTTCCACTTATTATTTTATAAGACATGCAGAAAAAGATCGCAGCGATCCTGAAAACATAGATCCAGAATTAAATCAGGACGGGTTGGGGCGAGCCATACGTTGGGCCGAAGTTTTTGACCCTGTTGCCCTTGATGCCATTTACATTACCGATTTTGAAAGAACTGCTATGACCGCAGCGCCTACATCGGTAAAAAAGGAAATTACTCCTCAATATTACGATCCCAAGGCAATTATTATCGAAGAATTTAAAAGGCTAAATCTAGGTAAAAACGTTCTTATTGTTGGCCATAGTGATACCACTCCGGAGTTTGTCAATCTCATGTTGGGAGAGGAAAAATATGAACATATGGACGATTATGACAATAGCAGCCTATTTATTGTAAGGATCATAAATGGAAAAGCCACCGACATTAGGTTAAAAATGGACTAATTGGAAGGCTCTACTGAAATATCTTCCAACTCTATTTTTGACAATAATTTCAATTTGTTTCTGTCATAAAGAACATCCACATCATAGAATTCACTATCCCTTACACTGGCCTCATAATTTTCATAATCAACAAAACGGATACCTCCAAGGTAGCGCTCATTATATGCTACCCTAAAGCGCATTCCACCCCCATCCACATAAAACTTATACCCTAGGTAGTCCGGCTTAAAAGTCTCCTTATTAAACCAATACAGATAAATATCTTCATAATCCTTTCCTCCACCTTTCTGATCAAAAGTCACTTTTACCTTATAATAATCCTTGCCCCTTAAGGTAACTTCCCCCAACAACTCCTTATTGACGGCGGGATCGTTCAACCCGTATGGCAAGTATGCAAAGTAATGTACGGAGTTCACAGAATTTGCGTACAAATTGGCAATAGAATCCTTTAAAGGCACTATGCTATCATTGACAAATCGATTAAAACCTCGGCTACCTTTTACATCTACTACCTTTGTAGAGTCGGTTAGTCTAATCCGTTTTAAAATTCTATCTCCATCTTTCCATTCAGAGACATATTGATAATCCCTGAATTTATAAAAAACGTCATTGGTCCTATATTGTTCCCCTCCGCTGACGGAAATGGACTTATCCACTATTTCTTGTGCAGAAAGGGCGGTTCGCACCTTATCCTTGCACGAAACTATCAGAAAAACAAGAGTTAAAATGTACACTACTTTCATTCAATAACTTTTCACATTAATCGCAATGTTGTCACATACATTACAAAAAAACATATTTATATTCAAAAAAATTAATTGTATCTAAACTTATGCCCTAATTGCCAATCGGATAATTGTTTCTATTTTTGTCAAACATATGCAGAAAAAAATAAATATAAAGAACAAGAGGGCCCGATTCGATTACGAGTTACTGGATACCTATATGGCCGGTATTGTGCTGTCCGGTACCGAAATTAAATCTATTAGGGAAAGTAAGGCTTCCATCTCGGAGAGCTTTTGTGAATTTAATGATCTTGGGGAATTGTTTGTTATTAACATGCAGGTAGACGAATATTCCCATGGTACGCATTACAACCACAAACCAAAAGCAGAGCGAAAACTTTTGCTCAACCGTGGCGAACTGAAAAAACTGGAAAAAGAGGTTAAAAATTCGGGCTTAACCATTATTCCCTTAAATCTCTTTTTGAACGACAGGGGCTTGGCCAAAATGAATATCGCATTGGCAAAGGGTAAAAAACTATTTGACAAACGTGAGACTATCAAGGATCGTGACAATAAGAAAAACCTGGATAGGATCAAGAAAAGCTTTAACAATTAGGCCTTTCTTTAATTTTTATCCTCCAATAGAGGCACAAATCTAAAGGATCCCAATTCCTTTTTCTCAAATTCTTTGGCAGATTTTCGCACAAACAGTGTCATGACTTGCTCGTCTGTCCCTACCGGTATTACCAACCTGCCCCCTACCTTAAGTTGGGCCAATAAAGGATTTGGAACAAATGGGGCCCCAGCGGTCACTATTATACTATCAAAAGGCGCTTCCTCCGGCAATCCTTTATACCCATCTCCAAATATTACTTTTTTAGGCCTATACCCCATCTTTTTAAAAAAGAGATTGGTCTTTTTAAAAAGCTCCAACTGGCGCTCAATAGTATAAACCTTTGCCTTTAATTTTAACAATACCGCGGTTTGATACCCACTTCCTGTTCCTATTTCCAAAATTTTATGATTGGGCTGTACCTGTAAAAGCTCGGATTGAAAGGCCACGGTATAAGGCTGGGAAATGGTTTGGTCCGCACCAATTGGAAAAGCCTTGTCCTGGTATGCGTGATCCTCAAAACTACTATCCAGAAATAAGTGTCTTGGAACGGCGCGGATAGCATCTAGAACGGAACTGTCCAAAATTCCCTTCTCCGTAAGAATGTCTGCCAATTTGTTGCGCATTCCCCTATGTTTTAATGTATCTTTCAATTGTATGGTTTTGGTAGGTAAAGTTAAAAAATGAAAACTTAAAATGAAGAAATCAGAAAATTTACATGCTGCAATCTAACCTATTCTTTAATCTGAAGGTAAATTTAGCCTAGATTTCTTTAATTATAAAAACCCCCAGTTCAATGATATACCTTATTGTATTTATCCTATTTTCCGACATTGTATTGTTCACAAAAAAAGAGGGATATAATACTTAACTTTTATTTTTTAGGCCCTTAAACTTACAAACTATCCTTATTTTTGAGGAAAATAAATACATATGCTTAATGTTGGCGTCCTAGGAGCAGGACATTTAGGGAAAATTCACCTTAGATTACTGAATGAGTCCCAAAAATATAATTTGGTCGGTTTTTACGATCCCGATGTCATCAACGGTAAAAAGGTAGCCGCTGAATTCGGCTATACTTTTTTCGATAACATAAACAAACTTATAGATGCCGTGGATGTGGTAGACATAGTTACCCCCACCCTTTCCCATTTCGAATGTGCAAAAAAGGCGATGGAAAAAGGGAAACATGTGTTCATTGAAAAACCCATTACCAATACCCTTCATGAGGCCGAAGAATTGTTGTTATTGGAAAAAAAGCACCAGGTAAAGGGACAGGTAGGCCATGTGGAAAGATTTAATCCCGCATTTATGGCGGTTAAGGAAAATATTAACAATCCCATGTTCATTGAGACCCATAGGCTGGCAGAATTTAACCCAAGGGGGACCGATGTACCTGTTGTTTTGGATTTGATGATCCATGATATTGATGCCATCCTTAGTGTGGTAAAGTCGGAGGTTAGACAAATAAACGCCAGTGGAGTTTCGGTTATAAGCAACTCACCGGATATTGCCAATGCCAGAATTGAGTTTGAAAACGGCTGCGTGGCCAACCTAACGGCAAGTAGAATTTCCCTGAAAAACATGCGCAAGTCGCGCTTTTTCCAAAAAGATGCCTATATCGCTGTGGATTTTCTGGAGAAAAAGGTGGAAGTAGTAAAAATGAAGGACGCCCCGGAAAAACCAGGGGACTTTGATATGATCCTTCAAAATGCCGAAGGAATAAAAAAACAAATCTATTTTGAAAATCCCGACATAGCCACAAACAACGCTATACTGGATGAGCTGGAGACCTTTGCAGATGCCATAAACAACAACACTGTCCCCGTGGTCTCCTTGGAACAAGGTACCCGGGCCTTGAAGGTTGCTTTGGAAGTCATTGCGTCTTTCCAAAAGAAATAGATGTCAGATTTTATATGTTTAAATGATAAACAAAGGCATGATAAAATAGAATAAAATTATATGTAAAACGCTACAAATGAAAAATATAGCAGTCATAGGAGCCGGAACAATGGGTAATGGCATTGCCCATGTAATTGCCCAAAATGGATATAAAACCAACCTTATAGATATTTCACAAGAAGCCCTGGACAAGGGCCTGATTACCATAGGCAAAAATCTTGACAGAATGGTGGCCAAAGAACTTATCACTGAAGATGTTAAGAAATCTACTTTGGGAAACATAGCTCCCTATACCATTCTTGCAGATGGGGTTAAGAAGGTTGACCTGGTAATAGAGGCTGCAACGGAAAACACGACCCTTAAATTAAAAATCTTTCGGGAATTGGATGCTATATGCGAACCCACGACCATTTTGGCGACCAACACCTCCTCTATATCCATTACCCAGATAGCCGCAGCCACCAAAAGAGCGGACAAGGTTATTGGAATGCACTTTATGAATCCTGTACCTATTATGCAACTGGTAGAGATAATAAGGGGCTATAGCACCTCCAATGAGGTTACAAAAACCATTATGGATCTGTCCATGGCACTTGGAAAAACACCAACGGAAGTCAATGACTATCCTGGTTTTGTTGCCAACCGAATTTTGATACCCATGATCAATGAAGCTATTGAGACCTTGTACCATAAAGTTGCAGGGGTCAGCGAAATCGACACGGTTATGAAATTAGGGATGGCGCACCCAATGGGCCCCTTACAGCTTGCCGATTTTATTGGCCTGGATGTTTGTTTGTCCATTCTAAATGTAATGTACGACGGCTTCAAAAACCCAAAATATGCACCCTGTCCATTATTGGTAAATATGGTAACCGCAGGAAAATTAGGCATTAAATCTGGGGAAGGATTTTACGATTATTCCGAATCCCGAAAGGCGGATAAGGTTTCCAAACAATTTAATTAGTAGTCCATTGCGCTGGTTTACTTCAATTATAAATTTGAGTGTGCAAAAAGCCCAGTGTAGATTAATACCAAAAAATAATTGAATGTCCATTAAAGATAATTTAAAAGCAATCAAGGCATCGCTTCCTTCCCATGTTCAACTCGTTGCGGTTTCCAAAACCAAGCCGATAGCCGATATCATGGAAGCCTACGCTGCGGGACAAAGGGTTTTTGGTGAAAATAAAATCCAGGAAATGACAGAGAAACAGGAAGTGCTTCCCAAGGATATTGAGTGGCATATGATAGGCCATATACAGCGCAACAAGGTTAAGTATATGGCAGAATATGTGACCCTGATCCATGGAGTGGACAGCCTAAAACTATTGCAGGAAATTAACAAACAAGCCAAAAAACATAGCAGGGTTATTCCCTGTCTTCTTCAAATCCACATTGCCGAGGAAGACACCAAGTTTGGTTTTGACGTGAAGGATTTAAACGAATTAATTGCTTCAAATGAAATTAAACAACTTGCTAACATAAAAATAGTTGGACTAATGGGAATGGCTACATTTACGGATAATACCCAGCAAATCAGGAAGGAATTTAAACAGCTTAAAAACTTGTTTGAAAAAACCAAATTGGCGCTCCCTCATTTCTCGCAATTGTCTATGGGCATGAGTGGTGATTATAAGATCGCGATAGAGGAAGGCAGTACCTTGATACGAGTGGGAAGCAGCATTTTTGGATCTAGAAATTAGCGCACCACCTTGCTATTTCTTTGATGGGAGAATACGTATCTTTGTTTAGTAATCTGAATTAGAAATATTACATGTACGTCATATTAGATATTGAAACCACAGGAGGAAAATACAATGAAGAGGGGGTTACGGAAATTGCTATCCACAAATTTGACGGGCATAAAGTAGTGGACCAGTTCATTAGCCTGGTAAACCCAGAAAAAGAAATCCAACCCTTTGTGGTTAATCTTACCGGTATTAACAACAACATGCTTCGTACTGCTCCAAAATTCTATGAGGTGGCCAAGCGCATTGTGGAGATCACGGAAGATGCGGTTATAGTTGCCCATAATGCCCAGTTCGACTATCGGATTTTGAGAACCGAATTCAGGCGATTGGGCTTTAATTTTGAACGCAAGACCCTCTGTACTGTTGAACTGGCCAAGCAATTATTGCCTGATGCCGAATCTTACAGTCTGGGCAAATTGGTGAGGTCTCTTGGAATACCTGTTAGTGACCGACATAGAGCCAATGGAGATGCCCTTGCTACCTTACAGCTGTTTAAACTATTACTTTCAAAAGATCTGGACAAAACCATTTTTAAAAGTGTTCTAAGAACGGAGACACAAGGGGAACTATCGCCCAGACAATTGGATATGGTGGATGAACTACCTTCGGAAACAGGGGTCTACTACATGCACAATAAAGATGGGGATATTATATTGCTGGGCAAAAGTAGCAACATCAAAAAAAGGGTCAATCAGTATTTTACCAATAACAGTCCAAAGGCCAGAAGAATTCAGAAGGAAACCAAAAGGGTTTCTTATGAAAAAACGGGCAATGAATTGGCAGCCTTATTAAAAGAGAATGCGGAATTATTAAGGAACAGACCCAAGTACAATAACCACTATAAGAAAAGACTGTTTTCGCATGGTATTTATCAATCCAATAACCAGAATGGCTATATTGCATTGACGGCAGAGGTTATAAATCCTAAAAAAAAGGCAGTAGCTACCTTTAACAGTATGCAGGGCGCGGAGAATTTTCTGCATAGCCTCAGGGAAGAATTTCAATTGTGCAATAAAATAAATGGCCTATCACAGGCAAAGATGCACTGCTCCCATTTTGAGAATAATAGTTGCCTGGGCGGATGCATAAATCAAGAACCGGTGGAAGCCTATAATGCAAGGGTAATACAAGCTATTGATAAGTACAGTTTTTCAAAAAAGAGCATCTTGATCATGGACAAAGGAAGGGAGATTGGCGAGCGTTGTGGAATTGAAATCAAAGACGGTGTTTTTAAAGGCCTAGGCTATTTTAATTTGAACCATCAAATCAATAATATTCATATCTTGGAATCCATAATAACACCCATGGAGGGCAATGAAAATACGACCCACATAATCTCATCCTATCTAAGAAAAAAAAAGGTCCTAAAAATTATAGAGTTAAAACAGTAAATTTTGAAACTCAAAAAAAGTTGGAAACACAAAATTCATGAAGTAATCTACGGGACCCATACCCCCGCAGGTAAACTTTTTGATATCCTTTTGCTCATTTTGATTGTCTATAGTGTTATCATTGTAATGCTGGAGAGCATTCCTACCTTCGATTTAAAGCACCATAAATTTCTAAACTATTCGGAATGGACAGTGACCATACTTTTTACCATAGAATATATTTTGCGAATTATTTCCATAAATAGACCTAAAAAGTATATACTAAGCTTTTTTGGTGTAGTTGACTTACTTTCCACGATCCCAAAATATCTTTCACTTTTCCTAGTCGGTTCCCAATACATAACAGCCTTTCGGATTTTAAGATTGTTAAGGGTTTTTAGAATTTTAAAGCTGGTCCGCTTTGTAGGAGAGTCCAATAAACTGATAAGGGCTTTAAACGCCAGCAGAACAAAAATATTTGTTTTTGTCTTCTTTGTCATTGTCATATCCGTATTATTGGGTACGGTAATGTACATCGTAGAAGGTCCAACCCATGGTTTTACGAGTATTCCCCACAGTGTTTATTGGACCATAGTTACTTTAACCACAGTGGGTTATGGGGATATCTCCCCAGAAACACCCTTAGGACAATTTATTGCCACCTTGATCATGATTATTGGTTATGGGGTAATCGCAGTACCTACCGGAATAGTATCGGCCGAATATACTGCCGGAGTTACCAACAAAAAAGATATAGACACGGAGAGAACCTGCCCGGATTGTGGTACGGAAATCATGCGCATTGATGCACATTACTGTAGGCAATGTGGACATAGATTAAGTGATGATTAATGAATAAAAAAAATCTTATTTCAATTGTTGGACCAACTGCGATAGGAAAGACAACCTTCGCCATAGCCATTGCCAAACACTACAAAACAGAGATCATTTCTGCCGATTCCCGTCAGTTTTACAAAGAAATGTCCATTGGGACCGCGGTGCCATCCCACGAAGAATTGGCAAGTGTTCCACATCATTTTATTCAGCATAAAAGCATTTTTGAAGAATACACCGTAGGGGACTTTGAAAGAGCGGCTATAGAAAAATTGGCTACACTTTTCGAAGATAACGACATTGTAGTCATGGTAGGTGGAAGTGGTCTATATGTTGACGCCATTAAAGACGGACTGGATAATTTTCCCTCGATAGACCCTAAAATCCGGGAATCACTGAACGAAACTTTGATTACCGAAGGCATTTTAAGCCTTCAGGAAAGGCTTAAAGATCTGGATAGCGATTATTACGGCCAGGTAGACCTAAATAACCCACATAGGCTCATAAGGGCTCTTGAGGTGTGTATTGGCTCAGGACTCCCCTACACCTCTTTCCTAAAACAAAAAAAAACCGAACGGAATTTTAACACCATTACCATAGCCTTAAATGCAGAAAGGGAGATTATCTACGACCGCATAAACCAAAGAGTGGATATAATGCTGGAGCAGGGCCTATTGGAGGAGGTAGCGTCCCTAAAGGAACTACAGACCCTGAATGCAATGCAAACCGTTGGTTATAGGGAATTATTTAGTTATTTCAAAGGCGACATTGATCTGGATACTGCTATCGCAGAAATAAAGAAAAACACCAGAAGGTTTGCAAAAAGGCAATTGACATGGTTACGAAAAAAAGAGGATATTCTTTGGATTGATTATAATTACGAGTTGAACGAAATTCTGGAGAAGATAGAACAAAAACGCAATGGATAATGACTTTAGCAACAAAAATATTCTATTTGTAATCGGGGTTTCCGGTACAGGCAAATCTACCATAGCAAAGTTGTTGGCGGAAGAACTGAACCTACCATTTTTTGACGGGGACGATTTTCATTCGGAAGCCAACATAAAAAAAATGTCCAATAAAATCCCCTTGACCGACGAGGACCGATATGGGTGGCTGGTTACCCTAAATAAATTAGCGGTGAACAACCAAGAAACTGGAGCTGTCATTGTCTGCTCCGCCTTGAAGGAATCCTACAGAAAATTACTTGAAAATAAGATTGAAGAAAAAGTGGTATGGATTTCTCTGGAAAGTTCTTTCGAACTGCTATTGGAACGCCTAGAAAAACGCAAGGGCCATTTTATGCCTGCCGAGTTATTAAAGTCCCAACTGGACACTTTTGAACCTCCTACCAATGCGATAAAAATATCTATAGAACCCAGTCCCCAAGAAATTGTGGATCAAATATTAAAGGAATACCGAAACTAAGGAATAAGTTATCCTAGGAAAAAGCTTTCACAACACTAACGAAGTTGACCCAAGTGTTCTGATCCTTTTGTTCGTGGTTCGTTAAACCAAAACCTTTCAATAAGCCTACGGCACTGGCATTGAGTAGATTACAAAAAAAAGCACCAAGAAAAATCTTGGTGCCCTAAAAATTTTGGATATCTGGTGCTTACTCAGTTTTAACCACCAATCTAAACCCTTCTCCATGGATATTCAATATCTCCACGTTTTCATCTTTTTTGAGATATTTACGCAGTTTGGCAATATACACGTCCATACTTCGGGAAGTAAAGTAATTATCATCCCTCCAGATTTTGGTCAAGGCCAATTCCCTGGGCATTAAATCGTTCTCGTGCAAGGCCAATAACCTAAGCAACTCATTTTCCTTAGGAGATAGTTTAATAGCTTCTTCTTCCTTGTATTTCAAGAATCTAAGCTTGGAATTCAATTGAAAACCTCCAATAGTAAATTCAAATTGTTTACTGTCCGCAAGGGAACTGGAAGACTTTCTTTGAATTATAGCTTTAAGTTTCATCAATAGCACTTCCGAATCAAAAGGCTTGTTCAAATAATCATCTGCACCTGCTTTATATCCTTTAAGAACATCTTCTTTCATGGTCTTGGCCGTAAGAAAAACGATGGGTACATTTTCGTTCTTTTCACGGATTTCCTTGGCTAGGGTAAAGCCATCCTTATAAGGCATCATTACATCCAAGATACAGACATCAAAATTGTCCTTCTTAAATTTTTCAAAACCTTCCATTCCGTTTTTTGCCAATGTAACGTCAAAATCGTTCATTGCCAAGTAATCTTTAAGTACAATTCCAAAATTGGGATCGTCCTCTACGAGTAATATTTTCTTATCTACTGTTTCCATTATTGTTTTAAATTAAAGGTAGTTTTATATAAAAAGTGCTTCCTTTTCCTTTTTCACTTTCCGCATAAACCTCGCCTTGATGATCATCAACTATTTTTTTTACGTAAGCAAGCCCTAAACCGTGCCCCTTAACATTGTGTATATCTCCTGTATGTTCCCTATAGAACTTTTCAAAAACCTTTTTTAGTACCGCCTTGCTCATTCCTGCTCCCTGATCTTGCACTTTTATTATGATATAATTCCCGACCACTTCGGTAAAAACATCAATCTTGGGTACTTCTGGTGAATATTTCACCGCATTATCCAATATATTCACAATAACATTGGTAAAATGCATCTCATTGGCCAATACTTCTGAGCGTTCCGCCTTTAAATGGGGCTTAATATATCCTCCTCTGTCTGCAACTATAAGTTCTACGTGGGTAATGGCATCTTCTATTATGTCGTGTACATCCGCCCTATCCTTACTAATATCCAACTGATTTTTTTCCAGCTTGGATATTCGCAACACATTTTCAACCTGCGCATGCATTCTCTTATTTTCATCCCTTATCATTTGCAAATAGCGCAGTACCTTCTCCTTGTCATCTATAATCTTAGGATTCTTTATTGCTTCAACCGCCAAATTTATAGTAGCAATTGGAGTTTTAAACTCATGCGTCATATTATTGATAAAGTCCGATTTAATCTCTGAAATCTGCTTTTGTTTTATCAACTGATAGATAGCACTGGAATAGGCCACTACGATAACCAAGGTAAACGTCAGCGACAAAATTGCCATCCCAAGAATGGACTGTATAAGAAACCTTTTCTTTTTGGGAAAGGTTAGTAAGAGGGAGAAATTGGTATTCCCTTCACTATCCTTAAATAAAGGAGCCTTATAAAGTGTAGTCTCCGAGAACTTGAATTTTTTAGATTTCACCTTGGTAGGCAATCCTTTACTATAAACCCCGTATTCGTAGTCTATATCTATGCCCCTATTTTTTAGTTCCCTCCCAAGAAACAATTCTATTTCCTGTTTGGATACCCGTTTATGGATAGACCTGGATTTGGCCTGTTCCCTAAAAACATCATCCAATGCCGCCTTATCAATAGAGGAAAGTCCTCCGATTTTCTCGAGCTTTTGGACGGGTGTCAAGGAATATTGCCTGCCGTCCAGACCAAAATCTTCTTTGTAAATTTCGGTGGTTCTGGTGCTAGTAATATTTCTAAAGGTCGTGGTGTCCAAGCCTATATCAAAGAACGTAGATGCCATATTGTAATCCTCCTCCAAAATACCATGGGTATAAAACCGTATTTCATTGGAATTGATATCACGATCAAAAAAGAAAAAATTCTTAAGATGGGTAGCCTTTGGCTTTCCAATACTATCCTTCAGTTTGTAAAACTCATTAAGATAATCCTGCACCTCCCGCTTTTCAATATTCTCTACAACCCTACTCAATATTTGGTTGATTGTGTTTGAAAATTGTTCTTCCTTGTCCGCTACCGACTTATTTATCCAATAACTCTGAACAAAGATGATTCCTATTAGGGAAAGGCTCATTAAGACTACCAAAAGACCAAATAACCTCTTATTCATTTATAAACAAAATTAGAAATTTAACATTTAGCGAATTGCACGTTTAACCTAACCTTAACAAAAATGTTAAAATTTCGCGCTTAAGCCCTTATTTTAAGTAATTTATGGTGAATTTGGGAAACTTCCCTTTCCGTTGCCTCCAGTCCAATATTTTCAATTATGAAGTCTGAAAGCTTCTCTTTTTCACTATCTGGCCATTGATTATCTATACGTTCCATTACCGCTTCGGCCGTGGTTGCGTCCCTATCAACTACCCTTTGTATTCTGATATCCCTTGGTGAGGTCACTAAGATTATTTTGTCATAAAATTCGTTGGTCCCATTTTCGAATATAATGGCAGCTTCCTGTATTACATAAGGTGCATTCTGGCGTTTGCACCAACTTTTAAAATGACGTCTCACGGCAGGATGGACTATATTATTGAGGCCCTGCAATAATTTCTTATCGTTGAACACGATTTTGGCGATATACTTCTTATTAGGTACTCCTTCCAAATAACTATCCTTGCCCAATAATGCCTCAATATCCCTTTTAATCTTTTTTGAACCGACCATTAAATTCTTGGCCTCAACATCGGAATTATATATAGGCACCCCCAATTTTTGGAACATGGATCCTACAGTGGATTTTCCACTACCAATACCGCCTGTTAAGCCAACGATCATCATTGTCTCTTGAGTATAAATTCTACTTTATTCTCCCTTAGCTGCACCACATTTACACTATCGGGCTTTTTGGTCAATTTCAGGTTCAAAACATTTTCATTTTTGTCCCTTAGGCTAGAATAGTCGGCAGTGACCACAAAATCTGACACCTCCAATTCCTTAATAGCACTTAAACGTCCCCTGCACAAAACCGAAACTATTTCTGGAAAAGTTCTTATCCCCACACCTTCAGGCACATTGACCACCTCTACAGGCACCTTAAAAACCTTTTCGGAAAATTTAAATATTTTGGCCGATAGGGTTACGCTATGCTCTGAGTATTTGGTATTTTTTAAATTAGGCGGCAAAATCAATTTTAATTTCTTAGAAATATCATTGGTCGTATGTGGCAGCACTAAGGTTTGGGTAGTAATTCCAGTCAAAGTATCAATCTCTGTTATAGGCCCCATTACGGTTATGGAATCTGGTAACAAAGTATAGTTATTATCCATAAGGTAGTTTTGTTCCAAATCAATTGTCACTTTAGGAAGTACTGGGACCTTTTTTTTGTAAAGCTTTTGAAAATTAAAAAACAATGTATCCCTATCCATATCCTCAACCCTTATAAATTTAGAAAGTTGATTTTCTATTTGACTTCTATAGGTAGTTGGGGAAACAAAATATTTGGGACCTTTTTTTTCCAATTGGGATAGGTCCACCTCTACCGTTTTATTTTTAAAACTGAACATCAAAAATTGAAACCCACTGGCCCTAAGCCTAACCTTAATGTTCCTTTTGGAAACACCGTTCAGCAATAAGCTGTCCGGAGTGCTGCCATAATAAATATCAAAAGTGGCATTATTGGTATACTGTTCTCCCAAATTGCTAATAAACCAAGCGAGACTGGAACATAATAGAAAGACCAGAAACAGTTTGACCTTTCTTTTATTGAGCCCTTTTTTAATTTTATCTATCAACTTATTACAGAGTTTTAAAGAAAAGCTTAGGAAATAACTCCTCCGGTTTCTTATTGCTTAACGCTATTAGAATCGAATTTTTAAAAAACCCAAAACCGTATCCTACAAATTGAATGACCACGGCTATCAATGATAGCGCGGCCACCTTAAAATTTTTATTGACTACCAAAGAATGCACAAAAAGTAAACCAAAATATAAGGCATAAATGGATATTGGCCATAGAACCCCTAAAACCAATAAGGCAAGGGCCCCAACAAATCCGAAACAGAACAAAGTAGGGAACCAATAAGTAATTTTGACACTGTCCGGATGCCAATGATTTAAAATGGGCCTTACCATTCCAAATTTCTTGACCTGGGTATAAAATTTATTCCAATCTATTCGCCGCTTATGATATACAAAGGCATCTTCTATCAATTTAGTTTCAAATCCCGATTCCCATATTCTAAAGGTAAGGTCCGGGTCCTCCCCTGGATGAATATTCCCATATCCATGGGTTTTTTCAAACGCTGTTTTAGATATCCCCATATTAAAGCTCCTAGGTTGAAATTTGCCCACAGCTCTTTTATTTCCCCGTATTCCTCCAGTGGTGAACACAGAGGTCATGGCATAATTAATAGCCTTCTGTACATTGGTGAAAGAAGAATGTGCTGCATCAGGGCCCCCATAACAATCCACATAATTGTGCGTCAAAGATTTTTCCACCACAGACAAATATTGGCTAGGAATTATACAATCGGAATCCAGCACTATAAAGTAATTACCGCGGGCACGATTCATTCCATAATTTCGGGAATCACCGGGACCGGAGTTTGTCTTCTTTAAATACGTTATGGACAATTTGTCCTTATACTTTTCCACAATTTCCTCCGAACTTTCGGACGAACCGTCTTCCACGACAACCACCTCAAAAGATTTATCGTAGTCCTGTAATGAAAGGCTTTCCAGCAATTCATTGATCTCATTGGGTCTGTTATAAACCGGTACTATAAAAGAAAAGAATAAATCCATTGAGATTTGATATAAATTAAAGACGTAAAACAAACGTATCCGTCTAACCTTAAGCCCTGCGGCAACTGCATGGAGCTAATTAAATAATACGTAACCGCGGTATTCAGCACTAATATAAGGTTAGTTCAAAGGTGCGCTACCGCTATACCTAAAGGGTTATTCGGAAAATCTTTCAATCACTTCCTGACTAACACCTGTATTGGAAAAACCACCGTCGTGAAACAAATTCTGCATGGTAACCTTTTTGGTCAAATCCGAAAAAAGGGTAACGGTATAGTCCGCACAATCCTGAGCCGTTGCATTTCCCAAAGGAGACATCTTATCGGCATAGGAGATAAAACTGTTAAACCCTTTAACTCCTTGTCCCGCAGTCGTAGCTGTGGGAGATTGGGATATGGTATTCACCCTTACCTTCTTTTCCTTACCAAAAAAGTATCCAAAACTACGGGCAACCGATTCAAGATACGCCTTATTGTCGGCCATATCATTATAATCCGGAAAGGTTCGCTGAGCGGCCATATACGTCAAAGCTACGATGCTGCCCCATTCGTTCATGGCATCTGCCTTGTACAGGCTCTGCATTACTTTGTGAAAAGAAAGGGCGGATACATCCCAGCCTTTGGTGGTAAAATCATATTTCTCATCCGTATAGGCCCGGCCCTTACGCACGTTGACGGACATCCCTATGGCGTGCAATACAAAATCTATTTTCCCTCCTAGGATCTCCATGGCTTGCGTTACCAAATTATCCAAGTCTTCTGCGCTTGTGGCATCTGCAGGAATAATCTTGGAACCTGTCTTTTTTGCAAGTTCGTCTATCTGTCCCATGCGCATAGCTATGGGTGCGTTGGTAAGGACAAAGGTTCCACCTTCTGCATGTATGGTTTCAGCAGTTTTCCAAGCTATGGAATTGGCATCCAATGCTCCAAAAATAATTCCCTTCTTTCCTTTTAGTAAATTAAACGACATAGTCTATTTTCTTTGTGAATTTTAGATTGTCAAAGATATTAAAAATTAGTGGGTAGACTGCAGAAAGAACAAGCTAGAAAAGTTGGTAATCCTATTATCGGAACATCATATTTTATAGGATATAGGCACAAAAGGATTAATATTGTTGCATATTAAAATGTCTACAAAAACACAAAATGGCAGTCGAGATTTCCTTATCCATTCAGCCAAAAGTTAATCCAGTAACTGCCTGGCATGTGCCAAAGCTGAATCGGACAAGGTTTTTCCTCCCAACATTTCTGCCAGTTCTACCACCCTTTCTTCCGAAGAAAGCCTTTTCATTTTGGTATTGGTCTCCATCAATTCTTCCTCCTTGTACACCTTAAAATGATGTACGCCTTTAGCTGCTACCTGCGGTAGGTGGGTGATAGAAAATATCTGCATGGTATTGCTCATGTCCTTCATAATATCTCCCATTTTATTGGAAATCTCCCCAGATACTCCAGTATCTATCTCATCGAACATCATGGTAGGCAGCTGTTCGTACCTTGCCAAAATGGCCTTAATAGTCAACATGATCCTAGATAGTTCACCGCCAGAAGCCACCTTCTTAAGGTCACCATAGGCAGACCCCTTGTTCGCAGAAAACAAAAAGCTGAGATCGTCCTTTCCTGTGGGTTTAAATTCTTTAGAGGGCGAAATTTCAATTTTAAAGGTTGCACTTGCCATCCCTAAGTCGATCAAAGTTTCCTCCAATTGCTGTTGCAACTTTGGAATAACCAACTTTCTTCTCTTACTTACATTGGAAGCTTCAGTATTCAAAGCCGTTTCCAATTGATGCAACTCCTTCTTTTTACGATCTATATCGGCAACAACATTCTCGGTTGCACTTACCTTTTCATCCAAGGCATTCCTTATTTCCAGCAATTCCGGAATAGTCTGGACCTTATGTTTCTTTAGAAGATCATAAAGCAATTGAAGTTTGGCATTTACCTGCTCTAACATTTGTGGATCTGCCTCTACCTTATCATTTAGAATATTGAGTTCGTTGGAGATATCATCCAACTCAATAAACACCGATTTTATTCGTTCATTTATATCCAAATATTGGTGCCCAAAACCGGCCAACTTATTGGATACCTGTTTCAGCTCCGTAAGCAGGTTTACCAGCCCAATCTGCTCATCATTTAATAGCTGCTGCCCATGGGACAATTGCTCCAGAATAATTTCCACATTGTTAAGCTGTTCGTACTGCTCCTCCAATTCTTCCAATATCCCCTCTTTCAAAGGCGCTGAAAGTAATTCCTGCAACAAAAAACTATTATACTCGTGTTCTTTGGTAGCACTATCCTGAAAATCTAAAAGTTTTTGTAATTCCTTTTGTGTAGATTGATATAACAGCAATTTTGATGAATAGGCCTTCAACACTGGTCCATTATCTGCCAGGGCATCGATAACCTTTAATTGAAAATCATTATCCGCAAGTCGTAACGTTTGATGTTGTGAGTGCACATCTATCAATTGATCTCCCAATTGGGATAAAATATCCAAGGTAACCGGGGAGTCATTGATAAAAGCCCGCGATTTACCGCTGGGCAAAATCTCCCTTCTAATGATGGTCTTCGCCTCATAATCCAGGTCATTTTCCCCGAAAAATGATTCCAAACCGTATTTGGATATTTCAAATTCAGCCTCTACGATGCATTTATCCTCTTTTTCCCTTAAGGAGGAAAGGTCGGCCCTTTTACCCAATACCAAGGACAATCCACCTAACAAAATGGATTTACCGGCACCCGTTTCACCTGTTATTACCGTAAAACCATTGGTAAACTTAACGTTTAAATGGTCTATTAATGCGTAATTCTTTATGGAAAGATTTGTCAGCAAAGTTTATTATCTAAGATTGCCGTAAAGATAATTTATATTGCTTTGGAAAAAAATGTGTAGTAAAAAATTTCTATCCACACAATCCCGATGCGGAACTAAATAAAATTGAAAGAGGGAATCCGATCAAAATTTTATTTCGCTCCAAGTGGACGAATAAAGTGGGGCTATTTTGTTCAAGGTTTGTTTAAGCTGTACAATATCCACTTTGGGACCGTCGGAAAATACGTTTTGTATTTCTTCCGACTTTGCATCAAAAAAAGTTTGAATTAAAAAAGCATTGGGATGCCTACCTCCCAAGGTCTCCAGTAAACGCATGGTACCAGCCACAACCTGCTTCCCTGTACTATTATTATCGGCCAGAACATCCAATCCCTTTCTGTGGTAATTGTACATTGCTATTCTGTACTCCCGGTATGAATTGGACAGAAGGTTGTCCACCAACTCAAACCTACTTCTTTGCCCAGATGTCTGCGTCCATCCTGAATAACCAGCACTTTGGGCCAAAGTAACAACTTGTTGCGCTTTTTTATAAAATTCGCTGCCCCCTTCCAATGAAAAAGTGTCAGCATCCAAACCAAGAATAATATAGGTATAGAAAGATATTACCCCTACCAAATTAGAAGTAATATTGTTTTCATTTAAGATCAACGGCTGAAACTCTATATAATCAAAACTGAGTTGATTGTCCTTGTAATTGAAAATAGGGCTTTCATAAGAGGTGTTAAAAACAGGCCTTGAAGATTGAATCTGTATATTCCCTTTAAATCTACTGGATTCATACTCCGTAATAGTAATGAACATTTGGGCGTTCACCCTCTCATTTTCCTCGTAGACCCTATTGGACCACCTGTTCTTATTCACAAAATCATTTAACGAACGTTCTAGGGTCTTGAAAATTTGTTGATTGGTCTGCCCTACCTGATCCGAATTTATAGTAACCACACAATTTAATTCCTGAGCTCCCAAGCCTAGGGAAGTTATAAAACAAATTATAGTTAAAAATAGATTACGCATGGATCCTGTTCTTGATTTCATTTAAAATATCCAAAGCTACCTCTGCCTTGGTTTTTAACTCAAACGTTTTAATATCCAAATTCTTATCTATAAACGATATTTTATTGGTCAATTTTCCAAAACCTGCACCACTATCGTTCATGGAATTTAAGACAATGGCGTCCAAATTTTTCCGTTTTAATTTTCCTATCGCGTTTTCCACCTCATTTTCGGTCTCCAGTGCAAAACCAACTAGAAACTGCTCCTTCTTCATTTCTCCCAAGGAAAACAGGATATCCTTGTTCTTTACCAGGGTAATGGTAAACTCCTCCGAAGTTTTCTTTATTTTCTGTTCGGCCACTACTTTAGGTCTGTAATCAGCTACCGCCGCAGCACAGATAACGATATCCATTTCTGGGTACAAAGCAACAGTTGCCTTATACATTTCATCGGCCGAAGTTACTTTAACAAGATCTATCTGGGTATGTTGCACGCTTAAATGGGACGGCCCGGATACTAAGAACACCTTGGCCCCAAGCTTGGCTGCATTTTTGGCCAACTCGAAGCCCATTAGGCCCGATGAATGATTTCCTATAAACCTAACCGGATCAATTGCCTCATAGGTGGGGCCAGCCGTAATCAATACTTTCTTGCCACTTAATGGTAGCCCCTTACCCAGGTGATCATTCAGAAAATCAACAATATCCTCGGGTTCGGCCATGCGGCCCTCCCCTACCAATCCACTGGCCAACTCCCCTGATGTAGCCGGAATCATTACATTCCCAAAAGACAATAACTTTTTAAAGGTAGCTTTAGTGGATGGATGTTTATACATATCCAAGTCCATCGCCGGAGCAAAGTAAACAGGGCATTTTGCCGAGAGATAAGTGGCCATCAATAAATTATCGCAGGTGCCATTTGCCATTTTGGACAAGGTATTGGCCGTAGCCGGCGCAATTAGAACTATGTCTGCCCAAAGTCCCAATTCCACATGATTGTTCCAGGAAACAGTTCCGTTTTCCTCATCTACAAATGAAGATAGTACGGCATTCTTGGACAGGGTAGCCAAGGTTAAGGGGGTAACAAAAGAGCTGGCGCTTTCCGTTAAAATAACTTTAACGTTAGCGCCAGCTTTAATAAGTAAACGAACCAAAAAGGTGGTTTTATAAGCAGCTATACCCCCAGTAATGCCTAAAAGTATATTCTTGCCGCCCAACATCCTTTAAGCGTCTTTCTCTGTATTCCTGTGATAAATTTTATCATCCAACCACTCCTTTACCGCCAATGCATGTGGCTTGGGCAGTTTTTCGTAGAATTTAGAAACCTCGATCTGCTCCTTGTTTTCAAAAACTTCCTCCAAACTATCACTGTAGGTAGCAAACTCTTCCAACTTCTCCAAAAGCTCTTTTTTAATTTCAGAATTAATCTGAACAGCTCTTTTAGCAGTTATAGAAATTGCCTCATAGATATTTCCAGTTTTGGCATCAAAATCATTTTTATTGATCGTCACCGTGGAGACAGGAGCCTTCGAGTTTTTTAAATCGTTCATATTCATATCAAATCGTATTTTATTTGGAATAAATTTCTAATTCTTTTTCAACTTTTTCCAAGGTCTTATTGGCATCCTTAAGATACTTGGACTCCGGAAAATATTTTTTAAAAGTCACATAAGCCGCCTTGGCATCATTCAATCGACTTTTTTTAAGATAATCGAAGCTGTTCAGGGCTAAATTGGTTGACGCATCAAACTTATAATACAGGGCATCTTCTCGATAAACAGAACCCGGGTTGTCTGAAATAAAGTTGTCAAAAGCGGTAACCGCGGGAGTTAAAAAGGTATAATCAAATTCTCCAATAGTATTGAACTGTTTTGCTATCTCATAGGATTTGCGTTCTTTCTTGGTCGTCAATTCCCTTGCCATGATATTGGCCTCCACTAGAAATTCGGATTCCGGGTAGGTATTGATGAAATTTTGTAACTTTATCAAGGCCTTGTCGGTATCCGTTTGATCTAGAGAATATTTTGGGGAAAGCATATAATAACTTTTAGCACCGTAAAACCCTGCTTCTCCGGCCTTATCACTTTTAGGATAAGATTTCAGGAACCTTTCGAACTGATAACCTGCCATATTGTAGTCCTTGGTCTGGAAGTAAGAATCCGCAAGAAAGTACATGACACGTTCTCCCTGAGGCTTGCCTATATACTTTGGAGCAATCTGTTCCAACAAGCGGTTCGCTCTTTTATAATCACCAGCATCATAAAATTTTTCCGCCAAATCGTATTTGGCCTTAACATCTTCATTTTTAAGTACCTTTTGGTACTCACTACAAGAGCTAAGGATGGTGACCACTAATAAAAAAGAAAATAGACGCTTCATTTTTAAAAACATTTTGCAAAATTAAGGATTCTAAATGGATATAAAAAACATTTTTATCGCGCTAAAATAGCCCGCCTCTATACCAACTACAACATTTTTATGCAAGTTTTAACTATGTCGGTAAAAAATCCTATTACAGATAGTCGTGTTTCACTAAACGACTGTCTTCAGCAAGGTGTTCAAAAAACTCTTAATAGTCTTTTTCAAAGTTGCAGTGGCTTCTACCAATGGCAACCTTACAACTGCAGTTCCCAGGCCAACAGCTTCCAACAAAGCCTTGATACCCGCGGGATTACCTTCTTTGAAAATTAAATCCATACCGTCCTGCAAGGCATAGTGCAATGCAAAGGCCTCTTTAACTCTGCCGGTCAGTCCAAAACGTATCATTTGGGAAAATTCTGAAGGAAGTCCCTGTCCCAAAACAGATATTACCCCAGAACCACCAGCCAATACTGTGGAAAGTGCGGTAAAATCATCTCCAGAAATTACCATAAAATCAGCAGGTTTATCCTTAATGGTACGCATAATCTGAACCATATCCCCACAAGCCTCCTTAATACCTACGATATTGTTAAAGTCATTCGCCAATCTCAATACCGTTTCGGGCAACATATTACTCCCTGTTCTACCAGGTACATTGTACAATATAATGGGCTTGGGCGAAGCCAAGGAAATAGCTTTAAAATGCTGATATATCCCCTCTTGCGTAGGTCTATTATAATATGGCGAAACCGATAAAACAGCTACAAAATCCTTTAGATCAGTTTCCTGCAGTTCTTCAACAACGGCCGCAGTATTGTTACTGCCCACCCCCAAAACTAATGGTAGCCTTCCTGCGTTGGCATCTACAATGGTGTCTATAACCAGTTGTTTTTCCTTTTTGGTCAATACAACAGACTCCCCGGTAGTTCCTAAAACAACCAAATAATCCACTCCACCATCTACACAATAATTTACGATTTTTGCCAAAGCTATCGTATCTATAGATAAATCCTCCTTAAAAGGAGTCACCAGGGCAACACCCGTTCCTACTAACTGTTCCATTATTTAATCTCATTTAAAACCCTTAAATATTTCCGCAGCTCCTTTTTAAAAGTTTGGAAATCCTTGATGGGAGTATTCAATATCAAATCATTTAAATTTTTATCCACACTTCCAAAGCCTACCTTTAGCCTAGCCTTCGTCTTTAACGTCATTAACTGTAATAATAATTTTTCATCTGTATAATAATTAACCAAAAGATCGTATTCCCTGTTTAAAAACTCCAAGGCATAGCTGTTTTCAATATTTGCTTTCCACCCCAAATCTTTATCGGAAAAAACTGGAGTTGAATAAGGGGAATTTTTGTCATAATATTTCTTATAACCAATTATTTTCACGGAATTGGGCCTTAGGGAAAATTCATCCACAAACTCATAAAATGCATTGGCATTTTCAAACTCGTCCAAATCAACAATACAACCAACAGAACTTATGCCCTTATCCCGATAAATAGTTTCCGGCGGGGTGCTCAAGCCCCGTTTTAAAAACTTTTTACCGGCCCTAAATTTAATTTTTTCTTTAAGCGTTTTTAAAAACATGTATTTTTACATTTTCAAGATTGTAAATGTAAATAATATCACCTCAATAATTATACGAAGGTAAGAAGTATATGGATTTAAAAAACAAACATTTTGTTATAATTGCAACAATTATGCTCGCACTGAGTTGCAAGGAATCCGTTCCTAAACTAAGAAACATTGAAGGACAAAGGATTCAGATCAATTACTCTTCCAATCCAAAAGATTCAGTAGAAAACCTCATCATCCCATATCGCAATAGGATCAACCAAGTGTTGGACAGTGTTTTAGCCTATGCCCCAATGGCCATATCCAAAACAGATGGTTCGCTGAATTCTCCCGCCGGAAATTTAATGGCAGACATTGTAATGCAGGAAGTAAACCCTGTTTTTGCTGCCAGAACCGGGAAACAAATAGATTTTGTTCTTCTCAACTTTGGCAGTATACGATCCGTAATTTCACAGGGGGACATTACCGAACGCACGGCCTACGAGGTAATGCCCTTTGAAAATTCGGTGGTTATTGCCGAATTGGACGGCAAGGCTATTAGGGCCATGGTATCATTCCTTATAAAGTCCAGCGTTGCCCATCCAATTGCAGGGATTCAGATAATTGTGGATAAAAATAAGAGTTTGCAGGCGGTTAACATTCATGGTAAACCCTTTGATGAAAACAAGACTTATTATGTTGCCACTTCAGATTATCTGATTACCGGTGGTGATAAAATGGATTTTTTAAAAGAATATATTTCTTTGACGGATTCAGATTATCTGATAAGAAATACCCTAATCGATCATTTTAAAAAAATAGATACTCTTACTGCGGCTACGGATGACCGGTTTATACAAATCAAATAATTATGGAACGTAGAAAATTTATATCGGGAACAGCGGCTTCTGCAGCTTTTATTGGCATGGGAGGGCTATCGATGAATTCTTGCCAAAATTCAGGGAACAAGCACATTACTATCTTGCACACCAACGATGTACACAGCCATATAGATCCCTTTCCAATCAACCATTCAGTCTACCCCAACTTAGGCGGCTTGGCAAGAAGGGCAACTTTGGTGGATCAAATTAGAAAAGGAAACCCAAATACCCTACTATTTGATGCAGGCGACATTTTTCAGGGAACCCCCTACTTCAATTTTTATGGGGGAGAATTGGAGTTTAAACTAATGAGCATGTTAAAATATGATGCCGCTACCATTGGAAATCATGATTTTGACAACGGCCTTAATGGCCTATTTGCCCAACTGCCCTATGCCAGCTTTGATTTCTTATCTGCCAATTATGACTTTTCCAATACTCTTATGGATGGTCAAGTACAGCCATATAAAACTTATATTGTAGATGGCATAAAGATTGGGGTTTTTGGATTGGGAATAGAGCTGGCAGGGCTGGTCGCCAAAAAGTTGTACCAAGAGACCGTTTATCTAGACCCCATAGAAATTGCCCAAGACATTAGCCGTACCTTAAAGGAAGAGGAAAAATGTAATTTAATTATTTGTCTTTCCCATTTAGGATATCAATATCAAAATACTCAAAAACCCTATGACCTAAAATTAGCGGCCAAAACAGAGAACATTGATTTGATTATAGGAGGCCATACACATACATTTTTGGACAGGCCCACTATAGTAAATAATAGAAAAAACGAACAAATATTAGTGAACCAGGTAGGCTGCTTCGGCATTAATCTAGGCCGAATCGACTATTATTTTGACGATGGCAAGCAAAACATTGCAGAAGGAGTGACTATCACGGTATAACCGCATAATATGATTCAAGAAAAAGGAAAATCTATAGTTTCAAAAAAGATTATCAAAATACTGGGAGATGATTTTGTAGAACACACGGACGCCTTAGCGGTTGAAGAACCCTTGCAAATTAGTATTAGCGTTCTAACAATGGAATTCCCCCTCTACAATAAAAACATTTCCATTACTATGAGAACCCCGGGTCATGATCAGGACCTAGCCATTGGATTTCTGTTCACCGAAGGCATCATCCAAGTTTCCAATCAAATAAAAAGGGTCACTCTTGATGAAAATAGCATAAATGTCCATCTAATTAATTCCGAAAACATAGATCTTGGTAAACTGGAGCGGCATTTCTACACCAGCAGTAGTTGCGGTGTTTGCGGCAAAGCCAGTATTGAAGCCATAAAAACTATTTGTCGCCTACCCCCTTCCCCAGCGGATTTTCAGATCGAAAAAAATCTTATTAAATCCTTTCCCGGCATTCTTAAGAAAGAGCAGAACATTTTTAACAATACAGGAGGGATACACGCAGCTGCGCTATTTAATTTTCAAGGCGAACTAATTGCAATGCGCGAGGATGTGGGGAGGCATAACGCTTTGGACAAAATCATTGGCCATTTACTTACCCAGGACCTAATGCCCTTGGACCAACATTTATTATTTCTGAGCGGTCGCGCCAGCTTCGAATTGATCCAAAAAGCAGCAATGGCAGGGATTCACTTTATTATGGCCGTGGGAGCTCCGTCCAGCTTGGCAGTAGAAATGGCCTTGGAACATGATATTACCCTTATAGGTTTTCTAAACGAAACCCGATATAACATTTACACTGGCTCTAAACGGATTAAAATTTAGGAATCTAAACTTTGAGACCGATAGCCGAATACCTAACTTTATAGAATATAGAATAAGGATTAAAATATAGTTTGAATGAAAATTAGGATACAAGGAAATTCGGTTCGTTATAGACTTACCCGTTCAGAAGTTGAATCATTGAAGAAAGACGGCTACTACAAGGAACAGACCGCTTTTAATGGCAAGGATTTTACCTACGCCGTTGCTGCCAAGGAAAACATTACCGGCCTCCAAGCGGAGTTTCAAGGAGATACCATTACCTTATTACTACCTAAGAATGAAAGTATTAAATGGCCGGATAACGAGCGGGTAGGCTATGAAAACAAAATGATTTTAAACGACGGCCAAGTACTGAGTTTATTATTGGAAAAGGATTTTGTTTGTTTGGATGAGCGCGTGGAGGACCAATCCGACAATTACCCCAACCCAGCGGCAATAACCAAAAAATAATGGCAAACAACCCTGAAAAATCCAATCCTAGTCCTACCGCACCAGCAAAATTGACCGGTCTAAAAACTACAAGCCCCAAAAAAGTGGCTGCTGGTATTCCGGCGGTTATCTCCTCTGCAAAACATGTATTTGGGGAAATGGGACTCGGTCGAGGATTAAAAGCACTTGCAAACCTCAACCAAAAGGGCGGAATTGATTGTCCTGGTTGTGCCTGGCCAGATCCGGATGATGAACGAAGCACAATAGCCGAATATTGCGAAAATGGTGCCAAGGCCATTGCCGAAGAGGCTACTACCAAAAAACTGGACACCGCCTTTTTCCAAAAAAACAGTGTTTCCCAACTGTCCATGCTTTCTGATTACGAAATAGGAAAAAAAGGCAGGTTGGCACAGCCTATGTATCTGCCCGAAGGCTCCGATCATTATCAAGAAATAAGCTGGGAAGGGGCTTTCTCCAAAATAGCACAACATCTAAATGGGTTAAAAAGTCCTGACGAGGCTATATTTTATACCTCGGGAAGGACAAGCAACGAGGCTGCCTTCCTTTACCAACTTTTTGTCAGGGAATACGGCACCAACAATATGCCGGACTGCAGCAATATGTGCCATGAAAGCAGTGGCGTTGCCCTTACAGATACCTTGGGCATAGGCAAGGGTTCAGTAAAACTGGAAGATTTTTACAAAACCGAGGTAATTCTGATCTTGGGTCAAAATCCGGGCACCAATCACCCTAGAATGCTTAGCGCCCTTAAAAAGGCCAAAGAAAATGGAGCTACCATTATCTCAATAAACCCGATCATTGAAACCGGACTATTAAATTTCAACAATCCCCAAGAAATAAAAGGAGCCCTGGGAATAAAATCGAAATTAACGGACCTCTACCTTCAGGTAAAAATAAATGGGGATATGGCGCTCCTTCAAGCATTGGTAAAGCTTCTATTGATTGAGGAGGACAAAAATCCGGGAACTGTTTTCGATTTGGATTTTATAAAAGATAAAACCCAAGGTTTTGAAGATTACTTAACGCACATTAGAACACTTGATCTATATAATTTAATAACAGCATGTGGAATTCCTCTGCAAACGCTGCAGAGTGTGGCCACTATCCTGCGCAATAACGATAAGATTATTGCTTGCTGGGCCATGGGCCTAACACAACATAAGAATTCGGTAAACACCATTAAGGAGGTCGTAAACCTTTTATTATTAAAGGGAAGTATAGGAAAACCTGGGGCCGGTACCTGCCCTGTTCGTGGTCACAGCAATGTACAGGGAGACCGAACCATGGGAATTTATGAAAAGCCCTCAGCATCATTTTTGGACCAGTTGGAGAAAGTATTCCACTTCAACCCACCACGCAAACATGGATTTGATACGGTGGAAAGTATTACCGCCATGCATGGTGGTAAGGCCACTGTCTTTTTTGCCATGGGCGGTAATTTTCTTTCCGCCACCCCAGATACCCTGTTTACGGCCGTAGCGCTTCAAAAATGTGACCTGACCGTTCAGGTTTCCACTAAACTAAACCGCAGTCATCTTATCCACGGTAAAGAAGCCCTGATCCTACCGTGTTTGGGAAGAACGGACAAAGACCTTGTCCAGGGCGAATTACAGTTTGTAAGTGTTGAGAATTCCATGGGGGTGGTTCATAGTTCTAAAGGGAGTCTTAAACCCATATCGTCCCAGATGTTGAGCGAACCAGCTATTGTTTGCCAATTGGCATTGGCCACCCTAAAAAATTCCAAAGTGGATTGGAAAAAATATTTACAACATTATGACCATATCCGGGACAGCATAGAAGAATGTATTCCTGGATTTGAGAACTACAACCAAAGAGTAAGACAGCCTTCCGGCTTTTATTTGCCCAACGGGGCAAGGGACAATTCCTATAATACCACAAGCGGCAAGGCCAATTTCAGTGTATCCAATAGTGAGGCCATCGTCTTGGACGAAGGTGAGCTTTTAATGATGACCATAAGGAGCCATGATCAGTTCAACACCACTATTTACGGGCTGAATGATCGCTACAGGGGCATATTCAATGAACGCAGGGTTATATTGATGCACCCCAAGGATATTGAAAGATACCAACTAAAGGAAAGGGATCTCGTGGACCTTTATAATTTTCACAACAATACGGAAAGGATAGCGCATAAGTTCATTGTATTGCCTTACAATATCCCTGAAAAATGTTGTGCCACCTATTTTCCGGAGGCCAACGTCCTAGTACCTTTAAACAGCACTGCCGATAAAAGCAATACCCCTACATCCAAATCAGTGATCATAAAACTTAAAAAACATATATCCTAGCCTGTTCAATGTTAAATTCTGCTTCCACTAAACCGTACAGAAAGAAGATATAGTTATCATGACGACCCTAAAAAGAAGCAATTCAAAAAATTTGGATTTTATAACCCTGGTCAAACTTCTAGATGCCGATCTAAAGTTGAGGGATGGAGATGACCACTACTTCTATGCGCAATACAATGTCATAGAAAACCTGTCCTTTGTTGTTTTGGCCTATTCGAATAACGCACCCATAGGTTGTGGCGCTATTAAGGCTTATAATGACAATACCATGGAAATAAAAAGAATGTATGTTGCCCCGCAGGAACGAGGTAAAGGAATTGCCTCAAAAATATTAAAAGAGCTTGAAATATGGGCCGCAGCACAGAAATACAGTACCTGTATTTTGGAAACAGGACTTAGACAGCCCGAGGCGATTGCCCTTTATAGAAAAAATGGTTACGCTACTATTCCCAATTACGGACAATATAAAGGTATTGCCAACAGTGTTTGTTTTTTAAAAAAGTTATGACATTGTTTTCAAAAACCCTAACTTAACAGGCAATAAAAAAATCTAATATTTATCTTAAACCAATTCCAATGTACAAAGCTGTATATATTTCAGTTCTTCTATTACTATTTACAATTAACACCTATGGCCAAAGCCACCAGCGTGAATTTTACCAACTAAAGACCTATCTACTAGACACCGAGGAACAGGAAAAGACCACGGACCAATACCTTAGCGAGGCCTTGCTACCTGCACTCAAAAAAATCAATATCAAGAACGTGGGTGTCTTTAAACCAAGAACAATCGATTCCCTAAATCCCCGAAGCATAAAAGTATTGATCCCAATGAAAGGTCTTGCCGATTTGGAAGCAATAGAGACCAAACTTCAAAAGGATAAAGTTTATATGGCAGCTGCCAAAGACTTTTTGGATGCCCCATATAAAAACCCTCCCTATAGCCGGGTAGAATCGGTTATTATAAAAGCCTTTGTGGATATGCCCAAGATGAAGCCCTCGCCTTTAAGTGGCCCCCGTAAAGACCGTGTCTATGAATTAAGAAGCTATGAATCGGCAACAGAGGCCAAATACATCAACAAGGTAGACATGTTCAACAAAGGTGGGGAAGTAAGCCTTTTCGATAGTTTAGGCTTTAATGCCGTATTCTATGGTGAAGTACTTTCAGGTGCAACAATGCCGAACCTTATGTATATGACCACATTTGAAAATCAAGCCAGTAGGGATGCCCATTGGAAATCCTTTTCAGATTCACCAGTTTGGAACAAAATAAAATCGGACCCCAATTACCAGAACAATGTTTCCAAAAACGTCACCCGTTTCTTCTACCCTACTGAATATTCCGATTATTGAACATAACCCCTATTATTTTTCTCGTTCTGGCGAAGAAGCGTAAGGATATAGCACTTTAAATAAATAAAAAGCGGTCATGAAAGTTTATCATGACCGCTTTTCTTTTGTAATCGCTTCAAGGCTTTAACACCAAACAAGCAACATTACTTCTATTGGGCTAAAAAATACTCCACCAATAGTAATTGTTCCTCCTCCAAATTTATGATAGGGATTTTTTTTCCTGCCATCCTATACCAATATCCGGCATTGAACTTATCTCCTTCCTTTCTGTGCAGATAGGCATGAATCCAGCTGCCATTGGTATTATGTAGGTCCTGTGCTATATCGTGTGAAGATTCCCAATCCCCCTTGGCATCAAACCACATTGCCCGTAAGGCTTCAGGCCAAGAAGATGGTGCCGATTGCAGCGACAAGGTTGCCTTAAACTCTTCAATACTTTTTGGAACGGACATCACTCTTAATTTATATGGACTATTAGGCTACGGTATTCGACAGGGTCCCTATTGAATCGATAGTAATATTAACAACATCCCCATGATCCAAGGTAAAAGAATCCGGAGGCACCACTCCTGTTCCCGTCATCAAAAGACTTCCAAAAGGAAAAGACATTTCACGATACAGATAGTGAACAAGGTCGGTAAGTTTTCGTTTCATTTGTCCTACCTCGGTTTCTCCTTCAAACACTGTATTTCCTTTACGAACAATTTGTATTTTGATATTGGCATCCATAGAAATAGGTTCCTTGCTCAGCCAAATACAGGGGCCTACAGCTGCTGCCCCGTCATAACTCTTGGCCTGGGGAAGATATAATGGATTTTCCCCTTCAATATCCCTGGAGCTCATGTCATTACCAATGGTATAGCCTATTATTTTTGCATTGGGGGTTATCACCAAGGTCAATTCCGGTTCCGGAACATTCCATTTGGAATCTTTTCTGATCCTTACATCCTGCTTATGCCCTACTGCCCGACTAGCCGTACTTTTAAAAAACAATTCCGGCCTTTCCGCATTATAGACACGGTCATAAAAATCGCCTCCCCCGGCATCTTTGGATTCTTCAATGCGGGCTTCCCTACTTTTGTAGTAGGTTACCCCGGATGCCCATATTTCTTGACGTCCCACAGGAGGCAATAAACTGCCGTTCAATATGGCAGCGCTATTTTCAATTGGATCAAGCCTGGAAATTAAACTTAATGTATTGTCATAAATGGCATCATCGGCAATAAATGAATCCCATTCCTTATCGGTAAGATAAAATTTATGGTCATTTTCGATCAAAACTCCTTGGTTCGTCTTATAAATTTTCATTATTTAAAGATTAGATGATTAAACTGATTATGGTTAAAACGATCATTGCAGAAAAGCCCAAAATAGCAGTCCCTAAACTGTGTGTCCTATATCCTTGATTTACTTTCATATCGCTTAGTTGGGTAACCACCCAAAAAAAACTATCGTTGGCATGGGACACTAGGGATGCACCAGCGCCAATAGCAATGACCGCCAAAGCCTTTGAAACCTCGGTATCAAAACCCATTGCCGGCATTAAAGGGGCAATAATGGACGCTGTTGTAATTATGGCCACCGTAGAGGAGCCCTGGGCAGTCTTGATGCCTGCAGCAATAAGGAACGGAAGCCATATCCCTAAATTTCCATTGGAAATATTGTTCTCCAGTAAGGAACTGATGTCCGAAGTCTGTAGAACTTTCCCAAAGGCCCCACCGGCTCCGGTTATTAATATAATAATGGCAGCGGAAGTAAGTGCCTCTCCTATCCAACCCGAGGTGCTCAACATTTCCCTATCCAATTTTTTGGGCAGGGTAAAAGACAATACCATTCCTATCAATAGGGCTACTACTGGGTTACCCACAAATCCTATAGCGTACTTAAAGGTGCCGCCCCCAAAAGGCATAGTGGGGTATTCGGCAAAAGACCTCAACACAATAAGAATGATGGGAACAACTATAGGAATAAAGGATTTGAAGACTGATGGAGCGTTTTCCAGCTGGGAATTGATCTGCTCCTCCGTTAGCTTTGGTGCTGGATCAATGAAAATTTTGGAACCTATTTTTTTAGCAAACAAAATACAGACCAATAAGGCCGGTATACTGGTCATTAGACCGAAGAGGATAACCTGACCCAGATCTGCACCTAATATTCCCGCAGCAGCAATGGGTCCGGGGGTTGGGGGCACCATGGTATGGGAAGCCATCAAGCCCAGTGACAAGGCCACCGCCGTTCCTGCCAAGGATAATTTTGCCTTTTTGGTAAGTGCCCTATTTAATGGGGAGACTATAATAAAACCGCTATCGGCAAATACTGGGATGGATACAAAATATCCAATAAAACCCATGGCCATATGAACACGCTTGGGCCCAATAACCTTTAGGACAAGGTTCGCCAACGTATAGGCACCGCCCGATTTTTCCAGAAAAGTCCCAATAATTAAACCTGCGATAATGATAATGCCAATGCCCCCGATGGTGCTTCCAAAGCCATCATTAATAGTTTTTATGAGTTCATCCAATGGGAGTCCCGAAAAAATACCGAATAATAAACTAGCGGCAAGCAATGCCAAAAATGGGTGAAGCTTAAATCGGGTCGAGGCCACAATTATGAATACAATACAGAGCAGAAGAAGTAGTATGGTATACATAATTACAATTTAGTACAAATATCTTTTTCCCTCATAAACCCTTATTTTTTTACTTCCAGCTCTATTCCTTTTCTATTCCTGTGGATAGGACAACTATAGCATATTCAAAAAGTCCGTCTCCGAAATAATTGGGACTCCCAGACTTTCTGCCTTGGTCCTTTTACTGGGGCCCATTTTGTCGCCTGCCACAAGATAAGAAGTTTTTGAAGAAATACTAGAGCCTACCTTTCCGCCGTTGTCCTCGATCATTTTTTTAAGTTCATCCCTACTCAGGTTTTCAAACACTCCGGATACCACGAAGGTCTGCCCCTTTAAGAAGTCGGTCTGATTCTCCAGTTTATCGGCCGAGACTTCAAATTGTACCCCGTACTGCCTTAATCTGGAAATAATTTCAAGATTGATTCCGTTCCGAAAAAATGATACCACACTTTCTGCAATACGTTGGCCAATTTCATCGACCGTCATTAATTCCTCTACAGTAGCTGTCATAAGCCCATCTATATTTTTATAGGCTCTTGCCAATTTCTTGGCTACGGTTTCCCCTACAAATCTGATCCCTAAGGCAAATAGCACCCTTTCAAATGGAATTTTCACCGATTCGGCAACCCCTTTTACAAGATTTTCGGCCGACTTTTCAGCCATTCGTTCCAAGGGTATCAGTTGCTCTTTGGTAAGTAAATAAAGGTCAGCGTAATTCTCAATAAGACCCTCCTTAAAGAGAAGTTCAACGGTTTCCCCTCCAAGCCCTTCAATATCCATCGCCTTACGCGAAATATAATGTTGAATACGGCCTGTAATCTGGGGAGGACATCCATACTCGTTGGGGCAATAATGTTTGGCATCTCCCTCATTACGTTCCAAAGGAGTACTGCACTCTGGACAATGATCTATATATTGGGTAGGTTGGGAATGATTGGGTCTTTTAGTAAAATCCACCCCCACTATTTTCGGGATTATTTCCCCTCCTTTTTCCACAAAGACGGTATCCCCTTCCCTTATATCAAGCTTTTCTATTTGGTCGGCATTGTGTAAGGATGCCCTTTTTACGGTAGTCCCAGCCAAAAGTACTGGCTCCAAATTAGCAACGGGGGTTATGGCCCCGGTACGCCCAACCTGATAGGTAATTTCATTTAACACGGTAGAGACCTGCTCTGCCTTGAATTTATAGGCCATGGCCCAGCGTGGGGATTTGGCCGTGTAACCCAGCTCCTCCTGATGTTGAATACTATTCACTTTAATGACTACCCCGTCCGTCTCATAGGGCAATTCGTGCCTATGTTTGTCCCAATGATCTATAAACTCCATAACCTCATCCGTGGTTTTACATAGTTTGGCAGCTTTTGGAACTTTGAACCCCCAATCCCTAGCTTTCTCCAACATTTGGGATTGGGATTCCAATTTTAAATTTACCCCAACAATACTGTACAACAAGCAATCCAATGGCCGTTCAGCGACCAAGGCACTGTCCTGCAATTTTAAACTGCCCGATGCGGTGTTTCTGGGATTCATATAAGGATCCTCCCCATTCTCTATCCTCTCTTGGTTCATTTTGGCAAAACCTTCAAAAGGCAAAACGATTTCCCCGCGTATGTCAAATTTAGGGGGATAATCCCCTTTTAATTGCAAGGGCACCGATCTAATGGTCTTTATATTGCTGGTAACATCATCTCCCTGAAATCCGTCACCACGGGTCACCCCCTTTACCAACTGGCCATTTTCGTATATTATACTTATAGAGGCACCATCGTATTTGAGTTCACAGGTAAATTGAACCGAAGCATCCCCCAATATTTTTTGAATGCGTTTTTCCCAATCTTCCAAATCCTCTTTCGAGTATGAATTGTCCAAGGAATACATGCGATGCTCGTGGACCACCGTTTCAAAATTTTTGGTAATTGTCCCTCCCACCCTCAATGTTGGGGAACTGGCATCATAAAATTCTGGATGTTTTGCCTCAAGAGCCTGCAGCTCCTTTAGTTTCATATCAAACTCAAAGTCGGAAATCGTTGCATTGTCCAATACATAATAATTATAATTATGCTCCCGAAGCTCTGTTCTAAGATTTGCTATTTTTTGTTTGATTTCCATTTATAATTGATCCTTTTTAATCCATATTGGCAATGGCAAGGGTTGGTAATTTTTCATTTTATCCAAAAGTCCGTCAATAGAGTTATCTACCAACAATATATCGTAATATTCCTGCTTTAAAAACCCTTTATTTACCATGGTACGTAACATAGCGAGCAGTTCATTATAAAACCCATTTATATTTAAAAGGCCAATTGGTTTTTGGTGCAGCCCAAGTTGAGCCCAGGTAATCATCTCGAACAACTCCTCCATAGTACCATACCCACCTGGAAGTGTAATAATTCCGTCAGATAGGTCATGCATCTTTAATTTGCGTTGATGCATATTTTCGGTAATTATAAGTTTGGTAAGTCCGTTATGAAATACCTCCTTTAATTTTAAAAAATCGGGGATAACACCTATAACCTTGCCCTTATGGTCCAAGGCTCCCTGGGCCAATCTACCCATAATACCTATTTTCGCGGCACCATAGACCAATGTAATTCCCTCTGTTGCAAAAATTGCCCCTAACTCATAGGCGCATTCCACTATTTCTGGATCGTTGCCCTCACTGCTTCCACAAAATACAACTATGCTTTCCATATTTATCAAATTTTCCACTTGGGAAAAAATTAGTGATCTATATCTTTTTTCAATTCCATGGCCTATAAGGGACCATGACTAAGTCTGCTATTTCAACTTAGTCGCTGAGGATCGAGCTGTCCTTTTAACATTCTGTCATTTCCAAACATATCTTTTCTGATCTCAATTTCGGAAAAATTTTCCGCTCTCAGAAGTTGTTTCATTTCTTCACCAAGATATTGATTTATCTCAAAAAACAGGATCCCGCTTTTCCTTAGATGGCCTAAAGCAAAGCATGTTATTTTTTTGTAGAAAATCAAAGGATCCCCATCGGAAACAAAGAGAGCCAGACCGGGTTCGTGCTCCACGACATTATTTTTCATTTCCAATTTTTCCAATTCCCTAACATAGGGAGGATTGGATACTATTACATCAAATTTATCTTTAAAACCCTCAATAGATAAAATATCCGCTTCCAAAAAGACTATTTCCACCTCATTATCTAAAGCATTCTGCTCTGCCATCTGCAATGCCTTTTTAGAAATGTCCAGGGCATATACTTTGGCATTGGGCAAGTTTTTGGCCAGGGAGATGGCAATGCAACCACTTCCAGTTCCAATATCCAGTATTTTTACTTCCTCCCGAGTACCCCCTTTTTGAACCTCATTTATAATCCAATAAACTAATTCCTCCGTTTCAGGCCTGGGTATCAAAACGTTTTCATCTACACGAAACTCCAGTTCGCAAAAATGGGCCTTCCCTAAAATGTGTTGAATAGGACGTTCTTGTTTTAATTGGCTCAATGCATTAAACAATGGATCCTCATTTTCTTTGGACACCACAAGATTAGGTTGCATGGCCAAAACAAATCTCTCCAAACCCAAATAATGATCTATTACCAAGTAAAAAAAACTATCAACCTCTTCTTTTGGAAAAAGGGGATCCAGCTCAATATGGTATATGTTTTTAATTTCTTTTAATAACATTCTAAATTTTTGGCAAACATTGCAATCATCAAATACCTAAAAAAGATCCATAATGATCAAAACTGTGTCTATAAACTTTTAAGCATCCAAACCGGACATGAATAATGACCCGTATTACCCATTGGCGCCTTGATATAATGAAACCCGGACTTTAAATATAATTTTTGGGCGTCTTCCATATAGGGCATGGTTTCCAAGTAACAGTGTTCATAACCATATTCGGTAGCTTTGTCCAAGCATATATTGATCATTTTAATTCCCAATCCCCTTCCCCTGGCCTCTTCCAGAAAATACATTTTCTGTAATTCACATACGTTGCCCTCGTAATTCTCCAACTGTGCAATTCCGGCACAACCAATAATCTTTCCGTTTTCCTCGACCACTAAATAATCGGCCCGTGGTACGTCATAGTTTTCGAACATATGATCCAAGGCCTTATCCGCATAGGCGGTACCCACCTTAGGAGCACCCAGGTCCTCCAAAACTTTTCTTATTACCCTGGCAACATTCTCATTGTCCTTAGGTTGAATTTCCCTTATAATAGTGGCTAACATATGATTACCAATAATCTACTTATATTGTTCTATTTTTACGAAGTGAAGATACACGAAAAATATATTTCAAGATGCATACAGCTCGCCAAAAATGGCCTGGGAACTACCTTTCCCAATCCCATGGTGGGCAGTGTTATTGTACATGAGGGCAAAATTATAGGAGAAGGTTACACCAGTCCCTATGGCGGATCCCATGCCGAGGTAAATGCCATTAATTCCGTAATGGACAAGGCGCTCTTAAAAAAATCTACCCTATATGTTTCCTTGGAACCTTGTTCCCATTACGGAAAAACACCTCCATGTGCAGACCTGATTGTTCAGCATCAAATTCCTAATGTTGTTATAGGCCTTTTGGATCCACATGAGAAAGTAGCTGGCAAGGGCATTGAAAAATTAAAAGCTGCTGGCTGCAATGTCACCCTGGGTGTACTGGAGAAAGAATGCAAGGATCACCATAAACGGTTCCTAACCTCCCATACCAAAAAACGACCCTATATTATTTTGAAATGGGCAGAAACGGCCGATGGTTTCATAGCTCCCAGTCAAGATAGAAGAAGTAACAATCCCGAACCATACTGGATCAGTAATTCATACTCCCAACAATTGGTACACCAATGGCGCAGTCAGGAACAAGCCATTTTGGTTGGTACCAATACGGTATTGGCCGATAATCCCGAGTTAAACGTTCGTCATTGGAAAGGCCGGAATCCAACTAGAATTGTTTTGGACAGGGAGTTGAAAATCGACAATAAACACCATGTTTTGGATGGAAGCGTAAAAACCATCATCATCACCTCCCAAAAGCCTAAAAATCCACATCTGGAAATTATATACGAGGTTATTAATTTTGAAAATAACGTAGCAATCCAAATTTGCGACATCCTAAATAAGCATGATATTATAAGTGTTATCATTGAAGGAGGAGCCAAAACACTTCAAAGCTTTATAGACTCCGAATTATGGGACGAGGCTAGAATCTTCAAGGGCAAGAGTCAATTTGGGAAAGGTTTGGAATCTCCTAGGATCCATGGGTTTCTGGAAAGTGAAACGGAAATAGAATCAGATATATTAACTCTCTTAAAACATGATTAAAAACATCATATTCGATTTTGGGGACATCTTCATCAACCTGGACAAACAGGTAGTTTTTAGAGCACTGCAAGATAGTGGCATCCAAGAATTTTTACCTAAATACCATACCATTAACGAGGACTTCGAAGTTGGCAAAATTAGTCCACAAGAATTTGTGGAGAGGCTGCAACCTGATTTTCCACACCTGAGCCCCCAAGCAATCACCGATATTTGGAATTCCATGTTGTTGGATTTTCCAGAATATCGCCTCAACTTTTTGGAAAACTTGGCAAAGGAGAACAGTTATAGATTATTTCTTTTGAGCAATACCAATGCCCTGCATATTCCACATGTAATGAAGATTATGGGCAATGAAAGTTTTGAGCGGTTTAAAAATTCGTTTGAACAGTTCTATTTATCACACGAAATCCAATTAAGAAAACCGAACCACGAAATATTTCAATTTGTTCTGGAGCAAAATAGATTGGACCCCCAGGATACACTTTTTATTGATGACACCAAGCAAAATACGGATGCAGCCAAGGAATTGGGCATAAAGACTTGGAATCTAATTGTTGGCAAGGAAGATGTGGTTAATTTAAAGGAAAGACTTTAATATGTTGGACCTTGCTTTAAGTATACTGTTTTCCAGCTTAATTTTTGTGGTTTTTAAATTGTATGATACCTATAAGATTCAAACTCTTTATGCCATCATAATCAACTATTTAGTAGCCTCTGCGGTTGGAATGTCTTTTTACGAAAAAAAAATTGAGCTGTTGGAAATTCCAGAGAAAACATGGTTCATTGGGACATTGGTTTTGGGAATATTGTTCATAGTTGTATTTAACCTTATGGCCGCCACCTCACAAAAGAGTGGAGTCTCGGTGGCTTCGGTTGCAACTAAAATGTCCCTGGTAATACCGGTCATATTTGGTTTGTTGGTATATAATGAGAAACTGGGGGCCTTAAAATCAGTAGGAATTCTATTGGCCTTGGCTGCCGTATACTTTGCATCTGTTAAGGAAAAGGATGTCCCCCTCAAGAAAAATATCATCATACTGCCCACCCTGGTTTTTATCGGGTCCGGAATTATAGATACCAGCATTAAGTATTTGGAGGAGACCTTGGTCCCCAAGGAGGAATTTCCCTTATTTTCTGCGGTGGTTTTTGGTTCTGCCGCAATTACAGGGCTTATATTTATAACGATCAAATCCTTAAGAAAACGCACGGGGCCCAATATAACAACTATATTAGGAGGAATTACCCTGGGCATTCTAAATTATTTTTCGATATTTTATCTATTGCGGGCACTGCAGCACGAGAACCTAAATAGTGCCTCTGTTTTCACCATAAACAATGTAGCCATAGTCATGTTTTCTACGCTTTTGGGGGTTGTGCTGTTCAAAGAGCGCCTCAGCATCAAAAATTGGATGGGAATTACACTAGCGATTATAAGCATTTTGTTAGTGGCTTTTTTTTAATAGAACTATATGGAGTTAGACGTTTACAAAACCTTGAAAGCACCTTCGGAGGAAATTTTGTTCAAAGAACGCAAAAGCAAGTTTTTTGGTTACGCCTATCCGATACTTCAAGAGGACGAGGTAAAACCTATTATTGAAGAGCTCAGAAAACAACACCATACCGCCAACCATGTATGCTACGCCTGGCAGTTAGGAGTTGAAGATATTAATTACAGGGCCAATGACGATGGTGAACCCAATAATTCCGCGGGAATGCCCATATACGGTCAAATACAGTCTTTTGGAGTAACCAATGTCCTAGTGGCCGTAGCCCGTATCTTTGGCGGTACAAAACTAGGGGTCGGAGGCTTGATATCCGCTTATAGGACCGCGGCACAAATGGCACTGGATTCGGCGGAAATAATAGAAAAAACATTACAAAAACGATATTTGCTTTGTTTTGAATATTCGGAAATGGACAAGGTTATGCGAACCTTAAAGCAGCATCAAATGGAAATTGTTAGCCAGAAAATGGAAATGGACTGCAAAATTGAGATTTCCGTTAGGCAAAACGATGCCCTTTTTACAGAAAATATTTTTACAGCAATGTATCCTGTGAAAATTAAAAAACTAGATGTCTAAGTTATCGAGAATATAATCTGGACATTTTATGGGCTTATTGGTTTTCATATCCATAAATGCCAAAACCGTGTTCGCTTCTATTAACAATTCTTTGGCCTCATTTCGTATCTCATAGTCAAATTCTATTCTAACCAAAGGCCGTTTCCGGATATATGTTGTAACCGTTAAAAGATCGTCATATACTGCCGATTTCTTAAATAATATGTTTAAAGAAATTACCGGCAACATTATACCGTTTTCCTCCATCTTTTTGTAGGAAATGCCCAAAGACCTTAACCATTCAACCCGTCCCATCTCCAGATATTGCGCATAATTTCCGTGATAAACTACGCCCATTTGATCTGTTTCGCCATACCTGACCCTAAAAGAAAATTCATTAAAATCCATGTTATTCCGTGTAAAACCTTTATATTTAAAAGTGTGAAAATAATGTGGTACAACATGAGAAAAAAAAAGAGAAAATTCAACCTCTTTGGATTTTTTTTTTAGAATATTTGTTCACATATTTGCCCACTTGATAGTCCCACTTGACCTGGCTGAATATCATCCTTAATTTACACTAACCAAAAAAAGAAAACTTTAAAAATGAGTGTTACTGCAACGTCCGTATGGAACCATTGTTTGGGCTTTATTAAAGACAATATCCAACCGCAGGCATTCAAAACTTGGTTCGAACCAATTAAACCTGTTAAGCTTTCCGATAATGCCTTGAGCATTCAAGTTCCCAGTAAATTTTTTTATGAATGGTTGGAAGAGCACTATGTTAAATTGTTAAAAGTAGCCCTTACCAAAGAATTGGGTGAGACCGCTAAATTGGTGTACATCATTAAAATGGAAAACACCTATGGCAATCGTGAACCTTTTACAGAAAAAATACCTAGCTCCAATAGATCCCATGTAGAGCCACAGGAATTGGACGTGGCCATAAAATCCAAAAATCCGGAATTAAAAAATCCGTTTGTAATACCTGGGATCAGAAATATAAAGATTGAATCCCAATTAAACCCGAGTTATAATTTTGATAATTTCTTGGAAGGCGACTCCAACAGACTGGCGAGATCGGCTGGTATGGCCGTTGCCAACAAACCTGGAGGCACCTCTTTTAATCCATTATTGGTGTTTGGCGGTGTAGGTTTGGGAAAAACACATTTGGCCCATGCCATAGGTGTGGAAATAAAGGACAAGTATCCAGAAAGGACAGTATTATATATCTCTGCTGAAAAATTTACCCAGCAATATATTGAATCGGTCAAGAAAAACACTAGAAACGATTTTATTCATTTCTATCAGTTGATCGATGTGCTAATTATTGATGACGTGCAATTTTTATCGGGAAAATCGGGAACACAGGACGTGTTCTTCCATATTTTCAATCATTTGCATCAAAACGGCAAACAGGTAATCCTAACCTCGGACAAAGCCCCTGTTGATATGCAGGACATAGAACAGCGTTTGCTTTCCCGTTTTAAATGGGGTTTATCTGCCGAGCTACAAACCCCCGATTACGAAACAAGGATATCAATTTTAAAAAACAAATTGTATCGGGATGGCGTGGAAATGCCAGACGACATTATAGACTATGTTGCCAAACATATAAAAACCAATATTAGGGAATTGGAAGGAGCAATAATTTCCTTGATTGCCCAATCTTCCTTCAATAAAAAAGAAGTCACTCTGGAATTGGCCCAATTGGTAGTCGAGAAATTCGTAAAAAACACCAAAAGGGAAGTGTCCATTGATTACATCCAAAAGGTAGTTTCCGACTATTTCGAAATGGATGTGGCCACACTACAGTCAAAAACTCGAAAAAGACATATTGTACAGGCCAGACAGTTGGCAATGTTCTTTGCAAAAAAATTCACCAAAGCCTCATTGGCAAGTATTGGGTCCCAGATTGGAAAAAGAGACCACGCTACAGTGTTACACGCATGTAAGACCGTGGATAATCTTGCAGAGACCGACAAGCAGTTCCGAAAATACATAGACGACCTAACCAAGAAGTTTTCTTAAAATCTCCATTGCCATGAGAACCAAAGTCCTTATGGTCTGTTTGGGGAATATATGTAGGTCACCATTGGCCGAGGGTATTTTAAAAAGCAAATTGGGCAAGGAAGCCATCCAGGTCGATTCGGCGGGTACCGCCAGTTATCATATTGGAAAAAAACCGGATAATCGATCCATATTTATAGCCAAAAAATATGGTATCGACATTAGCCAGCAGCGGTGCAGACAATTCACCGCCAAAGATTTTGACGAATTCGATCGGATTTACGCCATGGACAGAAGTAATTACGAAGACATAATTACCCTGGCCGAAACTGAAAACGAGATTGCTAAAGTCAATTTATTACTTCATAAATCAAATATAGCCAACAAAGAAGTTCCAGACCCCTATTATGGGGATGAAGATGGTTTTGAGGAAGTATTTCATTTAATTGATGCGGCATGCAACCTTATTGCACAGGACATAATTCAAAAATAATCTAATCCCTATGGACCAAACAATGGGCAATATTGGAAAATTATATTTAATCCCTACAACCTTGGGCGATAACGAGCCCTTGGAAGTTCTGCCCATATCCATCAAAAGGACCATTGAACAAATAGATCATTACATAGTTGAAAATGAAAAAACGGCTAGACACTTTATAAAAAAGATCAGTTCCAAAAAGTCCCAGCCACGTCTACATATCAATGTACTGAACAAATTTACGGAACCAGAAATTCTTCCCACTTTTTTGGAACCTTGTTTTGAAGGTTATAATGTTGGCATTATATCGGAAGCCGGTTGCCCAGGAATTGCAGATCCCGGTGCAGATATTGTGAGTATTGCCCATCAAAAAGGTATACAGGTAGTTCCATTGGTAGGCCCCTCCTCCATATTATTGGCCTTAATGGCCAGCGGGCTTAACGGTCAAAGTTTTGCTTTTAACGGCTATTTGCCCATTGAAGCTGGGGAAAGAAAAAAGAGCATCAAGAGATTTGAAAAACTATCCAGAGATTTTGATCAATCGCAGATATTTATTGAAACCCCTTACAGAAACGATAAACTATTGGCCGAATTAACAAAAACACTTTCTCCTCAAACCTTGGTTTGCATTGCTTGCGACATAACGTTGCCCACAGAGTATATCACAACCAAAAAAGTGATGGATTGGCAAAGAATTTCTGTTGACCTTCATAAGAGACCAACTATTTTTATAATTCACGCATAAAAAAACCCTAACAATAGGTTAGGGTCCTTCCATTTTCATAAATACAAATTCTTTATATTCTAGGATTTTTCTTGGGGGTTACATGGGAAATATCGTATCCCGAGAATTTTTTGATATAGTAGGAAACAGATGACCCAAAGTCATCATCTACATTTAATTCCCCATAAGACCTCAAATATTTTTTTACGTTCCCTGCTCCTGCCAAATGTGCAGCCGCCAAAATACCCGATTCCGTAATCTCCTGACCATTTATGACCACGCCAACAAAACGTTTAATATCCCTTCTCAGAATCCACTTATTTCTAGAAAGATTGGTATGAAATACCCTTTCCTGCAATATTGGATCGTTAAGAAATAATGTAGCATTGTAAACACCTAACAGTTCCAGGGTACCTATACCAAATTGATATTTACCTAGATAACCTAAGGCATTGGTGGTAAAATAATTTCCTTGAGATTCCTTAAAGGCTAAAGCCTCTTTAAACCCGTTGTAGGATGTTCCTAAAAAGGGTGGCGCAGCCATAGTCGTTTTTAAAATAGTTCTGTGTTTGGGAAACAAAACTTCTGTAGGTCCATTTACTCTATAAGCCTCGGGAACCACCATTTTAACTGGCTTAAACCCATAACTAACAAGAATAAAAATCATGATAACGGGGAACAAATAACTTGTCCACTTTCTCATATATTTGTTTTCTTAAGACTAACAACCAAAAAGGGTTTGCTTAAATTTCACTTTACAAAGATATGCCCGATTTTTAAAAACAGACCTATTTTAACGCAACTTTGTACAAAATGTTATGATTATTGGATAAATGACACAGAAATAAGGGTCAGTGGTTCAGCGGTTTATCTTTTGACGGTTTATCCACCGGACGTACTGCTCTTTATTGCGGTTATGCTGCGCCAATGTCTTCGCAAACTTGTGATAACCAAAATCTTCCACATTGGCCACAAAGTAATAATAATCATGTTTTTCTGGATTTAAAACTGCATCTATGGCCGAAATATCGGGCATAGCAATTGGCCCTGGAGGCAAACCTGCATATTTATAGGTATTATAGGGCGAATCCAATTCCAAATCCTTATACAACACTCTTTTTATAATGGTATCAAAATTCCCAGTATGTAATTTTATGGCATAAATAACTGTCGGATCGGCCTGCAGAAGCATCCCGGTAGCCAATCGGTTTAGGTACACACCCGCCACCCTAGGCCGCTCATCTACTTTTGCCGTCTCTTTATGCACAATGGATGCCAATGTAATCACCTGCGAGGGGTTTAGGCCCAAGGATTTCGTTTTGGCCATGCGTTCTTCGTTCCAAAACCTTTTGTATTCCTTCAACATCCTTTCCCTAAAACCCTCAGCCGAAGTATTCCAGAAAAACTCATAACTATTGGGAATATACATGGAAAGCGCCGTTTTATCGTTAAACCCATTTGCTTCTAGAAATTCCAGCTCCCCAAAGACACTCAATAAAGCTGTACTATCGGCCTCGATTTGAAGCGATATCCTACCCGCCAAATCCGCTAAGTTTTCCTGATTGTTAAATGCAACCTTTACGGGAATATTGCCACTTCTAAGCGAATTGACAATATCATTATTGCTCATCCCCTTTTTTATAGCATATTTTCCAGCTTTTACATTGGTGCTATAGCCTTTTTTATCCGCTGCGGATTCAAACGTATTCAAATCCTTCAAAAGCGGTTCTATAATCGCCTTAACTTCATCGAAATCCGAATCTGAAGGTATAAACACATAGGCTACTTCATTGTTAAATTGCGTATTTGGCAAAAAAAAGGCCCTATAAACCATATAGGCGAATGCACCACCCACCAACATTCCGGCAACAACGATAACCAATAAAATTTTCTTTATATACATTAGCTATTTATCTTTTGAAACAAGATTTCATTTTTAAAAGCTCCGTTGGAGTAAATCCAATCCTTTTTTATTCCAACTTTTTCAAACCCCAGTTTTGAAAACAAATGTATGCTAGGAGCGTTTTCCTCCAATACATTTACATATACCTGTCTCATTCCCAATACTAAAAAGGCATAATTGGTAAGTATCGCTATGGCTTCAGCGCCAACCCCTTTATTTCTATTCACCTTACTACTCACAATAATCCCCATTCCTACCCTCAAATTCTTGGGGTCAAAATCAAAAAAATCAATTAAACCTAATATAACCCCTTTCAAATTGCAAATGCACAATCGCAATTGTTTTACCTCATATATGTCTTTATGGGCATTTTCCAGATAAAGTTCTAGCACGTGTTTGGAATAGGGTGCAGTAGTACCGCTTATTTCCCATATCTCAGGATTGTTTTCCAAAGCATACAGGAAATCCAAATCTGCAGGCTCCAAGGCCCTTAGGTAAATCTGTTCCCCTTTAAGACTCAACATTTATCTCCCCTTTAAAAACGAGTTGTGCCGGACCTGTCAACCATATATTATCGTAGCCATTTGCATTGTTCTTGAACTTCACCTGAAGATTTCCCCCAGGGGTAACAATATTTACGGAATCCTTGTTGGTCTTGCCCGAATGGTACATGGCCAAGGCTACAGCAGTTACCCCCGTTCCACAGGAAAAGGTTTCATCTTCCACTCCCCGCTCGTAGGTCCTTACATTAAAGGTGTCCTCCGTGGCCTGATCTACAAAGTTGATGTTGCTTCCTTGTTCACCATACAACCCATAACGCAGCTTGGCACCCTCCTTGCGGACATCAAAATCCTTAAGACCATCGACCAACTGAACATGGTGCGGGGAACCTGTATTGAGAAACAAAGAATTGGACTTTTCCCTTATCTCCTTTACATTCTGCATCTCCAAACTAACGATACCATCTGCTATAGTCGCATTATGAAGTCCGTCTACTGCCATAAATGATGTGTTTTGGCCCACAACCCCCAAATAATGGGCAAAAGCTACAATACACCTGCCTCCATTGCCACACATGGTACCCTGTCTACCGTCAGAATTATAATAGACCATCTTAAAATCCGTGTCCTTGTCATTTTCGAGTAAAATGAGACCATCGGCACCGATGCCAAATCTTCTGTCACATAAAAATGAGACCAACCCAACGTTTTCCTTTGGAAAGAACTCATTGCGATTATCGATCATGACAAAGTCATTTCCAGTTCCCTGGTATTTAAAAAAATTTAGTAACATATCATAAATTATAAAGCAAAGATATAATTTTATTAAGGTTTTATTATCAGTTAAAAACTCGTTAAAGCCAAATAATTGCTATCGAAATGTGTTAATTTTACTTGTGTAAATTAAAAAAATGTTTTTATGAAGAAATTTGGAAGTTTATTATTGGTCTCTGTTTTTGCAGGTGCTATTACATTGGGTGCTTACAAACTTTTTTTTGAGAAACCAAATTATGCAGTTATACAGGAGGGCAATGGGGCCAAGATGATTTCATCCAGTTACACCCCAACTTCTGCCAAGGGTGCGGGTATTAATGAAGTAGATTTTACTATGGCCGCACAGAACACCGTTAACGCGGTGGTACACGTCAAAAATGTTACCGTGAGCAAGGGTCCTTCCAGCATCATGGAGTACTTCTACGGTTATAGTGGCAGTCAGACCCCTCAGGTAGGCACTGGTTCCGGGGTAATAATCTCACAAGACGGCTATATTGTTACCAATAACCACGTTATAGCCAATGCCGATCAACTGCAGGTTACCTTAAATAATAATAAAACCTACGATGCCGAACTGATCGGTACCGATCCTAATTCTGATATTGCCCTGATAAAAATCACTGTCGACAGACAGTTGCCATATCTTGCATTTGGGGACTCGGACAATACCAAGGTAGGAGAATGGGTCTTGGCCGTAGGCAACCCATTTAATCTAACGTCCACGGTTACAGCCGGGATCGTTAGTGCCAAAGCCAGGGCATTGGCCAGTTTGGATCAGTCGTTTATTCAGACCGATGCTGCCGTAAACCCTGGGAACAGTGGTGGAGCGCTTGTAAACACCAATGGTGACCTTATAGGTATCAACACTGCCATTACCTCACAAACAGGTTCGTACGTAGGATATTCCTTTGCTGTACCCAGCAATATTGCGAAAAAAGTGGTGGAGGATATTATGGAATATGGCAACGTACAGAAAGGGATTTTAGGTATCAATACCGTTCCCATGAACAGTCCTTATGCCGTTGAAAACGGAATAAATGAAATTGATGGAGTCTATATAGCCGGCGTTGAGGAGGATTCAGGTGCCTTTGATGCAGATTTGAAAGAAGGGGACATTATTAAAAACATAGATAATGTTGAAATTCACAAATTCGCAGATCTTATTGGTTATATATCTTCCAAAAGACCAGGCGACGAGCTTTTGGTAACCGTTTTACGTAATGATGAGAAGATGGAATTTCCAGTGATACTCAAGGAACGGCAAACGATCATAATTCCTGTTCTTGGCTTTGAGGTTAAAAACCTTACCGAGGATGAAAAGAAGGCCTTTAGAACCAAAAAAGGGGTAAAAATTATAGGAGTGCCCGAAACTTATAGAAATTACGGATTTGAAGGTAAAGTTTTACTGTCCTTTGGAGATGAAGAAATCAACAACATTCAAGATGCCAAAACGAAGTTCGGCCAGATTTCCAGATACGATAGGGCAAGTATCACCATGTTGAACAAAAAAGGAGAAAAAGAACGATTGATAATTCAATAAAAAACAAATTAACAAAAAGAGCGCTTTGATCAGAGCGCTCTTTTTTTGTGCTATATTTTTTAAGAAAACGTTTGAACTCTATAATTTTAACCAGAATTCAACAAATCAAGATCAACCTGTGAGCGCTATTAAACTTTACGAAAAAGAATTAGTCATTCAAGCAGACAAAAGAAAGGCTACCACCTAGTTCATTAAAATTGCAAGTGATTTATAGCAGTACACAACCGTCGTATCCAATGATGGCTAGAATTTAGCATTGTATATGTGGTGCAATAATGAATTTCGATTTTCCCCAAGTAATACGCCTTGGCAAATACATTGCGAAGGTTAGTAGATACATCTATTATTAAAATTTTATCAAAATATAATAATATAGAAAATTGTGGGTTATTCTATTTAGTTAAGATACGTTGTATCCCTTTTTTTAATAATTGGGAATATTAAAGTATTTTAGCCTTCTCTAAATCATTATTAACAATAAGAATTACATAAATGAAAATTTCGAAATTACTCTTTATCGTAATGGCTCTATTGTCATTTAACCTACACTTTGCACAAGAATCCGAGGAGGACGACAAGCTTTCCTTGGACCAAGGTCCAATCAGTTCCCAATTCGAATATATCTCACAAAAATCTGGCAATTACAGGGCCGATGGGGTAAGATACGAGGTGGTAAAGGAGTTTAACTTGGGAAAACTTAGACAAAATGTATTGGATTCCATTAATGCCTTTAATAAAAAGGTAAATGAATTGAATGGTACCATTGCCGGACATGTGGAAACCATAGAATCCCTGAACAAGAAACTGGAAGAGACTACCAATAATCTTTCCGAGGTAACGGAGGAGAAGGACAGCATGTCTTTCCTAGGTATTCTGGTGGCCAAAAGTACCTACAATTTTATTCTTTGGACCATAATAGCAGGCTTATTGCTGTTTTTATTATTTTTTATCTACAAATTCAGAAATAGCAATATTCTTACCCAAGAAGCCAAATCAACCCTTGCGGAAGTAGAAACCGAATATGAGGACCACAGAAGAAGGGCTTTGGAAAGAGAACAAAAGATTAGTAGGCAACTCCAGGACGAGATCAACAAGCATAAAAAATCCAAATAGCTAAAGGAAACCTTTTGGGTTTTTCCGGATGGAATTTAAAAAGCTCCTTTTTAGGGGCTTTTTCTTTTAGTTCAAGAGTTAATTGTGTTTGGCAAAAACAAAATAGCACAAAAGATTGCGTCTATTTTTACTACTTTTGAGCCCGCCCTGTAAAAAACATTAATTGTTATTGATTTTATCGATGCGAATAGATATAATTACCGTAGTGCCCGACATACTTAAAAGTCCCTTTGAAGCTTCCATTTTAAAACGAGCTATTGACAAAGGGATAGTCGAAGTCCACATACATAACCTAAGGGATTATACGGATAAAAGTTACAACCAGGTTGATGATTATCAGTTTGGGGGCGGTGCCGGAATGGTCTTGATGATAGAGCCCATAGACAAGTGTATTTCAACCCTAAAAAGTCAACGGCAGTATGATGAAGTCATTTATATGACCCCGGACGGAAAGACTTTAAATCAAAAAATGGCCAATGGCCTATCCTTGCTAAATAATGTAATTATTCTTTGTGGCCACTACAAGGGCGTGGACCAACGCGTCCGCGACCTATTTGTTACCAAGGAAATATCTATTGGCGATTATGTCCTGTCCGGGGGCGAATTGGGTGCTGCAGTGCTATGCGATACCGTTATTAGATTAATCCCGGGCGTATTGAACAATGAAACTTCTGCGCTTACAGACACTTTTCAGGATAACTTGCTTGCACCGCCTGTATATACCAGGCCAGCCGAATACAAGGGCCATAAAGTACCAGATATTCTGTTGAGCGGAAATTTTCCGGAAATAGAAACATGGAGGGAAGACGAGGCATTCAAAAGAACCGAGGAGCTTCGTCCCGACCTACTAAATGACTAGGGCTTAAAACCAATTTTTTCCAAGGCCTTCTATGGAATAAAGTTAAAAATCCTTCAATGTGCTGAATTCCCCTGGATTTCAAATAAATTAAAAACTTGAATTAGGATGATTTTTTTGAAGGATATTAACGATAAAAAACGCCTAATCACTTGTAAGTTATAAATATTAGATTAATTTTGCACTCCATTAAATCAACCTCTGACGATAATCGTGAAAGTTGGTTTAAGTAAATAATAATTAAAAACGATGGAAGAGTTATTAAAATTTGTAGAAAACGAATTTATTCCTAAAAAAGATTTTCCAAACTTTTCAGCTGGGGACACTATTACCGTGTACTATGAAATTAAGGAAGGTGAAAAAACAAGAACACAGTTTTTTAAAGGTGTTGTTATTCAAAGAAGGGGAACTGGAGCTACCGAAACATTTACAATCCGTAAAATGTCAGGTACTGTAGGTGTAGAGCGTATATTCCCAATCAATATGCCTGCTTTACAAAAGATAGAAGTCAATAAAAAAGGTAAGGTTAGAAGATCACGTATATTCTACTTTAGAGGTCTTACCGGTAAAAAAGCCAGAATTAAAGAGGTTCGCTCTTAATCAGCCTATAGAATTTATAAAAAGCATCCTTACGTTCGTAAGGATGCTTTTTCGTTTATCAACATATGTTCAAAACAATAGTTCATAATATGTTGATAATAAAATTGTTACAAAATTTGTTTCTTAAATAAAAAATTCCTACTTTTAAATTGTGGCTGGTAATTCGTTACACGGATTAATGAATGTCACATAAAGTTTACGTTCTTTATCTCATTGTTATTTGTCCTTCTATAGTGTTTTACATTATAGATTGCATTCTAACTATTGACTTGCTTATGTAAGTTGGTAGATCTGTGAGTATTGTGATATTGTTAATGTAAGATCTAGGTTATGCATTAAGAATACCAAATATTTAAACATTGAGGAGAAACATCTTTGTTACTTGGTTTTAATACTAAGGATAAAATGTTTCAAACGTTGAAATAGCGACGCAAATGCAATCAATGGTTGCCGTTTTGTAAAAAACAAAACAACAAGTTTGTAAACTATTTCTAGAAAGCCATATCAAGGTAGTTATACAATGATATGGCTTTTATTTTTGCAATAATATCAACTTCAATATAAAGAATATTACCTCCCCTACTTTCCGAGTGTACATTTAGGTAATTTTATAGTTCTTCCCTGTTTATTTGGCATTTTTAAAATTGTATATTTGCTCCGCTTAAACTTAAAAATCTAAATTATAATGCCAAAAATTCTATATACCAAAACAGACGAAGCCCCTGCATTAGCAACACAATCATTTCTACCTATTATTAAGGCATTTACAAAGACAGCCGGAATAGATGTCCAACTTAAGGATATTTCCCTGGCCGGTAGAATTATTGCTGTATTTCCCGATTATTTAGAAAAGGAACAGCAGATTTCGGACGATTTGGTAGAATTGGGAAATTTGGCCAAAATGCCTGAAACCAACATTATAAAACTTCCAAATGTAAGTGCATCCGCTCCTCAATTAAACGAAGCGATAGCAGAATTACAGAGTAAGGGATATAACATTCCAAACTATCCTGATAACCCAAAAAATGAGGTTGAGAAAGATGTTAAGTCCAGGTATGACAAAATAAAGGGAAGCGCCGTTAATCCCGTTTTACGGGAAGGTAACTCGGATCGTAGAGCGCCTAGGGCAGTTAAAAATTATGCCAAGAAACATCCTCATTCCATGGGTGCCTGGAGCCCAGATTCCAAAACCCATGTGGCTACCATGACCCAGGGCGATTTTAAAGCTAACGAAAAATCCGTTACCATAAAGTCACCTACCGCTGTAAAAATAGAACTCACACAAACAGATGGTACCAAGACTGTACTAAAGGAAAGTATTAAACTTTTGGAGGGCGAAATAATAGATGCCACTGTACTGAGCAAAAATGCCCTGATAAAATTTCTACAAGAGCAGGTTAAAGACGCCAAAGAGAAAGGAGTTTTGTTTTCCGTGCACTTGAAAGCTACCATGATGAAGGTTTCCGACCCTGTTATTTTTGGTCATGTAGTTAAGGTATTCTTTGCCGATGTCTTTAAAAAGCACAGCGCTACATTTAAGAAAATTGATATCAATGCCAATGATGGTCTTGAAATTTTACTCAAAAAAATAAAGAGTCTTCCCGATGCTGAAAGGAAACAAATAGAATTGGATATAGAAAATACCATTAATCAGGGTCCTGCCCTAGCCATGGTAAATTCTGATAAGGGGATAACCAACTTACATGTCCCAAGTGATATCATTATTGATGCCTCCATGCCTGCCATGATACGTAATTCAGGTAAAATGTGGGATAATAAAGGAAAAGCTCAGGATACCAAGGCCCTAATCCCTGACAGTAGCTATGCCGGAATTTATACCGAGACAATCAATTTCTGCAAAAAACATGGCGCCTTTGACCCAACAACCATGGGGACAGTACCCAATATAGGTTTAATGGCCCAAAAAGCAGAGGAATACGGATCCCATGACAAAACTTTCGAAATTAAAGCTAATGGTAAGGTATCCGTAGTGGACACCAATTCCGGTAATGTTCTAATTGAGCACAATGTTGAGGAAGGGGATATTTGGAGAATGTGCCAGGCAAAGGATGCACCTATCCAAGACTGGGTTAAACTTGCTGTATCCAGAGCTAGGGCTACCAACATCCCCGCCATTTTTTGGTTGGATGAGAATAGAGCCCATGACTTTGAATTGATCAAAAAGGTAAAAACTTATTTGGCAGATCATGATATTTCAGGATTGGACATCAGGATAATGTCTCCTGAAAAGGCCACTGTCTTTACATTACAAAGACTTAAAGAAGGCATGGATACCATATCCGTATCCGGTAACGTGCTAAGAGATTATTTAACGGATCTTTTCCCTATTTTGGAAGTAGGTACCAGTGCAAAAATGTTATCCATTGTTCCCCTTATGAACGGTGGTGGACTTTTTGAAACAGGTGCAGGTGGCTCCGCCCCCAAGCACGTAGAACAATTTTTGTCAGAAGGCCACCTAAGATGGGACTCTTTGGGGGAATTCTTGGCTCTTGGAGTATCCTTGGAGTTTTTTGGTGAAAAAAATAACAATAGTCAGGCTATAGTCCTTGCCGATGCTTTGGACAAGGCTACCGAACAATTTTTGGAAAACGACAAATCCCCTTCAAGAAAAGTTGGCGAGCTGGACAATAGAGGAAGCCATTTTTACCTAGCGCTGTATTGGGCCAAAGCTTTGGCTGAACAAAATAAAGACCAGGAACTTAAAGCAGTTTTCACACCTATTGCCGAAAAGCTTTCCAAAAGCAAGGACGAAATTCTAAAACAGTTGAACAATGCCCAAGGTTCCCCTGTCAATATTGGAGGTTATTATTTGCCAGACCCAAATCTGATAAGTAGGGCCATGAGACCAAGCACAACATTCAATTCCATTTTGGAATCTATATAAACTATTCTTTATATATTTAAAATGACCTTTTCAACTTATGAAAAGGTCATTTTAGTTTAAGAGATTGCAAACTTTTTTTTCCTAAAGAAAAATATCGATACATTTAGGTAAAAAATGCTATAAATGGGAAAAATTACATGTTTGCCGTTTTATTTACTATTACTATTTTCCACAAATCTATTTTCTCAGGAACGCTTCACCCTGAGTGGTACAATAACCGAAATAGCAAGTAATGAAACTCTAATAGGTGTCACGGTTGCTGTTCCATCCTTAAGTACAGGGGTTATTACCAATGAATACGGTTTCTATTCCATTACCCTCCCAAAAGGGAGCTATGAGCTTCACATAAGCTCTTTGGGATACCGGGATATTATCCAAACTATTGATCTGTCCCTCGATCAAAAAATAAATTTTCAATTGTTCGAAGTTGCAGAACAATTGGAAGAGGTAGTGGTTACAGAGGATATTGAAAGATTAAATATCCGAAAACCTCAGATGAGTGTTAACTCCCTCTCTGTAGAAACCATTAAAAAAATACCGGTAATTCTTGGAGAGGCAGATATTATAAAATCCATACTTCTATTACCAGGAGTCAGCAACGCTGGTGAAGGGGCATCAGGATTCAATGTTCGGGGAGGTGCCGTAGACCAAAACCTTATTCTGTTGGACGAGGCCACCATTTTTAATTCCTCCCACCTATTCGGATTCTTCTCTGTTTTTAACCCAGATGCCATAAAGGACGTAAAATTATTCAAGGGCGGTATACCTTCCCGTTACGGAGGCAGGGTTTCCTCTGTGCTTGAAATTTTTCAAAAAGAAGGAAATAGCAAAGAATTTAAAGTTAATGGTGGTATTGGTGCAGTTGCCAGCAGGCTTTTGGCAGAGGGGCCCATCATCAAGGACAAAGCGGCATTTCTAATTGGTGGTAGGGCGTCCTATGCACATTTGTTCCTGCCCCTTTTCGACATAGACAATACAGCCTATTTCTATGATCTAAATACCAAGTTAAACTTTAAGTTAAATGAAAGCAATAACATTTTTTTCTCCGGATATTTTGGAAGGGATGTTTTTTCCATAAGTGAAAGCTTTGTAAACACTTATGGCAATGCGGTTCTAAATTTCCGTTGGAACCATTTGTTTTCGGATAAATTATTCTCCAATTTATCCTTGATATATTCTGACTATTATTATGGCTTAAAGCTGGATTTTGTAGGCTTTAAATGGAATTCCGGAATTCAAAACTTCAATCTGAAATACGATTTTAAGCATTATTTGAGTAACAATTTTCAGATAAACTACGGCATCAATAACATATATTATCGCTTTAATCCCGGCAAGATTGAACCCAGTGATTCGGAATCGGGAATAATAGAAAATCAATTGATCCAAAAATACGCTAATGAATTTGCCGTTTATGTGGATGTTGAACAGAATATTACGGAAAAATTAAGTTTACAATATGGATTACGCCTCAGTAATTTCATACGCTTGGGACAGGATGAATTAAATGTATATGAGAATAATGAGCCGGTAAGTTTTGATCCCCTTCTACAGATTTACAAGGAGGCGGACCCAATAGAGGTTATAAATCCTAAACGTAGTGAACAGCTCGCAACCTTTACAAATTTGGAGCCCCGTATTGCCCTAGCTTATACACTTGACCCTAACAATTCCATAAAAGCAAGCTATACCAGATTGGCTCAATATCTCCATCTGATTTCAAATACGAGTTCCCCAACTCCGCTGGATGTTTGGACCCCAAGTGGTCCCTTCGTAAAACCACAACTCTTGGATCAGTATGCATTGGGATATTTCAAAAATCTAAAGGACGGAGATTATTCCTTGGAAACCGAAGTTTTTTATAAGGATATCCAAAATAGAATAGACTATATAGACGGAGCCAATTTAATTGCCAACGATGCCATAGAACAGGTAATCCTAAACGGAGAAGCAAGGGCTTATGGATTTGAGCTCCTATTGAGAAAAAACCGGGATAGATTTGAAGGTTGGCTGGCCTATACCCTGTCCAAATCGGAGCAGAGGACCCCTGGGCGAAATGCTTCGGAAACAGGTATTAATTCAGGTAGTTGGTACAATACTCCTTATGATAAGACCCATGACGTTTCCCTCTATGTAAATTATGAATTAAATGAAAAGTGGAGCTTTAATAGCAATTTTGTATTCCAGACAGGGCAACCTACCAACTATCCCATTGGCCAATTCGAATTTCAAAATTTAGCAGTACCTTATTATGGCCTAAGAAACAAACAGCGACTGCCAGCGTATCACAGAATTGATTTTTCAGCTACACTTACCCCCCGAAAAAATAAGGGTAGAAAACTAAAAGGGGAATGGGTTTTTAGCATTTATAACCTATACAACAGAAGAAATGCAGCCTCTATCGGTTTTAGCCGAAATGGGGACACAGGGGTAAATGAAGCAGTCCGGACCTCTATTTTTGGCTTGGTTCCCGCTGCCACCTATAACATCAAATTCTAAAGAAATGAAGAAAATTATAGTATTAATCTCTTGCTTTATAGCCTTTGGGTGTCAGGATGTAATTGAAGTAGACCTTCCTACAGAGGAACCTAGATTGGTTATCGATGCCTTGATCAGATTGGAGGATATGGACAACCCATCCGTATTGGTTCAAATAAGGGCCAGTCTTACAGCTTCATTCTTTGAAGAGGTAATGCCTGCCCAACTCCAGGGAATTACCCTCACAAATACACTATCCGGCTCGATTTTAACCTTGGAAGAATCCATTCCAGATACCGGGGTTTATGAAAATGAATGGGATTTACAGGAATTGACCCAAGGGGAATTGGAACTTAATATTCAATATAGTGGCCAATCCTATTTGGCCAAAACCAAATTTGTTCCAGCCGTGCCCTTAGACTCCTTGGAACAGGGAACTACTACTTTGTTTGGAGATGATGAAACGGAGGTAATTCTTACCTTCACGGATAACGGGGATCGGGATGATTTTTATTTGTTCGATTTTGATTTTGGCGAGTATTTGGTGAGCGAAGATGAATTTTATCAGGGAAAGCGATTTCAGTTTTCGTTTTTTTACGATAGTAAATTGGAAGATGACAGATTGGTAACGATTAGTATTTTAGGTATAGATCAGGGGTTTTTTAATTATATGAACCAATTGATTCAACAAAGTGGAGCGGATACCGGCCCCTTTAGTACTCCTGCCACTACGGTTAGAGGAAATATTGTAAATGTTAGTGGTACCGGCAATAATGATATTGCAAGTAAAAACAATTTTGCATTGGGCTATTTTGCCATATGCCAGACATTTTCGGATACCCTATTGATAAAAAAATAATCCCTATAATTAAGACCATCCCCCAAGATCAAACCTATGAGAACAAATAAAGCCCTATTGTTAAAAGGCCTAAAATATCTTGCCTATACCGTTGCCCTAATGTTTACTGCCCCTATAGTAATATATCAGGCCTTTAAAAATGAAGCCCACCCGCTATATTGGACCGTCTTGATTGTTGGTCTTATTCTGGCCATTGCGGCCATTACCATGGGTTTTTATAGTATTAAGTTGATTATGGATGCACTGTACAACAAGGACAACAAGCAAGATTAATTTTACCTTTTGCTATCACTTGAACCAAGCTTTCTTAATGAAGTTGAACCCCAATATTTTGAATCACCTGAAAAATGCTAACAACTCAAAAAAAAAATAATTCAACTTCATCTTTCCGTTATCAAATTATGTTCCAAGCACAATTGATCTGGTCTTGATTGGAAAAATAGTTATTTTCGTATTTAAAATTTAATTCAATGACCTTATTTGTAGATATGGACGAGGTGTTTGCCGATGCATTTAATGCGCATATAACACTGTACAATGCTGAATTTAATGAAAACCTAACGGAAATGGACTGTATGGGCCGAGAGGTTTGGCAAAGTGTTCCTGTGGAACGCCAATCCAGCGTAAGGAACCATGCCCGAACAGACGGCTTCTTTCGCGCTCTTGAACCCATCAAGGATAGTCAAAAAGTATTGAAGGAACTATCCCAAAAATATGATCTTTATGTAGCCTCGGCCGCTATGGAATATCCCAATTCGTTAAGGGAAAAAAGCGATTGGTTGGACGAACATTATCCTTTTATCCATTGGAGAAATAGAATCCTATGTGGTAGCAAGCATATTCTCAATGGAGATATTTTAATCGATGATCGCAGCTACAATCTTGAGCATTTTCAGGGAAGGAAAATATTGTTTACTTCACCCCACAATATACACACCAAAGGATACGAACGTGCCGACAACTGGCTGGAGGTAGGTGATTTATTGTTATAAGTACTTAAAGTACACGGGTTTTAATGTACCAAATGCTACATCTAACAATGTATCAATCGGTCAATTTGAAAATGCAACTATATTGTACCAATAATTCAATATAGCAATTAGTTGGTTTGAAGAGGGGTCAATTTAGAAATGTAACAATTGGATAGTTTGAAGACAATGCTATAATATATCAATGTATCAGTGCAGGAATTGGTCAATTAGAGCATGTATCATTTGGCCTGTTATGGGGATACCGCTTTGCAAAGTCTCCCGGCTTTGAGCTTTCCATCTACTTGGGCCTGCCATATTTGGATGTAGGGCAAAAAAAAAGTCCCCCCATCGTAAGATGGAGGGACTTCAAAAAAGGCGGCGGCCTACTCTCCCACTTGGTGTAGCAGTACCATCGGCGCAGACGGGCTTAACTTCCCTGTTCGGAATGGTAAGGGGTGGGCCCCGTCGCCATGGCCACCTAAAACTGTTGTGTTTTTCCATAGCCTTTG
>JAVJOW010000032.1:0-316462 GCA_040216555.1 Arenibacter sp.
CTCAACTTTAGGACTTAAAACCAATCGACGGTAGTTGGTAGAACAAACCAAATGATAGAGCAACAACGAAACGTTGTGGCTCTTATGTATATGGGTGCTTGAGCTCACGCTCAAGATTACTGCTTTTTTTCGTGCGAGGCAAGCCTCGGGGTATTTACCCCTCTAGAATAAAAAAAGCCATCATTTCTGATGGCTTTCCTTGGATATTGCACCCTTGTAATGGACATTTTATACAACCGACTAAATCACAGTTGTAGATCAAAGCTCCAAAAAATGCGTAAAAAGAAGGCGGTGGTTGTTATATGTATGAGGGGTGGTATTATTTCTCCGCGACTTAAACATTTATGATCCCTATTGGATCATAAATGAAAATTTACCTGATTAAAGTACCTTTTTTAAAATGGCGAGAACCATACGATGAATATAACGTATAATGAATTTACCATTTAAATTAATGTTTATGAAAAGTATTCAAAGTATACCTTCCACTTTTTATTACTCCGGAAAAGGCCAATTATCTATTTATGGCAAGAAGTCTTTCTCTAGGCAACCTATTATTTTAGGTGTTCCGATCAAAAGTAGTCTGAACCATGATGGCAGTTTTTCGATTTCCCTGGTCGGAAAGGATTTCATTTTTGAATCTTCGACGGCAAGACAAAATCTCAGATACGGATTTGGCATTGGATTCAGCGCTTTTAATGAACTCGAATTTTTCAATGGTAGCGTAATGGACGATTTCAACTTCAAGGACCTGACCCAGTCATTAAGCACTTTCATTGTGGGCGGGGATTTGATTTCCCTCCATAAGTCCAAGAAGGTGTCGTTTATAGGTAACCTGAAAATGATAGATGGACTAATCTACCTGAACACAACCTTTACTTTAAGCAATACCGTATCAGAACAATCAGACCAAGCGCCTCGGGAGTTTGGAAGCAAATGCAACCTAATAGAACTTATGGTCGAAACCCAGCTGGCAATCGCTGACTCCTAATTTGGGTACTTTCCTATCACCACTTTTGTCAAAACAGATAAGTAAACTGGGAAACTTAGATATTTTTTTTAATTCCCAAATTTACTTCTGATACATTTTTAGTATTTAAAATTCCACTTCAAATTTGAAGTAGTTGTCATGTTGTTTCCCTGCTTTTATAAAACCATTATGGGCACACCTGTTTAAACTTGATTTCATTCTCGCCTTTCTCAATTTTTATACGAGTGCCGTCATCCTCCAAATTAATTTCATGTAAACGCCAGTCATTGTTAAAATCCGTTAATGAATCCATGGTAAGGTTCAATGTTAGACTACCATTGAGCGAGGTAATGGACCAATTTCCAGAATAATTGTTTCCCGCATCCTCTGCAGAAATGGTGCCATCACCATTAAATATGAAAACATATGAACTATAATTTGCTGTCAAATTTTGATCGTTGTATTCAAATTCTTCAACCATCCATCTACAGCTGATCAATAATTCCCTAAAGTCCGTTTCATCGCCATCATCATCATTGTAATCATAATCATCGTCCTCATCGCAATCATCCTTCGCCGCCTCAACAACGCTCTCCAAATCAATTAAATCATTAATTATGATAACCGTTCCATCAGACAATGTAAGACTAATAGGAAATTCTACGTTGACGATCAGGTTATCATTCAAACCTACAATAAAGCCATATAGTTCCCTATCCGTAGTAATTACTGCCCTACTGGTCAATTCCGTAATTTTATTATATACCGAGGCGGAGATAGGGTAAACAAAATCGACACACTCAATATCATCATCTTCAACGTTCTCCCCGCTACATGCGCTTGCCAAGGCATTCAACACTTCCTGGGAATTGACCTGTGTTTCTAAATAATCAATACCCCGAACTGTAATGGGATATTGGATAATCAAGACATCCTGGTCAGAATTCGAGGTATCAAAAATGGTTTCAATTTGATCATAATCTGCCACAGATGAGATTGTAATCTCTTGTCCGTTCGCCGTAACAGTTATTGGAAGTTGAACATTATAACAGTTTGCATTATCAATGATATTATCATAAGAACCATCGTTCATCGAGGTACGCAACATTAAATTCGCAATGCTGGAGTTGGCCTCAAGATTCTTCTCATTAGGAGCCTCAATCAATTCATAACCCTCCTTTCTGCAAGATGCAAATAGCAGAAAGACAAGTATAAAATAAAACACTCGGAATGTATTTTTCAATGTTTCTATGTTTAATTTGATTCCCTTTATTATAACAACTAACTTAAGCAAATTACCCAGCTAACACTATTTTTCATACATTTATTCGATAAATTAACCCAAGTTATTTATGCCCAAGGAACTTAGTAATAATGTATGCGATGAGGAAATGTTCTCCAGTATTTACAATAAATTCTCTAACGACCTCTTAGGGTTTTTATATTACAAATTCAATGGGCGGATCGACTGCCACGATAAAATGCAAGATGCTTTTATTAAACTTTGGGACCATTGTAAATCGGTGACTCCGGGAAAGGCAAAGGCTTTTTTATTTAAGGTGGCAAGCAATATGATGCTCAATGAATTAAAGCATGAGAAAGTGGTGTTGCGTTATACACAACACAAACCAACGGAAGTCACTAATGAGACTCCTGAATTTTTGATGGAGGAAGAGGAGTTTCTGAAGAAATATCAAGCAGCCTTGGCCACTTTGACCGAAAATCAACGGGTAGCTTTTTTATTGTTCAAGGCAGAGGGAAAAAGGCAGAAAGAAATTTCCGAAATATTGGGCGTCAGCATAAGGGTGGTTGAAAGTAGAATTTTTAATGCCTACAAAAAATTGAAGGGCGCCATAGAGGAGTTCGACTAAATCTTCGCGTATAATGCGACCTATAGTTGTTCTATTGTTGTAAAGATGAAGAATATGGATAAAGATTACCTCATAAAAAAATGGTTGACCAATACCCTGACAGACGATGAATGGGAGCTGTTTAGGAAACAGGACGACTATGATCTACACCAAAAATTGAGCGAAAAGGCCAAGAATTTTAAGGCTTCCGACTTTGTATCCCCTGCCAATTTTAAAACTTTGAAGAATAAATTGGCGTCAAGGCCATCGCCCTCCAGGCCAATTAACCGGTATAGGGCATTAATGGGCATCGCTGCAATGTTTGTATTAACCTTAGGCATTTACTTTACCTTCTTTGCCAATAACTTGACCCATGTAGTAACCTTGGCAGGTGAGAAAACGGTCACCATACTCCCAGATGCTTCAGAGGTAAGGCTCAATGCGGTTTCAGAAATTGAATTCAATCAAGAAAAATGGCAAAGCAAGCGAGAACTTATGCTTAAGGGAGAGGCCTATTTTAAAGTGTCGAAGGGATCGCTTTTTGACGTAATCACAGATGTTGGCAAAATAAGTGTATTGGGCACGCAGTTTAATGTAAAGAACCGTCAAGGATACTTTGAAGTGGTGTGCTATGAAGGTAGCGTGGGGGTAACTTATAAAGATACCGTGAAAAAACTATATCCTGGAAATGTATTTCGGGTACTCCATGGGGAAGTATCCATGGATACCATTGATAATATACAACCCCATTGGCTACAAAATATAAGTAATTTTATACAAGTTCCATTTTTTGAGGTAGTCCAAGAACTTGAAAGACAGTATAATGTAAAAGTAGATACCAAAGCTGTAAATACAAATCGAATCTTTAAAGGAGGTTTTGTACATGGAGACCTAGAAAAAGCATTGGAATCAATAACCAAACCTTTGGGACTAACGTATATAATACAGAATCAAAACAGCGTTGTATTGAAAAATAGTGAGTAATTGCAAATTTCTTGTCTTTTTCATCCTTCTCCCAATTGGATTGTTTTTACAGGCCCAAAATAAGGAGGAGAAGTTATCTCTTGACCAAGTTTTAACCCACTTGGAGAATCGTTATCATTATCAATTTAACTATGCCTTGGAAACAACGGAACATATTTCCGTTCCAGTTCCCCCAAAGCAGTGGGGAATTACAAAGGCGATACTTTACTTGGAAGAAAAAACAGGCCTAAAATTTACGATCCTATCCAATAATTTTATTTCCATTGAACCTCGGGAAGCCTTTGTCATTTGCGGGTATATTAAGGATGTCTTGACTAATGAGCCGATCACCGCTGCCACCATTCAAAGTGGTTCCAATTCTACTATCAGCGATGAGCTAGGTTATTTTGAACTTACCATTAGCAATCCCAAAGAAGATCTTCAAATTCGGCATTTGGGCTATAAATCGAAGAATATGGCCATTGCCCAACTTAAATTAGGGTTGTGCGCCAATTTTTTATTGCACCAACATGAAGAACAACTCTCAGAAGTTGTCCTCACAAATTATTTGACCGAAGGCATCAACAAAATGAGCGATGGCTCGTTTCTCATAAATTTTTCGGACTTCGGCATACTCCCTGGATTAATAGAAGCGGATGTCCTGCAAACCGTGCAGGCATTGCCGGGAGTACAAAGCATCAACGAGACTGTTTCCGACATAAATATTAGAGGCGGCACCAATGACCAAAACCTTTTGGTTTGGGATGGCATAAAAATGTATCAATCCGGGCACTTTTTTGGATTGATTTCCATTTACAACCCTATGATTACGCACCATGCCAATTTAATTAAGAATGGCAGTCGCGTAGATTTGACCGACGGAGTCTCCGGCACTATCGTCATGGGTACCGATAATACCATTAATACTGAATTTAAGGGAAGTTTAGGAATAAACTTTATCAATGCAAATGGATTTGTGGACCTTCCCTTGGGAAAGGGATCATCATTGCAGCTTGCCGCAAGGAAATCCTTGAGTAATTATATAGAAACCCCTACCTACAATACCTATTCCGATAGAATATTACAAGGTACCGAATTACAGTCTGGCGCAAACAAAGAACAGAATTCAAATATTGAGTTTGATTTCCATGATGTTAGTCTGCGATGGCTGTGGCAAATTGGAGATAAGAATAGGTTAAGGATGAATTTCCTAAACGTTCGAAACGAATTTGATTTTAGTGAAAAAAGCTTACAAGATCCTACTCAGCTATCCAAGGCCAGTAGCTTGTTTCAAAACAGTTGGGCCGGCGGATTATATTTTGAGCGTACTTGGGGCAAAAAATTCAAATCCGAACTTCAGATTTATGAGTCAGATTATAACCTAAAGGCCATTAATTCAAACTTAGTTGATGAGCAACGAATCCTACAGGAAAACCAGGTATCCGAAAGCGGAATAAAAGTCAATAATTTCCATACCTTGAACGACCGTTGGATGCTGCTCAATGGGTATCAATACACCGAAACGCAGATTATGAATTTGGACTTTGTGGAAGATCCATTGTACAGATTAAAGGTAACCGAGGTATTAAGGGCCCATGCTGTTTATTCACAGCTTGAATTTGCTTCCAAGAATCATAAATCAAAAATAAATGCAGGATTACGCCTGGATTATGTGGATAAGTTCAACAAAACTCTTATGGAGCCCAGGGTAAGTTATAATCAAAATTTCCTCGGTCATTTTACAGTCGAAGTATTGGGAGAGCTCAAACATCAATTAACTTCGCAGGTCATTAATTTTCAGAACGATTTTTTAGGGATAGAAAAACGCCGTTGGCAATTGGCCAATGACCAGGATTTTCCCATTATTAGAAGCAGCCAAGTTTCTTTGGGACTCCATTATAACAGAAAGGGCTGGTTGATCAGTGGGGAAGGATATTACAAATATGTTAAAGGTATTACCGCACAAGGACAAGGTTTTCAAAACCAGTACGAATATGCCAGTGCAAAAGGGCGATATGAGGCCCTGGGTTTGGACTTTTTAATACGTAAAAAATGGAATGATATCGACACTTGGTTGAGCTATTCCAATATGGAAAACCATTATTCATTCGACTCGTTTTCAGAGGGTTGGTTTCCTAACAATCTGGAAATCTATAATTCCATAACCTTCGGATCTTCCCTTACCTTAAAGGATTATAAAGTTGCCTTAGGGTGTACTTGGCATTCCGGCAGGCCTACGACAAGCCCTGTAAGTGGAAACGAAATTGTGGATCAAACCATTAATTTTGAGTCGGCAAATAGTAGCCAATTGGATGATTATTTCAGAATAGATCTGTCCTCAACCTATAAATTTGACTTCTCCGATCGGGTACATGCTGATCTTGGCATATCTATCTGGAACCTCTCAAATCGTAAAAACAGCATTAGTAACTACTATAGAATTAATAATGAGGGATCTGTTCAGGAGGACATAAAAATGGCCTTAAAATTAACTCCCAACTTTAGTTTTAGGGTTTCCTTTTAATTTGTGAACCTTTGCTTCGTTCCCTTTGGAATATCATTTAAGAACGGTTATAAAACCAGCAAATTTAACTATTCCCCAAAACACTCCCGCGAATTAGACAAAAGCGGCTATTCCATTTTTAACTCGATGAAATACAGGATATCTTCGCTGTATAATATCTGTACCTTTTAGAATAAACATCCAAATCATTCTAGTATTTCATCGAATAATTTAAAAAAAGGGCATTATTCAGGTAATCTGTCCGCGTAATATGGGCTGCACAGTTGTTTAGTCAATAGTGAGGAAGTCGTTGGCATTAAAATTTGAGGATTCCATGTTACATTTTAAAAAAAACCTGAGTATCGGTTCTACTGGAGCAATTGAAATTTTAGCAATGACCAAGTTAAAAAATGTAAAAATAGGCGCATTTATAGTTGATGTTGCAGCATTTAGAATTTAATCATTCTGGATATTCATCTTGGTTTGGACTCACTTATTTATTTGGAACATTGTTTAAACTTAAAATAAGAATTATTGAATAAGTCGGTGCATAGGGTATATATAGGTACTATGGTGGTCATTACGATTATGGTCACCTTTTATCTGTTCTATACAGGTTTTACGTATTACAATACCGCCTTGGAGGAACGGTTTTATCATCCACGGCACAATTGGTTCAAGTCCAGCGGAATTTATGGTCAAGGTCTTGGGGTTATTGGTACGTTAATGATTCTAATTGGTGTAGTACTATACATAGCTCGGAAACGGTACAATTTTCTCGCCAAGCAAATTAGGTTAAAGTACTTATTGGAGTTCCATATTTTCCTGTGTACGCTAGGTCCAATTTTGGTCTTGTTCCATACCGCCTTTAAGTTCGGCGGAATAGTTTCAGTGGCCTTCTGGAGTATGGTCGCCGTGGTTTTGAGCGGGGTTGCCGGCAGATTTATTTACAATCAGATTCCAAAAACGATAGAGGGTAGGATTATGAGTATGAACGAGGTCAAAGAAATGAAAACCGATTTGGCAGTAGTCCTACATCAAAAGTATAAACTTGAATCCAATACCATAGAAATAGTCACCAATTTAATTCGTACAGAAAACGATGTGGATGACAAGAAAACCCTAGGGTATCTCAGAAGAGTATTGGGTCGTAAGGATCTGCCCAAGGTTGAGCGAAATTCAATCCTAAAAATGGTCAAACACGAAATGAGCCTGTCTAAAAAGATTGCCCGCTTGCAGACGATGCAAAAACTTTTTAAATATTGGCATGTAGCACATATGCCATTTGCTTTGATCATGTTGGTGGTGGTTGTTATTCACGTGGCAGTGACGGTGGCCTTTGGTTATAAATGGATATTCTGATGAACGAAGTACTCTTAGAAAAAATTATTACGTATGGCATAGTATTTTTACTGTGTGGGTCCATTCTTTACTTTTATCTGCGCAAAAAAAAGGTAAAATCGACCAAAACAAAGATTAAGGTTGAAATCGCGAAAGAAGAAGGTCTTTACGAGCCGGTTTCTCTGTATCCCCATATTGATCTTGGCACCTGTATCGGAAGTGGGGCATGTATTACGGCCTGCCCGGAAAAAGATATACTGGGTATTGTTGACGGGGTTGCCACAGTAATCAATACTTCCAATTGCATCGGGCATGGTGCTTGTTTCCATGCATGTCCTGTTGAGGCCATAACCCTACGTATTGGCACAGAATCCAGAGGGGTAGATCTTCCCCACGTAAGCGAAGATTACGAAACCAATATTAAGGGCATGTACATAGCTGGGGAACTTGGGGGTATGGGACTTATTAAAAACAGTGTGGAACAAGGCCAACAGGCCATGGAAAATATTGTAAAGAACAAAAAACCATCAAAAATAAATGTGCTGGATGTGGTCATCATCGGTGCCGGCCCCGCAGGAATTTCGGCAACCTTGGCCGCCAAGGAACACGGATTATCATCCATAACCCTAGAACAAGATTCCTTGGGCGGAACAGTATATACCTTCCCCAGGTCCAAAATTGTCATGACTTCTCCCATGGATTTGCCACTTTACGGCAAGGCCAAACTCTATGATACTTCCAAGGATGAATTGCTGCAGTTGTGGAAAAAAGTTATCGAAGAACACGATCTGAAGATTATAGAAAATACTAAAGTGGAAAGCATTGTTCCAATAGAAGATGAAATATTCAAGATAAAAACCAATACGGGCGATGAATACCTTTGCAACCAAGTATTACTATCCATTGGTCGAAGGGGCACCCCTAGAAAACTGGACGTACCGGGAGAAGAATCACAAAAAGTGGCTTACCGCTTATTGGAACCAGAGCAAATTTCAGATAAAAAAATAATTGTTGTTGGCGGAGGTGATTCGGCAATTGAATCCGCTTTGCTACTCAAAGATCACAACCAGGTTATCCTTTCCTACAGAAAGGATAAATTCTCAAGATTAAAGCCCAAGAACAAGGACAAAATCGAGAAGGCTATAGCGGATAATTCCATACAGGTCCAATTTAATTCCAACGTGGTGTCCATTGCCGACAAAAGCGTTTTGATGAAGATGGACGATGAAAGTATCGAAATCGAAAATGACTTGGTCTATATTTTTGCTGGAGGGGAATTGCCTACCAGTTTTTTACAGAACGCTGGGGTCCAAATAACAAAACGATACGGGCACATTATGAAAAAACACAAATAAATGGTTTGAGTCCGATTTTTAAATATACCGTCCTATTCCTATTGTCCATCACCTTTGGTTACGGACAAATATCGCCTGGCGACCTAACCAATGCCCATGCGGATCTGGAAGGCATGTCCAATTGTACCCAATGTCATGATCTGGGGAACAAAGTGACCGACAAAAAATGTTTGGAGTGCCATAAGGAAATTCAGAGTTTGGTGAATAATAAGCAAGGATTGCACGGTCAGACCGATGTAATAAAGCAGGATTGCTTTCAATGCCATAGTGAACATCATGGCAGAAAATTTGATATGATCCATCTCAACGAAGATACCTTTGACCATTTAACTACCGGTTATGAATTGGAAGGTGGCCATAAGGAAGTGGACTGCAGAAAATGCCACGTATCCGAAAACATTGCCGACAGCGACCTTAAAAAAAGAAAGAAAACTTATTTAGGCTTGGATGAGACCTGCCTTTCGTGTCATGATGACTACCATCAAGAGACCTTAGGGAATACCTGTTTGGATTGTCACGATATGCTGAACTTTAAACCCGCTCCCAAGTTTGATCATGACCGGGCCGAATTTCAGCTTAAAGGTGAACATGCCACGGTAGATTGTATTGAATGCCATCAGATTACCAACAAAAACGGCAAGGAATTTCAAGAATTTACAGGCATTCCGTTTAATGACTGTATTTCTTGTCATGAAGATCCACATGATTCCCAAATACCTGGTCAATGTACCCAATGCCATACCGAAACCGCTTTTGAAACCTTCGAAGGCCAAAGCAAATTTGATCATAACCAGACCCAATTCACCCTAAAAGGAAGGCACAATGAAATTGATTGTTTCAGTTGTCACGAACAAAAGAATGAACCCCTACAGGTTTTTCAAGACAGGAGCAATGTTGATGAAAATAGTTGCGTGAAATGTCATAAGGACGTTCACGATGGAAAATTCGGGAAGGACTGTGTAAAATGTCATAGGGAGACTAGCTTTTTATCCCTTCGTTCAATGGATTTCTTTGACCATAGCGTTACAGATTATCCCTTGGAAGGAAAACATGTGGAAGTGGATTGCAAACAATGCCACAAAAAAAGGTTTACGGCCCCCATAGATTTTGCGGCTTGCACCAACTGCCATAGCGACTACCATAAGGGAGAATTTAAGGAGAACGGTGTCTCGCCAGACTGTGTACAATGCCATTCCTTGGAAAAAGGCTTCGATTATAGTCTCTATACCTTGGAAGAGCATCAACAAACGGAATTTCCTTTGGAAGGCGCACATACGGCTACCCCATGTTTTGCCTGCCACGTTAGTGAAAAAGATAAAAAATGGACGTTCAGAAATCTAGGGGAGACCTGTGTTGACTGCCATCAGGATATTCACCAAGGGTATATCAGTGAGAAGTATTATCCCAAAGATGATTGTAAGGCCTGCCATGCAAACGATGCCTGGACTTCCGTAGATTTTGACCACAATAAAACCGATTGGCCGTTGACCGGCAAACACAAAGAGGTGGATTGCCGAGCCTGCCATTTTAAAGAAATAGATCAAAATAAAGGTCCTTCAGAACAGAAATTTGTTGGCTTGGACAACGAATGTTTGGCGTGTCATGAAAATATTCATGATGAAACCTTTGCTGAAAACGGAGTTACCGACTGTAAGCGCTGCCATATTACGACTAGCTGGTTTCCGGAAACCTTCGATCATGACTTGACCGATTTTCCTTTGGAAGGGCAACATGCGAAGATCCAATGTAGCGCTTGCCATGAAGTGGCCAGTGCAAGCGGGGAAATTGAAGTAATCTATAAAATACAAAAGTTCAGATGTATCGACTGTCACTTACAATAATGGCTCTTTTGGGCTTTTGGTCGCTATTGGCGCAATCTCCCCATGGAAAAGGGCTCAAGATGGATTGTGCCAAGTGCCATAATCCTTCAGGGTGGACTATAAATCCGTACACACTTCAATTTAATCATGATAAGACCGATTATCCATTGGAAGGTGCTCACTCCCAGGTAGATTGCAAACTTTGTCACACTACCTTGGTCTTTAATGAGGTTCCTTCTACGGATTGTGTTTCTTGCCATGCCGATATGCACAGCCAGTCGGTCGGCAACGATTGTGTACGTTGTCATACCCCTCAGACCTGGCTGGTAGATAATATTCCCGAACTGCACGAAGAAAACGGTTTCCCGTTGATTGGAGCCCATGGCAATCTCAGTTGTGTGGAATGCCACACTTCGGAAACGACCTTAAGATTTGACAGGATAGGGAACGATTGTATTAGTTGCCATAGGGAAGATTATGCCAGCACACAGAGCCCCAATCACGAAACCGCGGGCTTTTCTACGGATTGTATTGAGTGCCACAATCCCTTGGGGTTTGGCTGGGATTCGGCCGGAGCTGGCAACCACGATTTCTTTCCTTTAACGGAGGGACATGATATTCAGGACTGTACACAATGCCATACCACCGGTAATTATGCAGATGCATCACCTGAATGTGTTAGCTGCCATCAGGAGGATTATGCCGGTACCCAAAATCCAAATCATTCTTCTTCGGGCTTTTCAACAGACTGTATATCGTGCCATACCACCGCTCCCGGATGGACTCCAGCAGTCGTAAATCACGACTTTTTTCCATTGACACTTGGTCATGATATTCAAGATTGTGCCCAATGCCATACCACGGGTAATTATGCAGATGCCTCACCTGAATGTGTTAGCTGCCATCAGAATGATTATGCCGGTACCCAAGATCCAAATCACCAGACCAGTGGCTTTTCAACAGACTGTGCCTCCTGTCATACTACCAATCCTGGATGGTCGCCTGCCACGATCAACCACGACTTTTTCCCTTTAACACAGGGCCACGACCTACAGGATTGTACACAATGCCATACCAACGGCACCTATGCAGGCCTTTCTCCCGATTGTGTAAACTGTCATCAAAGTGACTACAACGGTACCCAAGATCCAAATCACCAGACCAGTGGATTTTCAACAGACTGTGTCTCCTGTCATACTACCAATCCCGGATGGTCACCGGCAACGATCAACCACGACTTTTTCCCTTTAACACAGGGCCACGACCTACAGGATTGTACCCAATGCCATACCAATGGCACCTATACTGGCCTTTCACCTGATTGTGTGACCTGTCACCAAAATGACTACGACCAAACCACCGACCCCAATCATCAGGCAGCAGGATTCCCTACTGATTGTGTGTCGTGCCATACTACCCGACCTGGATGGAGCCCCTCTTCCTTTGATCATGACAATTACTTCCCGATCTACTCTGGAAATCATCGTCAAGGAGAGACTTGGGATACATGTATAGAATGCCATACCACACCAAACAATTTTGGGGTTTTTGATTGTATTCGTTGTCATAGAAACGACCACAACACTAGCCAAGGAAATCAACGATGTTATGAATGTCATCCTAACGGGAGATCCTAATCGCAGATAAAAAGTTTTAATGAAAAATCTGTATAGTACAATTATTGCCTTAATTGCTTTAACCTACAATATATTTGGTCAAGATCCCGATCAGACGTTGCAAGGGCAGGTTTCCTTTGTTACCACTCAAAATGTTTATGTACGTTTTTTGGAGACCGAAGCCATCAATGTTGGCGATTCTTTAAGGTTACAAAATACGGGTACTTACTGTTTGGTCGTAAAAAGCAAATCTTCTACTTCATGTGTCTGCGATATTGTGGAAGGATGCCCCGTTCAAAAAGGTGATAACGTACTTTATCAAATTGCAGTAAAAACTCCCCCAAAGGAAGTGGTCCAAAAAGTGGAATTAATTCCCATTACGGACGACCCTAAGGAAGAATCCCTTTATAAAGAATCGATCAGGGGAAACATATCCGCTTCGAGCTACAGTACCATCATGGCCAAAAGAGATGACAGGCATCGTTTGGTAGGCCGGCTTTCAATGGATGCCCATCATATTAAAGGGTCAAAATTTTCCTTCAATACCTATTTGAACTATCAGCATACTCTAGGTCTAAAAGACACTTCTTCGTTCCGAAAAAATAGTTTGTTACGAATTTACAATCTCGCCGGACATTACGATGCAACACCCAACTTATCGCTTACCTTGGGTAGGAATATCAATCCTAAAATATCCTCATTGGGAGCCATAGACGGTCTTCAAGTGGAAAAATATTTTGGGAAACATTACATTGGGGCCATTGCAGGATTTCGCCCTGACATACTAAGTTTTGGGTTTAATTCCAATCTACTGCAATATGGGGGCTATGTAGGCACTACAACGGAAACTAAGACATTTTATTCCCAAACCACCTTGGGGTTCATTCAACAACAAAATAATGGCGCAATAGACCGGCGCTATGCCTATTTTCAACATTCGAGCACCGTGTTGCAAAACCTGAACCTGTTTTCATCCCTAGAATTGGATCTTTACAGCAAACTCAATGACCAGGTAGCCAATGAAATTAGAATGACCAATCTGTACCTATCTGCACGCTACAGATTCAACCCAAAAATTAATATGATGGTTTCCTATGATTCAAGAAAGAGAATTCTTTACTATGAGACTTTCCAGACGGAAATAGAACGTCTCCTGGATGACGACATTGCCCGACAAGGGGCACGCGCCAGAATTAACGTAAGGCCTTTTAAGAATATATATACCGGGGCTAGCTACAGCAAACGGTTCCAAAACAATAGTGAGAACAAATCAGATAATATATACGGATTTATAACCTTATCAAAAGTACCTACCATTGGTGGAAGATTGACCTTATCCTATAATAGAAATGAATCCAATTATCTAAAAAGTAACGTGGCGGCTATTCGGCATTCCAATGAGTATTTAGATGGAAGATTGAACGCCGATATTTATTATAGATTCGTACATTATGATTATTCAAATAGTTTGAATCCGCTAAGTCAACACTACATGGGGACCAATCTGTCCTATTACATCAATCGAAAATTGATGTTCAGTATTTCTGGAGAACTTACCACCTATGACCAAGAAAACAATTATAGAATTTATTCTAGACTCGTACAACGCTTTTAAAACTTTTAAACATGAAAACTACCTTTAAATTTAGATTATTGATGATGGTGTCGGTATTTGCCATCGGCTGTAACCATGGCCCAAAGGTCATAGCACCTTCCACACAAACCGAAGGTTCTGAAAATGGCAAGGGTATATTTACCCCCAATCCTGCGACACAAGTAACTCCAAACTCCGAGACCTCTTTCAACGAAGACCTTCATAAGGTAGTAGTTCAGGATGTACTGCCTACGGAACGCTACGTCTATTTAAATGTTAAAGAGGAAGGAAATGGTCAATTTTGGCTTGCAACACGAAAGCAGGATGCCAAAAAAGGAGAAGTTTATTATTATAGGAACCCGCTGTTAAAGACCAACTTTGAAAGTAAGGAATACAACCGGGTGTTCGATACTATTTACTTGATTTCCAACTTAGTGGCTCAAGACCACTCGAAGCACGTGGGGGACTTAAACCACAATAGCCCTATAATTGAAAAGTCCACCATAGTAAAAGAGGATATTCCCACCCATACCGATAAAGTTGTTGAACACAAGGGTACCCTTAAAATTTCCGACTTGGTCAAAGACCCTAAAAAGTACGAAGGTCATAGTATACAAATTAGTGGCACATGTGTTAAAGTGAATCCCAATATTATGGAACGAAATTGGCTTCACATTCAGGATGGCAGCCAAAACGATTTTGATCTGGTGGTTACGTCAAATTCCTTTGTACCCGAAGGTTCCAAAATTACTATTCGTGCCGTAGTTAGCCTCAACAGGGATTTTGGGGCAGGCTATAAGTATGACCTTATATTGGAAAATGGGACTCTGGTTCAATAATCCTAAAGGTTTTATGAAATACCCGGAAACTTTCGCTTTCTAAAATAGGCCGCAGTACTAATTATAATTATGGAAACCACCACCACATAGACCCAATTTGGTATGGGCACCGGATCACCTGTTGCATATGAATGTAAGCCGGATAAATAATAGTTTACCCCATAATACGTCATAATAACGGTGGCCAGACCAAAAATGGTGGCCAAATTATAAGCGAACAATCCGGTCAACTTTGGAATAAGCCTCATGTGCAAAATAAAGGCATATACTAGAATGGTGACCAAGGCCCAGGTTTCCTTGGCATCCCAGCCCCAATAACGGCCCCAGGACTCGTTGGCCCAAACTCCGCCCAAATAAGTACCTACACTTACCATAAAAAGACCACCAATCAAAGTAAGTTCACTGATGTATGACATTTCTTGAACAATTCTTTTGATCCGTTCCTTATTGGATTCCTTTAAGAAAACCATCAGGATTAAATTGATCAATCCAATTATGGCCCCCAACATTAAAAAACCATAGCTTCCTGCTTCCAATGAAACGTGAATGGTCAACCAATAGGATTTAAGTACGGGAACCAAAGGCGTTATCTCAGGGTCAAGAAAACTTAGGGTAGACACAAAAAGAATGGTTGCCGCCAGTACCATGGTTGCTGCCAATCCCCCAAAAGATTTTCGGGTGAACAAAACGCCGGCCAAAGTCGATGTCCAGGCAATGTAAATCATAGATTCATACCCATTGCTCCAGGGTGCTCTTCCGGATACAAACCAACGCAGGCCTAGTCCAATGGTATGGAACGTAAACCCAATAACCACTAAAGCGAAAAGTACCAAATACACTTTCTTTAAATTGATGTTCGGTTTAAAGACGGAAAGGAACAAAAAGAACAATAGGGCAAGTCCTAAAAAAATATAGCATATGGCCAGGGTGGTGAACACGTTTAGTTTGTTCAACAAAATTTCGGCATGGATTTTTGCCTCCGATGGCATTATTTCGCCCCCGTTTTGTATTTGGTACGCCTTGAGCTCCTCCAAAAGATGATCTGCAGCTTGATAATCCTTTGTATGGGACGCCTCCAATAATGATGCCCTATAAGTGCTAAAAAATGTATCGGCAGCACTCTCCTCATGATTATGACCATCGTTGGCACCGTGGTTATGGGCCGTATTGGAAACCCATGTATTGTTGGGATCACTGGGATTGGGAACAATTTTCAACAAGGTTCCCGAAAAAGCCATACTTAGAATATTGACCCTTTCATCTATTTTTAGAAGTTCCTTTTCGTAAACACCTTGATCAATGGGTTCCAGCCCGTAGATCCTGCGCATCTCCTCCCGTAATTTGTATTCCCCATTAGTATCAAAAAAGTCCTTGTACGAGGCATAATCGCCTCCTACACTTAGTTTCTTTTTAATAGCTTCATGCTTGCCCAATTTAATCAGGGGTACGGCATACCATTCCTGTTTATTGATGAAAAGGCTCAAAATAATTTGGTCGGCGGTCAGGCCGTACATGCTTTCCTTACGTGCCAATTTGCGCATTATCTCACGGGAGAGCGTGTGCATTGGTTTCATCCTTCCCTTAAAATCCTGCACTACCAATTGGCTAAATTGATTCGCGTGTTCCTGAGCTACGGCAAAATTGATATAGGCATCTCCTTTTGTTTCTTGGGCCATGGCTGTAGTAGCCATAAACAATAGCAAGACGAAAGTGCCACTTTTGGCACGCAATTTCCTGATTTTCTGGCTAAGCTGGTAAAACCGGGTATTCTTACTGAAAAATGTCCAGATCATACCTATGGTCAACAATGCATATCCAAAATAGGAGATCCAAGTCCCCCAGAAATCATGATTAACACTCAAATAAGTGCCTTTTTCATCTTTGTCGAAAGAAGACTGGAAAAATCGGTATCCTTTATAATCCAAAATATTGTTCATGAAGATGCGGTAATTCATGTTCATATTATTCCCTTCATCCACCAAGGTTACCTCACTGGCATAGGAAGAGGCACTATTGGTACCGGGGTATTTATCCAAAATAAACTTATTTAGCTTTATGGAAAAGGGTACGGTTACTTCCTTGGAACCATAGGAAACCGATACATCAAGACCGTCAAAATTAAGTACTCCCGGCCTACCGGTCATGCCCCTACTCCCATATACCAGCGTTTCTTTGGTATTCCCGTTAACAGAAACATCCATTAAAAGGGCCGTTAAACTTTCATTTTTTACTTTGGGCCCTTCAGATTCCAAACGGACAGTTCCATTTTTATTGAAATTGGAAAAGACCACATTATTGACCCCGTCGGAATACAGGGAACGCAATAATAACGGGCCATAATTTGAGGAAGGGTATAGGGTGTCCTTCTTTTGGGTGGCCATTACGGTTCTAAAAAATGTTTTATCGGAAGCAAACCATACGGAATCGTTTTTATAAGCAATATTAATGGCATCGGGCATTTGGGTATCCTTAAAATTGAACATAAGGCCCTTTATGCGTTTGGTCTGTCCGGCCTCAATAAAATACTCCTCCCGCCCATTTGCTCCTGCCATTACAAGCTGTAGGGTGGGTTTCCCAACAAGGCTTTGGCCAAGAATTTGTTTTGGATTGGGGATAAACTCCTTTACTACGACCTCTACCAGATCGTTGCCTATCCTATAGGACTCATGCCAATTGTTGTTACCCAAGGAAGCAAAAAGAACCGGTTCGTCGAAATTATAGTTTTGACCATCCTTGCCAATATCAAACTTTAAAAATGTATTGGAAGAAAGAAAGTTGTTGGAAACGCCATTTTCACGAATGTGCATAACCCCTTCAAAACCGAGGTATCTAGTAACTCCTGCTCCGATCAAAATGACAATAATAGCGCCATGAAAAAGCAACAATGACCATTTTTTTTGTGGAATCATCCGAAACTTGAAAATATTGACGATAATGGTAATCCCAAATAGAAGAAGTAACAATTCAAACCACCAAGACTTGAAAATAACCTTTTGTGCCGCACTGGTTCCAAAATCGTTCTCAACAAAAGTGGCAATTGCTATGGATGCAGCAAAAAGTAGAAGATAGATTCCGGCAGCTCTGGTATTAAAAATTGGGGCTAGGTATTTTTTTATTATTGTAAGGTAGCGTCGGCTCTTCATAGACAAATAATTGGATTTTTCAATACTGACTAATACTATTGGAGTGCTTTATGGTATCCAAATTCTATGTTTTCTTAGAATCGTCCCCATTAACATGACCTCCCTACTGTATTAAACAATTATAAAGTACAAATTACTCAGGCGCTAAGGGAAAAGTTATAAAGCGGGTACAACTACCTGTGGCATTCGATCTCCTCCTATTAACTGTCCCGTATAGAAGATGAAGGTCAATAGCCTTGATTCTCTAGTTATGACCGGCACCTAAATATGGGAGGAGGTCACCTGTCATTGATAAGTTCAAAATTCACTGTGAGTTTTTACTCAAACCCTTTCCTAGTGATTTCTTTGGTACCATGTTTGACAACCTTGGTCTCTCCATTTTGGTCACTGTCCAAGGAATAGTCAATCTTGCTTCTTACGGTTTTTATGATGGGAGCAGTGGATTGTAAAATGACATCAATAAAGGCTTCTGTAAAAATTGGTCCCCTACCCGACCACTGAGATGGAAACGGTTTAAGAGTTTTTTCTAATATGTCTTTTTTCCTTGAATGCATCAAGTTGCCCAACATATGCAATATAAACGTAAACCAAATATCAGAAAATTACTAACTTGCGCAACAAACAAATTATATAAGTTTGATAGGGCTGAATAATTAAAATTGAGTATTTTCGAATTTATCGAAGTAAAATTTAGATCCTGGGCAGTGAACCTCTCCCAAATCCAAAACTATGCTTATACTAGGTAGGCCGCCGTCATAAAAGTAAATAATTAGATATTTTAATAACATGAAAAAAAGAATAGTCTTAGGAATTTTTCTGGGAGCTCTAGTTCTTGTTGGTTTTCAAGTAGCTGATCAGATAGGTTTACATCTTTTGCAATCTCCCGGTGCAGAAATAGAAAATTATATAGAACCTGATTATGGATTAGGATCAGGACATATAGACTCATTGATACCTTACCCAAAAGTTGAGAAAGGAGAAAGAACCCCTTTTGATTTATGGCTATATGGGGGCAAAGGAAATTCATCATTTATGGATCCTAATCTACCAATGGAATGGAATGAATGGATTAAATTTCACGCAAAGCAGAAACCAGAATTGATGGCAGATGTTAGAGACTATATGAATTCTCGTTATGATTTCAATAATGAAGCATACGAAAATCAATTTATGTCCGGAGGTAGAAAACCCATAATGAAAGGTCCTATTTCCAGATTGCCAAAAGGGATTAATTCTTTTGAAGAATTGTCTAAATTATCACCCGATGAAATTAAACAAAGAGACTTATTTCCATTTAAACCACTTGCCCATCCATTGGCTTCAACTGCACATATGGTTTTCCCAGACAGTTGGAATAAAGTGCATCCTGAGCACCTAAGGATTGATGTGGATCATGATTACCCTGATAATTATTTACCAGAATTTCCAGCACCTATGTTTTTAACCACTCATAAAGAATTAGGTGATGTAACAAAAGGCAAAGAAGTTACTTTTGCTAATTACTACGAAATTTTTAATGGACTGCTTACTCCTGAGCAAATGGAAGGGTTGAAAGAACTATTAAGACCTACACCTACTACCTGGTTCAATCAAACAACCCACAGGGTAACAGCTGAACCAAGTGCAGGTGTTTCTTGCTTTTCTTGTCATGTTAATGGCCATACTAATGGTGCTTTTGAATTAGCTCCGGATAGCAGACCGCATTTAGCGAGACTTCGTGTTGGCACACCTTCAATGAGAGGAAATTACAATCTAATGCTATTAGCTTCGAAACGATCTATTAGAAGTATGGATCACTTTGCAGAAATTGAAGAATACTTTGATGGAGATCCTGGAATGATGCAGCACATTGGACCCAGAGCTCATCAAAAATCCGTTTCAAATAGAATGGGGGATTTTAATGCAATGCTAGATTTCCCACCTGCTCTCAAATTAGACGCCATGAATAAATTGATTCCTGAAAAATCCACTAAACAGGAACTATGGGGAGAAAAACTTTTCAATGGTAAAGCAAAATGTGCGGCCTGTCATAGTGGACCAGCATTTGTAGATGATTATATGCATGATTTGAAAGTTGAAAGATTTTACAGTGGAAGACCTGAAGGTCCTATAAAAACGTTCCCATTAAGAGGTATTAAAGATTCTCCTCCTTATTTACATGATGATAGACTTCCAACATTAGATGATACAGTAGAATTTTTCAATTTAGTTTTAGAATTAAAACTATCAAAAGAAGAAAAAAATGCTCTTACTGCTTACATGTTATGTTTATAAAAAACGAACAGTCAACAACGTGCTTAATTAATTGATCGGGGCAGTGTTACTCGGAAAATCCTCCACCCTCAAAAGCGTGTAAAGCAAGTTTTTTCAGCCTGGTGTACACTTGCAAAGCCCTATAAACAAATGACCAAAAAAATCCAACCTATTTTCGTAAGTTGGATTTCCGTTTTTGCTCCTCCTCTTGGGCTTACCTAGGCTGGCGCTCGGCACAGGCTTCTCGCCCAAGATTTTCAAAATGAAAAAAACCACTCGTTTGAGTGGCTTTTCATGAATATTGCTCCCCTCTTAGGCTCGAACCAAGGACAGTTACAGCTTATATTCCAATATTTGACAACTTGCCAACTTAACGAGCCCCCAACCTTAGATCTATATAATTTAAAGAACGATCCTACGGAAAAGAACAATATAGCTTCGGATCACCCTGAGATTTTAGAATAGGCGGCAGCAATATTCAAAAAAGAAGACACCAAACCAGAGGCCGAGCGTTTTCAAATTCCGCTGTTAGAAAACCGATTATTAAGTGATTAGGATTATGGTACCTACTGGTTCATGATTTTATATGGTCTACAACACATTTAACTTTTCAAATTCGCTACTTTAATTGTATTTTGCAAGGATGGAATATTTGGTAGTATCTGAAATATTTAGTTGCTAAAATGTGAATTTCCATAAGTTATATCATCCGAAATGCGAAATCATTATTATTAAGAAGGATTTCGTGTTAGTAAAGAATTACCAATATAGAACTACTTGAACATGAAAAACAGTATTAAAATTTGCCTGACTGGCTTCTTTTTATTCACGGTATTAGGTTACGCACAAGCACCAAAATGGGAAAATCCGGAGTGGGAAAATCCTGAAATTTTTCAAATTAATCGAGAAGATCCAACAGCATCTTTATATCGTTATGAAAACGCAAAGCTGGCTTTAGCAAATGAAAGTTGGGAAAATTCATCATACTATCAGTCTTTAAATGGTGAATGGGATTTTAACTATGCGGCAAGTGTACCAGAACGACCAACTACTTTTTTCAATACAGGTTTCGATACATCAGGCTGGGATAAAATTACCGTGCCATCTAACTGGGAGCTAAAAGGTCATGGTACACCTATTTATACAAATGTAGTATATCCTTTTCCTAAGAATCCGCCATTTATTCCTCACAATATCAACTCCGTAGGTAGCTATAAGCGCAATTTTGAAACCCCAATAAACTGGGATGGTAAAGAAGTGTATTTGCATTTTGGCGGTGTCAGTGGTGCCATGTATGTATACGTAAACGGACAAATGGTCGGGTATAGCGAAGGCAGTAAAACGCCCGCAGAATTCAATATTTCGAAATACCTGAAAGAAGGCAAAAATGATTTATCGGTGCAGGTATTACGTTGGTCAGATGCCAGCTATTTAGAAGATCAAGATTTTTGGCGTTTAAGCGGTATAGACAGAGATGTGTATTTATATGCAACCAATAAAGTGACCATAAAAGATTATACGGTGGTGGCAGATTTAGATGATACATATACCAATGGTAAATTCAGTTTAAAATTAAAACTAGAAAATACAGGCAAGAAGCAAAAAGGTGCTCAAATAGAAGTTACCTTATTAGATGGTGCTAAAGAAATATTTAAAGTTGACGAGAAAATAGATGTTGTTGAAGGCACAGCTACGGTAAAATTCGCTCAAGAAATTCCCAATGTAAAAACATGGAATGCTGAAAAGCCGAATCTATACACCCTGCTTTTTACGTTCAAGGATAAAAAAGGAAATACTACCGAAGCTATAAGTTCTAAAATAGGTTTCAGAAAAATTGAAATTAAGAACAATCAGTTTTTAGTAAACGGTATGCCCGTATTAATAAAAGGGGTAAACCTTCATGATCATGACGAAGTAACCGGTCATGTCATTAGCGAAGAAGTTACCTTGAAAGATATGCAGGTAATGAAGCAAAACAATATCAATTCAATTCGTTGTAGTCACTACCCTAAAAATGAGTTTTTCTATAGAATGGCAGATAAGTACGGCTTTTATGTAGTTGATGAAGCCAACATTGAAATTCATGGTATGGGAGCCACCAACCAGGGTTTAGACGGTGATGAAGAGGCAATTGCCATTCACCCTGCATATCGCCCAGAGTGGAGAGAAATGCATTTAGACAGAACTATAAGAATGTTCGAGCGTGATAAAAATTATACTTCGATCGTAACTTGGTCATTAGGAAATGAAGCCGGTAATGGTCAAAATCTTTTTGATACATATGACTGGCTAAAGGCACATGATACTACCAGACCTGTACAGTATGAAGGAGCAACTAATTTTTCGAATACAGATATACAGGCACCTATGTATGCAAGAATTGACCAGACTATTGCCTATGCAGAGAATGACCCAAAAAGACCATTGATTCAGTGTGAATATGCACATGCAATGGGGAACAGCGTCGGTAACCTTCAAGATTATTGGGATGTTATTGAGAAGTACGATGTATTACAAGGTGGCTTTATTTGGGATTGGGTAGACCAAGGTTTAAAAGCGACCAATGAAAATGGTGTTGAGTTTTATGCCTTTGGTGGCGATTTAGGCGGATCAGAATTACAGAATGATAATAACTTCTGCTTGAACGGATTGGTAGATCCTGATCGTTCGGCGCATCCGGCTTTATATGAAGTGAAGAAAGTGTATCAATATGTGAAGTTTAAGGCTGAAAATCCGAAATCTGGAAAAATCAGTTTAAAGAACATATATGATTTCACCAACTTATCTGAATATGCTTTTTCATGGAGATTGTTAGAAAATGGAGTAGAAGTAGGGAAAGGGAATTTAGCAGATGTAACTATTGCTCCGTATGAAACTAAAGAAATTCAAATAGACCTCCCAGAATTAACAAATGCAGGTTCTGAATATCATTTGAATGTTTACATGACTACAAAGAAAGATGGTCCATTAATACCAGAGCATTATTTATTAGCATACGAGCAGTTTCAATTGACAGAATTTAATCCATCTGTTTTTGAAGAGAATATCGAAGGCTTGAAGGTGACTAAAATTGATGAAACCATTATTGTAAAAGGTGACGGATTTGAAATCGGTTTCAATAGTAAAAACGGTACATTATCATCTATAGATTACGGACAAGGGAATCTGTTACAAAAAGGACCGACCGTAAATTTCTGGAGAGCTCCAAACGATAATGATTATGGTTACAATATGCCTAATCTTTTAAAGAAATGGAAAGAAGCCACCGATACACAAAATATAATGAGTTTAGAAGTGAACTCAAATGAAGGGAAGAAAATTATAGATGCTGTAAAGCTAACTGCTAATCCGTTTAAAATCAGAAAAGATTTAAAGCTAAGTGCAGATTATGAATTACCTTCTGTAAACGGTCAGGTAAATGTAACCTATACCATTAATACCAAGGGTGAAATATTAGTGAGCACCAAGTTAAAAGGTATCAGCAGTGATTTACCGATATTACCAAGATTCGGTAATAATTTAATTATTGATAATAGCTACGACCGAGTAGAATGGTATGGCAGAGGAGAGCATGAAAACTACCAAGATCGTAACACCTCTGCTTTAGTTGGAGTGTATGATGCCAATGTTTCCGATTTGTATTTCAAATATATTCGTCCGCAAGAGAATGGGAACAGAACAGATATCAGAACCTTGTCATTCGAAAATAAGGACGGAAAAGGAATTAAAATTACGGCTCCAGAATTGTTCTCTTTTAGTGCGCACCATCAGTTGAATTTAGATTTTGATGAGGGTATGCAGAAAAGACAGCAGCACACATACGATATACCAACAAGAGATTTAATTAATATCAATATTGATCACAGTCAAATGGGTGTTGGCGGTGATAATAGCTGGGGATTACTGCCGATGGAGAAATATCAGATTCAGCCTGAAAACCTTTCTTTTGAATACGTAATTAGCCCTATTCGTTAAAATCTCGGTATTAGAGTAGAATTTAAAGAAGAGAAAGTATAATTAGAGCATGAATAAAAGTGTACAGTTTTTAGGCTTGGGTTTACTGATATTTGGAATGGTAAATTGTAAGTCAGATCTCAAAGAAAACAAAGCCCAAGAAAAAATTGCAGCGAAGGTTGAAGAAACTGAACAGTTAGGCGAACATACTTTATTAACCAAAAAACCAGAAGAAGTATCAGCTCCCGATGGCATGGTTTGGGTTTCTGGTGCAACTTTTTAGCAAGTAGCGGTTAGCAGTGATGAAACCGCAATGCAACATGAAAAACCAGCAATCGATGTAACCGTTGACGGATTTTTTATGGATGCCACAGAAGTAACAAATGCTCAATTTGCGGCATTTGTGTAAGCTACAGGTTATATAACGGTTGCCGAAAAGGGAATAGATTGGGAAGAACTAAAAAAGCAAGTGCCACCAGGTACCGAAAAACCTCATGATTCTATATTGCAACAAGGATCATTGACGTTTTAAAAAAGTGAAATCAACAGTCCCGAATTTATATGACTTCTCGCAGTGGTGGAACTGGACGATTGGTGCAGATTGGAAACACCCAAACGGACCTAAAAGTAGCATTAAGGGCAAAGATAATTACCCAGTAGTGCAAGTATCTTATAAAGATGCATTGGCATATTGCGAATGGGTAAATAGACGTTTGCCAACAGAGGCAGAATGGGAGCTGGCATCTAGAGCAGGTTCTTACGGTACTATTTATAATTGGGGTGATGACGCATGCGTTTTAAAGGAAAAAACGAATACTTGGGAAGGGGAGTTTCCGGTTGAAAATACAATAGCAGACGGGTTCGAGTTGCGTGCCCCTCTTGGGCTCGAACCAAGGACCCTCTGATTAACAGTCAGATGCTCTAACCAGCTGAGCTATAGGGATATAAAAAGTCTAACCAACCTAAATAATACCTTCCCACTACAATAGGCATCCGAATTGTGTACCTATTAAAGCCAATTATGTGGCATTATGGTAAATATATATAAAATAAATATACTCTGATTTCAGATCCCTATTCCCTCGGTCCAGGAATGTTCTTGTACACATCTCTATTGATATTTCCTCTCTCTTGTAGAAATCATGACTATCTAGAGCTAATAATTGTACAATGCTCCATAAAATTTGATACCTTTTGCTACTGCCATCGTAATATCAGCCCATAGAAAAGTATATATAGTTACTATCAGTAGTTCCGGATTCATGCCTTGGACTATACTCTAAAGCTGCACTGTGGCTACCTGCACTCACACAGGTGAACATCCCTTACCAAAAATTAAGGAAATATGTGTAGGAGACCCCTTAGTACCCCCAATCATTATGTACAATGGGAAGACTGTTGAGCTCTTCACGGTGTTGCCTCCATTTGGGCATCACTCGGTCAAGGTGGGCTATGAAACGATCGTTATGGTGCCGCTCATGAAGATGTACCAGCTCGTGGACCAATATATACTCCAGGCAGATGATCGGCTTCTTAGCGAGCTCCAAATTTAGCCAGATGCGCCTGTCCTGGGCGTTACAGGTACCCCATTTGGTACGCATCTGCTTTATCCCCCATTCCTTCACCTCTACCCCTACCACAGGTTGCCATTTTTCCAGTAAGGTCGGTATTTCCTTCTTCAGCATAGTACGATACCACTCCTTCATCAACTTGGCTCTTTGTTCCTTATTCGACCCTGTACGGACATGCATGCGCAAGGTTTTGCTCCCAATCAATTCCACATGTTGCCTACCAGTGGTATATACGATATCCAGGAGGTAACGGTTCCCTCGATAATAATGGCTCTCCCTGCTTACGTAGGTCCGCTCAGTTTCCCGAGCTTGTGACCTAAAGAGCTTTTTTTGTTTCTTGATCCAGCCCAATTTTGAAATTGCGAACATCCGGACAACATCCATTTCAGTCCTAAGGGGGGCACTAAGGCGTACTTTTCCTTCCGGGGGGTATACACCTAGATGCATGTTCTTTATATCCTTGCGCACCACCTCAATAGTGTTTCCTGCAACCTCTACTATATCTGTCCTAATATTCACCCTGTGCTTTTATGATCTCCATTAGTTCCTTAGTCCTTTCCTCATCCTTTATAAGCCGTCCAACAGCAATGCGGAGCTTCTTTTCCTTGATACCACCATCTCGCCAGCCATCTAGTTTAGTACTTTGAATGACACTGTCCAAGGCTAGTGCCAATACCTCGTCCTGGTCCAGGTTGTCATATAAAGCTTGCTTAGCCTTAGTGTCCAAGTTTTCCGGGTAGTCGCCGTTATTTTCGGACTGCGATATCTTACTTGCCAATTCCTTGATCTTGGCGAGATATTCCTGATAGGCTAATGCTTCCTTTCTTCGTTGTTGGATAAGCTCATCAAGGAGATGGGACATCCGTTCGTAATACTTAGGGTTGGTCTGGAATTGTTCGACGATCTTTCTACGGACATTGTTCTCTATAGTCTCCGCGACCGCCTCGTTCTTTTTTCCATAACCTGCCTCCGGCTCGTTCATGGCATTGACTATAATGTCTACCAAAGTCCTGTTTTCAAAGTCCGAGATTTTCTTACTGCTGGATGCATCCAGGTACATGTCCATTAACAACCGCATACCGGGCTCAAATCGCTTTAGGTCTACATAATCCCCACTTGCCCTTTTGATGGTCTCCTTCAAATCCTTATAAAAGATCACCTCCTCTTTCAATTCTTTGGCATCCAAGGGCGAATATCCAATTTTATGAAGTTCATTGGCAATATCGGTGTACGCCCTGACCAGTGAGGCTACTGCCTTATAGAGATTGACCCTCTTTTCCTCCGTATCCTTAATATCCGAAGATTTCTCCGGATTGCCGCAGAAATACCGAATAAAGTGAATATCGTCTTTCGGGAATACGGGTTCACATAGGGCACGTACCTTCTCCAACGCGGTCTCCAGCCGTTCCTTACTTACCTCGTACCTATCGGACAACAATCCCTTGACATCATCGGCATCGTACTCGTCGAATGCCCCAGAGGTATAGTCGTTTATCGATTTCTTTACACTATCGAACAAATCCTTGTAATCTACTATATATCCGTAGGACTTGGACTCGTCCGCTACGCGGTTTACCCTGCAAATCGCCTGAAATAAGCCATGATCCTGCATATTCTTGTCTATGTAGAGGTAGGTGGCGGAAGGGGCGTCAAAACCTGTCAAAAGTTTGTCCACAACGATCAGTAGTTTCATCCTGGCGGGCTCCTTGATGAACTGGGCTTTTACATCTGTTTCAAAATCTTCGGTAGATTTACCCCTTAGCATCTTCTGGTATACCTCGTATTTCTTTAAACTTTCGGTAGGGTTACCTTCTCCAGTGGTCTCTCCCTTCATGTCTCCATGGTGGGGCTGATAGGAAGTGATAATAGCACATTCCTTAAACCCACATGCCTGAAAAAGTTCATAGTACCTACATGCCTGGTAAACACTATTGGAAACCAACATAGCGTTACCTTCTCCAGTCCTTAGGCGGGGTTTAATTCTGAAGTCCTTGATAATATCGTATACTATTTTTTCGAGCCGGGATTTGGATCCCAACACCGATTGCATGGTTACCCATTTCTTTTTAAGATCTACTTTGGCTACATCCGTTAGCCCCCTGGTCTCCTCATCGAACCATTCGTCTATACTCTTCTGGTCCGTTACAAACTGGTCCACATCCCTGGCTTCGTAAAGGAGGTCCAATACCACCCCATCCTTAACGGCTTCATCAAATTTGTAAGGATTCCCGATATAGCCCCCAAACACCTCTATACTCTTCTGTTTATCTTTCTTCAGTAGCGGTGTCCCTGTAAACCCGATAAAGAGCGCATTGGGGAGAATCATCTTCATGGCTTCATGGAGCTTACCGGATTGGGTACGGTGGCATTCATCCACAAACACAATAATATCACCCTTCGCCATGAAATCCTTGGGCAGACTGGATCTCAATTCCTCGATATACCCATCAAAATCCCCCTCATCATTTTTTCTGCCGAACTTATGGACCAGACTGCACAGCAGCCAATCTTCCTTTACATTAAGCCTATCTATAAGATCCCTACCACTTTTGGAGCGGTAGATCTTCTCATCTACCCCTACGAACAAACCTTCTATCTGCCTATCCAATTCATCCCGGTCCGTTATTATCAGTACCCTGCTGTCCGTAATGTTTTGACGTATCCACTTGGCAAGCCACACCATGGTAAGACTCTTTCCACTTCCCTGGGTATGCCAAAGGACACCCCCTTCGCGGTCGTAGATGCGTTGCTGGGCAGCCTTGATGCCAAAATATTGGTTTGGACGACACAACTTCTTAATGCCTTTATCGAACACCACAAAATCGTGCATCAACTCTAACAACCGCTCCTTATTGCACATAAGGGAGAGGTATTTGTCCAAGGTATAGCTATATTCCCGGTCCGTATCTTCTTTCCAGTTAAGATAGTATTTCTCTTCTGTTTCAATGGTACCGTAACGCAACCCTTGGGAATCGTTTCCCGCCATGACCAGTTGCATGGTAGTGTAGAAATTGGGTATAAACACGTCGGACTGATTGTCCAAATTCTGGCGGATACCTTGGGTAAGTCCTACCTTGCTACGTTTAAGCTCCAAAACCCCTACGGCAATACCATTGAGATACAACACCACATCCGGTCGCTTACTATTTTTCCCCTTTACGGTTACCTCTTCCGCTACGGCGAAGTTGTTATTGTCCGGGTCTTTCCAATCTATTAACCAAACTGTCTCCTTCGGCTTTCCTGCTTCTTCACGAATGGTCACCCCATAACGGAGCATCTCGTATACCTTTTTATTGGCTGTATACAGCCCCTCCGAAAGGTTGGTGGATGCCTGAAGCATTTTATGAATAGCTCTCGTGGCTTGAGTCCTGGAATAGCCTCGTTTCTCGTCCAAAAGGTATTCCAACAACAAGTCTTCCTCTATTGGTTGGGAACGGAGCCCGTCTTCCCAGTTTCCCAAATATTGATATCCAAGTTCTTCTTTAAAAAGGCGTACGACCCTGTCCTGAGTGACCCGTTCTTTTTTACCGATGTGGTATTCCATATTTTAGGTGGTTATGAGTTTAAATCGTACTTCATATTTATAGAAGTCTATACTATGGGTAACCGCCAGTGCACGCCTGATCTTTAGATCCTCTTCCAACCCTATAATTACGCCTTTTACCTGCTGGTGATCTTCCGCAAGCTCTTCTTTGACATACCCCATGTATCTTTGGATCTGTCCTACCACATTGTCGCTTACCCTTCCCTTTTTCAACTCTACTACCAAAAGTGTTTTTTGGTCCTTGGAGATTGCCAGAATGTCTATTGGACCTGTATCCGTAGGGTATTGTTGCCCCACTATATCGCCGTTGTCCTTAAAGATTTCGTATTCTTTACCGAGTTTGGTATGCCTCCAGTTCTGCACCAAAAAATCCTCCAAATGCCTTTCCAGTGCAAATACTGACGGGTCCTCTATATCAGGATCATTGGAAATAATTACTGCAGGACGATCATTGCCTATAAGCAGCTCTATCTCCTTGGCATATCGAGTGATGTCGGAGGTAGTACCTATAGAACCGCTGGAATTTCGTAGTTCTGGGGACATATCTGCCCTGTCTATAGCTCCATTGAACCATTTTACCTCCCTCCTATGTGGTAAAATACCATTGGGCTCATAATAATAATTGGAACTGATTTCCCCTACCAGATACTTCCCCTGACCGTCAGGGCACAAAACTATATCCCCTACGTTTAACCCCTTGGAGATCGTCCAAAGCATACCACAGGCAAGTCCTGCTGCCACTTTGCTTTTACCAGGATTACTTTCCAACCATACCTGTCGGTATTTGGCATTGAAATCTCGCCAGTTCTCCGGTAGGTTTTTGCTTAGATCCTCACGTATATCAAAATCCGCTCCAACAAAATTACCCTTATGACATTCCTGGGCATGGATGCTCTTTGGTCCCAGCATTACACGAACGTATCTTTTCATGGTACTAAATATAGTTCTTTAGAATTCTTTGTAATATGGATAGATCCCTTTCCAGGTCACGAACAATCTTCTTGCGACCATTGTATTCAAAATCCGAATATTCGATCTCTATAAGCTTAATTTTATGTTCTTCCAGTACGTCACGCCTGCGTTGGTCATAAATTTTACGTTGTTCTCCACGGTTTACCCCGCTTATGGTCCTAACCGTAGGCTTATCAAAATGTGGTACAGATTCTGAATGCTGCTGTTCCCTGTACTCGATTACCATATTTAAATCAGGATAATAGGCATCTACTGGTAATTTTCGTTTTTGTCCCCTACTGTCTATATCCCCAAAAAGAAAATTAAAGGTATGCTGCCTAGAGGCTTTTTTTGACAGTACCTTATCACAAAGATCGATCACATATTTCTCGTCGCTATCGGCTCTGTTTGAGGGCTTAGGAATTGAATTTTCCTTCTTTGGTGTAGGGGAAGATGGCATATAGCCCACCTTTGCAAAAAACCAGTTAGTATTCTTTGCCTTCCGTTCGGGGTATACGTAAGGTATAAGATGAAGTTGATGGCTCCGGTCCAGCTTTCTCAATATTTCCCTGATTGGAAGACCGTTTCTGTGGTCCTTGGGAAAAATACCTTTTTTTATAAACAGGGGCATTAGATCCTTGGCAGGCACTTTTTCCTCCGTGGAAGTACTGAGATAATCCTTTACGGTTTGTAAAATTTTGGCTGCCTGCTCTTCTATTGTCATACTATATACTTATACAATTTAAAAATTCAATGTTTCCTCCGAAAAAATGAATCCCCATTGTTCATATAAAAAGTCTTGTGACCGTAATTTTTCAATTCAAGATCCCAAACTTCCCTTATAATGGTGTGGTTATTGTACCAGCTATTCATCCCTTCCTCCCAGCTTTCCCATATTTTATTATCGATCCTCTTCTTTTTGTACCAATAATACTCCTCAGCACATAAATTAAAGTAATCATTCAGTTTATAACGTAAGTTGACCTCCCCAGTGTAATTATTTAGTTCCTCGATATTTTGAAATTTCACAATTTCCTCTAGGTATTCGTTTAAGGCATCATAACGTCTATTACATTCCGTAAAAAGGTCCTTTTCCATTTTATCATGAGCCAATCTACGATTGTGTCGATTGTAAAAAAAGGTTATCAATATCCCTGAACCTCCTAAAATAGCCGTGGTAATAATAGAAACATCCATACCTACACCAACCTCGTTTTCCCTGTTAACAACTCCTGCATCATACCCTGTTTTATTTCTTGATATTTTATAACGCCATCTAGTAGAGATACCAATTCGATATCCATGCCATTAAGTATGATCGAAATTTGTTCTTGCTCAGTTTTTGAATTAGGGATCCAAACTTCAATCTTGTTCATTTCGCCTTTATTCAATTTAGCCCTGGTACCCCCATTGATGTAATCGAGAATATTTTTATGTACCAAAGAATAAAATAAATAGTCTTGATTATAATTTGGCTTAGCTTTTAATATATGAGCATGATTATTAACCCAACACTTTCCAATAATCCTATAAGCAATAGGTCTATCTTTATATTCATCAAAATAACCTCCATCTTCCGCCATCAAAATTATATCATCATCAATTACATAATCGTCCACATAATCAACAATGCCATTGGCACCACAATAAGGAATATCTCCTTTCATTTTTTCACGTTGCTCACCATTAAGTGGAACCCGAAGAAAATCCAAACAGTCTGCTATCTCTTCAATTGTTTTCAATTCCCACTCCCCTTGAAAGCCAGGCAAGCGTTTACCACCTTTGTGGGGTGGTGTCAACAACTGCTGCATAGCTCCTTTCTTTATAGCTATTTTCTTTTCGATAAGTGAATCTAGCTCCGCTATTAAGGTATCTACGTCCGAGAGTGCATTGGCTATGGCTTTTTGTTCGTGGAGGGTTGGGGGGAGGGGGAGGTTATAACGGATAAAATCCTTCTGATACAAATGAGAAATCGTAGAGCCAGCAGTCAGTTTTCTCAAAAACTCCTTAAAATGATCCGACATTAATACATAATAAAAATATCGAGAAAAGTATGCGTTCTGAATTGGTCTAACAACGAAAACACCACTATTAAGCGTAGTAGGCTTTAAAACCTTATCAATAAATGCAATTTTACCAATTGTTCCATCTTTTGTAACTAGTACATCTCCAACTTTTATTTGAATATTCTTGTCCTGATCATATCTTAACTTCTCAACATAAACACAATTATCCCAATCAATATATCCATCTTTAAAATCCGTTCCAGTTATTAAATAATACTCTCCACTAAGCAAATATTCCTTTGTGGTAAGCCCTTGCCATCCAATTCTTGCCTTAAGAACCGATGATGCCCCCAAGTTTAATTCTACCCAATCTACTGGTATTTCTCCAAATTCTGTACGATTAAATTTGGTTTCCACTAACTCCATACGAATCCCATATTTTCAAGATGCAACTTCACTTGTGCCTCTCCTTTGTTTACCCCTTCAGAGATGGACCCCAAAGTACGTTCATAGCGTTCCGAAAGTTCTTTGATACGGGAAGATAAACGCTGTGTGATGGCAGCCACCTCATTGTCTATATCCCCTTTAATAGTCTTAAGCCACTTTTCCCCAATGACCAGTCTCTTTACGTCTACTTCTGTAAGTTTACTATATTGTTGTAGACATAAGCTATCCAAGCTGTCCTCCTGATCCCTAATCCCCTTTTTCAAGGCAGCTTCCCTATTAAAATTCCTTAATAGTTCCTGTGCTACTGCATAGGCTTCCTTTTCGGAGGCATCCCCTTTAATTTCCTTGATGTATTTAGAGAGGGTAGTTTTGGATATCTTACCCTTGTCATTGGTAGCTCCTTCCAATAAACCTCCCTCTACCCCATGTTCCTCTTCCACTTCCAAAATGGCTCCTTGCAGGGCTTCCAATTCCACCTCTTTCTCCTTAAGTACTTTAGCTTCTTCTCCTAAGTATTCTCTTATTACATACCCCTTGGGCAACAACTCGCAGGTCCATCCCTTATCTATCTCCTTACCCCGTTTATTCTTTTCTACAATGCGATCTACCTTTGCTACCCAGCCGTCCTCTATCAACAGATAGACGTCATCTTTCATAGTGTTGTTCCAATAATTTAAAAGATGCTGATATACCTCGTAACGCGACACCAAAGGTTTATTGGTATAGGTTTCCAAAAGTGATTCGGCTACCACCCGGATAAACTTTTTGGGGGAGGTCTCAGGGTTGATTCCGGTAAGAATTTGGTAATTTTTCTCTTTAAATTCAGCGAACACCTCCTGCATTTGTTGCTGAAAGCCCTCGAACTCTGGATGGGCAAAGATGGTGTCTTTAATCGCTGACGAAGCTACCCTAAGTTCACTATAACCATCGCGTAGGGGGGCAAAAAGATCGGACCTCAAGGTAGGGAAGGCATCCCAGTAGCTCTGAAGGTTGTCAATGTCACGGTTTGGAATACCCCCGTTTAAATGGGCATCCAAATCCTGTATATCCTCGGGCTCTTGAGTGTCAATGTAGCGGGGAATATTTAGGTTGTACTCGTTCATCTTAATATCCTCCCAAGATACCATCTGAGAATACTTATTCACCCTTTGTTGGTTATTGAACACATCCACTATTTTATGGAGGTCCTGCTCCCGTAAACGGTTCTTATTGCCATCTTTGGTATAGCCCTTAGAGGCATCTATCATAAAAACGCCTTTACGTTCTTCGGCACTCTCCTTGTCTATAACGATAATGCATGCCGGGATACCGGTACCATAGAAAAGGTTCGCCGGCAAACCTATAATTCCCTTAATAATTTTACGTTCAATGAGGTTCTTACGAATCTCCCCTTCCGCATTGCCACGGAACAATACCCCATGGGGTAGTATAATAGCACCTTTACCAGTACTCTTCAGGGAGGCTACAATATGCATTAGGAAGGCATAGTCGCCATTTTTCTCTGGAGGGATACCGTAACCCCTAAAACGGTTGTATTCGTCGTTTACAGGGTCTATACCACTACTCCAGTTCTTTACAGAGAAAGGAGGATTGGCTACCACAAAATCGAACCTTTTTAGACTGCCATCACTTTCCAAGGTCTGTGGACTGGCAATAGTATTCTTGCCATAAATTTCCGCTTCCGGATATCCGTGCAGCCACATGTTCATTATGGCGAGTCCTTTAGTAGCGATATCCTTTTCCTGCCCATAAATGGTAAGTCCATGAGGGGCTTCATCGGCTACTTTTAGCAATAAGGATCCGGATCCACATGTGGGATCATATACCGTAAAAGAAGGCTTGTCCGCCTTGTTTACGTCTATAATCTTAGCCAGTACCCTGGATACCTCAGCAGGGGTGTAGAACTGCCCCTTGCTCTTTCCGGATTCGGTAGCGAAGTGGCGCATCAAAAATTCATAGGCGTCCCCTAATACGTCATCATCCTCCGCCCTGTTATTTTTAAAGTTCAGAGCAGGGTTCTCAAAGATGGCGATAAGCTTGGATAGGGTATCCACACGTTCCTTGCCGGTCCCCAGTTTATCATCATCATTGAAATCTACCAATTCCATGGTACCTTCCAAACCGTTGGCAGCGAAGAGCGGACGAAGGATTTCCTTATTGATACGGTCTCCTATGTCGTCCTGACCCTTAAGAGCCACCATATCGTCAAAAGAAGCACCTTTAGGCACTTCTATAAGGCTATCGGTCTTGTTGGCGTACTTGTCGGACACATACTTGACAAATAGCAAGGTTAGGACGTAATCTTTATACTGAGAGGCGTCCATGCCCCCTCTTAATTCATCGCAGCTAGCCCATAGGGAGCTGTAGAGGTCTGATTTCTTTATTGCCATAATTTATCTAGTGTAGATTGGTAAAGATAGAAAATGCCTTATCCTTTCCTAGAAGGATTGGAACAATAAACATACTAATTTTTGAACAAAAAGATATATTGGACAGAAGTCAGAATTAACACCAATTAAGCTTTCCTGAATTTTGTTTAACACCAGATACTTTAATAAATTTGCTTCCTTTATGAACAAAATAGGCGTGGATATTACCTCCGGGAGGTTGCCTAAGGTTGCAATAATTATAGTAAAAAGATTGTTCAAAATCTCTTAAAACGAGGCATTATATGGTGATTTATTATTTGTAGTATACATTTACTATGTAAATGTACATATACTTTTTATTATAAATTACTCGTTATCAATAACATATAATCGACGAAAATGACACTTATCACACTAAAACAATGAGAATTTAATCAAAAACGCCAATTAATTGACATATTAAATTGTAAAATCCTTAATAAAATAATAGTACTCTAATTGCGACACATTCTAAGAGAAATTTATGAGTGAAGAGAAAAAAAGAAGTGAGGTCAACCCTTTTTTAATAAATAATCCAATTTTGATTGTCAATCAAAGGGAGAATAAAACTTTTTATTCGAAAGAGGACGAATTGATCACGGTCCCCCAAAAGTATATAGCCGATCAATCTTTCGCCACCAAGATATATAATATAAAAGGGTTTGAAGACCAATTATTTGATTTATCAGGGACAGAATTAAAAATGTTTATTTATATCTGTTTTCACCTTCGAACTAACGGAGACTATTTGGAACTGAAGCCGGATACAATGATGAATATATTAAACATCAAGAGTTCAACAACCTTTCGCAATTCGAGAGAGAAATTAGTTAGCTTAGATATAATAGCAAAAAAAGGAAAGCGAAGAAATATTTACTGGGTAAATCCTCACAAGGTATTCTGTGGAAACAGACCAAAAAAAATCAAGGAATTTTATGGAAAAGAATATTCCAGATATCCCGTAAAAAAAACTAAATAAAAAATTCTATTAACAACCACTTCTATAGCTGTATTAGCCTTTTGTATATCTCTACCATAGCCAAGGTATCCATTTCACAGTACTTTAGGAGGTCTTTTTTGGTTTGGGCTATGTCTCCATCAAAATTATCATCCATCACCATTCTACCCCAGGTATCTAGTGCCATTGTCCCATCTTGTATATTCAAGTGGTCATAGGAGAATTGAGGCACCACTACGGGTAAAACTTTCTTAATGGAGGTAGATCCATTAAAACGATAGTCCATGTAGTAATTTTTAAAGATATCTTCGAGGTCGAACATATTGTCGTTCATGTATTTAAGAAAATCTTCTTGCTCTGGGATCTGTAACATCATTTCTGTATTCCGGCTCTTCTCAAAGCTTGCATGCCAAGAGACAAAGGTTCCTGTCCTTCCCGTACTTCGCTGTATAAATTCTACCAAAGCTTTTGGGACTACCAGATCGTCCGCCAGAAATTCCTTATGAATTAATGCACCATGTACATTCATGGTATGTATGGACACCTGAAAGGGTACATGTTGATGTGGCTTAATACCGTCCAGTTTGGGCACTGCGCTGGCGTAGGTTTCATAATCAATAAAATGCAAGGGAAACCGTAGTTGCCCCAATATCCGTTTGATACTTTTTTTATCAACTATCGCCTCCCCTAGCCTTAGAGATCGAACCTGAAGTTGCTGCCTTGTACTTAGGGGAAAGTCATCAGGAATATCGACCATAGCCACTACATCCCGGTCTAACAGAGCTTCAATTTTATTTTTCCTAATGTTACCAAGATTATAAATTGGATTGGGCGGTATACTTGAATTGAAGAATTCAAAGGCGTCACAATGATTGGAACTTGTCTCTCTTATACATGAACATACATTTGTTGGAATATCACCCTGTTTTATCCACTCTACCGCATCTTCTATTTCTTTGGCTATAGTGCCTTCAATTTTTACTATTTCTTCCGTCACGTCCTTTATTATCACGAGTTCTCCGGGCACAACTTCCCCATCTTTAACATATGTCCCATTCAAGTGGACTATCGACGCTTTGGACACCTTAAATCCACAACGTTCCATTACGTACTTCTGAAACCCCAGATCTTTGTAATGGTTGTGACCTTTATCAGTTTTAATACCTGTGGTGGATTTTACCTCATATATATTCCAAGTTCCGTCATTGTTCCTCTCTATAACATCCAATCTGGCAAACACATGGTTAGTAGTAATAAAGGAAGCCTGAAAGATACAGGCAGCTCCCGTGTTGATCATTTTCGAAGTATCACTGATCGAACCATTGGACGGCAGAAAAGAGCCATCCACAAAAAGCCTCCTTGCATATTCCTCGACCTCATACCCTTCCTGGACGAGCTTATCCCTGAATAACGATTCCGTATCCTGGGGATAATCATTCGGTCTATTTTTTAAAAGCCACAGAGCTTCAGGACACTTACTATAGAGAAGGAAATCGGTTTTGGTCAAGGTCATACTGTCGAAGACATGTTCTACGAAGCCCAATTTAACAATTATAAGGATATTACCTTCTCTTTCCTATTAGAAGTCTTGGGGGTGGTTTGAACCCAACCCATGACGGGGGGAGTCTTTAACTGGCAGGTCAGTGTTCGCACATTGCCGGTCCAAAATTTTTTTCCTATAATTTTTTTGGCAAGCAAGATTGAAACCTACCCCTACGGGAAAGAGGTCAGGACAAATCCTTAATCCAAACTAGTTTCCATGGCGATCAGTCCCCATTATTTTCATAGTAGAGGCATAATAACACCCCTAGTGCAGAGATAAAGGACATCCATGGCAGAGAATATAGAACTCGATAAAATCGCCAGACAGAACCCTTAAAATGAAATAAATGACCTAAGAGAATCCCAGAATTGGAAGGTGCACATTGTAATAAATTCGATATACAGAATAAAATTAGGAAAACCGAACCCAACCCACTGTTTATTAGCACTAAACAAAACTTTGTAAGGCGGTTTTATAAGTAAAATATCTTACCTTTTACCAACCATAAAATATATAAAATAATGAACGAATACAGCTTATGCGTAGAGTATACTCTAAGGTCGTATTTAGAAGACTTGCGCAACCTAGACGAGTATATCTCCGACTATTTTGCGAATATATACACTGAGGATGATAACGACAATTTGGAGAAGATTGGACAGCTATCCTTTAGAATTGTCCATCTGAGCAGGCTACCAGGAACTGCAAGTACCTATAAGGAGGCATTTGGACCCGAATATTTTGAGGAAAGCATTGCCTCTAGAATCCTGGATTTTGACAACGACGACCTAAAGGAAAGTATTCTTGAGCACTACAATTTTAACTTTATAGGTCATGAGCTCGTTATTATTGATCAACTGGAAATCTGTGAGAAGTATAGGGGCAAGGGTATCGGTACTTTAGTTCTTGAGGACTTATTTCTACGCCACGGTGGAAACTGTCGATTGGTCGTAATGGAGGCTGAACCTTTGCAGTTCCAACCCTCAAGGGATCGGCAAAAGGAGTGGAACGAAAAACTAAACCTGAAATCCCTTGATAGGGATTACGAAAAATCCAAACTTAAACTATTGGCATTCTGCCAAAGGTCGCATATGACCCCCATAGAAGGCTTTGAAGGGCTTGTTTTCTTCAATCCAGGCTGGACGACCCCACACGAAGATAAAGACGAGGACATTATACTTTACAGCCTGTAGGTTGGCTGAACTTGGATGATATTACCGAAAGCAATGGAGACATTTAAATTCGCCCCCTTTCCCTTCATTAAAACGCCTTATCGTTCATTAAAAAAATAGGACAAGAAAAGCATACCGGCATACTTCATACCCGCTTTAGATGCGCCATAGCATAAAGTTATCCTTGTAGGGGGCGTAGTATATCATCACCAATTGTAACCCGCCTCAAATGTCACTGTGACTCACTACGAGGTACACCTTAAAAGACTTAGTACTATTTATTCCATCTACACGAACCACTATGTGGAGTAATCTAAATAATCTATTTTAGTAGATAGAAAGGGAATATGGTTAATAACTTTATCCCATTGTTGCCAGTTTTTTAAAAAGTTAAACCTAATAAAATTATAATCATGAAAACAGACAAATTCACAAAAGTCGTATTAGCTGTAATTGCAGTTAATCTCACAATTTTAACGGTGAAGAACTTGGACATTATTCCAAAAGCATATGCCAATAAGCCTTCAAATAATGAAATATTTAAACCAAATATGAACTATGGGCTTGTACCATTTAACGAGGATGGTTCCATAGATGTAAACATAAAATCCTTTAGTTCAAATAGTGTAATGGATGTAAACATAGAGGAAGTAGGTGGTTATTCTACCTATGGTACAGTTCCGGTAGAAATAGAATGATAACATCCTCTACACTATATTGCAAATAAGGCGTCCGTTGATTATTGAAAATCCAGAGCTGTTTACCAAACTGGATCCTGTGCGTCAGTATCGAGTTTCTTAGCCTGCTTCCTTCGTCTGCCCCATATTTAACGAAAGGCGAGCTTACAGCTTACTAATGGTTCAAGGTATTATCCCTGCCCATAATAGACTTGCACCCCCTACATTAATAGTATATCTTAGATTTGGCAAAAGATGCCCATGCAGGGCACACACATCGCCAAAACGGCAATGACCTTCGGAACATTAAGCGAACCAAACCGTTACTACAGATTTATAGTAACCTCAATTGTGCCTACTAAATTATGAGTAAAAAAAGACGACAAAAACTTCTTGAAAAAGGAATTTTAATCCAAAACGAAGTAACAAATAGAATCCTTCCACAGACCATAAATCAAATTATTCTTTTAGGCTCTTCATTCGTAGTAGTTCTTGCGACTTTATCAGATCCACAACCACACGATATTTTCCTTTATCGCGTACTACTTTGTATGTTACTATTGTCAATTTTGAGTGGAGTAGTCTGTATTTCCATATTAACAGTTGACTATTACATTCTAGGCAAGAAAATTCAAAATAAAGCAAAAGAACAACGCCCTCAGAAGAAGAAAGGAATAGAATTCCATACTGGGAAAATTTATTACAGACTTATATTATGGACCTTTATAACTTGCCTAGTTGCCTTTTTCGCTGCCATAATTTTACTTGTGATTTACGCAATGTGATTCAAAAACATGTGGCAAAAATACCTCCAATGAAAAGCTCTATTCCAGTTCCTTAAAGCTATTGCTCTTCTTCAACCTCTCCATTTCTTCGCTCACTCTCCTACGAACTACTTTTCCATAATACTCCTGCGTAATCTTGAGACTGGAATGCCCCAGTAACTCACTTACTATTTCCATGGGAACGTCGTTATAGAGCAGTACAGTGGATGCAAAGGTCTTTCTGGCAGTATGGTGGCTTATAGTCTTTTTAAAGCCTACAATGTCGGCTATCTCCTTCAAATAGGAATTTATCTTTTGATTACTGAATTTCGGTAGTACGTGGTCTCCATTGGCTTTATACTTCTCGATAATGGATATAGCCCTAGGCAAAAGAGGTACTGCTATATCCTTACCGGTTTTCTCCCTTTTCATCATTATCCAGTCATTGCCATCGAAGCCTTTTATAATATGGACTTTTTTTAAATCGGACATTTCACGGTACGCTAGTCCCGTATAGCAGCAAAAGATGAAGAGATCCTTTACCAATTGCAATCTTGTCTGGGTAAATTCATGTATCTCCAAAATTTCAAGTTCCTCCTTAGTCAGGAAGACTACCACTTTGTTTACCCTACCTGGCTTATGACGGGTAAACGGGTCCGACTCCAAATATCCTTCTCCCACAGCTACCTTAACAGGCTTTCTAAGGCGCTGTATCGCCTTGTTTACCGTTACCTGCTTTTGTTCCTTTTCCGTCTTTAAATAGTACTGGAAATCCTCTAAAAATTGCTCTTTCAGCTTCCGAATAGGAATGTCCCTGACCTTATACTTGTACCATAAAAATGACTCTACATCGTTGCACACATATTCGAACTTCTTCCAGGTCGACACCTTTATATCCTTCCCTATGAGCTTCGACTGGCGGGTGAGGTAATCCCTGAAATACTGGACCAAAGTGACTTCCTTCCGAACTTTCTTGCCGAAATACTTGGCGGTGATATCCCCAACATCGAATGGCGTACCCTCAAGATCTAATGCCAGGAATGCTAACTGTAGCTTCTGCCGGATTACCGCCAAATGTCCATTAAGGTTTCTGGCTGTAGGGGCTTCTGTAATGACAAGCTGCTTCTTAGCACTCCAGTGCCCAGGGTCAACAAATATGCCCGTAGAGAACTGTTTACGTTTGCCTGAGTAGGTAATTCGACAATATAAAGGACATACACCCTTTGAATTTTCCTTGGATCTGTTCATGAAGAACAGGATCTTTACACTTTCCTGATTCATTCCCTATAGTTTAAGTTAAACAATGGGGTAAACAATCCGGAGGTGCAATGGGATACCTGGAGATTTTAATAGGGTACCGAATAGTGTACCTTTTGTAGGGGTGAATTTGCTCCCTAAACCAATCTTCGTAAAAGTATATAGGATTTGGGTATTCCTTTGTAAAATCCCGTAAACAAAGGGGTAAAACAAAAAATCCAACCTAAACAAATAGATTGGATTTCTATAAAAAGCTCCCCCTCTTGGGCTCGAACCAAGGACCCTCTGATTAACAGTCAGATGCTCTAACCAGCTGAGCTAAGGAGGAGTGTATTTTTATCGCCTAAGCGGGTGCAAATATAAATGTTTTTTCAAATACGCCAAACAAAAATGGCTGTTTTGCACCTAAATTTTAAAAATATTTATTTCCCCTATAAAAACTTCTTGATGATATTCCAGATATCGTTTCCAAATACCACTGCCATAAGCCCCATAAGTATAACAAAACCAATTATTTGGCCTGTTTCAAGTACCTTTTCACTAGGCTTTCTGCCAGAAATCATCTCGTACAACAAAAACATTACATGGCCGCCATCCAAAGCAGGTATAGGAAGAATATTCAAAAATGCCAACCAAACCGAGAACATGGCCATAAAATTCAAGAAGTATACCCAATCCCAGGTGGGCGACATCAATTCCACAATTCCTATAGGACCCTTAACTTGTTTATAGGCTCCAGTCTTGGTATTAAAGATTACCTTGAACTGTCGTATCTGATCGGTCAACACCTGAATGGTACGTTTATAACCTGCCGGGATAGCTTCAAGAAAACTGTAATTATCGGTAACCCTAAGATCGGTCAAGTCTAACTCTATCCCTATTATTCCTTCATCGGGAACAGTCAATCCCAAATGTTTGGTAGTACCGTTCCTCAACACGCTGATGTCTAATTCTTGATTGGCCGAAGCACCAATTTTACTTCTAAATTCATCCCAATATTGGGTATCAACGCCATTGACCCCTTTAATTTCATCACCTGGCATTAAACCTGCCTTTTCGGCTACCGAATTGGGCTGTACCTTGGCAATGATAGCCTTGGACCTATATCCCAAGAAATTTTTACCTTGAGTAGCAAAAACGGTCTCCTTGCCTTCATCTGATAAAGGAACTGTAATTTCCCGTCCATCCCTATTCACAGTCACCTCGTCTCCAAGAATAATATCCAGAACCGCCTCGTTAAATTTTCTGGTCTTCTTATCGTCTACCATTAAAATTTGATCCCCAGTCTTTAATCCCAACTGTTCGCCAATGGAATCTACTACAATACCATATTTTAGGCTGTCCGAAGGAATATAGGTATCGCCATTACTAAACAACAACATGGTATAAATAACCCATGCCAATAAAAAGTTGACAATTACCCCACCGGTCATAATAATAAGACGTTGCCAAGCCGGCTTGGATCGGAATTCCCATGGTTGCGGCTCCTGTTTCATTTGCTCGGTATCCATACTCTCATCGATCATCCCGGCTATCTTTACATAACCGCCCAAAGGCAACCAACCAATTCCGTACTCCGTATCCCCAATTTTCTTTTTGAACAAGGAAAACTTGACATCAAAAAACAAATAGAACTTTTCTACTTTGGTCTTAAAATATTTTGCGGGAAAAAAATGGCCCATTTCATGAAGGATCACCAAAATGGATATGATGAGTACGAACTGTACAATCTGTAGTGTTAAGGTCATTAAGTATTTTTTTTAAACTTTAAAAACGCACAAAAGTACATTATTACGTGGTCTTAAAAAAAAAACTATTCCCCCCACGGGTCTTTTTAAGAAAGATTTAGTAGCGATCCCTGTTTAGTTACTTGAAATATTTAACCATCTACCCTACCTTTGCCAAAAAAAATGCGCTCGTTTTTTGCCAAATTTAAATTTTTCGGCATTGTGCTACTAATAATTTCGGCAGTAATCATTTCCCTTTTCTACAATGCCTTGCAGCCCAAAGAAATTTTGCCCGTCTACCAGCCTGCCATGGTAAATTTCGAATTGGTGGACAGCACCTTGCAGCACGTAAAAAAATACCACACCATTGCCGATTTTGCATTGACCAATCAGAACGGGAAATTGGTGACCCAAAAAGACTACGCCGACAAAATTTATATTGCCGATTTTTTCTTTACCACCTGCCCCACTATTTGTCCCATTATGACAAAAAATATGGCCGGTATTCAGGATAAAATTTTGAATGATGAAGATGTGATGTTGCTTTCACATTCCGTAACCCCCGACATTGATTCCGTTCCCCAACTAAAAAAATACGCCCTGGAAAAAGGCGTAAAGGATAGCAAATGGAATCTGGTTACCGGCAACAAACAGCAGATCTATGAACTGGCCAGAAAATCCTACATGGCCGTTAAGACCGATGGTGATGGCGGCCCATACGATATGATCCATACCGAAAACTTTATTCTGGTAGACAAGGAGCGTAGGATTAGAGGGTTCTATGACGGTACTGACTCAGAGGAAATAGAGAAGCTGCTGAGCGACCTTGAAATATTGAAATCTTCTTACAAAGATTGATAATATAGGCACCACTCTGACAAACAAAGTTTAAAATAATAACGGAATACCCTCTTTACCTAATCATCACATCATACATTGTCCAAACCCAAAATTGGACATCCAATCTTCAAACCAAAGCAGACCACTTTTATTACCGTTAACTTTTTATGGTTTTAGCTGTTTACTTCATCTTTTTCTTTTATTTTTGTGCTTAATTAAAATCAATCTAAATAAAAATTGATTACAACGGTAGCACAATTAAGGCGAGGGCAAAAAGGAATCATCAAGGAATTTGCCGATGGTATTCTGCCTATTAAACTATTGGAACTGGGTTGTCTGCCGGGCAACGAAATAGAATTGGTACAGGTAGCCCCCCTTAAAGACCCAATATACATTAACGTTAACGGCACCCATATTGCTATTCGGCGTTCCATGGCTGCCCTAATAGAGTTAGAAATTATTGAAGATTCCCCACTATGAGCAAACAGATCAAGGTTGCGCTTATAGGCAATCCCAATACTGGTAAAACTTCTGTCTTTAACCAACTTACAGGATTAAAACAAAAAGTAGGGAACTATCCCGGGATTACCGTTGAAAAAAAAGAAGGGGTCTGTAAATTGCCAAGGGGCGTAAAGGCCCATATACTGGATTTACCTGGGACCTATAGCCTTAATACCACTTCCTTGGACGAGAGTGTAGTTGTAGAACTATTGCTCAACAAAAATGACAAGGATTTTCCGGATGTTGCCGTAGTCATCAGCGATGTAGAAAACCTTAAAAGAAACCTTCTTCTTTTTACCCAGATCAAGGATCTTAAAATTCCGGTCATCTTGGTCATCAACATGGCCGATCGTATGTCCAGGACCGGCATCTCCTTGGACATTGAATTGTTGGAAGAAAAATTGGATACCAAAATTGCCTTGGTGAGCACTAGAAAAGGAACGGGCATAGACCGGATCAAGGAATTGATCGGCGATTATAAAAATCTGTCCATAGCCCCCAATGTGGACACAACGGTAATTGCGCCCGATTATTTTGAAAAACTGAAGGCCACTTTTCCTAAAGAAGATCTTTATAAACTATGGTTGGTAATTACACAGGACGTAAATTTTATGCCCATAGAAAAGAATCCGATCACCATTGCCGCTTCTTTTGCTACCAAATCGAAATCCGAATTAAAGCGACTTCAACAAAAGGAAACCATTCTTAGATATCAATTTATAAATGGTATCCTAAAACAGGCCTATAAGGTAGACATAAATGCCGCCAAGGGACTCAGAGCTACCTTGGACAAAGTTTTGACCCATAAAATATTTGGATACCTTATCTTTTTCGTCATCCTACTGACTATTTTTCAAGCCATTTACGACTGGAGCAGTTATCCAATGGATTTCATTGATGAATCTTTTGCATCTGCCAGTGAATGGGTCAAGGATACTTTGCCGCCTGGGGTATTTACCAATTTGATAGCGGAGGGAATTCTCGCTGGAATAGGCGGGATAGTCATTTTTATTCCCCAAATAGCATTCTTGTTCCTTTTTATAGCCCTTTTGGAAGAATCTGGCTATATGAGCCGGGTTGTTTTTTTAATGGATAAATTAATGCGTCCCTTTGGTTTAAGTGGTAAAAGTGTTGTGCCTTTAATTTCGGGGACGGCCTGTGCAATTCCCGCCATCATGGCCACAAGGACCATTGAAAATTGGAAGGAGCGACTTATTACCATTTTGGTTACCCCCTTTACCACTTGTTCTGCCCGCTTACCTGTATATCTGATCATTATTGCCCTGGTAATCCCGGAAGGAAGATTTTTGGGCTTAAGCTATCAGGCACTGACCTTAATGCTACTCTACCTTATGGGGTTTGGGGCTGCCATACTTTCCGCTATGATCTTGAACAAGATTATGAAGATCAAGAGTAAGACCTTTTTTGTCATGGAAATGCCCAATTACAAGTTACCACTAATCAAGAATGTAGTGTACACGGTTTGGGAAAAGACTAAAAGTTTTGTACTAGGTGCGGGTAAAATTATATTGGCCATCTCTATTATACTATGGTTTTTGGGCTCCAATGGCTTTTCCGATGATTTTGAAAATGCAGAGGCGATCGTTACCGAACAGATAAAAACACAAGGATTTTCTGACTTCAACAAATCCAATATAGAAAGCACAATGGCCAGCTATAAATTGGCATTACAAGATAGTTTAAACCAAAAGGTCTATGCCTTGGACCAGGCAGCAATAAACGACTCGCTAAAAACAAAGGAAATGGCTCTAAACGAAAAGGCCACCAACCAGGAAATTGCTAGTTATAAGCTGGAAAATTCCTATATGGGGTATATGGGAAAGGCTATAGAACCTATTGTACGCCCGTTGGGATATGATTGGAAAATTGGCATAGCCGTATTGACTTCCTTTGCCGCAAGAGAGGTCTTTGTAGGTACCTTGGCTACCATCTATAGTGTGGGCAGTGATGAAGAGGACACCATAAAGAACAGAATGGCCGCCGAAATGGATCCCAAAACAAAAAAACCATTATTTAATCTGGCCTCAGGGATATCCTTATTGCTTTTCTATGCCTTTGCCATGCAATGTATGAGCACATTGGCCATTGTAAAGAGGGAGACCAATACTTGGAAATGGCCTGCTGCCCAGCTAGTTTTTATGAGTCTTTTTGCGTATATTGTAGCATTGATCGCCTATCAGATCTTAAAGTAATTGTTCTAATTGATCGAAGGGATTAGTGAAAGAAAAACACAATAAACTTTAGGTCCAATTTTCCATAGGACCGGTTTAACATTTTATCTGGTTAACACCCAAAACAAGTAAAAATGAGTATTCTTCAAAACATTCTGGTCTATATCACAGTGGCCTTGGCCTTGGCGTATCTGGTAAAGAAATTCCTACTGCCCAAATCTTTGTTTGCTGGAAAAAAACGCAGCTCCAAAAGTTGTGGTGATGGCGATTGTGGTTGTCATTAATATTGCAAAAGCTCCTAATTACTTGCCTTAATACTTATTACTATTGGCTTAAAAAGAATGTTTCTGTCTTAAAATAATCACAAGACCATTGCTATCAGAAATCCAATTCCTTAATTTGGTCTTTTTTAGACCTCTTCTATGTCGATAAATAGAACCTTAATTACTGCGCTTCTAATTGTTTTTGGTTTTTTCTACAATCAGGCCCAAATTATTACTTCTGTTGTAAAAGATTCCGCTACCCAACAACCTATCCCCTACGTCACCGTACAATTATCCACCAAAAAAGGGGTAATTACCAATGAGGAAGGACGTTTTAGTTTACTCCTGGATTCGAACACCAAGGCCACCGACTCTCTTTTTATTTCATGCATGGGATATGAAGCCTTGGGCAAGCCATTGAACGAATTCAAGGAAAGTGTCATTCTTTTAAGCGCAAAACCCATTGAGCTAAATCCTGTTATTGTTAGCAACAAACAATATACCGCAGAAGAACTCATTGAACAGGTAAAAATCAATATCGACAGAAATTATAGTACCAGCCTCACTAAAAAAAGGGTATTTTTCCGGGATTCCTACCATCAAACCCTCACAAAAAGGAACTATACGTTCAAGGAATCAACCATAGAGGCCCTCAACAAGAAATTTTTGGACAGTGTACTAAATTCCATCCCAAAAAAATCCAGTCGCTACACTGAGATCCTTGGCGACTTTTATGGCAATTTTGAAAAGGATAACCAAAAACTGTCCCTGATAAAGGCTTCGGACCTTTATGATAAGCAAAGTGAACTGGACCTGACTTCCTTGGAGGAAAAGTTCAATGACATTCTAAAGAAAAATATAAAGCCCGATTCCTATTTCAAAATTAAATCGGGCCTATTTGGCACCAAAGTGGACGCGGACGAATTTATGACCTTCGCAACCGATTCCACGGATGCCGAGGCCCTGAAAAAGGAACTGGCGGAAAAGAAAAAAAAGGAAGAAGACCGCAAGAAGAATTTTGCTTCCTTTAAAAAGGGAAGTTTGGGAAAAATTATGGAAAAACAGTTTTTTCTTAAAGCCTCCGACGTCAACTTCATCTATAAAAATAATCGATATGATTTTACTATTATAGATTTTACTTATTGGGGCGATGATGCTGTGTATATCATGGATTTTGAGCCCAAAAGGGGCGAAGACTACAAGGGTAGGCTTTATATAAATGCCGATGATTTTGCCATTATCCGTTTGGACTATAACAATGTTAAATCTTTGAGAACCTTTAAGCTTTTAGGGATTTCCTTGGACCAATATTTGGACAGGGGCAAAATGATCTTCTCGAAAAATGAAAATGGCTTTTATTATTTGCGCTATTTAGAAGAAGAAATGGGGGCAAAGGTGGGAATAAAAAGACCTTTAAAGATAATTGAACTAAACAAACGGGTAAAAGGAAGGAACAAACAAAATGAGCTTTCCCTAAAATTAGATATGACCAGCAGCGGTATAAACAAGCACGAACTTATCCTTTTTGACACCGAGGTTATCACTGAACAAGAATTCAATTCCATTAAGGAAAATAATACGGTACTCCCGAAATATATGCCCAACTATGATCCAGAATTTTGGAAGGGCTATAACATTTTGGAACCCAACCAGGCCATTAAGGATTTTACGGCCCAAGTGGAGATTGATTAAATCCTACACGAAATTTTGTATAAAGGAATAGAGCAATAATGCCCAGCCTATTACCAATAACAATCCGCCCAATGGCGTAATTGGCCCTAAAAACCTTATTTTCTTACCTTTTGCCGCACTAATGGAAAGACCATAAATACTAAAGGAAAAAAGAAATATCCCAATAATAATACTATAAATCATATATCGTTCCAAGGTGGTTTCCAGATTAAAATTAAATCCTAAAACCAGCAACAAAATAGCATGGTACATTTGATACTTTACCCCTGTTTCAAAACTTTTTAGCTGTTGTTCATTCAATGTCTTTTTTAGGGCGTGCGCCCCAAAGGCACCAAAAACCACCGCTAAAAGACCGTAAAGGGAACCCATTACATGAGCTATAAGTACCATAAGACTATTTTTTACAAGAATTAAAAACCATATCTCCTAATTAAACTGCATTATTATATCCAAGTCCATGTTCAGATTAAAAGCACACTCCTTATAGCTAGGGGGGCCAAATGTCTTGATCTTGGCGTTGGAAAAAGCAACGGATTCCTTGGGGATTCCCAACCAATTGGTATCCAACTTATCATTCCCGTTCTCGTCATGAAAAATGGCCACGGCATATTCCCCGTTGGGAAGATCCATAATCTTGAAGCTGGTGGTTGCCTCTTTAGCGGCAATCCGGTCTACCTTGAAAACTTCCTCGAATTTTAAAAATCCCTGGGAGCGATTGTAAATGGCAATATTAATATTCCCAATAGAGGATTTCACGCCCTGAACTTCTACAGAAAGGCTGTATTGGGACATCCCTAAAAAAGGAAAAACAAACAATAATAGCCAACTATAATTCTTCATGGTTGTAGCGACATCTAAAGCCAAAGGCAACATCTATTCCTTAGGCGGATTAATTTTATTGGACAAAAACTGATACATAAGCTCGGTTTCGGTACTATCTGGCATGTTTAAAAATAATTTCATGGAATCCTGATACACCAACCTAATCTTTTGTTGGGATAATTTATCCACATAAACATACACCTTGTTTGTACTTAGACTATCCTCTTTAAAAACTCCTTTTTCCCTTTCCTTAACAGAGAAACCGTTAAGGCGCTCCATGGAAGGTATCTTTTCCACCATAGTAACACTATCCATATCGGCATATGGAATTTTTACGAAATATATTCCGGATAATATTTCCAGCTCCTCCTTTTCTGTCTTTACCCAATTTTTGTAATGTGCCGTAAAAGCCAAGGCCACAACAATTATTGTGACTACAATAAGTAAGTTGAGCAACCAATGTCTTTTTTCAGTTTTTCCCATATTATTAGTGAAGATAGACGATTAATTTTTATAAAATAGAACATTTCAACTTAGTCCTACATCCAGTGCCATCATAATTATAAAACCTCCTATAAAACCCATGGTGGCAATGTCCGTATATTTGTCCTGTTGTGTTTCCGGAATTACTTCTTCCACGACCACAAATATCATTGCACCGGCCGCAAAAGACAGCGCATAGGGCAAGATAGGCTGAAAAGTAAGAACTGCCCAAGCCCCCAAAACTGCTGCAATGGGTTCTACCAAAGCGGATGCCTGTCCAAACATAAAACTCTTTCTTCGGCTTAGCCCTTGCCTTCTTAATGGCATGGCAACAGCAAAACCCTCAGGGAAATTTTGGAGCCCTATCCCTAAAGCTAAAGCCACGGCCCCACCAATAGTGGCCCCTTCAAATCCTGCAGCCACTCCCCCGAATAATACCCCAACGGCAAGTCCCTCCGGAATATTGTGCAAGGTAATCGCTAAAGTTAGCAAGGTGGTTTTATGCCATGGTGTTTTTATACCTTCCTTTTCATTTTCCTTAAAATTGATATGCAAATGCGGCAAGACCTTATCCAAGGCAAAAAGAAATAATGCCCCCAATAAAAACCCTACTGCCGCCGGAATTACTTTTACAAATCCCTCCCCGGGGCTCATTTCTATTCCTGGTGCCAAAAGACTCCAAAAGCTGGCGGCTACCATAACACCTCCGGTAAAACCCAGCATCCCGTCCAATACCGCGCGGTTCATGGTCTTGAAGAAAAATACAAGAGCAGCTCCCAGAGCTGTTAATCCCCATGTAAATAGGGTGGCATAAAATGCTGCCAAAATAGGGTCTATTGCTTCAAAATAATCAATAATCTCCTTCATATTTCATCATTGGCTTTAATATACAAATTAGAAGCAATGACATGCGAAATTTGCATTTTTCTGCCGTCAATCTCAATATTTAACGAACCATCGAACTCCTCTATCTCCATTACCTTTATGCGGTTCCCCAAAGCTATGCCGTTCTTATCCAAAAATTTTAAAAAGGTTGCGGATGAGTCTTTAACGCCAACACAGACGCCACCTGTATTTATTGGGACTTCACTCAATAACTCCCTGTCCCTTTCCTTAAATCCACCATTCTTGTCGGGTATGGGATCTCCGTGAGGATCAAACTTTGGAAATGCCAACAACTTATCAAGACAATCTATTAGTTTGTCACTCTTAATATGCTCCAACTGTTCTGCCACTTCGTGAACCTCATCCCAAGAAAAATCCAACTTCTCCACCAAGAATACCTCCCAAAGCCTATGCTTTCTAATAATGCCCAATGCAGTTTTATTACCCAAGGCGGTCAATGACACCCCTTGGTAACGCTTGTAGTTTACCAGGTCCTTTTCGGATAGTCTCTTGATCATATCCGTAACCGAAGAAGGTTTGGTTTCCATGAGTTCTGCAATGGCATTGGTAGCTACTTCCTGGGTCCCCTTCCTTCCTAAATGAAAAATAGTCTTAATATAGTTTTCTTCCGAACGTGTCATTAAATACTTATTTACACAAAAATACATTTTTATTTATAAAAACAAATTTTTAGATTTGTCTAAAATTTAATTTAAATCGATGAAAAAAATATGGTTGATAATCCTTTTTGTACCAATTGTAAAACTTTATTCACAAACCGGATCCTTAACAGGTACGGTCATTTCCTATGGAGAGGTTTTGCCCTGGGCTACCGTACAACTTAAGGATACACGTCTAGGCACCACTACGGATGAAGCCGGAAAGTATCTTCTTGAGGCTCCTTTTGGCACCTATACCGTGGTGTGTAAGAGCATAGGATACAAATCCCTGGAAAAAGTGGTTACGCTCAACGGCTCCCTTCCCCTGCAACTAAATTTTCAATTGGATGAAGATGTTATGGGGCTGGAACAGGTGGTGGTAACGGGTACCCGAACAGATAAAAGACGGACAGACTCTCCTGTAATCGTGAATTTGATCAACAGCAAAACATTGGATAATGTTGTAGCAACCAATCTTTCCGAGGGTCTGCGGTTTCAACCTGGCCTCCGCATTGAAACCGATTGCCAAACCTGCAATTATACCCAATTGCGTATAAATGGACTCCAAGGAGGATATTCCCAAATATTGATCAATGGGAGACCCATATTTAGCCCCCTTACCGGCTTATATGGCATGGAACAAATTCCTGCCAATATGATAGAACGTATTGAAATAGTGCGCGGTGGCGTCTCCGCCCTGTATGGATCCAGTGCCATTGGGGGAACAGTAAATGTAATGACCAAGATTCCAAGAAAAAATGATTATGCCATTACCTACACCTATCAAAATATGGGCAATAGTAGTAACGATCACCTTCTTGTTGGAAATGCCACTGTAATCAACACCAAGAAAAATGCCGGTGCTACATTTTTCGTCAGTAAGCGGGATCGTGACACCTATGATGACAACGGTGATAATTTTTCCGAGCTTCCACAATTAAGAAATAATTCCTTTGGAACCAACTTCTTTTATATCCCACAGGAAAACCAAAAACTGGAAGCGAGCATAAGTAGTATTAATGAATACCGCTATGGGGGAGAAATGGTAGACAAACCTGCCCATTTGGCACAACAGTCGGAGGAAAGGACCCATAACGTCCTTATGGGCAGTTTGGATTATCAAATCAATTTTAATGAAGAAAAAAGTGCTTTGATACTTTATTATGGCGGTCAATATACCAATAGAGATCATTATACCGGCATAGTCCCGGATGGGGAACCCCAATTAAGCCAATTTTATGCAAACCCGCCCTATGGCATATCCAATGTTACTACCCATCAAGGGGGCGCGCAGTACAACCATAGATTCAACTCCTTTCTAGGGGGTAAGACCATATTCACACTTGGGTCCGAGTATGTATATGACGAGGTCTTGGATGTAATTGAAGCCTATAATTACAAAATAGATCAGACCACAAGAAGCCTTGGAGGTTTTGTACAGAATGATTGGGATATAACTCCAGATTTGAATTTTTTATCTGGATTTAGAATAGACCAACACAATCTCCTGGACAAGGCCATCATAAGCCCTAGACTCTCCTTACTTTACAAATGGAAGAAAGAGACACAATTAAGGCTGGGCTGGGGAACAGGTTTCAGGGCTCCGCAAGCCTTTGATACCGATTTGCACATTGCCTTTGCCGGAGGGGGCATTTCACGCATATCCCTTTCCGATAATTTAAAGGAAGAACGCTCCAACAGTTTTACGGCATCCATAAATTACGACAAGGCTAGGGAACACTTCATTGCAGGTTTCACCTTAGAGGGGTTTTATACCCACTTAAACGATGCCTTTTATCTCTACCCATTGGGCGAAGACCAATTTGGAGAGCGTTTTGAAAAGAGAAACGGTAGCGGTGCCACCGTAAAAGGTATTACCTTGGAAACAAGGGCTAATTTTGATTATATGCTACAAGTTGATGCAGGCCTCACCCTGCAAGCGAGCCATTTTGACGAGGCCGTAGAAAATATTGAAGGCTTGCAAGCCAAAAGGGAATTTCTAAGAACCCCCAATAAATACGGTTACGCTACCTTTACCTATACGCCCACCAAAAAATTGAGCGCCAGCGCCAATATAGTCTACACAGGCCCTATGGCACTGGTCCATTTTAGTGGGGAAGGAACTGGACAGGCTATGGATGAATATACCAGTTCCTATTCCTTTACGGAACTTAGCATCAGACTTGGGTACGATTTTGAATTTCCCAATATTGATACTGGATTGGAGATTTTCGGAGGGCTAAAAAACTTGACCAACGCTTACCAGAACGATTTCGATCTGGGCAAAAACAGGGATAGTAACTACGTTTATGGCCCAGGGGCACCTAGGACCGTTTTTGTTGGATTAAGAATTAAATCATTGTAATCGGCATGAAAAATAAGCTGACCATTTTAACTCTCCTCTACCTATTTAACTTTGGCTCCTGTAGTATATATGCCCAAGCCAAAAATGGGATACAATGGATCAGCTTTGAGCAATTGCACGATTCCCTTAATGAACATCCAAAAAAGGTATTTATCGATTTTTATGCGGATTGGTGCGCCCCGTGCCTAAAAATGGATGAAGTAGCTTTCAAAGACCCTGAGGTAATCCGTAAACTCAACAAGGACTTTTATGCGGTGAAGATGAATGTGGAAACAACCGACACCATAGTTTTCGGGCAACAAAGTTTTATCAATAAGAGGACCAACAAACGTAATCCCGTGCACGAAATTCCGCTTCTTTTGGCCAGCAGAAAAAACACTCCCTTTACCCTACCCGCCATGGTTTTCATGGATTCCAATTTTAATGCCCAAGCACGTTATTTCCAATATCTGGATGCAGAACAATTGCTCTCAATACTTGACAATATGCCTTAAGCCTAGCTAAATTTTTACCTTTCAAGGAAATGTAAGCGCTATAAATAGAATTTGTACTTTTGGAAATATCCTTTATTTGAATATTGGATCATTACTTAACCCAACATTATTCCGTGTCAATAGAGAGCATGTCCATGGCCACATACGATTATATTATTATTGGTGCCGGAGCCTCCGGTCTGCTATTGGCCAACGCCCTGGGAAAGGATAGTTTCTTTTCGGAAAAATCCATTCTTTTATTGGACAAGGATTTGGACAAACCCAATGATCGTACTTGGTGCTTTTGGGAAAAAGGCAAGGGTGAATTTGATACCATTCTACATAAAACCTGGGATCATATTTTTGTAGCAGATGACACCTATTCCAAACATATGCCCATTGACCCCTACAAATACAAGATGATCCGGGCAGAAGATTTTTACCAGTCCTACAGGACAAAAATAAATAGGCATGACAACATCACATTTTTGGAAGGCAATGTTGTCCGCATTGAGGAGAGGGACAACGAAATAATTGTCGCCACTGATTCCCATACTTATATCGGCAAAAAGGTTTTCAATAGCATTTTCGACTACAAACCCCTGTTACAACAAAAAAAATACCCTGTCCTACAGCAACATTTTATAGGGTGGTTTATAAAATGTGACAAACCCGTATTTGATAGTCAACAGGCTACTTTTATGGATTTTTCCATCCCTCAGAATGGAAACACTAGATTTATGTATGTGCTGCCATTATCTGATACGGAGGCCCTGGTGGAGTACACCTTATTCTCCAAAAATCTGCTCCCTACCCAAGAATATGAAGAGGCTATAAAGAACTATCTAAAGATTAATCTGGATTGCCACCATTACGAAATATTGGAAAAGGAAAAGGGAAACATCCCTATGAGCTGTTACAATTTCAACATTCACAACAGTAAAAACCTTATGCATATAGGGGTTGCGGGCGGATGGGCCAAACCCAGTTCCGGCTACACTTTTATGCGGACACACCAAAAAACAAAGAACCTAATACCCTTTCTAAAAGATAATAGACCCCTAAATACCTTCTTCAAAAAAGACCGCTTCTGGTTTTATGACCTCCTATTATTAGACATCCTAGCCAGCGATAATAGTAAGGGGCGATTAATTTTTGGACAATTGTTTAAGAATCGTACCCCACAAAAGATCTTTTCATTTTTAGATGAAAAATCCACAATTTTGCAAGACCTAAGCATTATTTTGGCATGTCCCAAAAAGGAGTTTATCCAAGCCTTTTTCCGTAGGATATTTCTAATTTAACAAGCAATATTTTATAATATTGATTTATACACGTATATTTTACTCTTTTTAAGACCAATTTAATCCCATGCGAAACAATATCTCCCTCAGCATTGCCCTAATAGTTTCTCTTTTTGGCATATTCACCATTTCCTGCGATAAAAAACCCAAGCAACCACCGGAACCCTTGTTGGTCATAAAAGAGGATACGGCAACCGCCCGGACCAGATTCAAGGAAATAAGGGAAAGCGTTCCCGCACAGGTTGCTGAAGGCTTAACTCTTACTTTATGGGCTTCGGATTCTTTGGCTCCTGATCCTGTGGCCATGTCCGTGGATGATGAAGGACATATTTATCTGACGCGAACAAATCGCCAAAAAAATTCAGAATTTGATATTAGAGGATTTAGGCATTGGATGACACCGTCCATAGCCCTGCAATCTGTGGAAGATCGAAAAAAGTTCTTGCACGAAACCTTCGCTACCGAAAAAAGTTCGGAAAACGAATGGCTAAAGGACCTTAATAGTGATAGTATACATGATTGGAGGGATCTTATGGTTCAAAAGGAGGAAATTTGGAAGCTGGAAGACCAAAATGGCAGTGGTATGGCCAATGTTGCCACAAGAATCCTTAATGATTTTCACGAAGAAACATCCGATGTAGCAGGAGCATTATTGGTTCGGAAAAATGACATGTTTGTGGGTATTGCCCCGGATATGTGGAGAATTAGCGATGAGGATGGAGATGGTATTATGAGTGATAAAACTTCCATTTCCCATGGTTATGGAGTTCATATAGGTTTTGGAGGCCATGGTATGTCCGGAGCCATAGAAGGTCCAGATGGAAGAATATATTGGGGTATAGGCGATATAGGCGCCAATATTACTACCGCGGACGGAACACATCATAAATACCCCAATCAAGGGGTTATTGTTAGATCCAATCCCGACGGCCGTGATTTTGAAGTTTTTGCAGCTGGGGTCCGTAATACCCACGAATTTGTATTTGATGAATACGGTAATATTATTACGGCGGACAATGATGGGGATCACCGTGGGGAGAGTGAGCGATTGGTTTATGTTGTAGAAGGCTCCGACGCGGGATGGCGCTCCAATTGGCAATATGGCAAGTACACCGACCCCAAAAACAATGGCTATAATGTTTGGATGGATGAAAAACTTTTCGTCCCACATTGGGAGGGTCAGGCTGCGTATATTATTCCGCCAATAATGAACTTTCACAATGGTCCCACCGGAATGGCATACAACCCCGGAACAGCATTGGGCAAGGAATGGAAGAACAAATTTTTTCTGGTGGAGTTTGTGGGCAATCCAAGTAGATCCCATATATGGAGCTTTGACCTAAAACCTAAAGGTGCCTCTTTTGAATTGAATAGCGAACAGGATATTTTAAGCGGAATTTTACCAACGGGTATTCGTTTCGCCCCGGATGGCGCTCTGTATATTGCCGATTGGATGAATGGATGGGATACCAAAAATTATGGCCGGGTATGGAAGTTGGATGTGGCCCCGAACAAGAATGACTTGGAGGCCGAAAGAAAGGAAACAGAGCGACTAATGACCCTGGATTATACGGATCAAAGCGCGGATAAATTGACCCAATTCCTATCTTATCCGGATATGCGTATTAGGCAAAAAGCACAGTTCGAGTTGGCAGATAGGGACAACAAAGGATTAAAAGCTTTTACGGCAGCTATTGTACAAAAACAAAATCAATTGGCCCGCGTACATGGCATATGGGGCATTGGCCAGTTGGCGAGAAAAAATTTGGAAAGGGCCGAATCACTGATGGGGCTTTTGAAGGACAGTAATGCTGAAATAGTGGCACAGGCTGCCAAAACCTTGGGGGATGTAAAATATAATAATGCAGGGAAGGATTTAATTCCCTTACTTGATCATGAAAATGCCAGGGTCCGTTTCTTTTCCGCCCAGGCCTTGGGCAGGATCAAGGACAAAAATGCAATTGAGCCGCTTCTGAAAATGTTGGAAACCAATAATGACGAAGACCTCTATCTAAGACATGCCGGAGTATTGGCATTGTCAAGAATTGGGGAAGTTGCCCCTATCGTTGCCTTGGCCAAAAGCGAAAACAGAAGTTTGCGCATTGCAGCGGTCTTGGTATTGAGACGGCTACAGAGTGAACAATTGGCTTTGTTTTTGCAAGACCAGGACGAATATATAGTAACCGAAGCTGCTAGGGCCATCAATGACGATTGGTCCATTGAACCCGCCCTGCCTGCATTGGCTTCTTTGTTGGAAGTTGAAAAATATAATGCAGAGCCTTTATTGCGCAGGAGTATAAATGCCGCTCTGAGGGTTGGAGGAGAGAAAGAACTGGACCTGCTGATTAACTTTGCAAAAAGAGAATCTGTTTCAAGCAATCTTAGAGGCGAGGCATTGGCCGCCATAGGTACTTGGGCCTCCCCATCCGTATTGGATAGGGTAGATGGCCGTTACAGGGGCAAGATCAACAGGGATGCCATCGTAGTAAAGCAAAAAATAGAAAAGTTTATTCCCGACTTCTTAAAAGATAAAAATCCGGACATTTTGGTGGCGGCAGCCAAGGCTATTAGCTCCTTGAAGATCGAGGGATATAATGTCCAATTGGCACAGATTATGAAAAGCCATGCTTCCCCGGAGGTACGTTCGACCATGTTAGCGGCGCTAGGGGATTTGAATTACAGCAAAATAGAAGAAGCCATGAAGATAGGCATGGCGGATAAAGATCGGGGTGTCCGTACTGTGGCAGTCGGATTGGTAACCCAGCTGGATCTCTCCAAAGAAAAGCTGCCCGCCATTGTGGAACCTATTTTTAAAAGTGGATCTATTGTGGAGCAACAGAAGATGTTGAGTGTCCTAGGCGAAATGCCCTTGGAAAAAAGTAAGGACGTTTTAATCTCCCTTATAAAACAGGGGAATGACAAAAAGCTTTCCAACGGGGTTATATTGGATTTAACTGAGGCCGTAGAGGCTACAAAATCCGAGGAGCTAATTTCCCAATTGGGCATTTTAAAAGCACATGGAGATGGTTTGGAAGCCTATTCAGAAACTCTAAATGGAGGGGATAGAAGGGCAGGTTATCAATATTTCAACACCAATTCCGCCGGGCAGTGTGTTAGATGCCATGCCCTTGGTGGTGCCGGTGGAGCTGTGGGCCCTGCCTTGGACAATATAGGTAATATTTTAAGTAGGGAACAACTACTTGAATCCTTGATCAATCCTAGCGCACGATTATCGCCAGGATATGGCATGGTTACCGTTACACTAAAGGACGGACAAACCGTTACGGGAATATTGGAAGAGGAAACCCAGGATGAGCTCATATTAAAAACCTCGGATGCCGAACCTATGGAAATTGCCTTGTCCAGAATAGACAAAAGACAAAATATGGCTTCAGGGATGCCTCCCATGGGGACAATAATGTCTAAAAGGGAAATTAGGGATGTAATAGAGTTTTTGACCAATTTAAAAAAGAATTGACCTAGACCCTAATAGCCCTATGGCACTTTAAACCTCACGATTCATTAAGGCAGTACCGAACTGCCTTAATAAGTCCTTTTTTCCAGGTTCCAGGTCTAGCATTTCCAAAGTTAGAAATGCCATATCTGTATAACTTTTTATTTCTTCAATAGTTCTGGAAACTGCTCCGGTTTCTTTAAATAACTCCTTTACGGTGCTTATTTTATCGGTGGCTTCTTTGGGCTTAATGGAGTACAAGTGTTCCAACTCCTGTACCTGAGTCAATGTTCCCATTTCCAAGGCCTTCAAATACAAATAGGTCTTTTTGTTTTCAATAATATCGCCCCCAACCTGTTTCCCAAAACTCTCGGGATCTCCAAAAGCATCCAAATAATCGTCCTGCAATTGAAAGGCAATACCTAGATTTTTTCCGAAATCATATATTAAATCCTGTACATCTTCCGGCTTCTCTGCAATTATGGCTCCCATTTTCATAGCCGCTGCCACCAATACTGCAGTTTTATTTTGTATCATGATCAGGTATTCTGGAATAGTAACATCTTCCCTGCTCTCAAAATCCACATCATACTGCTGCCCTTCACAAACTTCCAAAGCGGTTTGGCTAAACACCTGCAACAATTTCTTAAAAGTCATGGCAGGATAACTTTCCAAAAGTTGATAACTGTATATCAGCATGGCATCCCCGGAAAGAATTCCGGTATTTAAGTCCCATTTTTTATGCAAAGTCTGTTTCCCTCTCCTTAAGGGGGCCTCATCCATAATATCATCATGGACCAAGGAAAAGTTGTGAAATACCTCCACGGCCAATGCAGCATCCAAAGCTTTACTATAGTCGCCTCCAAAAATATCAGTGGTCATCAATGTCAATACTGGCCTTAATCGTTTCCCCCCTAGATTTAGTATATAGGAAATGGGCTCATAGAGATTTACAGGTTCCTTAATTTTCACTTTCTGCTCCATATGGGCCAAAAACTGTGACCTATACTGTTCAATACTCTGCATAACGGCAATTTTCCTCAAAAATACATTAAAAGAAATCACTTACCATAGGGGAAACATATTCAGATGCAAAAAGAAGTGTTGCGCTAAAATGTTAAGAAAACGTAAAACTTAGGAAACTTTTTTTGTTTTATAAGTTTCCGCGATTATCTTTGCCGACTCTATGAAGGAAAAAATTTTAGAAAAAGCAACAGATATGTTTTTGAATCTCGGGTTCAAAAGTGTTACCATGGATGATTTGGCCAATGAAATGGGGATATCAAAAAAAACGATCTATACCCATTTTGAAAATAAAACCAGACTGGTACAGGAGTGTACTTTTAGTCTCTTTAACCAAATTAATTCAGGAATAGATGGTATATGTAACATTGGCAAGAATCCAATCGAGGAATTGTACGAAATTAAAAAGTTTGTCATTTCCCATTTGAAAGATGAAAAATCCTCCCCCCAGTACCAATTGCAGAAATACTATCCCAAAATCTTTTCAACCTTAAGGAAAAAGCAATATGAGCTCATGCAGGAATGTACCATTAATAATATCAAAAGAGGTTTGGAACTGGGGATTTACAGGGAAAATTTAAATGTGGAATTTGTATCTCGAATCTATATTTCAGGAGCAGCCAGTATAAAGGACGAGCGCTTCTTTCCGGAGGGAAATTTCGCACCCAAGGATTTACAGGATTATTTTCTTGAATATCATTTGCGCGGAATTGTAACACCAAAGGGCAGAAAGATACTAAATGATATAATCAATTCAACTTATGAATGAAATACAGCTAAATGACCTTATCAAAAAACTTAAAGCCAATTTTATGAAAAACAGTTTTTTAGCACTATTGATGCTATTTACAGCTACTTGGTCATACGCCCAGGAACAAACTTACAGTTTCACCTTGGAAGAAGCCATTAATTTCGCCTTGGAAAATAACTATGGGGCCATTAATGCAGACAGAGATCTGTTGGATGCACAAAAACAAAAATGGGAAACCATCGCTACAGGACTTCCGCAAATTAGTGGGGCCATTAGCTATCAAAACCAATTAAAGCAACCGGTCTCCCTGTTACCAGGTGAATTGGCCGGGCAAGAACCGGGAACCTTTATCCCAATTGTCTTTGGACAGCCTCAGACGGCCAATGCCACCGCTACCTTAAAACAGCAGATTTTTGACGGATCCTATATTGTGGGCATACAAGCTGCCAAAACCTTTATTGCCTACAGTAATAACTACAAGGAAAAAACCGACCTGGAAGTGCGTAAGGCAGTTGTGGGGGCCTATGGCAATGTATTGCTGTCTCAGGAAAGTATCACCATACTTGAAAAGAACAAGGCCAATCTGGAGAAAAATTTATTTGAGACCCAAAAGCTTTTCGAAAATGGTCTTGGTGATGAGGAAAGCGTAGAACAATTGCAGATTACTCTCTCCTCGGTAGAAAATCAGTTAAAAAACTCCTTACGCCTCCAGACCATTACCCTACAAATGTTAAATCTAATAATGGGGCTGGAAATTGATACTCCTATACGATTAAAGGAAAATCTGTCCGATCTGGCCCAGGCACAGATCCGTTTGGAACTGTTGGAAGAAGACTTACTATTAGACAACAACATAGATTTTAAAATAGTGGACAATCTAAACAAACAAAGGGAATTGGAGCTTAAGCTTCAAAAAAGCCTGGCCTTGCCCACCTTAAATGCCTTTGTAAATTACGGTAGTACCTCTTTTAGTGATAGGTTCAACTTTCTAAGCAGCGATTCGGATTGGTTTGATTCCTCTATCCTGGGATTTGACCTGAGTATCCCTATTTTCAGTTCCCTTGGTAGAAGTGCCAAGACTGCAAGGGCAAAAATTGCGCTTGAAAAAGCCAGAACAAAGAAATCCGAGACGGAACAAAATATTAGGCTGCAACACCAAACCGCCAAGAGCAACTACCTCTTTTCCATTGAGCAGTATAATACGGCAAGCGAAAATTTGGCCTTGGCCGAGCGTATTGAAAAGAAAAACGAAATAAAATACTCCGAAGGACTTGCCACCAGCTTTGAGCTGAGGCAGGCTCAAACACAACTCTATGATGCACAACAGGGATACCTTCAATCCATGGTAGAGGTTATTAACAATAAAACGGCCTTGGAGACGGTACTTAACAGCAAACTATAACATCAACCTAGAAATTATAACTATGAACAAAATACTTCAATTATTCGTATTGGGAACCCTAATGGTTTCTTGTGGAAGTGATAATCAAAAAACTGTAGACGACCTTATCTCAGGAGGAGACCTTAACGCATTGCGCACCAAAAAAAGTGAACTTTTTGAGAAACAAAAAGTATTGGAATCCGAAATGAAAAAACTGGATTCGGTAATTGGATCAATGAGCGGGAATGAAAACCTTCCCTTAGTTACCACAATTATAGCTGAGCCCAAAAAATTTGACCATTTCTTGGATTTACAGGGAGATGTAAAAACAAAACAAAATGTGCTAATTTATCCTGAGATGCAAGGTGTCCTTCATAAAGTATATGTAAAAGAGGGACAAGAAGTAACAAAGGGTCAAATATTGGCCAGCATAGATGATGGTGGTATGGGCAGCCAACTGGAGCAATTAAAAACCCAGGCGGAATTGGCAAAGACCACCTTTGAACGTCAAAAAAGATTATGGGAACAAAAGATAGGTTCTGAAATTCAATATTTACAGGCAAAGACCAACTATGAAGCATCCGAAAATACCGTTAAACAAATGGAAAGTCAATTAGGAAAGTCCACCATTAGGGCTCCTTTTTCCGGAATTATAGACGATGTTATCAAAGACCAAGGAACAGTAGTTGCCCCCGGTCCGGGATCCGAAGTTTTCCGAATAGTAAACCTTTCGGACATGTACATTGTAGTGGAAGTGCCGGAAACCTATTTGGGAAGCATAAAAAATGGCAAGGAAGCCAAAGTGTATTTTCCTGTATTGGGCGATAGTATTGTGACCAACATTAGACAAACAGGGAACTTTATCAATCCTGGCAACAGGTCCTTTACAGTAGAAATCCCTGTACCCAACAAGACAGGTACTATAAAGCCAAACTTGACCGCCAAGGTACAATTGAACGATTACACCAGTGAAAATGCCATTCTTATTCCACAAAGTATTGTTTCCGAAAATGCCGATGGAGAGCAGTATGCTTACGTAGCCGAAGAACTAAATGCCGAAAACGAAGCTATAGTAACCAAGAAAATCATCACCACGGGCAAGACCCAAAATGGTTTCGTGGAAGTGCTTTCGGGAATCAGTAATGGAAATCATATCATTAAAGAAGGCGCTAGAAGCGTAAAGGATGGTCAAAAAGTGCAAGTTTTAAACTAGAAAGTCCATGAGCAAACTACAAAAAAACGCAGACAAAGAATTTAGTTTATCGTCCTGGGCAATAGATAATCCATCGGTTATCTATGTAATGATCGGTATTTTCCTATGGATTGGTTTTTCCTCCTATCTGGCCATGCCAAGAGAAGACTTCCCAGAGATCATAGAAACCAAGATTTATATAAGTACCCCCTATCCCGGAAATACGGCGGAGGATATAGAAAGGTTGATAACCGATCCTTTGGAGGATGAATTAAAGAATATTAGCAATGTGGTGGAAATTATTTCTACCTCACAGGAAGATTACTCCATTATCACCGTTGAGTTCGACGAAGAAATCACCGTGGAAGCGGCAAAGCAAAAGGTAAAGGATGAGGTGGATGGTGAAAAAGCAAGTGAAGACTGGCCTACCTTTAACGGAGCTAAGGTAGAACCCAATGTGTTCGACCTAAATTTTTCTGAAGAAGTCCCAATTATGAACATCAATTTTACCGGGGATTATCCGGTAGAAAAATTAAAGGAATATGCCGAATACCTGCAGGACGAAATTGAAAATCTCCCTGAAGTAAAAAAGGCCGACATCCGCGGAGCTCAGCAAAAGGAAGTGGAGGTTGCGGTAGATGTTTATAAAATGATGGCTGCCAAGGTTAGTTTTGACGATGTAATGCAGACCATTGGCAATGGCAACATGACAATGTCAGCAGGAAATTTAAAGATTGGTGGCCAACGCCGTACCATACGCATATTGGGCGAGATAGAAAATCCGGTGCAGCTTAACGATTTTGTGGTAAAATCGGAGAACGGGGCAGTCTATTTAAAAGATATTGCCACCGTTCATTTTGATGAAAAGGATAAAACTACCTATGCACGGGAATTTGGGGAAAGCGTTGTGATGTTGGATGTAAAAAAACGAGCAGGCCAAAATTCCATTTCTGCATCCGATCAAATTAAGGAAATAGTGAAGACCACAAGGGCCAACTATTTTCCTCCAGATCTTCACATTTCCATTGCCAACGATTCCTCTACAAGAACCCTTAACCAGGTAGATGACCTGGTAAACAATATTATTTTCGGAATTATTTTGGTGGTAGGGGTCCTAATGTTCTTCTTGGGGTTCCGCAACGCGCTTTTCGTTGGCTTTGCAATACCTATGTCCATGTTTATGTCCTTTATGATCCTGTCCTGGTTGGGCTACACGCTTAATACCATGATTTTATTTGGAATGATCATGGGATTGGGAATGTTGGTAGATAATGGTATTGTTGTGGTAGAAAACGTGTATCGCTTAATGGATGAGGGAATGCCCCGTATTGAAGCCGCGAAAAAAGGAATTGGTGAAATTGCCTTTCCCATTATTATTTCCACGGCTACCACTGTCGCAGCCTTTGTTCCCCTAGGGCTATGGCCTGGGATATTTGGACAGTTTATGATCTATTTTCCAATTACCTTGTCGGTAGTATTGGGATCCTCATTATTTGTGGCCATATTTATGAACTCCATGTTGGTATCCAACTTTATGGATACGGATGAAAAGGAACTGACCAGAAAGCAGCTGATTCGTATTAGTATTGTTATGGGCGGTCTTGGCCTATTGATCCTGTTGTTCGGTGGAGCAATAAGAGGGCTTGGCTCTGTATTGATCATAACGGCAGCAATGTTTTGGATTTACAAATATGTACTTAAAAAATGGGCCCTTCGCTTTCAAAAAAACACGATGACCCGTTTTGAAAACTGGTATGAACAAAGATTGGTACATGCCTTAAGAGGAAAGAATGTATATTGGTATTTTGGAATAACGGCAATGCTCTTGGTGGCCGTGTTTATGCTGTTCGGTATGTCCGTAGGCAGCGGAAGAACCAAAATAGAATTCTTCCCGGACAATATCCCCAATGAAATATATGTCTATATAGAATACCCCGAGGGTACCGCCATAGAAAAAACCAATGAAATTACCCTTGATATTGAAAAAAGAGTCTATGGTATTGTCAATGACCAGGCTAATTTTTACGATGGGAAAAACTTTATTGTGACTACAGCTGTTTCCCAAGTTGGTGAAGGCGCCGGTAACCCATTGGCCGATGGAGGTTCTGCTGCTGAAATGCCCCATAAGGGCAAAATCACGGTCAACTTCAGTGAATTTAAATATAGGCGGGGAGTAAACACAGAGGACATCCGTGCCAAAGTTCAGGCAGGTCTAAGCGGTGTATATCCGGGTGTAGCCATTTCCGTAGAAAAAGAGGCCAATGGTCCACCAGCGGGTTACCCTATAAACATTGAATTGGAAGGGAAAGATTACGACCAATTGATCAATACCGCGGAGGATATCAGAAACTTTATCAATACCAAAAATATCGCTGGTATTGAAGAAATAAAAATCGATGTTAACAAAAGCAAGCCCTCTATGCAGGTTGCCGTAGACCGTAAGAAAGCGGGTGAGCTAGGGGTTTCTGTAGGGCAAGTGGGGAACCAGTTACGAAGGGCTCTATTTGGTGAAAAAGCTGGGGTCTATAAGGAAGATGGGGATGATTACGATATCAATGTCCGCTTTAGCGAAGATTTAAGATATAATAAAAGCGCCCTATTCAACCAAAATATCATTTTCAGGGATCAATCTACGGGCAAAATCAAAGAAATTCCTATTTCTGCCGTGGCCACCGAAAGAAATACTTCGGCCTTTAGTGCCATTAAGCACAGGGACAATAAACGTGTGGTTACCGTATATTCCGGACTACAACCTGGTTTTACGGATGCGGCGGCCATTGTAGCAGAGATCCAAAAGGAAATGGAAGAATTTAAAAACCTTCCTGCTGATATTAAAATAGACTACACCGGACAGATAGAGGAACAAAACAAACAGATGATGTTCCTTGTTGGTGCATTTTTCACCGGTTTAGGCCTTATTATGTTGATTTTGATATTTCAGTTTGGAGGCATTTCCAAGCCACTGATTATTATGATTGCTATTTTCCTAAGTTTTATTGGGGTATTTGGAGGTCTAATGATTACGGGATGGTCTTTTGTGATCATGATGACGATGATGGGAATAATATCCTTGGCCGGTATTGTGGTAAACAATGGGGTGGTTCTTTTGGACTATACCCAGATCCTCATAGACCGAAGGAAGGTAAAGCTAGGTATGGATGATAAATCCCTATTAACGAGGGAAGAGGTTACTGAAGCCATCATTAAGGGAGGAAAAGCCAGGCTGAGACCGGTTCTGCTAACAGCTATCACCACTGTTTTAGGATTGATCCCCTTGGCCATCGGATTAAATATCGACTTCTTCGCCTTATTTTCAGAATTTAACCCACATATATACGTGGGAGGGGACAACGTGGTATTCTGGGGACCTTTGGCCTGGACAGTAATCTTTGGATTGATAGTAGCCACCTTCCTAACTCTGATCATTGTTCCTGTACTATTTAATATTACCTACAGGATGAAAATAGCCCTAAGGGGAAGTGGCCAACTAAAAACTAAGAAAGTAGCAGCTGCATAGATTATATGCTACCAAATAAAAAAGAGCCTGTTTTAATAAAACAGGCTCTTTTTTATTATACTATTCCTCTATTTAGTTCAACTATACATCTACCTTGTTGGAGCAATACATAAGAACTTGCCCTAGTTATTAAATACTCCTAAACCCGTCCAGTAAAACTTGGCCTCTCGCAATCCCTATTCTCTGGATTTTGGAATCAATGTTATAGTCTAACATCATTCTCCCTTTGATGAAACCAATTACAACAAGATCTAAAACAAAAAACCCGGCGAATATCGCCAGGCTTTCTGTTTAGAAAAAATTATTATTAATTGACCACCAATTGACCTGCACTGTTCCATTCGGTAACATTGGCAATTTTACTGTCAACAAAATCTACTTCTTTTAGTTTTTTAGCATCCCAGAAGAACCATTTTCCTGTTTTCTTTCCTTCGGTATATTCACCCATTGCAATTTTCTTTCCATCTTCACCAAACATCTTCCATTCTCCATGAAGTTTTCCATTCAGAAATTGACCTTCTTGGGAAACTACTCCATTGTCATGGTAATAGGTGGCTTTTAAAATATCACCATCTTGTTCAAAAACAGGTTTTATATCTTGTGCGTTGATTACAACTGAAAATATTAGTGCAAAAATTAGTGTTATTCCTTTCATTTTATTTGGGATTTTAAATTTATCGATAATCTCTTAACGAAATAAAGATACATATATTTTACGAAAAATAAACCTTTAGTTAACATTAAATTTACATTGAGACGCTAAATCCCTGTTTTTAAAATAATTATAAAATAAAGAAACTCCCTGATAAAGGGAGTTTCTCTTTTAATCGATAATTTGCTACGTTAAATCGCCAAATTATTGGCCCTCATTCTGTGGGATAGGAAATTGTGTTACCCTATTGTCTCCCGCCCTGTCTATTACCAACTCATCCAGCCTATCAAACCTTCTTAAATCTATCCAGCGATGACCCTCGGCAAATAACGAATATCGTCGTTCGTACAAAAGTCTGTCCTCATCCACACTGCCTGGAACAACAGGGCCAAGTCCAGCTGCATCTCTTACAACATTGATCGCCATTTCCGCTTCTCCGGGATTATCGGTCATATTAGCCTCGGCATATAAAAGAATTAGCTCCTCATTTCTGATCATGGCAACAGGATCTGTGTTGGACTCATAAATATATACATCATGGGTGCCCGGAGTTAAATCTGCAATATTAAGTGGTCCATCCGTTCTTAAAACGACCTTATCCAACCTATTATCCCCCGCCTCCGCTGAATTAACGAAATCGGGATGAGCAATTCTAGCATTGGCTCCGGTAGAATTAAGGGCAAAGAAAAGCTGATTTAATTCATCCGAACCCGCGGCCGAAAATTGGTAATATGCTCCTATGTACATGTCTCCCGCGAAGTCCATAAAAGAATCATCCAAGGCACTAAGTACAAGTGAATAATTCCCTTGATAAGCTGCTACCCTAGCTGTCAATGCCCTATTAAATTCCAAATAGGAAACCCCTAAAGTATTTGGGGAAACATCTCCACCAGTTGCTAGATCTGTGGCAGCAGTGTTTAACAAGCCCAAAATGGTGGTAAGTGCGGCATCATAGCCCTCAAAACCTCCCAAATTATCAGGATCGGCCACATCCGTGCGTATTCCATTTTGATATAACATGTTTAACACTGTCAATAACTCATGAGCTTTTATAGTATTGGCAAATCCCCTAATAGCACTTTTTTCGGCTTCGGAAAAATCTGTTGTGGTATTCTCCAATCCCTCTAACAAAAGGTTACATTCCTTTACTACCGCATATCTGGCGGCATACGGAGTTGTAAGATAAAAGGCATTGTCATCCAATACACCTGTCATAAGATCTCCAGTCCATCTGGGATCGGAACTCTGATGTCTCCAATAATCCCTTCCAACTACAGAAATAACATCTATCTGAGTGTTTAATCGATCTCTCATGTCGGCTAAAATTCCGGATACCACTTGAGGAAGTTCCGGTCTGGATACTCCTTCCGAAATAGATGCGGTTTCCGGTCCATTCAGATCTTTCCCATCTTCAATAGTACAACCAAAAACCAGAAATCCGATTATGGTCATTAATAGAACTTTTATTCTAATTGCGATTTTCATATTATTTTTTTTTAATTATTAAAGTCCAATTGACAAGTGAAACATAAATCGTTTGGACGATGGAAATGGTGCTACTTCAATTCCTATCCCTGCAGCAGTCGATCCAAAATTGGAAACTTCTGGATCATAGCTATTATAATCAAAAATATTGATGATATTGTGTCCGGAAAGTCCAACTTTTACATTTGAAATATTGCCCTTAAATAGCTTTTGGAGCGTGTTTTCCGGAAGGTTATAGTACAAACCTATCTCCCTTAGTTTTAAATAAGATGCATCTTCAACAAAAGGATCGGCAAAACCCGCGCCGAAGGCACTTTTTCTATAGTCTCCATTGTTCAAGGTGCCCGATGGGTCCAAATTCATCTTATCGTAATCGGCACTAGTGTTACCAAAATCCGAGAGCAGCCTACTAAGGTTTACATTATCTCCCCCCTTCTTCCAATGCCAAAAAAATGACAACGTAAAATCTTTGTACTTGAAATTATTATTAAAGGACATTTGAAAATCGGGCTCGGCATCTCCCAATGCCACAACATTACCATTTTCGTCATTCCCCACAATCTGGGTGGCACTTTTACCTTCTTCTATCCTAAATGTTCCTAAACCGGTACCAAAACCTTGGGTATCAAAAGAAGCAACAGTTAATTTCGTTATTTCCGATCTATTTCTAAACCAAATTATACCAGAATCCCAAGAAAAATTTTCGGTATCAAAAGCGTTGACATTTAAACCTATTTCAGCTCCTTTATTTTCCAGGGCTCCGGCATTGGCCCAACGAAAAGAGTGACCAGAGGAAGGTTCATTATCCGCTTGAAGTATTAGGTCTTCCACTTTTTTATTATACCAAGTGAATTCCAAGGTTAGCTTGTTGTTGAAAAATCCCGCGTCCAAACCAATTTCAAACTCCTTTTGTCTTTCTGGTTGTATGGAGGGATCTCCAAGGGTTGAAGGGGTAATAATCCCAACATTACCACTTATTAAGGAGTTGATATAAGTAGTAAATAATGCCCCATTTGGAGCAAAATTACCCGCTTCACCGTAAGCCGCACGCAGCTTAAATTGATTCATAGCCTCAATATTCCAAAAATCAAAGTTGTGAATATTTGTTGCTACCGATGCTTTTGGATAGTAAAATAACTTATTGGCATCACCATTGTTGGAAGATTTATCTCCCCTTACACCAAGTGTTCCAACAATTTTATCTTGGTAATTAACCTCTTCCTGAACGAAAAATCCAGCATCTTCCTGCTCCAACCTAAATTGATCTACTTTAACATTGGCCGCCTGATCCACGTTTTGCTCCGAGGCTATTAAACCTGTTGAGGTTACCCTAACAGTATTTTGGGAAAATTGTTCATTGGTGACACCGGCTTGTGTAGTAAAGCTAAGTTCATTATCTGTCCGGAAATTGTGTACCAAAAAACCTGAAAAGTTCGCATCGGTATTCTGGGTGGTACCATCAGAGGACAAACCGTCCACTCCCCCAACGGCTGGACTCATAAACTGCAATTCCCTTGGGAAGAAAACTGTGGTTTTTAAGGTATAGGTATCAACACCAGCCTTTAAAATCATTTTCAAACTTTGATTTTCAGTATTGAACAAATTAACATCCAAAGCCCCACCTGCAATTAAACGGCTTACAGATTCATTATTTGTCATGACATCACGAGTATGGATTTGATTGGAAGAATTGGCAGGGTGGTCAGGATAATTACCATCCGCGTCTGGAAGCAAATAGTCCCAAGGTCTAGTAAACAAAAGAGAAACCCCTATGGTAGTATTGGAGTTGTCATTGTTAAAGAATCCTCTATCCGCACTGGACTTAAGATAATTTCCCGTCAAGGACAATTTAATATCGTCCGTTATCCTATGGTCAACATTTAACCTAAGCGATTGTTTGGAGGCTCCTGTCCTCTTAACAATTCCATCTTCCTCGTTATTGGTAAAGCTCCCAAAAAATGAGGTTTTATCGGATCCACCTGAAATACTAAGGTTAGTATTCGTAATAAATCCTTTTTCCCCATATATCACCTTCTCATAATCCCTTAATCTACCCGCAGATTCAGCGGCAGTATATAAGGCCCCTTCACCAAAAACACTCTCGGCCAAGTCGGCGGTCCAATTTCTTTGTCCTAGCAAGTTTACAGCCTCATTCCATCCCAAAGCCTGTGAAACATTAATTTTTGTTTTCCCAGCTTTCCCCTTCTTAGTAGTGATAATAATTACACCGGCAGCAGCCCTTGATCCGTAAATTGCGGAAGCAGAAGCACCTTTAAGTATCTCTATATTTTGAATGTCGTCTGGATTAATGTCTGCAATTCTGTTCGATGCATTATCCTGTGAATCGGTTGAGGAAGCCCCTCCACCGGCAGCATTGGAAATTTCGTTTAACCCTCCGGCATATACACTATTATTGTTCACATATACCCCATCTATAATATACAGAGGTTGACCCTGTCCATTAATGGAAGTTACACCTCTTAATTTTACGGACATCCCGCCCCCAGGTGCTCCAGATGCTGCGGTAATTTGCGCACCTGCAAATTTCCCAGCCAAAGCACCATCCAAAGTTTGAGGCGGCGTCCTCCCTGTTAGCTCGTCAGCAGATACCGAAGCTACAGCGTTGGCCGCATTACTTCGTTTTACCGAGGTGGCCAAACCTGTCACCACAACTTCCTCCAGACCTGTTGCCGATTCATCCAAAGCAACATTTAAAGTACTTGGCCCGCTTACCTGCATTTCCTTTGAGGCATACCCCAAGGAGGAAAATACCAGGGTGGATGGAAAATTATCGACCGAAAGCTCGTAATTACCATCAAAATCAGTAGTAGTACCCGTTGAGGTACCTTTAATTACCACATTCACCCCAGGAAGTGGATCTCCCAGACCTGAGTCTGTTACCTTTCCTTTAACAACATCCTGAGCTAATAACAGCAAAGGCGCCATTAAGAAAAATAAGAACATGTTCTTCTTAAATAATTTCTGTTTCATATTAATAAGTTTCGTTAGAATTATATACTAAAATAAGTAAGTTTTGTTAATATTATCTAAAAAAAATAAGAATTTGATAAAATTTTGTAATGCAAATTCGTAATATCTCAATTGCGGATATTTTTTTCAGCTTACCCTATTACTTCTTACATTTGCCTTTTCTTAGATGATATAAAAGATGTATAGAAGTCATAATTGCGGTGAATTGCGGGAAACCCATCAAAAGACACAAGTAACCTTGTCAGGATGGGTACAAACAGTTAGGGACAAAGGTTTTGTGGTATGGGCCGATCTTCGGGACCGATATGGAATTACCCAACTCATTTTTGATGAGGAACGCTCCTCAAAAGAGATTATGGAAATTGCAAAATCCTTAGGTCGCGAGTTTGTGATACAGGTTAAAGGAACTGTAATTGAAAGGACTTCAAAAAATCCAAACATACCTACCGGAAATGTGGAAGTGCTGGTCTCAGAGATCAAAATACTAAACAAATCCTTGGTTCCTCCCTTTACCATTGAAGACCAGACCGATGGAGGTGAAGATATCCGCATGAAATTCCGATATCTGGATATTCGCAGAAATCCAGTAAAGAACAACCTCATTTTTAGGCACAAAGTAGCCATTGAGGTTAGAAAATATCTCTCCGACCAAGGTTTTATTGAAGTGGAAACTCCCTATTTGATCAAATCTACCCCGGAGGGTGCCAGAGATTTTGTAGTTCCTAGCAGAATGAACGAAGGCCAGTTTTATGCCTTGCCACAATCGCCTCAAACATTTAAGCAGTTATTGATGGTTGGGGGAATGGACAAGTATTTCCAGATCGTTAAATGCTTTAGGGACGAAGACCTCAGGGCGGACAGGCAACCGGAATTTACACAAATTGATTGTGAGATGGCCTTCGTGGAACAGGAAGATATTTTAAATGTATTTGAGGGACTAACCAGGCATTTGTTACAGGAGATAAAAGGTGTCTCCATTGACACGTTCCCAAGAATGACTTATGATGAGGCCATGAAAAAATATGGCAACGATAAACCGGATATCCGTTTTGGAATGGAATTCGGAGAGCTTAATACCATGGCACAACATAAGGACTTTGGAATATTCAATGATGCCGAATTGGTAGTAGGTATTGCCGTCCCTGGGGGAGCGGCCTATACCAGAAAGGAAATTGACGCGCTGATAGACTGGGTACGTAGACCACAAATTGGCGCCAAAGGAATGGTCTATGCCAAATATAACGACGACGGGTCCTTCAAATCTTCAGTAGACAAATTTTACGATCAGGAAGATCTAGCCAAATGGGCAGAAGCCACCGGTGCAAAGGCAGGGGACCTAATATGTGTACTATCAGGAGACACCAATAAAACAAGGACACAGCTAAGTACACTTAGAATGGAAATTGCCCAACGCTTAGGATTACGTAAAAAGGATGAGTTTGCTCCCCTTTGGGTAATAGATTTTCCATTATTGGAACTGGACGAGGAGACTGGCCATTATCATGCCATGCACCATCCGTTTACCTCGCCTAAACCGGGACAATTGGAATTGTTGGACACTGACCCGGGAGCTGTAAAGGCCAATGCCTATGATCTGGTGTTGAATGGCAATGAAATTGGAGGCGGATCCATCCGTATTCACGATAAGCAAATGCAGTCAACAATGTTTAGACATCTTGGTTTTAGCCCTGAAGAAGCCAAGGCGCAATTTGGATTTTTAATGGATGCCTTTCAATATGGGGCACCTCCACATGGAGGTCTTGCATTTGGATTGGATAGGTTGGTGGCCATTTTGGGCGGCCAGGAAACAATACGGGACTTTATTGCTTTCCCAAAAAATAATAGTGGCCGCGATGTCATGATCGATGCCCCTGCCACAATAGATGATGCTCAGTTAAAGGAACTTCATCTAAAATTGGATTTATAATCATATCTTTAAAATCCTGCTACCTTATTAGTTAGCAGGATTTTTTTCAAAATCATGGCAGCACTAAAAAAATCTTGGCTTACCAACTTTTTGGTTTGGCGCGCTAAACATATTTCCCAAACACAATTTATTTACCTGCTAAGTATTCTGGTAGGTTTTACTTCGGGGATCGGTGCGGTTATCCTTAAAAATCTAACACATTTCTTTCAACATTTATTGGAAGGCAATTTAGTAAGGTATTATCATAACGCTTTTTATTTTGTTTTTCCGATAATTGGGCTAACCATCGTTTATCTGATTATAAAATATGTGATCCGGAACAAGGTGAGCCATGGTATCCCATCTACCCTTTTCGCGATTTCCAAAAAAAAGGGAATTATGCGAAAATATCAAATGTTCGGATCCATTCTTACTGCCCCGATTACGGTCGGTTTTGGGGGTTCGGTCGGATTGGAGGGGCCTACTGTGGCCACTGGGGCAGCAATTAGCTCCAATATTTCAAGAATGTTCCATGTAAACCAGACCACAAGAAACTTGCTTATTGGATGTGCCGCCGCTGGAGCCATGTCCTCCATATTTAAAGCCCCTATTGCGGCCATTATTTTTGCCATTGAAGTATTTAGCCTGGACCTTACCATCGCCTCCATGTTGCCCTTGCTATTAGCATCACTTTCAGGAATCATTACTTCTTACTTTTTCTTTGGGAACGATGTACTTTTGCCTTTTAAAATCGAAGATGAATTTATTATATCCGACGTTCCCTTCTTCATTATATTGGGGTTATTTGCCGGATTAACCTCGATCTATTTTACTGAAGTATATGAGCGGGTCCAAAAATTATTCGATAAAATAGATTCCCCCATAAAAAGGTTACTCTATGGGGGAATCGCCATAGGAATATTGGTTTATTTGGTCCCTCCTTTATATGGGGAAGGTTTTGATGTTATCAACAACCTCATCCTAGGAAATCCTGAAAAGGTTTTGGAAAATAATATTTTCCATTTGGACCTAACAAATGTATGGTTGGTAATTGGACTGTTGGCCGGATTGGTTTTTTTCAAGATAATTGCATGTGCCCTAACCTTTGGAGCCGGGGGCGTGGGGGGTATCTTTGCCCCAACATTATTTATGGGAAGTATCATGGGTAATTGCATTGCCAAAGCAATTAACAGTTTTGGAATCTTCCCAAACCAAATTTCTGAAAGTAATTTTACACTTGTGGGCATGGCCGGCCTTATGGCCGGGGTACTCCACGCCCCTCTTACAGCAATATTCCTTATAGCCGAGGTTACTGGGGGATATGAATTGTTCATCCCGCTAATGATAACCTCTACAATCTCCTTTTCTATAACCAAATACGTACACCCACATTCCGTATACAATATGGAATTGGGAAGAAAAGGCGAATTGATTACACATGATAAGGACCATGCAGTTCTAACTCTGATGGATATAGACAAGGTTATTGAAGATAATTTTGTGCCCATTTATCCTGAGATGAATCTAGGAGATATTGTACACCATGCGGTGGTGAAATCCAATAGAAATATATTTCCTGTAATTGACAAGGAGGACAATACATTATTGGGGATTATTTTGCTGGATGACATACGCCCCATTATGTTCGATCAGAAATTGTACAAGGAAGTTATGGCGGGCGACATCATGAATACCCCTCCGGATATTATTGAATTGGACAAAGATAAAATGACGGACATTATGGAGAAATTTCAAAATAGCGGTGCTTGGAACCTACCCGTTATCAAAGATGAAAAATACATAGGTTTTATCTCCAAATCCAAACTTTTGACCGCTTACAGAAGAAAATTAATAAATTTAACCTCCTAAAACCCAACTTAGGGATGAAGTATATTATTTCTTTAATTCTCTTGGCTTCTTTTGCTTCTATCATTTATGGCTTTAGCATTAATGAGGAAAATTTGGCCTTATCCAATAAATGCATCGGTTTTGGTACGGTCGGCATATTTTTAGTAGCTATGCCCCTCTTTCTTATTACTGTTAGTAAAGGCAAAAATATGAAGGATTATATGCTCACTGAGGAAAACATCAGGAAAATGCAGGGAAAGGAAAAGGAAACCACTGACAAGCAGTGATTTTGATATTTTTTTAAATTGATATTATCCAATTTTAACCAAAAAAACATAAATTAGTAATCTAAACGATTATTATTTTAATTTCATTGGAATGACTGGAACTGTAAAATTTTTTAATGAATCCAAGGGATATGGCTTCATTACCAACGATGACACGGGTAAGGACATTTTTGTTCATGCTACTGCATTAAACGGAACTGAACTTAACGAAGGAGACAAAGTAGAATACCAGGAAGAAGAAGGGCGCAAGGGAATAGTTGCTGCAAAAGTGCAGGTGATTGGCTAATACTATTTTATTTTGAAAAAGTTGTAAACCCTTGGTATCCGCTAGGGGTTTTTGTTTTTAACCAACCTATCATTTGCTTGGTTATCTTACCAATACCATTGCAAAACCATCGGCTCCACTACCCATGGAAGTTTTATTTTGGTCCAGGACCAATTGTGATTTGTCAACCACTATGCCACCAATCTCCTTGTCGTTTATCTGCAAATAATATTGGTCTTTCTCCTGTAGGATAGAATAAGTATAGGTACCTGTTGGCAAGCCATTATAAATTGCGTTGGACCCGTCATTGTTGGCAACGATCAATGTCTCATCCTTGGTGTCGAATTTCCAAACAATTTTCCCCTTTTCAAAATCTACATCAATCCCTGCGAATCCCCCACTAATATTGATGAGGCTCCAGGTTCCACTAACCATATCGTTCTTTTCATGAGTATTGTCCGTGGAACATCCATTAAATACAAAAATCAGAGCCAAGAAGAGCATTAATCCACATACTTTCATATTAACAAAAATTGTTGAACTAAAAAATAGATGCAAAAGCCATCAATAAGTTGCGTATTTTGAAAATGCAAACGGTCGCTTTCTAATTTAAATTGCGCTTCTGAATAAAAAATCGTTTCAAAATGTCAGATGCTTCCTCTTCCAAAACCCCGGTCACCAATTCGGTCTTGGGATGTATTTTGGTTCCCATGGCCACAAAGCCCCTATCCAAGTCCTTTGCCGCATAGACAATTTTGGAAATTTGACTCCAATACAGGGCACCTGCACACATTTGACAGGGTTCCAGGGTTACATATAGAGTGCAATTGTGAAGGTATTTCCCCCCCAAAAAATTGGCTGCTGCAGTTATGGCCTGCATCTCTGCATGTGCCGTAACATCATTCAAACGCTCGGTTAAATTATGTGCCCTGGCAATAATCCTGTTCTCAACGACGATAACGGCCCCAACAGGTACCTCTCCTATTTCAAAAGCGGCTTCTGCCTCCTGTAAGGCCTTTTTCATAAAATAGTTGTCATCAAACGGGTTTATCATGCCTAACAATTAAGGCACAATAGTAAACAATATTGGCGAAGGTTCAAAAAAAATACCATTTGTTTAAAATATCCTGAAAACTGCCAAACCAACACTAAAAAACATGCCATTCAATGTTTAAATACATTAGTTTTGCGTAACATTTTTAGTATGCCCAAGGGAATTCTTCAACATATAAACGACCCTAAGGATATTCGAGCCTTGGAAATAGTCGATTTAATACAACTTGCCCAAGAATTAAGGGGGTTTATCATAGACATTGTAGCTACCAAAGAAGGGCATTTGGGAGCTAGTCTGGGCGTTGTGGAACTAACCATTGCCCTTCACTATGTTTTTAACACCCCTAAGGATAAACTAATTTGGGATGTTGGACATCAGGCTTACGGCCATAAAATTTTAACGGGACGCAGGGAAATATTCAATACCAATAGACAATTGCGAGGAATTAGCGGGTTTCCGAAACGCTCAGAAAGCCTATATGACGACTTTGGTACAGGACATAGTTCAACCTCCATTTCAGCAATCCTGGGAATGGCTTTGGCCTCACAAATAAAGGGCACAAAAAATATTCAGCACATTGCGGTCATAGGTGATGCATCCATCGCCAGTGGCATGGCCTTTGAAGGGCTTAATCATGCAGGGGACACCAACGCCAACATCCTTATCGTCCTAAATGACAATGCCATAGGAATTGATCCTAGCGTAGGTGCCTTGAAAAAATACCTTACCAATGTAAAAAAAGGAACAGCCAAAGACGAGAACATTTTTGAATGTTTAAATTTTAAATATTCAGGTCCCATGGATGGACATGATCTGGCATCCTTAATCAAGGAGCTAAAGCGACTAAAAGATGTTGAAGGACCTAAATTGCTACATATCATAACCACTAAGGGTAAAGGGCTCAAAAAAGCGGAGGAGAACCAAGTTGTATATCACGCCCCTGGAAAATTTAATAAGGAAACAGGGGACCTTTGGCCAAAAACATCTGAAAAACAACCTCCAAAATATCAAGATGTATTTGGGTACACGATCGTAGAATTAGCCAAAAACAATGAAAATATAGTGGGTATTACTCCGGCCATGCCTACCGGTAGCTCCCTAAAATATATGATGGAACAACTCCCGGAAAGGGCATTTGATGTGGGCATTGCAGAGCAACATGCGGTAACCATGGCCGGTGGAATGGCCGCACAGGGCCTGGTACCCTTTTGTAATATCTACTCTACTTTTTTACAACGTGCCTATGACCAGATCATACATGATGTAGCATTGCAGAATCTTCCCGTTATTTTCTGTTTGGATCGTGCGGGTCTGGTCGGGCAGGACGGTGCCACCCATCACGGAATATATGATATGGCATATTTACGGTGTATTCCAAATCTTATTATTTTTGCACCTTTAAACGAAATTGAACTAAGGGATATAATGTTCACGGCACAACTAGGCCTGGGGCAACCCATAGCCATAAGATATCCTAGAGGGAGAGGCGTGACATTGGATTGGAAACAAAAATTTAACAAAATTCCGATAGGAATATCCCAAGAATTAAAAAAAGGTACGAAAATTGCTGTACTTTCGATCGGCCATATTGGGAATATGGTCAGTGATTTACTAAAAAACATGAATGAAAAGGGCCAAATTGGCCATTACAATATGCGTTTTGTAAAACCTTTGGACACCGCTATGTTGCAGAAAATATTCTCGACCTACGAAAGTGTAATTACCATTGAGGATGGCTGTAAAATGGGAGGATTTGGAAATGCAATTTTGGAATATGCCAATGAGATCCATAGTTTTGTCCCGATAAAGATTTTTGGCGTTGAAGATGTTTTTATAGAGCAGGGAACTGTTGAAGAGCTCCATATAATAGCTAAAATAGATATATCAACTTTAAGAAAATATATTAACAACCTCTTGAATACTGATTAGCATGTACGGTAAAATTTTCATTATTGTCCTCCTGTTCCTAAATTATAATTTTTTATTCGCACAAGATACCATTCCTGCTCCACAAGTCCCGGATTCCACCCAAGTAGATTCGATGCGTATAGATACCATTGTAATACGGACCTTACAGGACAAAATAAAATACATTCCACGGGGTGCAGACCTGACCAATCCCGTTGTTTCCTTTAAGCGTACCAAGCCTCTGGAAGAGAAATACAGGCGGTTTAGGATACCCTCGTTCTGGGAGAAGGAAAACAAACTGGGATTTAATTTTAGTGAAGTGGCCTTTGTGAACTGGAATGCAGGGGGAAACAATTCCATTTCGGGTTTGGCCAATGCCAAGTTCGTGAGAAATTATAAATTTAGGTACGTTCAATTAAACAACAATTTGGACATTCGTTATGGCCTAAATGCCCAAGAAGGCTTTAAATTGAGAAAAACCGATGATGCATTGCGGTTTTCATCCACCTTTGCGTTTCGAAGGGATACCATAAGCAATTGGTACTATTCCGCCAGCGCAGAATTTAGAACACAGTTCTCCAATGGTTACAAATACCCCGATAGGGATAAACCCATTTCCAGATTTATGGCGCCTGGGTATGCCCTGTTAGGTGCTGGAACTTCCTATATTCCGGAAGGCAAAAAATTCAACTTGCGCTTGGCGCCACTTACCTTCAAATCTACCTTTGTGCTAGACCAAACCCTGGCTAACAGTGGTGCTTTTGGGGTACAAAGAGCACTGATAGATACCGATGGCAACATCATAAAAGAGGGCGAAAATGTTTATCTGGAATTTGGCTTTTTGGTGTCCAACACCTGGGAAACCATAGTTTATGACAATGTTAGGTTAAATCACAGATTACAATTATACTCGGATTACGTAAAGAATTTTGGAAATATAGATGTTGACTGGGAGGTAAATTTGGATTTGACCGTCAACAAATATGTAAAAGCGTCCATAGGCACCCATGTTCTATATGACCACGATATTATATTCGACGAGGTAAAAGCTACAGATGGCACTATTACAACCCCGGGGAAACGAAAAATACAATTCAAACAATTACTGGGCGTTGGTCTGGTCTATGATTTTTAAAGCTGTTTTCCCATTATCTTATTATGGATATGTACCGCTGCACTATCTGATAAACTGGCAACAAAACAGCATGTACTCAAGAGTATGTCGTAGTTGGAACCTTTGGTTTCCCTATAGGATTCGGGCAAAGTTGAAATCATTAGTCGGTCATAATTGGAACTATTTCCTTCCTTGTTCCTTATCAAAGCCGTTATATACACATCCAAAATGTCAGAGATGATCCGATAGCCTGCTATTTCTTTTTCCAATACCTCCTGTGAACGGTAGACTTTCTGTACACTTAAGGTAATAATATCTTCTATCTGGGCCTTGAACTTGCTTTTATCCAATAAGGAAACCGAAAATTGCCCCTTGAGGATAGCTTCCTCATTTTCAATAAAAATGGCAATGGCATCGGATATCAAGGTATTGATCGCCAATGCCCTTAAATAGCTCAGACGATCTTCCATATAGACCAGATTATTATACTTTTTTATATTGATACTGTCCTTGACCAACTTTATAAGATATTCCAAGGCATAATCCTCCGAAATAAGCCCTAAATTGATTCCATCCTCAAAATCGATAATGGTATAACAAATATCATCCGCAGCCTCTACGAGGAAGGTAAGGGGATGTCTGCAAAAACCAACATCCTGTCCATTTCCCCTTGATTCCAGTCCCAGTTCAGCGGCCACTTCCTGAAAAGAAACCACATCCTGTTGAAAAAAACCGAATTTCTTGTCCGCAATATGTTTGGTAGGCTTTTTTGGCAAGGATTCCTTTGGGTACTTCATAAAAGCGCCCAAGGTGGCATAACTTAGTCGCAATCCACCTTCAACCCCCTGCCGGGATTCCGTTAATAATCTGTAACCATTGGCATTGCCTTCGAAATCTATGATGTCCTGATATTCTTTTTTTGTCAATACAGTTTTAAACTGTTTGCCCCTGCCCGTTTTAAAGTATTCCCCTATAGCCTTCTCCCCACTATGTCCAAAAGGCGGGTTACCAATATCATGTGCCAGGGCTGCGGCAGCAACAATGGCCCCAAAATCATTAAAATGATAGCCGTGCACTTCTCGCAAATGAGGATGTTTCTCCAGAATTTTCTTCCCGGCTATCCTTCCTAGGCTTCTACCCACTACGGAGACTTCCAAACTATGGGTAAGGCGTGTGTGTACAAAATCGGTTTTGGAAAGAGGTATTACCTGGGTCTTGTCCTGCAAGCTCCTAAAGGCTGCAGAAAATATCACCCTGTCGTAATCCACTTCAAAACCCAATCGGGTCTCATCCTGTTCCTTTCTAATTCTTTTGTGGGTATCACCAAAACGTTTTAAGGAAAGAAGCTGTTCCCAATGCATATTATAATTTTAGTGGTCGCAAGATACATTTTTAACAATTCAACACATAATAAAACTATCTTCCACTTCTGGTATGCCAAAACCCACAGCCCAATTTTAACGATTAATTAAACTTAAGCTTACAATAGATTCAATCCATATCCCCATCTTAGCAATTGTCTTAAGACTAAGTTGGTTTCATTTAAAATATTAGTTTTTGTCGACTATATAATTGAAATCCTAAGCTACCTCTGGCCAAGGTAGCTTTTTCATTTAAAATTCTTTCTTAACTCCCAATTAGTTTGGTACTTTGCACTCGACAAAAACTAATACATTATGAAAATGAAATGCTTAGCCCTAGGGCTTGCATTGTGCTCACTTTATACTTCCTATTCACAGGAACCCAATGCCCCTGAATTTGGCAAGGGCCTTTTTAACTTGATGGGCAAGGACAGTACGTGGAGTGCCAAAATTGCTGTCAGAATGCAAATGTTAACTAGCACTACTTGGACAGAAAATCCGAACGATAATTTTACGGACCCCCATTTCAATGCCCTTATAAGAAGGGCCCGACTAAAATTTGACGGGTTTGCCTATTCGCCCAAACTCAAATATAAGATTGAGCTAGGTTTGTCCAATAGGGACATTTCCGGTGGTTCTCAATACACCAGTAACGCTCCCAGATATATCTATGATGCCGTGGTCATGTGGAATTTTTATCAAAATTTTGAACTATGGGCAGGCCAGACCAAACTTCCGGGCAATATAGAACGTGTAATTTCTTCAGGGAATATGCAATTGGTAGATCGCTCTTTATTGAATAGACAATTTAATATAGACCGTGATATGGGCCTACAGATCAGGCATTATTTTTTCTTGAACAAAAAAATTCTAATAAGGGAAAAATTGGCCATATCACAGGGAGAAGGAAGGAATATTACAACCGGAAATCTTGGAGGGCATCAATATACGGGGAGATTGGAACTACTGCCTTTTGGCGAATTCACCAACAATTCCGAATATAGCGGTGGTGATTTAAAAAGGGAAAAATCCCCAAAACTAATGTTGGCTGCTACCTACGACTTTAATCACAGGGCCGTAAAAACAAGAAGTAATCAGGGCGCGTATATGGCAACCGATTTTGGTTTTCACGAAACCAATATTAGTACCCTATTTATAGATGCCATGTTCAAATATTACGGATTCTCTTTCATGGGTGAATATGCCTATAGGGATGCCGAAGATCCCTTTGCCAGAAATTTGGACGGCTCCTTGACCGGAGAGGTTGTCCAGGTGGGCCATGGATTAAATCTGCAAACCGGTTATCTTTTTAACAGCAATTGGGAGATTTCTGGGAGATACACCAATGTAGAACTGGATAAAAACATTACCGGAGAAAACTCGGAAAATCAATACACCCTGGGACTCTCCAAATATATTGTAGGCCACAAATTAAAAGTGCAAACAGACATTAGCTATCTTTCCGTAGAAAATGGGATGGATACGTTGATGTATAGATTACAATTGGACGTACATTTTTAGCGAAAAATATAACCTTAAGATAACCTTACAATACACGATACTTTAGATATTTGCAAACTATTTTTATAAGATAATGGACAATTTATATTTATTAATGATTATTGCTCTTGCCTTTTTGGCAATCGCAGATTTAGTAGTCGGAGTTAGCAATGACGCCGTAAACTTTTTAAATTCCGCCATTGGCTCCAAAGCCATTTCGTTTAAGACCATTATGATCGTGGCCAGTTTAGGTATAGCCATTGGTGCCATTTTTTCCAGTGGAATGATGGAAGTAGCCCGTAAGGGTATTTTTCATCCAGGGGAATTTATGTTCGCCGAGATAATGGTCATCTTTATGGCCGTTATGATTACCGATATCCTCTTATTGGATTTTTTCAATACGGTAGGGATGCCCACCTCCACTACAGTCTCCATAGTCTTTGAACTTTTGGGTGCCTCGGTTGCCATGTCCTTTATTAAAATTGCCTCAAGCGGAGGTGATTATATCGACATCTACAACTACATAAACACCTCAAAAGCCACTGAAATTATAATGGGCATTTTACTGTCCGTTGTCATTGCCTTTTCAGTTGGGGCCCTGGTCCAATATGTATCCCGTATCCTTCTTTCATTCGACTTTAGAAAAAAGGCCAAAGTATTTGGGGCACTATTCGGGGGTATAGCCTTAACTGCAATTACTTATTTCATACTTATAAAAGGATTAAAAGGCGCCACTTTTGTAAGTGATGATGTTATTGCATATATCCAACACAATACCTTCACGATTATTATTGGCAGCCTGGTTCTTTGGACCCTAATATCCTATATCCTCTCAGTAGTTTTAAAATACGATGTTTACAAGCTGATAATTATTGTAGGCACCTTTGCATTGGCATTGGCCTTTGCTGGTAACGATCTTGTTAATTTCATTGGTGTACCCATTGCAGCATGGCAGTCCTTCGAGGCATGGCAGGTTTCAGGTATCCCCGCAAACGAATTTAGTATGACCGTGCTTGCGGAAAAAGTTCCAACTCCAACTATTTTACTTTTTGTGGCAGGAATGGTCATGGTGCTTACCCTCTGGTTTTCCAAAAAGGCACGTTATGTAACCCAAACAGAAATAAATCTGTCCAGGGAAGGTGAATCCAAGGAACGCTTTCAACCAAATTTTCTTTCAAGAGGAATAGTGCGGTTCGCAATGATGTTGTCTGCGGTAACAACCGCACTTATGCCAAAAGCCTTGCAGGAGAAAATAGATGCTAAATTTAAGAAGCCTGTTATAGCTTTATCCAAGGATAAAACTTTTGAAATGCCCGCCTTTGATATGGTAAGGGCCTCGGTAAACCTAATGGTTGCAGGGGTATTGATTTCTTTGGCAACATCTTATAAATTGCCTTTGTCTACCACTTATGTAACCTTTATGGTGGCAATGGGTTCTTCTTTGGCCGATAGGGCCTGGGGCGCCGAAAGTGCCGTTTACCGTGTTGCAGGGGTATTGAACGTAATTGGAGGATGGTTCTTTACAGCCATCATCGCTTTTGTTTCGGCAGCGGTTATAGTGGCACTCATCAATATTCACGTCCCCTCCATGGTAGCTATTCTATTATTGATAGCGGTTTTATTGCTTGTAAGAAACTACATTTCACATAATAAAAAATCCAAGGAAATTAGGGCTGAAGACAGTTTAAGAAAGGCCGAAAGCAGCTCTATCCAAGGAGTGATAGAAGAAAGTGCAAACAACATTTCCAATGTAGCGAAAAGAAGTAACAAAATTTATACACACATCATCGACGGACTTGCCAAACAGGATTTGGAGCTTCTGAAAAAGAACAAAAAAGGCGTTGTTAAACTTTCTGAGGAAATAGATGAATTAAGAGATCATATCTTCTATTTTATTAAGAATTTGGATGAGGCCAGTGTTGGGGCCAGTAATCTTTATATTAATATATTAGGGTATCTGCAGGATATGGCCCAATCCTTGGAATATTTGAACAAGATAAGCCATAAGCACATCCACAATAACCATAAAAAATTAAAATACAACCAGATTAAAGAGCTAAAGGAAATTGATCTGGAACTACAGAAATTGCTGAGTGCCACAAAGGTTGCATTTGAAACCCGCTCTTTTGAACGTATTGGGGTAATTTTTGCCAGCAAACAAGAACTGCTGGATATGGTTTCTCAAAAAATAGAAAAGCAGATCGCTAGGACACGTACCGAAGAGTCCAGTCCAAAAAATACTACTTTGTACTTTACCTTTCTTTTGGAGACAAAAGATTTCATTAACGCTACCATGAATCTTTTGGAGCTTTATTACAATGAGCACGATAGTACGGTAATACCCGCAAAACTGGAAATGCAATAGGGCTCAGAACAATTAAAAGTTTGTCTGAAATACCTATTGTTACCGGTATGCTTTGTTCAAGTTACTGGATGTTTGGTGCACGGGGTATCCGGTTCTGAATTCTTGGATAAGGCAATTGAATATCATGATCCCAATAGCAATTGGCAATCCGGGAAAGTAATTTTACAGTGATCATGTAATCGCCCAAAGGGGATAAAAGAACAAGCCGGATCAGCATTGACCGTTCAGCATCCTACTTTAGGTTAACCACCAATAAATTAGGGAAAAGCATTGAACAGATTATGCTTAGGGATTCATGCATTCTGAAAGTTGATGGTATAAACATTACTTCTGAAAACGATAGGGCATCCCATAATATCTCCAGTAAACAGGCCAAAAAATGAAGGATTATTATACCTATCTCATGGCCTTTCCATGAAATTAAAAGATCCGGGAACCATTGTGCTCCTATTTGTTGAGACGATACTTTTAAGGACAAAGAATATCTTCTATTAAAAGTAACCTATTCGGAGGAAGTGGGGACAGATAACTGGTATTGCTATTTTGATCCAAGCAGCTATGCCATTGAAGCTTATCAATTCTTCCATGATGAATCCAAAAATGACGGTGAATACATTGTATTATCAGGGGAAGAGATAATCAACAATGTTAAAATGCCCAAGGTCAGGGCGTGGCATTACAACAAAAACGATCAATATTTAGGAACGGATATTTTGAGTAAAACTCCCCAATGACCTATCTATAAAAATTCATTTCATCCATATATTTCCAGACTCTTTCCGGAAGCATAGGTCTTATATTTTTACCCAATTTATGTTGCGCCCTAATAAAGGTTGAGGATATTTCCATGATTGGAGCGGCCACATGCTGAATCTTATCATGATTTTTAAAATAATGAGCTACTTCTCCTTCAGAAATCCTAGGGTAGACATAAATGTAGTGGTTTTCCAGAATTAGCTCGTAGTTCTTCCATTTATGCAGCCCCTTTAAATTATCCTCCCCCATTATCAAACAGAAATCATGTTTGTCATCATATTTTTCCAGTAAATAAGCCAGGGTATTCACCGTATAATTGGGCTGGGGAAGATCAAACTCTATTTTGCTTGGTTTTAATTTGGGATAATCTAAGGTAGCCTCGGCAACCAGCTGATAACGATGATGATTGTCCAGCAGGCTTTTTTTGGTTTTAAATGGACTTTGTGGCGTAACTACGAACCAGACCTCATCCAAATCAGAAAACTCTACCATATAATTGGCAATCACCAAATGCCCTATATGGATCGGATTGAAGGTGCCGAAATAAAGTCCAATTTTTTTATTCATACGAAACTTGATTCAATATGATGTTCCAATGGAGCACTCTAGATTTAATAGTGCGGGCCAACATGAACCGGGGCTTGATTTACTAAATTTTACTCTTAATTTCAACGCCTATATATTCCGCCACCAATTTATGTGCCTCGTCCAAAGCGGTATCCAAATCGTAATTCTTAATGACCGCATCAAATTGAGGGGCAGTGGCCAACTCTACCGAAGCCTTCGCAATCCGCATATTTATTTTATCCTCGGACTCCGTACTGCGCTTTTTCAACCTAATTTTAAGTTCATCAACACTGGGAGGCTTTACAAAGACGGCAAGCGTCTGATCCGGAAATTTCTTCTTTATTCGTAAGCCCCCTACCACGTCTATGTCAAAAATAACATTCTTGCCCTCGGCCCAGAGTCGGTCTACCTCACTTTTTAATGTCCCATAGAAATTATCCCTATACACCTCTTCCCATTCCAAAAAGTCATCGTTCTTAATGTGTCTCTTAAATTCGGACAAAGTCATAAAATAATAATGCTCGCCGTGCTTTTCCTTTCCCCGCCTTGGTCTGGAGGTTGCAGAAATGGAAAAAGCCAAATTGAGCTCCGGCTGATTTAATAAGTGTTTGACGATAGTAGTTTTTCCACTGCCTGAAGGGGCAGAAAAAATAATTAGCTTTCCTCCTTTCATTATAAAACGTTAAGCATTTGTTCTTTGATCTTTTCCAATTCATCCTTCATCTGCACTACCAACTGTTGCATAGGGGCAAAATTTGCCTTGGACCCTATGGTATTGATTTCCCTTCCTATTTCCTGACTAATAAAGCCCAGCTTCTTACCATTGGAGTCGTCCGATTTAAGGGTTGTGGCAAAATAATCCAAGTGATTTAGCAAACGGACTTTTTCTTCCGTGATATCATATTTTTCAAGATAATATATCAGTTCCTGTTCAAAACGGTTCATATCCAGATCGGCTTTTAAGTCCGCGACAGCCTTTTCCAGACGCTCCCTTATCGTCAACAGCCTATCGGGGTCCATTTGTGACACCTGTTCCAATAAGCTCTTTAAAACGCCTATTCTGGCCTCAAAATCGGCTTCCAAAACCTTTCCTTCTTCCGTTCTAAAAATGTTTATTTCTTTTAGCGCTTCATCCAATGAATCCTTTATGACCTTATATTCCTCCTCATCAATGTCCTCCCTTTCCGTTTTCATGGAATCGGGCATGCGCATTGCGATTTCCAACAGACCCATTTCATTCCCGGAAACAATATGTGCCAACTGCTTCATATATTGCCTTACCACTACTTCATTTACCTCGGAAGTGGTCTCTGCTCCAGTATTTTCAATATAGAGTGAAAAATCTACCTTGCCCCTGACCAATGAGCCTGCAATTGTCCTGCGCAATTCCAATTCCTTTTCCCTGTAGGTGGAAGGTATTCTAGCGTTTAAATCTAGACTTTTGCTGTTGAGGGATTTGATTTCAATGGTAATTTTTTTAGATGGAAGTTGTATTACATGCTTCCCAAACCCTGTCATTGATTGGATCATAAATTGTTTTTAGAATTTGTCAAAGGTAAATAAAATTGGGGTTTGTATAAAGGATGGTCAGGAACCTGGATAATTCCTTACAAATAACCTATTCTTTTAATATAAAACCTCTTCCTCAATTGGATGGGTCTTTACCAAATAATGGCTTTCCATTTTTATCAAAATTAATCCTCAATTGGTGCTCACACCAAAAAATCCCCGCAAATATGGCCACAATTAAGAAAAATGTAGAAATACACATAGCCCAATAGGGAGTAAGGAAATAGGCAATTGCCCCAGCCATAAAAGTTGAAACACCAACCCACAACATCATTTTGGCCCCAATAGCATTACCCAAATCCCAAGTTTCCTGGTTACGCATACTTCTACGTGTCCGCTAGCCATAGAGATAATTGATGCTCTTGGGTGAATGTACTTTATAGATACAGGAAATAATTGTTAAAACTAGACCGGGAGCTGTAGCTCCAAAGAAAAAACCCCATTCCATCTAAAACTCCCTAACCCAAATGTTCCTGTAGCTTACCCTACTATTGTCCCCATGGTCCTGCAGTTTTAAAGGACCCTTACCGTGGGTCGGGTTTTTGGGCCAACCTATATAGGGGGTGGTTCCCTTAATTTCAACATTGTCCTGAACCAGTACCCCATTATGTATAACCGTTACTGTTCCGGATTTAATTTTATCCCCTTCATCATTGAACTCCGGGGCATGATAAATAATGTCATAGGTATTCCATTTCCCTGTGGGTACTGATGCCATGGCAAGCGGTACGTGCTGCTTGTAAATAGAACCCACTTGTCCGTTCACATAGGTATCATTATCATTGTTGTCCAAGACTTGAACCTCGTACAGCCCATTTAAAAAGACCCCGCTATTGCCCCTGCTTTGCCCTTTTCCCTGAACTTCTGCTGGAGATTTCCATTCCAGATGCAATTGTATACTTCCAAAATTCTGAACGGTTTGTATATCACCAGTCTTGTTGTTAACGGTCATACTTCCATCATTGTTCACGATCCACTTGGCCGCCGTACTATCCCTTGAGCTGATCCAATTGTCCAAATTGTCCCCACCAAAAAGTACAATGGCATCACTAGGAGCTTTTTTAATAGGGTCGTACGGATTTACTAAAGGAGGCACCGGTTTATAAAATTCGGTCTCTTCCGGTTTAGTAGGCTCAGTACCGGAGTATTCCCCGTGTACCACAATCTCTTGCCCTGTTGCGTTTATGTCTTTTGGCTCCAATGGATCCACTTCCACTTTTTCCTTGCACGCAAATGCCAAGAACAATATTAACGGCACATAAATAGATCTCATTTTCATAGGCTTATCCAATAACGGTTTAGTCCAATGTTTTTATCTTAATATTTCTGAAGGAAACTACATCCCCATGATCCTGTAATCCTATTTTTCCAGTCCTGTATTTTCCAAAATGCTCCGATCCCTTAAATTTAGACTTGTCGATCATAGCCTCCCATTCCTCTCCATGTACTGGGAAAGAAGCTATTTCTGTACCATTTAATACCACATTCCCTTTATTGGTTTTGTGGTCTACGGTAATTACACAGGTATTCCATTCCCCAACAGGTTTGGTAACGTCTTCACTAGGACCGACCATATCGTACAAAGCCCCTGCCTGTCGTACAGGTCCATTTTTTGCATCCGGGTGTTTTTCATTGTCCAATACCTGTATTTCCGGTCCTGAATGGTAGGCTTCCGGTAGACTTTCTACTTCTTTAACCCCCCAAAATATACCGCTATTACCACCTTCAGAGATTTTCCAATCTATCGATAGTACAAAATTGGTAAAGTCTTCCTTGGTCACTAAATTATATTTTTCACCTTTCTTACGCTCCTTTGGCGGATAGTATACCATGGCTCCATCCTCTATCTTCCAGGCGTCCCCAACGCCATCTTCCAAATACCTTTTCCAGGCATCGAAATTTGTCCCGTCAAATAACACCTGCCATTCGCCTTCTTCGATTACCTCTGGAGCCATTTCATCCGAATTTGCCATTGGATTGGGATCCGAATCCACGTCCATGTCTTTTTTATCTGTCTTCTCTTTACATCCCATAACCATGACAGCTATAAGGGCACTAAAAATTAATTTTTTCATTTCTCTTTTAATTGATTTTATAGTCCTAATATTTTCTTCAATACTGCTTTATCTATAGCTGCACCGGCAAAATCGTCAAAGGTTTTCTCCGTGGCCTCAATGATATGGTCCTGGATAAACTTGGCACCTTCCCTAGCCCCTTGTTCCGGACTTTTTATACAGCATTCCCATTCCATTACCGCCCAAACATCACAGCCGTACTGCGTAAGTTTAGAAAAGATGGACTTAAAATCTATCTGTCCATCGCCCAGCGAACGATACCTACCTGCACGGTCGCCCCAATCATTAAAACCTCCAAAGGCACCTTTTTTACCTGTCGGGTTAAATTCCGAATCCTTAACGTGAAACGATTTTATGAATTCGTGATAATGGTCTATATACGCAATATAATCCAATTGTTGAAGTACAAAATGACTTGGATCGTACAGAATATTCACTCGTTTATGGTTCCCGGTAGCCGCCAAGAAACGCTCAAAAGTATCCCCATCGTGAAGATCTTCTCCAGGGTGTATTTCGTAACATACATCTACACCTTCCTTATCAAAGTGGTTAAGGATGGGCAACCACCTTTTTGCCAACTCTTCGAAGCCCATTTCCACCAATCCCGCTGGTCTTTGAGGCCAAGGGTGGGCGGTATGCCATAGAAGGGAGCCGGAGAAAGTGGCATGTGCCTTTAGTCCGAGCCTACGACTCGCCGTAGCTCCTTTTTTAACAACATCAATGGCCCATTCGGTGCGTGCCTTTGGATTGTTCTTAACCTTGTCAGGCGCAAAATTATCGAACATAAGGTCATAGGCGGGGTTCACTGCCACCAATTGTCCTTGTAAATGTGTGGACAGCTCTGTAATTTCCAGTCCATAGGAATTTATCTTTCCCTTTAATTCATCGCAGTAGGTCTGACTCTCGGCAGCTTTATCCAAATCGATAAGAAAATCTACCCAAGTAGGTATTTGTATTCCCTTATATCCTAAATCGGATGCCCATTTACAAATACCATCCAATGAATTGAATGGTGCTTTTTCATCAACAAATTGTGCTAAAAATACTGCGGGCCCTTTAATTGTCTTCATTTTGATTTTTTATTAATTGTAATTGAAAATAACCTTCGTTAACATTCAGGATAAAAATCCTATATTTAATGTTTGTAGCCTATGCCAACAAATGCGAAGTTATAAATATAGGAAAAGCATCAGAATTAAAACAAGAAATATAGAATGAATCAGAGTGAAATGTTTGATGCCATTGTTGTAGGTACCGGTATTAGTGGAGGTTGGGCAGCTAAAGAACTTTGTGAGAATGGGTTAAAGACTTTGGTGCTGGAAAGAGGACCAATGGTAAAGCATATCGAGGATTATCCCACAATGAACGATGATCCATGGGATTACCCTTTAAAAGGTCAATTATCTAAATCGGATAAGGAAAAATATCATATACAAAGTAGGTTGAATTGGGCTCCAGATGAGAGCAACAAGCATTTCTTTGTAAACGATTTGGAGCACCCTTATGTTCAAACCAAAAGATTTGATTGGATAAGGGGTTATCAGGTCGGCGGGCGTTCCCTAACATGGGGCAGACAAAGTTATCGTTGGAGCGATATTGATTTTAATGCCAATAAAAAAGAGGGCATCAGTATTGATTGGCCAGTTAGGTATAAGGACATTTCACCGTGGTATGACAAAGTTGAGGAATATATAGGGGTCAGTGGTCAAGCCCTCGGGCTAAAACAATTGCCAGATGGCAAATTTCAACCCCCCATGAAATTGAATTGTGTAGAAGAAGACTTTAAAAAATCTATCGAAGAAAAATTTGATGATGGTCGATTGGTGACCATTGGTCGTACGGCGCACATTACCGATCCAAATGCAGATTTTGAAGGTCGTGGAGTATGTCAAAATCGAGATAGATGCTGGCGTGGATGCCCCTTCGGAGGCTATTTTAGCAGCAATTCATCCACTTTGCCGGCCGCAGAAAGAACTGGTAATATGACGCTCAGACCTAATTCTATTGTGTACGAAGTCATCTATGATGATAAAACAAAAAGCGCCACAGGGGTAAGAGTCATAGATGCGGAGACCAACGAAGAAATGGAGTTCAAGGCCCGTGTAATTTTTCTCTGTGCCTCAGCCATGGCTTCTGTTGGCATATTATTACAATCAAAAAGTGAACGCTTTCCCAATGGACTCGGAAATGACTCAGATGCCTTAGGCAGAGGAATCATGGACCATCATTATAAATTAGGGGCAACCGCCAAAGTAGATGGGTATTTGGATAAATATTATAAAGGTCGCCGCGCCAATGGTTTTTATATTCCCCGATTCGTAAATATGGATGAAAAGACCAAGCGTAATGACTATGTACGTGGATTCGGATTTCAAGGTACGGCCAGTAGAGGGGATTGGTCCGAAGCCATTGGGGAATTGGGATTTGGGAAAGAACTCAAGGAAAGTATTCTAAAGCCCGGTCATTGGACTATCGGTGTTACCGGATTTGGAGAATTCCTGCCATATGACGACAACAGGGTTACATTAAGCCCTACTGAAAAAGATAAATGGGGGCTTCCACAATTGGCCTTTGACGTTGAGTTCAAGGAAAACGAGATGAATATGCGCAAGGATATCATAAAAGTTATTATAGAAATGTTTGAAGCGGCAGGATTTAAGGATGTACATTCCTATGAGGAATCTTCCTATCCAGGATTGGGAATACATGAAATGGGCGGCGCCCGTATGGGGCATGATCCCAAAACTTCAATCTTGAATAAAAATAATCAAGTGCATCTGGTTCCCAATGTATATGTCACCGATGGTGCATTTATGACCTCTTCCAATTGTGTTAATCCATCATTGACTTATATGGCATTTACGGCCAGGGCCGCAAATCATGCTGCCAAACAATTAAAAACGGGTAAATTTTCATAACATCCCGTGAGAAATAATTAATGTATTTTACCGTTACTGTTAAAACTTAGACCTAATTAGAATGGACAATGCTTCGGCTAGAAATATGTGGGGTGATTTTTTGGACGCCCACTTGGAATTTGCTTTTGAAGAAGCACCTAAAGTGTATCACTTTGGAGACAATGAACAAGATGCGGACCAAGGTGTGGATCTAGTTCTTAAAAACCTTAAGAAAGCGACGACCTTTTCCCTTTTGGGACTTCAATACCGCAAGGAACCACTTCCTAAAATAGGGGCTTTTACAGTTCTTACCGATTGGAATGGCAATTCAAAATGTATCGTTAGGACCACTGCTGTAAAACTGAAGCCATTTTTTAGTATTACCAAAGAGTATGTACTATTGGACGGCTTAGGGGATAAAAGTCTGGAACATTGGAAAAAATTCCACTGGGATTATTTTTTACGTGAATTGGCACCTTTTAAACGTGTGCCCCGTGATAGTATGATCGTAGTCTGTGTTGAATTTGACAAGGTATACGGATAGTCTACAGTATTTAAACAACTTCCATAGAAAAGGGCCGCAATTGCGGCCCTTTTTATAACACTATAGCCCGTGCTATTTTAAATTGATCCATACATTGCCCTTTTTGTTGGACTCCACTGTGCTCTCTATAAAATCGAGCCCACGAACACCATCCATCATGGTAGGGAATTCCCCATCGTTATATTTCTCTCCGCGAATGGCCCTTGCAACACCCAAATAAATATTGGCCATAGAATCAAAAATACCTTCGGGATGTCCTGGAGGCAATTTAGTTCCATCTAGGGACAACTTGGAATTATAGGCATGGCCCGGCTTATACACCTGAAGCGGTTTGTCATCGCTAAGCACATAAAGGTAATTGGGATTTTCCTGTTCCCATCTTAGTCCGCCCTTCTCGCCATAAATGGCAATTGACAGTCCGTTCTCCTCTCCGGTAGCAACCTGACTTGAACGAATAACCCCTTTCACGTGTTTGTCCATACGGATCAATACCGTACCGTCTACATCCATTTGGTTATCCTCGTACAAATAGTTGAAATCTGCCAAAATGGATTTTATGGTCAATCCTGTAGTATATTCGATCATATTAAAGGCATGTACCCCTATATCTCCCATACAGGAACTAATACCGGCCTTTTTAGGATCCAATCTCCAAACTGTTGAACGTTTGGCCTTGTCATGGATAATGGAGTTGATCCACCCTTGATAATACTGTGCATCCACCTTATGTATTTTCCCAATAGCACCGGCCTTAATCATTTCCCTCATTTGCCTTACCATAGGATATCCTGTATAGGTATGGGTAACCGCAAAAACGGTCTTGGCCTTTTCCAAGGTAGCCTGCAATATTTTAGCCTCCTCGTAGGTGGTGGTCATGGGCTTTTCACAAATTACATGAAACCCATTTTCCAATAACTTTTTTGCCATAGGAAAATGCAAAAAGTTAGGGGTAAGCACAGAACACACCTGTATACGTTCTGACTCCGGAAGTTTCAATTCCTCTTCCACCAGCGTATCAAAATCCTTATAGATCCTATTGGTAGGTACATCTATTTCCTTGGCAAAAGCAACATTTGCCTCAAAATCCGGGTTAAAAACTGCACCAACAATTTCGTAATTATCATTAATCTGCGATGCCACTCTATGCAACACCCCTATAAGGGAGTCTCCTCCACCCCCTAAAATTCCTAATCTAATTTTCTTGCTCATAATTTATTTATTCCTAAGTTACTCTTTATACTCTACTTCTTCGCTTTTAAAAAATATTGCAAACAGCACCATTGCCCCTAATGCAAAAATAGCAGGAAATGTCCAAATATCTTTCCAGCTGTGTACACCTTCGCCAATTATATAACTATCCGTTATTTTTCCGGCCACCCAAAACCCGATCAACATTCCAACACCATAGGTGGCCAAGGTTATCAACCCTTGGGCCGCACTTTTAAATTTGTCCCCTGCCTTTGAATCCGTATAGATCTGTCCGGAAACAAAGAAAAAATCATAACAAATACCGTGTAGCGCAATCCCCAATATTAGCATAAAGGCCAAATCTCCGGCATTTCCGTAAGCAAATAGGAAATATCGAATGGTCCAAGCCAACATTCCGAAAATCAAGGTATTTTTGAATCCGAATTTCTTGAAGAAATATGGCAACAACAACATGAACAAAACTTCCGAACCCTGGCCAATGGTCATTTTACCTGTGGGATTTTCCATTCCGATCTCTGACAAAAATGGATTGGCATTCTGGTAATAAAAGGCCAATGGAATGCAAATTAAAATAGATGAGAGAAAGAAAATAACGAAATTCCTATCCTTTAAGAGTTTTAGGGCATCCAACCCCAAAATTTCTGAAATGGATACCTTTTCATCCTTTTTAACCTTGGGAGGTGTTTTGGGCAAGGTAAAACTAAAAATCCCCAAAGCAGCTGATGCAATGGCTACCATTAAAAAAGTATTTTTCAAAAGGCCTTGTTCCCTAGAGCTTTCGGAATCCCATAGGAACACAAAACTAATTATTAGTCCTGCCACTATCCAACCAATAGTACCAAAAACCCTAACAAAAGAAAACTCCTTGGCAGGATTTTTCATTTGGCTAAAGGAGATTGAATTCACCAAGGCCAACGTTGGCATATAGAGAATCATGTACCCAAGTACATAGGGGTAGAAACCAGCAAAGTCCACGGCCATATACATTTGGTACATCATAACCGCACCCAAAAGATGAAGTACTCCCAAAATGCGCTCTGCATTGAAATATCTATCGGCTATTAATCCTATAACAAAAGGTGCAATTATGGCTCCCCAGGATTGGGTTGAATATGCCATTGCCGATTCTGCGCCCGTGGCCTTGAGATTCTGTCCTAAAAAAGTACCAAGTGTCACAAACCAACCTCCCCAAATGAAAAATTCGAGGAACATCATTAACGACAACTGAACTTTGGTCTTTACATTCACGGTTTAGCAGGTTTGTTTATCGCTTATAAGTGGCATAATCAAAGACCAAGGGTTCAATGGAGTTGTTTCTAAAATCAACTGAAATCTGAGCTCTGTGATGGGTTGAATGGTTAATGATATGAAATAACATATCCTGAATGGTATTGGTAAACAACCTTCCCTGAGTATTCTCGTAATCCAAGCGTTTTTCAAAACTATCTACATTGGTGATTATTTCAAAAGAGCTTCTTTGATTTTCATAATGTAGGTCACCCCAATCTTTTAACGATTGTAACTGAAATACACCGTATTCCACTTTTTTACCAAGAATCCTGGCATTCCATATATGGTGCGCATTTAGTATATGACTGAAGAGCTCCGTAGTCCTTTCTGGAACATTTTCCAGCTTTTGGCACTCTTCAATCAATTTCTTATTGCAGTAAAAGTTATAATCGAACAGCTGATTGAAAAAAGCCTTCATACAATATAATGCTAATTAAGTTCCTTACCAGCTTTTATCAATAAATCCCTAGTAGCAATAATTCCTTGCTCCTCACTCAAAATACTACCTTCGTATTCCACGCCTATGTAACCGGTATAACCAGCATCCTTAACTATTTTGAGTATTCTAGGATAATCCAATTTAGTTTCATTGCCCTCTGCATCAAAATCGTGGGATTTAGCACTTACCGCCTTGGCATATGGCATTAATTCCGCTATGCCTTTATAATTGTCGTATTCCTCGGCACAGCCATCCTTGGATCTGGTTATGCAGAAATTTCCAAAATCAGGAAGGCTTCCACAATTATCCATATTTACAGCTTTCATCACTTCTGCATGTAATACACCGTTGGAAGACAATCCCCCATGGTTTTCGACCAAAACATTAATGTTCTTGCCTTTCGCATAAGTTGCCAACTTGGTAAGTCCGTCCACAGCATTCACTTTCCATTCCTCGGGAACACTACTTCCGTTGAGGTTTACCCGAATTGCATGGCATCCCATTGCCGCAGCAGCGTCTACCCACCGCTTGTGCTTTTCTACAGTTTCATTTCTCTCTTTCTCATCGCTTACGGCCAAATTCCCTTGGCCGTCGATCATAATCAGCACATTTTCTAACCCATACTTTTTTGCTTCCGCATTTGATTTCTCAACAAAAGCAGCCATTGCCTCCTCCGAATAGTTTGCCTTTTCCAACTCCGGGTTATATAATTGACTTACATACTCCAGTCCAGTAAATCCCCAATTCTTAGCCTTTTCCGCAAATGTATAGGGATCAACTCCATCTTCACGTATCATTTTATGAATGGACCATTGGGCCAATGACAATTTAAAAAAAGGTTCCTTGGCTTTCATGGTTACCTCAGCGGTATCCACATCTTTGGACTGCTCCTTAGGGGCTTCTTTACAAGACAGCACACCCATTAACAAGGTAACCAAAGCCACCTTGATCCCTTTGGTTGTTAAATTTTTTTGATTCATTTTTAAGTTTTGAGATTAAATCCAAGAATTAACAATTACTATAACGTTATAGTGCCATAGTATTAATATATATAGGGTTTAAATGTAAAAAATTAATTTTATATTTAATATATTTATTAAATAAACAATTTCATAAATGAGCAAGTTCAATAACAATGAAGTGCAGGATTCTTATGATGCAATTGTCGTAGGTACGGGCATTAGCGGAGGATGGGCCGCAAAAGAATTATGTGAAAAAGGACTCAAAACCCTGGTGTTGGAGCGTGGCAGGATGGTGAAACACATCGAAGACTACGAAACGGCCAATATGGATCCTTGGGATTTTCCTAACGCTGGTGAACCTACCAGGGAAGATATTGAAAAACAACCTAAACAGAACAGAACGGGATATACCACCAATGCAGCAAGCAAAATGTGGTTTGTAAACGATTTGGAACATCCGTATAATGAAATAAGACGATTTGATTGGATGAGAGGTTACCATTTAGGCGGACGTTCCTTGCAATGGGGACGTCAAAGTTACCGTTGGAGCGACATCGATTTTACAGCCAACCTAAAGGATGGAATTGCAGTCGATTGGCCTGTACGTTATAAAGATATAGCCCCTTGGTATTCAAAAGTGGAAGAATTTATCGGTGTTAGTGGGGAGGCTCTTAACTTACCGCAATTGCCCGATAGCGATTTTCTACCGGCCATGGAAATGAATTGTGTAGAAGAACATTTTAAGACGAAAGTAACCGAAGGCTTTGATGACCGTGCCGTTACCATAGGCCGGGTTGCCCATATTACAGGGACCAAAAATTTTGACGGACGTACCAAATGTCAGTATAGAAATAGATGTATCAGAGGATGTCCTTTTGGAGGCTATTTTAGTAGTTTATCATCTACCCTGCCCGCTGCCGAAGCCACAGGCAACATGACCTTGCGTACGGACTCCATTGTCCATGAAGTAATGTACGATCCCGATACCAAAAAGGCTACCGGGGTGAAGGTTATAGATAGATTGACCAAGGAAACCCATGAATTTAAAGCCAAGGTAATTTTCTTATGTGCCTCGGCCATAGCTTCAACTTCTATTCTAATGCAGTCCAAATCCGATAGGTTCCCAAATGGGATGGGCAACGACTCCGATCAATTGGGCCGTAATATTATGGACCACCATCTAGGGGTAGGTGCTTCAGGTAAATTTGATGGCTACGAGGACAAATATTACAAAGGCCGAAGACCTAATGGGATTTATATTCCAAGATTTAGGAACCTAGGAGGTGCTTCCGATAGAAAAGATTACAAGCGTGGCTTCGGTTATCAAGGTGGTGCCAGTAGAGGCAATTGGGAAGAAACCGTTGCTGAACTCTCTTACGGAAAAGACTTTAAGGACAGTATTTTGAAACCTGGAGGATGGAGAATGGGCATTGGCGGTTTTGGTGAAGTGCTCCCTTATGAAGATAACAGAATGACCTTGGATTACGAGAAATTGGATAGCTGGGGATTGCCTACGGTAACCTTTGACGCCGATTTACAGGAAAACGAATTCAACATGCGTAAGGACATGCAGGAATCTGCAGTAGAAATGCTGGAAAAGGCTGGATTGCGTGATGTTAAAGGACATGACGGTCCAACCGGTCTAGGGCTGGGCATTCACGAAATGGGTACTGCCAGAATGGGACGCAACAGAAAAACCTCCGTACTCAACGGCAACAACCAATTACACGATGTACCCAATGTTTATGTTACCGATGGGGCATTTATGACCTCCGCCAGTTGTGTTAACCCATCATTGACTTACATGGCCTTTACAGCTAGGGCAGCCGACCATGCGGTAAAAGAACTTAAAAAAGGAAATATATAATGGATAGAAGAAAAGCACTAAAGAATATGGGGCTGGCATTAGGATACACCGTAGCCACCCCAACCTTGATCAGCATCGTCCAAAGTTGTAAAAAAGACGCTGCAATTGTATGGACTCCAGATTTTTTAACATCTGCCGAAGGATCTGTTCTTACACATTTGGTAGATATTATAATCCCCAAGACCGATACGCCTTGTGCCTCCGAAGTACAGGTCCATATTTTTATTGACCGTTTTGCCGATCAGGTAATGGAGAAGGAACAGCAGGATCTTTTAAAGATGACTATGGGGAAATTTACGGACAAGGCCCTGCAGGATTCCGGCAAAAAGGAAATTGCAGACCTGACCCCTGAAGATTTGGAACCGGTACTTGCCAGTGCCCTCAAAATTTCCAAAGAGGACCAAGCCAAGAACTTTAAGGTAATAAACACTTACACCGAATCGGTAAAGGCTGGAAAAACCGCCTCCTTGGAGGATGAAGCGTCTAGATTTGCCTTTGCCAACAATTTAAGAGGCTTGGTGATATTGGGCTACAAGTCATCCGAGTTTGTAGGAGAAAATGTACTACCCTATTTGCCAGTGCCTGGTGAATTTATCGCCTGTGGAGACCTTCAGGAACTGACCGGGGGAAAAGCTTGGTCCCTATAAATTATTATGACTATCAAAAATTGAAAAAAAGCTAAAAGAACTGGGATAGCCAATGGCATTCTGTTCTTTTAGCATTATTTTTATAATATTCCAACCATATCCAAAAAAATGAAAAGAAGAGATTTTATACAAAAAACTGCCCTAACCGGCGGTGCGGTTACATTAGGAGGTTCTTTAGCCTATGGGGCCAACACTAACATAGATATGAAACATACGTTCAACTTAAAGTACGCCCCTCATTTTGGTATGTTCAAGAACCTTGCAGGCGATGACCTTATTGACCAGATAAACTTCATGGCCGACCAAGGGTTTACAGCATTTGAGGATAACGGGATGATGGGACGGGATGTGGCAACCCAAACCAAAATTGGCGAAACCTTGGCGAAACGTGGTATGACCATGGGCGTTTTTGTGATAGACAAGGGAGGCAACATGGCCAATACCTTAGCTGCAGGTAAACAGGAATACATTGATATCTTTTTGGACGGATGCAAGAGGGCCGTAGAGGTGGCCAAACGTGTCAATGCCAAATGGATGACCGTAGTGCCCGGTGGGTTCGAAAGGACGCTGCCTATCGGTATTCAGGATGGCAATGTTATTGAAGCTTTAAAAAGGGGAGCAGAAATTTTGGAACCCCACGGTTTGGTCATGGTACTTGAACCCTTATCCGACTCTCCAGATCTATATTTGCAGAATTCCGATCAGACCTATATGATCTGTAAAGGTGTGGACAGTCCATCCTGCAAAATATTGTTCGACATCTACCATATGCAGAAAACCGAAGGGCATCTGATCCACAATATGGAACTTACATGGGATGAGATCGACTATATACAAATAGGGGACAATCCAGGCAGAAAAGAACCTACTACGGGAGAAATTAATTATAAAAATGTATTCAAGTATATACACAGTAAAGGATTTAAAGGGGTTCTGGGCATGGAACACGGTAATTCCAGACCGGACAAAGAAGGTGAAATGGCCGTAATAAACGCCTATAAATCAGAAGACAATTTTTTATAGGCGAAATACCTTTTAGGGCTCATAGGCCCCCAATTTAACGTTGCATTTAGATAGTTTCCATCTTGTTTCCCCGTCAAATAAACAAGATGGAACTTTATTTTTACACCATAGCGATTTACTTGATACTATTCGTCCTAGGTCGAATAATATATCATCATCATTTTAAAAAATGAAGCTGGTATATCAGGTTATATTCTTCTTTTTGAGATATTTATAGTCCATTTTTGAATTTCCATCGTATATAATTACAAGGCATTTAATACGGGGCAAAATGGATAATTACATCACAATTCTGGCAATTTATTGTATAGCGTTCTTATGTGCGTTTATACTAAAACCATATATATTCAATAGATAGATATTTCTTATCCAGAGTACTTGGGAAGGATTATTTTAAATATATCCCTATTCCTATAAACAAAAAAATCCCCGAAGAGTACTTCGGGGATTTTTTTGTTTCTCAACTAGGCCCTAAAAGCCATTTAGGAACCGCACATTAAACAATCGTCCTCTGCCTGACCCTCCTTTGCCTTAGAGATCAATTCCTTCATTTCAGCGGCCGTCATAGGCTGGACATCCACCTCCTGTGGATTGGCGGAAGTGGCTTCCACCTTAATGGTCTTGGTAACCGCAGGCGCTACTACCGTAGTTGCTACCTGTGCAACCTCGGGTACTTCCTGCTTCTTGCTGTTATCCAAGGTAAATTTAATGGCATCTGCTGCCGCTTTGGTCCTTAGATAGTACATTCCTGTTTTAAGCCCACTCTTCCATGCATAGAAATGCATTGAAGTCAGTTTTGAATAATTTGCGTTCTCCATAAACAAGTTAAGGGACTGACTCTGGTCTATGAAATATCCACGTTGTCTGGACATGTCTATAATATCCTTCATACTCAATTCCCAAACCGTTTTGTAAAGCTCCTTAATCTCGGCAGGAATATTCTCTATATGCTGAACGGAACCATTGGCACGCATCAATTCCTGCTTCATATTTTCGTTCCAAAGTCCAAGATTCACCAAATCTTCCAATAGATGCTTATTCACAACAATAAACTCCCCGGACAAAACCCTACGGGTATATATATTGGACGTATATGGTTCAAAGCACTCATTGTTGCCCAATATTTGCGATGTGGAAGCTGTAGGCATTGGAGCTACCAATAAGGAATTGCGAACTCCATTCTTTTTCACTTCTTTGCGCAATTTTGCCCAATCCCATCTACCGGACAACTCTTCATCCTTAACCCCCCACAAATTGTGCTGGAATTCTCCTCTGGATATTGGCGAACCTTCATAGGAAGAGTAAGTGCCTTCCTCTTTAGCCATTTCCATGGAAGCGGTAACAGCAGCAAAATACAGCGTCTCAAAAATCTCTTGGTTCAATTCCTTGGCCGCATCACTAGTAAAAGGCAATCTCAACATTATAAAGGCATCTGCCAATCCTTGAACCCCCAAGCCAACAGGCCTATGGCGCATATTGGAATTTTCGGCCTCCTTGATCGGATAATAATTCCTATCTATAACCTTATTTAAATTTTTGGTAACGCGTTTTGTAACCCTAAACAACTCCTTGTGATCAAACTCCCCATTCTTAATAAACATCGGAAGCGCAATGGAAGCTAAATTACAAACTGCCACCTCATCAGGCGAAGTATATTCCATAATTTCAGTACAAAGGTTGGACGAGCGAATAGTACCCAAATTCTGTTGGTTACTTTTCCGGTTCGCGGCATCCTTGTAAAGCATGTAGGGAGTACCTGTCTCTATTTGGGATTCCAAAATTTTCTCCCAAAGCTCTCTGGCCTTAACCGTTTTACGGCCTTTACTTTCGGATTCGTATTTGGTATATAGCTTCTCAAATTCTTCACTGTGATGGTTAAAGAGTCCAGGACATTCGTTAGGGCACATAAGGGTCCAATTTTCATTGGCCTCTACCCTTTTCATGAATAAATCCGGGATCCACATGGCATAAAAAAGGTCTCTGGCCCTCATTTCTTCCTTTCCGTGATTTTTCTTCAAGTCCAGAAAATCATATATGTCCGCATGCCATGGTTCCACATAGATTGCAAAACTACCTTTACGCTTTCCTCCGCCCTGATCTACGTACCTAGCTGTATCGTTAAAAACCTGCAACATGGGTACAATACCATTGGAAGTACCATTGGTCCCCGCAATATAGGAACCTGTGGCCCTTACATTGTGTATGGAAAGACCTATTCCCCCTGCAGATTGTGAAATTTTTGCAGTTTGTTTTAGCGTATCATAAATACCATCAATACTATCATCCTTCATTGCCAAAAGGAAACAAGAGGACATTTGGGGCTTTGGCGTCCCTGAATTAAACAAGGTTGGTGTAGCGTGGGTAAAGAATTTTTTGGACATCAACTCATAGGTCTCCAAGGCCGAATCCAAATCGTTCAAATGAATCCCGATGGACACCCTCATAAGCATATGCTGTGGTCTTTCGGCAATCTTCCCATTCAATTTCAAAAGATAGGAACGTTCCAAAGTCTTAAATCCGAAATAATCGTAGCCAAAATCCCGGTTATAAATAATGGTAGAGTCCAACCTATCTGCATTCGCGGCAACAACCTCATAAACCTCATCGGACAATAAAGGTGCTTTTTTTCCTGTTCTAGGATTTACATATTCATAAAGATCCTTCATCGTTTCCGAAAAAGATTTCTTGGTGTTCTTATGTAGGTTGGAAACGGAAATACGGGCTGCCAATTTTGCATAATCTGGATGGGAGGTAGTCATTGTAGCCGCAATCTCCGCAGCTAGATTATCCAGCTCCGAAGTAGTTACACCGTCATATAGTCCTTCAATTACCCGCATGGCAACCTTTAACGGGTCCACCAGGTCGTTAAGGCCATAACACAATTTTCTTACTCTAGCCGTGATCTTATCGAACATCATCAGCTCTTTTCTTCCGTCTCTTTTTACTACATACATGTTGCTACAATTTTTTTAAATGATACATAATTATGGGTTATGGCCCAATATGTTAAAAACGTTAACATATCAAATTAATCGCATAAAAATCCCCTTATAACCCAAAGGGGATTTCTTCTATACCAGTACTTCTCAAAAATCCGCGTCGAAGCTGATCTTCTGCGAATCATCATCCTTATCCTTGTTGTTCGAGACCCCGGCCTTTTGATATTCAGCCACTCTTTTTTCAAAGAAATTGGTTTTACCTTGCAGGGAAATCATGTCCATAAAATCGAACGGATTGGTTGAATTGTACACTTTGTCACATTCCAACTCCACCAACAAACGGTCCGTTACAAACTCTAGGTACTGTGTCATCAACTTTGAATTCATTCCTATTAAACTAGCTGGAAGTGATTCTGTAATGAATTCCCTTTCTATGTTCAGGGCGTCCACCAAAATTTCGGTAATCCTAGCTTTGGGAACCTTATTTATAAGATGTTTGTTGTGTAGATGAACTGCATAATCACAGTGCATCCCCTCATCCCTGGATATAAGTTCATTGGAAAAAGTAAGTCCGGGCATTAACCCTCTTTTCTTCAGCCAAAATATAGAACAAAATGCACCAGAGAAGAAAATACCTTCCACTGCCGCAAAGGCAATTAGGCGCTCCGCAAAACTTGGAGACTCTATCCACTTCAAAGCCCAATCCGCCTTTTTCTTTATTGCCGGAAAGTTCTCTATAGCATTAAAAAGCAAATCTTTTTCCTTTTCATCTTTTACGTATGTATCGATCAAGAGAGAATAGGTTTCGGAATGGATATTTTCCATCATTATCTGAAAACCGTAGAAGAACTTTGCCTCGGCATATTGAACTTCACTTACGAAATTCTCCGCTAGATTTTCATTCACAATACCATCAGAAGCAGCAAAGAACGCAAGAATATGTTTTATGAAATAACGTTCATCGCTATTCAGCTTGTTGGTCCAATCATTAAGATCCGTATGCAGGTCAATCTCTTCAGCAGTCCAAAAACTAGCCTCACACTTTTTGTACCAATCCCACAAATCATGGTGTTTGATAGGGAAAATAACAAATCGGTTAAGGTTTTCTTTCAGAATCGGCTCTATAGCTGCTGACATATCTTTTTTAGATTTATAGGGTTTCTTAAACTTAGGCGAAAATTTGCCCTCGATAGGAGATAACAAAGATTGCAAAATACCCCCAATAACTAAAGCCCAATAAGCATTATTAACCACAAAGTTTTTAACACAAAATGTTGAAATGTTACTTCGCTAGTGATGTTCATTACCTTTGTAGTAACAAGCAAAATGAAAAAAAGACGAACGGTTTTCTTGAAAATATAATCCTAAAAAAATAAACCAAAAAGTATATAAAAAACATACTCTTTGGTTTATACTCATCATAACCAAAAACCAAACCTTGGTTTGTATGGTCATATGTGAAATTGCCTTTTGCCTATTTAAATTTAAGTTTAAAAATTTAGAGAGATAAAGCGGCCAAGATCATAAATACCGAAATGGCAATCATTGCTAAAAAAACTAAGCTTTCTGCCTTAATGTTTGAAGTTGTCATAATTGTGGAGTTTGAGTTAATATAGTATTTTAATATTTCTCACAAGGTTTTATCCAAATGGAAATGATATTGTTTACCGTAAATCCTATCCCTGATAGATGTTGGCATCCAAAAACCCTATTTTGGAAGTTAGTTCGGCAATCATCTACTTTCCAAATATATCCTAGATAATCCATAAGGAATATCCTATATGTAACAAAGTGTGCAATAAATGTAACATGGATACTCATTTCTACAAATCCTAGGTGTCCTGATATTCCGTAGGTGTTTTCTTATAGGTTTCCTTAAAACACTTGATGAAATAAGAGGGAGTATTGAAACCTACGGCATAGGCTATTTCACTGATGGATGCATCCGAGGTCTTCAAAATGTGAACAGCCTGTTTTAATCTTTGTGATCTAATAAAAGCAGTAGTGGAAAGTCCGGTATAGGCCAAAAGTTTCCTGTGAAGCTGCATGCGGCTCATAGCCAACTTTTCACAAAAAGCCTCTGCATTGAAGTTAGGATCGGCAAGATGGTCGTCCAACACGCCTTGTAATTTATTTAGAAACATTTCATCCGTAGGGGTAAGTGCTATGTCCTTAGCCTCTAATATCAACTCATGACTATATCGGTTCCGCAGCATTTTTCGGTTTCCAATCAGGTTATCCACCCGTGCTTGAAGGATTTTCAATTTAAAGGGTTTGGTAATAAAATCATCTGCCCCGGATTGCAGGCCGAGGAGCTCTTGATCTTCACCGACTCCAGCCGTAAGCAAAATAATGGGGATATGACTGGTTCGTTCATCGGTCTTTAATTTATTACAAAGTTCAATTCCGTCACAGAGGGGCATGCGCACATCGGATATTATAATATCCGGAACAACTTCCAGAGCGGTTTTGATTCCTTCAAGACCATTGACTGCCTCCACAATCGTGTACCTAGTTTTCCAAGCCGAATTTAGAAACTTCCTTACCTCCTTATGGTCCTCAACAATTAATAAAATAGGCAAGGCACTGGGCTCAACGACATGATCGGCACCTTGCATGGGAAAATTATAGTCGTTCTGATCCAGGTTTAGGCCGGGTTCACCGACCTCCTTCCCTAATTCCACAACCTCCAAGTTTGTAAAATGGGACTTCATCAAGGGCAAAATCACCGAAAATTTGATAAGTTTTGCTTCCTCCATTTGAACGGTTATGGAACCTTGGTACAAACTCACCAATTCCTTTACAACAGAAAGACCAACACCAGCCCCCTCGGAATATTCATTTTGCTGGTAGAATCGGGTAAAGAGATTATCAAGATCTACCTCTGAATATTGGGCTACCGTGTTTTTGACACTCATCTGTACTTTACCTCCATCCCTTTTGGCAATAAACTGACACATTCCGCCTTCACTTACATATTTAAAGGCATTGGAAAGCAGATTGGTAGTAATTTTTTCCAAAGCATCCTCATCAAACCAAACAGGATTCAATTCATCTATTTCAACCTTATAATCAATTCTTTTAATACCAGCCCTATATTTAAAAGAAGAGGTAAGCATCCCTAAAAAAAGACCCATATCACCTTTAGAAATCCTTAATTTCAATTTTCCCTTTTCCAACTTTGCCAAATGTAGCAGTTGATCCACCAAGGCTATCAATCGGTTGATATTCCTCTTGATCATGGAAAAATTGGCAAAATCCATATCCGACAGCCCACCTTGGGATAATTTCGAATCTACGGGTCCCGCAATTAAGGTCAGAGGAGTTCGGAATTCATGTGAAATATCGGTATAGAGCTTTGATTTAAAATGATTTAACTTTTTAAACCGTTCGGTTTCTTCCATTTTTAAACGTAAATTCAATTGTAATCGCCATTGCCATTTTAGGTAACTATAAACGCCATAAGCGAGCAATAAAAACAAGAAGACATAAGACAATTGGGCCATGGGCGTCAAATACCATGGAGACCCAATGGAAAAAGAAAAGCCAACCGGATCACGATTCCAAACCCCATCATAATTACTGGCCTTTACTTGAAATTCGTAATCACCTGGAGGCAATCGCGTATAACGTGCAAAGTTCTTTTCCCCGGAATACACCCAATCACTATCAAAATTTACCAATTTATATTGGTACTGGTTTTTTTCTGGAAGTGAATATTGCAGACTGGAAAAGCTAAAGGATAGGGTGTTCTGATTTGCTTTCAAAGCAAGTCCATCCGTTATTGGGAAGGATGTATTATACACATCAAAACCCGTGATCGCAATCTTTGGTACAATGGTATTCTCCTTTATTTTGTTAGGTTTAAACCAATAGAATCCATCCAAACCACCGAAATAAAGATTGCCATCCCCATCCTTAAAATACGCACCGGTATTAAATTCTGTGGCCAAGCCCTCATAATTATTGTAATTTACAATAGTGGGTGTATCCTCCAAATTAGCTGCCGGGGTAAATTTGGTAATGCCCTTATTGGAACTTAACCATAGGGATCCTTCATTATCTGACAGTATCCCGTATATCACATTATTGGCAAGTCCGTCCCTTACACTGTAATCGTAGAACTTGTTATTTTCAATGTCGTACGCATTGAGTCCGGAACCATTGGTACCTATCCAGAGTATATCATTGGGTGCATAGTACAGGCATTTTATTCTATTACTAGTTAAGGAATTTCCATTTGTAACGAATTGATGGGTTGTAAATGTCTGTTCTTTAATATTGAACAAAGCAATTCCATGTCCTTCGGTACCAATCCACAAATTTCCTTTGCCATCTGAGGTAATTGCCCTTACATTATTGCTGGGTATACCATTTTGAAGCTTGGGATCGTAATCATACCTTCTTAGTTCTCCCTTGACCTTATCAAATTGAATAAGACCTTGGTCCCGTGTCCCCAACCAAATCCTATTCTCTTCATCTTGATATATGGACCATATCGTATTTGCCGAAAGTGAACTTTCTTTTGTGTCGGAAAAATGCAAAAACTCACCTTTGGTATCCCTTATATTTAGTCCACCTTCCTGCGTCCCTATCCATAAATTTTCCTCTTTATCTATCATTAAACTCATGACGCGGTCGGAAGAAATGGTGTTTTCATTAACTGTTCCGGCCTTGAAAGTCCGCCAACTATCGGTCTCCGGGATATACTGGGTTAGACCCTTGCCCGAAGTACCTACCCAAACCGATTTCTCCTTATCTACCACAATAGACCTAACAACATCTATACTTACATTCTCTGGTGTTTGATAATCCGTAAAAGAATTAAATTTTTCCAAATACTGATCGTAATAACTAATTCCCGCCCCATCTGTTCCAAACCATAGCGTTCCGGAATAATCTTCATAAATACTCAGTATATCATTATAGTGAAGGGCAGTGGGATTATGCTTGGTGGTATTAAAATGTGTAATTGAAAGTTGTTCAAAATTAACTAGATAGAGTCCCCGTCCATATGTTGCTATCCATAGTCTATTCAACCCATCCAAATGCAGGTCGGTTATATTCAAATCCTTTGACAAACCGTCTTTAAAGCCCAAATCCTCCAAACGTTTAAATACGCTCTCCCCGGGATCCCTAAAATAAAGTCCAGCGCCAAAAGTGCCTATCCATTCCCTAGACCTAGTATCAGTAACAATATCACTATAATTGGCAACTACCCGATTGCCATTGGATGTTTGGGCCTTTACTTTGTGCAAGCGCACGTTGTTGTAGTCATATTCCACAATTTCGTTGTCCATGCACAACAATAGGAGACCCTTTTCATTCTGGGTGATGTTATAAATAGTGCCCCCAGCAATGTTGGGTGAAAGCATTTGACCAACCCCTTCCTTATCCGCCTTTTTTAAATAAAGTCCGTTGGAGTAGGTGCCTATCCACAGATTAAAATCCCTATCCATGAATATGGAACTTGCATCGTCAATTCCCGAAAGTGGAACAAAAACATTTGAACGGTTTTCCAGTTTATAAGGAATTCGATCATTGGGAATGGCCCAGACATGACCCTGTCTATCCACATAAACCTTCCCTAAATAACTATGTGTGGCCCTTGTAACATCGGCAAACGCAAAAGGATATATACTAAATGTGCTACCATCGTACTTGTTAAGGCCGTCCTGCGTGGCAATCCACAAAAATCCAATACTGTCCTGAGCAATGGATACCGCACTGTTCTGTGAAAGTCCGTCATTTACCGAGAGCTGTCTAAATTTGATCTGGTCTTGGCAATAAAGTAACTGGGTGCAATTAAAATAAATTGCTCCAATGAACATCGTGAAGATAAATTTTAATAATTTTTTCTTTTCCACGCTTAGTCCTATCCTGTTTGGTATTATACAAGATAAGATATATCCGAGAGGAAATCAATGAAAAAATACTTTAGGAATATAGGCTATATAGGATTAGGGCCTTGGAGTCTTTTTTCTCAACCCCAAAATTCATTAAGAAAAGTAAAAAAAATAACCACCAAATCGGTGCGATCCTACAGATGCAATGAGTTTATGAATTACGAGAATCGGAACCACACGTTTAGGTAGTTCCCCCGAAACCTAAAGACTATGCGAATTCCAAAACCTACAAGTTGATTGCGTTTTTCAAATTTACATCAACATCCTTCAGATAATTTTGCAACAATGACATGTTCGTATTAAAAAATCCTACAGGACCGCACTTTATTTGGCAGTTAATTTTACTTATTAATAATTATGGTCATTGAATGCTCTTGATTATTATATGCCATTTATGGATCGTATGTACAAAACTAAATTCTTAATACCTCCTGTCCGTTATGGCCTTGTTATCAACAAGAGACCTATTCTTATTTGTGTCTACCTTATGTTCCACTAAATTATTTTCATGGGAAGCTGTGCTCTGATTGTCCGTAATAACAGCTACAACAAGGACTAAAACTAAAACGATAAAAAAAGCTATACATTTATTCATCACCTGGGCTTTGGCACTACTAGGTTAAACATGATCCTCCTCTTTAGGAAATATTTGGTTAACCAAATGTATATGAAATGTAAGAGCATATACCCCGTAATTGTGTAAATGGTAAAATTTCCTGTATAAATGACATTGGGCAAATTCAAGATACATTTATTGCTATTACTAGATGAAAACCATTAGCCTAAGTATATCTTTTCCTAAAGGTCCAATCTTAATCCAATAACCACCAACTATACTCAATTCAAATCCATTGACACAAAATATTAAAAGCTTAACGAACAATATTTCTAATTTTGAGTATCTTTCCTATACTATGTTAGAAGCAGTTTTAGTAGACGACGAAATTAAAGCCCTACAGAGTCTTTCTTGGGAGCTGACCAACTTTAGTGATGAAATTAAAGTGGTCGCCTCCTTTACGGATCCTTTTGAGGCCCTAAAATATTTGGAGCAAAACCCTCCGGACTGTTTATTCCTGGATATAGAAATGCCCACAATGGACGGATTTCAATTTATCCAGAAATTACATAACAAGGAATTTCCAGTGGTCATTACCACTGCCTACAACCAATATGCGATAAAAGCCCTTAAGAACGAGGCAATAGATTATCTTCTAAAACCAATAGATACAGATGATTTAAATGCCACCATCGCTAAAATAAAAAAGTTCAATAGCAAAAATTATACGGCGGAAAAGCTGGAGAAAATATTGTTGAAATTCAATTCCGACTCACTTCAAAAAAAGATTACTATAAATACAGACGGGAAATTATTATTTTTACAAAGTGATGAAATTCTTTTTGCAGAATCCGATGGTAATTACAGTACCTTATTTTTAAGTGATGGACAAAAAATTTTGCTCACCAAAAAATTAAAGGAGGTAAATCAGATACTGCCCAAGGATACTTTTTTTAGAATTCACAATTCCTTTATCATAAACCTTAACAAAATAAAGGAATTTCTTAAAACAGATGGTTACGTAATTTTACAGTCCAACCATAAAATACCGGTTTCAAGACAGAAAAAGTCCGACTTTCTAGATTTAATATAATCTATCATTATGAATTTTCCCTCTTTATTTTTTTCTATCTCTTGTCGACTTCCATTATTAAATATAGGCCGCTTCTTTTTTTTTTTAGCTTTTTCTACCCTTTCTCTTTTCAAGGCCAATTCACAAGAAGTTTCAGAAGAATTTAAAAGGATAACGGATAGCCTTATAAAAGCCGCCCCGGTAACCTATCAAGAATTGGATTCCATTTTAAACCCAAAAAGAAGTGATACCACCTACATGCGCTTTTTTGATATGGAGTCTGCCCGAAAAAAATATTTTATAGGACAGTCCTACGCCTTAAACCAGCTAGGAAGAAAATACAGGGATATTTCCGATTATTCCAAGGCCGTTGCCCTACATGAAAAGGCCTTGCAGGCCGCCGTGGATGCCAACAACTTGGAATTCCGGGTATACAGTTTAAATATGTTGGGGGTGGTTTATAGACGGAGCGATGCCATAAAAATAGCCTTGGATTACAACCAGGAGGCTTTGGAATTGGCGGAGTCGGAAGAGAATCCCTCGGACGGACTAAAACGAAGTATAAACGTTTCCCTAAACAGCATAGGTAACCTTTATTCTATCTTGAAACAATACGATATAGCCATTGCACAATTTAAGAAGTCGATGGCTTTGGAAAAAGAACTTGGCAACAAGTTAGGCCTTGCCATTAACTATCAAAATATTGGTGAATGCTTGGAATACAAGGGTGAATTGGAAGAGGCCCTACACTACTACAGGACCTCCTTGGATTACAATAATGAAATTGACAGCGATAAGGGAAGGGTTATATGTAAAAATAGTATAGCCCAGATCTATATAAAGCAAAACAAATTAACACAGGCATTGGAAATTCTTGAACCCAACCTGTTGGCTGCGGAATCTTTGGGGGACATGTCTATCATAGCTGCCATTAACATCAATATTGGATGGGCCCTGATGGAGTTAAGACAATTTGCAGAGTCGGAAAAATACCTTGTGAGCGGGTTGGAAATGTCCAAAAAACATCATTTGCCGAGTTATATTGCCCATGCATATAATTACATGTCCAAGTTATATACTTATGAAGGGAAATACAAAAATGCCTTGGAATACTACCAAATGGCGGAAAAATACAACGAAGAAATTAATAGTGAGGTCAATCGCCGTTATATCAATGATTTGATCATAAAATATGAAACCGAGAAAAAAACCAATCAAATAGAAGCTTTGGCCAGGGAAAACGAATTCATGAACCTACGGCTACGGAAAAAAACAAATACCCTGATCATTGGGGCCCTGGGGATGGCCCTTCTAACTTTTATTCTTTATATACTATACCGACAGAAAGAGCTAAAAAATGAAAAACAGATCCTCACACTGGAGCAAAGCATGTTGCGCAGCCAAATGAACCCCCATTTTTTGTTCAATTCCCTAAATTCAATTAAACTATATATCATTAACAATGAAAAGAAGAATGCGGTGCACTACCTTAATAAATTCTCCAAGTTGGTCCGCAAAATTCTTGAAGCTTCCTCATTAAAAGAAATATCCCTGGCCGATGAACTGGAGACTATAGACCTATACATGAACATTGAAAATATTAGATTTTCGCACGAGATAAATTTCACTGTGCGGGTAGACGAACCTATTGATGAGCACACCGTTAAGATACCTTCGTTAATTCTCCAACCTTTCCTGGAAAATGCCCTCTGGCACGGACTCTCCTCAAAAGAAGGTGAGAAAAAGATCCATCTACACGTAAGTAGGGAAAATGAAAAATTCATTCAAATAAGCATCACCGACAACGGTGTTGGCCGGGATGCCTCCGAAAGAATAAAGGAAAGTAAGATTTTGAAGCGAAAGTCCATTGGCATCGATATTACCAAGGAAAGGTTGGCCAATTTCTCCAAGGACTTCGAAAACTCCTTTCAGGTGGAAATAATTGACCTTTATGATTCCAACAAAGTAGCCTTGGGCACCAAAGTGGTCCTACACATCCCTACCCATTAGTATGTTCTAAGGCAATTTGCTCCAATTCTGAATACCACTTTTTTCCAAACTTGCGAATCAAGGCCTCCTTTACAAATTTGTAAATTGGCACCTTAAGCTCATTGCCCAAGGAACATGCAGGATCGCAGATTTCCCATTTATGATAGTTCACTGCAGTAAGTTCCGAATACTCGCGTACCCGTATGGGGTACAAGTGACAAGAAACAGGCTTTTTCCATTTGGTAGCACCTTGATTATATGCCTCTTCCAGGCCACATTTTGTAATCCCTTTGTTATCAAAGATAACATAAGCACATTCACTGCCATTCACCAAGGGCGTTTCCCATTCCCCATCTTCCCCGCGAATAAAAGCCCCCTGCTTTTCTATTTCAGCAATACCTTCGGGGCGTAAAAAGGGTTTTACCTTGCTATAGATATCTACCAAAATCTCTGTTTCCTTATCTTCAAGGGGTGCTCCGGCTTCGCCATCAACGCAACAGGCCCCCTTACAGGCACTTAAATTACAGACGAAATCGTTCTCAATAATTTCCTCCGATACTATTGTTTTTCCCAGTTGGAACATACCATTTTATTAGGCGACAAATATAATTCTTTAAGGCATATATTTTCCTTTAAATAAATCCAAATACCCCTAATTAAACGTAAATTTGCCGCGTCTTAGCTCAGAAAGGCCAAACATGTATGTTAGAAACTAGGGTTATATTTTTTTAATTATGGAATTCAATTTTAATTTTCGGGAAATAGTTACTGCCAGTATGGTTCTTTTTGCAGTAATAGATATAATAGGAAGCATCCCCATCATAATATCCCTGAGGAACAAGGTAGGACATATCCAATCTGGTAAAGCGTCTGTTGTTTCGGCCTGTATAATGGTGGCTTTTTTGTTTGTTGGGGAAGAAATTCTAAATCTAATAGGGATCGATGTCAACTCTTTTGCCGTTGCCGGATCTTTCGTAATCTTCTTTTTGGCCATAGAAATGATTTTGGGAATTACCCTCTACAGGGACGATCAGCCAGAAAGCGCCTCTATAGTGCCCATTGCCTTCCCCTTAATTGCCGGTGCCGGTACTGTTACCACCTTACTCTCATTAAGGGCCGAATACTACGTGGAGAATATCATTGTTGCCATAGTAATAAATGTTATTTTTGTATATTTTGTCCTGAAGTCCTCTAGAAGAATAGAGCATATTTTGGGTAAAAACGGACTTAACGTAATCCGAAAAATATTTGGTGTTATTCTTTTGGCCATTGCTGTGAAGCTATTTACCTCGAATATCAACCAGTTATTTTAATCTTTTATGCAAGTTAGCAGATGAACAAAATTGTAATAGTAATACTCATTGTACTGGGATTGGGATTAATAGCCTATAACGTGACCTTGGTGGATTTTAAGGATCCTTTTCAAGGAAATAGTATTATAGCCTTAATAGGAATATTGGCCGCCTTATGTGCCATAGTACTTTTGTTGATTTATAGTACTTCTAAAAAAATCCAGAAAAAAATTGAGCAGGATTAATTGGTAGCTTCAATTTTATCCGCTTCCTTTTGTCTAATAGTTGGTTTATCCAATTCCAGCACCTTCTTCAACATATCATCCCCGCCACTTTTTATTTTGGCATAGACATTGGGGTCGAACAACTGTTCTGCCAATCTTGCTTTTATATATAATTTTATTTTATCCTCGTAAGCGTAAAAGTCGAACTTAATATTCTTATCCAAAAAATAATCTATAAACTCTTCAAAAAGGATATCATCTACCCTAAACCCATTGATAAATTCTTCCTTGGAGTACCCTTGGTACTGGGGTCTGTGGGCATCCAGATGTTCAAATACAAAATAGCCCAGATATCCCGAACTTTCAATAGTCTCCAAAAATTCGGATTCATTGGAGCCAATGGGCACAAAAACATCCGGGATAATACCTCCTCCACCATAGACTATCTTGCCTTTTGGGGTTTTAAACTTTAACGAATCGGCCACTTTAATGCTGTCTACCGATATTAGTTCCCCACTATGGTAGCGATCGGTAAATTTCTGGTAATAATCCTTGTTCCCCTTTTCGTAAGATTTCTGAATGGAACGCCCGGTAGGGGTATAATATCGGGATACGGTTAAGCGGACGGCAGAACCGTCCCCCAAATCCATTTCGCGCTGTACCAGACCCTTGCCAAAAGACCTACGCCCCACAATAGTGCCTATATCATTATCCTGTAAGGATCCTGCTATGATCTCGCTGGCAGAAGCGGAACGTTCATTAATTAAAACGTACACGGGTTTATCCTCAAAATCCCCTTTTTTGGTGGCAAATACTTTATCTATCTTGCCCTTTCTGTTTTTGGTAAACAAAATCAATTTCCCATCGGCCAGAAATTCATCCGCCATTTGTTCGGCAATCCCCAAATATCCTCCGGGATTATCCCTTAGATCCAAGGTTAATTTCTTTGCTCCTTGGGCCTCCAATTTTCTCAAGGCCGTCCTAAACTCTTTATAGGTTGATTCGGCGAAGCGATTGACCTTGATATAACCCATATCCTTGGTGAGCATATAGTAGGCCTCTACACTTTTTATGGGAACCACATCACGTTGAATATTTACGCTGAAGGTTCTATTGTCGTCCTTCCTATAAACCTGTAATCTTACCGGAGATCCCTTTTCCCCTTTCAGTTTATTTACAATAACATCGTTTCCAATATTTTGACCAAAAAGGGTATCGCCATCAGCCATAAGAATTTTGTCTCCGGACTGTAATCCTTTACGATAACTGGGACCATCTTCAATAGCCCTAATTACCGACAAGGTATCCTTATACATACGAAAACTAACCCCTATCCCTACAAAATCGCCTTTCATATTCTCAGAGACCTTATCCATTTCCTGTTTTGGGATGTATACCGAATGTGGATCCAATTTCTCCAAAATATTGTTTACGGTGACGTCTACAATACTATCCGTATTGATATCATCCACGTATTCGTAGTCTATATAATCTATTAATCTGTTGAGTTTGTCCTTTTTAGAATTGGTAGTGAAAAGCTTCTCAGGAGAATCATTAAAATTCAATTTTCCGCCCACAAAGATACCCGCGGCCAAAGCCAAGGCAATTACGGTAGGCCATATGTAGGAATTTTTTCTCTTCATGATTCAAAATAGCATTTACACGTTCACAATTATGGGCAGGTGAACGAGCTGCACTCCGGCTTTTTCAAGAAATTGCAACCCAGAGTTATCTTTATAAGCTGTCTGATATACTACACGTTTTATGCCAGATTGATGTATTAACTTACTGCATTCCTTGCAAGGTGACAATGTTATGTAAAGTGTGGCACCTTCACAGGACTGGGTTGAAGAGGCTACTTTGGATATGGCATTGGCCTCGGCATGTAGAACATACCATTTGGTATATCCTTCTTCGTCCTCGCAAGTATTTTCAAATCCGGTCGGGGTCCCATTGTAACCGTCGGAAATTATCATCCTATCCTTCACTATTATCGCCCCTACCTGCTTGCGTTTGCAAAAGGAGAGTTTACCCCATTCACTGGCCATTCGCAAGTAAGCCTTGTCGTACTTTTCCTGTTTACGTTCCTTCATCAGTTGATTTTTCCCATTAATTCACGATCCCCTTTCCCTTTTAAATGTCTCTAGACCCCTTATTGGCCTCCCCAATGATTTGCTTTTACAAAGGTAAGGGAACTTTTTATTGAAAATATTAGCGAATAGGGAATAATATAACTTTTCCTTACTAAGATAGCTGCTACCTATAGCCCGTACAATCCTGAAAGGTTAAGATTTAGCCAAACTCTACCAAGGAAACGTTGCAAACAACATAGGTATTGTAATCAATAGGATAATAATCGATGTAACTTGAGTAAAAAGCGGTTGTTTAACCGCAAATAAGGATCTTACAATATAATTGGTGCACAATACCGCCAGTAGAATTAATATTTGGGAAAATTCTATACCTGCCGCAAATCCCAGTAAGGGAGAGATTTTTTCCTCTTCCCCAGCCATCAGCATCTTAAAGTAATTTGAGAACCCGAAACCATGAACGAGGCCAAAGAATCCCGTTGCTACACTATAAAGGACCATATCCCTATGTTCTGCGGGTTTATTGGCATGGAATAGATTGTGAACGGCTGTAAAGAAAATGGTAATAGGAATAAGAAACTCTATCAACCCAACATCAACTGTCATTACCTCATACACCGAAAGGGCAAGGGAAGCACAATGTGCAATTGTAAAAATAGTGGCAAGTACCAATATTTTTTTCCAGTTTGCAAAGGTAAATGGAACCGCCAGAGCTGCCAAGAACAAAATATGGTCATAAGCATCCAAATCCAAAACATGCTCCAATCCCATCTGAATGTAAAACCAAAAATTCCCCATTGTCCAGAATAAAATTTAGATTTATTTAAATAGAGTCCTAAAGACCTCTTTCCTTTTGAATAATCTCATAGGCTTTTTGAACTTCCTTAAACTTTTCTTCAGCCCCTTTCTTAATAGCTTCGTTTTCGGTATTTACCCTATCAGGATGATACTTTTTGGCCATGGTCCTATAGGCCTTTTTAACTTCCTCGTCGGTTACCGATTTTTCAATTTCTAATATTTTGTAGGCATTATCGGCCGATTTGATAAACATGGCCTTAATACTTTCAAAATCGATATGGCTTACCCTAAAGTATCCTGCTATTTCCGAAATTTTATCGATTTCCGCTGGGCGTAAGGTACCATCCGCTTGGGCTATTCCAAATAAAAAATGCAACAATTGAAGCCTTACTTCATACCTAGTGCGCTGATTTAGATAGTTGCAGATACGCTCGGCAGAGATTTCCCTTTTTTTAACCACCTCATTAAAGGTTCTAAAAATGGCATTGGCCTTATCCTTGCCATAGGTGCTTACAAAGTAACGCCTCACATAATCCATCTCGGTCTGACTAACGGAACCGTCCGCCTTAATGACAATGGAACAAAGGGAAAGCAAATTGATCTCAAAATCGGCCGGAGATACATGCTGTTGCGTAATATCCCTAAAAACAGAACGCCCTCCCCCACTGCCAGAGCTTTTCAAATTATCAAAAAAGCTACCAATAATAAATCCCAGTATTGCCCCAGGAAACCTAAAGACATAAAACCCCAATATTGCGGCAAACCATTTAATCATCTTTATTTCAAATTTTGGCAAAGATATAATTTTAAGGTTCAATAGAAGGTCTAATGAAAAGTTAAGGTATTTAGTTAGGATGCCTTAAAATCGTTATCTTTGAAAACTTTATCAATAATCGAATAAAAATATATACTATGTATCCTGCAGAATTAGTAAAACCTATGAGACAAGACCTGGCTATAGCCGGTTTTGAAGAACTATATACGGCCGATGAGGTTAAAAGTGCCCTTGGTAAGGAAGGAACCACTTTGGTAGTGGTCAATTCGGTTTGTGGCTGCGCCGCCGCCAATGCAAGACCTGCTGCCAAAATGAGCCTTCAGAATCCAAAAAAACCGAACCATTTGGTAACGGTTTTTGCTGGTGTAGACACTGAGGCCGTGAATGCTGCCAGAAATGCCATGATTCCTTTTCCACCATCTTCGCCCAGTATGGCATTGTTCAAGGACGGAGAATTGGTTCATATGATAGAACGTCATCATATTGAAGGTAGGCCTGCGGAAGTAATTGCAGAGAATTTAATGGAAGCTTACAATGAATTTTGTTAATGTGGCATTACCCCATTAATATTCGGTAAATATTCTTGAATGAAACCGCTTTGTAAAAGAGCGGTTTTTTATTTTTGTAACATGCAAAAAATATTGGCATTTCCCTTGTCGGCCCTTTATCTCATTTTATTTGGGTTAACATTGCTTGTGTTCCATCCAGTTCAATGGGTCTGCTTCAATTGGTTCGGCTATAACGCCCACAGAAAAAGTGTTGCCCTGTTGAACCTCTGCCTGCTGCGCTGTACCCATGTGCTTGGTACCCGTTATACCTTCAACAATACACAAAATATACCAATAGATAGACCGGCCATTATTGTGCTCAACCATCAAAGTATGCACGATATTCCCCCTATTATTTGGCACATGCGAAAACATCACCCCAAATTTGTGAGCAAGATGGAATTGGGCAAAGGAATACCCAGCGTGTCCTATAACCTAAGGCATGGCGGTTCGGTACTCATAAATAGAAAGGATAGTAGGCAGTCCCTAACGGAAATTGCAAAACTGGGCGCTTATATTGAAAAATACAATCGTTCCGCTGTCATATTCCCTGAAGGTACCAGAAGTAAGACGGGACAACCCAAAAAATTCCACACCACTGGGTTGAAGGTGCTATTAAAAAAGGCACCTTCTGCCCTAATTATTCCCATTAGCATCAACAATTCCTGGAAAATGTTGAAATACGGTAAATTTCCCTATGGACTTGGCAACCACATAACCTTTAAAGTGCACAAGCCAATAGAAAACATCGGAGATGTTGAAGAACTTTTAGAAAATATAGAAAAAACCATAACCAAGGCCATAATTAGATCTACATGACCAACACCCAAATCATAGAGGAAACCATTGCCTTTGTTAAAGAGACGCTCAAGGGAGCCGAAGGGGGACACGATTGGTTTCATATCCAACGCGTTTTTAAGAATACCCTTCTTATAGCGAAAGATGAAAAGGTAGATGTACTTGTAGTTAGCCTAGGGGCGCTACTTCACGATATTGCAGATGCAAAGTTTAATGGCGGGGACGAAACCATTGGACCAAAAATGGCAATGGAATTTTTAACTTCCCTCGAGGTTGATGAAAAGATAGTGGATCATGTGGTTAAAATAATTGAAAACATATCCTATAAATCCAGTTTGGACTCTAAAAAACTATTTACTTCCAAGGAATTGCAGGTGGTACAGGATGCAGATCGATTGGATGCCGTTGGCGCCATTGGAATTGCCCGTGCCTTCAACTACGGTGGGTATAAGAATAGGGAGCTTTATAACCCGGAAATTGCTCCCAACCTACAAATGACCAAGGAGGAGTACAAAAAATCAAAGGCACCTACCATAAATCATTTTTATGAAAAGTTACTACTCCTAAAAGACAAAATGAATACGGACTCTGGCAAGAAACTGGCTGAAAAAAGGCACCAATTCATGTTGGAATATCTAAAGCAGTTCTATGAGGAATGGAACGGTAATGCTTAATTTATCTAACAAATACCTTTCAGTATATTTTTAATCACCTTTTTAGAGGGCTTTATCTAGACAAATCCCTGTATCCACTATTATATCCAGCATAAACATAAGTCTCTATGCTAAAACAACTTTAACTGACCCCCCTTATAGCCCTCGTACAGCTCTGTATTAAGTTTTGGAAAGACTTTGTCCTTAAAATATTTTTGTCGCGCCAAACGTGCCGTATCCTTAATTTGTTGGGCAATTTTACCTTCGCCCCGGTTACGTATACCAAATCGACTGTCGTTTAGGGAACCGCCATGGCAGTCCGCTATTTGCTGCAATACTTTATTGGCCCTGTCAGGTAAGGTCTTTCTTATCCAATCCTCAAATATCTGGCCTATGGCCCCGTTAAGTCGAACTACGGTGAACCCAAAAGAAAGAGCCCCTGCCTCGGATACGGCTCTGGCCAAATTAAGAATTTCATGACTATTTATACCTGGAATAATAGGCGCCAACATTGCATTTACAGGAATATGGTTTTCGGACAGGTAGCGTATTGTCTCCAGTCTCTTTTTAATAGTGGCCGTTCTAGGTTCCAGAATGCGCCTGGTTTCTTCGGACAAAGATGTTACTGAAATATTTACGGCAATCAAATTCTCCTGCGCCAATTGGGTCAGGATATCCAAATCTCTAAGAACCAATACATTTTTAGTAATTATGCCCACCGGATGCCGGTATTTTAAAAACACTTCCAAACAAGCTCTAGTAATCCTAAATTGTTGTTCCGCGGGTTGATAACAGTCCGTATTCCCAGAAAGGACAATGGTTGCGGCCTTCCAACTTCTGCTTTTCAATTTAGCTTCCAAAAGGGCAGGCGCGTCCTTTTTGACCAAAATTTTCCGTTCAAAATCGAGACCCGCACTATAGCCCCAATACTCGTGGGTATTCCTGGCATAACAATAAATACATCCATGTTCGCAACCTTGATAAGGATTCAAGGAATAATTCATGCCCACATCGGGACTATTTACTTTGTTCACAATCGTCTTTGGAAATATAGGAAGGTACTGTGTCTTGTTGGAAACCGATATTTCTCCTTCCATACGGCAGAATTCCAAAAAATCGTCCCTTAATTCATTGGAGAATTGGGCAAACCTATTCTTTGTATTTTTTTGGGCCCCTCTACCCTTGATATATTCTTCCTCTTGCAAAATAATGGATTTAATCCAAAAATAAGGATTATTTCCAATAATCGTCAGCTTAAACCTGTTAATTAACAGACTTATCTATAACAATAGGCTAAGGCCGATCAACAAAAGAGTTTTTATTTATTGGGGCCAGTAATTTCAACTTTGACCAGTTGCTTTTTAGATCCCCTTTTGGCATAATAAAGCATATTACTGTTTTCCTTGTCTATTAGCGGCATGGAAACCATTAACGGAAGACGTGCTTCGTGGTCATCTATTACCTTTTCATAACTTATCTTCCCTTCCTTGTCCAATTGGATCATAAACACATTTCTGTTGCGGCTAAGGCCCTGTTTAAAAACTAGCCTTTCGCCACTTAACAATTGTGGATTTTCTGCAGCCGTACTAATCAAATAGTAAGTATCGTCACCAATGGCACAAGAACTGTACGACGCGTAAGCCCCGTCCCCTTGGGTAACCTCAGACTTATTGATATTTCTTGCCCAAATGATATCTCCTTCAGCATTTAATTTTGCACTGACAATGTCGTTGTAATGAAACCTTTCGATTTTTACCCTGGACCCAGTAGGGTCCTGCTGTACACTGGAGGTAACAAAGTATTCCTCCGCGTTAAAAAGAATGGAATTATCCTTGGTAACACTAACATTCTTAAAGACCAAATTTTTGATTTCCGTATCGTCCTCCCTACCAAACTTATCCTCCATAAATTGCTGTGAAAACGCATTGTATTTTTTGGTCTTGATACCTAGGGAGTTCCCATCAAGTTCAAAATAGGCCAAACCATTATATCTATTGTCCTTCCTATCCGCATAAAAACCAACACAGATCAATTTATCATTTATTATGATGGTTTTTAAGGCTTCAGAAAATTTACCAGGGTCATCAAAAGTTTGTGTAATGGCTCCATTCTTGGCAACCTTCAGTAATTCGTATTGAAATTTGCGTTCCGTGGCCGCAAAACGTTTCTTTTTATAATACGCCTTACCAACCAAATATACTTGGTTTAGGTCTTTTGAAGTGACCATGTTTTCAAAGGCATAGTTCTTTTCTTCTATTTCCGCGGAAAAATCATATTCTATAAGCTTTTTTAAGCTACTGTTGAAGAGATATACAAAATGCTTTTCGTCTTTTCCTTTTTTATAGTGGGTACTGATGGCGATAGCGGTTTTATCCTCATTGAGAAAAGCAGTGGTAGTAAAACCCGATGAAAAATTCCTCTTGTAATAATTATGATCCAAGGGTTCGTTTACCTGTTGAGAGGGTATGGAAAGAATGGTCTCCTGGGTAAAATTAAAATGGTCTAATGGACTTCTATGCACTACGTAATCATAGGACCCCTTGCCAAGATTATAATCCAAGAACAAGATATTAAGTTGTCCGTTCTTTACAAAAGCGTTTACAAAATCGAGGCCTTTTAACTTGTAATTATATTCGCTTACCAGTTCCAAATCCTGATTATAATGTTCTATATAATATCCTTTGGGTTTCAGGATTATACCGGTGTAATAGGAACGCACCAAAATAGAGCCACCCATTTCGTCATCCGAAATTTCCAGTAAGTTTGAATACTTATACCTATCGTTATATTTTTCTCCAAAACTATATTTTACAGGCAATTCCTGCGCCTGAGTCAGGAAAAAAAAGCAAAAAAGCAAAAATGGCAACACAAGATTTTTCCCAATTTCCATAATAAACTATTTAGGGCATCCTTCTAAGCACCCGGAAAATTGGCCTTTCTTTTTTCCAAAAAAGCAGTGGTTCCCTCCTTAAAATCTAAAGTACCAAAACAACTGCCAAAAGCTTCTATTTCCGTTTTGAACCCGTTAATACTATTGTTAAAACCAGCATTTATAGCTTTTATTGCATAACTAATGGCCACAGGCGAATTATTCGATATCTTACCTGCAAATTTTTTACATAGATCCATAAGATGTTCCTGCTCCACCACATAGTTGACCAAACCGAACTCCAGTGCCTTGGCAGCATCGATCATTCCAGCTGTTAAGATCATTTCCATGGCCCTGCCCCTCCCTATAAGTTGTGGAAGCCTCTGTGTACCCCCGTAACCCGGTATAACACCTAAGGAAACTTCGGGAAGGCCCATTCTGGCATTATGGCTGGCCACCCTGAAATGGCAGGCCATAGCCAATTCCAAACCACCGCCCAAGGCAAATCCGTTAATTGCGGCGATGACCGGAGTGGATAGGTTTTCTACAAAATCAAACAATTGTTTTTGGCCCTTAGCCGCCAATTTAGCACCCTCTTTTTCCGAAAAACTGGCGAACTCGGAAATATCGGCCCCTGCCACGAACGCCTTCTCCCCACTTCCAGTTAAAATTATCACCTTTACGTTTTTATCCTTCTCCAAAGCCTTAAACGCATAATGCAGTTCTTCGATGGTGGCCTTATTAAGTGCATTTAATTTGGTAGGCCGATTTATGGTGATGATGGCCACCTCTTTGTCTGTGGTAATAAGTAAATTTTCGTATTTCATGGCTTAAAAATTAATTTTCATCTCAAATTGTTAAAATATTGAATATTGACTTCCTTGCCGATAAGGACTTACATATTTGTGCCTTCATTGGCGATGGGAAACCGCACCGTAAAAATGGTACCCTTACCGGGTACGGTAGTAAAGTTGATGGTTCCTTTATAGGTTTCCACAATATTTTTTACCATCCCCAGACCAAGGCCCATACCGCTGGTCTTGGTAGTGAACTTAGGTTCAAAAACCTTGTCCTTTGATTCCATTGAGATTCCCACACCATTATCCTCCACAGTCATTTTTACAAAATCCCCCTCTTTGGAGACGGTTACCAATACTTTGGGAGCCTCCACATTCACAATGGCCTGAGTGGCATTTTTAACCAGGTTGGTAACTACCCTAATTAATTGTGTACGATCCAATTTGGCTATTATTTCCTCTTCATCCGAGGAAAAATGAATATAGTTTTCATCAAAAATATCCACTGCCATTTTTACGATTTTCACGACATTTAAGGTCTCGTTCTGCTGGGCAGGCATATTGGCAAAGTTGGAAAAAGCAGAGGCGATACTGCTCATAGTATCTATCTGTTGAATCAATGTTTTTGAAAACTCTGAAACCTTTCTTACAATGTCCGGGTCATTAGGATCGAACTTCCGTTCAAAACTCTGTACACTTAGACGCATAGGCGTAAGTGGATTTTTAATTTCATGGGCCACCTGCTTTGCCATTTCGCGCCATGCCTGCTCCCTTTCCCCTTTGGCCAATTTTGCAGCACTGATTTCCAGCTCATCTATCATTTCGTTATAAGAGGTAATCAATTTCCCTATTTCCTCGCTGGGATTTTCCACTATAATTTTTTCGTTCCTCTTGGTGAGGTCGGTCTGATTTAATCTGTCCGAAATGGTCTGTAAGGACCTAGTGATATATTTGGAAATAAAATAGGCAAGACCAATGGCCAAGAGCATCAAAAGTAAATAAGCTCCCGTAAGCCTTAATAGTATTTCCTTTAATTCCTTGTCGTTAAAGGAGTTGTCTTCAAAATACGGCAGGTTTAAAATCCCCACATGTTTAAATCTTTTGTCGTCTATGTAGGTGTAGGACGCCTGATAGCTATAGCCTGCGGCCGATTTCTGTTCCACATACCTCTTGTTCCGGGAGGAAGCCAAATTGTTCAACACTTCTGCATCCAAGCAGGTGGAAATGGAATCAATTTCAAATTTAGGCCTAGAACTTTTGATCAATTGGCCTTGTAAGTCGTAAATATTGAAATTAATATTCTGTACTAGGGCGATCTCATATATTTCATCCCTAAAAATAAGGCCTAAGTTTTCTGTTGTTACAGGAAATGTGGTCTTTTGAAGTGCCAGATCAATACTCTGTTTTATTTGTTCTTCCTTGCGTTCCATGCGGTCAGCATGGTAGTCCCTGTTTTGTTCGCTGTACTGGTATACCGTAACGGATGCAATTAGTATAAATGCAATAACTACCCAAAAAATCATGGAAATAAAAATTCGGGAACGCAATGAAAAGTTTGTGAGCAACTGAAATCTAATTTAGATATTAAAGGTAACAATTATCACGCCAAAACGGATATCAATTTAGAACCAAGTGGCCATTAAGCCTCAGGATTTTTTTCGCGGATCCGCTTGTAGAGCCTTATCCCCAACATTAAAAGCACTCCAAGTAAAATAAAACCGGCAACACCAAAAATCCAATTGAAGGTACCCTTTAAAATCACCAAAAAAACCACTGCAAATAGAATTAAAGTAGCCCCTTCGTTCCATATGCGCATAAATTTGGAGGTGTATTTCACCTCATCGCGCTGCAGCTGTTTAAAGATCTGATGATTTTTTAAATGATAGGCTATTAGTAACAGCACAAAGGCAAGTTTTATGTGCATCCAAGGTTGTTGCAACCAGACCGGATACAAAAACAATAGCCATACGGCAAAAAAGGTAGCCAAAACGGCGGACGGCCATGTAATGATAAACCACAGTCTCTTGGTCATCAACTTTAGTTGATGGGTTAGAATTTCCCTCTCTGGCGACGGTTTTTGATCGGCTTCGATATGGTAGATAAACAAACGAGGTATATAGAACAATCCTGCAAACCAGGTAACTACAAAAATGAGGTGCAAGGATTTAATATAGTTGTAATAGTCGGTCATACAATGTCTATTGTTCCGTAAAGATAGCAGACGTATTTCTGAAAAACTAATCTTTGGTTACCTTAGTGGTTTACATCCCTAAACAGAGGTCAATGCCCATTAATAAATGTCCCAATTTCTTTCCCTTTCCAAAAATTACATGACGTAAAAAAATGCAACCTGTCCTGTAATCATATTCAGTTTAATTTGAATGGATTAATTTTTTAAGTAATAAGATTTCTTTCCCTGTAAAAGTTATGTACTTTGGTTAAATGCAAAAAAAATTATCCATTATAAACCTGCTCTCGGTGATTTTGGTCATTGCCGTAAATTATATTTCGCAAGCTATCCGCATTAATGATACAACTATAGGGGAATTAAGCCAACGGTACAGTAATCTTTTTACTCCTGCCAGCTACGCCTTTGCCATTTGGGGCCTAATTTTTTTAAGCCTGTTGGCCTATGCCCTATTTCAAATTAAAGTTGTTTTTTTTGATAAGAAAAAACTTGATTACATAGAACAGACGGGGTATTGGTTTGCCTTGGCCAATGTCTTGAATGGGATGTGGGTAATTGCCTTTGCCTATGAATATATAGGCTTAACCGTGCTCATTATGGCGGGCATCTTAATCTCGCTCGTTAAAATTATTATCAATACCAATATGGAACGATGGGATGCACCTAAAGAAATAATTGCCTTTTCGTGGTGGCCCATATGTCTTTACAGTGGTTGGATTACCGTTGCTATGATAGCCAATATTGCCCTTTATCTCACCAAAATAGAATGGAAGGGTACATTTCTTACGGAAGTGCAATGGACCATTGTCCTAATGGTGGTTGCCACTTTGATAAATCTGGTCATCATTTACAAAAGAAATATGCGCGAATTTTCAGCTATAGGGGTTTGGGCACTATTTGCAATTTATATTAGGCATCAGGACAGTATGGAAATCCTGGCATATACGGCATTGACCTGTAGTGTAATTATTCTATCCGTAATATTATTCCATGGTTATAAGAATAGAAAATCCAACCCCTTTTTGAAGCTTTGAATTATTTAAAACCGGGAAATAACTAGTTTTGGTTTAAATGGCAACTTCATAGACTATTGAATGTTGATTTCTTATATAAGGTATGCCTTATAAATTCTCGACCAAAGTCGCTCTCACCTCTTTCCTCAAAAAATAGCCCGTAACCAGGGTGGCCAAGACATCAGCTATGGGAAAAGATATCCAAACTCCCAGTTCACCGAAGTAATTTGGTAAAATTAAAATGAGCGGTATAAAAAAGAAGCCTTGTCGGCTCAAGGTCAACAATAGGGCCGGTACGGCCTTTCCTATGGCCTGAAAATAGGCTGCTCCAATCAATTGAACGGCTATAATAGGTGTTGCAGCAAATACCAGGCGCATGGCAGAAGGGGTGTGCTCCAAAACATAAGAATTCATGGCCAGTTCTGAGGCCGACATATCTGGCTGGTTACTTAGAAACAAGGCGGCAATCTCAGCAGGAAAAATCATAAGCCCCACAAACACTACAAAGGCCAGGCCAGCGGCATAAAGGATTGCGGTATTGATCGATTCTCGTACCCTTTGGTATTTTTTGGCCCCGTAATTAAATCCTGCAATGGGCAGGAAACCTTGGGTGACCCCAAAAACAGGGAACAGGGCAAACATAAGCATCCTGGCTATAATAGCGTAGACAGCAATCATGGCCTCCCCTCCCAAACCGAAGAGGATATTGTTCATCAACAGATATATTAAACTTATTACGGCCTGCCTAGACAAGGTTACGAATCCTAACGCCACAATTTCCTTTAAGATTGGACGATCCAATCCAAAATGGGACCAGTTTAATTTAAGTTCGGAATTTTTGGAAAGAAAAAAATACAGGATATAGACAAAACAAAGGAAATACCCAATAGTGGTTGCCCAAGCCGCCCCTTCCATACCCCAGTCAAAGACATAGATGAAAATATAATCCATCAGAAGATTCCCCACTGAAGGAATTATCATGGCATTCATGGCAAATCTAGGCTTACCTTCCGCCCTAATTACGGTATTCCCCATCATACAAAGTGCCAAGAATGGCACCCCGTATAGCACAATGGTATAATATATCTTTGCTGGTCCAAAAATATCCCCTTTACCACCAAAGGCCGGAATAAGGCTATTTACATAATACAGCCCTAATATCACCATGACAATGGTAACCAGTAGTGTCAGACTAATTTGATTTCCAAAGGTCTTTAAGGCCTTTTCCTTATTATTCTCTCCAAGGGCACGAGAAATAATACTAGAACCTCCAATACCTATGGCCATACCGAGAGCCGCTATAAAAAAGGAAACCGGAAGTACTACATTGATGGCCGCAATGGCTATAGAACCGATCCAGTTGCCCACGAAAATAGAATCGACCAGAACGTTAAGTGACATGACCAAAATACCAATAGAGGCCGGAACTGCCTGTTTAACCAGCAATTTTCCTATAGGTTCACTGCCCAACTGTTCTGAGGATACTTTTGCCATTACACAGGAAGTGTTTCCTTAACCTGCCAATCCCCGATCCATTTCACCATTAAATTCACCCATGCCTTATTATCGTTAAGACAGGGAATATGCTTGTAATCTTCCCCTCCAGCTTCCTGGAACTGATGTTTTCCTTCCATGGCAATCTCTTCCAAAGTTTCCAAACAATCCGCAACAAAGGCCGGGGTAATTACCGCCAAACGCTTAATACCCTCTTTCCCAAAACGCTCAAATTCAAAGTCGGTATAGGGCTTCAACCAGGGATCGTTTGGCAATCGCGACTGAAAGGAAAGACTAACTTTATCATTTGAAAGACCAAGTTTTTCCTTTACTTTCTCGGTCATCTCATAACACTGATGACGATAGCAGGTATGATGTGCCACCGAATTGGTCTTACAACAGTTATCATCTATCTTGCAATGGAATTTTGTGGGGTCGGACTTTCTAATATGTCTTTCGGGAATACCGTGATATGAAAACAAAATATGATCGTATTCAAAACCTTTTAGGCCTTCGGCAATACTTTCTGAAAGTACTTCAATATAATCCTTGTTATTATAAAAAGCTGGAAGGGTTGTTATATTTATATTAGGAAAAAACTCATCCTTGACCTCCATGGTCTTTACCACCACGGTTTCATAGGAAGACATGGCATAATGTGGATACAATGGAACCAACAGCACCTCGTCTACCCCTTTTTGCGACAACTCCTCCAAGGCGTACTTAATCGTCATACTCCCATAGCGCATCCCCAAGGCCACCGGAATTTCGCTTTGTTCTTTTACCTTATCGGCAAATCGTTCGGAGATTACTATTAAGGGAGATCCCTCTTCCCACCATATCTTTTGATAGGCTTCGGCCGATTTTTTAGGTCTAGTTTGTAGAATAATCCCCCGCACTATAATATTCCTTAACCAATTGGGGACGTCTATAACTCTTTCGTCCATTAAAAATTCATCCAAATAGGGCTTAACATCCTTAGGCGTGGGACTATCCGGGGAACCTAGGTTTACCAACAAAACTCCTTTCATTCTTCCTTTTTTATCAATTTACTTGTTCAACAAAAATAACACTTGCGGAGCAACTATAATTTAAAACCTATAAATAGTTTATCTATACAGGAATAGATAGGAACAATTTATAGGAGATTGTCATAACATGCCTTTTTTAATACCATTGGGTATTTTATTTTCAATGCCCCGAATTTGTTTACAAATTAGCCACCTCCAAGCTTATATGGGCTCCTTTATAGGCTGTTTAAAATTAATCTGGGCAATATACTGGTCCGAAATTTTTATATTGAATAGATTTTAGTAAGTTAAGGTCATTATTAACATAAGCCAGACCTAGATGGAGCAAATATTTAAGAACATAGACAACCAGACCCTCCTTTACGCTACGGGCACTTTTGTCCTTCTGGCCATTCTTTATGTCAGCACTTATTTTATCCTTCGCAAATTGGGAAGTAACCCAAAATATCTAATTCCTAAGGATGCCATGAAAAGGGTGAGTATGCCACTTTTCATTTTATTCCTATCCTTTTTGCTTCGCTCAAAATCGTTACACACCTTATTGTACTTAAACGATTATAGTTTTGTTATAAAAAAATCCAGCACTCTACTGATCATATTTTCCATAACCTGGTTGATTTTAGTGGCTTTAAAAGTTTCCAAAAATTTGATTATCAAAAACTATGATGTAGGAACCTCCGATAATTTAAAAGCTCGAAAAATTTATACCCAATTTAATATTCTTGAACGAATTTTTATTGTTGTAGTAATAGTATTGGCCTTAGGAGCAGCCTTGATGAGTTTTGAAAGTATCCGGGAAATTGGGGTAAGTCTTTTTGCATCAGCGGGGGTAGCGGGTATTATCATTGGTTTCTCCGCGCAAAAGCTAATTGGAAGTATCCTGGCGGGTATACAGATTGCCTTTACCCAACCCATCAAGTTTGATGATGTAGTGATTGTAGAGGGCGAGTGGGGCCGCATAGAGGAGATAACCTTGACTTATGTGGTGATCAATATTTGGGACAAAAGGCGACTCATAGTACCTACTACCTTTTTTATTGAAAATCCCTTCCAGAATTGGACCAAAACATCCGCAGATATAATGGGTACCGTTTTTATTCATACGGATTATCGTGTTCCCTTCGATAAACTTAGGGAAGAACTCACTAGAATATTGTCCACCACAGATCTTTGGGATGGAAAAGTAAATGTGCTTCAGGTAACGGATGCCAAGGCCCAAAGTGTGGAGATCAGGGCGCTAATGAGCGCCGTTGATTCACCTAAGGCCTGGGATTTAAGGGTTTTGGTACGGGAAAAACTGATTGGTTTTTTACAAGAAAACTACCCGGAAAGCTTGCCACATACGCGTTTGTACCTTAAGGATCAACTACAAACCAAACCTTTCCAAAAATAGGCGACATTGCATTAAGTATGGCATGAAATATGGTGCTTCAATCTAAATAAAACGTTAATTATGTGATAGGTTTTTATTCCTAATGATTTTTGAAGCATTTTTAACTAAAATTTGGATTCTGGTATGCGCATTTACTTAGGTTTTCTTTTTCTAATAATTTCCCAAGGAATTTTTGCCCAGGAAGATAATAGTCTTCTTTGGGAAATATCCGGGAATAACCTAAAGGAATCGTCCTATTTGTACGGAACCATGCATGTAAGTCAAAAAATTGCCTTCAGGTTGGACGATGTTTTTTACGAAGCCTTGGACAAAAGTGAAATTGTTGCCTTGGAATCGGATCCGGATACTTGGTTGGAGGATTATGGCAAAATGCGAGGTAGCGGCATTGGCTACGGCACCGGATTTGTAACCAAAGGATTTTACATCTACCCTTTTACCATTAAAAACCCTACCAAGGAGATAGTCTCCTCCTATCTTTCTTTGGATGATCGCCTAGTGAACAATATCCTATACCGTACCAATGAAAGTTCGCAAAACTTTGAGGAAGAAACCTACCTGGACATGTTCATTTATCAAGCGGGGAAAAAATATTCCAAGCCTATTAAGGCCTTGGAGGATTTGGAGGAATCCACTGCCCTGGTGGGTAGGGCCAATATGAATGCCATGAAACCCAAACCGGACGAATGGCTCCAAAAAAAGATGCAGACCCAAGATGTAATGTCGCTTTTGCAGGATGCCTATAGGGAACGCAATATAAATCTTATTGATTCCCTTGACCAGGCCATGTATACCGAGTATTACCTGCAGAACATGCTTTATGCCCGTAACAAAAATATGGCAGGACGGTTGGATTCCTTAATGCATACGGCAAAGGTATTTGCTGGAATTGGGGCCGCCCACCTTCCGGGAAAAAAGGGAGTAATACAACTCCTTAGAAATATGGGATACGAGGTTAAACCACTTACCTCTAGATTTTCCAATACAGGACGGGCCTTAAAAGATTCTTTGGAAGTCAAAACCCTCAGCAATGAATATAGTACCATGACTCCTGATGATGGACTTTTTAGCCTTCTTTTGCCGAATAAGCTATATCCAATAGCCGAATATACCAACACAACCTATATCTCACCCGATCTGGCCAATGGCGGCTATATTATGGTGAATCGAATTCCCACTTTTACCTATTTAAAAAAGGACTACACCTACTCCCTGGACGATGTGGACAAACTTCTGTTCGAGAATATTCCTGGAAAGATCCTTGAAAAGACCAAAATAGAAAACGGGACATATCCCGGTTTGGATATAAAAAATCAGTTAAAAAACGGCGATTTTCAACGGTATCATATCTACATTACCCCTTTGGAAATACTAATTTTTAAAATGAGCGGACAAGGGGACTATGTGGTAAAACATTCGGATACTATATTTAACAGTATCAGCTTCAGAGCATTAAAAAAAGAACGAACGGTACTTTTTTCGGAGTTTGATGACTTTGAAGTGGAAATGCCCTCTGAATACAATTTTACCAATCGTAAAAGAAAAGGCAATCGATTTATAGAGGCAGTTGATCCAGAAACCTCCTCCTATTTCTTTCTAAAAAAAGCTACCCTCAACGATTTTAATTTTATAGAGCAGGATACCTTTGAACTAAAACAAATTCAATCCAGATTTTATCAGGATCTTAAATTAGAACCGGACTACGGTCTTTTCGATGACCAAAGCCTCACCTCTTCCGCTAAGTTTGATCCCAGCGGCTTACAAAGGCTTTATTTAAAGACCATTATCTGGAAAAACAACTACTTTCTCTTGGGCAGTGCAACCAAGGACAGTACCGAAGCTCGGCAATATTTCAATTCATTTAAGATCAGGGAACCCAATTATACCGAAGAGTTTAAAAAAGTTCGGGATACCGCAATGTTTTTTTCTACCATCAGCCCCGTTGACCCATCAAAATTTGTAGAAAACAGCAATAATTATTACGAACGCCACAAGAAACCAAAACCCTATAGCGCCTACACCAAGAAAACCGTTTATCAGAATAAAAACAATGAGGCCATCTTGGTAACTGTAAACAAGGCCCATGATTTTCTTATGTTTCCTAATATAGATTCCGTTTGGCTACTAAGAAGAAAACTGTACCGCCAAAATACTTTTAATATTATCAGGGAGGAACGCCCGCAGTACAATGAAAAATATCATGAAATAAACCTAACCCTGACCGATACGGCCAGTACTAGAGGAATATTGATAAAGAACATTGTAAAAGGGGGGCTACTATACGAAGTAAAGGCACTAATAGATACCGTTAAACCACCAAGCAAATTTGTCACAGAATTCTTTAACAATTTTGCACCCTCCGATACCCTTGTAGGTTCATCGATATTAAGTGATAAAACCTCCGATTTTTTCAAAGCCATTAGACAGAACGATAGCATAGTCCATGATGGATATGCATTTTTAAAATTTAATAAGAAGCACTTGGATTCCCTTAAATATTATATATCGGAGTTCGACTTTAAAGACAATCAGAAATATTTACAGGCTCATTTAATCCAAAAATTGGCCGAAATGCCAGACGTGGATGCCACCCGCTTCTTTGAGAATTACTATGCAAAGTCCTACAACAACTCCAAAGCACAAACGAAAATCTTACAGGCCATAAGCAAAAACCAAAATGAAAGTTCCTTAGCACTGCTCTTAAGACTTATGTCGACAGATTTGCCCTTGGTTTCGAGCAAGCAGGAGATTCAAAATATATTCCGGCCCTATATGGATAGTCTGCCCCTGGCCCGCAAATTATTTCCAGAAATATTGGACTACAGTGCAATAGAAGAATATAAATCCCCAATCTTTTCCATGCTTGCAAAGCTTAAGGCCCGTGGATTGATCAAGCCAAGGAGCTACAAAAAATATAAAAATCAGATTCTCAACGATGCCAAGATCCAACTAAAGAGGCAACTAGGCCTTACCATGGACCAGTTGAACGAGGAATCCTCAGGTAGCAACCCAGATAACAATTATGATATATTGGAAAATTATACGGTGTTGCTTTACCCCTATATCAAGGAAAATGAGGTAGCCCTATTCTTTCAACGTCTCTCCAAGGTAAACGACCCCCAAATTCAAGCTTCATACCTTGCCCTTCGCTTGAAAAATGAAGAAAATCCGTTTGTTGGTCCCAATAAAATATCAACAAGTTTAATAAACTCGCTGGCAGAAAAGGCCGAAACCCGTTTATTACTTTTTGAAAAATTACAACAAATTGGAAAACTGGATTTTTTTCCTTCCCATTTTAGAAACCAAAAAGCCATAGCAGAATCCATACTCTACAATACTCTGGAATTAAACCTTGAACAGCATTCCATAGAATTCGTAAAGGACCAAAAAATGTATTATCCGTCCACAAATTATCACAGCTACTTTTTTAAAGTAAGAGAGAAAGATAACTATAGTAACAATTTAAAAATGTTTATGTTAGTATTCAAAGATACTTATCATATTCAGAACAAACCCTATTACATCAACCAAGGCTTTAGCATAGCTGACATTAATACGGAGGAAGAAGTATTGAAATTAACGACCGAAGAGTATAATTTAAAGGACAGGCAACGGGCCATAGTGAACAATCCATCAGGGTATACAGGGTTTTCCCACTAGAAAAAAGACTATGATCCAAAAAAACTTTGATATCGACCAATACAGAAATCAGTACCCGTAAAAAAAATGTATACTTTGTAAGATTGTAATTTGGTAGATTACCAACTGTGGTAAGTTCTAATTGATTGGAACAAAGGAATCTTAAGGCGCTATATAAGCCAACTAAAAGGGAATCACTAGATAAAGATGAGATTCACTGAAAAGTGCAAAATATTTAATACTGGTTGGCTCAATAATATATGTAATAAGTTTATATACAATTAGTTATTTAATAAAAATAAAACTAACACTTTAAATGAAATCCATTTTCTTTCATCTCTTTCTCCTCTGTCTTATCTCTCAGGGATCTGCACAAAATCTTGTTTGTTCACCGCAGGACAAAGAAGCGTTTAATTCGAAGATTACATCCATTTCAGATTTGGAAAATCAAGAAATTGGAACAAACATGGTAGCTATAGGAAAAACTTTTATAGGCATTCCCTATGTGGCCAAGACCTTGGAAATTGGGGAGACCGAATCTTTGGTCATTAATTTACAAGGCTTGGACTGTACCACCTTTGTAGAGAATGTAATGGCCTTTGGCTTAATGGTTAAAAACCATAAAAAAGATTTTGATTCCTACACCCACTATTTAAAAACCATTCGGTATAAAAATGGCGAGCTCAATGGCTATGCTTCAAGGCTTCATTATTTTTCCGAATGGATCGCCAACAACGAGCAAAAAGATCTTCTAAAAGATATGACTTCAGAAATAGGTGGGTCGGAAAGTAGTAAGGACATCAATTTTATGAGTACACATCGCGAACTGTATCCATTTCTAAAAGACTCGGGTAACTTTAACCAAATTAAGGCCTCCGAAGAATTTTTAAAGAGGCTGTCCATCTGCATACTCCCCCAGGACCAGATCGAAGCACAGGAGCATTTGATACAATCAGGAGACATAATTGCCCTGACCACTTCCATAGAGGGCTTGGACATTACCCATACCGGAATCGCTACAAGAGAAGCTGATGGTAGAATACATTTACTACATGCTTCCACAGGGTCCATGGAGGTAGAAGTCTCGAAACTACCCTTGGCCGATTATTTAAAAGGCATTAAGAGCAATACTGGAATAATGGTTGCACGCCCGTTATAAATCCATCAGTTGTTGTCCTTGAATTGAAATTTGTTAAATGATATAGCCCAGCACTTAATCCCAAAATCATATAGACCAAAGGCATCAAGAGACCCCCTTATCATGCCTGTTCCTCAATCCTATGCTCATATTTCAAAAATGGGGCCATTATGTAAGATCAATTTACAGGCTCCTAGTTTGCACCTTCATGTAGGGCTAGTTTTAATATCTTGCCCAATTTACGGTATCCTTTTGCATTGGGGTGCAGGCCATCCAAAAAAAGACTGGCATCAATTTTCTGGTCCTTGCCCAATAGCACTCCCCCAATATCTGTATAATCCACCATTTTGGAGGTTGCCAATGCAGCTATTCCCGTGTTTAATTTGCGCATGCGTTCCTCCTTGTCTACCCTGGGCAACAATCCTAGCAATAGTACCCTAGCATTGGGCTGTCTGTCCTTTATGGCATTGATTACCAATTCCAGTCCTTGCAATATCTCCTCGTCGGTATTGAGGTGTTCGTTATTGGTACCTATCATAAGCACAATTTGCTGAGCCTCAAAGCCATCCAATTCATCATGATATATGCGCCAAAGTACATTTTCTACCCTATCCCAGCCAAATCCAAAATTGCGCACCTGCAATTCGTCCAAATTGGCCTTCCAGGAATCGGCACCATTGCTTAAAGTTGCCTTTGGCTCACCCCCCCAATAATGGGTTATACTATTTCCGAAAAAACATATTTTTGGGGCACTTTCCCGATTCATTTTTAACAATTCCTGATGACGACCCTCCCAAGGGTACATTTCTGGCTCCCTAGCCTGGGTGACCGGAATTGTTGTAGAAATATCTCCCATGGGCTCCTTTAATATGCCGCGTAAGGCTTTTTCATAGGCCACCGCATATTCCATCATGCCCAAATCCGTGGGATGGGTGCCATCTACAAAACTTTCCATGGAAAGATTCAGTTCTTCCTTGGTCAACAAATAGATATCCCTTACCCCTACTGACTGTAATTGAGCAAAGGCCTCCTTGGCAATTCTATTTAAGTCCGTATAGGTTTTGTAACGATCAGCATCAACAGCCCCATCAGAGTAACCGTCGTGTTCCACCAACAAAATTGGCGTTGAGGGACGCTTTTTCCTTATCTGTTTCACACCTGAAATAATAAGCTGCCGTACCTCCTCCAACGAGCGATCCTTGGTGGCTCCCAGATTCGGCAGGCAATCCAGCACAAAGATTTTAGCATCTATTTCCGTAATATAATTGATTACCTCTTCTTCCATTCTGCCATTTCCCGAAAATGCCAAATTAATAAGTGGCCTATCCAATTCTCTCCCTAAAATGGAGGTCCATGCCATTCCCGGGCGCGAAGCGCAGGCCCCATGTGCTATAGAAGTTCCGTAGACCACTATTGGTTTCTCCTGCCTTAAAGGCAAAGGCTCCAAAAAAGCATCTTCCGGCACACCAATTTCCAACCATTCCACCTCATTGTACAATGGCAGGTACAGCTGGTACTGCCTTCCCTTATCATGGTATTTCTCTTTGGGGTCGATGTTGGAATATTTGTACTGAATGGTATCGGCGAAGGAATATTTTCCTCTAAACCATCTCCAATCCCCATCACTGGTCTTGGCATAAAGATCTACCCCGCTAACTCCGGTCGCCGGCATATGGGGCATGGCATGGTTTCCTTTTACCTTGTAACGTACCGTAATCGATCTTGCATCACTGTTAAACCTAAGGGAGAGCCCTGCTGAATGCTTGGACAGGTTCCAGACCGCTTCACGGACAGCCCCCTCGGCCTGCTTTGGCAAACGCCGATAACTAGAGACCTCATCTCCTTGCCAAGCCTGGCCTTCAACGACCAAGGAATTGGATTCTCCGGGATTCCACCAAGTAAAATCAGTGTCCTCTTGGGCAATTGAAAATTGAAATAGCAGTATTATTGCCCATAAACTTAAAATCGACTTGTTTTCCATATCTACTTATTCTTGATTTTTTCTTTTAATAGGTATAAAGACCTCTTCCTCCGAACTAGGGTCGTTATTCAGGTATTTATTGCCCATAAGCTCGAAATGCTCCCTATGGTCCAATTGATAGTCCGATTTTGGCAACCATTCCCCAAAAATATAATGCGCCGTGCTTGGAAAGGAACTGGGCAAGCCCCTATGGACAAAAACGGCATACAAACCTTCGGACAAAGTATGCGACTCCATTCCTTCCGGTATTCTGGTATAATCTGTAACCTCAACTACCGCCCATTTCTCAAATTGGGTAGTTATATTGAATTCCCCATAGTTAAGTGCACTTTCATAAACCTGCATACTGATCAGGTCTTCAGAAATAGGATTTCTGATTTCCTTTCTGCGTGGCATAAATCCCTGCCACAATTCCTTGGTCCTCTCCTCTGCCAAGGACATAACCAACCTGTTTCCGATCAATTTTTTTTCGGACACTTTTTCAACACGTAGAAACATATTTAAGAGTATTTGGCATCATCATTTTTGTTGCTTAACATCTTTCCATGCTATTTTTCCATTTGGGAACTGATAAAAGGAATTCTGGGAGCCAAAAAATAGCCCGTAAGGCTAGCAAACAGAATAGGGATAAAATATCCGAAACCTGTCAAAGTAGCCAAAAGAATTGTGGTGCTCATCGGTGTTCTGGTAACACAGGCATTTATGGCTGCCATGCAACTAATTATGGCTAATGTTGAATTAATTGACGGGAACATTACATACAATATCAACCCTAGACTAACTCCAACAAAAAATAAAGGAATAATAAATCCGCCGCGCCAACCGGATGTCACCGTATTAGCTATAGCCAAAATTTTAAAAAACAAAATCGCAACAAGGGTGTTTAAGGAAATTTCCCTAGTGAGCAATTCGTTAATTTCATGATGGCCAAAATATCTTGTCAGCGGAAAGTAAAAGGCAATTATCCCTAACAAAAGTCCCCCTATCAGGGTTTTTAAATAAATAGGAATGGCTCTTTTTTCAAAAATAGCCTTAAAAAATTTAGTGCAATAGATAAATCCCCACGCCACAACAGTTCCTGCCATGGCAAATACTACGGCATAGAGAAAATCGAAGACGCCGGCATATTCATATTCCGACAAATTCCAGATAGGACCGATCCCTAAATGGATAACCATGGCAAATACCACATAACTAAAGCTACTTGCTACCAAGGCAGGAATAATGGCCTTATAATATTCTACGGCGTGCTTATGGTGAAGTATTTCCAAAGAGAATAAACTTCCTCCTAAGGGAGCTCCGAACAAGGCAGTAAAACCAGAAGCCATTCCAGCAATACTCAAGGATCGCAGTTCCTCTCCTTTTAATCTAAATACTTTCCCCAGCCAGCTTCCTGTTGAACCGGTGACTTGGACCAAAGGAGCTTCAGGCCCAAGACTACCACCTGAGGCTACACATAGCAGGGAAGACAATATCATAGATGGATTATTCTTTGGATCCAACTTACCCTTATTAAATCTAATGTTGTTAACTATGAGATGTATTTCACCCGGATCACCAATAAAGTGAATTACCAGGCCAGCCAATAAGCCGGCTATCGACATTAGAGGTACAACCTGCCAACCTTCAAAAGAAGCCATTTTATGTGTCAGGAACTCTAAAACAATCCAATATAAGCCTGCAATCAATCCGCCCACCAAACCCAAAATGGCCCATAACAAAAAAGTGCGGCTGAATACAAAGGGATTAAACCGAATGGGCTGGTCCAAAATATTCAGATAAGTAATCAGTTTTCTTCTCCGTTTTAGCTTCACTATTCCATATACTTTTTAAATAGGGATCCTATAAAACAATCCATGGATGATTTTGAAACTTTAAATATAAGGACATGCAGGATAAAGAAGAAGAAGGATTTTAGAAAAGTATCTTCACTTATGGAAATTTATGCCAAAGAAAACAATCCATGGAGGGTTCATCTACAAACCACTTGGTCAGAAATATTATTGCAAACCTTAGTTTATGATCATTTTTATGCATTTCATCGGTCAATATGGTATTAAATCTATGTTTGTTGTTTTCGGCTAAAGTTGGACCAAATACAAAAACCAACCTTCCGGTTGGTTCTATTGTATCTTCTTACCATTGACCAAAAGTCAAAGAGTATGTAAAAAATTAGGTGTTGTTTAATTCACAGAGATCAAGGTAACCTCAAAAATTAATACGGAACCCCCTGGGATTCCATTATAATCCCTGCTACCATATCCCAAATGGGCCGGTACCAAAAGTATTCCGCTCCCACCTTCCTTAAAATAGGAAATCCCCTCTGTCCAACCGGCTATAACCTGGTTTAAACCAATGGTAATACCTTCTGCATTACCTGGATCGAAGACAGCTCCATTAAGAAAATACCCTTTATAGGCCACCGTTACATTGGAACTGGCCACGGCCTGTGTTCCCGTCCCTTCTTCTTCGATTACATAATAAAGACCTGAACTACTTCGCACGGCAGTTAAATTGTTCTCCTCAACATATGCCTGGATATCTGCCTCGTTCTGGGCAACATAATCAATGTCTTCCTCTGTTTTCTTTTCGGTATCACAGGAAATAAAAAGCACTAGGGCCAAAGCAAAAAGTATATTCTTCATAATTATTCTTTTTTTTAAGGCCCAAATATAGCAAAATACCCCAAGCCGACTAAGCCCATAATCATCAAGGAGCTTATAAATTTTAGTTAATTATTAAAAACACAACACCCTTAAAAACTTATTTAAATGCTTTTAAGGGTGTTTTATTTACTCCAATTCCAATTTAAACTACAAACCCAGGTCGGTAGTTTCTGGTTACAAACTGATTTGCTTCCTCAAGATTGGTAATGCGCATATTCTCCCCGTCCCAAAGCAATTTCTTACGGGCAAAGAACTCCATTTTACCTTTCTCGTTCTCCCTTTGCAACAAATAACTGCGAATGGCCAGGTTCCCCATAAGAACGGTTTCCGTCATAGGTCCGGCATAATCAAAGGAAGAGGTTAAACCGAGATGTTCCTTGCTGCCAAACCCGGCCTTACAAGCATCTATCCATAGGCGTTGATGTCCGTATTCAGGTTCATCATTGGGTTCCACTTCCGGACCAAAATCCGTTGAGCCATCGTTCATATATAACTTTGGCATCAAAGGGGAACTATCATTGATATTGGTAGAAATAATTCCCTTTTCCCCTATGATCAATACGCCGTTCTGACTTCCGTTACCCCCAATTTCGTGATCGGCCGGGATAATTTCTGGATGGGCCGGTCTTATACCTCCATCGCTCCAGGTCATTTCTATTGGTGATTGACTCTTTTCCGTAGCCCCAAAGTGCAAGGTAATAAAAGAGGAAGCAGGGCATCCTTCTGGATGATAATCCGCATTCCACATATTGGTATATACTGCACCCACACTACATTCCGCATCCGTTGGATACTTAAGCCCCAAGGTCCTAAAAGGAATATCGATCAAGTGGCACCCTACATCTCCTAGAGCCCCTGTACCATACTCCCACCAACCTCTCCATCCAAAGGGATGTAAATTGGGGGTATAAGGTTTAAATTCCGATGGTCCCAACCATAGATCCCAGTTAAGGTCCTTAGGTTTTGCACTCGGATCGGGTTTAGGAAATGCTCCCCCTTGTGGCCAAACAGGCCTGTTGGTCCACACCTGTACTTTTGATATCTTACCCAGTTCCCCGGAATCCACCCATTTTTGAACCATTCCCAATAACGGATTGGAACCTCCCTGGTTTCCCATTTGGGTCACTATTTTCTTGCTTCTGGCCATCTCGGTCAGCATTCTTGCCTCTCGTATATTGTGGGTCATGGGTTTTTGAACATATACATTTACCCCTCGCTCCATGGCATATGCAGCTGCCGGTCCGTGTACATGGTCTGGGGTGGAAATGGTAACGGCATCGATCCCTTTTTCCTTGTCCAACATCTCCCTAAAATCAGCATAAAGCTTTGCTTTCGGGAAGAGTTCAACTGATTTTTTTGCCGACCCGGAGAAATCTACATCGCATAGGGCAACTACTTTTTCCCTACCTCCTACAGAGGCGTTACGGATATCACTTGCACCTTTTCCACCTGCACCTATGGCCGCAATGTTCAATCGGTCACTGGGAGCAGTATAGCCAACACCGCCCAATACATGCCTGGGCACAAAAAAGATGGAGGATGCCATAGCGCCCTTTTTGATAAATGATCTGCGTGAATCCACAGATTTATTTGATTTTTTTTTCTTCATAATTGTTGATGATTACAGTTTACATTATTGATCTTTTCCCATGCAAGAACATTCCCATCCAACTTGTCTCACCATTTGCCAAAATGGACGGGCTGAAATTCCCATAGATGAAAATATTCTTATTCCAAAAACTTAGGTTACGGGCCTTTTTATGGCTCCAAACCGTTTTTTTCACTTTCGGCAGGCGACTTCTCCCAAGCTTTTCCATGACTGATGCCGAGACTTTGCCAATATGGCATCATACACCTAAGAATTACAATTTGTTCTAAACACTTAAAAGAATCCTCTGGGAAACAGCAAGATAAAACATATTCTTAGACATTTTCTCTAAGATTCTCTCAAAAACTACTATAATTTTAACCCTAGGTAAAAACCTTGGCCCTGTTGCACAGGCATGGTGAAGAAATGAGGAAAAAATCTAAAAAGTTCTCCTTGTGGCATAGTATTCTAAAACTATATAACGCCAGATTCTACTTTACATAATACAATGGCAGGACCTACCCGAATGGTAGGGTAGTTTTAATAAGTTTGGATTTTGAATAGATCAAAAATTAGCTGTGACAGCCAAGTCCGAGGCTACCAACATTAGAATATTGCTAAAGGTTTTAGCCCTTTTTAATCAGAGCTTCGGTTTTAAGCACATAAATACGACTTTCCTTTTCCTTAAAACCCAAACTTTTATATAGATTAATGGCTTCTATACGCTTATCTGCGCTAAAAAGAAGGATTTCGGTTAGGCCCTTTTCTTTTCCCAATTCTACCAATTTTTCCATTAGTTTTCTGCCTATGCCTTTTCCCCGGTGTTCCACATCCACAACCACATCCTCAACCCAGCCTTTGATACCGGATATAACGGTATAAGTGCACATCAAGGCCATTCCCATTACTTTATCACCTTCCTTACAATATACTAGGCATATAGGATTTTCTGGGTCGAGCACCTGTTTAAGATTTATCTGTTTTATATCCGCATTCAATTGGCGGAACAATCCGGCCAGTTGTTGCTCCATATCAGGGTTTACGTCAGATTCTTGTAGTAGGGCTATTTTCATGGTATCATTTTTAAAATATTCCTGAAAAACCTCAGGTTTCAACAGTTTGCAAATTTAAATAAACTTCTTTATTCGTAATTAATAACCCTCCTCTTTTTGGTAAACCTTAACGTAATCGACCATAAAAACATCCGGGAAAATCGTTTTTAATATCTCCTCCTTTTTGCCAGGGTATTCCATACTCAAAATCATATATTCCTCAATATTGGAGATACCGGACGTAACCTCGTAATACTTATACCCATCCACATAAAAAATATATTTATCGGGGAACCACTCCAAACCAAAAGTATGAAACCCCAAACTTACCCCTCTGCGGTAACTTTGCATTCCCTTGGTAGATTGTTGATTGGGTCCGTAGGCCCAATGCACATTATGGGAAACAATATCGGTGCCCAACTTTTTAAAAAACTCCATTATATCTATTTCAGCCCCGTATTTGGACGGATCTTCCCCCTGACTTATCTGGGGGGATTGTATCCAAAAAGCGGCCCAGACTCCCTGCGATTTTTGCAATTTGGCCCTACATTCATAATAACCATATTTGGTCATAAACTTATCTTGGGTACCTACTGCGCTGCCCAAGAGGGAGTCTCCCTTTTTAATGGCATATAATTTTAAATATCCCTTTTCCACTTTTACCGCCTCCTCGGACACATAAGCTATGGCCCTTGGCCCCACTCCTCTTACAGTCCATTTTGTAGAATCCAAAGTTTTGCCCTTAAAGTTATCTTCCCATACTAATTCATAGCCCATTTTTTCAGGATTAAACCGTTTTTTGGACATAGGTCCCTGGGCTGGGCGTTGAGCTAAAGCAAATCCCATTACAAACAGGAATAAAAATACAGGGGTTAATTTCATTTTAATGGATTTGTAACCTTCAAGGGTTGTGGACATAAAGTTTTCGGGTCATATGACTTATCAAGCCTTTATATATTGAATAGAATATTCCCAATGTCAAAATTCAGCTGATTCAACATATAATTAGTGAATTGGATCAACAGCAAGATAACACACCTGAAACGACATTATCTGGCAGATTCTATCAAAAACTGTTATAATTTTAACCGTTAATTAGAATGTTTGGATGTGTCCCTAAAGGGCCGGGCTATCCGCTTCAAGTCCTCGGCCAGCGGCCTGTGGGCTTTTCACTGCTATCCCTCACACACTTTAGCATTTGATTAGGCTATTTTATACCATTAATCGGCAGCGGATAAAAAGGAATTGTTATCTTCCTTGCTCCAATAAAAGACAGTAAACCTGCATTACAATAATAAACGTATTATGATAACACGTCTTCTACTTCTTACAACCCTAGTCGTCTTTCTTCTGTCTTGCAAAGACCTCCAAAAAACCATAGAAAATGTGAGCATAGAGCAGCCGACCCTTGTTACACCTCAAGATTCAGTCCCCTTTCCCAAAGAATTGACAGATTTTCAAACCCCAGAAGAAAATCCTGTTTTTGCTGGTACAGGTTCTGACACTTGGGATCAAAAAATTCGCGAACGCGGATATATCCTAAAGGAAGATGGCACCTACCATATGTGGTATACGGGCTTTCAAACGGAAAAGGAGCCCCTTTCCCTAGGTTATGCCACCTCTTTAGACGGTATTGCTTGGAAGCGCCATGACAATAACCCCGTTTTTAACGATAGTTGGACCGAGGACATGATGGTCATTAAAGTGGATGGCACCTATCATATGTTTGCCGAAGGTAAAAACGATGTAGCCCATAGGCTTACCTCCACCGATCGCATTAATTGGACAGACCATGGTTCCCTGGACATGCGCAATGCCGATGGTTCCCCCTTGAGCGAAGGCCCTTACGGCACCCCTACCGTTTGGCAGGAAAACAACATATGGTATTTATTCTATGAGCGCAACGACTTGGGCATTTGGCTCGCCACCTCCAAAGATCTAAATGTATGGACTAATGTTCAGGATGAACCTGTAATAACAATGGGACCTGAAGCCTACGATAAATATGGCGTGGCCCTAAATCAGATTATTAAATACAAGGGATGGTATTACGCCTATTACCACGGCACCCCTTTTGAAGATTGGAGCCTATGGTCTACCAATGTAGCTGCTTCAAAAGACTTGTTGCATTGGAAAAAATACCCGCAAAATCCCATAATGGAAGAAAATAGATCTAGTGGAATCCTGGTTCCGGATGGGAACCTATTTAGGCTATACACCATGCACGATAAGGTAGAGGTACATTTCCCCAAAAGCCCCGAAAAGAATTAATAATAGCTTCTTTCTCCTTAATTTTAATTTCCGTATTTGGAACACTTATGCTTTTTTATCTAAAACTGTAAATCCAACCGCTTGGTCGGCTCTTGTTGCATCTGAAAAACCAGATGAACCCTGTAAGTTCGATATAAAACGTAATTAAGTTTATGAAATACCAATATTATATTGATTAGTTGCCCAAAAACAGTACAAACCGACTATCCGGTCTATTTTGGAATATGTACGACGCCCTAAATAATTGGGATTTTTGTCTTTTAATTTTTAATTGAAGATTGATATAGGGGCAGTTCCTATTCTTAAAAGATATCTCGGGCAAATACCTTACCACCATACTCCATAACTAAGTAACCCTCTAGATAGGCTTCAGTAAAAATTAAACAAAAAAAGTCCTGCGAGATTGATACCGACACACTAAATAAATTTAGCGTTGGTTGATTGGGTGTCGATAGAACCTTGCAGGACTACAGTAAAGGTTGGTGGTTATTAAAAATACAAAGTATTGGTGATTATCTTTGTTTTGTACATGCCCAAGAGTTAATCTCTTTTCAGGCAATATTCGATTCCGCCGACCAAATGTTGACGGAAATTAAGGTCATCAAAGGCTTCCTCCGTATGTCCCAAGCCAGTATAAAAAGCACGTCCGCCATCATACTCATGGTACCAAGCAATAGGGTGGTTATCACCATTCTTACCACCTTCATAAGAGCTTTCATCCAGTTTCATGAGCACATGAATTTCTGGATTTATATTTTTATAATTATACCATTCATCAAAATGGGTCCAAATATCGGCCAAATGTTTGGTAGCAGCATGGTTGTGGTCTACCACATCTATCCTAGCTGTTTGTTGTTTGGGGTGACTCAAAAAATAGGCCCCCACTAATTTGTTATACCAAGGCCATTCATATTCCGTATCCGCCGCAGCATGTACCCCCATAAAACTACCTCCTCCTTGTATATATTTCTCAAAGGCCGCTTGTTGCTCGTCACCCAACACATCCATAGTAGTGCTTAAAAAGACCACCAATTTAAACTTTTTCAGATTTTCACTGTTAAATTGAAGCGAATCCTCGGTATGGGTTACTGCAAAATTATTGGCTACCCCTAATTTTACAAAAGTGGCAACCCCCTTTTCTATGGACTTATGACGGAAACCATTGGTTTTGGAAAATACCAAAACCCTATCTTTGGCCAATGTGTTGGCGGAAATTATTTTTTCTGGAATCTGTACTGGTGTATTGTGAAGGTTTGGATTTAAGGTAACCTCTTCCTGTATTTTGGTACTACCACATCCAATCACAACAACTAAAGCAAATAAAGCAATAGTCCTTTTATATAAGTGCATAAATATTCTCGATTATCAATTAGAAGTTCTAAATATCTAAAATTTACGGCAACAAAACACAAATTTTATCATTTATTCCAAAATATACTAGAGTTCTCACAATAACACCCCTACTTGTTAGAAATAAAAAACTCATGTTTTTTTGCTCATTATACTAATGTAGAATGGTAAATCTGAAAATATTGCATCGGGGGAATAAGAATAACAAGGCTATCCATTAGCTAAGGACATCAGGTATTTTTTGGGAGTGGTACTATACTTTTTCTTGAAGGCAGCTATAAAGTGACTGGAAGTGCTATAACCCACCTTTAGCCCTACTTCATTAACGTTGTGCTTGCCCGATTCCAACATTTTGCGGGCATATTCCATCTTGTAATCGAATAAAAAACTATACACAGAATCGCCATATATCTGCTTGAAGCCTTCCTTCAACTTCTTGAGACTTAGTCCAATTTCTTCGGACAGATCTTGTAGACTAGGTGGTTCGGCCATTCTAGAAATAACAATTTCCTTGGCATTCCGGATGCGCTTAACATTATCCTCGTCCACCAAAAAAGGACACTGTTCCACATCGGCATCCTGACTCTTATTGAAATAGAGTGAAATCAATTCATAAACCTTCCCCTTTATATATAGCTCCTTTATGGAACGATGAAGGTTATAATTCATTATCTGACTTAAAACAACGGCTATCGCCGGGGATACGGCATCTTGAGAATAGTACTTTTTATCTTTGTTATCCGGGCTTAGGAAAGGTATATAATCGGCCTCCTTGGAAAACAGTGAATGGAATTTTCGGATAGTCATTATAATGGAGACCATCCAAGAATTGGCATTTAAAACTAGATTAAGAGGTAGATCTACCTGAGTATTGTACAAGAGGAGCGAGTTATCTTCATTGACCTCCAAGGCATACCTTCCTTCATTAAATACAAACTTGGCACTGCCCTTTAAACAGAAATGAAACTGAATAAAAGAACTGTCTATTTCTCGGGTAACCGTCTGGTTATGAATACCATCGTTTTGAATTTTCAACACATAGAACCCGTCTTCAATAAATACTTCCTCAAAAGACCCTTGAGCGATATTTTCTTCCTCCATGTCGACAATATAATAAATTTATCTATTTAGAAACATTCTAAATTACTATTGGCAAGAATTCCCTTAACACTGCTAAAATATACTATTTCAAGGGTTTTAGCACCCAAAACAGCGTTAAAAAACCACAAACGATATTAATTGTTCCTCTAGCGTTATTTTTATAAGTTTGATGCTCTTATTTTTGTGGCGCTCTCAAGAGTACATATGAAAGATTATCATATTTCCAAACATAATTCATTTTATACCATCGGCCTTAACTACAAAAAGGCGGATGCCGAAGTGCGTGGTAAATTTAGCTTGGATGAGAATACCATAGATCGCATACTGGAGCAGGCCAAACTAATAGGGCTGGACGGTCTCTTGGTTACCTCCACCTGTAACCGTACCGAATTGCATGGTTTTGCCCAACATCCCTTTCAGCTTATTAAATTATTGTGCGATAACACCCCTGGCACTGTTGAGGAATTCCAGGAAGTGGCCTATGTGTATAAAAATAACGATGCCATAAACCATCTATTTAGGATGGGCACAGGATTGGACAGCCAAATTTTAGGCGATTTCGAAATTATTAGTCAGTTACGACAAAGCTTCAATCGATCAAAAAAGCAACATATTGCCAACCCCTTCTTGGAGCGTTTGTGCAATTCTGTAATACAGGCCAGTAAAAGAATAAAGAACGAAACCGATATTTCTTCAGGTGCCACCTCGGTAGCCTTTGCTTCGGTACAATACATCATAAATAACATTCCCGACATATCCGAAAAAAACATACTGTTGTTCGGCACGGGGAAAATAGGTAGAAATACTTGTGAAAATTTAATTAAGCATACCAAAAATTCGCACATCACCCTTATTAACCGTACCAAGGACAAGGCTGAACGAATAGCTGGTAAGTTTAATCTTATAGTCAAGAATTACGGGGACCTTCAAACCGAAATCCGAAACACCGACGTACTTATTGTAGCCACAGGGGCACAATCGCCCACCATTTCCAAAGAATTGATCTACACTAAGAAGCCTTTGCTGATCTTGGATCTATCAATTCCAAAAAATGTATCGGACAATGTAACGGATTTGGAGAATGTTACCGTAATACATTTAGATCATTTATCCCAAATGACCGATGATACCTTGGAAAAAAGAAAGGAATCCATACCCCAGGCCGAAGCAATTATTGAAGAAGTAAAAGACGAATTTATAAAATGGTTGGAAACCAGAAAGTTTGCTCCCGTTATTAAGGCCCTTAAGAAAAAATTGAAAACCATGAAGGATGAGGAATTGGATTTCCAAAGCAAAAAGCTTTCAGATTTCAATTCCGTACAGGCCGATATTATCTCTGAACGTATTATTCAGAAAATTACCAAACAATTTGCCAATCACCTTAAAGATACCGAAATAGATTCCGATACCAGTTTAGAGCTTATACAACGGGTTTTTCAACTAGAATTGGAGTCTAAATGAGTAAAACAATACGCATTGGTACCCGTGATAGTCAGTTGGCCCTCTGGCAAGCACATACTGTTAGGGACCAATTGGAGGCCCTTGGCTATAAAACCGAAATAATTTCCGTAAAATCTACTGGGGACCTACTTTTGGATAAGCCCTTGTACGAACTTGGTATCACCGGAATTTTTACCAAAACTTTGGATATCGCTATGATCAATGGCAACGTAGACATTGCAGTGCATTCCATGAAAGATGTACCAACGCGACTTCCCAAAGGAATTGTTCAAAGTGCTGTACTGCCCAGAGCAAATACCCAAGATATTTTGGTCTATAAAGATTTGGATTTTTTAAGATCCAACGGTACTATTGCCACCGGAAGCCTGCGCAGACAGGCGCAATGGTTAAACAAGTACTCCTCCCATAAGGTGGTAGACCTAAGGGGAAACGTTAACACGCGTCTACAAAAACTTCAGGACAACCCTTGGAACGGAGCCATTTTTGCAAAGGCCGGTTTGGAGCGCATAGAAGTACTGCCCCAGAACCATATAGACTTGGATTGGATGATTCCTGCCCCAGCCCAAGGAGCTATGGTAGTTGTTAGCATGGAAAACGATGCATTTTCAACGGAAGCAGTCCGCAAGTTGAACGATTCCGCTACGGATATATGTACCCATGTGGAGCGGGAATTTCTACAGGTATTGGAAGGGGGCTGCACCGCACCCATTGGCGCCTTGGCCAACATAGAAAAAGATAAACTCCATTTTGAAGGCATATTGTTATCCTTGGATGGGACACAGAAATTATCCATCAAAAAATCAATTTCTCCCGAAAATTATACCGACTTCGGAAAATTGTGCGCCCTGCAAATATTGAACAACGGTGGAACGGCCATGATGAAGAAGATAAAAAAGGAACTGGCTTAACACCTGCTCGGCAACTAGAAACCAAAGCACAATGAGCATGACCATTCTATCCACTAAAATCCTCACCTCCTCCCAAAAATCTATCCTGACCAATGCCAATATTGAGGTAGAAGATTATGATGCCATTAAGATCGACTACCTAACGACGCAAATAGACCCAAATTTCAAAAATATTATATTCACAAGCCAGAATACGGTAAAGGCTTTTCTAAATATAATGGCCACCAAAATCCTTAAGAACAATAAATACACTGCGTTTTGCGTCGGTGAAAAAACAAAGTCCGTTTTGGAAAAAAATGATATAAATGTCCTGGAAATGACCAATTATGGAGCAGAATTGGCCACAATATTAGTAAATAAGTATCCCAATGAATCTTTTTTATTCTTGTGCGGTGATAAACGACGGAATGAAATTCCCTCATTGCTAACAAAACATAAAGTAGCATTTAAGGAACAGATAGTATATCAAAATAGTCCAAATCCCATTACCTTTAGCACCGATTTTGACGGCATACTGTTTTTTAGCCCTAGTGGTATAGAAAGCTTTACGGCCAAGAATAATATAAAAAATAGCGTTGCTTTTTGCATTGGCACCACCACTGCATCCGAAGCCCAAAAGTATGCCAAAAAGATCATCATTGCTGAAAAACCAACGATAGAAAGTGTCTTGGAAAAGGCCGTAGAACTCAGTGAGACTAACATGAACTAAATATGGCCTATTTAATGGACATCCCTTTAGAACAATTTGTAGGGAATAAGGTGAATAAAGTAGGTAATAATTACAGTTATAAATTATGAGTATAAAAAACGATTTATTCTTAAGAGCATTAAAAGGAGAAACTGTAGAGCGCCCTCCAGTTTGGATGATGCGCCAAGCAGGAAGATATTTGCCGGAATTTATGGCCATTCGGGATAAATACGACTTCTTTACCCGTTGTAGGACCCCGGAACTGGCCAGTGAAATAACGGTTCAACCCATACGCAGATATGGTATGGATGCCGCCATTTTATTCAGCGATATTTTGGTGATTCCCCAGGCCATGAATATAGAGGTACAAATGAAGCCCAATTTTGGACCTTATCTACCAAACCCCGTACATGATCAAAAAGGAGTGGATGAAGTTATTGTCCCGGACGTAAACGTGGAACTGGATTATGTTATGCAGGCCATTAAGGCCACCAAAGAGCTGTTGAACAACGACATTCCCTTGATCGGATTTGCGGGTTCCCCATGGACCATTCTTTGCTACGTGGTTCAAGGACAGGGGAGCAAAACCTTCGATAAGGCCAAAGAGTTTTGCTTTACCAATCCGGTAGCGGCCCATCAGCTACTCCAAAAAATCACGGATACTACCATTTCCTATCTAAAGGCCAAGGTGCAGGCAGGGGTAAATGCCGTTCAGGTTTTCGATTCTTGGGGAGGTATGTTATCCCCCGTGGATTATCAGGAATTTTCGTTTAATTACATTCAGCAAATTATAGATGCCCTAAAAGATGAGGCCCCTGTAATTGTTTTTGGAAAAGGATGCTGGTTCGCTTTGGGCGATATGGCCAAATCGGGAGCCGCTGCCCTGGGCGTGGACTGGACCTGTTCCGCAAGAAATGCCCGCTACCTTTCCGGTGGCAATATTACACTGCAAGGTAATTTTGATCCTGCTAGATTGCTATCGCCTCCAGCGGTAATTAAAAAAATGGTCACCCAAATGATCAATGAATTTGGAAAGGATAAATATGTAGTCAATCTAGGTCACGGCATCTTGCCCAATGTGCCCTTGGACAATGCCAAGGCATTTATAGATGCGGTAAAAGAGTACGGACAAAAATAGTAGGAGCGTATCCTTTCTTCCTCTTTTCAGGGAAAAAGGGTCGCGCTTTGCGTTATATCTTTTATTTTTATGGAATGCTTGTATTGTTTATAAAGAGCTCTAAACTAAGAACCTCAAGGTATTCCAAAAAATAAAAGGATGTCACTGCAATCGCTTACGCAAAACCAAAAGTATGATCAAAAATATACTTAGTGGTATTAAAGCCTATTCGGGCAGTTTAAAGATTATCTCTCAATTGGGACTCTGGAAATATTTTTGGGTCCCCGTCCTTATCAGTTTAATAACCGCAGCCCTAATATTTTCATCGGCCTATGTCCTATCCGATAATATTGGCGAATTTCTTTCACAATGGTGGGAATGGGATTGGGGAAAACACACTGTAACCGGTATTAGCAGTGTTTTCGGTGGAATTCTAATTGTGGTTTTGGGCTTCATCTTATACAAGCATATTGTATTAGCCCTATCGGCCCCTTTTATGAGCCCGGTATCCGAAAAAATGGAGGCACATTTATTAGGAAACCCGATACATAACCATAGAGACACTAATTTTATGGAACAACTCTGGCGTGGAATCCGTATCAACCTAAGAAATCTAAGTATGGAAATCTTGCTGACGATTCCTATCATTTTAATAGGTCTGATACCTGTGATAGGACTGCTATCGACCATTCTTTTATTTTTGGTACAAGGGTATTATGCAGGATTTGGCAATATGGACTATACTTTGGAGCGACATTTTAAGTACCATGAAAGTATAAACTTTGTAAGCAGGCACAAAGGTGTGGCCATTGGCAATGGTATTGTATTTATGTTATTTCTCTTTATCCCCATAATCGGTGTTATCTTGGTCTTGCCTTTATCCGTAACGGCTGCTACCGTTAAGACGGTAGAACTTTTGAAATTGGAAAGAGAAATTGGCTGACCCGAGACCTGCAAGGTTTCAAAAACCTTGTAGGTCTGAAACATGAGAAGGAAAAAATTGACCGTTGGGCTGGAAAAGAAACCTACAAGGTCGGGGAGACCTTGCAGGTTAGACACCTACGGAGGGCAATGCAAGTCACAATAAGTGGAGCGGGCGGCAAGACCTGCAAGGTTTCAAAAACCTTGTAGGTCTAAAAACATGAAACCGAAAAAATTAGCCGTTGGGCTGGAAAAGAAACCTAAAAGGTCGGGGAGACCTTGCAGGTTGGACACCAATGGAGCGCAATGCAAGTCACACTAAGTGGAACGGGCGGCGAGACCTGCAAGGTCTCCAAAGCCTTGTAGGTCAGAAAAACGAAAAGAAAAAACATGAAAAATAAATTTTACGCATACATTCAACAACTTCAGGATACGATTACCGCCAAATTGGAAAAGGTAGACGGTGTTGCCAAATTCAAGGAAGACCTATGGGAAAGACCCGAAGGCGGGGGCGGACGATCCAGGGTCATAGAAAATGGTGCTGTATTTGAAAAAGGCGGCGTAAACATCTCTGCCGTTCATGGCGCCCTGCCAAAAAGCATGCAAAACTATTTTGGGGTACAGGATGCCGATTTTTTTGCCTGTGGTCTAAGCCTTGTCATTCACCCAAAAAACCCCATGGTCCCAACAGTACATGCCAACTGGCGCTATTTTGAAATGTACGATAAACAAGGTAATTTAGTGGATCAATGGTTTGGTGGGGGACAGGATCTTACCCCTTACTATTTGTTTAATGAGGACGCCAAACACTTTCATAAAGTTTGCAAAGAGGCCTGCGATAAACATAATCCAGATTTCTATACCACCTATAAGGCAAAATGCGACGATTATTTCTGGAATACGCATAGGAACGAGGCCAGAGGGATTGGAGGGTTGTTTTATGATTACTGCAAAGCCACCGACAGCATTAGCATGGAAGATTGGTACAATTTTGAAACCGAAGTAGGCAATAGCTTCTTGGAGGCCTATGTACCAATCGTTGAGAAAAGAAAGGATTTGCGCTATACCAAAGAACAGCGGGATTGGCTGGAAATCCGTCGTGGGCGTTATGTAGAGTTTAACCTGGTTCACGACAAGGGCACTTTGTTCGGGCTAAAGACCAATGGCAGAATAGAAAGCATTCTTATGAGCCTACCCCCACATGTACAATGGGTTTATGACCATCATCCGGATAAGGGAAGTGAAGAAGAACGCCTGTTGAAAGTACTTGCCCAACCCAAAGACTGGGTCTAACAAAGCTAAACAAAGTACTATGGGCAAAAAAGGCAAGGAAAAAAATACGGCAAACAAGGCAAATCATACCAAACTTCTCAACAGAAAAAAAAACAAGCTCAAAAAAGAAAAGGAAACCCGGAAAGAGCGACTAAAGACCATTATGACCAATCATCGGGAACGCCAAAAGAACGAGGAAAAAAAGTAGCTAAAATTGGTACCGCCGGCTTAGACCAAGAATAATTTTTTAAACAAAAAACATGGATTGTCCCTGTGGATCCCATAAGTCCTATGCCGAATGCTGCGGTATGGCACATAAAGACATTTCAGCTGCAACTACGGCGGAGCAGTTGATGCGTTCCCGTTATTCCGCCTTTGTGCTGGGCAATGGGAATTATTTGATGGATAGTCATCATACCTCCACCCGGCCTGTTAAAGAAAAGAAAGCTATTGAAGCTTGGGCAAAATCCGTAAGTTGGATCAAATTGGAAGTTTTGGACAGTGAAAAAGGAGAAATAAACGACCAAAATGGCACTGTTTCCTTTAACGCCTATTTTTTTGAAAATGGCAAGGTGGATGTCATTCATGAAAAGTCAGAATTCGTAAAAGAAAACGGTCTATGGATGTATTTGGGCCTAGCAAAATAATAAAAGGATTAACCCATTCAATTTATAAAATTTTGGACTTGTTCCTTTATCTTTGAATTTCAAAATAAACACAAAATGTACCCATTAAGAAGAAATAGAAGACTGCGCACCAATGAATCAATTAGATCACTGGTTCGTGAAACCATTATCTCGCCGAACGACTTTTTAGTGCCACTTTTTGTTGTGGAAGGCCAAGGGGTAAAGGAAGAGATTGCATCCATGCCCAATTATTACAGATACAGCTTGGACCTGTTGGAAAAAGAAGTAAAAGATCTTTGGGCCATGGGACTTAAGTCCGTGCTACTCTTTGTTAAAGTCCCGGACCACTTAAAAGACAATAAAGGCAAGGAAGCGGTAAACCCCAAGGGCCTGATGCAAAGGGCCATTAAAACAGTTAAAAATACCTGTCCCGAGATGTTGGTCATGACCGATGTGGCCTTGGACCCTTATTCCTCGTATGGACATGATGGAATTGTGGAGGACGGACAAATCGTTAACGACGATACCGTGGAGGTATTGGCCAGTATGAGCGTAAGCCATGCGGAAGCAGGGGCCGATTTTGTAGCGCCCAGCGATATGATGGATGGTAGGATATTGAGTATTAGGGAGGCCTTGGAAGATGAAGGATTTATAGATACCGGAATTATGAGCTATAGCGCCAAATATGCCAGTGCATTCTACGGTCCCTTCAGGGATGCCTTGGATTCGGCTCCAGGTTTTGGCGACAAAAAGACCTATCAAATGGATTATGCCAATAGGTTCGAAGCTATCAAGGAAACTGAAATGGACATTGACGAGGGTGCCGATATCGTTATGGTAAAGCCCGGTCTTTGCTATTTGGATATTGTAAGGGAAATAAAAAACGAAGTGGATGTTCCCGTAGCGGTATATCAGGTATCAGGGGAATATGCCATGGTAAAGGCTGCAGCCGAAAAAGGATGGCTGGATCACGATGCCGTGATGATGGAGCAGTTGACGGCCATTAAAAGGGCCGGCGCCAATATTATTGCCAGTTACTTTGCCAAGGACGTAGTCCGTGTATTGGGATAAGTGGATCAACTAAATTTCGCCTAAGGCCATCCAAAAGTTATTATAGCGCTCATCTTATTTTATTGCCAAATGAAAGATTTACTTTTTATACTTATCGTTCTTTTTATGATCCCGCTACAATCCCAAGACCTAGTTATTCCCGCTTTTTTGGAAAAATGGGAAAATTCCAAATCCTATTTAGTGGCCGTTGCTGAAGCCATGCCGCCAGAGAAATATGATTTTAAGCCTACTGAAAGACAAAAGGGTTTTCAAGATCAATTGATGCATATAAAAAGCAATATGGATTGGTTAAGCAACACCTATTTTGGTGGGCAACGTACGGAAAAGTACAGCGATAATAATTCCAAATTAACAAAAGAAGAAACCATAAGTTTATTAGTCACAGGATTTGATAGGGTTAGCACTATTTTGAAAAACACTCCTTCCGATGATCTTTCGGAAAAGGTTGAATTTTTTGCCGGTGAAAAAACCAAATTACAGATATTAAATCTCCTACAGGACCATGTGACCCATCATCGGGGACAATTAATTGTATATTTAAATCTCAATAATATTGAACCCCCAAAATATGTGGGTTGGTAACTTATTCGTTATGAAAAAAAGTAATTATACCGCCATTATTATACTGTTAAGTATATTTTTTAGCGTACAGATATTATCCGCACAAATAGCTAATTCAGAGACGCTTAGCTACGACGTTCCTTCATCTGTAGGAATGGATTCATTGTTTATTCAATCCAAGGTAGACTCCATAATGACCATGGCCATTAAAGAGGAGGCCTTCCCAGGAGCACAGGTATTGGTGGCCAAAAATAACAAGATCATTTTTCATAAAGCGTATGGCTTTCATACCTACGACAGTTTACAGCCTGTAGGGCTGACCGATATCTATGATCTGGCATCCGTAACCAAAATAATGGGGCCGCTACCAGCCTTGATGAAACTACACGACGAAGGAAAAGTGGATTTGGATGCGCCCTTCAGTACCTTATGGCCTAAGTGGAAAAATAGAAAGGATAAAAAGGAGCTAACCATAAGGGAAGTTTTTGCGCATCAGGCGGGATTGGTACCCTACATAATTTTCCTTCAAGAGGTGATGAAAAAGAACGGTTCAGTAAAAAATCGTTTTGTAAGAAACGAACCTAGTCGCCGATTCAATACCAGAGCCTATGAAAATATATATATCAAGGATAGGTTTAGGAACAAAATATATCGAAAGATCAACAGATCCAAAGTATCGGACATTAAAAAATACAAATATTCAGGACTTACGTTTTTGCTCTATCCCGAAATCATTTCACGATTGACCGATACGGACTATGAAACCTATGTTACCCAAAACTTTTATGCTCCTTTAGGGGCAACCACGTTGGGGTTCAATCCTAAAAACAAAAATTATCCAAATAAAATTGTACCCACCGAAATCGACACCTTATTCAGACATGAACTGACCAAGAATTGGGTCCATGACGAAAACGCAGCCCTAATGGGCGGGGTGTCCGGAAACGCAGGACTATTCGCATCGGCCACTGATTTGGCGAAAATGATGCAGATGTACATGAATTATGGAACTTATGGTGGAAAGCGTTATTTGTCAGAAACCACGGTGAAGGAATTTACCAAAGTACAATATCCAGAAAATGAAAACAGAAGAGGTCTAATATTTGATAAGCCAGAACTAAATAACCAAGAGCTTACTCTAGCCGATTCCTATCCTGCACCAAGTGCCAGTCCCGACAGTTTTGGACATAGCGGGTTTACGGGTACCTTTGTATGGGCGGATCCGAAAACCCAAATGGTTTATATATTCCTGTCCAACCGGGTATACCCCAGTAGGTCCCATGCCAATATTTACAAATTTAATATCCGCTCTGCTGTACAACAGGTATTTTATGACGCCATAATCGATTGAGTTAAGAAATTCTATTTTAATTAGTACATTAGTATTTTATACTTTTTTATGGGGTTACTTATATTTTATGCACTCATATCCATCCTCGTATCCTTTATATGCTCTATTTTGGAAGCGGTACTATTGAGTGTTCCACAAACCTTTATCAATCTAATGAAAAAGGAAGGCAAATCCTTTGCATTGGAATTGGAAGTGTTAAAAAAGGATGTGGACAAGCCCCTCATTGCCATTCTCACCTTAAATACTATTGCCCATACCGTTGGTGCAATTTTGGTAGGGGTACAAGCCAAAATTGCATACTCCGAAATATATGGCAATACCGAAAAAACGCTTCTTGGAATTCAGTTTTCAGAAGCCGCTATGGTAGGATTGGTTTCTACCATCATGACCATTCTCATTTTGGTGGCCTCGGAAATTATCCCCAAGACCATAGGCGCTACCTACTGGAAACAATTGGCGCACGCCTCTACCACTACCCTAAAAATAATGGTGTGGGCCCTTCGTTGGACCGGAATTCTTTGGCTATTGCAGCTTTTCACCAGACTGGTCGGAAAAAAAGGCGTTCATGGGAGTGTATTTAGCCGAGAAGATTTTAGTGCCATGACCGATATTGCCCACGAGGAAGGAGTATTTCAAGAATCGGAATCCACCATAATTAGAAACCTCCTAAACTTTGACGAAATTAAGGTAAAGGACATCATGACCCCAAGGGCGGTAGTAAAAATTGCCTCGGAATCCGCCACCATCAAGGAATTTTACGATGCCAACCCCAAAATGCCGTTTTCTAGAATTCCCGTATTCAATAAAAAAATGGATAATATCACCGGATTCGTCCTAAAGGACATGATCTTGGAGGAAATAATAAAAAAGAATGGCAGTGCACCACTATCGAGTATTAAAAGGGAAATATTGGTAAGTAACAGACAAACCCCTATCCCTGAATTATTTGAAACCTTTATTTCCAAAAGGGAGCATATTGCCCTGGTGGTGGATGAATATGGTTCAGTTAGCGGTGTGGTAACTATGGAAGACATTTTGGAGACCTTATTGGGCCTTGAAATCATGGACGAAAGCGATAACGTGGAAAACCTACAACACCTGGCGCGGAAAAATTGGAACGAGAGGGCAAAGCGCTTGGGAATTATTCAAGGAAAGAGAGAAAAGGAATAATGGAGACTGTGTATATACATACGCCTTTGGGTATCGCAAAAATTGAAGGCGATGAAAAAGGATTAACCTCCATTACTGTATTCGATAGTGAGGAAATAGTATCGGATATTGTTCCAGAATTGCTCGAAGATGCGGTATATCAGTTACGGGAATATTTTGAAGGTACACGAAAGGAATTTAGCTTAACGCTCAACCCCGAAGGAACAGATTTTCAAAAAAAGGTTTGGCAGGCCCTACAGCAAATCCCATATGGCAAAACAGTTTCCTATCTGGAGCTGTCCAAAACCTTGGGCGATGTCAAAGCCATTAGGGCAGTGGCCTCGGCCAATGGGCAAAATCCTCTATGGATCGTTGTGCCTTGCCATAGGGTCATTGGCAGCGATGGTTCCCTGACCGGATATGCCGGGGGCCTACACCGTAAAAAATGGCTTTTGGAACATGAAAGCCCTGTAAAACAGCAAACCCTTTTCTAATTTTTACAGACCCTACGGTTTGTAGTTCATCCCTTGGCAAGATATTTCTAGTCCACTGCTGTATTACACCGATAAAGCTATGTGCTTTATGGAAGTACCACCAATTTGTATCGGAATTTTAGAGTGGTTCACCAACCGTTCGGTCGGTTCCTACCTTGCTGTACATCCATCGCCCTAACTCACAAATTGACGCTAACCAACATATAAAATACCCTTCACGACAATTCTAAATTTGTTTGTATATTTATAATTCCCGCTTCGTTTATCAAAATTATAATCGAGCCATTTAGGTTTTAAGAAACTTTGGATGTTACATAAAATTAACTTGGAACACATACTCTTTTTGGACATAGAAACGGTTCCAGAGGAAGAGAGTTTTAATAAGCTGGACGAAACCAAAAAAGAACTTTGGGAACATAAGTCGCTCTACCAACGAAAAGACGAATATACGGCCGAGGAATACTATGACCGGGCTGGAATTTGGGCAGAATTTGGAAAGATCATTACCATTTCAGTAGGCTATTTTAATTATAGAGGAGACAATCGGACTTTTAGGGTTACTTCGTTTTATGGGGAGGAGCCTAAGATTCTCAAAGATTTTAAGAATTTATTGGAGACCCATTTCAATCGTCCCCAGCACCTACTTTGCGGGCACAATGGCAAAGAATTCGATTTTCCATATATTGCGAGACGTATGATCATCAACAAGGTAGATTTGCCCAACAAGCTGGATCTTTTTGGTAAAAAGCCATGGGAAATAGCCCATTTGGATACTATGGAGCTTTGGAAATTTGGGGACTTCAAACATTATACCTCCCTTAAGCTAATGGCCAATATCCTTGGCATTCCCTCTCCAAAAGAAGATATAGACGGCAGCATGGTAAAATCCGTTTACTATGAAGATAAGGACTTGGACCGCATTGTAAAATATTGCGAACTGGACGTGATCACTACAGCACAGGTATTTCTGCGCTTACGGAATGATGAATTATTGGATGAAAATGAAATAAAAAGAATTTAGCTAGTGGCAATTGATACTTTCCTGATTAGGACTTATAGAACTTAATCGATTTTGAACCTTCTAGATCGGCTAAGGTTAGCACGTATAAGCCGGTAGTTAGATCGGCAATATAAATCTGCTTTTGCTCTGCCTTCCCGGATTTTACCACTACACCGTTAAGGGAAACTATTTTATACATGGCATCTTCGGAGACATCACCATTAATGGTCATTGAAGTCTGTACTGGATTGGGGAAAATGGAAAACTGTACTTCCAAGGTCAAGGTTTCATATTCCATATAATCCAAAAGTTCGGTTTCAGAGCCCTTAAAGATGAATTCGTATTCCTCACTATATTCCGAACTTACATTTTCGGAACAAAATGTTTTTACCCTAAGACTATAATCCGTTCCCTCTACTAAATTATTTAAGCTAATAAAATTATCGAAAGTTGTTTCCACATTCCATTCGTTACTATCCTTCTTTTTGTATTCAATTTGGAAAAGTGCATCTGTATTGGCTGTCCAGTTCAGCGTTATCCCGGTTTCATCAGAAGTAGTTAGTTCAATATCTTCAGGCGTAACTAATACACAGTCGGTAAGGGCAATCCCTGTAACAATGATGGAAAAATTCTGTGCCCCTTGACTAAGAGTGTTTTTATGGGTTACTGTAATTGTATAATCTCCCTTGGCATTCTGGATGTCTATTTTTTCAAAAGGATCCACTCTATTGTCTCCATTAACTGCTGGCGCATCTGCTTTGGCTGCATTAAGTTTCCAAGGTAAAAAGGTTTTGCCGTCCTTGGTGATACGAATATCCAAATCGTTGACCAAGGCTGCTGACATATCGTTTAATGTTCCCGAATTTACTGCTCCTGTAGCAGGGTCTGTCCATGAAATAGAGGCTGATAAAGGCCCTGTTCCATGTGCTACAACCTTATAGGTTTTAGTTTCACCTTCGTTAAGGGTTTCTTCAGAAATTATAGAGGAGAACCCTTTATTTGCTATTGCCTCTACGGCCGACTTTGAATTAATAACTCCCCAACCCATTTTGTAATCGGGGCCTGGAGCATCAACATCGTCCGCAGTATGCAGTACCAATCCTTTTAAAGTGGCAGCCCTCATAAAACTACCTTCCATTTGTTCGTGATATTCTTGGATCAACAACATAGATCCGGTTACACCCGGAGCAGCTACCGATGTTCCGTTTGCGGTCTCATATTTGGTATCATTTGTAATACCGGTAGTATAAATATTGGTGCCATAAGCGGCGATGTCCGGCTTAATACGACCATCATCAACAGGTCCGAAACTAGAATAAGAAGTTACCGATGCGCTTAACAATTGCCCTTGATCATTGGTTTCAATATCTGCAGCAGCAACAGTAACACCATTTTTGGAGGTTGCAAATCCCAACATCAAATCAAAACCGTTGGAAGCCGAACCAAAAATAGGAGCCTCATTGTCTTTGCTTTTTTGGGAATTCCCTGCAGCGGTCACCATTAAATAATAAGGAGCATTGTACATAATTTTGTCCCAATCCCTAGAAACTTGGATATAAGATCCAAAATACCAATCTGGCACTCGGTCGGACATAATTCCGTAAGAATGGTTGGATAACAACATGCCATTGGCTGCCATTTCCGCAACTTCAATTTTATCCCTTCTCCAGTCGTTGGAAACAGCCTTTGCCTTGTAGGCCACCCCTTTCGAATTTTTATCCAATCCTTCCGCTACCAAAATACCGGCAACCCTAGTGGCATGCGAATCCACAACTTCACTCTCATCCAAAGTCTCTATCCTATTGCCAAATTCTTTGTGGTTTGTCAAGACAGCTCCTCCGTCCCATATCCCTACCATCATGTTCTCTCCGTTAATACCTAAATCCAATAGTCCATTATCATGCAAGGCGTTGGCTCTGGTGGCGGTATTTATACTTGTACTGAAAGTACTGTAATAAAGAGGGGTACCATCATCACCAATAGCAGTAAGCTCGCTAAAATTTCCGTCTGCCAATCTTTCTGTTAATTTCCAGCCATTGGTCTTAGCGGCCTGTAACAATTTATTGTTATCCTTGTCAAAGTTCTTTTTAAGGTCATTGGTAAATACCCCTAATTTGGAACTGCGATACTTGTCCTTAATGATATGGATTTGTTTCTCGGTTTGTGCAAACGAGCTATAAGTAGCAAGGCAAAAAGCTACTGGAAGTAAACACTTGCTAATCTTTAACAAAGTAGGGTTTGCGTAAGCCATGACAAAGTTTATAGTAAGATTTGGACTACAAATATACTATATCAAGCAAATATTATCGATTAACGCACCTTTTTATTCGATGAATGGCATGGTTTTGTTGTGAACCTTCAAAAAAACGACATGAAAGGTTCACTTTAGAGGAAGATTAATTTTAAATATTGAACTTAAATTGTACGTAAACTGGAAAATGATCACTAAAACCACCCATATACCGCCTTCCCACATAGGTTCTATGTGGATTGCCTTTGTACTTTCCTTTATATTCCGTGAGAAAGGCTTCATCAAAAATATTGGCCTCGGCAAAACTGTGGGTGCCTCGTTCGTAATTGAAAAAATTATGGGACACTATAATTTGATCAAAAAGACTCCAAGACCTTTTATAATTGGCACTTCCCCGATCCGGCGTTTTTAATCCCTCCATAGGGTTATGCAAACTATTCCTACTCATCAAGGTCTGGAGACTGGCGGATGTAGGACCATCATTAAAATCGCCCATTACAATATAATTGGGATTTTCAATACTTTGCTCCAGGTCCTCCATATACTCAATGATGGTTTTAGCTGCGGCAATACGCTTATAATCGGTTTCAACCTCTCCATTCCTTCTGGAAGGCCAATGGTTCACAAAAATATGGAGCTCCTCACCATTTAGAACTCCATTTACGTATAGTATATCCCTTGTGGTATCGCGTTGGCCATTATCATTATGTATTATCAAGGGAATAGCTTCAGATCTTATTACTTCAAAGTTATCCCTATTGTATAGCAAGGCGTTATCTATTCCCCTCTCATCCGGGGAATCGTAGTGAACATAATGATAGTTGTACGCATTTAAGGGATCTGTAGACAACAAATCCTGAACTACCTTCCCATTTTCAACCTCTGCCACACCAACCAGGACAGGAGGAAACCCTGTTGATTCGCGCCCAATTTGACTTATAGTCTTGGAGAGTCTTGACAATTTGTTCTGATAACGCTTTGCGGTCCATTTTTTAGATCCATTGGGAGTAAAATCATCATCCAACCTGTTGAAGTCATTTTTGGCATCGAATAGGTTTTCTAGATTATAGAAAGCCACAGTATGGAGGGTATTGATCGATTTTTTCTTAAAAAATGAAAATTTCATCCAAAATATTTAATCGATTGCTAAATTACGAAAAACCCTTGGCAAGTATTGATTAGATTTGTACTTTAAATAAGTATATGCTAGAGAAGAAGACTATAGAATATGAAAAGGCGGTACTCATAGGGGTAATGAACAAAGACCAGAATGAGGAAAAGGTAAACGAATATTTGGATGAACTGGAATTCCTTACCTATACTGCAGGTGGTGAGGTTTGTAAGCGCTTTGTACAACGAATAGACTTGCCCAACCCTAAAACCTACATTGGAAGCGGAAAAATGTTGGAAGTTGAGGCCTATGTAAAAAGCAATGACATTGGATCGGTAATTTTTGATGATGAGCTTACCCCTGGACAACAGCGAAATATTGAAAGGCAATTAAAATGCAAAATCCTGGACCGTACCAGTTTAATCCTGGATATTTTTGCCCAAAGAGCACAGACCAGTTATGCCCGTACCCAAGTGGAACTGGCCCAATACGAATATCTACTGCCTAGACTTACAGGTCTTTGGACCCACTTGGAACGACAAAAAGGGGGTATAGGAATGCGTGGACCAGGTGAAACGGAGATCGAAACCGATAGACGAATTGTTCGTGATCGAATTTCCCTTCTGAAGAAAAAGTTATTGAAGGTCGACAAACAAATGGAAACCCAAAGGGGCAATCGCGGGGCATTGGTACGTGTAGCTTTGGTAGGGTATACCAACGTAGGCAAATCTACCCTGATGAACGTTATTAGTAAAAGCGATGTCTTTGCAGAAAACAAACTATTCGCTACCCTGGACACTACGGTTAGGAAAGTGGTGATAGGCAATCTTCCCTTTCTATTGAGTGATACAGTGGGATTCATTAGAAAATTGCCCACACAATTGGTAGAAAGTTTTAAAAGTACTTTGGATGAAGTGCGGGAAGCTGATCTGTTGTTACATGTAGTTGATATATCCCATCCAAATTTTGAAGAGCATATAGATTCTGTAAACCAAATTCTTACCGAAATAAAAAGTTCGGACAAGAAAACCATCATGGTCTTTAACAAGATAGATCAATATGAACACAAGACCATTGACGACGATGATTTAATCACTGAAAAAACCAATAAACACTTCACCATTGAAGAGTGGAGGAATACTTGGATGCGTCGCGTTGGAGATAGGGCCCTTTTTATTTCGGCTCTGAACAAAGAAAATTTGGAAGAATTCAGAAAACGTGTTTATGATGAAGTTCGGGACATTCACATAACCAGATTCCCGTATAACAACTTTCTATATCCGGAACATTTGGATGAGTATTAGGTGGTAGCAAAATTGGCTGTAAAACAAAATTTACATTTAACAAATACTAATTTCTATTTCCAACAGAAATCCAAAGGCATTGAATATCAATACTTTTGGAACATTTTCTCCTGACCTTATGAAAAAACATACTATAAGGACATCCATAAATGCCGATCTTTCCTTAAAACAGATTTGTTAGCATCATAATTTTGGCTAACTTTAAGACAAGGAGATACTTCCCCAACCATTAATTAATACATTTTGGAAGAAAACTATCATAAATGGTATTCCCCGAATCTGAGCAAGGAAATGGAAATGATAGTTTATGGTCATTGGGGCTATCCATTGTTAATCTTTCCTACTACCAGAGGGAGGTATTACGAAAGCAAGGATTTTCATTTAATAGATTCCATTTCCTGGTTTATAGAACAAGGCAAGGTAAAGGTATATTGCGTTGATAGTATTGACGAATACAGTTGGTACAATAGATCCATACATCCTGCAGACCGTGTTAAAAACCATATTTGGTACGACAAAATGATTTTAGAGGAAGTAGTTGCCAAAGTACAACACGAATCCCCTATTGGCAAGGTAGCCGTTTCAGGATGTAGCTTTGGGGGCTACCATGCGGCCAATTTTGCCTTTAGACATCCCGAAAAGGTTAGCCACCTTTTTACCATGAGCGGGGCATTTGATATCAGGGACCAATTGGATGGATATTACGACGACAATGTTTATTTTAATAATCCAGTGGATTACCTGCCCAATATGCATCATCCCGAACTGTATAATATGAAAATAATTTTAGGTACCAGCGAACATGATATTTGCTTGGGCGCCAATCTCGGAATGTCGACTATATTAAAAAATAAAGGTATTGATCATTGGTTGGACAATAGACCCAACGCAAGTCACGACTGGCCTATATGGCGCGAAATGTTTCCCCATTATTTATCCTTAATGTAAACTTTAATACCATAAACAGTATGAAAAAAATTGGAATACTATTCGGCCAGGAAAATACATTTCCCCAAGCCTTTATAGATAGAATAAACGAAAAAAAAATAAACGGGATCATAGCAGAGGCCGTCATGATAGATAAGGTAATGCAGGCCGACCCAACGGAATATGCCGTTATCATAGATCGTATTTCCCAAGATGTTCCCTTTTACAGGGCATATCTAAAAAACGCGGCCATTTCCGGTACCGCAGTGCTCAACAATCCTTTTTGGTGGAGTGCCGATGAAAAATTTTTTAATAATGCGCTAGCCATAAAAACCGGAGTTCCAGTACCAAAAACAGTACTTCTCCCTTCAAAGGACAGGCCGGATGATACTACTGAAAATTCGTTCCGAAATTTAAAGTATCCCATGGACTGGGATGGTATTTTTGAACATATTGGTTTTCCCGCCTATATGAAGCCTTTTGCCGGAGGCGGTTGGAAAAATGTCTATAAACTTAACAATGCCGATGAGTTTTTTAAGAGTCACAGCGAAACCGGACAACTAATAATGATGTTGCAAGAGGAAATCGTCTTTAACGAATATTTCCGTTGCTATTGCCTTGGCGGAAATGAGGTGCGTATTATGCAATACGAACCACGAAATCCCCATCACCTGAGATATGTACATGATGGTCCTACGCTGAGCAAAAAACTCCTGGATACCGTTAAAGACTACACCATAAAACTCAATGCAGCTTTGGGGTATGATTTCAACACTGTGGAATTCGCGGTAAGGGACGGTATTCCCTACGCAATAGATTTTTGCAATCCGGCTCCGGATGCCGATATTAATTCCGTTGGTCAGGAAAATTTTGAATGGGTCGTGGAGACCGCGGCAAATATGGCCATAAAAAAGGCACAGGAGCACAAACCAGGTCAAATGAATCTTACTTGGGGAACATTTGTCAAGAATGCGGTTGCCCCGAACACAAAAAAACCAGCAGCCAAAAAAGCTCCCGCAAAAAAAGCTACCCCGGCAGTCAAAACCCCTGCGGCAAAGACAACGCCGACCAAAGCAAAAAAGGCTGTAGCAACCACCAAAACAACTGCAGCTAAACAAACAACGACAACGAAGGCCAAAACAACAGCGCCCGTCACCAAAAAACCGGTCAAAAAGGCCACAACAACCAAACGCAAGTCAAAATAATTTTGACAATGACCAAACTGTAATACCTGGAGACCAATGGATTTTACATTAGGAGTAGAAGAAGAATATCAAGTAATAGATCCCAATACCCGTGAACTGACTTCCCATGAGCAAAAAATTGTAGAAATTGCCGACGAGATCTTGGAAGGACAAGTAAAGGCAGAAATGCACCAGGCCGTGGTTGAAGTGGGTACGGTAATTTGCAAGGACATTAAGGAGGTTCGCTCTCAAGTAACGCATTTGCGAAAAACAATATCGGAGGTTGCTTCCGGGTTAGGCCTTCGCATAGCCGCGGCCGGTACCCACCCATTCTCGGAATGGGAAAAGCAATTGATAACCGTGCACCCGAGATATGATGAAATTGTGCAAGAATTGCAGGATGCTGCCAGATCCAACCTTATTTTTGGACTTCATGTCCATGTGGGCATTGAAGACAGGGAAATGGCTATACACATCTATAATTCCGTCCGCTACTTTTTGCCCCATATTTACGCCCTATCTACCAACTCCCCTTTTTGGGAAGGAAGGAATACGGGTTTTAAATCTTTCCGCACCAAAGTGTTCGATAAATTTCCGCGTACCGGTATTCCTGATTTCTTTACGGGTGCAGGGGAATACGAGCGCTATGTTGATCTCTTGGTACAGACAAAGTGCATTGACAACGCCAAAAAAATATGGTGGGATGTAAGGGTACACCCTTTCTACCCGACTATAGAATTTAGGATCTGTGATGTTCCTTTGACCGTAGATGAAACAGTCGCCATAACAGCATTGATCCAGGCTTTGGTGGCCAAACTTTATATTTTAAGAAGAAGCAACCTCAACTTTATTATTTATAAAAGGGCATTGATCAACGAGAATAAATGGAGAGCCTCAAGATATGGGATTGAGGGCAAGATGATCGACTTTGGAAAATCTATAGAAGTTCCCACGAAAGAATTAATTTTGGAATTGCTGGAATTTGTAGATGATGTGGTAGATGAACTTGGAAGCAGGGATGAAATCAATAAAATCCATAAAATATTGAATGAAGGGACCGGGGCGGACAGACAATTGGCCGTTTTTGAAAAAACCAAAAACCTTAATGATGTGGTCGATTTTATTTTGAAAGAGACGGTTGCAGGGATTTAAATGAACAAGAAAAATGTTGGATAGAAAAAAAAAGATTGCCGTTTTAGACCTTTATAATGGAATTCCAAATCAAGGCCTGAGATGTATACGGGAAATATTGGATAAATTCAGCGCCAGAGCCGATTACCAATTTTTTGACGTTAGGACCAAGAATGAAGTTCCCGATACCAGCTATGATATCTACATATCTTCGGGAGGGCCAGGAAATCCCTTGGAAGGAGACGGTATCTGGGATAAAAAGTATTATTCCCTCATAGACCAATTATGGGAACACAATGCAAACGGTGACTATCCCAAAAAATACATTTTCTTTATTTGCCATAGCTATCAGATGGTATGCCATCATTTTAGACTAGGAGACATAACCAAACGAAAATCACCATCTTTCGGGGTTTTACCTATCCATAAGACCAAACATGGTAAGGCCGATGAGTTGTTTTCCAAATTACCCGATCCCTTCTTTGCAGTGGATTCCAGGGATTGGCAACTTATTCAACCACGATTGAAGGTTTTTGAAGAAAAAGGCGCAAAAATATTGGCTCTGGAGAAAATCAGGACACATGTGGAATATGAGAGGGCCATTATGGCGGTACGTTTTTCTGAAGAATTTGTTGGCGTACAATTTCATCCCGAGGCCGAACCTGTCAGTATGGAAGCACATTTTGCCAAACCAGAGAACGAAGAGAAGGTAGTAGCCACCTACGGGAAAAGAAGATATGACAATATGATGACCCATATCAGGGATACGGATAATTTGGAATCTACCTACAATTCCATAATACCCGGATTTATTGACAATGCTATTAAAAAGATTGGATTATCCAAACAACTCTCATAACATAGATTTTCATGGTAGAACATCTTCGTCAGCAATATAATGCCGAATTCACGGATGAAAAATATACGGCATTTTTAGAATCTATACGTTCCACCTATGACCACAAACCCCCTTTTCGCATTGCCGAGACCCCGATCTTTATTCCAAAATACCTAAAGCATAGTTTATTGGAGGCTTGCGATGAGGTGAACAGTGTTATCTGCAAGCCCAATTTTAAAGAGCTGACCAATAATGCCCTTCAAGATGCATCCCGATTGGTCCCAGGGGAAGATGAGCACACAACTTTTCTTCAAATGGATTTTGGAATATGTTTGGATGAAAAAGGAAAATTAATCCCACAAATGGTAGAAGTACAAGGCTTTCCCACGCTATATTTTTTTCAGGAACTCATGGCCAAAGGATATAGGAAGTACTTTGATATTCCATCCAACTATCATCATTTAAACGATATATCCTCTTCAGTATATGTAGAGAAATTGAGGGAGATAATTGTGGGCGACTGTTCCCCGGAAAATGTTATTCTTTTAGAAATTGAACCCCACAAACAAGCAACCCAAATAGATTTTTTGGCAACGGCCCACCATTTAGGAATAAAAGTAGTTTGTATAAGCGAGTTGGTCACCGAAGGAAAGAATGTTTTTTATACGGATAAAAATGACCGAAAAATCCAAGTGCGACGGATATATAATCGCGTAATTTTTGATGAGCTCTTTAAAAGGGACGATCTTAAACGGCAATTCGATTTTACTAAGGAATACAATGTGGAATGGATAGGACATCCCAATTGGTTTTTTAGGATAAGCAAATTTACCATGCCTTTAATCAACAGTTCCTATGTGCCCCCATGTCATTTCTTGCACCAACTGGAAAAGTATCCCGAGGATCTGGAAAATTATGTGTTAAAACCATTATTTTCCTTTGCCGGATCGGGGGTACTCATCAATGTCACCAAACAAGATCTTGATGCTATACAAGATAGAGAAAACTACATCTTACAGAAGAAAGTAGTTTATGCCCCGGCAATAAAGACCCCAACAGGTCCGGCAAAGTGTGAAATCAGGATGTTGATGATATGGGAAAAAGGCGAAAAAAAAGCAAGGGTAGTCAACAATTTGGTACGTATAAGCAAAGGGGAAATGGTCGGGGTACGCTTTAATAAGGATAAAGATTGGGTAGGCGCCAGTGTTGGTTTCTTTGAAGACTAGGGTACATTCCTAATTTTCGCCTCCTACAACCCTTTTCCAATACAGAGTATTAGGTACTAGCATGAAAGTCGATTTGTATACGTCTGGTATGCTCGTTCAGCAATTCCAGCACCCTTTCCCGACTCTCCGATTGTACAATAAGGCCTATATGGTATTCCTTTTGTAATTGCCAGCATATTTCCTGGTCTGTAAAACAGGAATATTCTGGGTATTGAAAACGACATAAGGACACCACAATACCTGCATATTGGTTTTTTACCGTAGGCAGTTTATAAGATTTTCCTTTTGCCATGGCATCTTCGATCGCTGCCCATTCTGCCCACAAATTAATTCCAGAAGCAAAGGTCACCATTTCCGCCAAATGGGCCCCACCGACCCTTGAGGCCGTTTCCAGAAAATAAAACTTCCCAGTGTCCCGAGATTTAATATACTCGCTATGCGAGGCGCTAAATCGCATCCCGAAGGCCTTCAGGACTTCTTCATTAATTTCCATTAAGCCCAAGGCATCTGGAGAATCCATTTTAAGTGTAATAGATCTAAAAATACCGTGCCCATGCGCCACGTCCATAGGGGTACTCAAATATTGGGATGCCTGTGTGAAGACAATCTTACCATCCACTGATAAAGAATCTACGTGGTACACATCACCAGGAGCAAATTTCTCCAAAAGATACTCGTGTCTGCGATCGCCCAAAGATTCCAACACTGCCCAAAGTTCCTCCTTGGAGAATATTTTACGTATCCCCGTTGCAGAGGCTTCCGATCTGGGCTTGATGAGCCAAGGGGGCATCACCCTTTTTGTATATTCATCTATTTCTCTATTATTAAACAATGCAGTAAAGGCTGGAACGGGAATATTAGCCTCATCGGCTTTCATTCTCATGGCCAATTTATCCCTAAAATACCTACCCGTAGTCTGCCCCATACCGGGTATTCTAAAATGCTCTCTAACCAAAGTAGCTTTTTCCACATCAAAATCGTCCAAGGCCACGATCCGGTCTATTTTCTGGTTCTGCATTAAAAAAGCGAGGCCCGAAATTAAATCGTCCATATTCCAAACGCCTTCGCGCTTTTCCTGCATGTAGAAAATTTCATCAATTGCTTCACGTGGCCACTTCCTGTGTTCCAAACCCTTGGAAGTAATTAGTAACACCTTGTTGCCCAAAGCCTTACAAGACCTTAGGAAATCTTCACCCTTAAAAAAACTGCTAATACACAAAAAAGTGGTTTGATCGGCATTCCCTGTCATGTTCCAGAAGTATTACTTATTAGCTGTAAAATACCTAATAATCCCTAATAAGTGTTAGTAACACTATAAAAAAACTTTCAATACTGTTTCTAGAGATTCTTGTTCCCTTTATTACCCATTTTCAGGCAAACAAAATCCAAAAGGGTGTTAGGGGAATTAATGAGCCTATTTCTCCAAACCGGCAATAAATTCCGTAAGCAATCTAACCCCAAAAGCGGTTGCCGTTTTCTGGGTATAGAATTCCGCATCCCCAAAGGCCACCCCAGCAATGTCCAAGTGGGCCCATCTTGGATGTTTATCGGTAAAAAATTCTAAAAATTTAGCAGCACTTATAGCCCCGGCTATAGGCTTACCACTGTAATTTTTTACATCGGCAATATCGGATTTTATATCTCCCTCATAGGAATCCCATAATGGAAGTCGCCACAAACGTTCCCCGCACCCATCCCCGGCAGTTGTTAGTCCAAAGGCAAGGTCATCATTGTTCGTAAATAACCCGCCAGCTTCATAGCCCAAGGTTTGTACACAACTACCAGTAAGGGTAGCCACATCAATCATTACATCCGGACTGTAATTCTTATTTAGGTAGGCAATTCCGTCTGCCAATATTAAACGTCCTTCTGCATCGGTATCAATAATCTCGATTGTTTTTTCCGCGTAAGACCCAATAACATCTCCCGGTTTTAAAGCTTTGGCATCAACACAATTTTCAGTGGTGGGAATTACAGCGATAAGATGTACGGGCAATTTTAGTTTGGCGGTCAACTCAATGGTTCCAAGAACCGCTGCCCCACCGCCCATATCGCTTTTCATATAATGCATATTGGAGGAACCCTTGATGGACAATCCGCCTGTGTCAAAAGTAACTCCCTTGCCGATCAAGCCCACTTTGGGAAGTATTGTGCCAGTTACTTTTGGCTTATATTCCATTACAATAAATCTGGCGGGTGTTTCACTCCCCTGGCCAACTGCCATAAGTGCATATAATCCCAGTTTTTCAATGGCCTTTTCGTCGTGGACTTCCACCTTATAACCAAATTCCTTACCGGACAACACTGCTTCTTGAGCCAATTTAATAGGGGTAAGTTTATTGCTAGGGGCGTTTACCAAGCTTAGTATTTTAAGTTGGGTTTCCGCTATGGACCTGCCTTTTTCTGCTGCTATTTTTACTTTAGCATCAAAATTATCCTTAACAAAGAATTGCAAAGTCAATTGTTCTGAATCCCATTTATGCGCAGGTATGTTGGATGTTTGGTACAAACCCTTTTTATAAGTCCCCAATAGCAATCCACTTACAATACCTTCAGTCAATCCTGGTAAAAATTCAGGGTCAAAATTTCCGCTGCTTATATCAATGCTCAAATTGGATGGCAATTTGGCCGCTTCCATTTGAAGGAAGCGTTTAAAAGCTTCTATTATCACTTTTAAGGTTGGTTTTGTTCCCAAACCCAAGCAGTATACCCTTTTTACACGTTTATGGCCAATGGGATAAAACAAGGAGACTTCCTTTTTTTCACCCTTTATTTGTTCCAGTAACAGTGTCTTGGGGAGCTTTAGATCCTCAGCCAATGCAGTAATGCCCGTTTCTAAATTTTCGCCTTGTACAAACGGTACTATAAGGGTTTCCAAAAAAAGACTTCTATCCTTTGTAATGCTGATCATAAAACTGTTTTAAGTTTATTTTCTAAAATAAAGAAATTCCATGGCTGCCGGGAATTCTTGACTCCAAAACCATTCCTCGTGTTTTCCCTGGGGATCAATATGTAATTCAATGTTCACCATAGCACCCTCTTTGTTCTTATCTTCAAGAACTTGTTTCAATCTTTTCACATTCCCCACCATATTTACACTTTCGGCCCCGCCGGCATATAAATAGATATCTGTAGGATAAGGTTGATGAAATGCTATAGCATCAAAATAAATTTTGGGGGTAATCCAGAGCGAAGGAGAAAAAATCATCAATTTACCAAACACAGAAGGATATCTTAGCCCAGCATATATACTAATTAGTCCGCCCATGGAACTTCCACCAACTCCAGTTTTCTCCCTTTCTTTTAAGGTCCTAAAATTTTTATCAATATGAGGTTTTAGGGTTTCCACCAAAAACTTAAGGTACTTTTTGCCGTCCCCTTTACCCCATTTGGTTTCCTTAAAGGGGGAAAATTCCAATACCCTTTCCTCCTCTGCATGGTCTATGGCCACCACAATAACATCTCCCATTCCCCTTCTTGCCAATTCCGAAAGCTTTTCATCTATGGCCCAGTTACCATAAGGTCCGCCGCCATCGAATAAATTTTGACCATCATGTAAATACAATACTGGATAACTTTTTGAGCTGTACCCATAGCTATTGGGAAGGAGTACCGATATTCTTCTTTTCCTATTTAACTGCGGAATTTCATAATCCTCAGCTATTACACGAATCTCAGGCCTATAGGAAATATGACTTTTACCTTGACTTCCTTCGTCGTTGATATTCTGCTCCAACATGCTCTTTTCCATAATTTTATCCCAACAAATGCAGACAAAGATAATCTGTTTTGGAACAACAGTACCATCAAAATAAACCCAATCCATTAGTACACCCAATATTTCGACTAAATAATCCCAATTGCAAAGTTCAAACTGTTGATTCCAAATTAATTAATGGATAAAAAAGAAGATAGGGAAAATAATAATTATGCTGTTTATCGAAGAAAGGATACCGTTGGTTTTTTTCACAACATTCTGGAGTATGTTCACAACAAAAATTAAGTAGGACTGCCCAATCCTCCTATCTTTATATTGTATTTAAGTGATAGTGTTCCCCCCAAATCAAACGCGAAACTTAATTCCAAGTGCTTTTTCCCCAAATCAGCACTTAACCTTAAAGTAACGCTTTAAAATAATAATTCAAATTTTACTGAAAGACCTACTTAACTAAAAAATTGCCCCTCCAAAGAGGGGCTTTTTTTTTGAAATATTCCAGCACATTATCAGATAATAACCTAGTGAAAATTAATTATCCCTATCAACATAAAGATTTACCACATAAAGTCTGCAATTCACAACAAAAATTTATTTGCCATTCAACTTCTCTATATTTTAGCTGCACAAGCATAAGACGTTTTATCCTAACAGGAATTAAAATATATATCGCCTAACCAAAATTGACAAATCCTACTTTGCAAAAAAGGCCCTAATAGAGGGCCTTTTTATTTTTTTATACTGTCCCTATCAATTTTTAGAACGAATAATTTAATCCAAATAGCCAATAGGTCTGCAGATCATTGTCTATAGAATCGAAAGTAGGCGTAGGGTCACCCAGATCCAGATTGTCAATGGCATAGCTTAGAGCCTCCTGTCTGTTGTTTCTTAGGCCAAATTCAAACCCTACACCAATCCCCTTCCACAAGGTGTATCCAAAGGAATTGGTCCAGGTCCAATTGGAATAATCCGCACTTTTATAACTTTGAAACATGGACAAATTGGTTTTAAAATTAACCTTTCCCAATTTCCTGGTATAATCTGCCACGATTTTAGCACCTAATGAAGATTCGAAAACAGTATCCTCACTACTAAAAACAAAGTTGTAGTTTAAGGGATGAATAACCACTACCAAATCTGCAATAGGGGTCCAAGTTGCTCCAACCCCCAAATCCAAGTAGCCAGGGTCATTAAAATTATCTATAATTGTGGTCCTATATTCCCCTAGGGCAGAAATAGCGAATTTATCATTCAGTTTCTGACCGTATAATGAGGTTATATTAAAAACATCTGTAGCCGAACGAAAACTATCATCATCGGTATCAATGTCCTTGTTATCTATTTTTACCCACCCAAGATTAATATTCAACGAATTTCTCCAGAAAAATTTCGGTTGATTAAGATTAGCAAAGGCATTGGTGGTAATGCCGATATTCCCTGCACTCGAATTTGGAGTACCTTTGGAATACCAATTGTTAAAGCCGGAAAGATTGGCGCCAATAGTTCCAAAAGCACCTTTTTTCCACCCAGGAATGGCGTTAATTTTACCTTGAATGGCGTCTACCCTTCCTTGGATCGCTGAAATGGAATCCTTTTTACTGGCTTTTTCCGCCTTTAATTCCTCCAAAGTTTGGGCAACAGTGATGTTCATAGCCAACAAAGCGACTATCGCTAATACAATTTTCCTCATAATAGTTAATGTTTATTTATAGTAGTGCAAAAATAAGGAATGTTGAATTAATTGTAGGAAAGATATTGACCGTTATTTTGCCTTAAATAGCGGTACTGAAGAGCAGGCTTCTCCATACATCACACTTTTGGCTACGGACTGAATTTTGGTAGTTGCCCACAAATAAGCGTTTGCAGGTACAGGTTTATTGGAACAACCCTTAATAATGACGGGTTTGTCCTCAAATTCGGACACATCCAAATTCTCTATTATTGACTGATAGAGCGAGGATTCCAGCATTTCCAAATCCCCTATAATGACTTTCTTGGCGTAGGGCTGTAATTTGGTGGAAATAAGCATATACGCCCAACCAGGTATTATGGCATCGGTAGAACAGCTTAAAGCCACATAACAATCTTGGAATTGACTCCAATCACAATCCTCCAATTGTGTCCTAAAATCCTTTTCCCTAAGGATTAAACCTTCAAACAACCAATCCTTAATATCCAGAACCACCCTGTTCCCCTTGGGATAGTAGTCCTCAAGATTAAAGGTCACCAATTTGCTTTGGGAGACACGATTTATAATATCAGACATAAATTTTCAGTTTTCCAATATTGGATTAATTCCGGCGAGTCCGATTGTTTACATGATAATACCTTATCACCAATCGCAATTAAAACCAGAAGCCCTAACTATAGCATTCCCAATTCCAATTTGGCTTCCTCACTCATTAATTCCTGTGTCCAAGGCGGGTCGAAAGTAATTTCTACCTCAACATCCTTAAGTTCGTCGATTGATTTCACCTTTTCTTCCACTTCCATTGGTAGCGACTCCGCAACCGGACAATTAGGGGATGTCAAGGTCATCAAGATCTTAACTTCATTGTCCTCATTGACGAAAACATCATAAATTAACCCTAATTCATAGATATCCACAGGTATTTCAGGATCATAAATTGTTTTTAGGACCCTTACTATTTTTTCGCCCAATTCTTGGGTGTCTATAGTTTCTATTTCTTCGCTCATTATTTTAAATCTTTATGGTTTGCACAAAGGCTTTATCCAATAATTTCCCCAATAAAGGAAATTAATTTAATTGTGTTTGGTATGCCACAGCATACAACTTCAATTGTTTTATCATACTTACCAAGCCGTTCGCCCTAGTAGGTGATAAATGTTCCTTTAGGCCAATTTCATCAATAAAACTGGTATCTGCCTCTATAATATCCTTAGGTTTTTGATTGCTGAAGGCCCTGATCAAAATAGCAATGATGCCTTTGGTAATGATGGCATCACTATCGGCCGTAAAAACCAATTTATCGCCTTCCAATTCAGCATGAACCCAAACCTTGCTCTGACAGCCCTTTATTATATTATCCTCTGTCTTATATTGCTCCTTGATCATCGGAAGCGATTTTCCTAGCTCTATCATATATTCATACCGCTGCATCCAATCCTCGAACATGGAAAATTCATCAACAATCTCCTCTTGTATTTCCTTTATACTCATATCTAAATTTTGTGCCCACTTTATAATGGTAACAATTCCCAGCAAAAATACAACAAGTAATTTTGCTTATCAATAATTTAAAAGATTGAAAACTAACCCAATGTAGTTAAGAAAGCATTGTTTTTGCCCTCTTTACGCTTGCCACCAATATATCCACTTCTTCCTTGGTATTGTAAAAACTAAAACTTGCCCTTACCGTACCAGGAATTTTATAAAAATCCATAATAGGCTGTGCACAATGATGCCCCGTCCGTACGGCTACCCCCAACTTATCCAAAATGCTCCCAATATCATAAGGGTGGAGCCCTTCAATGTTAAACGATATAACGGCCGTCTTTTCTTTTAAATCCCCGTAAATTTTTAGTCCGTCTATTGCCAAAAGTTCTTTGGTAGCATATTCCAATAGCTCGTGTTCGTACTGGGCAATAGCATCAAATCCTATGGCATTCATATAGTCCAAGGCAGCGCCAAAAGCAATACCTCCACAAATATTGGGGGTACCTGCCTCAAACTTATGGGGAAGATCGGCATAGGTTGTTTTTTCAAAAGTTACCTCGGCAATCATTTCGCCCCCACCTTGATAAGGAGGTAATTTATTTAACCACTCCTCTTTTCCATATAACATTCCTACTCCAGTGGGCCCGCACATTTTATGGGCGGAAACCACATAAAAATCCACATCCAATTTTTGTACATCGGCCTTTAGGTGCGGAGCAGCTTGTGCACCGTCTATCAAGACCGCAGCGCCTACATTATGGGCAGCCCCTATAATTTCCTCAATAGGATTAATAGTTCCCAGGGCGTTGGAAACATGGTTACAGAAAACCAATTTGGTACTTTGGGACAATAATTTATGGTATTCCTCCATAATCAATTTACCATTCAAACCCATTGGAATCACCTTTAAAACAGCTCCTGTACGTTCACAAAGCATTTGCCAAGGCACAATATTGGAGTGGTGTTCCAAAGCAGAAACAATAATCTCATCCCCTTTTTTTAAAAAAGCGGCAAAACCATTGGCCACTAAATTTATACCATGGGTTGTTCCTGAAGTAAAAATAATTTCATGAGGCTTGGCAGCATTAAAATGTCTCTGTATTTTCTGCCTAGCCTGCTCGTAAACATCCGTTGCCTCTTGTGAGAGGGTATGTACCCCTCTGTGGATATTTGCGTTGTACCTACTGTAATAGTCCACAATGGTATCTATAACCTTTTGCGGTGTTTGGGACGTAGCGGCATTGTCCAAATACACCAAGGGATACCCATTGACTTTTCTATTTAGTATTGGAAAGTCTTTTCGTATACTTAATATATCTAGAACAGTTTGTATCATGATAAAAATTCGATGATGGGAATAGGGTTGAACAGATTTTTTATAGATCGAATCCTAAACGAACCCCCAATTTGTTGGCGATCAGTTTATTGATCCTCACTTTTAGTTCCGGGATCCGTACACTTTCCAATACGTTATTGGCAAAGGCATACATCAGTAAGGCCCTTGCTTCTTTTTTTGGAATTCCCCTGGACTGAAGGTAAAATAAGGCCTCCTCATCCAATTGGCCTATGGTACAACCATGGGAACATTTTACATCATCTGCAAAAATCTCCAATTGCGGTTTTGTATTGATAGTAGCCTTATCACTAACCAAAATATTATTGTTTTGCTGAAATGCATTGGTCTTTTGGGCAATCTTGTCCACAATTATCTTCCCGTTGAAAACGCCTGTGGCATTTTCTCCATAAATTCCTTTATAATCCTGGTGGCTTTCACAATTGGGCTGAATATGGTGCACCAAAGTATGATGGTCCACATGCTGCTTTTCTTCAATAATGGTAACCCCCTTCATGGTAGAATCTATACGTTCCCCATTTTGGTAGAAATTAAGATTGTTACGGGTCAATTTACCCCCAAAAGAAAACGTGTGAACATTTACAACACTGCCGTCTTTCTGATCAATATACGTATTATCTATCAGCGAGGCCGTGGTTAAATCGTTCTGCACCTTATAATAATCCACGTTGGAATTCTTGGCCGCAAAAATCTCGGTTACCGAGTTGGTAAACACTTCATTGGCCGTTAGGCTCTGATGGCGTTCTATAATCTGCATTTCTGCATTTTCCTCTGCAATAATCAAATTTCTAGGCTGTAATAACAGTGCAGCTTCATTGCCAGTTGAAAAATGAACGATCTCTATAGGCTTTTTTGGAATCTTATTTTTGGGAATATAAATATATGCCCCTTCTTTGCTGAATGCAGTATTCAGTGAGGTCAAGGAATCATCCTTAGATGCTATTTTATTAAAATAAACATCTATTATCTGCTTGTACATAGGCTTGTTCAAAGCAGAACTCATTAAGCACACATCTACACCATCATGGGTAGTCTCTGATAAAAAGGAACTGTATACCCCATCTACAAAAACAATTTTGAAGGTATCTATTTCATGAAGAAAATATTTTTTTACATCCCTGTATTCCAACATACTCTCCTTTTTTGGAAAGATGCTGAAATCTATTTTCTGTAGTGTATTTAAGGAAGTATATTTCCAGGCCTCCTCCTTTTTGGTGGGAAACCCCTTTGTCTCAAAATTCTTGATGGCCTCCGATCGTATATCGTGTACCGGATGATCTACATCCACACCATTTTCAAAAGCCAAGAATGAGGAAACTAATTTTTCTTTTAAATCCATCTTTTTCAGTATTCAGTATTCAGTATTCAGTATTCAGCTTTGCCAACTGTGCAGTGAATACTGCCAACTCATTTATATAACAGTCTCCTGTTTCAACCAATCATATCCTTTTTCTTCCAATTCCAAAGCAAGATCCTTAGTGCCCGATTTTACGATCTTTCCATTGTGCAAAACGTGTACAAAATCAGGTACTATGTATTCCAACAAACGTTGGTAGTGGGTAATAACTATGACAGCGTTATCCTTGCTCTTTAATTTATTTACCCCATTGGCCACAATACGCAAGGCATCAATATCCAATCCGGAATCAGTTTCATCCAAGATGGCCAATTTGGGCTCCAACATGGCCATTTGGAAAATCTCGTTACGCTTTTTCTCTCCTCCTGAAAAGCCTTCGTTCAAAGAGCGCGACAAAAATTTTCTATCAATCTCCAACATTTCCGATTTCTCACGGATCAATTTCAACATATCCTTCGCTGGCATATCTTCCAATCCTTTGGCCTTTCTAGACTCATTGATGGCTGTTTTCATGAAGTTGGTAACAGATACTCCAGGAATTTCCACTGGATATTGAAAGGATAGAAATATTCCCTTGTGTGCCCTGTCCTCAGGTGATGTGTCTTCCAGGTTTTCTCCTTCCAAAAACACCTCCCCTTCGGTAACCTCAAATTCTTCTTTCCCGGCAATTACAGCAGCCAAGGTACTTTTCCCTGAACCGTTTGGTCCCATAATGGCATGTACTTCACCTGCATTAACCGTTAGGTTTATTCCTTTTAATATCTCCTTATCCTCTACTCTAGCGTGTAAGTTGTTAATTTTCAGCATTGTTCTTAATTCTAATTATTTAAAATAATTGGGCGCCTTCGGCATTTTATTAAAATCTTCTCTTTATGACTAAAGAAACAGTAGTGTTTTTCCTTTATTAATTGGTCCTACCTAAGCATATGGGAAATAGCTGTTATCCTACAGATCCCTCTAAACTTATTTCCAATAATTTTTGGGCTTCCACCGCAAATTCCATTGGTAATTTATTCAGTACTTCCTTACTAAAACCATTTACGATCAGGGCAATTGCCTTTTCCGTATTTATACCCCGCTGATTGCAATAGAATATCTGATCCTCCCCGATCTTACTGGTTGTGGCCTCGTGCTCTATTTGAGCGGATTTATTTTTTACTTCTATATATGGAAAAGTATGTGCTCCACATTCGTTCCCCATTAACAAGGAATCACATTGGGAAAAGTTTCTGGCATTATCCGCCCTACTGTTTACCTGTACCAATCCTCGGTAACTGTTTTGGGACTTCCCGGCCGAAATTCCCTTCGAAATGATAGTACTCTTGGTGTTCTTTCCCAAATGGATCATTTTGGTACCGGTATCCGCTTGTTGATAATTATTGGTTACGGCTATAGAATAGAATTCCCCAATGGAATTATCCCCTTTAAGAATACAGGAAGGATATTTCCAAGTAACTGCAGAACCTGTTTCCACCTGCGTCCAAGAAATTTTTGCATTCTTTTCACACAAACCTCTTTTGGTTACAAAATTGAACACTCCACCTTGACCATCTTTATTTCCCGGGTACCAGTTTTGCACTGTGGAATACTTTATTTCGGCATCATCCAATGCTATCAACTCGACCACTGCGGCGTGCAACTGATTTTCATCGCGCGAAGGTGCGGTACACCCTTCCAAGTAACTTACATAACTACCTTCATCAGCAATTACGAGGGTTCTTTCGAACTGTCCAGTTCCGGCTTGATTAATTCTAAAATAAGTGGAAAGCTCCATAGGGCAGCGAACGCCTTTTGGGATATAACAGAAAGACCCATCGGAAAAAACCGCTGAGTTAAGGGCCGCATAAAAGTTGTCCTTTTGTGGAACAACAGAGCCTATATATTTTTTGACCAATTCCGGATGTTCCTTGATGGCCTCTGAAATGGAACAAAATATAATTCCCTTTTCGCCAAGTGTCTTTTTAAAGGTAGTAGCAACCGATACCGAATCCATCACGATATCCACGGCAACCCCGGCCAACTTCTTCTGTTCATCTAAAGAAATTCCTAATTTTTTGAAAGTGTCCAGCAATTCTGGATCTACCTCGTCCAAACTATCGTACTTCGGTTTCTTATTAGGTGCGGAATAATAGGAAATAGCCTGAAAATCGGGTTTTTTATATTTTACATTTGCCCATTCGGGCTCTACCATTTCCTTCCAAATCTTAAAGGATTCCAATCGCCATAAAGTCATCCATTCGGGTTCTTCCTTCTTTTTGGAAATAGCTATTACAATTTCCTCATTTAATCCATTGGGAAACGTATCCGATTCTATATCTGTATAGAAACCATATTCATACTCCTTGGTCTCCAGTTCTTTCTTTAATTCCTCCTCTGTATATGCCATTCTTCCTAATTTAACAATTGCTCAATGTAACAATTGGTTAATTACTTTTCATCTCTAATGCACGCATTGGTACATTTTTACTTTTTCTTCATTGTTACCTTAAAGAGAGAAGCTCTCTCCACATCCGCAAGTCCTTTGAGCATTGGGATTATTGAATACAAATCCTTTGCCATTGAGTCCCCCGGAATATTCCAGCACCGTACCAACTAGATAAAGAAAACTTTTTTTATCCACTACAATACGCACTGCGTTATCCTCAAAAATTTTATCGGTTTCCGTGGTCTTATTATCAAAATCAAGCTCATAGGACAATCCACTGCAACCTCCGCTTTTAACACCTACCCGCACGTAATCCTTGCTGGCATCAAAGCCTCCTTCGGCCATTAGGGCCATTACCCTCTGCTTAGCTGTTTCAGATACTTTAATCATTCTTAATTGGATTTAATCTAAATAGTTTACAAATATAGTACATAAGTAGGGTTTTACCATAATTCCTAACATTAATATAACGAATAGCCAAATCAAAATTTCTTATGGGCGAATGGATGATTAAAGTGGACCTCTTGTTCCAAGGGCATCGTTATTGGAAACACCGCTTGGATTTTTTATATAAACTATGGCCGGAAACCTTATAATATAGTCCTTGACCTATGATTGCCTGAAGAAGAATTAGCACCCACATCCCATTATAAATCCGTTGAATATCTATACGGAATGTCCTTCGGACCAACGGTAAAAAACCCATTTACCAGATCTTGTAAAAAATATTACCAAATAGTTATTTGTCGTAGCCTTAAAATAACTGGACACAATAAAGCCCTAAAATTTAAGGATTTTTAATTCCTGGGCTGTCCACAGGTTTTTTGGTCATGGTATACCAGGTTTCCGTTGACCACAGGGATTGGTCATTTTCACTTTTCAAAGGCTTTTTTATATGTATGTAAACCACCTTATTTTCTTGAATACCTTCGATCTCCAAAAATACTTTTTTCCTATCCGCGGATAGGATCACCGATTTGATCTCAAGATCTTCAACTCCCAATTTTGGACCTCCATATTCCTCTGTAGCTTCGTAATAAAATTGTTGCGCCTCAAAAGCATCGCCATTCACCAATTCATTAGAAGCTATCGGCTCGGTAAATTCTATTTCCATACCCTTACTTTTGGCCCTTACCGCCAACATTTCAAAAGTGGATTTTTCATTGTATTTAAAGCGATGCAAGGCATACCAAAGTCGCCCCTCATGCCTCCAATTGCCACCGGAACCCACCCCGCCTGCATATAGATTGCCATCGGGTCCCCAGACGGTCCTATTTATCCCGGCGTCCAATCCTTGAATAAAACGAAAAACAGCACCCTGTTTTACCCCGTCCACCTCATCAATAAACACCCTTTTAATCCCGCCATGGGTAACATCGCCATGAATCATTTGGTCCTTATAAGGCCCTACATTAAGAATTGCGGGTTGACTAGGTGAATTGCTAATTTCGCCATGTGGAAGCCAAACCAAAGGTGGATCCTCCTTATAATCCTTTACCCGCTCCCAATCCGCATGTTTAAAGCCATAAAATTTACCCTTTTCCACACGTACAATTTTACTAGTGGGTATCCAATTGCCCTGATTATCCGCCACATAAAGAGCCCCATCAGGTCCTTCTGCAATACCATTGGGGGTTCTAAAGCCTTCAGCTATAACCTCAACTTCACTTCCGTCCTTGCTAATCCTTACTACCTTTCCCCTGTCTTTTACTTCTTTAAATTCCGAACCTAAATCCGTTGCTAACGTAGCATAAAAACTCCCATCTTTATAGACCAATCCAAAGGCAAATTCATGATAATGCGAGGTAACGTTCCAAGAATCACAAACTTTTTGGTACTCATCTATTATTTCATCGCCATCGGTATCGATCAATTTGGTAAGTTCCTGTTTTTGTAACACATACAATACCCCATCTACCATTTTAATTCCCAAAGGCTCGGCCAATCCCTTGGCTATTTGCTTCACTTCTATAGATTCCGGGTCTTCAGTATTGTAATTTTTCAAAATGTACACAGAGCCGGAAGCGTCCCAGGTACAGATGACCATTTTGTCTTTGTCTATAAAATCTATACCGCCTATCCTGGGATGAAATTCCGAGGGTTTGGCCTGAAACATATCGAAAGACGGGTGGACCGCATTCAAAGGCATTTGGTCTCCAGGAACCGTACTAGCCTTTTTTGAAACATAAGGCAATAATTTTCGAAAAGCACTGCTGTCGTGATAAAAAACGGAATCCGGGACTACGGCAAATTGCTCCCCATCATCGGACCATTGAAGCGAAAGACCGTAACCTCCACCGCCTTGTTGAAATTGCAGTAAAAATTCATTCCATCCCTTTTCCAATACTGCCAAAGCACTTACGGCTTCAGCACCATGATCTCCTCTATTATCAATTATTTCGGAACCATTAAGCTTCAATACCGAACCATCATCACTTATTAATCTAAATGTTTTGTTTGCCTTTTTGTCCGATTTTATAAACCCTTTAAACTCCATATAGAAATGTTCGGTTATTTCTCCCAACACCCCTGAGGTAGGTAAATGAATAGCAGGAGCAATTCCGTTTAATATTGGCAGGGTGCTTTTGGTCAGATCCTCGTACAGATCCCCACTGTCATTCACCAAATATAAACTTACTGCCGCCCCGGCCTTCTTTTCCTTTTTATCACCACCCCTTAGATCTTCATTGTCCAAGGCAAAAGTGACATCGGGAGTATTCAATGCAATATCCACAACCCTTTCCTGAGGTTCTGTCTCACCATCCAAAGACAAAATATAATAGGTCATATTCTGTGCATCGGACCTTGAAATGTCCGGATGTGCCGACATGGCAATAGTTCCCCAATTCCCAGTTCCACCCAGCCTAATTTTGTCTGCCAAGGCATCAACACTAGCCCAATTAAAAGGGTATCTCTTAGCAATGGAATCATATGCGGGGCCAACCAGGTTCTCTTTTTGAAGATGGCAGGCACTACAATCGCTGCCTTCAACTAATTTCCTTCCAACGGCGATCATTCCCATATCATCGGCAATTGGGCCCGTCCAGTCGGCCGGAACAGGATTGAAATAGGTCTTAACCACCGTATTTTGGGCAAGTTCCAACCCATTGTTATTTTCATTCCTAATACCCCCCTGCAGGATTTCCTTAAATATCAATTTATCGTCAGTGCCATAATTCAATACGGGTACCAGGTCTTTGGATGAACCTTCAAGAATAGTAAAGGTCCTCACCAATCCTGAACGACCTTCTTCCAATGCGTACTCAGGAATTTCACGAATCTTAACCGATTTTCCTGTTCTTGATATCAATTCAAAGTTTATGCCCACTTGACCGTTGATCATGGAATATCCCAAATAATTTATTTTTGGAATTTCCATGCCGTCTACACCCTTTAAACTCCACTGAGTTTGCTGGGAATCATCCTGCAAATAGGCAAAACCATAACTTGTAGGTTGAATACCGTGTGCCGTGGTATAAACGGCGCCCTCATAATTAACTCCGCCTTTCCAAACCTTGTATAAATTTCCCGATTGCAGGTTGTAACAGGTATACAAATTCTCGTTCAGGGCCACTGTCAACATACGTGGCTGTTTATCCATGACCGATCTAAACACCCATGTATCAATTGGTCGATCATAGTCCACTTTATGCTCACATGAAAAATTAAGAACTATGAAAAATAGGAAAATGGGCAGGCGGGATAACGTAGTAGATTTCATTTCTTAGTAATAAAAAGTTTTAAGTAAAATAAGATTACAAGATATAATAAGTTTATAAATAAATTGACAAAGGCTTAAACGATTAAAATTAAAAGCAGGTTTAGAATATAATGCCATTCCCAATGGCCCATTTACTGGGCTAAAGCAATATTTAATACTAAGTGAAATCAATGAAAATCGTTCCAACTGGAATCAGTTTTGGACCAAGATTTGATAAATTAACAAAATATATGGAATTTTATTGAACCATCTTTAGGCAGATTACAAAAAATTAATTTAAATTCAAATCCATTTTAAAAAAATAGAAAACTTTCAAAAATTATGTCCAAAAAAAAGACCGCATTTAGTAACAATTCGCGTAGAGATTTTATTAAAGGTACCGGCTTGGCAACTGCCGGATTTATGATCGTCCCAAGACACGTATTGGGAGGTCCAGGTTATGTTGCCCCCAGTGACAAACTAAATATTGCCGGCATTGGTGCCGGTGGTAAAGGTAGAAGTGATATCTCATCCTTCGCAGAAAGTCCAAATGTCAATATTGTAGGACTTTGCGATGTGGATGACAGACAGGCTGTTGAGTCCAGGAAATCGTTCCCCAAGGCAAAATACTATGCCGATTTTAGAAAAATGTTGGAAAACGAAAAGGACAATATTGATGCCGTTTCAGTATCCACTCCAGATCACAACCATGCAGTTGCAGCCTATATGGCGATGTCCATGGGCAAGCACGTTTATGTTCAAAAACCTTTGACTCATGATATCTGGGAAGCCCGAATGCTTACCGAAGCAGCAAAAAAATTCAAGGTAGTTACCCAAATGGGAAACCAAGGTGGCTCCGGTGATGGTGTTCGAAAAATGAAGGAACTCTATGATACCGGTATCATAGGCGATGTCCACACCGTAAAATGCTGGACCAACAGGGCCATATGGCCACAAGCCTTGCAGACCCCAACCAAAAAAGATAAAATTCCAAAAGGCTTAAACTGGGACCTGTGGTTGGGAACGGCCGAAATGCGCGATTACAATGATGCCTATCTACCTTTTGATTGGAGAGGCTGGTCCGATTTTGGAACAGGGGCATTAGGTGATATGGCCTGCCATATCATGGATCCCGTATACAGAATTTTACCTATTCTATATCCTAACCAAGTGGAATGCAGCGTTTCCGATTCCTTTAAAGGGAAGTTTGAAACCGCTGATTATCCTAAGAGTTTCCCCAATTCCAGTAAAATACACCTTAGTTACCCAAGAACAGATGGTAAAGGCACCGTAAAAGTTACTTGGATGGATGGTGGACTCTTGCCAGAAAGACCAGATGAAATGGGCGATGACGAAGCTTTGGGTAACTGGGATGGTGGTGTACTATTTATTGGTACCAAAGGAAAATTATTGGCCGACTGTTATGGTGCCAATCCAAGATTGCTTCCGTTGTCTTTGAACGAGCAGTTCGAAGTTGCTGAAACCATTACCAGAGTTCCAGAAGGTCACTATCTACAATGGGTAAATGCCTGTATGGCCGGTTATGGCAATGCCGAAACCAGTTCTTCATTCGATTATGCAGGTCCGTTTACAGAAAGTATCCTTATAGGTAACTTGGCCCTTAAGGCCTATTTTGAAGTAGACCCCAATGCCGATCAAGGCAGCTTCTGGGGAGGCTCAAAATACAATGGAAGAAAACGTTTGTTATGGGATGCAGAAAACATGAGGGTTACCAACTTTGAACCTGCCAACAAATATGTAAAACGTAACTACAGAGCTGGATATTCTTTGGGATAGACCACTTAGTTAAAACTTGATTTAAAACGCCGGACTAGGTAAGTATCTTTTAATACTTATTTAGGTCCGGCTTTTTAATGGAAATTTTCTTAAAATTAAAAAGCCACTAGGAAAACCTTTATTTGCCACAAAGAAAGGATATAATGGATTTACTACTTATTTTTGCAGCATGATAGAAGACAAGAATCAAGAAAAGACAGGACTGGATCAGTTGGGAGAATTTAAATTGATAAAACATCTTACAAAAGATTTCACCCTACAACAAACGTCCACCATAAAAGGTATAGGGGATGATGCCGCCGTGTTGGATTTTAAGGACAAGAAAGCCGTAATATCTACAGATCTCTTGATTGAAGGAGTGCATTTCGACCTCAGTTATATGCCCCTAAAACACTTAGGCTATAAGTCGGTCATGGTAAATTTATCCGATATCTATGCCATGAACGCCACGGCCACACAAATAACTGTTTCCATTGCCGTTTCCAATAGATTTCCATTGGAAGCCTTGGAAGAATTTTATAGCGGGGTTGCCCTGGCCTGCGAAATATACAAGGTAGACCTAGTTGGGGGGGACACTACTTCCTCTACCAAAGGAATGTTGGTAAGTGTTACCGCCATAGGGGAAGCCAAGGAAGAGAATATTATTTACAGAAGTGGGGCCAAACCGAACGATTTATTAGTGGTTTCGGGGGATTTAGGTGGCGCCTACTGTGGTTTACAGGTTTTGGAAAGGGAGAAGGAAGTTTTCAAGGTAAATCCAAACAATCAACCTGACCTATCACCCTATACCTATGTTGTTGAACGCCAATTGAAGCCCGAAGCCCGAAGGGATATAAAAGGCTTGTTGGAAAAGTTGGAGATTCTCCCTACCGCTATGATCGATATCAGCGATGGACTTTCCTCCGAAATTTTACATATTTGCGATAAAAGTGAGGTGGGCTGTAATTTATTCGAGGATAAAATTCCGCTGGATCCAACAGTAATTGCGATATGCGAAGAATTTAAAATGGACAGTACCCTAGTAGCCTTAAGTGGTGGGGAAGATTATGAATTATTGTTTACCATAAATCAAAAGGACTTTCCAAAAATAAAAGGCAATCCACATTTCACGGTAGTGGGCCATATGACGGATAAAAATGAAGGCGTTCATTTGGTTTCCAGAAGCAACACCAAAATTCCTATTACTGCTCAGGGTTGGAATTCCTTTTCATAAAGGAGAGTGATCTATTGGGATTATTTAGAAAAAAAGAATTCCCGAAAACCTAGGACGTTCCTTACTTAACTGTCGTGGGGCGCAAGACAGCCAAGAATATGGGCGTACTATTAATTTACGGGAATAACTTCAAAAACTCCGATACCGCTTAAGGTCGGAATTAAATTGCCAAGCATGGTTTAGGCGACCTGTTGGGTAGCCCTATGTCTTTTCTGATAAATATCTTGTAAAGTATTGTTTATATCCTGCAATTCCGGGGTCAAGTTGGATAGATTTCCACTAACATCCGTAGTCACCTCTTTGTTACAATGAACACATTTATATTCCTTGATGTGCAAGGTAACCTTCTTGGATACGATGTAGTGGTGTCCAAAAATACTGCAGCAAATGGCGCTGAGTCTTGTTCCATAGTCTGTTATAACTTTCTTCATAATGCAGGTTTTTTAGGAGGCATTGGTAAGGCTTAGGGGACCGTAAAATGCAAAAATTAAACTTTAGGTTAATAGTTGAAAGCACTTATTAAATGACTTTCAGTTAATTAACGCCAACACTCTTCCTTTTATTGAGTGCAACCTGTTTTTTTTTCGTTTTTTTTTATCAAAATTTGATTTTTTCGACCAACTGCACTTATTGGGTGTTTATATACCCATTTAAACTAAGCGGTTTTTAAACTATCTTTCGCGAAAATTGCCTTAAATGCCGAATACTAAGGATACCCTTGTCACCTCCTTTGCACTATTCTCCTTATTTTTTGGGGCTGGAAATTTGATTCTCCCTCCTCTATTAGGGTTTCAGTCCGGAAATTATTGGTGGCTGGTAGCCCTGGGGTTTGCCATGTCTGCGGTCTTGGTACCCATATTGGGAATTTTGGCCCATGCCAAATTACAGGGTACCATTTATGATTTTGGAAAAAAGGTCTCCCCAAATTTTAGTCTTATATATTCCTTACTGATCTATGCCATTTCCTTAAGCCTGCCCTCGCCACGTACAGCTGCCGTAACCCATGAAATAGCGGTGCAGCCCTTCTTCAATTCTTCTGCCCTCCTCAGCAGTATTATCTATTTTTCCTTAGTTTTTATTTTTGTTATAAATCGGTCCAAATTATTGGACATACTGGGTAAATTTCTTACCCCTGCCATTATATTGATTTTGGTTTTGATAATCGTTACGAGCCTTTTTACACTCGACTTCAATTTTGGGGCCACCGAGATTACCAGTCCAATTAGCGATGGCATTTTGGAGGGCTATCAAACATTTGATGCCATTGGTGCCGTGGTGGTCGGAGGTGTAATCATTGTGTCCATCAATCTAAAGTCCAACGCATCCTTTAATGAGAAGAAAACTTTGGTACGCAATGCTGGCTGGCTGGCCGGATTAAGCCTTTTTATAATTTACAGTGGCCTTATCCTTACCGGAGCCCTGAACTATCCCAATTTTGAATTGAATATCACCAGAATAGAATTGCTTACCGGAATAAGCAAACAAAGCTTGGGCAATAACGCCAATATTTTCCTGAGTATTTTGGTAAGTCTGGCCTGCTTTACCACTGCCGTGGGCATTGTTACCGGATCATCCGATTTTATCAAGGACCGACTCCCCAAATACAAAAATGCCTATTTATTAACGGCAATAATGGGCTGCCTTCTTGGGATTGCCATAGGGCAATTTAATGTAGCCTATATTATCACGGTGGCTTTTCCCGCACTTATGTTTATATATCCCATCACTATAATATTGATCCTTCTGAACGTAATGCCTGAAAAGTGGGCTTCACCAATGGTGTTTAAGGCGGTGGTAATCACTACTATCATATTTAGTATCCCGGATTTTTTGGGCAGTTTGGGAAACTGGGCTCCTAAAATGGAAGTTTTTAACTGGATACCCTTTAGTACCTACCAATTGGGCTGGGTTTTACCATCAATGGCTGCTTTTGCGGTTTCGAATATAGCTAAAAAAGGCGAATTAGGACAAAGACACTGATCGATTTGAATTAACACCCCGTTTAAAGTTGTTTTTTTGATTGAGTTATAAATTTAGTCCCATTATTCACAACGGCCGTCTTATAGAATGAATAATGACGGATTATACTTATTTAAGTTTTTCATACTCATTTTTAAATGAACTAAACATGGAGGTTATAATTTGTTTTGGGTCGCCATCAGAAAGACTTTCAAATGAAATATAACCCCGATAACCTTGATTTTTAATTATAGCGGCAATTTTCTCCATATCTACCGGGGTTTTGATGCCACTTGGGAAAATATGCTCTTTAATAAACCAATAATTTGCATAAGGAGCCAACTTTTCAATTTCATCATACGGGTTTTCGGCATGGAGGCTTCCTATATCTAGTATTAACCCAAACCATTCAGAGTCGACCCTTTTAATTATATCAATTATTTCCTCGCTTGTGAATAAAAATTCATTGTGATTTTGTAGACCTACGATAACACCCTTTTCAGCAGCGAACTGAGCACAGGTTTTGTACTCATCTACGAGCCACTCCTTTACTTCATTTTTTGAGAATCCATCATCAACATTGTATTTTCCTGTAAAAACCCTCATGATGGTAGCTCCTAAACTTGATGAAACCGCTAACCATTCTCTGATCATGGCGCTGTCAACCTTACGGGTATCCGCATCAGGGTTAACAAAGTTATTTCTCACCCCGGTCCAAGCGATATTCAGACCAAGTTCCAAGGCTTTTCGTTTTAATCCAAAAAGTTCACTATTCGACGGGGGATCTGGGTATGACGAGAAATAATATCCAGTCAGATCCACGGCATCCAAACCTATATTTGCAGCAAATTCCATCATATCATAAAATGTCATTTCACCACTTCTTAACACGGAATTGAAGGAAAATGCATTGACACTAAATTGTAGTCTATTTTTGGCCAAAGGCTCATTGTTAAAGCTAGCCATAATATTTCTTGTTCCTAGTACCATTGGAGCGAGTGCTAAACCCCGAATGAAATTTCTTCTTTTATTATCCATATTTATATTCAATTTTGGATTCTATAAAATAATTATTTCCAATGTTCCCGCTGCGGTTTTTAAAACAACCCACCCTGTCGGTATGTGAAGTTATCGGAACTTGAATTAATAAACAAGGTAATTTAACTCTCCTTAATAATAATAAATTCCTGACCTAAAGGAGGAATTCTGGTTTTTCCCTCGATTCGCACAGTTTCAAATAGCAGTTGTGACCTTTACTATCCCAAAAAACGGAGCACAGGCAAGGAATGGGTAAAAAGAATCCCCGAGGCAGGGCCATCGGGGATCTACTAAATTATTAGCTAGGTTATTGCATTATAAACAACCTTTTTACGCTCCAAGAATTGGATTTTATTTCTAAGCATTCATCAGCTCTTCAATCTCCTCCACCTCAATTGGAATATTCGCCATTAGGTTAAAAGGAGCCCCTTTTTCCTGGATTACCACATCGTCTTCTAATCTAATCCCCATTTTTTCCTCCGGAATATAAATTCCTGGCTCCACGGTATAGACCATATTGGCCACCATAGGTGTTTTTAATGCCCCATAATCATGGGTATTCAACCCAATATGATGACTGGTGCCATGCATAAAGTACTTTTTATATGCGGGCCAGTCCTTATCCTCATTTTGTACATCGGCCTTATCCAATAGACCCAATCCCAACAACTCCGAAGTCATTAATTTACCCACTTCCTTATGGTATTCGGCCCACATGGTGCCAGGAACCAACATGGCTGTAGCATCATTCTTAACCCGCAACACTGCTTCATATACGGCTTTCTGTCTTGGGGCAAACCTACCGTTGACAGGAATGGTACGGGTTAGATCGCTGGAATAATTGGCGTACTCGGCCGCTACATCCATCAATAACATATCCCCATCCTTACATTCCCGGTTGTTTTCTATGTAATGCAGTACATTGGCATTATTGCCCGAAGCAATAATAGGGGTATAGGCAAAGCCCTTGGACCTATTACGGATAAATTCATGTAGCAATTCGGCCTCGATTTCATATTCCATTACCCCTGGCTTTACAAATCGTAATAGGCGCCGGAATCCCTTTTCCGTAATATTACAGGCTGTTTGCATGATAGCTATTTCCTCTGGCTCCTTCACCCCCCTAATCTCCTGTAAAATCGGATTGCTTTTGGCCCATAAATGAGCAGGATAATCCTGTTTACATTTTAAAATAAACCGATCTTCCCTAGTTTGGGTTTCCACTGCCTGACGGTAATGCTCGTTGGTATTAAAATATACCGTTTCCACTTCGGTCATAAGATCATAAAAGATCTTATCAAAATCGGTCAACCAATAAATGGTTTCGATACCAGAAACTACCGTGGCTTTTTCTTTGGTCAACTTTTCCCCTTCCCACACGGCAATGTGTGCATTGGTCTCCCTCACGAACAGGACCTCCCGGTGCTTTTTCTCATGAGCATCAGGGAACAACAACAAAATGGTTTCCTCTTGATCGGCACCACTCAAATAAAACAGATCCCTATTCTGTTCAAAAGGCATGGTGCTATCGGCACCAATAGGATAAATGTCATTGGAATTAAAAACGGCAATACTTTTTGGCTTCATTCTGTCCATAAATTTCTTGCGGTTCTTTACAAACAAGTTGTGATCTATTTGCTGATATTTCATTTTTCTACTTTTATTGTCAAATTTAATAATTAGGAAATGCTTTACCCACAAACCGTTAAATGAATTTTAAAAACTGTGCTTTCCAAGCTATGAAACTCCAAATTATTATATCTTCGCCCTTCCATTTTGTAGAGAAGAAGAGACATGTACCTTTATTCATATGGTCTTTAAATTTGTCTATTGTTATGACTAAAATTCCACTCTTTTTATTTATAAGCCTAATTACCCTAAGCTGGGCACAAACAAAAAATTCTGCAGTTACCACAGACGATTATTTAGATATCCTTAGGAACAACCTCAGCGGGGAACAGGCATATGAAACCACTGCGTTCATAGAACAATTTTGGAGGGTGGTAGGCAATGAAGGCTTTAATAAGAGCATCCACAAAGTGGCGGCATCCTTGGAAGCGGCAGGCTATGTTTTGGAAGAAAACGCATCCAATACGGATCGTTTTACCTACAGATTGGAAAAAAGGCCCTTGAAACATCCCACTTGGGAAATTTTGGATGCAAACATTACCCTTGTTGGGGAAAATACCCCATTGCTATCCTACACCTCCAACAGGAACATGGTTTATTTAAATTCCATTTCGACTCCAAAAAATGGAACAACCGCAGAGGTTATTTATGTTGAAGGTATTGATGACCTTCAAAAGATTTCGGTAAAAGGGAAAATTATTTTTACAGGAATAAATGGCCCCGAAATTTATACAGAGGGGGTTTTAAAGAAAGGTGCCTTGGGCATAATCACATATGATAATCCCGACTATTTAAAGCCTGATAAAAATATAAATTCCATCCAATTCCGAAGCTTTACTTTCGATCCTAAAAACTCTTGGGGAATTGCCCTTTCCTATCGGGCAAAAGAAGAACTAAAGAGGGCATTGGAAAAAGGAAAAGTATATGCCAAGGTAATTATTTCCAGTAGAATATATCCCTCCGAGGAACTAACCTTGGTTGCCGATATAAAGGGTTCCGAAATGCCTGGGGAACGCTTGGTGTTTAGCGCCCATGTTCAGGAACCAGGTGCCAACGATAACGCAAGTGGAGTAGGTGCCCAATTGGAAATGGCCACAGTGGCTGCCAAATTAATCAAGAATGAAAGTATAGATGCCCAGAGAACTATAACCTTTATTTGGGGTGATGAAATTATTTCCACAAAAAGATACCTTCAAGAAAATGAGAAAAGGGCTAAGGGTATAAAATGGGGTCTTAGTTTGGATATGGTCGGAGAAAACACGGCTATTACAGGGGGTTCGTTTTTAATAGAAAGAATGCCGGATCCAAGCGCCATATGGACTAGGGGAAAAGATAAACATACAGAGTGGGGCGGTAGTCTGCTTACCTTAGAAGATATGAAGCCGCATTACCTAAATGACTATATGATCCATAATTTTTTGAAACAGGGGAAAGTTGCTCATTGGGAGATAAATACCAATCCCTATGAAGGTGGCAGTGATCATACCCCATTTTTAGACAGCAATATACCCGGATTATTGTTTTGGCATTTTACGGATCAGTTTTATCATACCGATAACGACAGATTGGATAAAGTCTCCCAAGAAACCCTTAAAAATGTAAGCATTGCAGCTTTGGCAAGCGCCTTAACATTAGTAAATGGTGATTCCTATTCGGCAATGGATATCGTTAAAATAGTCCAGAATGCGGCAACAAATCGTCTTTCAGAGGAATTTTTACTAAGCGATAAATCCATAAAAGCCGGAAATTCCGTGGAAAGCGAGGTAGCTGTAGTAAAAGCGTGGGAAGATTGGTATATAAAGGCCATTGCCTCTACAACGGACTTGGCCTCCCCGGAAAATGCTGTGATTTTGGATAAAGCAATTTTAGAGGCTCAGGCCATTATTGAGTCCCAGGCAAAAATGTTTGTCTCAGAATTGGAAAAATAGGCTTGACGGGATAATTTTAGGCATCAGACAAAAATTCTAAAAATCCTTCAAGAATTAGCTCTTAATGCCACTAGGATAGTTGATCTATATTGACCTTAATCATCCAGCACCAGAGCATTGCCGCCCATAACCATAGTATCAGCAGATATGCGGCAATAAGCAGGACCTTGGATTGGGTTATTTTTTGAATGTAGTACCAGGCCACCGCACCAAACACAAAACCAAAGGACCAAAGCATCCCGACCATTATAACACTTGGCCACACCCAGTCGCCACTCCAATCATTCAGTGTGGGATAGGATGCGAACAGGAAAGAAACAGGGTAATACAACAATCCTCCCAGAGCCCCCATACTTAAAAGGCCCAATATTGCAGTTATAAAAAACGCAATTAAAGAGAATTTAATATTAAAGGACCAGTTTTTCCAGAATACCATCCAGTTATCCTAATTTATATTTCGGTTAGTTTTTAACGTTCATATACCAATAAAAGTATAGTCCTGTCCTAAGTAATTTATCAATTTAACACGAAAAAACTTTCATGATAGACAGCAATTATATCGAAATTTTGGTCTAGCATTTTCTCCAAATCCCCATTCTAATTATCTATGGTCACTGAATTACAAGACCTTAAAAATGATAGTTCAAGGAAAACATTTCCTTTATCCAACTATTTCTGACGTTGGATGAAAAAGATCTTCCAATATTTCCTCACTATAATTGTGGATTTCTTTAAATTGGTTCTAAATACCGCACATAACCTCAACAAAGTTTGTTAATAACTCGTTTGTGGAGTAAATTTGCAATCAAAACTAATAACTAATGAGTGGTTTGACAAAATCATCTATCGCCAGAAAAGTAGTAATGGCTTTATCTGGCCTTTTTTTGGTCTTATTTCTTGGGCAACATTTTACAATCAACATTACTTCAGTAATTGCCCCCGACACTTTTAACGAATGGTCTCATTTCATGGGCTACAATCCCCTAGTACAATACCTCCTACAGCCGATTCTTATCGCTGGCGTTATTGTACATTTTGTAATGGGTTTTGTATTGGAGATCCAAAACAATAAGGCTAGAGGAATAAAGTACGTTAAGTACAACGGAGGTTCCAACGCTCCATGGGTATCGCGAAATATGATTATTTCAGGTGCTGTGATCTTGGCCTTCCTTGCGTTGCACTTCTATGATTTCTGGGTACATGAAATGACCTATAAATATATAGAAAGCAATCCTGAAGACCCTACAAGATATTATGCCGAGACGGTAGAGAAATTTGAACCTGTATGGCGCACAGTATTGTATGTAATATCCTTTGTCCTATTGGCCCTGCATTTGTTACACGGTTTTGCCTCTTCATTTCAAACCATGGGGGTAAACAATAAATACACTCCAGGCATAAAAAAATTCACAAAGATCTATGCGATTGCCATACCCTTAGGGTTTGCCATCATTGCAATTTATCATCATTTTAACCCAATTACACATTAATTATGGGAATATTGGATTCTAAAATTCCATCTGGTCCTTTGGCCGATAAATGGACAAAACATAAAAACGACATTGACCTTGTTAATCCTGCCAACAAACGAAACATAGACATTATCGTAGTGGGCACTGGACTTGCTGGAGGATCTGCCGCCGCAACCTTTGCGGAGCTTGGTTATAACGTAAAGACTTTCTGCTATCAAGATTCTCCAAGAAGGGCACATTCTATTGCTGCCCAAGGAGGTATCAATGCAGCCAAAAACTATCAGGGAGATGGTGATAGCAACTATCGCTTATTTTACGATACCATAAAAGGTGGTGATTATCGTTCCCGTGAAGCCAATGTTTACCGCTTGGCGGAAGTCTCCGGGAATATTATTGACCAATGTGTGGCACAAGGAGTTCCTTTTGCCCGCGAATATGGTGGTTTGTTGGACAACCGATCTTTTGGTGGAGTATTGGTTTCCCGTACTTTTTATGCCAAAGGACAAACCGGACAGCAGTTGTTGCTAGGTGCTTATTCAGCTATGAACAGGCAGATTAACAGAGGTAAAATCCAATCCTTTAACCGTCATGAAATGATGGATCTAGTGAAGGTAGATGGGAAGGCCCGTGGAATTATTGCCAGGAATTTGGTTACCGGTGAAATTGAGCGTCACTCTGCCCATGCCGTAGTTTTGGCGACCGGTGGCTATGGCAACGTATTTTTCCTTTCTACCAATGCTATGGGAAGTAACGTAATGGCCGCTTGGAGAGCTCACAAAAGAGGAGCTTTCTTTGCCAATCCATGTTTCACACAGATACACCCTACCTGTATCCCTGTATCCGGTGACCATCAGTCTAAATTAACATTGATGTCGGAATCGTTGCGTAACGATGGTAGGATCTGGGTCCCTAAAAATTTGAAAGATGCCGAGGCCATAAGAAATAGCCAACTGAAGCCTACCCAACTTAAAGAGGAAGATAGGGATTACTTTTTGGAAAGAAGGTATCCCGCTTTTGGAAACCTAGTTCCACGTGACGTGGCCTCAAGAGCGGCCAAGGAACGTTGTGATGCAGGTTTTGGCGTAAACAAAACTGGGGAAGCCGTATACTTGGATTTTGCCTCCGCCATCATGAGATATGGTAAGGAAAAGGCGTTGACCTCTGGATTAAAGGATGTGGATGAAAATACCATCCGTAAATTAGGGGAAGAGGTTATAGAGGCCAAATACGGTAACCTTTTCCAGATGTATGAAAAAATCGTGGACGAAAACCCATATAAAACCCCAATGAAGATATATCCCGCGGTACATTATACCATGGGAGGACTTTGGGTAGATTACAACCTACAGACCACTATTGAAGGTTGTTATGCCGCCGGAGAAGCCAACTTTAGTGATCACGGGGCCAACCGTTTGGGAGCTTCCGCTCTAATGCAGGGATTGGCGGACGGATACTTTGTTTTACCTTACACTATTGGAGACTACCTCTCCAAGGATATTAGGACAGGAAAAATTCCGACAGATTCGCCTGAGTTTGATTCCGTTGAAAAAGAAGTTCGCGATAGAATAGCAAAATTAAAAGCCGGTAAAGGCACCCATTCCGTTGATTATTACCACAAAAAATTGGGTAAAATTATGTGGAACAAATGTGGAATGTCCCGTAATGCCAAGGAGCTTCAGGAGGCCATAGACGAAATTTCCGACCTACGTGCCGATTTCTGGGAAAATGTCAATGTACCTGGCAGTCCAGATACCAAAAATCAGGAACTGGAAAAAGCCGGTAGGGTAGCCGATTTCTTGGAATTGGGAGAGTTGTTTGCAAAGGATGCCCTAACCAGAAACGAATCTTGTGGGGGGCATTTCCGTGAGGAATACCAAACTCCAGAAGGTGAAGCTTTAAGGGATGACAAAAACTTTAAGTTTGTTTCGGCCTGGGAATATAAAGGTGAGCCTAAAGATGCAGTTCTTCATAAGGAAGATTTGATATATGAAAACATTGAATTGAAAACAAGAAGTTACAAATAGATTATCGCTGTTGGCAATGCAAATGCCAACTAATAAAACAAAGCAAAAGCTATGAAGCTGAATCTAAAAATATGGCGTCAGAAAGATGCCAGCACAAAAGGCCAAATCAAGGATTATCCCATCGATGGTATTGATGGTGATATGTCCTTTTTGGAAATGATGGATGTTCTTAATGAAGATCTTATCACCAAAGGAGAAGAGCCTGTGGAATTTGACCACGATTGTAGGGAAGGTATATGCGGATCTTGTTCCCTTCAAATAAATGGAGAACCCCATGGTCCTGATCGTTTGGTAACCACCTGTCAATTGCACATGAGAAAGTTCAAGGATGGGGATACTATTGTAATTGAACCTTTTAGGGCCAAAGCTTTTCCAGTTATTAAGGACTTGATAGTGGATAGAACAGCTTTTGACCGTATCCAACAGGCCGGAGCTTATATTTCAGTGAATACATCAGGTCATACCGTGGATGCCAATGCCATTCCCATTAACAAAGAAGATGCGGACGATAGTTTCTATGCCGCTGCTTGTATTGGATGTGGTGCATGTGTGGCGGCCTGTAAGAATGCCAGTGCCATGTTGTTCACCTCCGCTAAAGTTTCCCAATATGCCTTATTGCCCCAAGGTCGTATTGAAGCAACCGAGCGGGTCCAAAATATGGTGCGCCAAATGGATCTGGAAGGATTTGGAAATTGTACCAATACAGGTGCTTGCGAGGTAGAATGTCCAAAAGGAATTTCCTTGGAAAACATTGCCCGCATGAACAGGGAATATTTAAGTGCCAGTATAAAAGGATAGATCGGATTAAAATATAATCTACGGAAACAGACCCCATCCCTTTTAAGGAATGGGGTTTTTGTTTATCCATATTTTAAAAATCCAGTATCTTTAAGTATGAAGAAAGAATATAAGGAAGAACGGATAATAGTTCCGCGTTTTAATGAAGAGTCCGGCTTTTATACCACGCCGGAACGTTCCAAGATGATGGGAAAGATCCGGGGCAAAAACACCATACCCGAATTGAAATTTAGAAAGGCCCTCTGGGCAGCAGGATTCCGATATAGGATAGACTACAGGAAGTTGATCGGCAAACCGGATATAGTACTAAAAAAGTACAGAACCGTTATTTTTATTGATGGGGAATACTGGCACGGTTATAAATGGGAAGAAAGGAAACAAAAAATTAAAACGAACAAAGAGTTCTGGATTCCAAAAATTGAACGTAATATTCAACGGGATAAGGAAGTGAACCAAGAGCTACAACAACAGGGCTATACCGTTTTTAGATTTTGGGAAAGAGAAATTAAGAAAGAACTGGACCAATGTCTAAATCAGGTTATTTTCCATTTACAATCACAGCAATCCTGATATAGCTATAACAAATGCAATTGATCTCAAATGCCTAAATATAATCTCAAAATTGTCTCTAAACTTCCCCAAGTAAAAACTACGATTTTTACCACAATGGGGCGTTTGGCGCAGAAACACAACGCCATAAATCTTTCGCAAGGCTTCCCCAATTTTGAGCCCGATCCTTCCTTGATAGATTTGGTAACACAGGCCATGAAACAGGGGTACAATCAATACGCTCCTATGGCAGGAGTAATGGAACTGCGCGAAATGATTGCAACCAAGATTGAACAACTTTATGGTAGACACTATAATCCGGACAGCGAAATAACCGTCACCATCGGGGCCACACAGGCCATTTTTACCATAATTACGGCCTTTGTCGGCAATGGTGATGAGGTAATAGTAATTAAACCAGCTTATGATTGTTATGAGCCTGCCATTGAAGTCAATGGGGGAGTTCCCGTTTTTGTTCAATTAAACAATGCCGATTTTAAGATAGATTGGGAGGTTTTCCGTTCCAAAATTACACCAAGGACCAAAATGGTCATAATAAACACTCCACATAATCCCAGCGGTACCATTTTCTCTAAAGAGGATATGCTTGAATTGCAAAAGTGTCTTAAAAATACTGATATAATTGTTATAAGCGATGAAGTGTACGAACATATAATCTTTGACGGCCTTGAGCATGAAAGTGCTTCAAAATATGACGGCCTCGCCTCCCGCACCTTTGTATGCGGTTCCTTTGGAAAAACCTTTCACATAACCGGCTGGAAAATGGGCTATTGCGCGGGTCCGGCCGAACTGATGCACGAATTCCGAAAAACGCATCAATTCAACGTGTTTAGTGCGGACCATGCTGTTCAAAAAGCCCTAGCCTCATATTTAAAAGAACCTCAACACTATTTGGGTTTAAACCAATTTTATCAAGAAAAGCGAGATCTGTTTCTTAAAGGAATATCTACTTCAAGATTTAAAATAAAACCCTCCAAAGGAACTTATTTTCAATTAGTGGATTATAACAATATTACCCAAGAACCTGACGAAGTCTTCGCCGAACGTCTGGTAACGAAACACCAAATAGCCAGCATTCCCATTTCCGGATTCAACACCAAAGGAATCGACAAACACCTATTGAGATTCTGTTTTGCCAAAACCAACGAAACTTTGGAAAGGGCTACTGAAATTCTCAGCAAGATTTAACCAATATTATTATATGGAAACATAAATTTAAATGTCCAGCCGCAAAAGCCAATCCGTTTGCTCATCCTTACCAATAAAATACAGATGGTTCCCAAACTTATAAAAACCCAATCTTTGATAAAATTTAATGGCCTTGGGGTTGTGCTCCCAAACACCAAGCCACACATATAACCTATTTTTAGCTTTTGCAATGGATATCACCTGCCCCAATATCCACTCCCCAATTCCCTGGCCTTGAAATTCACTTAATACATAGATCCGCTCCAACTCTATGGCATCAATATCCTTAATATCGGTTTGGGATTCATTTTCATTCAATTTAATGTATCCCACCAAACTGGAATCCTTATGAATAAAATAATAGGATGAATTCATATCCTGAAGTTCCTTTATAAGCCTTTCCTCGCCAAAAGCAGAATCAAGATATTCCTTAAAATCTTCCGGCTTATTATCCTTTTCAAATGCCTCTATAAACGTCCTCCTGCCCAGATTGGCCAAAACCCACAAATCGTTATTGACACAAGGCCTCATGTGTAATTTCATGCTTTTCTTTCCTTCTTAAAATTACGATTTTCAACTAGATTGAAAACAAAAAAGGGAGCACTACTTTAAAGTAGTGCTCCCTTTTTAAATGATTGATTTATGCTACAGCATAAATAATTTTTTAGTCAATCTTACAATGCCTGTGAAAAAGTCATTGCGATAAACTTGAATTTCTTTTTGTGTACGGCTGTGGTTAATTTGGGCTTCCATAGTAATTAAGGTTTAGTAGTTGTTAAATTTGGGGTTTAACTTCTGTTATTAAATGCAATATAATTCAGATTAACGCAACATTTAAAAAATTGTTGTGAAACATGCAGTAATTGTTGTATGCGTATAAAAATAGTTATTTTGATCGATATAAACCCTTTCCAAAATGTTAAATGACGACTGTTTATTTAAATATGTCAGAAAATAAAAATTCAATAAAATCTGACACCCCTAATTGAACAATCCCACCTAAATATTCATCTCTGGGATATCACCTTCCACAATTAAATTCCCTTCAGTAGCCTTTACTATTTCATCGACACTAATTCCAGGTGCCCTTTCCAACAATTTAAATCCCTTGGGTGTTACATCCAGTACTGCCAAATTGGTCACAATTTTTTTTACACATCCAACTCCCGTCAATGGCAAAGTGCATTTCTTCAACAACTTGGATTCTCCTGCCCTATTGGTGTGCATCATGGCAACGATTATATTCTCTGCGGAGGCCACCAGGTCCATGGCGCCGCCCATTCCTTTGACCATTTTACCTGGAATTTTCCAATTGGCAATATCCCCGTTTTCAGCGACTTCCATGGCCCCCAAAATGGTCAGGTCTACATGTTGCCCCCGAATCATTCCAAAGCTCGTTACAGAGTCGAAAAATGAGGCTCCAGGGAGTGTGGTTATGGTCTGTTTGCCTGCGTTGATGATATCGGCATCCTCTTCCCCTTCAAAAGGAAAGGGACCCATTCCCAACACCCCGTTTTCACTTTGAAATTCCACACTGATATCCTCCCTTACAAAATTGGCCACCAAAGTAGGTATGCCTATTCCCAGGTTCACATAATAACCGTCTTTGACTTCCTTTGCAATGCGCTTTGCTATTCCATTTTTATCCAACATAATTAAGGTTATAATTTAGCAATGTATCAATTAAATAATTCAATAATTGGCCTATAATTTAATGTGACTATCTCCCAATTAACCAACAGATTAATTTGATGTTCCTAGGTTACAATCTTGAATTCCTCTTAGTGGTGCTAATAATTTTATATAATATTAACCCCAATTCATGAATGCTTTCTTTTAAATCGATTTCGAAAGGGTACGACTTTGACCGTTCACATAAAACAAGCCAATATTTAGTTTCCTCAAGCTCCTTGACAGCAATTTTCATTTTATGAATAAAGTCGGCCCTACTTTCGGCGTTTTGAGCTTCATGAATATTTGCACCAATGCTTGTACCTGCTTTTAACAACTGTGTTGCAATAACGTACTTTCTTTTCTCCTCTAAACTTCGCAAAATTCAACTATCCTTATGGCAAAATCGATGGATTTTTGAACGACAGCATTTTCCCCATTTATCATAACGAATTTAAAGTTAAAGTAACTCTTTGGCCATTACAACAAAGCACACATTTAACAAACCAGAAAAGTACAAAGCCTTACATCTAAACCCAGATTTACTTTCTCGTTTATATCAGCACCCATCAAAATTATATCCCAATTGTTACATTTTTAAATTAAGCAATTGATTAATTAACTTTCCGTACTGTTAACTGCTCAATTCTTTTCTCGTAATTTTTTCCTTGGAAGATACGTTGTACAAAAATTCCCGGAACATGGATTTGGTTGGGGTCCAATTCTCCTGCCGATACCAACTCTTCCACCTCAGCAACCGTAATCCTGGCCGCACCACACATGGCAGGATTAAAATTGCGGGAGGTACCTTTAAATATTAAATTTCCTGCCTCATCGCCTTTCCAAGCTTTTACAAAGGAAAAATCGGCCTTAAAAGCCTCCTCCAGCACATACATCTTCCCATTAAACTCCCTAGTCTCCTTTCCTTCGGCCACTTCCGTTCCATATCCGGCCGGAGTATAAAAAGCGGGGAAACCGGCCTGTGCAGCCCTACATTTCTCCGCTAAAGTTCCTTGAGGGGTGAGTTCTACGTCCAATTCCCCGCTCAACATTTGCCGTTCAAACTCATCATTCTCCCCAACATAGGAGGAAATCATTTTCTTTATCTGTCTTTTGTGCAACAAGAGCCCAAGACCAAAATCGTCCACTCCGGCATTATTGGAAATACAGGTTAAATCCTTGACCCCCATCTTCACCAATGCTGCAATTGCATTTTCAGGGATACCACATAATCCAAATCCTCCCAGCATTAAAGTCATACCGTCCTTTACTCCTTCCAAAGCCTTCTCCACGTTGGCAACTGTTTTTCGTATCATATAAAACCGACTTAATTAAACCTATTTTCTTTCTCTCTCTAAAATACGGGTTTTTAACGAAAAATGCCCTCTACTTTTGGATAAAAGCAAGGGCATTTAAAGCTGTAAATTTTTATAATACTAAAAATCCAAATCGTCTTCCAAATCTATGTTTTTGTCTTCGTCGGTAGATGTCTTGGTGCAATCTACGTTAATAGATAAATTCTCGGGCTTTTCAAATTCTCCCTCGGAAACACCCAAATCCTTGTTGGCATAATTCTTTTTCATATACAAGCCCCATATTGGTAAAGCCATGGAAGCTCCCTGTCCGTAGGTTATGGTCTTAAAATGAACTGCTTTGTCATCTCCACCAACCCAAACTCCCGTTACCAAGTTAGGCACCATCCCCATAAACCAACCATCACTTTGATTCTGGGTAGTTCCCGTTTTACCGGCAATGGGATTTTTAAATTCATAAGGATAACCAGTTATGATCTCCTTATACTCAGGTCTATATTTCTCTGCTCCAGTGGTCCTTAATCTTGTCCCAGAGCCTCCTTGTGTTACCCCTGACATAAGGTCTAGCATGGCGTAGGATACATCCTTGCTTAAAACATCTTTTGTCTCCGGTACATACTCGTACAATACCGTACCATTCTTGTCCTCTATCCTGGTTACCATAACAGGTTTAACATAAACCCCTTGATTGGCAAAGGTACCATAGGCTCCCACCATCTCATACACATTTAGGTCTGCAGTTCCCAAGGCAATAGAAGGTACCTCAGGTATATCCCCTGTAATTCCCAGATTTTTGGCTATGGACACCACCGCCTTGGGACCCACCCTATCTATTAATTGGGCAGTAATAGTGTTAACGGAATTAGCCAAGGCATTCTTGAGTGTTAACATTTCCCCAGAGTACTTACCATCGGAATTCTTTGGACACCATGGGTCTGGATTTCCGTGTTTATTGGCCTCAATGCAATATCGATTATCCGGAAGCGCATCACAAGGCGAAAGACGCAATTGGTCAATGGCCGCTGCATAAACAAAAGGTTTAAATGTAGAGCCTACCTGCCTTGCTCCTTGGATAACATTGTCATACTGAAAATGCTTATAGTCTATACCCCCTACCCAAGCCTTTACATGTCCCGTTTGTGGTTCCATAGACATCATCGCCGTCTTAAGAAAGGACTTATAATACTTAATAGAGTCCATTGGTGTCATTAATGTATCTTTTTCCTTGGTATCGCTATTCCAATCAAAAACGGTCATTTCTACCGGCTCGTTAAAGGAAGCCCTTATTTCTTTTTCACTTTTCCCTTGATCTTTGAGGTTATGCCACCTATGAGAGGATTTTATGGCCCTCTCCATAATACCTGCTATTTCCCCTGGCACCTCTTCTATAAAGGGAGCCGTTTTATTACGATCAGGTGTGTTTTGATGAAAAAACTCGGCCTGTAATCTTTTCATATGCTCGGCTACGGCATCCTCAGCATTTCTTTGCATGCGCGAATCTATAGTGGTATAAATGCGAAGTCCATCCAAATATATGTTCCATTGATCACTTTCCCCTTTTAAAGCGGGTTTCGGGTTTTTCTTGATCCATTTGTTCATGAAACCCTGAAGGTACATCCGGAAATAAGTAGCCAATCCCTCTCTATGTGATTCAGGACTAAAATTAATATCCATTTTTAAGGCCTGTAAGGAATCCTTTTGATTTTCCGTTATAAAATCATATTTAGCCATCTGGGACAAGACCGTATTTCTACGATTTAAGACCAATTCTTCCCGTCGTATAGGATTATAATATGAAGAGTTCTTAAGCATCCCCACCAAAACCGCTGATTCTTCTATTTTTAGATTTTTGGGCTCTTTGCCAAAATAAATACGTGAGGCAGATCTGATACCATCAGCATTATAATTAAAATCGTAAATGTTAAGATACATCTTAACGATTTCTTCCTTGGTATAGCTGCGCTCCAACCTTATGGCAAGCACCCATTCCTTTATTTTTTGGGTAATGGTTTCAAAAATATTTTTGGAACGTACACCTACAAACAATTGTCTCGCCAATTGTTGGGATATGGTACTGGCCCCTCCCTTTTTACCCAAATAGGCAAAAGCCCTTAGAGTTCCCCTAGCATCTATTCCGGAGTGCTCATAATAACGGGCATCTTCGGTGGCCACCAAGGCCTGCACCAAAGTTTTCGGCAACTCTTCGTAGGCCACATCGGTCCTATTGTCATCCAAATAAAATTTGCCCAAAGTCTCTCCATCAGAGGAAATAATTTCACTGGCCAAATTGGTCTGCGGATTCTCCAAGCGCTCATATTCCGGCATGGCTCCAAAGGCACCCCAGGAAGCCAAAAGGAAAATCATAACTCCGGAAATAACCCCTATAAAAAAGAGAATCCAAAACCATTTTATGAACTTAAAAAAATTGTTGTTGCTTTTTTTCTTCTTTTTGGTAGCTGTTGCCATAAGCTTACTGATTACTTTTTTCGATTAGGTAACCCACATCGGTGATACCTTCCAATTCGACAATTCCATCTACTTGCCCATTTTTACGCATGGCATGGGAAATTTCTAAGGTATATACGCCCGAAGACGGGAAAACGATGTTTTCTTTATACCATAATTTGTTTTCCTTTAAACTACCATAACCTGTACCCAACCACTGTCCGTCCGGTTTTGCCATTTCATATTCCAAGGTATCCCGCACTACATCGCCGTTGGGAAATTTTAACTCCGCAATTAGAAAAAGGTTGCTATAAGGGTATGTCCCATCGTTTCTCAGATTGATGAACATATTATACTTTTGAAGGGTATCCAGTTCTTGGAAGGAAAATTTTGCCACGCTATCCTTGTTCCACCGCCCATTTTTTGTTGGACTATATTCGGATTTTACGGTTTGCTTATCGCAAGAAACCATAAAAATTACTAAAAAAAATACACCTAAACTCTTAAGCATTGTTGGTAGGCCTTTTTTTATAATTGCTTCGCTTCTTTTTCTTGTTATTCCTGTTGGACCTTCTTTTCTTAGGGGTGTCGAATCGGGTTAAGCTATCCTGCCCTACCACATTTTCAAAAACCTTTTCAACTTCTTGAACGTTGTCCACAGCATATTCCTCCAAACTCGCTACTTTTTCCCTCTTTTTGTTTTTTTCCATCACCTCCAGCACCTGATCTTTGGACAAGACATGCCAATTGGCAGGTTCGTCCTTATAGGAAAACCAAAGTGAGGCTTTGAAAATATCTACCTTCTGGCAAAAAGCCATCCCCTTTTCCGTAAATAATTTGGTATCCTGCCCAGGAAAATCCTTTAAGGCATCCAAATAAACATCCAATTCGTAATTCAGGCAACATTTAAGTTTTCCACATTGTCCTGCCAGTTTTTGTGGATTAAGGGAAAGTTGCTGATAACGGGCCGCAGATGTGCTTACGGATCTAAAATCGGTTAGCCATGTAGAGCAGCACAATTCCCTACCGCAAGAACCTATTCCACCTAAACGTTGGGCTTCCTGGCGGTAGCCAATTTGCCTCATTTCTATTCGGATACCAAATGCTTTGGCCATGTCCTTGATCAACTGACGGAAATCCACACGCTCTTCCGCGGTATAATAGAAGGTAGCCTTGGAACCATCTCCCTGAAATTCCACATCGGAAATTTTCATCTGCAACTTAAGTACAATGGCGATTTCCCTGGCCCTTTTCTTAATTTCCTCTTCCCTGTCCCTACATTTTTGCCAAATGTCGATATCCTTTTGGGAAGCCTTTCGGTAAAGTTTGGGAAGCTCCGGATTGTTATAATCTTCCTTCTTCTTTTTCATTTGTACTCTTACCAATTCTCCCGTAAGGGTAACCATACCCACGTCATGACCGGAAGTGGCCTGTGTAGCCACTATATCGCCAATGGAAAGTGAAAGATTTTCGGAATTTCTAAAGAATTCTTTTCTACTATTTTTAAAACGGACTTCCACACAATCAAATGGTTTTTCCCCATTTGGCAGTGACATATTGGAAAGCCAATCAAATACCGTCAATTTATTACAGCCATCGGTGCCACAAGTACCATTGTTCTTGCATCCTTTAGGCTGTCCGTCCTTACCGGTTGAACAACTGCTACAACCCATATTTCGTATCTTGGTTTAGTAAAAATGTAACACTTTTACTAAAAAAGGTTCATAAAATTATTAAACGTAAAGATAGTGTTTTTTTAATGCGATGAAAAGAAAGAGTTTCGTTGTCCGCGCAAAGCTCCCTTAAAACAGTGAAAAAAGACCCAAAGCAGAAGATTTTTAACTTAATATCTGCCTTAAAACGGAATATTTCCCAGTTATTTAAACAGAGTCCATTGCTTTGAATTGGTTTCCAAAACCCAATGAAACACTAGAAAAAACCATTTTTGAAGTTTTGGAAGCAAGGACTATGGCCGCGAGGTCCAGACAACGGATTTTTTATGTTGGGAATTACTTCTTGTACTTTAAAACCTCAGAACGACCCTTTTTAAAAATCTTGTTGCTCACCACTTTTCCTTTCCTCAATTTTTTCTGTTCTTCAAAAGGTAGTTCATGAATCTCCTTGCAATCTACCGAACAACAATTGTTCATGGCCTCTGCACAGGAATCGCATTGAATAAAAAGTAGATGGCATGCCTCATTGGCACAATTTACATGGTTGTCACAGGGGTTGCCACATTGATGGCAATTGGCGATGACATCATCGGTTATCCTCTCCCCCCTACGGTGGTCAAAAACGAAATTCTTGCCTAAAAATTTATTTTCCAAATTCAGGTTATTAACCTGACGCGTATATTCTATAATACCCCCTTCCAGCTGATATACGTTTTTAAAACCTTTATGTCTATAATAGGCGCTGGCCTTTTCGCACCTTATACCACCCGTACAGTACATGACCAATTTTTTATCCTCCTTGTGGTCTGCCAAATCCTTTTCAATGATATCCAATGAATCCCTAAAGGTATCCACATCCGGGGTAATGGCATTTTTAAAATGCCCTATTTCACTTTCATAATGATTGCGCATATCTACCAAAATGGTATCCGAATCCTCAATAAGTTCGTTAAACTTAATGGCATCCACATGAATTCCCTTATTGGTAACATCAAAGGAATCATCATTCAATCCATCGGCAACAATCTTTTCCCGAACCTTGACCTTTAATTTTAAAAATGATTTATTATCCTGTTCTATGGCGATATTCAACCTTACATTTTCCAAAAAGGTGATGCTGTCCAAGTGTGACTTAAAGGCCTTGAAATTTTCGGCTGGAACAGATAATTGGGCATTAATGCCTTCATGGGCTACATAAATACGGCCCAAAACATCCAATTCGTTCCAATGAATAAATAAATGGTTTCGAAAAATTGAAGGATTGCCAATACGTGCATATTGATAGAAAGAAATGGTAAGACGTTCCAATCCTGCCTCCTCTATAAGGACCTCTCTCTCCTTTGCACTTAAGGTATTGTACAGTTGCATGCTATACTAATATTTTAAGTTAAAGAAATATTTTATGGCGCAAAAATAGGATTTATAGGTCGGGTTTAAAAGAATTATACCTGTTTTTTGAATCCCAATTGAAGAAGATTGAACAAAAAAATATAAATTAAAACTTTTAGCGGGCAGAATTAATAAGAGCTAAGTATATTAAAATAAAAAAGGATCCTGAAAATATCAAGACCCTTTTTAAGGTCAATATTGTTTTTTCTTTTTCATAGAATAAAAATAAAATATTGACCCACAACCCTTATTGTTTTACCAGAACAATAAGCAACCTAATTTGAGTTAGTTAATTTTTAGATGACATAAATTGAAAAAGGTTGCGTACAAATTCGCAAAATATTGAACACAATTAGCGGCATACTGCTAAAATTGCAAAGGCATAGTCCGTCAACCCTTTTAAATTAGGACCTTTCTCAATAATTGAAACCTCGAAATAATTTCAATAAAAATAAAATAACCCCCTAATTTCTTCATATAAAATACTTGCCATAGGTGGTTTTATGCAAAAAGAATTGGTATTTTAGCGTCCCTAATATGATATGAAAATGAGTTCCGAAAAAGACGCAAAATTAAAAGCACTTAAACTAACCCTGGATAAATTGGATAAAACTTACGGCAAGGGTGCCGTAATGAAAATGGGCGATAGTGTAGTACAGGACGTTGAAGTGATTTCTTCGGGTTCTTTGGGATTGGATGTGGCACTAGGTGTTGGAGGTTATCCACGAGGTAGGGTAATCGAAATTTACGGACCTGAATCCTCCGGTAAAACTACTCTTACGCTTCACGCCATGGCAGAGGCCCAAAAAAATGGAGGTATCGCAGCTTTTATTGATGCGGAACATGCCTTTGACCGTTTTTACGCCCAAAAACTAGGAGTAGATATTGATAACCTCATCATTTCCCAACCCGACCACGGAGAACAAGCTTTAGAGATTGCCGATAATCTAATTCGCTCAGGTGCCATCGACATCGTAGTTATTGACTCTGTTGCCGCATTGACACCGAAAAGTGAAATTGAAGGCGAAATGGGCGATTCAAAAATGGGGCTTCATGCCCGTTTGATGTCTCAGGCACTGCGAAAACTTACCGGTTCTATCAGCAAAACAAATTGTACTGTAATCTTCATTAACCAATTACGTGAAAAAATTGGGGTAATGTTCGGAAATCCGGAAACCACCACTGGTGGTAATGCCCTTAAATTTTATGCTTCCGTACGTTTGGATATTAGAAGATCTACCCAAATTAAAGATACCGATGGTGGCGTTCAAGGAAACAAGACCCGAGTAAAAGTGGTAAAGAACAAGGTTGCCCCACCATTCAGGACCGCCGAATTCGATATTATGTACGGGGAAGGTATTTCCAAAGTAGGGGAGATAATCGACATGGGCGTTGAATTTGAAATTATTAAGAAAAGTGGATCCTGGTTTAGTTATGGTGATACCAAGCTTGGCCAAGGCAGGGATGCCGTTAAAAGTTTACTACTGGACAATCCCGAACTACTCGAAGAACTGGAAGGCAAAATTAAAGAAGCCATCAAAACAGTAAAGTCATAACCCTTAAAATCCCGATTAAATCGGGATTTTTTATTTCTCCACGCAACCTTTATTTCCCCTTTACATCTTAATAACAAAAGCAATTGTTATGAAACCGACTTGCCCCTAAAAATTAAATTATGTCAATTCATATTTTTTAGGGAAAAATGGTTTCCAAAATCATAATAAAACAACTTAAATATTAAGAACATGAAACGAGTATTCTTTTTGCTGCTTGTTGCCTCTTTTACACTATTCACATCTTGCGATATAGATGATGATGTTAACTATCATTTTGAAGCATTACAGGTAAAATCTGTAGAAATGCCGGAGGCATTTGATTACGGTGAAATCTATAAAATAAAAGTTACTTACTTTAGACCGAATAATTGTACCTTTTTCGAAGGTTTTGACGTAGTAAAAGAAGATTTAACCACTAGAAAAGTGGTTACTATTGGTACTGTTATTGAAGACGACGAGGAAGAATGTACAGGTAATGGGGAGGACTTAGTGGCAACATTCAACTTTGAGGTCTTATATGATGAGCCCTATTTATTTAGATATTGGACCGGTGAGGACGCCAGTGGTGAGCCAACATATTTAGAAATTACTGTACCTGTTAATGAAGATAGTTCGGCCATAATAGCACCCGAAAGTGATATGGGCACGACCAATTTAAAGAATTAGTAAATAACCCAATCCATATTTTGAGTAATCTGGTAGAGCTCATAAATAATTGCAAAAAGGGGAACAGACAAGCACAAGAACAGTTATACCGGGACTATTCCCGGATACTGTTCGGTATTTGTCTCAAATACTCGCGCAATAAAACGGAGGCTGAAGACAATCTGCATGATAGTTTTATGACTATCTACAGTAAAATTGAACAATTCAAACACCAAGGTTCATTTGAAGGCTGGATCAAACGTATTACTGTAAATACAGTACTTCAAAAATATAGAAAAGAGGAAACATTAACACTGGTTACAGATAATATAGAGGATGAAATACCAGAAGATTCAGGTTATATAAACCTGGATTTGGCAACCTTGCTAAGTTATGTGCAAGAGCTTCCCAATAAATACCGCTTAACCTTCAACCTTTATGTGTTGGATGGCTATAGCCACAAAGAGATCAGTGAAATGTTGGGAACGTCCCTAGGGACTTCCAAATCCAATCTTGCCAGGGCAAGAATGATATTAAAAGAAAAAATTGAGGCAAATAAAGCTGGAATTATAATGGAAGGGTAAACCTTCCTGATTACAATTTCTGCTGAACAATTGAAAACATGAGTGAAAATAATTTAGACAAATTATTTCAAGAGAAGTTGGCCAACTTCCAAGAAATTCCTGACGAAAAAGTTTGGAATTCCATAGCCGCTTCCTTGGATAATAAGAAACGATCCCGCAAGCTTATTCCCCTTTGGTGGAAAATTGGTGGAGCGGCAGCAATACTTGCCATCCTATTTTTTGCGATCGATCCTTTTTCCACTTCCGAATCGGTATCCCCCATTATTACGGATGTAGAAAATAAAACCCGAAGTGCCAAGGACGCCAATATTTTTAAGGAATCTTCCATTGAAGCTACCAGCATCACAGGTGACGAAGGGAAAACTACAGAGGAAAATACAATTAAAACCTCACGCCTAAAGGCTGAGGAAAAAATTACCACTTCTTTGCCGAACCAAGAAAGCATAGTTGCCGAAGGCAACACAAAAAATAATGCCCCGGGAAAAGGTCAAAAGAACGCTATTACAACCCACCCAAGCCCCAAGGAATTGGTAGTAAATGGTTCGGATACAAAGAATCTTGATAATAATGCAGGGCAAGACCCGTCCTTTACAGTTCAACCTGAACAAGAAGATGAAGCATTACCCTCTAAGAAGCTGTCTATCCCAGTTGAGGAAGCCATTGTACATCAAGAAAACAAGGCAAACAACCCTATTGGGAAAACTCCGGAGGTGACCTCTGAGGACCCTCAATCAAATAAAAAATCTATTTTAGAGGCCATCGAAGAAAATGAGATCGTAGAAGTTGATGAATCCCGCAGTGGAAAATGGTCAGCAGGTCCAAGTATTGCTCCTGTTTACTTTAATGGTTTGGGTGAGGGATCCCCAATAAATTCTATTCTTGCCTCCAATAGCAAAACGGGAGGAGTAACCCTAAGCTACGGTATTACCGTAGCTTACGAAATTTCTAAAAAACTAAGCGTGCGTTCCGGTATCCATAAGGTAGATTATGGTTATGACACCAACGACGTATCCTTTACATCGTCCTTTAACGCTTCATCCGGTAACCAAATAAGTAATATTAATTATTCCAATGACTCCCAATCCATCATTTTGAACAATCCTAATAGCGAAAATGTAATTCCCAAACCCGGATCCGTATTCGCTTTGGATGTAACCGGTAAAAACCCTACCCGCTTAGGAACAATGGGGCAACAAATGGGTTACTTGGAGGTACCCTTGGAATTAAATTATGCTCTCCTGGACCGTAAATTTGGCGTCAATATTATAGGGGGAGTAAGTTCACTATTTCTAACGGATAATTCCGTAGTGTTGGAATCCAGTGGGCAGACTACAGAGTTTGGGGAGGCCAACAATGTTAATTCCGTTAATTTTAGTACCAACGTTGGTCTAGGGCTGGATTATAAGTTTACTCCTAAGCTTAAATTTAATGTTGAGCCGGTTTTTAAATATCAACTGAACACTTTTTCGAATACATCGGGCAATTTTAACCCCTATTCCTTGGGTGTCTACAGTGGATTTACTTTGAAGTTTTAATCCTAAATAAAGTTATTATACCGGGAATTGAAAGACTAGCTGGAATGCTCCAGATCATTCAGTATTACCTCTCTGACCGATTCCCGAAGCTTAATCTTATCCAGCTCTTTAAGATTATGAGTGGCAAAAAATTTATGTACCCTTACACGTAACCTTCCAGGAAAACCGCTATAAAAAGTAAAGGAAAACCGCTTTTTGTTGTCATAAAATGTCATGGGCACGACCGGAATGTTATGCGCAATGGCCATTTTAAATGCTCCATCCTTAAAATCGTCCAAAATAATATGCTCATCGGGCACCCCGCCTTCTGGAAAAATACATATACTCAAGCCCTGTTGTAATCTTTTTTGTGCTCTTCTGTATACCGCAGTCCTACTTTTGGCGCTCTCCCTATCTACCAAAATACATACCCTTTTATAGAAGAATCCAAACAGCGGTATATTCACCAATTCCTTCTTCCCGATAAAAACAAAAGGATTTTTACTAACTTTTAACATCAGCATAATATCCAACATACTGGTATGATTGGACACCAACATATAGCTTTCTCCCTTTTTGAGCTTTTGCTCCCATTTAATTACTGGAAAACACCCCATACCATAAAGAATAGTGTTGGCCCAAATATTACGAGCCATCCAAAAGAACTGTGGGTAAGTCTTCTCGGAAATGGTAAAAATCACCAAGAAAGGAAACATTATTAAAATGGGCAAAACCACTAAAATATAGAACCAAATCCGGTAGAGCGTATGGCCTATTTTTTTTAAGAATGATAGCATGCGGTCAAAAGTAATAATTTTAGTCCTTCTTTAGAATTTCTTTTACCTTTGCCTTCTTTGAAAATAAAATAATGGCAAGAATTTTAACTGGTATACAAAGTACAGGAACCCCTCATCTTGGGAATATTTTGGGAGCGATCATCCCAGCAATAGAAATGGCGAACAATCCTGCAAACGATTCCTTTCTCTTTATTGCGGATATGCACTCACTGACCCAAATTAAGAATGGCGAGCAATTGCGGAAAAATACTTATGCGGTGGCAGCTACCTGGTTGGCATTTGGCCTGGACATTAATAAAACCGCTTTCTACCGTCAGAGTGATATACCCCAGACCACAGAACTGGCTTGGTACCTAAGCTGTTTTTTTCCCTACCAAAGACTGACCTTAGCACACTCATTTAAGGATAAGGCCGACCGCCTTGACGATGTGAATGCCGGTTTGTTCTTTTATCCCATGTTAATGGCTGCGGATATACTTCTATACGATGCTGAGATAGTCCCTGTTGGCAAGGATCAAATGCAGCACTTGGAAATGACCCGGGATGTGGCCTCAAGATTCCATGCCCAATTGGGGGAAACCTTTGTAATCCCTGAAGGCAAGGTACAAGAAGAGACCAAGTATATCCCTGGCACCGATGGCTCCAAAATGAGCAAAAGCCAAGGAAATTTGATAAGCCTTTTTCAAACGGATAAACAACTTCGCAAACAGATTATGGGCATACAGACGGACAGTACCCCTATGGAAGCCCCTAAAAATCCAGATACGGATAATGTATTTGCCCTTTATAAAATCTTGGCTTCAGAAAATCAAGTTTCCGAAATGCGGTCCAATTATATCAACGGCAACTATGGCTACGGTCATGCCAAACAAGCGCTATATGAAGTGATAATGGAACGCTTTGGTGAGGCTAGGGAAAAGTTCGATTATTATATGAACAATTTAAACGAACTGGATGATGCCTTGGCCTTTGGCGCCAAAAAAGCCAAGAAAGTGGCCGATGGGGTGCTGGAAAGGGTAAGGATGAAGGTAGGATATTGATTTTTGGCCATCACCTGTCCAATTTAATATTTAGTTCGTAACTTAATGCTCCTATAAAGGAAGCAATGGCACGAATTACCCATTATATAATATTCTCCACTGTTTGGCTATATACTATTGTGCTGTTTGGCACTCCCAAAAGTTATTCCGAGGTAGTGGCCATGGTTGGCCCTAACATATCCCAACAACCTAAAATAAACGGAAAGGTTATAGATAAAGCAACAGGGAAAGCAATACCCTTTTGCAATATTGGAATTGCATCCTCTCCATGGGGAACAGCAAGCAATGAATTGGGGGAGTTTGTGATACAATTGGATTCCTTGCCCGCCAAAATTCTATTTTCCCATATAAACTACGACAAATTTACCCTTGAAATTTCGCAACCTAGCAACCTGCTAGTTGAACTAACTCCCTTGACCAATATACTTGAAGAGGTTACTGTAATGGCCTCCCAAAAAGACCCTTATGCCATGGAATTGGCTAAAAAAGCATTTCAAAAAGCGAATAGCCAATCTTCCAAATCCAATTACGGTAGGGCCTTTTACCGACAAAAATCGAAAAATGGAGATCAGTATTCCGAGTTTTCCGAAATAATCTATGACATACGTTATAACGCCAAAGGTATAGAAGATTGGGATATAATTGAAGGTAGATATGCACTACAGCCCGGAGGCCTGCACAACAGAAACTACACCCTGTTAACTCGATTGATTTCTCCATTTCAACCCAACACCGAAGAGGTAATTTTTCCCATGCATCCTGCTTTGGAAGTCTTTTATGATATTTACCTAATGGAATACATACAATCCAGCAATGATAAAATTGCGGTTTTAAAGCTCAGGCCCATAAAAACCAACAAAACCCCAACCTTCGAGGCAGAGTTGTACATTAACGTTAAAACCTACGAAATCCTAAAGATTACTGGCAGTCTTTCCCATGACGATTTAAAATTTGTGCAACTAGTGAAAAATAACAACAATGTATGGAAAGACTATAATATCTCTTTTGAAATAGCATATAAGCAGGAAAACGAGAACAATGCTTCCATAGATTATATAAATATAAACCAAGAATTTGACTACTATTTAAATGACAAATTGGAATTTCATACCAAATCTTCCTCAAATCTTACTTTTTTTGAACATTACACCCCTACATCCAGAAAAAAATTAGGCGGACAATTCGGAAAAAATAAAAGCGACTGGCAAAAACTAGATGAAATTGGATATGATGAAAAATTTTGGATAGACAACCCCATTGTAAAAAGGACCCTTGTAGAGGAAGAGGTAATTGCATCCTTCGCAAAAGTGGGTGCCTTTGGCTCCATTTTCCTTAATAGCAAAGATCAAGTGGCATTGATCCAATCCGACCTAACCAATGACGTATTTATTAAAGATTTGTCACTCTGGATCAACCGATATAACAATTACAACCCCATTGAAAAAGTTTTTCTGCATACGGACAAAGAAATAATGGCATCAGGCGAGACCATGTGGTACACTGGATATACGGTTTTGGGTCAGTATCACCATTTTTCTTTAGGTAGTAGGGTACTACATGTGGATCTAATTGGTCCAAAAAATGAAATAGTGCTATCACAAACCCATGAAGTTGTAAATGGCAAGGCCATAGGTTCAATAGATTTGCCCCAAAGCCTTCCTTCTGGTAATTATCAATTGCGGTCCTATACCAATTGGATGCGAAATTTTGATCAAGATTTCTTCTTCACCAAGACCATAAAGGTTCTTAATGAAAAAAGTACCCCAATTGCAGCTATCCCAAAGGAAGATAAAATTGATCTGCAATTCTTCCCTGAAGGAGGGCACTTGGTAGCCAATTTGGTAGGGCAAGTAGCTTTTAAAGCTATTGGAAACGATGGGCTTGAAAGAAATATAAAAGGACAATTAGTCGATTCGAAAGGTAATTTTATTGCCACTCTGGCCACGATAGATAGAGGGTCTGGATTTTTCACTCTAAAGCCCTTGGTCGGGGAACAATATTCGGTAATCCTTAGCGACGGTTCCATATATCCCTTCCCAAAAGTTATGAATGAAGGATATGCCATTACCGTCTACAATGTAAACCCTAAAAGTATTCAGGTAAAAATCCAGGCTACCGAAACATTGAGAGAAAGGTCTTTCTATGTCATTGGGCATATCAACAATAAAAAATACTACCAAGGCAAATTTGATTTTGAAGACCAGTCTGTGGTGAATTTTGAGATTCCAAAAAGTAAACTGCCCAGTGGGATTATGACCCTCACCCTCTTTGATGCTCAAAAAAAGCCATGGTGTGAGCGGATCGCATTCATCAATAATCAAGATGAATTGGTTATTACAGCAAAAATTAACCCTAAAAAATTTAAGGACAGAAGTGAAATTACGGTAGATGTACATGTAACAGACACAGATGGCAGACCTGTGTCAGCTGAACTGTCCATGGCAGCCACGGACATTAAACAGGGCTTAAAGAATCCGAACGACACCAATATTATAACGCATTTATTGTTACAGTCGGATGTTAAAGGTCATATTACCGAGCCCGGGCTGCTTTTTCGAAATCAGAAAAAAGCAACCTTACACGCCCTGGATTTGGTTATGCTGACCCATGGCTGGAGAAAAATCCCCTGGTCCGAAAATGATGCTGTTACGGATTCCCCCCAAGAGTTCAATTTTGTTAAAGGGCTTTCCATTTCTGGAAACGCCATGAGTCTAAACAATAAGCCTATGGGTAATACTCCCATGACCATAATTGCCAAATCCGGGGAGCAATTAGGCATGCTATCCACTAGGACAGCTTTGGATGGAAGTTTTAGTATTCCAGATTTTAACTTTAAAGACTCGACCAATATTGCATTTAATGCCTTCGACTCCTCGGACAAACCAACTGATGTAAAAATTACTTTGGACAAACGGCAAGCCATACTTCCGCCACCTAGGTTTAAAAACTCAGAATCGAAGGCCGAAAGTTATATTGAGATGAGGTACCCACAAAGCAAGTTGGATCCCGCCTTAGATCTAAGAAATACCACACAACTTGATGAAGTAATAGTTACCGAAAAAAAGATTGAAAAGTCCAGAAATGCCTCTCCTTCCGTGTACGGACAGACCCCTGATGCAACCTTGTACATGGAAGATCACCAATCCGCACAAACTGTTCTTGATTTGGTTAGAAGGTTCAGTGGTGTCACAGTAAATGGCAATACAGTAAGCATCAGGAATGGAGGTACGCCATTGTGGATACTTAACGGAATACCTGTCAACAACGATAATCCCTCGGCTTCATCCCTGGCCCGTGCCTCGCAGAGGCAAGGATCTTCTACTGACCAGGGTGCGGCCAGCGTAGTACCCACGGCCCTCTCTTTATCCATGGAGCAATCCATGGCGCCAAGCCCAGTGCCCACCTACATTGCCACAATGGATACCTATACCGTAGAAAGAGTAGAAATTTTAAAGGGACCCTCTGCGGCCATTTACGGGTCCCGAGGAGCCAATGGGGTTATCCTTATCTATACCAAAAGAGGGGGAGGTAAGTCTATAAAGCCAGCAATATCACCGGATTTTACCGTTATGGGCCATGCACCCGAAAGAGTGTTCTACTCCCCTAAATACAATGTGGTATCCAATGAAAACGGTGGTCCGGATTACCGTGCAACACTTTATTGGATTCCTTCTTTTACAACGGATAAAAATGGAAATGCAAGACTCCAATTTTACAATTCGGATAGTGCCAAACAAATTCAGGTGGATATAGAGGGATTATCCCCTTATGGTACCCCAGGGACATATCTACAAACCTTTGGGGAGGAAGATTGATTCACAAATACCTTACCTAGCATTTTTAATATGTCAATATACCACCCGGTCGGTTAAGGCTCTTCATGGGTTGGGTCCATGATATAAAATCAAGGATTTACAGTAGTCTTTTATCGACAAAGAGCCGCATTTTCATAATATCTGCAATAATTTTTGAAAATAGAAACCGATGGGTTTGTCAATTCTTAAATTGCCTCGAACAATTTACCCGGAAGTGGCCTCACCACTCCCTTCATTTCCATATTCAAAAGCGTAGAGGAAACCTTAAATATGGGCAACTTACAATCCAATGCAATATGGTCCAACATTTGTTTGCCCCCCTGTTGCAAATAATCATAGATTTCCCTCTCGGTATCGTCCAACTCTACAAATAGTTGCTTTTGAATGGTAGCAGGCTCCTTTTCTTCCAATTCCCAACCCAACATATAGATCAAATCGGCAGCTGAAGTGAGCATCTGTGCTTTCTGCTGTTTAATGAGATTATTGCAACCGCTGCTATACTTATCCTGAGTTCTGCCAGGTACTGCAAAAACATCGCGATTATAACTGTTGGCAATATCTGCGGTAACCAGACTACCTCCTTTTTCAGCGGATTCCACTACAATAGTAGCTTCGCCCATACCGGCAATAATCCTATTTCGCTTTAAAAAATTTTCCCTATCAGGTTGACTCGTGCTCCAAAATTCGGTGAAAAAACCACCATTTTTATTTACCTCGGGCACATATTTTTCATGTATTTTAGGATAAATCTGATTCAAACCATGTGCCAAGCATCCTATGGTCTGTAAACCATGCTTTACGGCTGCCCTTTGTACACAAATATCCACCCCGTAGGCAAATCCACTCACAATAATTGGATTCAAGGGTGCCAAGTCCTCAATTAACTGCTCACAAAATGAAGTGCCATAACTGGTAATATTTCTAGTACCAACAATACTTATAATCCTTTGGCGGTTCAAATCTATGTTCCCCTGGCTGAAAAGTAAAATAGGGCTATCTATACAGTGTTTTAAATAAGCGGGATAACTGTCCTCCATAAAATAATGAAGGTTTATCTCCTGACTCCTAATAAATTCATATTCCAACTCGGCAGCCTCCAAATGCTCCCTGTCCATAAGTCCTTTTAAGATGCTGGAACCAATGCCATCCAATTTTTTCAAACGAGTCACTTTTTCCTCAAAGATGGCCGAAGCACTACCACAACTGGATATTAATTTTTTTGCGGTCACGTCACCAATATTCGGAACGTTCTGCAACCGAAGAATAGCAATTATTTCATCTCTAGTCATTTATGGAACAGGCTTAGTTGTTCACAAAATACACAAAATATAATGTTAATAAAAAGTTATGTGAAGAGTTTTGAACTTGTGTATTTTTTCTAATCTTTGTCCCTATGGGAACTGAACATTACATAGCGGAGCTGCTTTATAGATACAATTGTGTAATGGTGCCTGAATTTGGTGCTTTTTTAACACAAATGAAATCTGCCGTTATCAATGATGCGTCGAATTCGTTCTACCCTCCTTCAAAAGTAATATCCTTCAACGAACAACTCACTTCCAATGACGGACTGTTGGTTTCGTACATGGCCGATGCCGAAAAAATGTCCTATGAGGACATGCAGAAGCAAATAGCCAATGTATCCCTGAAGTGGAAGAAACTTCTTAAGGAAGGAAATAGATTGAATCTTCCCAATATAGGTGAGTTATGGTTGAACAAGGAAGGGAAAACCCAGTTTCAGCCTTCGTACCAAGTAAATTACCTTACCTCGTCCTTTGGATTCTCTACATTTGTATCTACCCCGATTTCTAGGGAAGTTTTAAAGGAGGAAGTGGTTGAACTGGAAGAAAAAATTCCATTTATGATTACTCCCGAGGCCCGGAAGGAATCCACCCTTAGACCTTATTTAAAATATGCAGCCGTAATCCTATTGGCCATTGCCACAGGTTTTACCGGTTATCGCCTTTATAATGAGAAAATGTACGATCAGGAATTGGTGAGGCAAGAAGCTCAACAGCAAGTTTCCAAAAATATCCAAGAAGCTACCTTTTTCAATACCGCACCCTTAGAATTGCCTGCAGTATCCTTAAATGTTATTACAAACAAAAAAAGTGGTGTTCACCAAGTTATAGCCGGAGCTTTTAGAATACAAGAAAATGCTCAAAAGAAAGTCCTTCAACTTAAAGAAAAAGGATACGATGCCTCCTATCTTGGTGTTAACCAATATGGATTGCACATGGTAGCCTATGGCAGTTTTGACGATGCCAAGGAAGCTTTAAATTACCTTAGGAAAATAAAACTTTCCGAATCTCCCGAGGCCTGGTTGCGTTCCGTAAAATAATTCCCTCTCTACTTTTTAGCTTAATATTACCAATGTATCTTTGCCCAAAAGAAATTTATGGAGCCAAAGACGCCCAGTGAATCCCGCACCTTAATGACCGATATGGTGCTTCCAAGTGAAACCAACCCATTGAACAACTTGTTTGGAGGGGAATTGTTGGCCAGAATGGACCGTGCCGCCAGTATTGCCGCTAGGCGCCACAGCAGACGTATAACCGTTACTGCTTCCGTAAACCACGTAGCCTTTAACCAGGCTGTTCCAGTAGGAAGCGTTGTTACGGTAGAGGCAGCCGTTTCCAGGGCCTTCCAGACCTCAATGGAAGTCTATATAGATGTTTGGATGGAAGACCGATTTAATGGTGAGAGATGCAAAGTTAACGAAGCCATATTTACTTTTGTTGCCGTAGATGACACTGGAAAACCCACGAAAGTTCCTGAACTAAAACCGGAGACCGACTTGGAGATAAAACGATATGAAGCTGCTCTGCGCAGAAAGCAGCTCAGTTTGGTACTTGCAGGCAAGATGAAGCCCAAAGATGCCACTGAGCTCAAGGCATTATTTATGGATTAAAAATCAAAATTATTGGGATCAGGTCCAAATCTTTTTCCACGGTCCAATTGCTCTAATTTTTTAACGTCTTCAGCGGCCAATTCAAAGTCGAAAATATCGGCATTGGCCCTAATCCGTTCCTTTTTGGCCGATTTTGGAATGGTAACAACCCCCTTTTGCAAATCCCACCTCAGTACAATTTGGGCAATAGTCTTATTGTATTTCGCCGCTAGGTCCTTCATAATATCCAATTCAAAGATATTCCCCTGCATTAAAGGCGACCAGGCTTCATACTGAATGGTATTTTTTTTGCAAAAATCGATCAAATCCTGTTGTACCAAATACGGATGAAATTCCATTTGATTCACCATTGGGACAATTTCCGAGGAAGAAATTAAATCTTCTAAATGGTGTTGCATAAAATTACTAACTCCAATAGCCCTTACCCCCTTATGCTTGTACAAATATTCCATTGCACGCCAAGTCTCCTTATATGTTCCCTTTACGGGCCAATGTATTAGGTACAGGTCCAAATAGTCCAAATCCAATCGCTTTAAACTGGACTCGTATGCCTTTATAGTACTCTCATAGCCCTGATCGCTATTCCACACCTTACTCACCACAAATATATCTTTGCGTTCCACACCGCTTTCCTTGATCCCTTGGCCTACTCCCTCTTCATTCTTGTAGATCGAAGCAGTGTCTATATGTCGATATCCATCCTCCAAGGCCCATTTTACGGCATTAGCAACTTCATTTCCATCTTTGGACAAATAAACCCCTAAACCAAAATAGGGCATCTCTACCCCATTATGCAGTGTAAAAGTCCCTTTTAAATCCGTTAAATTCTTCAATTTAAAATTATTTTATAGTTGATAAATCCATTCCTCAGGGTTAAGGCGGGTAGTATCCTTGTAAAGATAAAATTTTAGTTGGGTAGTGCCGCTGGATTTACTGGTGTAAATATCCCCCAAATCCGACTTGGTATTTACCTTATCCCCTTTCTTTACATAAACTCTGGAAAGATTGTAATAGGTACTTATATAATTTCCATGCTTAATCTGTACACCTTTATTTCCACCTGGAACAGATAGTATAGCAATAACTTCCCCTTCAAAGATAGCTCTTGCCTTGGATCCTTCATCAGTAGCAATTATTACCCCATTGCTTTCGTGCTTTATACCTGGATAAACGGCGTCATTATAAACACCAAAACCCTGTCTTTTAATTCCCTTTTCTACCGGCCAGATCAATTTTCCCTTATTGGCCGAGAAATTATTGGCCACAATAGTAGCCTCGGGAGTCAAAACAAACTTACTACTACTTGTAGCGGTTGTACTGCTAGACTTACTCGCTTCTCTATTGGAGGCGGCTATAGCGCTACGAATTAATCTTTCTATTTGTTCGTCGATCCTTCTAGCCTCCTTCTTCTTATTTTCAATGGCCGTTGCGTATTTGCTTTCATTCTTCCTTATACTCTTGAGCAATTCCTTTTGGGACTGGATTTCCTTATACAACTGATTTTTAATCTGGGTATTTTCCGCAACAAGTTTGTCCTTCTCCTTACGCTGTTCGGAAAGGTCTCTGTTCAATTGGGTAAGCTCGTCCGTTTTGGCCACAATTTGTTCGCCCTGTTCTTTTCGGTATTGGGTATATTGCTTCATATACTGAAACCGTTTAAAAGCCTGCAGAAAATTCTCGGAGGATAACAGAAACATTAACCTACTCTGTCTGGATTTATTCTGATAGGACTTTTGAATCATATTCCCGTATTCCTCCTTAAGAAAGGCAAGATCGTTACGCAGTTTTCCAATATTCCTTACATTGGTGTTAATCTGTCTATTAAGTAAGTTGGACTGTTGATTGGTAACCCTGATCAACTGTTGGCGTACATTTATTTTTTGATCCATGGCCTCCATCTGCTCCAAGACATTTCCCTTTTCCTTTTTCTCGGCAAACAATAATCGGTTAATTTCCGATATTTCCTTTTGGAGTTGTTCCCGCTTGGATTCCAATGCCTTCTGTTCATTAGTTTGAGCCATTACAAAATTGCCCCAATGCATGAACATAACTAAAAGAAAATAAAATATATAAGAGTGCTTACTTCCCATATTAATTTAATACGATTTCTTTAAAACCATTTGGTATACTATATGGAAAATTCAGTGTCCTATTGAACTCCATATTTCTAAACTCAACCGTAATATTATTGGTATTGTCTCCATCAACCGCCAGAATATCTATCTCCCCAGGCAAAATCCATTTATTAACTTTTTGATAGTTCTTATAGTTGATTTCCAACAATCTTTTCTCCCATGGTTGCGATAACTGCTGCGTGACCATTCTATAATTTAAGGGTTCTATCTGAAACAGTGTTTTAAAAAGATCCCCAACCCTTTTTGGTTTCAACTGATAGTTGTCGTTGGCAATATCCACCGTATACTTTTCATCCCTTAAATCGAAAAGGGGTTCTCCCAAAAGAAGGTTTTGTACTTTTTGAAAATTAAGGTCAGTTCCCAGTAATTGACTCAAATAGGAGAAATTCCCATCAAAATATTCATTGTCCAACTTATTATAAAACGACACCCTTTCCGGAGTAATGTATGCCTTTACGATTCCCAAGGGGGCACTTAACCAAATGGCCTTATCTTTTTCCATCCTAAAACTTACACTTACGCTTTGAGTGCTTTCTCCGTCGGAATAATCTATTCTCATCTTTCCACTTAGGGTCTTAAAATTAATATGGGAATAATAGTGGTTTCTTATGACCGCCTTTGCGGTCAAATTTTCATCCACCGTACCGCTTTTGATTACGCTTGTAGACTTACACGAAAACACCAATACCACAAAAATGCCAAGTATAGCCCATTTTTGAAGTCTTTTAAAACTGAATTCCATAAATTTAAGACCCGGATTTTAATTTACTAAGATACATATTTGCTTTGGAAGAATTTCCCAAAGCATTGTTAGCATCCACTAATTCTTTGTACATTTTATTGGCTAGATCAATATCGTCCAATAAATAATCCAACCCCGACTCCAATATGGCTATGGCCTCCTTATGCTTCTTTATCTTATTTAAACTAAGTCCGTAAGCATAATAAAAATAGGGTTGTGCCGGGAAATTCTCTATGGCCTCCTCACTTACGGAGGCTGCACTTTTAAAGTCGCTCTTTGCCAAATACCCCGAAATTATGGACAAATAATTATCTGTGGGGTTTTCCTTCTCAACCTTTACAATTACGGTATCTTTTTGATTCTCACTATTTTCCCTACTCTTAATAGAATTATAAATTTTAGAAGTCAGCTCCTTGGAAAATACCGTATTTTTTATACCGTTAAGTATTTTCAAGGCGTTTTCATAATTTTCCTGTTTAAAATAGATCAAAGCCAGGTTTTCTTGGAGTTGTACATTATTGTAAGGGATCTTATCCTTTACCACGTCTAAGCCCAACCCCTGGCGCTGCATAATATCTACTATGGTATTCAATACCCAGAAATTATCGGGACTGGCATTCAAAGCGGAAATACCATATTGCTGTGCCAGCACTACTTGCTTGGAAGCTAAATAGGCCTTGGCCAATTCATGGTCCAATACTGAATTGTTCGGATCCAACAGTTTACATTCCAATAAGAGATTAACGGCCCTATCGTAATTCTCAATTCCCTTTTGTTTTAGTGCCTCAAAGAATTTTTCCTGAAACTCATCGGTATATTCCTCTAAAAAGACCTCTGCACTCTCTTCTTCCTTAATTTCATTTTCTTGGGCGCAACTAGGTCTTGGGATTAAAACAAACCCCAAGGCAAAAATAAATATGTACCCCCTCCTTCTCATATTAATACTTCCATTTTATTGGAGAACAAATCTTAAACCATAAACAACTTAAGGCCCAACATTGTATTGCCCCAAAATTACTTTTATTCCAATCGTTTCCTATTGCAAAATAAAACGACAACAGAAACCTACATAAAATTAGTGATAATGTCAGAGCTCAACCTGTTTATCCTGGGGTTTTATTTTACCCCGGTACTACCAAATCCTCCCGAGCCCCTAGAGGTTTCGGAAAGCTCCTCGACCAAGTCCCACTCCGCCCTTTCGTGCTTGGCAATGACCAATTGGGCTATACGCTCACCGTTTTCTATGGTGAAAGCCTCCGTGGAAAGATTTATCAATATTACCCCTACTTCCCCTCTATAATCAGCATCAACCGTGCCAGGTGCATTTAGAACCGTAATTCCTTTTTTCGCTGCCAACCCGCTTCGTGGTCTAACCTGTGCCTCAAAACCCATTGGAAGCTCTAGGAAAAGACCCGTTTTTACTATAGTTCTTTCCATGGGTTGCAATACAATGGATTCTATAAGATTGGCCCTAAGATCCATACCGGCAGAAGCCAAGGTTTCGTAGTTAGGCAAGGGGTGTACCGATTTATTGATGATTTTTATAGTCATTTTCTTAGAAATATTTGTTTTAGTTTATCACTTTCAAGCCTATATACCATGGCCAAAAATAGAATAAAAAATATACTGCCAATAATCAAATTACGATCGAAAACGTAAAAAGATAGCATGGAAAATGAGATGGAAACCACTAGGTAAAAAATTATTTTTCTGTGGTTGTAAGGTATAGGATAGTACATTCTTCCAAAAAAGAAAGAAAGGATAACCATGGAGCCATAAGCTACCAAAGTGGCCACTGCGGAAGCTACGTATCCGAAATAGGGAATAAAGGCATAATTAATAATTATCGTTAGTACTGCTCCTATCAGGGAGATATAAGCTCCAAATTTTGTACGGTCCGTCACCTTATACCATACCGAAAGGTTGTGGTAGATTCCCAGACAAAAGCTGGCCAATATAATAATGGGCACTACGGACATGGCTTCCCAATACTCGGAATTAGGTACAATAATTAATTTAAGCACATCTGCATAGACCACAACGGAAAGCAAAATAACGCTTCCTAGGATTACAAAATAATTGGTTATCTGCGCATATGCCCTTTGTGGGTTATCACTTTTGGAGTGACTAAAAAAGAAGGGCTCTATACCCATTCTAAAGGCCGTTGCAAATAGCGTCATGAACAAGGTAAGCTTGTAACAGGCGGAATATTTACCAATCTCACTCTCGGCAATATCGTTGGGCAAAAGCCAATCCAACATAATTCTATCAAAAACTTCGTTGACAGTAAAGGCTATACCAGCTACTAAAACCGGTCCAGCGTATTTCATCATGCTGGTCCATATAGACCTGTCGAACACGTAGGGCCTTCTTAAATAGAGGCGCAACATCAACAGGAGCGTTGTACCACTAGCAATTAACATAGAGATGAATATGTAGGAGATTTCAAAGTTCGGCTTGTAAAGACCACTTAAAAACGAATCTGGATTGTTTTCGGCCATAATTGGAAGAATCATTAGAAAAAAACAATTCAATCCCAGGTTGATTACCACATTGGCAATCTTGACCAAAGCGTAGCGCATTGGTTTTTCATTGGCCCTTAACCAAGAAAACGGAATGATTACCAAAGCATCCAAAACAAGAATTAATATCGCATAAGAGATATATTGCGGATCTATATCACTTATTGCTGAAATGGGCCCCTTAAATATAAAGGCTAGGAGCATGAACATAAAGGACGAGGCCCCAATGGAAATTAATGACGTGGTAACAACCGTTTTCCTATTTAGAGAGGTATCGTTGTAAAAACGGAAAAAAGCCGTTTCCATACCATATGCAAGCAACACATTAAAAATAGCAAACCAGGCAAAAATAATGGAAACCTCCCCGTATCCATCCGTGGGTAGAACCGTGACATATAAAGGCGTTAAAAGAAACGATAGCATCCGGGGCAATACCGTAGCTAAGCCATAGATAAACGTCTGTTTAAATAGTTTTTTAAGTGGATTCAAAGAAATCTATGAATTAGCTTTAAAATTAGGCATTTAATCGATGCGGGACAAAGTTAGTTAATTAGCTTATTCAACATATGCCCAATATAAAATCTTTATAAATATAAAAGCCCCACATTCCTGTGAGGCTCTCTTATAATTTTCAAAAGGGACAGCTAAATTACTATATAACTAATTATTCAAAGCTTCAGCGCCACCAACAATTTCTAAAATCTCGCCGGTGATGGCAGCTTGTCTTGCTTTGTTATAAGTAAGTTTCAACTGATTTCTTAAGTCGGTCGCGTTATCTGTTGCCTTGTGCATAGCGGTCATACGGGCACCATGTTCACTAGCAAAGGAATCACGCACCCCTTTGTACAATTGGGTCTTCAATGATTTTGGAATCAATTGCTCCACAATCTCCGCCTTGGATGGTTCAAAAATATAGTCGGCCGCCGAATTGGCTTCACCTTCTACAGGAACAATCGGTAAAAATTGCTCTGTAATCACAATTTGGGTAGCGGCATTCTTGAACTTGTTATAAACAATTTCAATCTTATCGTATGCCCCAGTGGTAAACAGATCCATCAATTCCTGGGCAATGGCTGCCACATTATCAAAGGTCAAATCATCATAAACCGAACTGTGGTTTGCAATAACCTTGTTCTTTTTCTTTAAAATATCATTGGCCTTTTTACCAATGGCAACAAAATCTACCTGTTTGTCAGCATATTTCTCCTTAGCCAGCAATGCACTCTGCTTTAAAATATTCGTGTTAAAGGCACCACATAAACCCCTGTTAGAGGTTATGGCAACGATCAAAACCCTATTTACCTCACGATTATCGGCAAACTTGCTTCCGGAATCTGCATCCAAACTAGCACTAAGACTTTGCAAAAGCTCCGACAATTTATCGGAATATGGACGCATTGCGGTAATGGCATCCTGTGCTTTTTTCAGCTTTGCAGCAGATACCATTTTCATGGCACTGGTTATCTGCATAGTTGATGAAACAGATGCAATTCTATTCCGTATTTCTTTTAAATTAGCCATTTTTTGTAATTATGAATTGAGAATTCTTAATTAGCCTTTATATTTTGAGGCCAAATCCTTGCAAACAGATGATAAGGTCTCGGTTACCTCATCCGTCAATTTACCAGCCTTAAGTTGATCTAAAACATCTCTGTGTTTTGCATTCAAAAATTCAAGGTAATCTCTTTCAAATTCCCTTATTTTCTCAACAGGAACTTCTCTTAACAAGTTTTTTGATCCAGCATATATAATCGCTACTTGATCTTCAACGGTAAACGGATCGTTCTGAGCCTGCTTTAGTATTTCAACATTTCTACGTCCTTTCTCAATAACATTTAATGTAGCAGCATCCAAATCCGAACCGAACTTAGCAAAAGCTTCCAATTCCCGGAATTGTGCCTGGTCCAATTTTAATGTACCCGCCACCTTTTTCATTGATTTTATCTGGGCATTACCCCCAACACGAGATACTGAAATACCTACGTTGATCGCTGGACGAACCCCTTGATTAAATAAATCCTGGGTTAAGAAAATCTGACCATCAGTAATAGAAATTACGTTGGTAGGAATATAAGCGGAAACATCCCCAGCCTGTGTCTCAATAATTGGCAAAGCTGTTAAAGAGCCTCCACCTTTTACCATTGGTTTCAATACCTCTGGCAAATCGTTCATGTTCTTGGCAATAGTATCATCCGCGATTACTTTTGCGGCACGCTCCAACAATCTGGAGTGAAGGTAAAATACATCCCCAGGATATGCCTCACGTCCCGGTGGTCTTCTTAACAACAATGATATCTCACGATAGGCAACTGCTTGCTTGGATAAATCATCATAGATAATCAAAGCTGGCCTACCTGTATCCCTAAAAAACTCGCCAATTGCAGCTCCTGCAAACGGTGCATAAACCTGCATGGAAGCAGGGTCGGAAGCATTGGCAGCAACTATAGTGGTATAGGCAAGTGCTCCATTATCTTCCAAAGTTTTAGCAATAAGGGCCACAGTTGACGCCTTTTGGCCAATAGCAACATATATACAATATACAGGTTCCCCTGCATCGTAAAATTCTTTTTGATTCAAAATAGTATCCACACAAACGGTAGTCTTACCAGTCTGACGGTCACCAATAACCAACTCACGCTGGCCCCTACCTACAGGAATCATGGCATCAATAGCCTTTATTCCAGTTTGTAATGGCTCTGTTACCGGCTGACGGAAAATAACTCCAGGTGCCTTGCGCTCCAATGGCAATTCATATAATTCACCAGTTATTGGGCCTTTACCATCTATAGGTGCTCCCAATGTATCTACAACACGCCCAACAATACCTTCTCCTACCTTGATAGAGGCAATAGTCTGGGTACGTTTTACAACCGATCCTTCCTTTACATTTCTAGATGGGCTCAACAATACCACACCAACGTTATCTTCTTCCAAGTTAAGAACGATACCTTGAAGTCCTCCTTCAAACTCTACCAATTCCCCGTATTGAACATTAGAAAGTCCGTAAACCCTGGCGATACCATCACCTACTTGTAGAACGGTACCTACCTCGTTTAATGAAGCTGATGCCTCAAACCCCGATAACTGCTTCTTTAATATTGCTGATACTTCAGCGGCTTTAACTCCTGCCATTTGTTATAGATATAAGATTAGGACCATATTGAAATCAACATCGCCCAGAAAAATTATTTATAGACTATTTGTAAACTCTCTTTTCAAATTACTCAATTTGTTGGCTATACTTGCATCGTACTGCAAATCCCCAACACGCAAAATAAAACCTCCGATTATGCTTTCGTCCACCTTGTTTTGAAGTGTAGACTCATTCCCGGTCATTTTAACCACCTGTTTCAATATTTTTTTCTCCAATTCTGCATTCAAAGCAACAGCGGTGGTTACAAAAACAACTCCCTGACCCTTCCGCTCTTCGTTTAATATGATAAATTTTTCAGCAACATCGTTCAAAATGGAAATCCTTTTATTGTCGATCAAAATAGAAATTAAACCCTCAGTAATTGCATTGATCCCTTGAAAGATCTCAGACAAAGCGCTTTTCTTGGATTCTCCTTTCAACACTGGACTTGCAAGCATATCCCTTAGTTCGGCACTTTCCGAAATCGCAGCTATTATGCTTTGCATATCCTTCTCTACTACATCGGTCGCCTTTTTCTCTACGGCAAGATCTACTATTGCTTTGGCATACCGAATGGCTGCTCTAGACTCGTTCATCCCTTGATTAATTTAACTTGATTTCACCCAACATTTCCTCGACCATCTTCAACTGTTTGTCCTTATTGGCCAATTGTTCTTTAATAACCTTCTCCGCAATTTCAATAGAAAGTTGCGCTACTTGATTTTTAATTTCTGCGACAGCGGCTTTCTTTTCACTTTCAATGGTAGCCTGAGCCTGTTTAATCATTTTATCCCCTTCTGCTTTGGAAAGTTCCTTGGCATCGGAAACTAATTTTTCCTTTATCTCCCGTGCCTCCTTCAACATAGCCTCTCTTTCAGATCGAGCTTCCTTTAACAACTTCTCGCTATCAGCAGTTACATTTTGCATTTCCTTCTTGGCGCTTTCCGCGGCCAATAAAGCATCCTTTATTCCGTCCTCTCTGTCATTAACTGCATTAAGAATAGGCTTCCAAGCAAATTTCCACAATAAGAATAGCAACATACCAAACAATAAGGTCTGCCAAAAAAATAATCCTACCGAAAATTCATTTATTAATTTTTCCATACTATATGCTTAAAGTAAATTTTAATTTTTAAAGAAGACAATAGCTATAACCAACCGTTATAACTATTGCCTAAATGATAAGAATTATACCGCAAATAAAGCAGCAAATCCAATACCTTCAATAAGCGCTGCTGCAATCAACATCGCTGTTTGAATTTTTCCGTAAGCTTCAGGCTGACGTGCAATAGCGTCCATTGCTGAACCACCAATTCTACCAATACCGATACCTACACCGATAACAACCAAACCTGCTCCTACCATTACTGGAATTTCCATAATATATCTAGTTTAAAAATTAAAAATTCAATTCATATTTCCGCGTGCACTTCAACTATACCAAGAACATTCGCGAAAACAAAATTCTTATCTACTTTCTAATGCGCATCAGCATGATCATGCTCCACTGCCGCAAAGCCAAAATATAAAGCAGAAAGCATTGTAAAAATATAAGCCTGCAACAGGGCTACCAAAATCTCTATCAATGAAATGGCAAAAGCTAGGCCAAATGACATCGGACTGCCTATCCAACTTTTAAAGATGAACATTAAACCAATTAAGCTCATTAAAACAATATGTCCAGCTTGCATGTTGGCATACAAACGAATCAAAAGTGAAAATGGCTTTATAAATACCCCCAATAATTCAATTGGTATCAGAATAGGATATAAAATCAACTTACCAAACCACGGCAATGTATTCCCTAATGGATCAAATATATGCAACCAATAATCCTTTGTTCCCGTTAAATTGGTAAACAAAAACGTTAACAATGCCAGAGCAAATGTTATAGCAATATTCCCAGTGACATTTACCCCTAGAGGAGTAAGTCCAAACATATTTAGAAACCATATAAAAAAGAATATAGACAATAGGTAAGGCATATATTTTTTATACTTCTTTTCACCAATATTGGGCCTCGCTATATCATCTCTAATATAAAGCACTATTGGCTCAAAAAAACGTCCCGCACCAGTGGGGATTCCACCATTTTTCGCATATGACTTTGCCAGACCACCAAAAAGAAGAACCATTAGGAGACCTGTGATAAAGATCATGACCACACTCTTTGTAATGGAAAAATCAATTGGCTTTTCATTTAAGGCATGATGCTCTTCATCATATTCTATAGTACCCGCGGCATCCGTCTTGTATATTTTATTATGATCTATTTTGTAGTGATTGCCATCTACCTCAGCCACAGTTTCACCATGGTTAAATTTAGAGGATGAGAACACCTTTAACCCATTGTCCCATAAAATAATTGGTAGCGGTGCACCTACATATACATGTTCACCAGCATCATTGGTGTAAGAAAACAATGAAAAATCATATGAATCCTTAAGGTGATGCGTAATGTATTCTTTGATTTCTGTCTTTATATCGCCTTTGGGCTCTTCTGATGAGGCCAAAGATACTTTTGCAAATGAAATGTTGCAAAAACAAAGAGTTGCAATAAAAAGAAATTTAATTAAAAAAGTTTTTTGCATATCGGCCAAAAATAACGGTCTCTAAAAATCCGTGCAAATGTAAGCTATTCTCTTAAAAAGAAAAAAGCATTTGTTATGTTTATTTTAATCTATAGAAGGAAAGAAATGGAATAATAGGGTGTTTTATAATCTATTTAGCATTCTTACCATATAAAAAGTCTCTAAAAAAAGACAAATGGAATAGGGAATGAAAAAAGCTGAAAACTCCAATTTATCCATGATGCCGTCTGCATTATAGCCTGGATAAAAAAGAACGAAAAAAAACAAAAACTTTAGCAAGCTACCGCCCATAAATAGAAAACCAATATAGTTCTTTAGTCTTGTCTTAAAGAGGAATAAAGAGATAAATATTCCAGCAGCCAAAAGAAAATTAATCACGTAAGAAAGTATAATTTTATTTCCATAGATTGGATATCCTTTTGATTCCAAAATGGTTATATGTATAAAAAAACTGACTAAAATTAAAATTAGTAAGGAAGCTATAAAATAATAAAGCGGGCCAATTTTCGAAAACATTAGTATTTTATACTTTTTAATTGCCTCAAAACTACCCAAATAGAAATTGCTACACCAAGTAGGGTTGCAATAACTGTAAATATATTTTTATCGGTTTCGTAATGGGCATCCAACCACTTTCCTCCCTGGACTGCCAAATATATTATGGCCCCCATTTCAAATGCAATACCGGAAAGTATAGCCGCATTTTTTAAACCATTATTATTTTTAGGAGGCTTTTGCTGGCTCATTAGTGGTTGCTGAGTGTTTTGTTGGGCTATTTAAAGCGCCCTTACCGTCCTTGCCCTTCATGGTACAGGAAGCATTAAAAGTAGCGCCAGGCTCAACCGCCAATTTGGATACTATAACAGTGCCCTCAATTACAGCAGAAGACTTTAGGGACAAGAGATCGGCCACGATCAACTCTCCATTAAAATTACCTTCAATATCGGCATTTACACACTCCACTTTACCATGAATATAACCATCTATTCCAATGACCACTTTTCCTGAAGTTTTTACATTCCCGTCCAATTTTCCATCAATCCGAAAATCGGCCTCGGAGACAATGTCACCTTTGATTTTGGTGTTTTTTTCAATTCTGTTGGGTTGTCCGCCTAATTCTGTCATAACACGAGGTTTTTTGTTATCTGAAAACATTTTGCTAAGGTTTTGGGGTTTATTGCTGAGCTTTATAATCTGCTATATTCTTATGTACTTGAATTATTTTATAGTTGTTGGATAAAATTACGAAATTCTCATCATCAATGCGGTAATCCTTATTGTTTTTTATCAATTCTGCATAACCTAGAGCGAAGTCCTTGGATTTAAAGCCATGAACCACTACAAATTGATCCTCCAGATTATAGATATCCTTGGAGACCACATTCTTATACTTTAGATCCTCTAAGGATTTTTCCAAACGTTCCTTGAGCCTAAGGGCCTTTTTATCGTCCCTAATTTTAAGTGGAAACACCACCTTCCAATTTCCTGTACCTGTAGATTCGGTTTCGGTGGAAAATTCCTTGGGTTCCAATTTTGGCAATTGTTCCGCCACCATGGTCTGTGCCTTTTTCCCTTCAGGATTGTTGGGATAGTTCAAGGCCACATAGTTCAATGCCTCCTTAAAATCCTCAAACCCTTGTAACCTACCAATAGCATTGGCCTTTAGCATTTCAAATTTTGGAACTATTGGGTCCCCTGTATATTTGCTGATGTTTTCTTCGGCCCCTGTAATTACTTTTAAAAACTCCTGATTTTGGTACATCCTGTACAAATGTTGATACTTGGCATCCGGACTATCGGCACTTCCCGTTAAAATGGCCTGTGGGTTTAAAAGGATTTCTGCATATCTGGATTCCGGATGATTTTTAATGATATCATATTTCATATCGGTTGCCAACGAACTTCCAGACTCTTCGTATATCTTGTAAAGGTTGTATTTTGATGGGATTATTAGCCTTTCTTCCGGATTGGATCTTAAAACACTCTCCAATTTACCAGCAGCCAAAAGGTTTTCCTTAAATTTTTCCTTATAGATCAATCCCAATTGATAATTGGCGAAGTTACGTTCGGTCCTTAAGCTGTCTATCAGCAATGGGTCCGTAGGGATTTGACTTAGGTAGAACTCAACGCTATATTTTTCCTCTTCCCCCAATGCCGCAAGATTATTCGCTGCCGTAATGGCCGTATTTTCTCCATTTACCTCCAGATTTTGAGCTTTGGATTTGTTGGACCAGCGCCAGTCGTCCTCCAAGCTTCTCTTCCCCCATCTAGTCTTAAAATCGTTCTTGCCATAACCCAATGTGGTTATGTTATAAAAATAAAACTTGCCCTTGTTCTCCTTTCCTCCCTTTGTTTTACTGAAAGCGGCAAAACCGGCATTGGCCATATTTTCCCCTTTCTTTCTTTCTTTTTCGGCAACTGCCTTTAATTTGGCAATATGTTCCTCAAAATAGCTTATCCTATCATCAATTGAAAACTCATACAAAGTAATTACACTATCCGTGTACTGTACTACCTCCTCATATTTAATGACATCTTCCAGGTTATCCAGTTTTTTTTTAACCTCCCTATACTTCTTGGTATTTTCATTTAAATTTTGCAATACACTGTCATAATAAGCCCCGGAAGGTTTATATTCATTCTGGTCGAAATTATAAATCGCCAAATTTTCATAGTTCAGGGCGTTCAATTGGGGCATATTCTGAGTGGCCCTCAAGGATTTGTTGTAATACAACAAGGCCAAGCTATCGGATTTATTTGCCAAATGAAATTCTGCTACCTGACGAAATATTTTATTCAAGAAAGGCCTATTTTCCCTGTCTTCCTCCAATTCCGTAAGGTACTCGTACATTTCCTCCCTATTGTCATCGGCTAGTTCTGTATTCTGAATTTTTTGTAAATGGGCATTGATCATGTATACCCTGGGTGATTTCCTGTTTAAGTCGATCACCTTGTCGAAGGCGTAATTGGCACTGTCCTTAAACCCTAATTCATTGTACAACTGACCAATAATATATAGGTAGCGACCCTTTTCTGGATTTTTTTTAGTGTATACCGATGCAATCTTTAACTGCTGAATGGCGGTATCCGGAATTTTAAGATTGATGTACGCCTGACCCATCATGGAACGGGCGTCGGCATATTCTTGGTCGCTCAAATACTCCTGCTTTATTAAACGCTTTAAATTCTTCAGTGCAAGCTCTTCATTTTCGAGACGAATATTTACCTTTTCCCTCCAAATGGTGGCTTCGTTAAGCTTATCACTCTGCGTATATTTATTAAGAATATAATTGAAGGATTCCAAGGCGGGCATGTAACGCTGGTCAAAATACCTGGCCTTACCCAAAAGCAAAAAAGCCTCATCGGTTTGGGGATTGCGCTCCTCGTCCTTTATATCCATACTGTGTTTTTGTATGGCCTTGGTAGCCTTTTCTTCTGCAATAAGGAAATTGGGGTTGTTATCTTCGGAATCCAACCTTATGTCTTCGGTGACCTCCAGTCTTTCCACGGGCAATATTTCCCAATAATTATCCTGGTATACGGCATTGAGACCCTCACGCCCTTCTTCAAAAGCAATGTTTCCATTATACAAGGTATTGTATTTGGTATTAAGAGCGTGCCAATTGCGGTTTAAAAGGGCGTCTTTCTTGGTGGAACAGCCATTAAACGCCAATCCTCCAAAAACAACCGAAAATATAAGTTTATTGCGAAGCTTCAAAATTCTATGTATTCGTACGTATCCTTAACTTAAAAACGACCGGATTATTATGTAGTTGGTCGACAAAAACTGCATTATTTTTAGTTATTGGACAATTCCTAACCTGGCCAAAGAAATGATCAGGAACAAAATTCTTGGTAAAAAACGCAACTTCGGGTTACCAAACTTAAAACCGGCGGAAAACCTTATTGAAGGGAAATAGCGAAAATAAGATTGGTTGATAATGCCGTTATTGGCTCTAGGACAATTTATCCTCCAAAAAACACTTCCAACTCTTTAAGGGTCTCCTTAGAGGTCTGGATATCCCTTACCAGCTCTCCCTTGTTAAGCACTACGATCCGCTCACAAACCTCAGTAACATGGATAAGATCATGACTGGAAACCAAAACGGTAACTTCCTTACTAGCAGCCAAATCCTTGATAATCCCTTTTAGCCTTATTTGGGTGGTTGGATCCAAGTTGGCAAAAGGTTCGTCCAATATAATTACCTCTGGATCACCAATAAAAGAGGCAACAATACCGGCCTTCTTCTGATTTCCTTTGGACAAGTCCCTCAAGTATTTTTTCTGACCCAAAATTTCATCGTGAAAAAAATCTTCGAAGCCGGCCAAAAGACTATCTACATCGGCCTTGTTGCGACCCCTCAGTTCCCCAATGAAATAGAAGTACTCTTCCGGAGTTAGGTATCCTATTAAAAAAGTCTCATCAATAAATGCTGACGTAAATGGTTTCCATGACTCACTGGAATCTACTTGCACGCCGTTATTAACGATATGTCCTGTAGTAGGCTGAATTAAATCGAGCATTAAACTAAACAAAGTAGTCTTTCCGGCTCCATTATTGCCCACCAGACCAAAACTTTGACCTTTTGGTATTACCAAATTTTCAATATTCAGAACTATGGATTCCCCATACTTTTTAGTTAAATTTTGAACTGAAATCATAGATATATGCTTTTATCCTTTTTGTTTGTAGGCTGCAAGCGTCTTATACTTTTCCTTCTTGTAGACGGCCTCGATCATGGCAAAAACCTTATTTCTAAAGCCAAAACCAATAACGCCCGCCATCCCAACAAAAATATAGCCCGCGGTTGGACTAATTAAATAATGCCCTAGGGCATAAACTCCCAAGGGAAAAATTAACTTTGGCAATGTCAGTAACAAGGTTTTTGTATTAAAGGCCTGTTTGTCTCCAAATGCCTTTTTATTGGATGTTAGATCAATGGGTGTTTTAATATAGGCCCCGCCCCACAAAACCAAATAGGAATTAACCCCAATATTATAAATGGCCCCTACAATGACCGCCATATAGGCGTCCCATCCAAAATAAATATAAAAGGAAGCCAGAATAGTAGTTGCTAAGGTGGCTATGATTATCAAATACCATTTGGAAGTTAAATATTCCCTGTACCTGATATTCTGACTCATCATTAAGGGATAGTAAGAACTGTCCCAACTGGGCACAAACTGCCCAAAACTGAATAAGAATCCCCCGGAAATAAAAATCCCAGCAAATATTCTCCATACAGGTCCTTCGTATGCCTCAACAGCACCAGTAAAAAAGAACAAGCCATAAAAAATAAAGAAAAAACTCATTATTACAGCTGTTTTTGATCTCTTGTTCCTCCTGATCAATTTAATATCGTTCTTTAAAAAGGTGCCCAAATTACCAAAACGGTTCAACCAGGAATAGTCCTCCGTTTTGGCCATAGATTTCTTTCCTGCCAGTCCGGCATCCAAATACATATGCCTTTTAAAATAGGTAAAGGCAGAAGTTGCCAATGCTATCAGCAATCCCCAAGTTAAAAAGGCCATCCAAGGTAGGTCATAGATTGTGTTAAAAAATGGCGAGGTGTAGACCGTTATATTAAACAGTTCATAATACTGACAAACTCCCAGGAGCGAAAAAATGCCCAGCAGCATGTAAAAAACATTGTCTTTATTATTGACCAGTACGTTTATAAAATTATTGCATAAAAACAGCGCCATGATTCCCAAATGCCAAGCAACGACTCCCACGGGGGAGTAACCCTCAACCAATAGTACAACAGAAAAGGGCACAAAGAAAAAAGCATGTGACCAATTAAAAAATGAAACTACGGTTTTTCCTAAGGAATACTGCACTATTTTTCTTTTGTTGATAGGAAGGTAGAGTAAGGGCTTTATATTGGTAATCGGCATTTTCTGCAACATGTACCTTATGTAAAGATCTACTACCAAATAATAAATCATGAACTGATTTACTACCAAGAGGGGGTCTCCCCAACCTTGCCTTTCTATGATATAAAAAGCACCTATTCCTAGGCCCAGGAATACGGCCATAAAATAGAGAGCCCCAAAAACCATAAAAATCTTTATGGCAAGATTGGCCTTAAAAGAGGCGGATCTAAAAAAGGATTTCCATTCAAGGGTAAGAAAGTGCTTTAGCATTCTTTTGGATAGTTGAACCTGATAGATTAGTGCCTAAATTAGGGTATTTGTTACAAACCGCTAGTATTTTTTTAATTTCCCGTTTTAAATCCTCCCTGCTTTGCTTAATTTTGTACCAAAGATTTAATATGGCCCACTTTCATTCGCTTACCGTTCAAAAAATTAAAGCGCTTACCCCGAACTCAGTTGCAATAACTTTTACCATTCCTAAAGAACTGATACAGACCTTTGCCTTTACCGCAGGTCAATACATCACTATTAAAAAGGAAATAAAGGGCAAGGAATTGCGCAGGGCATATTCCATAAGTTCCTCTCCTAAGTGTGAGGGTATAACCATTGGTGTGAAGAAAGTAGACAAGGGGGGATTTTCAGATTTCGCACATAACAAACTTAAGGTAGGGGATGTATTGGAAGTAATGCCGCCGGAAGGCCGATTTATTTTTAAACCCTCACCGAATCCAAAAAACATAGTGGCCTTTGCCGCAGGTAGTGGTATTACTCCGATCATGAGTATTGCCAAAACCGTATTGGAATCCAATTCCAAAAATAATTTTGTGTTGGTATACGGGAATAAATCCTATAAAGAAACCATGTTCTACACTGATTTAGTGAAGCTTCAATTAGAATATACCAATAGGTTTCATATCTATTTCATTTTGAGTCAAACCCAAGAGGATGAATCCATATTTGGGCGTATAGAGGCCTCAACAATAAACTATGTCCTCAAAAACAAACATAAAAACCTGGAATTCAGCGATTACTATCTGTGTGGGCCAGAGGCAATGATACAATTGGTGACCGAAAACCTAAAAGACAAGGGCATTTCTGAGGATAAGATTCATTTTGAATTGTTTACCTCAACGGAGATAAAGGATGAGCTTCCTGAAAAATTGGAAGGCAAAATCCAACTTACCGTTATTGTGGATGATGAGGAATTTTCCATATCCATGGATAAGGGCACATTAGTATTGGATGCCGTTCTAAAAGAGAATATAGATGCGCCCTATTCCTGCCAAGGCGGAGTATGCAGCAGTTGCATTGCCCGTATCAAGGAAGGAAAGGCCGACATGGTAAAAAACCAAATTTTAACGGATGGTGAAATAGCCGAAGGATTGATCCTAACTTGTCAGGCGCACCCCACAACCCCTACTCTTACAGTAGATTACGACGATGTGTAAATACTTGGGGATGTTTGCTTATTTCCAAGCCAGCACCAAATAGACAACTAAGATTGCTTAAATTCCCGTTCCATTACCCTTGCGGCATGTTCGTAACCAATGGTATAGGCTTTTTCAATACCTTTTTTGTCCAATATCCCAATGAGCTCCAAGGCTTTGGGCTCGAATAATAGGTCACATTTATTGACTTTATTCCTGTTAATGGCAAAAATCATTAAGGAGGTAGTTCTATTGGCCAACTGCAAGGACGACTTTATTCCTTCTTTGGGAATTTCCTTGATCCCTGAAACATTACTCCCAATAACAAAATCTGATGAAACGGCAACCTCATCATAGGGGAAATTGTTCATTATACCTCCATCGGCATATAAACGGCCATTAATAGCCACCGGACTAAAGACAGGCGGCAATGCCGCGGAAGCCAACAGGGGTTTAATCAATTCCCCTTCAGAAAATATTTTTTCATCCCCTTTTTGCAAGTCGGTAGCCACTACATAAAGTTTACGTTGCAAAGACTCAAAAGTATTTCCTGGAAGATACCGCGCCAAAAGATCAAAATACCTTTCTGTATCCAAAAGGCCAGGCTTTAAAATCGTCATAAAATGATAGCGGAAGAGGGGGGTTTCCTTAAAGAACTGTAGCATTTCCACAACAGAACTGCCGTTTGCATACAATGCTCCAACCAAAGCTCCTACACTGGTGCCGGAAACGGACCGGGTACTAATGCCAAATTCGTTAAGGGCTTGGATCATCCCTATATGCGCCATTCCCTTTACGCCCCCTCCGGACAATACCAATCCAACCGATTTTGATTTTATTTCCGATAAATCCATTTCAGACCTTGTTGATCACAACTGTTTTGCAGCAGGAATATAATTGACAAACCTTAGGCCAAAATTACCTATATCGGGTCTAACTTTAAAAAAATCAATCAGAAATAAATAAGTATCTACAAACTAGCTAGTTGGTAAGCTGGCTCTGGCCAAGTCGATTTCGACATATTTCTACTTTTAATCGACCCATTGGTTACATAAATCGGATTTTTAATTTCAACACCTCAAAGTTTAGGTGTAAAAAACCGACCATACAGTACGCTCGGCTCAATCATTACATTTATTTACTTTTCCGGAAAATGTAAGGACACTGTAACCCTAAAAATTAAAAAAAGCTTAGTTTTTGGCATAGAAGCGCATTTTTTCTTGGCATAGGCAACACAAGAAACCATAAGGCAGACAATTTTTAGGACTGTAATAAAAACACCAAGAATATAGCCGGCATAAAATAAATGGCTATGGTCCTTGCCCCATCATAATCCTTGGCCATACGCTGACCTAAGAGCAACATCAACAAGGCCAGACATGCAAGAATAGCACCTACCAAGGCAATAGCACCGTCCCCTTCAACCATGAGAAAATAAAAACCTATGGTACATAGGGTCCCTGCCACGATTTCGGTTACCATTACCGTACCCAATAATAAGGGAACCATATTCTTAAAAGGCGTTTGGGAAAAATGTCCTTTTAACCATGATAAATTGCCTTTCCAGTCCAAGATTTTATCCAATGCACTTTGGAGAAAGGTAATGACTAGAAAAAGAAGAAGGAGTAATTCTGTGGGATAGGTTAATACGTTGTCCATGTTATTGACTTTAAGATTATAGAATTCCTTTACGCGGCCTTTTTGTGTAACAATCGTGTTAATTTTATAGATAAATCCATCAATATTAGTTTGGAATTACCATTTCTTTCAATATGATAAATGGCGTCCTCCAATTCCTTCACAATGGGAACTATATTATTTTCATGTACAAATGGAGCAAACTTTTCCAATTGAAATCCCTCTACATGAATCCTCATAAATGCCAATTCACGGGTATTGTAATTGATCAAAAGGGCCTGTCTCATTACGGACATGCAATAATTCAAAAACTTTTTCTGGGTTTCCCTACCGGTCTTTGCGACCACTTCACTCCATGAAATAAGGTCGTGGATCGCAGCTTTGTTGCCTTTGGCCTTAAAGGCACTTCTGACCCATTGCACAAACCATTTCTCAAATACCAAATCCTCGGAATCATTGTTCATGAAATCGAGGGCCTTATTAAAATTGCCATTGGCTTCATGTGATATTCTATGGGCATCCTCCTTGGAAACTCCCCTGTTTATAAGGGCTTGTGAAATTGCTTCTTCCGCCAGCCTAGGAAAATGCAGTATTTGGCACCTAGATCGTATCGTCTGAATTATTTGTTCTTCATCCTCTGCAATTAAGATCAATACCGTTTTGTCCGGTGGTTCCTCAATCAACTTCAAAAGTTTGTTGGCGGTAGAGGTATTCATTTTTTCGGCCATCCAAATAATCAGGGCCTTATATCCGCCTTCGTATGATTTTAAAGAAAGTTTCTTCACCACATCTTGAGCCTCGTCCACCCCAATCTGTCCCTGTTTATTCTCAATTCCTATTAATTTATACCAATCAAAAAGATTTCCATAGGGCTGTTCCTTTATAAATTGGCGCCATTCCTCCAAATAATGATCACTAACGGCATGACTTTTTACCTTATCCGAATTGGATACCGGAAAGGCAAAATGCACATCCGGATGTGCCAAGGAGTTAAATTTGGTGTTACAGGCGCTATTGCCGTTTTCATTCTCGCCCTCACTGTTGCCACAAAGCAAGTACTGTACATAACACAAAGCCATTGGCAAGGTCCCACAGCCCTCTGGGCCAACGAATAATTGGGCATGGGGTATACGACCTGCATCGGCACTGGACACCAGATGATTCTTTATATGGGAAAGTCCTAAAATATCCTTGAATAGCATGGCCCAAATATAGCGGTTTTTATCCGAAAATTAACGGCTAGGGGGTCTTTGGAAATTATTGGAATAAACGCCATTGCTTTTCAAAATACCACTTCGAATTATACCTGACATCCAACTATTTAGATTTTTTAAAATCAACATTAGGCCATAAGCCATGCAAATAAATGGAATAGTCTCTTTAAACACTACCTATAAATCTTTACATTTGTCACTCTCTAAAAATAAGTGGCAAATGAAAACCATCAACGATTTTAATTTTAAAGGTAAAAAAGCATTAATAAGGGTAGATTTTAATGTTCCATTGGACGCGGATTTTAATGTAACCGACGACAATAGAATTGAAGCTGCAAAGCCTACTATCATAAAAGTATTGGAAGATGGCGGAAGTGCCGTACTAATGAGCCATTTAGGAAGGCCCGATGGAAAAGTAAATCCAGATTTATCCCTAAAACACATCTGCCACAAGGTATCTGAAGTACTTGGTGTAACGGTGAAATTCTCAACAGAAAGTATTGGCCCAATAGCTGAAAAGGCTGTGGCCGAATTAAAGAGCGGTGAAGTTCTTTTGTTGGAAAACCTAAGGTTTCATTCCGAAGAGGAAAAAGGAGATAAAAACTTCGCTGAACAATTATCCAAACTAGGTGATATTTATGTAAATGATGCCTTTGGAACTGCACATAGAGCCCATGCCTCTACGACCATAGTTGCCCAATTTTTTCCAGAAAAGAAATGTTTTGGGTTCTTGTTGGCCAAAGAAATTGAGGCCATAGAAAAAGTAATGAGAACAGGGGAAAAGCCTGTGACCGCTATTTTGGGAGGAGCAAAGGTATCTTCAAAAATTACAATCATCGAAAACATTTTGGATAAAGTAGACCATCTTATTATTGGTGGTGGAATGACCTATACCTTTGTTAAAGCCAAAGGAGGAAAGGTTGGTGATTCTATCTGTGAGGACGATAAAATGGAATTGGCCTTGGAAATTCTTGAGCAGGCCAAGAAAAAAGGAGTAGAAGTGCATATCCCAGTAGATGTTTTGGCTGCGGACGGCTTTAACAACAACGCCAAAACCAAGATTGTAAATTCCAACGAGATTCCAGATGGTTGGCAAGGTTTGGACGCAGGGCCCAAAACCTTGGAAATATTTAAGGAAGTAATCTTAAAATCGAAAACCATTTTATGGAATGGTCCTATAGGGGTTTTTGAAATGGAAAGCTTTGCCAAGGGTACTATTGCCATTGGCAATTATATTGATGAAGCAACCAAAAAAGGCGCCTTTTCGCTAGTGGGCGGTGGAGATTCTGTTGCCGCGGTCAAACAGTTTGGTTTTGAAAACAAGGTAAGCTATGTTTCTACTGGTGGAGGTGCCATGTTGGAAAGCCTAGAAGGCAAGACCCTTCCTGGAATAGCAGCAATATTGGCATAAATACGACGTTATTTAATATGGGTTATCTGTTTTTTCATCTGCTTTTAAAAAATTAAATTTTAAAGTTTAGAAAAAAATCACGATTTTAGTCTGCCCCGCTTAAAAAACAAGCCTTATGAATACATCCAGATATATATTATTGGGAGTCTTGTCTATGGGTTTCTTTGTTACAGGCGTAGCACAGGAATTTGATTCAATACCCACAGCAAGGCAAGGCCTTAATGTCATGAAGGCACAAGAAATTCCAGCGGATACCACGGCCATGGATATGGAAGGTGTGGAGCAGATGGAAACAATGGAAGCCAAGGATGATATTCAGGACAATCCGTTGCTTTTGGTGAAAGGACAAAAAAAGTACGATTTAAAGGATCGTCCGGAAACTGCAAAATTCGATAGCCTTTGGATGAAAGAGTTGTACGACAGTTCCTCTTTATTCGATTCCATTTATCAGGACATTACAGCCCTGGAAATAGATTCTGTGTATCATTTCAATGTAGACACGGACACTCTAAAGGCAAGATTAAAGATTTTAAATCAAAAAACGCCCTTTAACATTGTTTACAATCCCTCTTTAGAAAATGTAATACGATACTTTCTTACCCGTAAAAGGGATATGATGAGCAGAATGTTGACTATTAGCCAGTTTTATTTTCCCTTGTTCGAACAGGAGTTGGACAATCAAAATGTACCCTTGGAACTTAAATATTTGGCCATTGTTGAATCTGCATTAAATCCGAGGGCCCGTTCGAGGGTAGGTGCTACGGGATTATGGCAATTTATGTACGGTACCGGAAAAATGTACGATTTGGATGTTAGCAGCTATGTTGATGAACGCAGCGACCCCATTAATTCTACCAAAGCGGCAAGTTTGTACCTTAAAAAGCTATACGATATCTTTAATGATTGGGATTTGGCCTTAGCGGCATATAATTCGGGGCCAGGTAACGTAAACAAGGCCATAAGAAGATCCGGGGGTTACAAAAATTACTGGAACATAAGAAGAAACCTGCCCCGGGAAACTGCGGGATATGTCCCGGCCTTTTTGGCTACCATGTATATTTTTGAATATGCTGAAGAACATGGATTTACTAGGCAGGTTACGGATCGTCCATATTTTGAGACCGATACCATACATGTAAAGAGCACTATTACTTTTAATCAAATTTCGGAATTGGTAGATGTTAGCGAAGAAGAATTGATTTTTTTGAATCCGGCATATAAATTAAAGGTAATACCCTATGTCAAGGATAAGAATTATGCCCTGCGGCTCCCAATAGATGCATTGGGAAAATTTGTGGCCAATGAGGAGGCTATCTATGCCCATGTAGCGAATCAACTAGAATCCAAAGAAGAGCCATTACCACAAATAGTACAGTCTAAAGATCAAATAACATACAAGGTTCGTAGTGGCGATTTCTTGGGAAAGATTGCAGAGAGATACGGTGTAGGTGTTAGTCAAATTAAAAATTGGAACGGTCTTCGAAGCAATAACCTTAGAATAGGACAAAGATTAACTATTTACCCAAGAAAAATTCCCGCATCAATAAGCTCGGCAAATACCAGTAAAAGTACAACAAATTCAGTGGTTTCGGCGGGTACCAAGGTGCATACGGTAAAAAGTGGGGACTCCCTTTGGACCATTTCCAAAAAATATCCTGGAATTAGTATAGATAATTTACGAAAATGGAACGGTATTAGTGGTAATGACATAAAACCGGGCACAAAGTTAAAATTGTGCGATTGTTCTTCGTAAATAAATAACTATATGAAAAAAATTGGCGCATTAGTAGTATTACTTTCTTTGATTATTGTCTCTTGTGAAGAAAAAGAGAAAAAGAAATATCTGCCAGAATCCATAGGTGCTATAAATTCGTTGGCGGTTGTAATGGACAATGAGCTTTGGGAAGGAAAAGTTGGAGACCAGGTAAGACAGCATTTTGCAGCACCTGTTCTGGGCCTTTCTTGGGAGGAGCCTCTCTTCACTATAAATCAAATGCCACCAAAGGTCTTCTCTGGCACTATTATACAAACCCGTTCGGTTCTTTTTGTAGCCAAGGACACCTTGAGCCTTGCCCACATTAAAACCGATGTGTATGCCACTCCCCAAAAAGTAGGCGTCATCAAGGGAAGAACAGATGAAGAAATTATTTCTAATTTAGAAGCCAAAGCCGATGAGATTGTCAAAGCATTTAAGGAGGTTGAAATCCAAGAGTCACAAAAGCGTTTCTTAAAATCGCTTAGCAAGGAAACGGTATTGAACGATAAGTTGGGCATAACCCTATCCCTACCCTCTATTTATAAAGTAGGCAAGCAGGAAAACAATTTTATTTGGATCGACAGACAGATTCAAAAAGGGAGTATGAATATTATAGCATATGATATTCCCAATGATTATTTTAAAAACGACTCCACCTTTGTCAAGGAGATTGTGGCCATGAGAGATTCTATAGGAAAGCAATATATTCCAGGGCCTGATGTACCTGGCAAAATAACCTATATGATGACTGAAAAAGCCTTTGCTCCTTATGTTTTTCCCGTGGAAGTTGCCGATAGAAAGGCGGTCGAAGTTCGAGGAATATGGGAGATAAACGGATATCCCATGGCCGGACCGTTTCTGACCTATATCATCAACGACGACAAAAACAATAGGAAAGTGGTCATTGAAGGTTTTGTTTTTGCTCCAGCTACTGAAAAAAGAGACGATATGTTCCAGCTTGAAGCCATTTTAAAAACCGTGAAATTCTCGGACAAAAAATAATTACATCTGTATAAATTAAATATACTGTATAGGGCCCTTAAAAGGGTCTTATTTTTTTGGCTTGATCTTTCTTGAATTATAATACAAATGCCCATAAAACGCATCAAAACAGCTTTGAACCACCATTAGCTAATCTGTCCAAAACTAGAGTAAGGATTATACAGCATTGCTGAAACCAGAAAACGCCCTCACGGGCGTTTTCTGGTTTGGTTGGTTAGTATGGTTTTAATCGAAGGCGAAGCCTGTGGTAATTCTGAATACAAAAGCATAGAGCACAATTAAGAAACTAGCAAAACAAAACCAGCTCATTACTTTGAAAAAAGATTTAACAAAAGCGTGGCCCAAATTTCTAAATGCCTCTAAATAAATTTCTCTTACTAATAGAACGTTTTTCATAATTTTTGGTTTGGTTATATGGTTGGTTATTAGACTTATATAACTCAAAATTTTATGATTAGGTATTTCATCGGACTTTTTTGTTGTAAATAGACCCTTAAACGTTGTGTAAATGGGTTTGACCTATAATTAAGTTGAGTTCAAACTAGAATGAAATTCAAATAAGTGATTATCAATTAATCAAGTCATCGTTTCTATCTCCTGTGGCCTGCCATAGCCTGAACAACTCATTAACAATAAAAATGTATCGAACTCGGGTTAAATAGAACTACGACTACCCGCCGAGTACCCTATAACCAAAGGAATACAACTAAATACAGTAATAGAATTCTTGGGTTGAAAACCAATCCAAATTTGCAAGGATATCAATATGAATAGATCTTCCTTAAAAACCAAAAGAAATCCATCAGATGAAGAACTTTAATTATGTTCGAAAATTTGGATTGCTCAATAATAATACTAAGCAGTATATTTATTGAGTTGCAAGCAAAATGAAACCGCCTTTCCATAAAAGAAGGGCGGCTACAAGTCTATTGATCAAGTGGATGTTTAATAATTACATCTTTACTATTATAAATTCTGAACGCCTATTTAGTTCATGTTTCTCCCTGCTACAACGAACCCCATTTCCACATTCATTGATCAAACGCTCCTCCCCATAGCCAATGGCACTTTCAATGCGGTCTGCCGAAATTCCTTTGGAAATAAGATAGGCCCTTGTTGACTTGGCTCTTTTCTCCGATAGGTATTTATTGTAGACATCAGGACCGCGGGAATCGGTATGGGATTCTATCTTGATTACCATATCCTTATACTCCGTCATCACTTCCACCAATTTATAAAGTTCCAACGATGCGTCCCTTCTAATATAGGATTTATCAAAATCGAAGAAAATCATATCGGTCTTAAGCTTTTTAATCCCGTCTTCAATTGCGATGAGCTCTTTTAGCTTTTTCATGGAAATATCCACATTTACTATTTCATTTTCCTTTGTTTCGGCCGTAACTACATTTTCAAAGAATTCGTTTTTAGTTGTTTTAATCGTGTATTTGGTGTTGGAATCCAAATCTTCAAAGACAAAGGAACCGTCATCCTCCGTAACCATTTCCTTTAATTTAATGTTATTCTCATCCAAAAGGGTAACCAAGGCCTTGGGCATTAAATCGCCGGTAACCAACTCGGTAACGACACCCGAAATGGCATTCTTTACCACTTCTTCAAGTACCAATCTTTCAAACGAATAAATATCGTCGTCCCCTTTACCTCCACGTCTATTGGAGGCGAAATATCCCTTTTGGTCCTTTTCATTAACGATATAGGAAAAATCATCCTTATTACTGTTAATGGGCTGACCCATATTGGTTACTTCTTTAAAACCTTCCTCATCATAAGCTACTTCGTAAACATCCAGTCCTCCTAGTCCAACATGGCCATTGGAAGCAAAGTATAACTTCTTTTCATTTATGAAAGGAAACATTTCCTTCTGTTTCGTATTAATTCCTGGACCTAAATTTTTGGGCTCCGAATAACTTCCATTATCCAAAACATCTACCACAAAAATATCGGTATCCCCAATGGTTCCCGGCATATCAGAAACAAAATACAGTTTTTTCCCATCCGGACTTAATGCCGGATGCCCAGTAGAATAATCATCGCTGTTAAAGGGCACTTCTTCGGCTTCTCTCCATTCTCCATCAACCTTCTTGGAAACATATATTTTTAAATGATTAACCCCATTTTTATCCCTTTTCAATTTTTTACCATAATTGTTTCGCGTAAAATACATGGTTGCATTGTCTGGAGTAAAAGTCACAGATGCCTCATGATATTTAGAATTAATTTTCTTCGAAAACCTAATAGCCTCCTTGAGGTCCTGGGATTCCTTATTTACCTTAGAGACATAAAGGTCCAAATATGGTTGATTGTTCCATTTATACCTTCTGGTATTAAAGATAGAGGAGTCCTTGGCTGAGGCAAAAACAATCTCATCCTCATTATAGAACATAGGAGAAAATTCTGAATACTTGGTATTTATGGCCAGGTTCTTAAGTCCAAATTTAAGTTCCATATTTAGGATATTGTCCAAGACAGCTTCTTTTTGGCCCGCATTAAAATCCAATTTAGAGCCCACATTGCCTTTCTCCACCTGCTTGTCGTAAAGCCGCATCATTCTCTTGGATTTGGAATATTTACCGGTACCCTTTAAGGTATGGGCATATTTAAAAATTTGATCGGGAGATACCTCATCTTCATATCTTTCAAATATGATATTGTAATAATAATAGGCCCTTTCCATATTTGTATTGTAATAATGAGAGTCACCTGCTTTTTGAAGTATTTCAAGGGAATAATTATTGGCGTCTTTTTTTAGTGCTTCCTCATATAATTCGGCAGCCTCTGCATACCACATTTTGTCAAAATATTGATCAGCTTTCTGAATTAGCCTTGCAGCATTAGGGTTTGTCTTTACATTTAAACTGGTTACCCTATCCTTATTCACAACAATTTGATCTTCCCCAATAGGACTCAGCATATCATAGGTAACCTCTTCCAAGGACAATTCCTCCTTAGTCTCTGCTTTATTGGTCTTCGCCTCTGGTTTCTCATCTTGATCAGGAGCTTTAGGATAATCCTTTACCTCTTGACCCGAGGTCTTGTCCAATGCTTCTTTGGGTAATGGTAAATTTGAAACAGTGCCATTCCCGTTTATCTCTATTTTCTTGGATTCTCCACCATTATCCACATTCATTAACCAAAATGGATCGGTATAAGTGCCATCCAACTTAGACTTACAAGCCGCTATAGCGCTATCCAAAGTATCATACTTACTCAAATAAACGTAGTTGAGACCATTACTGGAATTACTAATATATCCTGCTGCAAAACCCTTGACCTTTAGTTTCTGTGCCAGATTTTGAGCATTACCCAAATCGGAGAATACTCCAGAAACAATATAAAAGCCTTCATCTGCCCCTTTCAGATTTTTAAATGTCCTGCTTTTAATTCTATTAGCCGCAGCCTTCTTTCTAAAAACTTCAGGGGTGACCCTTCCGTTGGAATCCGAGGTTGAATTAGATCGTTTATTGGTGTTTATATCTATTTCAGAATATTCCGCATGCGAATATGTAGAGATGTTTTTCCTTATTCCTTGGGCACTGCCAATAAGAGCAAGAAAAAGCAAGCAGGCTGTTAGAAGTTGTTTCATGTTTTTTCTTTTAAAAATCTTGGGGGTACGATATTCTAAAAACATAATGGCATATGTAAAATTCATAATTACCTTCCCTGGCAAAATACAAATACCTTATATTTTATTACCAACGCTAAAACTAGAACGGTTAGTGCCGTGAAAAAATTATTTGTTGTGAATCCACTATTTTCAATGGTGTAATAACCATTTACAGGGATTTATTTAGCATTTAATGAGCAAAGCCACTACATATTAAAGTGGGAGTATAAGAAGAAAATTTCGAATTAATTCCATTTTTTACAAATTTTAAACCATTGTTGAATACTAAAAATTTGATAATCTAGCAATACCAAGGGGCTGGGCAGTAACACCCAAATTAAAATTCCGATTGGTATTTTGCGATTTTATGAAGAAAGGAAAAGGAATGACCATTTCAAGGTAAGCTATCAATATCTTATAAAAAAATCGAGTCTTTAATTATTATATAACCAGATTTTTATGGCTACATTACTTTAAAAGCAATAGTCAATTTAGTCATATGTATAAACAAAAAAACACCTACCAAATGGTAGATGTCCCTTGAAAATATTTAAAATATAATCTATTTTTCCTTTTTCTCCTCTAATTTATCGTCTTCCTTGGACGCATCTTTAAATTCTTTAATGCCGCTTCCCAATCCACGCATTAATTCCGGAATTTTTTTTCCTCCAAATAAAAGTAGGACGATGGCCACAACCAAGGCGATTTGCATTGGCCCAATGGCTAAGAATGTGTTTAAAGTTATCATGGTATAATAATTTAAGAACAACAAAGGTACTAAAAAAGATGTTAGAATGCTGTTAATTTTAACGTCTATAATATATTTTAATTATTCTAAATTAGAATATATTTTCCTAATAGATACTTTTGCATTGAAAACATTGTGGAAAATCAATTTCCGTAATAAAGGAATTAAAGTTAAATACTAACCTTATCTTTGTTCATTATGGCCAAAAAGGTAAAGAAAAGAAAGGAAATTAAGCAGAAGCTCTTGCATAAGTACCGTCTGGTGATTTTGAATGAAAGTACCTTTGAGGAAAAAATTTCATTTAAGCTTAGCCGAATGAATGTATTTGTAACCGGTTCCCTGTTTATAATAGGATTGATAGGATTCACCATTTTATTAATAGCATTTACACCATTGCGGGAATATATTCCAGGCTACTCTTCCACAAAATTAAAACGACAGGCCACAGAACTTACCTATAGAACAGATTCTTTGGTAGCCACACTAAATTATACCAATAGGTATTTAGAGAACATCAGAAAGGTGCTGCGAGGTGATGTTGAAAATAATGAAATTAATAGGGACTCCCTATTTGACCAATACAAACTGGATCCTTCCACCATAGATTTAACGCCTATCAAGGAAGATTCCTTGTTGCGGGCGCAGGTAGCTTTGGAGGATAAATACAATTTGTTCGAAAGAAACATTAATAATCCAGGCCAGGTACTTTTTTCTCCATTATCCGGAACCATATCCCAAGAATTTAATACCGAAAACAAGCATTTTGCAGTAGATGTGGTTGCTCCCATGGACAGTCCCATCAAAGCAGTAGCCAACGGCACGGTAATTTTTGCTGAATGGACAGCAGAAACAGGTTATGTAATTATCTTGGAGCATATGGACGGACTATTAAGCGTTTACAAGCACAATGGATCCTTAAATAAAGGGCAGGGCGATGTGGTAAGATCAGGAGAAGTAATTGCCTCAGTAGGAAATACAGGGGAGTTGACCACAGGACCACACCTTCACTTTGAGCTCTGGAGCAACGGCAGCCCGATAGACCCACTAAATTTTATAGATTTTAAATAGTTCTAAATGAGTTTAAAATCATTTGCAGCAAAAATATTTGCCAAGAATATTGCGAAAAAAACTGCCAAATGGGTAAATAATCCCTTTGAGACCCAGGAGGAGGTATTTCAATCGCTCATATCCAATGCCAAAAATACTGACTTTGGCGAGGATCACAATTTTTCACAGATTAAATCGCATTCCGACTTCGTTAACAATGTTCCCATAAGGGACTATGAAGAATTAAAGGGATATGTAGAGAAAGTGGTAGCTGGTCAGAGAGATGTATTATGGCCGGGTAAACCTGCCTATTTTGCAAAAACTTCCGGGACCACATCCGGGGTTAAATACATCCCCATTACCCACGAATCTATTAAATACCAAGTAGAGGCTTCGCGAAACGCCATATTGAATTACATTCATGAAACCGGAAATGCAGATTTTGTGGATGGAAAAATGATTTTTCTTCAGGGAAGTCCCGAAATGAAAGAAAAAAATGGGATTAAAGTCGGTAGATTGTCTGGAATATCTGCTCACTATGTTCCCAATTATCTCCAAAAAAACCGATTGCCCAGTTGGGAAACCAATTGTTTGGAAGACTGGGACACCAAGGTGAACAAAATTGTAGAGGAAACCGTTAACGAGAACATGACCGTCATTGCGGGCATACCTTCTTGGGTTCAAATGTACTTCGAAAAGTTAAACACCAGAACGGACAAAAAAATCGGAGATCTATTCAAAAATTTTCAACTCTTCATTTACGGTGGGGTAAACTACGAGCCCTATCGCGCAAAATTTGAAAACCTCATAGGACGCAGAGTGGACAGCATTGAACTCTTCCCGGCGAGTGAGGGATTTTTCGCCTACCAAAATTCACAAAAGGAAAATGGAATGCTTTTATTATTGAATTCGGGCATCTTTTATGAGTTTGTGAAAGCGGATGAATTCTTTGTTGAAAATCCCAAGCGCATTTCCCTTAAAGATGTGGAATTGAGAGTAAATTACGTCATGATAATATCTACAAATGCTGGATTATGGGGTTATAATCTCGGGGATACCATTCAGTTTATTTCCTTAAAGCCCTTTAAAATCATTGTTTCCGGGAGAATTAAACATTTTATATCCGCGTTTGGGGAGCATGTTATAGGTAAGGAAGTAGAAGAAGCCATGAAACAGGCAATAGAAGGCACAGATGCCAGTATAAACGAATTTACAGTAGCCCCACAAATTAATCCAGAAGAAAAAGAACTCCCCTATCACGAATGGTTGATCGAATTTGAACATCCCCCATCTGATATTAAAAAATTCATCGGCATCTTGGATAAGGCTTTGCAGCAGCAAAACACTTATTATTTTGATTTAATTGAAGGTAAAATTCTGCAAACATTAAAAATTACCCAAATAAAAAAAGATGGGTTTCAAGAATATATGAAGTCTATTGGAAAGTTAGGAGGTCAGAATAAAGTACAGCGTTTATCCAATGACCGAAAAGTAGCCGATGCCTTAAAGAATTGGTCTTTATTGCAAAACTCATAATAATACCAGCCATTATTTTTCAATATTTATAATTATAGATGGTCCAAAAGACTAAATTTATAATTTTAGTGCTAGGACGAAAACTGAGAAAAGCTCCACAGAAAATAAAATAAACAATATAAATTGTAGTTTTGCACGAAATCTGCTTATGAGTAAATTTGTTAACACTACTAGGGCACAAGATTCCACCAATGCCATTGAACGCTTGTACATAACAATGCGGCATCTTTTCAACCGTGGATTTTATAAGCCTTCGGGTGTTTCCGGAGCAACCTTAAGACAATCCCTTTTACAACTTCGACCAGAAATATACGGTTCCATTGCTGAGGAAAAAGCCGAGCTTCATGGGCTTATGTATGTTTTGGAAAGATTGCCGGAAGGTATAGAACAATGCAGATTTATAAACCTCACTTCGGATGAAGGTTATGCCGGATCTCAATTTAAGCCAATTATTCCACCAAAAAGGCGAAGAAACTGTTACAGGATCGATGATGAACAGATGAACATTGAGATTACCCGTGGCAGATCGGACATTTACGATATTCTAACCCATCTCACCTTTTTGTTTATAGAATCCGAAAAACTTAGCAAAAAGATCCTTATCGAAGATACTGATAAAACTATAAGGGACTGGGTAAAATTGGAACAGGCTGCAAAGAAAGAGGAACTGAGCCAAAGGGAAAGGGAAGTAGCCCTAATACATATGGCCAATATTTTGGGAAGACCGTTCATAGAGGTAATGGCGATTCACAAAAAGCTATCAACTGCTTCGGATCCGGAACGTTTTTTAAAAATTATCTATTGGCTGGGAAAACTGGCCATCGAGGAAGAAACCACTGGGAACAAAAGGGCAATAACTTTTAGTCCTATGTTACGGGAGCGCTTAGGGCATCACATTCATGGGGAGCGTTGGGCTAATAGGATTAAGGAAACATTACTGGAAAATGGGCTTATGAACCGTCCTATCCACATAATAAGTGCCAATATGCACAGTGTAATGAATTCATTGTTTGCCAAAAAGGCATTGTCCAAAACCTTGGCGGGAAAAACAAAATTGGAAATATTTGAGGCTTTGAGCATCCACAAAAATTCCAGTTTAAGGGAAAAGGTAATTGCCCAAGCCAAAAAGAACGGGATGATTCCCATAGATGATGTTTCCGGTACCAATATAGATGTACAAATTTTTGACATGGCCAAATTGGGGAAAGGCGCATGTTGTTACGAATTACCTACAAACTGTCAAGAAAATGAAAAACCTGTTATCTTTGTAATGGATTACGCCTTTGGGGAGCAGGCTTATGAAACCATTGATGAATTGTTGAAACCTTATAGGATTAAAAAAAACCAAGAGGTATTTTTAAATGTAGCGTCGATAACCATAATGGGGAAAGCAGGAATTCTGGAAGGAGGAAAAGGGGATATAATGATTCCTGATGCCCATATTTTTGAAGGGACAGCCGATAATTACCCTTTTTTCAATGAACTGAAAAAGGAGGATTTTGAAGGTAATGGACTTAAGGTACTAGAAGGAGCTATGGTAACCGTTTTGGGAACCTCTTTGCAGAATCGGGACATCCTAAAATTCTTCCATGAATCTACATGGAATGTAATTGGATTGGAAATGGAGGGAGTTCATTATCAAAAGGCTATACAATCGGCTTCCAAAATAAGAAAAAGTATACGGGAAGATGTTAAAGTACGCTATGCCTATTACGCCTCCGATAATCCTTTGGAAACGGGGAGTACCTTAGCTTCTGGTGGTTTGGGTACCACTGGGGTTAAGCCCACCTATTTAATAACCGATAAAATACTAACACAAATATTTAATTCCTAGTTTATGGCTAATCAACAACCGACAAATAGTAGCTCATCCTCTTCAGAGGAAGTAGATTTGGGGCAACTGTTTCAATTAATTGGAAATGGCTTCAAGAAATTTTTCCGTTTTATAGGTACTATTTTCAAAAGTATTTTCCATGCGCTTATCCTATTCCTGCTTTTTTTACAAAAGCATTTTATAAAATTTGTGGTTGCCGCTGTAGTAGGATTAGCCTTAGGCATCTATTTGGACATGATTAAAAAGCCAGTATATGTTTCCACAATGGTGGTAGAACCCAATTTTAACAGTGTACAGCAATTATATAACAATGTAAATTTTTATAATGAGCTGGCGGAGGCGGAGGACTCCACCGCCTTGGCAGAAGCCTTGGACGTCAGTGTTTCCGAAGCTTCAAAATTAAAGAAGTTTGTAGTGGAGTCCTATTCTGATGAAAACCAAAAGGTGCAATTGTTCGATAAATTTGTGCGTAGTCTGGATTCCACCACCAAAAAGGCCATCGATATGGAGAATTATTTGAAAAATTTCAACTCCATGGATGCAAGATTCCACACCATCTCAGTAACCGCAACGAATAATACTGTCGCCAAAAAGATACAGCCCTCAATTATTAAGTCGATTTCGAGAAACGAGTATTTTCAGTTGCAACAAAGTATAAGTGACCAAAACATAAGCTTACAGGACAGCCTGTACAAAAAACAATTAATGGAAGTGGATTCCTTACAACGCCTGTACAAGCGCGTAATGGAAAAGGAGGCCGATAAACCACTGCAAGGTACCAATATTAGTTTGGGTGAAAATGGAGGTCAGGAAAACAAAGAACTGGCCCTTATCAACCAAGTAGATAAATTAAAACAAAGCTTGGTATTGCTTAATGAAGAACGCGCCAATAAGTCCAGTATCCTTAATGTCATCTCTGCGTTCCCAAGAAAAGGTGTAGAAGTAAAAGGGCTATTGAAAAGCAATAAATTTAAACTTCCTGTTGTGTTTATTGCTCTAACCTTACTAATTTTAAGTCTACTTGATTTGAACTCCTATTTAAAAAACTATAAAAAGAATAGGTTATGAAAATAATAGTTACCGGAGGGGCCGGTTTTATTGGCTCCCATGTGGTCAGGAGATTGGTCACCAACTATCCAAATTATCATATCTATAATTTGGATGCCCTAACCTATGCCGGAAATTTAGAGAATTTAAAGGATATAGAATCTTTCCCGAATTATACATTTATTAAAGGTGATATTACCGATGCGGCTTTTGTTGATACGCTTTTTTTAGAGTACAGTTTTGATGGGGTCATCCATTTGGCAGCTGAATCCCATGTTGATCGATCCATAACAGACCCCTTGGTTTTTGTCAAGACCAATGTGATTGGCACCGTAAATCTTTTAAATTCCTTCAAGTCTATTTGCAAAGATAATTTTAAGGGTAAACGCTTTTATCACGTAAGTACCGATGAAGTTTACGGATCTTTAGGTAAAACAGGATTGTTTACCGAAACCACCGCCTATGATCCTAATTCTCCCTATTCGGCCTCAAAGGCCAGTTCGGACCATTTTGTCAGGGCCTATGGAGAGACCTACGGCATGCACTATGTTATCAGCAATTGTTCCAACAACTATGGTCCAAACCATTTTCCCGAGAAATTAATTCCGTTATTTATCAATAATATAATTCACAAGAAACCCTTGCCGGTATATGGAGATGGTAATTATACCAGGGATTGGTTATTTGTGGAAGACCATGCCAGGGCCATTGATTTAGTGTACCATAAAGGAAAAAATGCCGAAACCTATAATATAGGCGGCTTTAATGAATGGAAAAATTTGGACTTGGTCAGACTACTGTGCAGACAAATGGATGCTAGACTTGGAAGGGTCCAGGGAGAGAGCGAAAAATTAATCAATTTTGTAAAGGATAGACCTGGGCACGACCTTCGCTATGCCATAGATGCATCAAAAATTAAGAATGAATTAGGCTGGGAGCCCTCGGTTACTTTTGAAGAAGGTTTGTCAAAAACCATAGACTGGTATTTGGATCATGAAGAATGGTTAAAGAATGTTACTTCGGGAAAGTATCAGGAATATTATGAGCGGCAGTACCTTTAGATAACATTCATTACTGGTTTACTCTGAAAAAGGCATAAGTTATCCAAAAAGAACAAGAGTATGATCGGAACAGTAACATAAATTCTACTAATTTTAAGAAGTGAATAAGTTGGACTATTACGATAAAAACAATTTTATTCTTATTAAAACATTACCCAAATAGTGCCTTAATAATTTAACATTACACACCTTGAAAATCACAGAAACCCATCTCAATGGCTGTTTTATTGTAGAGCCCATCATCCATCAGGATGATAGGGGATTATTTTTTGAATTCTATCACAAGACCCAATTGGATAAAGCCCTTGGCCAGCCTATTAATTTCGTTCAAGATAATGTTTCGGTTTCTAAAAAAGGAGTGCTGCGTGGACTCCATTTTCAAACAGGCCTACACGCACAAGCCAAATTAGTAAACGTTATTAAAGGAGAAGTCCTAGATGTTGTGGTAGACTTACGCAAGGACAGCTCCACCTACGGACAGCATTTTAAACTTAAAATTTCTTCGGATAATCGAAAATCCATATTTATACCAAAAGGTATGGCCCACGCCTTTGTTGCACTGTCCAACGAAGTGATTTTCACCTACAAATGTGATTCATTTTACCACAAAGATGCTGAAGCAGGGATTATATACAATGATCCAATTTTAAATATAGATTGGGAATTATCTAAAAATCAATTGGTATTATCAGAAAAAGATCTACAACTGCCTTTATGGAAAGACCTAAAGATATAATGCGAATCCTAGTTACAGGAGCCAGTGGGCAGTTGGGGTTGAGCATTCAGGATATAGCTTCAGAGTTCCCACAGTTAGAGTTTATTTTTGCGGCGTCCGAAGATCTGGACATAACTCAGCCTAAAGCTGTTAACCAATATTTCCAAAAAGGAAATTTCAATTATTGTATCAATTGCGCCGCATATACCAATGTGGAGCAGGCAGAGAAGAATCCTGAACTAGCGTATAAAGTAAATGCAGAAGGCGCTAAGAATATTGCTATGGCCTGTAGGCAAAATCATATCATATTGATCCATATTTCCACCGACTATGTATTTGATGGAGAGAAAGGATTGCCCTATACTACTAATGACACCCCCAACCCTATTAACCAATACGGTAAATCTAAATTGGTGGGCGAGCAGTCTATATTGAATTTAATTGATAGGTATTTTTTAATTCGCACTTCATGGTTATATCACAAAAAACACGGAAAAAATTTCTACAAGACCATTTTAGAAAAAGCCCAAGCAAAAGAAGAGTTACGTATTACGAACGGGGAAACCGGTTCTCCAACAAATGCAGCCAACTTAGCAAAATATATTCTAGATATGATTACCGGCAAAAACCTTGAGTATGGAATTCATCATTTTACCGACGGAAAAGCAATGAGCTGGTATGACTTTGCCCATGAAATCCTAGTGAAAAATAATCTAGGCAGCACTACAAGCCTCATCATGGACAATACGTACCCAACTTTAGCTAAGCGCCCAAAATACAGTGTTTTGTTGCCTGGATAAGATTTCCTTAAAGCCAAGGTTTTGTTTTCCTTAATAGTATGGGTAAAAGAAAAGGCGCTACCACAATTTATGAAAGCCTGTTGAAAAGTATTACATTACTGTTAAAGAGCTATATTTATCGTAGTTTTGTTCATACTTACATAAAAAAGTTGTTGATATATTTAGGAATAGTAATACAATTGCATGAAAATTAAAAATTTAATAATTTTTGGTACTCGTCCAGAAGCCATAAAAATGGCCCCTTTAGTTAAAGAATTTCAAAAGCATTCCGATCGTTGTGAAACAAAAGTTTGTATAACTGCCCAACACAGGGAAATGTTGGATCAGGTATTGGATTTTTTCGAAATTACACCTGATTATGATTTGAATATAATGAAACCCAATCAGAACTTATATTCCCTTACGGCCGATATTATTACGAATTTAAAACCAGTTTTGGAAGCCTTTCAGCCCAACTATGTGTATGTACATGGCGATACCACCACTACCATGGCAGCTAGTTTGGCTGCGTTTTATGCTGGATCAAAAATCTGTCACATAGAGGCTGGCCTAAGAACCTTTAATATGCAATCGCCATTTCCTGAAGAGATGAATAGAAGTGTAACCGGGGTTGTGAGTAACTTAAACTTTGCACCTACAACCACCTCTAGGGATAATCTACTTCGCGAAAATAAGAAGGAAGAAAGTATAATTATAACCGGAAACACTGTAATAGATGCTCTATTGTTTAGTGTTAATAAGGTGAATAGTAACCATTTTGAAGATGCTGAGGTTACTCAATTAAAAGAAATTATAGATAGTAATAAAAGATTGATCTTGGTTACTGGTCATAGAAGGGAAAATCATGGCCAAGGCTTTATTAATATTTGCGAGGCCTTAAAACAAATTGCCCAAGAACATCCAGATACCCAAATTATATATCCCGTACATCTCAACCCAAATGTACAAAAGCCGGTATACGAATTATTATCCAATATCGATAATATTTCCCTAATAGCACCTCTATCTTACCCAGCTTTTGTATGGCTTATGGAAAAATCTTATCTGATCATTACCGATAGTGGTGGAGTTCAGGAAGAGGCACCTAGCTTAGGAAAGCCCGTATTAGTTATGCGGGATACCACAGAACGTCCAGAGGCCGTCGACGCAGGAACAGTCCTATTGGTAGGCACGAATAAAGAAAAAATTGTTGCCGAAACTACGAGGCTTTTAAATAATACTGAGGCCTATGACCAAATGGGGAGATTACACAATCCATACGGAGATGGTCAAGCGTGTGGCAGGGTAGTAAATCATATTTTGGGATAATAAATACAGACTAAAGGCAAGTGGTAAACCTACCGTAGAGCAAATAATAACCTCTATTAATTGATTTAGAATCTTCTATAAGTAGATGAAATATTAGATTATAACAACACAAATTAAAAATGAACAAACCAGAAGTAGTAATGATAGGGTTGGGTTATATAGGCCTACCAACGGCCGCATTAATAGCCCAAAACAAAACCCATGTGTACGGGGTAGATATTAATCCAAAGGTGGTGGAGACCATCAACGCTGGGAGAATACATATTGTAGAACCAGAATTGGATACTGCAGTAGCTAATGCGGTTAAAGAAGGTTATTTAAAAGCAGCAACTACACCTGTTGAAGCAAATACCTACCTGATTGTAGTACCAACACCTTTTAAAAGTAAAAACGAACCGGATACCTCTTTTGTGGAAGCAGCAACAAGAGCCGTATTGCCCTTATTAAAGGAGGGAGACCTTTATATTATTGAATCTACCTCTCCAGTGGGTACCACTGAAAAAATGATGGGACTGATATATAGCCAACGCCCGGAATTGGAAGGAGAAATATTTATAGCTTATTGTCCCGAACGGGTTTTGCCTGGAAATGTCATGTACGAATTAGTGCATAACGATAGGGTTATAGGGGGTGTTAACGAAGCGGCTACAGAAAAAGCTGTGGCCTTTTACAGGCAGTTTATAAAGGGAGACTTACATAAAACCAATGCTCGTACAGCAGAGATGTGCAAGCTGGTAGAAAACTCTTCTAGAGACGTGCAGATTGCTTTTGCCAATGAGTTATCCTTTATTTGTGACAAGGCAGATATTAATGTATGGGAACTAATAGCCTTGGCCAATAAACACCCTAGAGTTAATATACTGCAGCCTGGATGTGGGGTAGGAGGACACTGTATTGCAGTAGATCCGTATTTTATCGTATCTGACTACCCTATGGAATCCCAAATTATTGGAAAAGCCAGGGAAATAAATAACTACAAATCCTTTTGGTGCGCCGAAAAGGTGCAAACAGCCAAGTTGCAATTTGAAATACAACACGGACGTAAACCCAGCATCGCCATAATGGGATTGGCCTTTAAACCCAATATTGACGATTTACGGGAGTCTCCTGCCAAATACATCGCTCAAAAGGTATTACAAAATGCCAATAATGAGGAATATTATATTGTTGAGCCTAACATAGAGGATCATAAGGTGTTTAAATTAACCAATTACCAGGAAGCTGCGGACAAAGCAGATATTATCGTGTTTTTGGTGGCTCATAAGGAATTTAACACATTAACTTTGTCCAAAGAAAAGGTGATATTGGATTTTTGTGGCGTATTGAAATGATGGTGCGCTAGATACTAGAGCAATATTAGAACTACTTCATAGTAAGCTAATATGGCTAAGGGTATATAAAGTAGAAAGGTAATAAACTATTGGTGGGTATGTTAGTAATTCCGAATGGTTTAATTTTTAAAAACCAGTAATTATTAGTAGTGCAACAGGATTTAATTCAATCAGTATTTAATTAATAAGTTTTATAGACATGAAAGGTATTATTTTGGCAGGCGGTTCTGGAACAAGATTACATCCATTGACACAAGTAGTGTCTAAGCAGTTGTTGCCGGTGTATGATAAACCTATGATTTATTATCCATTATCAGTTTTGATGTTGTCGGGAATTCGTGAAATATTAATCATATCTACCCCAATGGACTTGCCAAATTTTAGCCGTTTGTTTGGTGATGGTTCTCATTTAGGTTTAAAGATAAGTTATGCAGAACAACCTTCACCTGATGGTTTGGCACAAGCATTTGTTATTGGGGAAGAGTTTATTGGTGATGACGATGTATGTTTGGTATTAGGGGATAATATCTTTTATGGAGCAGGTCTTCAAAAATTGTTGGCAGATGCCGTTAAAACAGTTGAAAATGAAGATAAGGCTGTTGTTTTTGGCTATTATGTAGAGGATCCAGACCGTTATGGAGTTGCAGATTTTGACCATAATGGCAACGTGCTAAGTATTGAAGAAAAACCGAAAAATCCAAAATCTAATTTTGCTGTAGTGGGCCTGTATTATTATCCCAACTCCGTCGTTAACATTGCAAAAAAGGTAAAGCCCTCTGACAGGGGTGAATTAGAAATTACAACAGTAAACCAAACATTCCTAGAGCAAAAGAACTTAAAAATGCAAATAATGAGTCGCGGTTTTGCGTGGTTGGATACGGGAACACATGAGGCTTTGACCGAGGCAACCGAGTTTGTAAAGGCCGTAGAAAAACGTACTGGATTAAAGATAGCATGTCTGGAGGAGATTGCGTTAAAACTAAAATGGATTGACAAGGGAAGTATTTTGCAAATGAATGAAAACGCTAAAGGGGAATACTATAATTACCTTCGAAAAATTGTGAAAAATGATTAATGTTACTAAAGCTTTCTTTCCTCCATTAGCGGAGTACATTCATCATTTAGAACGAATATGGAAGAATGAATGGCTTACCAATAGGGGAGAATTAGTACTGGAGTTGGAAAATAAGCTAAAGGAACACCTAGAAGTCCCTAATTTATTACTTTTAAATAATGGTACTATTCCCTTGCAAATTGCATTAAAATTATTAGGGAATCAGGGAGAGATTATTACGACTCCATTTAGTTATATTGCTACATCTTCCTCAATAATATGGGAAAACTGCATTCCGGTATTTGTTGATATACATTCTAAATATTTAACTATTGACGAATCAAAAATTGAGGCAGCCCTAACCAGTCGTACCACGGCAATTTTGGCAACCCATGTGTTTGGGAATCCTTGTGATGTTGAGGCTATTGAAAAGATAGCAAAAAAGAATAACTTAAAAGTAATTTACGACTCAGCGCATGCTTTTGGGGTTACTTACAAAGGAAAATCACTTTTTACTTACGGCGATATTAATACCTGTAGTTTTCATGCGACCAAGTTATTCCATACAGGCGAAGGTGGTGCAATTTTCTGTAAGGATGATCAACTGATGCACAAGGCTTTTTATAGCCATAATTTTGGACATAATGGACCTACGGAATTTCATGGTCTTGGAATTAATGGTAAAATGTCCGAGCTACAAGCGGCAATGGGCTTGTCCGTATTGCCCTATATTGAATCGGTACTTAAAGCAAGAAAAAAGATTGTCGATTATTACATTCAAAACCTGGATAGTAAAAAATTTAAGTTCATTAAAATCAGAGAAGGAACCGAATGGAATTATAGTTATTGCCCCATTGTTCTAGAAAGCGAAGTGTTATTATTAAGGGTTCTTGATAAACTTAAAGCGCATGAAATTTTTCCTCGCCGTTATTTCTATCCTTCTTTAAATACCATTGATTATATTAGTGGAGCTTCAATGCCTATATCTGAAAATATCTCTGCAAGAATTCTATGTTTACCCCTCTATCATAACTTAGAAAGCAGCTCATATGAATTAATAGTAAATTTACTTAATAAATGCTAATTGTTGGAGCTAAGGGATTTGCAAAAGAAGTATTAGAGATCTTTCATGAGGATGACAATCTCGAAAACCTTGCATTCTATGATGATGTGAGTAAGGGGCTATCAATAAAATTATTTAATACATTCCCAGTTTTTACAAATATAAAACAAGCCGAAAGTTTTTTTAACACCATAGATAAACGGTTTACATTGGGCCTCGGAAACCCAACACTTAGGAAAAAACTACATAATAAATTCCTGTCCATTGGGGGAGTGTTCACTTCTACCATAAGTAAAGATGCAAGAGTTGGGAATTATGAAGTTCAAATTGGTGAAGGAGTAAATATCTTGAGTGGTGCCATAATTTCGAATGGTGTAAGTGTAGGTAAAGGATGCATAATCTATTTCAATGCTGTTATAACCCATGATTGTATTATTAAAGATTTTGTGGAAATTTCACCGGCAGCCCAAATTCTAGGAAGAGTGTATATTGGAGATTATTCACAAATTGGCTCCAATGCCACAATTTTACCAGATGTTAAAATTGGAAGTAATGTTATTATCGGAGCTGGAGCTGTGGTAACAAAAGATGTTCCCGACAACTGTGTCGTCGCAGGAGTTCCCGGAGTGATAATAAAAAGACTACCCAAGTTAATAATTGCTGACTAGCAATCTTTGTATGGAAAAAAATTTGAAAATATTACATGTAATAGATGATAAAAAATTTATTCCATATTGTAATGCAACATTCGATTCAGATACAATTGAGAATACATTTTGTAGAAGTGAAGATTTTGAAGTTATTGCCAACACAAATTATTTCCATATTATAGCAATTCATTATCTAAATACAACTAGTGCCCACGTATTAAACAAAAATGATTTTGACGCTCCCGTTATTTGGTTTTTTTGGGGAGGAGATGGATTTCTTTTAGGTAAATTTTCAAATAGCTTTTTACTTCCCAAAACAAAAACTTTATTGCTTAAGCAAGCTTTTAGTGAAGGATTAGGACTAGGTATCAAAACATTTTTTAAGTCTTTAATTCCAACCCTGGCAGATAAACTTCAAAACAACAGTGAAGTGATTTGTTCTTTAGATAAAATTAATATAGTGGTCCCCGTTATGCCTGGCGATTATCACCTGATGAATCAAAAATATGGCTTGAAGGCACCAATGTTTCATTTAAACTATGTAAATCCTATTTTTGATGAATCTCAAATAACCTTAAATATTGGGGATAATATATTGCTGGGGAATTCAGCCAGTTACTCTAATAATCATCTGGAAAGTATAGATCTATTGTCCGAAATGGATTTAGGTAACAGACACGTAATTATACCATTAAGTTATGGCGATAAAAAATATGGAGAATATATTAATAGTTATGCCAAAAAGAAATTAGAGGATAAGGTAATCTGTTTGATGGAATTTGTTCCGTTAGAAGATTATTTTAAGCTTTTAGAAAGCTGTCCTATTGTTATAATGAATCATTTGCGGCAACAAGCTGTTGGCAATATTGTTCCTATGTTGGCAAAAGGATCACATGTTTACCTACAGTTAAAATCAAGTTTGTACCAATTCTTAAAGGAAAATGGTTTTGTAGTATCATCTATAGATGAAGTGAAGTCTATTCGTGAATTAACGAATGAAGAAAAAATTAAAAACGCAAAGCTATGTGTAACATTTTTCGGTAAGAAAACACAGCATCGGAAAGTTGAAACTTTATTAAAAACGGTGTTAACCGATAGGTAATGAGTATTAAAAAGGAAGCTCTTTCGGGTGTAAAATGGACCACCTTGTCAACCATAATTCTTGCGATCAGTGCATTGCTTAAGATATCCGTCTTAGCACGGTTTTTAGATGCTTCAGACTTTGGTCTAATGGCTTTAATAACTTTTGTTCTTGGGTTTATGGATCTATTTATGGATATGGGCCTCACCTCTGCCATACTTCATAAACAAAATATTAAAAAAGAGGAGTACTCAAGTTTGTACTGGTTAAATGTTGGATTTAGTTTTCTTCTATTTGTTTTAATACTTCTAATTAGCCCATTTATAGCGAATATTTATAATGAACCAGAATTGAACAAGCTTATGTCTATAGCAGGTTTGGCCATTATTTTTTCCGCAGTCGGCCGCCAGTATAAAACTATTTTTCAGAAAGATTTAAAATTTAAAAAAATAGCGATAATCGATATAACTGTAATTATTATCGCTCTCATATCGGCAATAATCTTCGCTGTAAAAGGATTTGGAGTTTATTCCCTAGTATTCTCTGCTTTGATTCAATACGCATTAGGCAATTTGACTTATTTTATTTTAGGGAACCATGACCAACCGCTTATGTTTCATTTTAATTATAAAGAAACAGAGCCCTTTTTAAAAATAGGAGTCTATCAAGTAGGAGGTCAGGTGGTAAATTATTTTAATAGGGACCTAGATGTGTTAATTATCGGAAAATTTTTCGGATCCGAATTGTTAGGTGGTTATAGCTTGGCAAAACAGCTCGTTTACCGTCCAGCGCAGGTGCTGAACCCAATTTTCACAAGAGTCGCAAGCCCAATTTTGGCGAAGTTTCAAACCAATATTTTAGTCCTAAAAAAGAATTATTTCAAACTTCTTAACCTTATTATTTCTGTTAATATTCCAATATATTTGTCCGTTATTGCATTTGCGCCATGGATAGTTTCTATCCTATACGGGCCTAATTTCGGTGGAATTGTAACTTTAGTTCGAATTCTTTCATTGTATATGTTATTTAGAGCTATTGGGAATCCAATTGGAAGTTTGGTTATCGCCACTGGAAGAACAGATTTAGAATTTTATTGGAATTTGCTCACTTTAATCGCAATGCCAATTAGTGTGATAATAGGAGCCCAATTTTCGTTAGAAGGCGTTGCCATTTCCTTGACCATTGCAATGAGCATTATGTTTTTTCCGAGTTGGTTTTTCCTAGTAAAAAGACTGTTGGGGGCATCATTTAAAGAATATTTAATAGCATTGATCCCCAAATGGGAATTCTATGATTTGAAAAAATAGGTTATTGTACTTTTGTTAAAGCCTTTTGTATGATTTTAACCATTTCAGGGAAAAAGAAAGAGCAAAAGAATAATAGGGAATAATTAGGCTGTAAACTCATATAATGGAAAGGCAGAAATGACCTCACCATTAATCTTATATTACAAGGAAAACAACAATGTAAATGCAGCTATGGAATACCTAAGCTATTTTTAATAGGTGATGGATATAAAGAATTTTAAAGACTAACTAACAATTGTAGTGTACAAATTTTCCAACATACTTATAATAATACTATTTCTTCTTCAGGGGACCAAAGACTATAATGGCTTGGTATTCGGGTTGTTGGTTGTGCTAATTACCGCCGTTTTTCTAATTAACACCACAACAATTGTATTACCAAAATACTATATGTTGGCCATATTAATTTATATCTTCTATCTCATATTGGGACTATTTAATTTTCATGAAACCCCACTTATAGATATTAAATTTCAATTGTTTTCGTTCATCTTTTTCTTCCTTTTACTTAATCTGAAATTTGATTTATTAAAGATATTGTTTTTAATAAATGTCTTAGTTTTTATAATCTACACTTTGTTATATATGGGCATTTTTCCAAACCTATGGCATGAAAGCACTCTCGGTGTGGGAGGTCGGCTATATGGGCCTTCTATAATTACAATTAACCTGATTCTCTTCTATTATCTGATAGCGGGAAGGTCTTTTGACAAAAGACTAGTAATAGCCTCCATAATGGGACTTATTTGCATCGCATTTACTACAAACTTTATGAATCTGGCGGTGTTTTCAATCTTGATTTTTTTATTAGTAATCAACTTTAGAAAATTATTTAAACCCGTTTATATAATAGGCCTCGTCTTAATTTTTTTAGGTGCTATCTGGTATTTAAATTCTTCTTTTGTACCAGAATTGGCGTCCGCAAAAATGAAATACATATATAAGCCATGGGAATATGGCAGTTTAAGAACTAGGATTGAAGATTTTAACAAAGCCAGACTAAGTGAAAACTTTAATATCTTTAAAAAAATATTTGGGGAAGGCTTTGGAGCCTCTACGAGTATTTATAGGGAAAATAAAATTGCTCCAAGTTTAAGTAGGACCTTTAATTTTCAAGAAATCGATAATGGTTTCTACTATCTATATCATAGAGGGGGTTATACTTTATTATCTATTTTCATAATTTCCCATGCCTATTTGATGTTAAAGATAAAGGAAACCAAAGCAATATTGGGTTTCATTGCTATTGTTTTAATAACAAATATTTTGTCCATTCATTATTTCAATTATTTCTTCTATTTATTAATACCGTTTTTTATTATTTATAGAGACCGCAATTTAGAAAAGCTTAATCATTATAATCAATGAATATCCTATATGTAGTTCCTAATTTAAAGAAAGTTTCTGGGGGTCCTCGGACTAGAGTGTCAATGTTTAAGGGTGTTTTCAATAAACAAGGGGGTGAAGTTATTGAAAAAGGAAACAAACTTTCTAGCAGTTTGTGGCCAAGGAAAATCAACTTGGTCTATGTGGAGTCGGCCACAAATAGGATTAGCATTATTGATATTATTTGTTTGTTTTTTTTACGATTGTATTCCAAAAAGGTCACCGTTTTTATTCGGGATGTATATATTGAACTATTCCCACAGGAGTATTCCTCATTTCGTGGAAAGATTACTTGGTTCTTTAATAAGTTTAGCAATTTTTATCTAACATTAATCTCTACTTCGATGGTTTTTCCAACAAAAGAAATGGGATCCATATTTTTTGAAAAAAACCGTCTTTTCCCTAAAAGAGAATATTCCGACCTGCCTCCAGGAACGATATCCGATGTAGAAAAAAGACAATTACCGAATTTTACGCGAAAAATGGGGATCTTGTACCTTGGGAGCACTCGATATCCTAATTCAGGTTTTAAAACCTTTATGACTTTTTCCGAAAAATATAAAGAATCTTATAACTTTTTTGTTCTATCCGGAGATCAGGGACTAGATTTAACATTACCCCTTTCTTCCATACATTTGGACAAATTAGACAGAAAGGAAATTCCTAAATTCATCCAACAAAATAATATTGCATATGCCTTACATACTAGACCGAGAAATATGTATGATGACATAACCTTTCCAATAAAGGTTTTGGACTTTATTAGTTTACAAATACCATTTATAAGTGAGCGGCACTTACCTTTAATAAACTTACTTAGTATAAAATATGATCTTTTTATGTCATTTGATGATTTGGACTTTATACACAGTAAAATTCAAACGATTGGAATAGAGAAATATAAAGAATATTCAGAAATGCTTTATCAACTTTCTATTGAAAACACCTATGACAGGAGGTATAAAAAACTACTTACACAGTAAGTCTTGGCAGACTTTATTTTTTGAAATTAGCACCTACGTATTTGTTGGGACATTGCCCCTATTATTAAAATATAACACCATTGCGTTATGGGTTTTTGCGTTGGCGGCCATTATCCTATCTAATAAAAATAAAGATTGGAAAAGCAACTTGACTAATAATCAGAACGCTTTCATTGGGTTTATCTTTTTATTCGGATTATACCTTACCGGTCTATTATTATCCGATGACTTAATAAGGGTATTCAAGGATATTGGTAGGGTAGTTCCTTTGATTTTGCTCCCTATGCTCGTTTTTTCACGTAATAAAAAGGATTTCGATATAAAAAACATATTCACTTCACTGGGAATTGGATTATTTGTAGGAATGCTTATTTGTTGGTACCATATACTAAAATCCATTATGTCCAAAGCAAGACCTCTTGAACAGGCCAAATATTTTTTTGAATGGATTTATACGGATTGGAATTTGGTTGCTCCTTTGGATGGACACCCTAGTTATTTTGCTATACTAATCGTTCTGTTTCTTGCTGCTATAATTACGAATGATAAATTCAAAAAATTAAGGAAAAACAAAGTGAAATTATCACTATTACTGTTCCCATTTTTTATTTTCTTAATTGAAACAAGCTCAAGAATTGCAATTATTTCTTTAGTAACCGTTCTGCTAATCTATAGTATTAACAAATTTCGATTTAAAGGGCTATTATTAATGATGGTGTTTTTATCTATATTAACTCTATTTTCATTAAAATTTGATTATTTAGGGTCTAAGTTTAGTAAAATAATTAGCCTAAATGGTGAGATAAAAGTTGAACGATATCATCGTTGGAGAGAAATACTAAATGTATTTAATAAAAAGGATAGTTGGGTTTTCGGTGCAGGTTCCGGTGATGCCCGTATCATTTATCGAGAGGCCTATGAAAATGGGAATTTTGATTTAGCATATGAAAATAACTATAATGCGCATAACCAGTATCTAGAATTTTTGGTATCGAATGGTCTCATTGGGTTTATTTTTTACCTGTTAGTATTAATTTACTTCGTTTATAAAACAAAATTGAACAAGGAAGCCATGAGCTTCTTTATAATAATCATTTTCTTTTCTATGAGCGAAAGCTTTTTCGGTAGAAGTCAAGGAGTTCTTATTTTTTCCTTTTTCTATTCGATTTTAATTTTATACTATAATACCAAAACACAAAATGCCAATTAAGACCAAGATTTTTCTTATATCAAACATGTATCCGTCCCTAAAAAATGTTAGGTATGGAATTTTCGTTAAAAATTTTGAGAATGCGATTAAAGAAGATTTTTCAATTGAAAAAATTGTTCTAACAAAAACGTTTGGCATCCTTAAGAAAGCGATAGGCTACTTTGTTCTTTATTTTAAGATTCTGACTTTGTTTTTCGCAGTAAAAAGCAAGGACATAGTATATGTACATTTTCCATTGCATGTTGCTCCAATTTTATTGCTACTTTCGTTAAAACATAAAAAAATTATCCTTAATTTTCATGGAAGTGACCTGATTTTTGAATCAAAACTCACGAAACTTCTTTCGCTATTTTTGCTTCCTTTAATAAGGTATTCATATACAGTTGTACCTTCTAATTACTTCAAAGAAAAGTTAACAAACGAATTTAATGTACCCATTTCAAAAGTTTTCGTTTATCCATCAGGAGGTATAAATAGAAAGGTATTTTTCAAAATGGAAAGAATTAAAAACAAAACCTTTACTATTGGATATATTTCCAATTTTATAAAGGAAAAGGGATGGTTACTTTTACTGGAAGCTATTAAAACAATAGAACGACAGAATTTAATTAAAAATTTAAAAGTTATTATGATTGGAGATGGTCCCGATAAAAATGAAATAGAAAATATTACATCCACTTTAAAAACGGAAGTCGCAATCCTCTCTAATGTGGAACAAAAAAAATTGGTGAATTATTACAATCTTTTCGATGTTTTTGTGTTCCCTACTTATAGGGAAGCTGAAAGTTTAGGCTTGGTAGGTCTCGAGGCAATGGCATGTGGTATACCAGTAATAGCTGGCAAAATAGGTGGTCCAATGGGTTATGTAGAAAATGGATTTAATGGATATTTATTTCCTCCAAAAAACAGTGAAGAGCTTACTAATCAAATATTGGCCTTTTTTAGGCTCAATGACGTTGAAAGGTCGAATATGTCTCAAAATTGTATTAAAACTGCTTCTAATTACGATAGTCTAAAAGTAAACCAAGATTTAATACAATACTTGAAAAGTTTCAATTAACTTTTACCTAGATGAACAAAATCAACATTCTTAATACTTCCATCCATAACGTTTCAATGCAAGAAACCTTGCAGATTGTGGACAACACAATAGCTGAGGGAAAACAATTGCATCACGTCGTTGTCAATGCTGGTAAGATAGTAGCTATGCAAAAGGATCTACAACTGAGGCAAAGCGTAAATGAGAGTGATTTAATAAACGCGGACGGCCAAGCAGTGGTATGGGCTTCGAAAGTTTTAGGGAAGCCCTTAAAAGAACGAGTAGCTGGGATAGACCTTATGGAAAACCTAGTGCGATTGGCTCACCAAAAAGATTATAGAATATTTTTTTTTGGGGCAAAGGAAGAAGTGGTGAAAAAAATAGTGGACATATATTCGGATCAATATTCTCCACAGATTATTGCCGGGTATAGGAATGGATATTTTAAAAAGGAAGAAGAGCAATTCATAGCAAAACAAATTAGTGAAAGTGGAGCCCATATTTTATTTGTAGCCATAAGTTCTCCCACAAAGGAAAATTTTCTGTACGAAAATAAAGGCTTGTTGCAAAAAGTTAATTTCGTAATGGGGGTAGGTGGCAGTTTTGATGTGATAGCCGGAAAAGTAAAACGCGCTCCAATTTGGATGCAAAAAGTAGGCCTTGAATGGTTCTACAGGTTCGCACAAGAGCCAAACCGAATGTGGAGACGTTATTTGATTGGGAATAGTAAATTTATAAGCTTAGTAATAAAGGAAGCACTATCAAAGAATTGATTCAGATTTTTCAACCCTTTGGTTGTTTTAACATTAGTAGTTATTGTTCACTATTATAGTTTTCTCGTATTATTGATTTTTAAATTTATCTTTGTCCATAGTTGATAACTTAATCGTACGGCTTAAAATTAATGTTTTCCAAAAGACATCGTTATTCCAGCCTGATTACCCCCATATCATATGGGGTGGATTTGTTGGTAATTAATCTTTTTGCCTATTTTTTACCCATTAACTTTCAGTATCCCATTCTTTTTCACTCCTATCTTACCCTCGCTTGGATTATACTATCGTTTAAGAATAATTTTTATGTAGTTTATAGATATACAAAAGTATCTTATCTGCTTAAGCTTTTGTTCAACCAATTCGTTTTTTTCTTTTTAATATTATACGCTTTTATTGGCTTTTTTAAACAGCCTAATATTAGTAGGTTGGCACTTGGGGAATATTTCATTTTTGCTGGCTTGGCCATCTTTACCATTAAGTTCTTAAACTATGTCCTTTTAATGAAATACCGCGAAAGGGTTAAAGGGAACATGAGAAATGTAGTCGTCATTGGTAAAAACAAGAAAACCGATCAGCTTATCGACGTCTTTAAAGATCGTCGCGAGTATGGGTATCACTTTATGAAACAGTTCTGCCCATCAGACCCCACTTTTGATATCTATAAGACTTTTGTTTACATTGTAGAAAACAACGTAGATGAGATATACTGTTCAGTTTCAGAACTTAAGAACAATCAGCTAACCGAGTTCATCAACTTCGCGGATAATAATTTAAAAACCTTAAAGTTTATTCCTGACAACAAAAATATCTTTTCCAAAAAACTTACTTTTGAATATTACGATTATATTCCTATTTTATCCTTGAGGGATATTCCATTGCACAACCCACTAAATGCCACTTTAAAAAGGCTTTTCGATATTATTTTTTCTCTTGTAGTTATTATTGGGATATTGTCTTGGCTAGCTCCCATAATTGCATTGATCATTAGACTGGAAACAAAAGGCCCGGTATATTTTAGACAAAAAAGAAATGGAATAGACAACAAAGAATTTTACTGTTATAAATTTAGGTCCATGGCTCCCAACGAACACGCCGATAGCCTTATGGCCGTTAAAAATGATATGCGTACCACCAAGGTGGGCAAATTTATCCGGAGAACGAGTATTGATGAACTTCCACAATTCTACAATGTACTATTTGGTAATATGTCCGTCGTTGGACCACGCCCCCACATGGTTAAACACACCAATGAATTTGCAAACAAAGTAGATAAGTACATGCTTCGCCATTTTGTTAAACCGGGCATAACAGGTCTAGCTCAAGTAAGGGGTTATAGGGGTGAAATAGAAACGGATATTGATATTTTTAACCGTACCAAATTTGATATTTTCTATATCGAAAACTGGTCCCTATTCATGGATTTAAAAATTATAGTCCAAACAGTCCTGAATGCAATTTCGGGAGAGAAAAAAGCCTATTGAATAAAGTTTCATCATAAAAGGTACCCATATATATTAAGTGCCTTAACTTAAACGACAAATGAAAAAAGTACTTATCACCGGGGCAGCCGGATTTTTGGGATCGCATTTATGCGATCGTTTTATAAAAGAAGGTTATTACGTTATTGCCATGGATAACTTGATTACCGGAGACCTTAAGAATATTGAACATCTTTTTCCATTGGAACAATTTGAGTTTCAACACCACGATGTATCCAAATTCGTCCATATTCCAGGTAAACTCGATTATATCCTTCATTTTGCTTCACCGGCAAGTCCAATAGATTATTTAAAAATCCCCATTGAGACCCTAAAGGTTGGTTCCCTTGGCACCTTAAACCTATTGGGCCTTGCCAAAGAAAAAATAGCCAGGATATTGGTAGCATCGACTTCAGAGGTATACGGTGACCCACTGGTACACCCTCAAAGTGAGGACTATTATGGCAACGTTAGCCCTATTGGGCCTCGGGGGGTATATGATGAGGCCAAAAGATTTATGGAATCCATTACCATGGCCTACCATCGTTTTCACGGCGTTGATACCCGCATTGTCCGTATTTTTAACACCTATGGGTCCCGTATGCGACTGAACGACGGCCGGGTGGTACCTGCCTTTATGGGACAAGCCCTTAGAGGAGAGGATCTTACCGTTTTTGGGGATGGTTCCCAAACAAGATCCTTTTGCTATATAGACGATCAGGTGGAAGGTATCTACCGATTATTGATGAGCGACTATACGGATCCCATAAATATTGGTAATCCCCATGAAACAACAATCAAGGAGTTTGCAGAGGAAATTATTAAACTCACTGGAACGGACCAAAAAATAATATACAAACCCTTGCCACAAGATGATCCCATGCAGCGTGAACCAGACATTACAAGGGCTAAGGAAATATTGGGTTGGGAGCCTAAAGTAAACAGGGCTGAGGGCCTTAAGAAGGTCTACGAATATTTTAAGTCCCTATCCCCGGAAGAACTACAGAAAAAAGAACACCGGGAATTCTTGACTAAATAACTGGATATTTCCCCCTCAAACCGTATTTTTGGGGAAATTTTTAAGAATGAACATCTTGATCCTTGGTGCCGGAGGGCGCGAACATACCTTAGCCTGGAAGCTAAAACAAAGTCCAAAACTTAAAAATCTTTATGTGGCTCCCGGCAATGCGGGTACCGCTGCAATAGCCAAAAATGTACCCATTGGTGTAAACGATTTTGAGGCCATTAAAAAATGTGTGCTATCGGAAAATATCGAAATGGTCATTGTAGGCCCTGAGGATCCTTTGGTGAACGGGGTACACGATTTCTTTCTCAACGATACCGACTTACAAAATATCCCTGTCATTGGCCCACAAAAAGCAGCGGCTACCCTGGAAGGCAGCAAGCAGTTTGCCAAGGAATTTATGATGCGTCATAACATCCCTACAGCTGCCTATGAAAGTTTCACCACCGAAACCTTGAAAAAAGGCTACGCTTTTTTAGAAACCCTTAAGCCTCCTTTTGTATTGAAAGCGGACGGACTGGCGGCTGGAAAAGGGGTTTTAATTCTAAATGACCTTCAGGAAGCCAAGGATGAATTGAAAACCATGTTGGTCGATTCCAAATTTGGTGCTGCAAGCACAACAGTGGTTATCGAGGAGTTTTTGGATGGCATTGAACTGAGTTGTTTTGTGCTTACCGATGGAAAAGGGTTTAAGGTCCTACCCACCGCAAAAGATTATAAAAGAATTGGAGAAGGCGATACCGGATTGAATACAGGGGGTATGGGGGCCATTTCGCCCGTTCCTTTCGCAGATAAGGCTTTCATGACTAAAGTACTTGAGCGAATTGTAAAACCTACCGTAGAGGGCTTTAAATTAGATAATCTACCTTATAAAGGATTTGTGTTCATTGGATTGATAAAAATAGGTGATGAACCTAAAGTAATTGAATACAACGTGCGAATGGGCGATCCTGAAACCGAGGTGGTAATACCAAGAATAAAAAATGATCTGGTAGAAATTTTTGAAGCCGTTGCAAACCAAAGCTTGGATAACATCGACCTGGAAATAGATGAACGTGCCGCTACCACAGTAATGGCAGTGTCCGGAGGTTATCCGGAAGCTTATGGCAAAGGAATGGAAATTACAGGTTTTGAAAATATAGAAGATGCCGTTGTATTCCATGCCGGAACAGAATTAAAAGAAGGCAGGGTATTGACCAATGGGGGCAGGGTTTTGGCGGTTACCGCTTATGGTTCCAACTACAAGGAAGCACTAAAGAAATCCTATAAAAACATGGAAAAATTACACTTCGATAAGATGTACTATCGCAAAGACCTTGGATTCGATCTTTAATCATCAGCTACATAATATAAACTAAGTTTTAGTAAAATAAAAAAGGGGATAGCAAATGCTACCCCCTTTTTTATTGATCTGTTTGTCCTTAAGTTTGGCTCAGAAAAAAGCATAGCTTCAAAAAGAAGCCTTGTTCCTAACCGCAATCCAACAAATATTTATAGGTAGGAGTGTGCGCTTACTTCCTTATTCTCTTCACCACTATCATTGTATTTTTTCAACTGCAACATCCAATATACAAAGGCGGCAGCGCCGATAAGCATAAAAATCCAATTTAATGTATTTGCTCCCCACCAGTTCTCCATAGCACGCAAAGCGTCGAATGGTGCAAAAAGTACATTTACAAATAAATCCTCTATACCGTAAAAAAATGAATCCATCTTAATTATATTTACCTTGCAAAAATATAAAAACCTAGGATGATTTCAAGCATTTTTGGAAGAACTAAACCAATAAATTATATAATACTTCTGGTATTCCTATTTTTTTTCTATTGGTTTGTCCATTTTTTCATATTCCAAAGATCGTATTCACCTGAACAATTATTGGGACAAACAGTGATTCTGGGGTTCTTATCATTCAGCATTTTTGTGGTCAATTTTATTGCATTAAGAAATAAAATCACGGGAGGCAATTCCTTGGCGATCCTATTTTATACCCTGTTAATTGTACTTTTCCCAGAAGTGTTGATCGATCCCAATGCCATTCTCTGTAGTTTTTTTTTATTGCTCTCCATACGTAGAATCCTGAGTTTCCGCAGTCTCAAGAACATTAAATTGAAAATTTTCGATGCCACTTTCTGGATATTGATTGCTAGTCTATTTTATGACTGGGCCATATTGTACCTCGTTGTCGTAATGGTTGCCATATACTTCTATGAACCAAAAAACATTAAAAACTGGTTGGTCCCATTCGCGGCAATAATTGCTATGGCTCTGATTATGTTGGCAGTTCTGGCATTGAGCAACAATATGGATTTTTTAAGGGATCATTATTTTTTTGATTTTCATTTCAATTCAGTTTATTTCTATGATTGGAGCAATAGTTCCCTTTTATTTTTTTACATATCCATAGTTTTGCTATGTGGTTTTTTGGCTTTTTTAAAACTGGGCAGCGTGGGGGTTGGGAAAATAGTGACAATGCGCCTGATAGTCCTGTTCTTTTTTATAGGATTGCTGGTGAAAGTTCTGAAATCCGCCCCGGATACCCACCCTATTTTAATTACTTTTTTCCCCGCTGTGGTTTTTATAACCACTTATGTCCAATCTATTAAAAAGGATAGTGTCCGTGAAATTGTATTAATGGCATCCGTTATCGTTCCCTTTATAGTTTTTCTGACCAATGCACTTATGAAATAAATTAGTTAAGACGCCCAGTGGAGTGGTCTTATGCCAATCTGTAATCAGAACCCATAAAACATCTGGCTTTACACTTACAGCTTGGCAAAAGGAATAATAAGAAAATAGCCTCTAAATAAATAAAATCCGTTTTTTAAATAAACGGTATCTTTGCCCTAAAATATGGCCATTATGTTCAGTGATTTTGCCTTTAAAATATTTGAAGAAAGCATCGAAAAATATCATCTAAAGGATGACGTATCCCAGGAGTTTAGCAACCCCTATCCAAAAGACGATATATCCCATCTCCTATATCGAAAAAATTGGATTGATACTGTGCAATGGCATTATGAAGATATTATACGTGACCCCAATATTGAACCGGTGGCCGCGCTAAAATTAAAACGACAGATTGATGCCAGTAATCAGGATAGGACAGATTTGGTGGAATTTATTGATGGTTACTTTCTAAATAAATATCAATTGGTAGAAAAAGGAATGGATGCCACCATAAATACGGAAAGTCCGGCTTGGGCTATAGACCGACTTTCCATTTTGGCCCTGAAAATATACCATATGCAGGAAGAAGTAAATAGAACGGACGCCTCCCAAGCACACATCCAAAAATGCCAAAATAAACTTAATGTCCTATTGGAACAAAAGAAGGACCTGTGTTCCGCTATAGATCAATTACTGGAGGACATTGAATCTGGGAAAAAGTACATGAAAGTGTACAAACAGATGAAAATGTACAATGATAATGAACTAAATCCTTTTCTCCGTAAAGCCCCTTAATGCCAAAACTTGCCATCCCTTTTTTACGGGATCATCGATATATAAATGGAAAGAGCGACCAAAATTCCTGTTACCTCTACTGCGACTTCTGGAATTGGCATGGGAAAACCCAACTCATCGGCTGGAGAAGGAATACATATTCTGGTAATTCGATTGTCCGCCATGGGAGACGTGGCCATGACCGTTCCTATTATATCGGCCTTGTTGGATCAATACCCCAACATTAAAGTTACCGTACTGACCAGAGCATTTTTTAGCCCCCTTTTTTCTGAACTCAGAAATGTAACTGTTTATGAAGCGGACGTAAAGGGCAAACACAAGGGAATTTTTGGTCTTTGGAAGCTCTATAAGGAACTTAAAAGTCTAAACTTGGATATGGTCGCCGATCTGCATAATGTGCTGCGCAGCAACATTCTTAGGCAATATTTTAGGCTGGGATCCATTCCGTTTATACCTGTAGATAAGGGCAGGGCAGAGAAGAAAGCGCTGACCTCCCTTACCCATAAAGTCTTTGAACCTTTAACCACTACCCACCAACGCTATGCAGATGTTTTTGGGAAACTTGGCATGCCTATAGATTTGGAAAAGGCAGGACCTCTTTCTAAAAGGTCCATTGGCCCTTCCACAATGGAATTAGTGAAGGGCAAAGAACAAAAATGGATAGGCATTGCTCCTTTTGCAGCCTTTGATGGTAAAATGTATCCTTTGGATTTGATGGAAAAGGTAGTTCATTCACTTAACGAAACCAATCATTACAAAGTTTTGCTTTTTGGTGGTGGGGAAGAGGAAAAGGACATATTGGATAAATGGGCCGATAAATATCAAAATAGTATCAATCTGGTGGGTAAATTATCCTTCAAGGAGGAATTGGCCCTTATCTCCCATTTAAATCTTATGTTGGCCATGGATAGTGGCAATGCCCATTTGGCATCATTATTTGGAATACCTACCCTAACTCTTTGGGGTGTTACACATCCCTATGCGGGATTCTATCCATTTAAACAAGATCCCCAAAATGCATTGTTGGCGGATAGAGAACAATTTCCATTGATTCCAACCTCAGTCTATGGAAACAAATACCCCTCCGGGTACGAAAATGCGATGCGCACCATTGCTCCTGAAGATGTTATTCTTAAAATTGAGGAAATCATAAACAAATAATCCCATGCATTTCCTAATAGGATTTATGGGTTTTGTTATTTTGGTTTCTCCAGCTCAACTGCAATTAAGATCCTGGTCTATTAACATCGTCATTTTCCAGGTCTTGTGTTACAGATCCTTAAAAAAGCCTAAATTTAAACCAAAAAAGGTCTAGGGCTTATATTCCCTGGGCCAAACCGATTTATTAAAGTGGCAAAAAAAATTAAACAAATTATGCAGGCTCTTTGTGCTCTATTAATCTGAAGTATTGACGAAGCTGTTGAATATATTTATATCGCAGCATTTTACTATTGCCTTCGACCATTAAAGTACGTATGCCAATATAGGATGCTATTAAATATGTGGCTACGGCCTCACTATCTATATGCCTATTTACAAAGCCGTCCGATTTTCCTTTTTGAAGGGCTGTTACCAAATTAACTTCCCACACCTTCAAAATATCTTGTAGATAGTTCATTATATCAGGGTTCTTCCCGTTAAATTCGGTAATGAAATTGCTCAAAACGAATCCGTAATCCAGAAAGTTATGTTCTGCAGTTTCCAAGGCATTATCAAAACAGACAACAATCTTGTTTAAGGGGTCTTCCTGACCTTCAATAGGCTCAATTAAAGTACTGTAGACCTTTCTAAAAAGCAGGTTCTGGACAATACTTATAAAATACTCTTCCTTGGATTGAAAATGATAATAAAAGGCCCCTTTGGAAAGGGAGAGTTCCTTTAAAATATCATCTATGCTTGTATTAAAATAGCCCTTTTGGTAAAAAACCTCTAAGCCGGTGGTTTGTATCCGCTGCATGGTAGCCATGCGTTTCAATTGTTTTTCCATAAGATTTGGTTTTGGGTAAACAGACTTTTCAGTCTGTTACCCTAACTCCAATTATGGCCTTTTATTTAAAAAATCAAGCTAAAAATAGCTTTAATTCGATAAAATACACAAAAAAAGCAAATTCAATCTACAATAATACCCCGCACAAACCGATTGGTCCATTCCCTTATGATTTCCAAAGTGCCTTTTTGGTATAACTATGAAAAGGATATTAGGTAACGGAGCCCTGACAACTACTCCCCGCTCCTGCCGTACAACCAAAACAGTGTTGCGATACTATAATGTTCCTATCAGTAAGAATATCTTCGTTATAGTCCTTAATGTGTTTTATTTTGCTGGCGACTTTAAGACCTAGCATCTGATTAAAGTCACAATCGTACAACCATCCATCCCAACTCACCGAAATAGTATTGGTACACATAACATTTTCCACGGCAGAAGGGTTATATGCCTCTACTAGGGAATACATATAATCTTCATAATTCCCAGAGGCGATTAAATAATCCAAAAAACGGGCTATTGGCAAATTTGTTATGGCAAATAGATTATGGAATTGTATTTCAAAATCTTCGATAAGTGCCTTTTTAAAGTCGCGCTCCAACGCCGATTGGTCCCCTGGTAAAAAAGCACCAGACGGATTATATACCAGATCCAATTTCAACGAACTATCGGGCATACCATATCCAACGGCATTCAATTCCTGCAGTGCTTTGATCGACTTGTCGAACACTCCCTCTCCCCGCTGCTTGTCCGTTTTTCCACGGGTGTAATGAGGCATGGACGAAATAACATGGATATTGTACTTTTTAAAAAACTCAGGAAGATCATAATATTTCTTATTGGCCCTTATAATGGTAAGGTTAGAGCGCACAATGAAATCCTGTACTCCTAACTTGGCAGCCTCTTCCACAAACCACCTAAAATTGGGATTCATTTCAGGGGCGCCTCCTGTTAGATCCAATGTATGGGCACTGGTATTGCGAATAACCTCCAAACATTGCTCCATGGTTTCCCTGGTCATTATTTCCTTTCGATCAGGACCTGCATCCACATGGCAGTGTTCGCAAACCTGATTACACATATAACCCAAATTGATCTGTAGTATTTCCAATTTTTTTGGGCGTAATGGAAAATGCCCTATTTGGGCGATTTTATCCTTGAAAAAGGGCAGTTCCCCATTTTCGAAAATACCGCCTTCAAGGATTTCCAATTGTTTATTATCTGTAACAAGTGCATTATGCCTTGCCTTTAAAGATTTTGTTGCCATTCTTTTCGAGTATACAATTGTTAGTAGGTCATCGCCCTAAAAGATTACAAAACTTGCAGCATGTCGGACCAAATTCCTTTAAAATTCATGCTAGAAAATTGCTTAATTTATTATTGGCAATGCCACTTATTTTACATGGATAGCTTGTTGTACTTGTTCATCATTTGAACCCCATGTACTAAAGTAGCACCGCTTTCGATAGCCGCACCTGCGTGTACTGCTTCCATCATCTCTTCCTTGGTTATTCCTTTTTGCAAACCGTCTTTGGTATAGGCATCTATGCAATAGGGACATTTGACCACATGGGCCACTGCCAAGGCAATTAAGGATTTTTCCCTGGCGCTAAGGGCGCCTTCCTCAAATACTTTTCCGTAGTAATCAAAAAACTTGTTTCCCAGTTCCTCGCTCCATTCCGTAATTTTTCCAAACTTCCGTAAATCTGCCGGGTCATAATAAGAATCTGCCATGATATATATTTTATATAGTTATTTTGGAAAACCTAAGTTGTTTTGGTTTCCCCTATTAATAATTTGTTTTATTCCCATAACAGTATAGCGAAACCTAAATTAGGGCAGCGAGCCTCTATACCGGGGTATTGTCCCGTTGCTTAAGTTTTCTAGGATATGGGTGAAGTTTGTTATGGAAATTGATTTCCTTAACCAGTACTAGTTGATGGAGTGGACAGGAGAACCCTTATTAAAATAAGTGCTGTTAAAATTAAAACTTAATGAGATATAACCCTGAAGATCAATTTTTCTGATAGTTATAATTAAGGAAAGTATTATTTGAAAGATCTTACCTGTACTATATTTTAAACCTTTTAAAATACTCTTTAAATCTGCATTGGTATCCAAGTCCAACAAAACTCGAAGTTGAATTATATCTATGTTGGAGGCGGCAATTAGTGCCGCTATTTTATTGGTAAGTGTATTTTTTTTCCAAGGTAGTTCCCTAAAAGCAATAGCATCAAACTGGGATTTGTGAAGTCCCATTAAATAAAATCCGCCATCCTTGGAAGGACCCAAGACAAATTTCCGTGCACCTATTAGTCTAGAAGCCTTGACGAGATCGGAGACTTTTAATTGCGGGGTATCATTGCCTATCGTGATCACATTATCAAAGTCCATGGCAAAAATGGAACTAATGGCGTTCACAAACCTTTCTCCAAAGGAATTTCCATTTTGTTCTTTTTCCGATATAAGAAAATAAGGAAGCCCCGTTTTCCTAGCCGTATTTAAGGCATGTTCCGTTAACCCATCAAACAAAATACTGCCCTTGGGTATAGTCTTATATTTCAATTCTTCCTTAGAGGAAGTGGCAAATATCAGAATTGCGGTACTATCTATTCTACAATGTTCCAGCATTGATTCTTAAGTTGCATAATCCTAGGCTACAATCCTACGCCTAAGTATAGTCGATGGCCATTCAATTTCATTACGGCAAGTAGGCAATTGAATCTACCATTTATTCAAAATTAAACTAATAAGTCGGTTATCTATACGGAATAAAGGACTTTCCAATTAAAATATATAGGTAAAGTGGCCTAAAGTATCGACCGAGGTGCATAAATTGTCTCCTGCGAGCTTTTATATTCCTGAAACCGACCGTTTGGTAAGCTTAAGCATTTGATTTTAATAGGTAATATGGCTTATTTAAGCATCACTTTAAACTTTTAAACTTATAATATTTAACTAACAATTAGTGTAACATTACGCTCGGTGCCCAGCCATGAAGTGATAATACAACAGAAGAATTACAGGAGGGACAACCTTTCAATTTCTAAAGAAAAAGCCGAAAATAAAATTTGATAATTCGGTTTTTATCATCGCTAATTCCATCATTTCATAAGTTTTGGGATAATCTCGAATTACTAAATGAATATTCATTTTTTATCAGATTAAGCTGAATTTCCATTATACAGAATCCCACCTGGAAAACTTAAATTATAGAAGTCTGACTCCCTAATCAATGAAAAACAGCCAATAGCAAATTTATAAAACCACTTCTCTCTTAAACAAAAGAGCAAATTTAGAACAGGGGAAAAGATGTCTTATGAAACTTTGCTTCTACTTCAAAATAAAAAACCTTCGAAGTAATCTTCGAAGGTTTTTCTAATGCATCCTTAAACAAGGAGTTAGTTATAACTAACTATTTCTTGTAATTATCGTTTAATATTTTAACGACGGCTTCAGTAACGTTATAGGCCTCTTTACCGTAAAGAACACTACCTCCGTCCCCACCCGTTAAAATAAAGGAATAGCCGTTTGATTCTCCATAGGCCTTGATTTCCTTTTTTACCCTAGATACCAAACTATCCATCTCGGTTTGCCCCTGCATCTGCAATTGCTGTTCTTCTTGTTGCAACTGTTGCCCAATAAACTGACTACGTTGCTGCAACTGACCATACTCCTCTTGGGCTTTAGCCTGGGCCATTTTTTGTGCCTTGGCTTGAAAAGCTTGGGCTTCCATTTGAAAAGCTTGGGATATACTGTCCCTCTTTTTACCAAAAGCCTCAGTTCTTGTTTTGAATTTAGCCTCAATATCTACTTTCTCCTGATAAGTGTCCATTAACTTTACATTATCCACAAAGGCTATTTTTTCTTGTTGGCATGATATTGCCCCTAATAATACCAACGCCAAAACTAATTTTTTCATTTTCTCTTTAGTTTAAATTTGGGCAAAAATATAAAAGCTTTTTTAGAATAAGAGAAAAATTAGCATTAATCCCAATAGCAAGTTCCGACATGGCCAATTCTTCCCGAAATCTACATTTGAGAAATTAAAATGGGATAAATTAAAACAATATATAAAATTGATTCTATAGTACATTTCAATCAAAATAATCTATACTACGAGGGGTCTTCATCTAGCCGGAATTAGCCTTTCTCCAAAGATCAATGCTGAGTGACGTTTCACTAGGGGAAACCCCCTTAGAGGGTCTTAAAATGGCTATTTCGCCCTCTTAAGTACATAGATCAACGAAGAAAACTCCTTAGTGCCCAAAGCCTGAAGATTGGACATCAGCCCAATCCTAAACGCACTCAAAAAATTCTGTTTACCGTTTTTATATTTCTCCGATAAAAGGGAAACATAGAAGGCATCAAAAAACATGGGCTTGGTCCGCACCAATTTCATTCCGTGTTTCGCGAAAATCTTCTTAACACTCTTCTGGGAAAAATGCCAGAGATGTCTGGGTACATCAAAAGCCGCCCAATATTCCTTATAATAGTTGGCGTCATATGATTTAAAATTGGGCACTGCCACAATCAGGGATCCAGCATCAGTTAGGAGTCCGACCAATTTTGCAATCTGGGATTCTAGATCCGGTAGATGCTCCAAGACATGCCAAAGAGTAATAACTTCAAATTTTTGACCGGCCGGAACAGCGTCCAGATACTCTATAAGTGTTACCCCTTTGTTCTGAGCCTTAAGCCTTGCCAAGTCATTAGGTTCTACCCCGGAAGCTTCCCAGCCACATTTCTTAGCTAAGGCCAAAAAATCTCCAGTACCAGCCCCGACATCCAAAAGACTTTTATCTGTCCCAGCATAAGAATTGATCAGAGACAATTTACCTTTTAGATTATACCCCTTTACCCTATGATAAATTTTATCCACCAAAGACTTCTTGGCATCCGTATGGGAAATATAATCTTCACTTTCATAATACTTTCCAAGATTTTCCGGTTGTGGTTCAGTAACCAACATGTCCAGGACAGGATCGTGCAGTAATTTAAACGACTCCCCCGTGAGTGTATAATCCTTGGTTTCCAAATAAAATTTCATGGTTTTGATAGCCGGTTAATTATGATTATCAGAAGCTACGAAGATACTTTAAAACAGCAGTACATAAAAGTGAAATCATCGGAAGATTTTACTTAATTATCTGCACTACCCTAGTCCTAAAAATATGATTGCAGTACAATTAAAAGATGCCTTCGCATCCAACAAAATTCTTTAGTAAATTGATAAAAAGCATAAATGATTTAAAATAGTTGCAGTCTTATTAGCCAGTATAAAGATTATAAAAGACAATTTCGTAACTTATCTTCAAACAATAAATTAATACTAACATGCACACAAAATTCAATTTCAACTTATAAAAAAATTAAATTACAACTTCATAACACATATAAATTCACAACACGTCCTTTTCATTAATGCCCAACAACTTTCCATTAGAAAGATTGAGAAATTGCCCATAGGTTTATTAGGCACAACGTTGATTTCATCATTTAACTATTTATGAACTATCATAGCTAAATCTCAACATAAATCATGGACATAAAAAAAGGTCTTTGCCATTTGAAGTATGCAAAAACCCTTTCTATAAAGTTGAATTATTGAACCTCTAAAGGATCCTAAGCCGCCCAGGGCCATCCAATTGTTCCACGTGGAACAATCAGTTCCAACCCAAATTTATCGGCCCATATAGACCAGTAAAACGCTAATATCGCTTGGAGAAACTCCACTAATTCTAGAGGCTTGGGAGATAGTCACTGGTTGTATCGCCTTCAGCTTTTCTCGGGCCTCATAAGAGAGGGATTTAAGCTTACTATAATCAAAACCCTTAGGGATTTTAATATTCTCCAATCGTTGAAGCTTATCTGCATTATTCTTTTCCTTAGCGATATATCCAGAATATTTAACCTGAATTTCCGCTTGTTCCATGACCTCCCTATCCAAATTGTTATCAGTAACAAATTCCGAAACCCCCTCCAATTGCAACATATGATCCATGGTAACTTTGGGTCTTGAAAACACCTTAAACATCTTATCAGGCTGACTTACTTTTGACGATTCCAAACTTTCTAAAATAGGATTAATTTCTTCCGGTTTAAAACTAGTGTCCCTAAAAAACTCGACAAATGCATTAGATTTTCGCTCCTTCTCCTCCATCTTTTCTAAGCGATCCTTCTTAGCCAATCCTATTTCAAAACTCCTGGGTGTAAGTCGTAAATCAGCATTATCCTGTCGCAAAAGAGTTCTATATTCAGCCCTGGAAGTAAACATTCTATAAGGCTCTTCAGTCCCTTTAGTAATAAGATCATCTACCAAAACTCCAATATAAGCTTCATCCCTATTCAGAATAAAAGCCTCCTTTTCATTTATTTTCAAATGTGCATTAATCCCCGCCATTAGACCTTGTGAGGCCGCCTCTTCATAACCTGTAGTTCCATTAATCTGTCCGGCAAAATAAAGATTTTCAATTAGCTTAGTCTCTAAGGTATGCTTTAACTGTGTGGGTGGAAAATAGTCATATTCGATGGCATAACCAGGCCTAAAGAATTTTACATTCTCGAACCCTTTTACAGATTTTAAAGCCTTATACTGAACATCCTCAGGTAGGGAAGTTGAAAACCCATTAACGTAAACCTCCACCGTATTCCAGCCCTCAGGTTCAACAAAAAGCTGATGGCTGTCCTTATCTGCAAACCTATTGATCTTATCTTCTATGGAGGGACAATATCTAGGCCCTAAACTCTTAATCCTACCATTGAACATTGGCGAACGGTCAAAACCTTCCCTTAACAAATCGTGCACCAAAAGACTAGTATGGGTCATATAACAATCCCGTTGATGGGTCAAAGCCCTGGTATTGGAATAAGAAAATTTCTCAGGGATTGCATCCCCAGGTTGAGGAATCATAACTGAATAATCTAAAGAACGACCATCAACTCTAGGTGGTGTACCCGTCTTCATTCTACCACTCTCAAAACCCAAATCTACCAATTGTTCGGTAATACCAGTAGCCGCCTTTTCCCCTGCTCTTCCCCCACCAAATTGTTTGTCACCTATATGAATTAACCCGTTTAAAAAGGTACCATTTGTCAATACAACAGACTTTGATCTAATATCTATACCAAGAGAAGTCTTAACACCCACGGCTCGACCATTTTCCACTAAAAGACCGGACACCATTTCCTGATAAAAATCCACATTGAGAGTATTCTCCAAAGCCATACGCCATTCCTCAGCAAAGCGCATTCTATCATTCTGAGTTCTGGGACTCCACATAGCCGGACCCTTACTTTTATTAAGCATTTTAAACTGAATGGCACTCTTGTCGCTTACTATACCACTATACCCACCCAGCGCATCAATCTCACGAACAATTTGTCCCTTAGCAATTCCACCCATAGCAGGGTTACAGGACATTTGTCCAATAGTCTGCAAATTCATGGTTACCAATAAGGTTTTAGAACCCAAATTGGCTGCAGCAGCAGCAGCTTCAGCTCCAGCATGACCTGCACCAACAACTATAACATCGTATTCCTCTTCAAACATAATTTTCAATGTTCCACGTGGAACAATTTAATTTTTTCATCTTCCTTTAACCTCATTTGCAAGGCTTCCTCTTCACTCTTGTCACCAAACCCCAAAAGGTGCAGTACACCATGGGCCATTACCCTCTTTAATTCCAACTCAAAATCAACCCCAAAATCCGTTGCATTATCCTTGACTCTATCAATAGAAATAAAGATATCCCCCACAATAACATTCATATCCCCATATGGAAAAGTAATAATATCCGTATAGGTGTCGTGATCAAGATAGTCTTGATTAATCTTAAGCAGATATTCATCATCGCAAAAAATAAAATCCAACTGCCCGTAGTCCTTACTCTCAGAAATTACTATCCTACCAATCCAATCGGCAAACTTGGTTACATTATCTAAGCTAAAATCAGTCTCGTAGTGAAATTCAATCATCAATTTTAAAATATTCCTTAACCCTAATCTGAAAATTTTGCTGCAAAGGTAATGCTTGTCTATTTAAAATCTCCACATCGTTGCGATAATTATCTAATATTGAGGGCCTAGTAAGAATAGGGTTTTGAAAGGAATCATTATTAGTATTGCTCTCCCTTTCCTTGGTCTTTCCCTGTTTTAAAGCGGCATTATCCAACTTTAACATTTCCCGGTTAATATTGTTCATTTTATTCATTGTTTGCTGGGTAACCCCATTCCTCAATAAATCGTTCTGGAAATCCTCAATTTGCCGTACCAATTTTTCACCCAACTTACGGTCATCATTATTTATAAGATTCTTTAATTGCTCTTCCAACTGCTCCCGTAACAATTGTTGTTCCTTATAAATTTCATATATTTCATTAAGTTCGTCTTCATTAGGTCCACCCTCCTTGCCCCCAGTACCCATCTCACTTCCTTTTCCACCACCACCACCATTGGAGCCCTCACCTTCCTTAGTAACTTTACCTTTGCCCTCACTACCTTTATCTCCATTATCACCTTCCTGACCATTTCCATCCCCACCTTCGTTTCCTTTCTCTCCGGACTCACCTCCCTGTCCACTACCATTATTTCCTTCACCAGAACTCTTCCCTTCAGAGCCCTTTTTACCCATTTCACCCATTTTTTCACCCAACTTCTCCTGCCCCAAAATAATATCCGGTAATTGAAAACTCTCTCCCTCCCCTTTACCAGAACTCGGACTCATACTCTGTTGCAAATTTTCCAAAACATTGGCCAAAAAATCACTAAGACTATTGGAGGCATTCAAAACATATTTTTGATAAGAGGCACCTTGATACATTTCGCTCTCTGCCATACTCTCAAGGGCCTTGTCCAAATTATAATACACTTCGGTAATTTGTTCATTTACAAATTCAGAAAGTTCTGCCTGCCTTAAGGATAAAGCAAACAAACTATCATCAACGTGTTTAAACAACTCCCTTAATTCCTGCTGCTTTTTAATACTAGCCGTATTTACGGTACCGGACAATTCAGATTGTCCCAAACTCTTATATAATCCTTCCTGCTTAAAAGAAAAAGTGATTAAATTGTCTAACAATTGCCTTAACATTTCCGCGTCCTCAGCAGTAGAAGATCCACCTCCACCACCAGCACCAGCGGACATCAAATCCTCCGAAAGTTCTTTCATTTTCTTTGCCGCAGATTTTTGTTTGGATTTTACCTTTTCAGAGAGTTTTTTAGCCTTCTCAATAGCATCTTCGGGTTCCATTTGCTTATCAATTTCCTCAATTGCATCCTCCAACTCCTTCCTAGTCTCCTCTATCTTCTTTTTATCCAACTTTAAACCTATAGGTTTCTTTAAACTTGAATCGTCCTTACGTAACTCTTTCATTTCCTGTACAGCGCGGTCGAAATCAGAACCCACTTTAATTTGTTCCTCCTTCAGCAACTTCCGATTCCTTTCAAATTCATCGGACATCAATCTAAGTTGTCTCTCTGCCAACATATCCAATTTCCTGCCCAATTCCTCCGATTTTTGCTGAACATAATAACTTTTGGTGAGTTCCAACAACTGTTCCAAGTTACGATCGGCATTCCTCTGCTTCTTTCCAAGCTCCTCCAAGCGCCTAGCCAATTCATCTTTGTCCAACTTCTCTGCTAACTTATATAATTCCTCCAACAGCCTTTCATTCTTCTTAGCCTCCATTTCCTGTCTTTCCAGCCGCTCCTCAAGTAATTTCTTTAATTTACTGTCTTCTTCCGATTTCTTTAGATTATCCTTTAATTGCCCGCTAAATTTCTTCATTAAATCCTCCTGAAGCTCCTGCTGCTTTAAAAAATCCTTAATTCTATTTTGATCTGAAAAACTAAGTACACTATTTTCCCTTTCCTGCCTATTAATCTCCTTTAAGCTCTTCTGTTGCTCCTTGGACATTTCCAAAGACTTGTCCAAATTCTTGAAAATAGCTCTTTGAAAGTCCAACTCCTTCTCTTTCAGTTCATTAGCGTTCAACAAGGAGGAACTGAACACCTGACTTTTAGTGACTTTACCCTTGTGAATAGCGTCATTATCCTCTACTTCAAAATAGAAATCATAGGCCTCACCTTCAAGCAGATCCAATCCTGATGGAAAGGTGTAATAAAACTTGTTATAATTCACATTTGGATTGGACAATACCAAAACCTTCTTATTAACCTGCCCTTTCTGGTAATAAATCAATCTAACAGTATTTAATTGGTAGTCATCCGTTGCCTCCCCCACGTAATAGGACAAATTAGGCTTTAAGGAATCCAGCACCTGATCCACACGTAAACTGGGATAAGCATCCCTCACCACAGTAAAGCGATATCCCAAGCTCTCATAATTATCAACGTTGGCATTTGAAATGGACAATTCGTAATCCAAATCCATAAAAACCCGCTTGTCTAAACTAAATGCATCCCCTGACCTTTTAAAACTCTCAATACTATCCCCTACTCGTAAAAGTACCTCATCGGTTGTTCTAGTCTTCATCCTCCAAGAAACTCGAGTGCCTTCTGGAAAAACGGCATTGCCAGTGCTTCTTATAACCTCATCCTTCTTCTTGGTATAATCGGGATAATCCAAAACCATATCAAAATCCACTATACTAGGAGCAGCTAGCACCTTTACAAAATATTCCCTTGACCTAAAACCATTAGCCAAAAAATAAAATGAAATATTTCCCAAGGGTGGCATAAAAACATATTGGTAAAAACCATCCTTAACCTGCAACAACAATTCTTCGCCATTAACTACAATAGACATACCTTCGGGCTTAATACGCCCTTCAGTGGTCACCAAAAGATCCAAGGCTTCTCCCTCAAGAACATCCAAATTGGCAGTAAGCAATTTAAAAGCAAAAGGCGCCGGAGGCTCAAAGGCCAGGTCGTAATTCACAACTCTTTTATAGGAACCAAAATAAGAAGCTATATCCCCTGAAACCCAAATTATACCAAAAACCAAAACAGGAAGCAATAAATACTTGGCATATCCTATATTGTCTTTCAAGTCAACAGCCTTAACAAAAGGTACAACACTTAAATCCTCAGATCTTTGCTGAATACTTGCCAACAACAATTCCGACTTGGAACTACTTTCAACTAAATCCAAAAGGTTAAAAAGCTTATCGTCGACCTCTGGAAAATGTTTGCCAATTAGTACAGAAGCCTCCTTATTGCTCAAACCTCGTTTCCATCTTAACAAGAACGATAAAGGCGTAAAAATAAATTTCCACACCAAATAAAACTCAACCCCAACAAATAGCACTAAAAGCACTAAACGGCCAACAGAATTTAACCACAAAAAATATTCTATTCCCAATACCACCAAAAAGAAAAGCAATCCCAGGGCCAAAAAAAGAAGCACGCCCTTAAGCAACATCTTGGTATAGAACTTTGCAATAAAGGCATTAAGCTTTTCTAAAATATTATTATAATTATCCAAAATAGATCATTTTATAACCAAGGTACAAAAAAGCGATCTAGTCCCAAAGGACCTAAATCCGAATCCCAAAATAGAACGCTTTATGTATCTTTGCGCAAAAATAATACTTCATGACCAAGAAAGTAAGAGTTCGCTTTGCTCCAAGCCCAACTGGACCGCTACATATAGGCGGTGTTAGAACCGCATTATTCAATTATTTATTTGCCAAAAAGCATAAGGGCGACTTTATCCTAAGAATTGAGGACACGGACCAAAATCGTTATGTTGAAGGAGCAGAACAATATATAATAGACGCCTTAAATTGGTGCAATATACCTTACGATGAAGGCCCTGGAAAGGATGGTGGCTATGGTCCCTACAGACAAAGCAATAGAAAAGAGTTATACAAAACATATGCGGAAACCCTTATTGCAAAGGGCCATGCCTACTACGCCTTCGATACTAGTGAATCTTTGGACTCTCATAGAAAGGACCATGAAGAAAAAGGTAAAACCTTTATATACAATTATCACAACCGGTTAAAGCTTTCCAACTCTTTGTCCCTAAGCCCAGAGGAAACCAATGCTAAATTACAGGCCGGTGAAGAATATGTTATACGCTTTAAAACACCACAAGACGCAGAATTATATTTAAGTGATATTATAAGAGGAGATATTAAAATAGATACGAATACCTTGGACGATAAGGTGTTGTTCAAGAGCGATGGCATGCCCACTTACCATTTGGCCAATATTGTTGATGACCATTTAATGGATATTTCCCATGTTATTCGCGGAGAAGAATGGTTGCCCTCTTTGGCGCTCCACCAGCAATTATACGATGCGTTTGGATGGGAAGCTCCAAAATTTGCCCATTTACCTTTAATAATGAAACCCGTGGGCAAAGGAAAACTTAGTAAAAGGGATGGAGAAAAAATGGGCTTTCCCGTTTATCCGCTCACATGGAAGGATTCCATCGGCTACAGGGAGGCAGGGTATTTTCCGGAAGCCGTAACCAACTTTTTGGCCCTATTGGGCTGGAATCCAGGCACGGAACAGGAGATATTTTCCCTAGAGGAGTTGGTTTCCACTTTCAGCCTGGAAAGGGTCAACAAATCAGGAGCACGTTTTGACCCAGACAAAACCAAATGGTATAATCAGCACTATATGCAAACCCGGGACAATACCGATCTAGCCAATGCATTTATGCTAATATTAAAAAATAAGGGGCTAGACATTCCAAAGGATAAAAATAACGCGGATTATGTAAAACAGGTAGTTGCTCTAATTAAGGAACGTGCCACATTTGTCAACGATTTTTGGGAATTGGGAAATTACTTCTTTTTGGCTCCTAGTGTCTACGATGAAAAGGCGGTTAAAAAACAGTGGAAAGAAGATACTGCTGCCATTATGACCCAATTGCTATCCCTCTTGGAAGGTATAGGGGACTTTGGATCTGAAAATCTAGAAACGCAAGTAAAACAATGGATTTCAGATAATGAGCTATCCTTTGGAAAAGTCATGCCCCCTCTAAGATTGGTCATCGTTGGAGAGATGAAAGGACCCCATATTTTCGATATAATGGCGCTCATAGGTAAAACAGACAGCATCAATAGAATAAAAACGGCAATCAGGGCATTGTAAAATAGCGAGATTAACAAACTGCTCCATATCTAGTAATTAAGAAGACCACTTTTTAGTTGTAAGAAACCTGCTTTGTAACTTATTTGCTAAAATTGCCACATATCTACAAAGACTTTTGTAAATTCATTAGCTAATTCTAAACACTAAATCATGGGTTCATTCTTACTTATACCGTTATTACTTATCGGTTTTGTTATCCTTTTTTCTTCCTTCTTTACAGTAAAGCAACAGACAGCTGTTATTATTGAACGTTTTGGAAAATTCAATAGCGTACGCACTTCCGGTTTAGGAATGAAAATTCCGCTGGTCGATCGTATTGTGGCCCGTGTTGGGCTTAAAATTCAACAATTGGATGTCATTGTTGAGACCAAAACTTTAGACGATGTCTTTGTAAAACTTAAAATATCCGTACAATATGTTGTTCTAAAGAACAAAGTGTACGAAGCTTTTTATCAATTGGAATATCCACATGACCAAATAACCTCCTACGTGTTCGATGTTGTCCGCGCCGAAGTTCCGAAAATGAAGTTGGATGACGTTTTCGTAAAAAAAGACGATATCGCCATAGCAGTAAAAACCGAACTTCAAGATGCCATGTTGGATTACGGCTATGACATCATTAAAACCTTGGTAACGGATATCGACCCCGATGCCCAGGTAAAAGAGGCCATGAACCGCATCAATGCCTCTGAACGGGAAAAAATAGCCGCACAGTTTGAAGGAGATGCCGCACGTATCCTAATCGTTGAAAAGGCAAAGGCCGAAGCTGAAAGCAAACGACTACAGGGCCAAGGTATTGCGGATCAACGCAGGGAAATTGCCCGAGGATTGGAAGAATCTGTAGAGGTATTGAACAAAGTGGGTATAAACTCCCAAGAAGCCTCTGCCCTAATTGTAGTTACACAACATTATGATACACTGCAATCTATTGGGGAAGCCACCAACACCAATTTAATACTGTTACCCAATTCACCACAAGCCGGCAGCGACATGTTAAATAATATGGTGGCCTCTTTTACCGCCAGTAACATGATAGGCGAGTCTATGAAAACACAAAATAAAAAGAAGGACACCAAATAGTCTTAATAGCATATCAAAATTAAAACCTTTTACAATTTGTATAAAACAAGTCGTAAAAGGTTTTTTAATTAGCCTAAAAAAGGGAACTAGCTAAATCTTTTCAATATTTTCTTTGCAACAAAGGAGATCATCAATTTCTGTGCTATTCCACTAAGCCCCCCCAAAAAATTGGTAGGATAAAAATTAGCCTTTGTCCTATTGATGTGCAGTCTCAACTGCTCCTTGTCAATTTCCCTTTGTAATTTTAAAATAGCCAATCTTTGATCTATTTCCTCAAAAGAAGTAAAAACTTGCTTTGCCATAATTCATCAATCAAAATAATATTCCGAAAACTTCTTTAGCATAGGCTTATCCAATAGATCTCGGTATAAATAAAATATAATTCCAACCAAACTATAAAACAGTCCCACGAACAAAAATCCTAAAAAAGTATTTTCTAACCATAGCCCGATGCCATATGCAGCGGCAAAAGACAACATAAATAATGCAAGTAAGGCTATACTTCCCAACATCAACATTTTGGCAAAAATGGTCATGCTCCGCATTCCTATCTTAAACCCTTGGAGCTTATAATATTCTCCGGTATTTTCTAAATAGGATCGGATATCCCCATCAACTTCAGAAAGATTTTCCCTAATTTCCTCTAAGGCCATATAGTCCTCCCTTATTTTTGCAGTTGTGCATTCTTATTCTTAAGATCGGCCAACTTCTTTTCCAAGGCACTTATAATGTCGTCTGCCTTATAGCTCATATTGGAAATAGTCTCTTCCAACATTTGCTCGAAGTCCACTTTCTTGGCTTCCGCCGTTTTCGTAAGCTCTTCCTTTGCATGGGATATTCTACTAGTTAGATCATCCGTTGTCTCCATCGCCTTCTTCTTGATCTTTTTTCTAGTTTTGGTCCCTTTATCCGGTGCATACAAAATTCCAATTCCTGCACCTATGGCAGCACCTGTTAATAAAGCTAATAAAGTATTCCCACTGTCGTTTGTCATAATTATATTTTTATGTTATTATTAATAATATATTAATGGACCCCATGTACATTTCCACTCCTTCCTTATTTCAAATTGATGAAACCATCCATAATTGAAATTCTGTGTGCTGAAATTTTACTAAGGACGTAAAACCCAAAGTTAAGGGAAAGAAAGAACACTGATTGACGCTATCCATCAAACTTTTGATCCAAACTGCCCAAATCGATAATATTCGAACCAAGAACCAATTAAATGCCCTACAACATTCCAAAATACCAATTGTTATGGAATTACCTTCGCCCAAAAAAAAACCACAGCATATGCGAGCTGTGGCCTTCGATTTTAATAGAAAATACCAATTGTTATATCAAATGATATAAACTTACTTTATACTAGTTTTTATCTTGAATTTTTGCCCAAGTATCCCTTAGTCCAACCGTTCTATTAAAAACCAATTTTTCCGGTTTGCTATCCCGATCAATATTAAAATAGCCCATGCGTTGAAATTGAAACCGATCCCCAATTTTCGCATCGGCCAAACTTGGTTCAACAAAAGCAGTAATAACCTGCAAAGAATCAGGGTTAATAAAATCCAAGAAATTTTTGTCCTTATGGGCATCCGGCGTTTCATCCGTAAAAAGACGATCATACAACCTTACTTCGGCCTCGAGGGCATGCTTTGCAGAAACCCAATGCAAAGTACCCTTAACTTTTCTCAGGCTCTCTTCCGTACCGCTTCCACTTTTACTCTTAGGGTCATACGTACATTGCACCTCCATAATATTCCCATCGGTATCTTTAGTACAAGATTCGGCCTTTATAATATACCCATTCTTTAAACGTACCTCGCCACCGAGCTTTAGCCTAAAGAATTTTCTATTGGCCTCCTCCATAAAATCTTCCTTTTCAATATATAGTTCCCTTGAAAGTGGAAGTTGTCTAAAACCTGCCGAGTCATCCTCCGGGTTATTTTCCGCTTCCAGCCATTCCTCTTTTCCCACGGGGTAATTGGTCAATACCACCTTTAACGGATTTAAAACGCCCATAACCCTAGGTGCAATTTTATTCAAATGTTCCCTAACATGAAATTCCAGCAAGGAAACATCCACAACGTTGTCTCTTTTGGCGATACCAATAGTATCTGCAAAATTTCTGATAGATTCCGGGGTATAGCCTCTTCTTCTCAATCCTGAAATAGTGGGCATTCTGGGATCGTCCCACCCTTTTACAAATCCTTGTTCCACCAATTGAAGCAACTTGCGCTTACTCACAACGGTATGGCTAAAATTTCTTCTGGCGAACTCCCTTTGTTTGGGACGTACCAAATCCTTATCTGCCACTTGGTCCAAAAACCAATCATAAAGCTCCCGATGCATAGCAAATTCCAGTGTGCACAACGAATGGGAAACCTGCTCAATATAATCGCTTTCCCCATGTGTCCAATCATACATAGGATAAATACACCAATCGGTATTTGTTCTGTGATGTGCCCTGTACAAAATACGGTACATTATGGGATCGCGCATCAACATATTGGAAGAAGACATATCCACTTTTGCCCTTAGAACATGATCCCCCTCCTTAAACTTACCTTCCTTCATCTCTTGAAACAACTTTAGATTCTCCTCTATGGACCGTTCCCTGTAGGGGCTTGGAGTTCCCGCCTCTGTAGGAGTTCCCTTTTGGTCGGCAATTTCCTCTGAAGATTGGCTATCTACATAGGCCTTACCCATTTTTATTAACTCGATTGCCCAGTCATAAAGCTGTTGAAAGTAATCTGAAGCAAAACATTCCGTGTCCCATTCATAACCAAGCCACTTAACATCCTCCTTAATGGCATCTACATATTCCTGTTCCTCCTTGGCCGGATTGGTATCATCAAAACGTAAATTAACAGGAGCATCGTACCTTAGCCCTAAACCAAAATTAAGGCAAATTGAGCTCGCATGACCAATGTGCAAATAGCCATTGGGCTCAGGTGGAAATCTAAATCTTAGCTTCTCCTTTGGAAAGCCTTTCCCTAAATCCTCCTCAACAATATGTTCAATAAAATTTAGCGATTTTAATGCTTCACTCATAATCTCTTTTTTGATGCGCAAATGTAGGGAAAATGCAGGTAAAGCCGACGATAAATAACGCATAGCATACAATTAAGTGGGTTTCACAACAGATTTAAATACCCTTACAACTTTAAATTTCCAGTATTATAATTATATAACATATTTGTTGTTGAATACTTTGTTGCTCAATGTATTGCCAAATCTTGAAAACAGTTATCTGATAATTATCAACAATAAATGCTGGTAGTAACCCCTAACTACAACATCTCATGAACCCGAACAAAAAAAATAACCTACTAGTTTTCGTTCTAACATTGATGCTGTTGGGTGCAAGCTCAATTTCAGCCCAGACCTTGAACAAGCCTACTCCTGCTGACAACCCAAATCTCGCAGGCAATTCGGTTTGGACTGCTGCCTGTGCATCTGCAACCTTTAATGAATACTATATAAATTTCACTTGGTTACCTAATGTAAACAGTGATAATGAATTTATATTGGAACTGTCCGACGCCACAGGTTCCTTTGGCAGTCCCAAGGAATTGGCCAGGGTAGCGGATAAGAATTCGGATTTTGACTTTGAATTTTCATTTGCACTGCCAACAGATACCAGGGGAGATGCCTACAGATTTAGGGTAAGAAGTACCAGTCCTGCCAAAACAAGCCCTGTTTCAGATGCCTTTGAAATGTACTATATAGATTTCAACTCTACGCTCGCCATTAGAGAAGTGGGCGACTCAGGAGCACCTCCTGCACAGAAAATACAACTGTGCAACGGGGGAACTACTACCTTGGAAGTATACAATGTACCCAACCCAGAAACTTATCGTTACAATTGGTATAAAAATACATCACCTTTCACCAGCAGCGGAAGCGGATCATCCATTGAAGTTTCCGAAAGTGGCTATTACGTTGTAGAACTGGATTACGGTTCCACCTGTTCCGGATCCGCTAATACGCAGTCGCTCTCCATTGAGGTTGAAATTGGAACCAGCGTAGGCTTGGCCCTAAACCCGCCGGCCGAAACTGCATTGTGTTCAGGTCAAAATTATGCGCCCCTTGAAGCCAGCATGAACTATCCCGACCTTGCCTACACCTGGTATAAGGGATCAACAATTGTACAACCAAGTACCTTAGGCGCCTATACCTATTCCATAGATACAAATGACGCCAATTTTCCTGGCGATTATTCTGTAAAGATACAGGGAGATGGCATTTGTACAGAAACGTCCAATACCGTAAGCATTACCAATGCAGGACTTTTTAACGTCTCTAGGGACAACCCGGCCAACTTGGTCATTTTACCTGGAGCCACAGCAAATTTAATTGCTTCCTCCGATGCTGCATCCGTCACATACCAGTGGTATAAGGATAACACCATCGTAGCAGGAGCAACAAACAGTTCCTATACAGTCAATGCCGTGGGTACCTATTATGCCGAAATAACATTAAGCGGAGGTGCCTGTACCTCTGCAACAAAGAACACAGAAACTACTACAGTGGTAAACCCTGATTCCTTTGAATTGATTACCAACTATACAACAGAATATACCGATTGTATTAATACAAGTGTGGCCATAGAGATAAGCACTATCAACGCCCTCCTATCAGATGGTTCCAGAACCGATGTAACCGCAGATCTCAAAAGCAATTTTTCTTACCAATGGACGAGGGACGGAGCCAATATCCCAACTGCCAATGCTAGTAATATAAGTTTAACGAATACCACTGAAAACGGGGAATATAGGGTTCAAGGTACTTTGGACAGTTTTACTTCCACCTCCAATGCCTTGCCTGTTCGTTTATTGACCAACGAAACATTGACCATATCATCCAGTGGTACCGTAGTCTGTAATTCCAGTGATACCATAGATATTTCAACAAGTACAACTTTAACGGGCGAAAGCTTTGATTGGTTTAAAGATGGGGTAAATTTAAATACCCTGAGCGAATCACTATCTGTTAGCGCAGCGGGAACCTATCAACTCATAGTACAGAAAAACGGTTGCGATCTTAGATCTAATGAAATCATTATTTCTCCCTTGGACGATTCCTTGATAGCACTTAGCACTAACAATAACGAAGTGGTATTTCCCGAAGGCGGCAGCAAAATAATTTCCGCCAGTGGGGCCACAAGCTATAAATGGTACGACCAAAACAATGTTATGATAAGTGATACGGACACCGTTTCCATTACACAGGAAGGTAGTTATATGGTAACAGCAACTATTAACAATTGCGAGGTTTCCAAAACATTCTCCGCCTCCTATCAAGACACTTTTGGCATCCCAAATGTAATCACCGCCAATGGGGACGGTTATAACGACCAATGGATTATTCCCAACACATATACTAAAGACCCCAATATTTCAGTTATTATCTATAATGACAAAGGAGAGGAAGTACTTAGCCAAAACCAATACCAGAATAATTGGCCAGAAGCTTCCATGAAATTCCCCAAGCAAAATATGGTCTTTTACTATACCATTAAAAATGCCAAGGAGACTTTAAAGAAAGGTACTATTACAGTTATACGTTAATGCACCATGTTTAAGAAAAACTATTTATATATCATCTTTTTATTACTCTGTCTTTCCAAAGTTACTGGACAGGAAGAAAGTCCGTTTGTTTCTTATGACGTTCCCTCACAGAACCTCCTAAAATTCAATAGGTTTCTAATTAACCCCACATTTTCTACGGTAAGGGAAGACAAATCCTATATAAATCTATTACACAGAAACCAATCGGTATCTTTTAATGATAACAATCAAGACTATTTCCTAAGTTACAGTGGTCGTGTCAATGACCGCAGTGGTTTGGGACTAAGCCTTTATACTCAAAGGGAAGGGTTAATATCCAACTACGGTGTTATGGCCAACTACGCCTACGGCATTAAATTAAGTGACAAAAGTAATTTTACCTTTGGAGCAAACCTAGCTTATTACAACAGTGGATTTGATAGGAACCGAGCCAATGCCTTGGACCCCAATGATCCAGCTTTAAACGGGCTACAGGATTCCAACCTTTTGTCCGTTCAACCCGGATTCAATATTTCCTTTGGCAAGTTTGATTTTGGTGTTTTCGCCGAAAACCTATTTGACTACAACCTTAAGACCAGTGAAACAATAACCGACTTTGGCGATAAAACCTTCTCGGGACATTTACAATATACCCATCAGTTTGAAAACGGTACCGGCATCTTTGAAGCAGGTCGTTTAATGCCATTGGCAAGGGTTCGAAAAATTGGGAATGAAGAGGTAGTCCTTGGTGGAAGCCTTATTCTGGACCTTCCCAAATTAGGTTGGTTACAAGGTGGTTATGATAGTTTCTATGGCGCTTCGGCCGGTATTGGTTTTAACATAAACCGAAGACTTTCGTTAGGCTACACCATGGAAAAAGGCTTGTCCAACAATTTTGACAATTTTGGATTGACACATGAGATATCCTTTGCCTACTCCATAACCCCAAACCTTACAGAAGATCGTGTAATGTTGGAAGAAGGTTATGAGGAACTTGCGGAAAATGAAGAAGAACAAGAAGTTACACTGACTGCCCAACAATTGGAAATTGAAAAACTGAAAAAGGCATTGGCAGAAAATGATGCAATATTGGCCGAGTTAATGTTCCGTCAAGATTCATCGGAAACCAACCGTCAAAAAGATTTGGAGCGCAGATTCGAAATGGTAATGAAAATGGTCCGTGAAGAAACGCAGGGCAAGCGTCCGGACATTGAGGAAAAAGCCAAGAAAATGTATCTCGTTAATAATGAAAACGGGGGTCTGGCCAATAATTCGAAGTCCAACCCAAAAAAAAATATACCGAACGTTATAAACCCTGTGGACAAACACAAGGATGCTATCGCCACCAGAACAGTTGAAACCAAAATCACCCCAAAAGTAAACACTAGAGAAACTGAACAGGATGAGTTTACAAGGGTAGCACAACAAAACAATATTAAAAGTAGAAAATTCAGGAATTTGGATGGGGTAGCGGACGGCTATTATGTTGTAGCCAATGTTTATAAGGGCGAAAAGTATCTCAATAAGTTCGTAACAGAACTTGCCAATAACGGAGTTAAAGCAGACTATTTCGAAAATTCCAACAATGGCCTTAAATATGTTTATCTAGAAAGGTATGATACTTGGCAAGAGGCATTGGCCGCCCATAAATCCAACATCAATGGCACTTATTCCAAAGATATGTGGATTATGAATGTGGACAACACCCGATATACGGACGTTGATAAGGCATATGTGGACAATGTAAACAAGATCAAGGAGAAATCATCACAAATTGCTTTGGACAAACTTCAGAAAAATGTTGTAGTTAAAGACAATGTAACCTCCAATGATCCTACGGCCAAAACATACAAGATAAATGGTCTGGGTACAGGCTATTATATAATTGCCAATGTGTTCGCCAATGCAAATAATGCCAATAAATTCGTAAAAATGTTGAATGCCCAAGGGCTCAGTGCCAGTTACTTTATTAACCCAGAAAATAATTATCGGTATGTCTATTTAAAAAGGCACGAATCCTGGAACAATGCATTGGTTTCCTATTACTCCAAGATCAACGATACTTACACCGATAAAATGTGGATCATGCGGGTAACGCCAAATCAAATGACGTGATCGAATCCTTCATAAAAATTGAAATAACCAATCTAAACTATTGTCAATCGTCCTAAACTTAAGATTGCAAATTTTATAATCGAAAAGCCGTTGTGATCAATATTCCAAAAACTTGGTATAAGATTGGGAAAAAATAAAATGCGGTATTATTGCGCATAAACAAACAGGAGTATCAACCTTACCATATACTGATAAATGTTACATTCATTAGTGCTATATTAATATTAAACCAAAAGAGGTATTAAATTCCGGCATTCAACATTTACCACAACATCACTGTGCTCAATCCCATTCAGTTGAAATAGAATGATAATATGTTTGTTGCCTTTGACAACAAATTGATTATTAAAAATATACTCCCTTAAGGTAAGGCTATCCTCACTGTTCGATTCTCCAGTATCCAGTAGGTCTTATTTGATACCAGCTAGGCAAGGGTTTAACTAGCAATAATACATAGTTCCTTCAAAATTATATTCTTACAAGCTGCTTTTAAAATAATGCCTAACCATACAATAAAAGCATTTCACAACATATTAGAACACCCCTACAACATTAAATTCCACAGCTCACTATTAAGGTTAATATTTGTTATGAATGTTAGGTTTTTGGAAACTTATCAAGACTGTTTTTAACAATTTTCAGTAAAGCTCCCAAAATCCAACCTTCGAAGTAGACATTATAAGTGACCCAAATCCCTTAATAATGTATGCCATACCAAACTAATTTACCTAATGGGATCAAAAAATATTAAAAAATTACTGCTGACCTGTTTTTTACTATTAGGCATCTTCTCTGCCTATTCTCAAGTAAAAAACAACTTTGATGTTCGTTATGAAAATGAACTGCGTGGTGATATAACCTTTATTGCCAACAATATTGTCAACCGAAAAACTGATGGTTATTGGACTGGTAAAAAGAACAACCGTGTCTGGGTACCTGGACAAGACCCCAACGATCCATACAATGACACAGGTAGCTCCTCGGAATACAACGATGACCTGGATATGCAGTATATCGATATCGATGGTGATGCCTCAACCTTTAGTTCAAGTAGTGCTATTTTAACCGTTCCCAACCCTGACTGTGCCAAAGTACGTTACGCCGGACTTTACTGGTCTGCGGTATTCAGTGCAAGTAACAGAACGGGCTTTAACCAACTTAGGTTTAAGATTCCAGGCGGTTCATATCAAGACTTAACGGCAGATGAAATCTTATTTGATGGGGCAGGGGATGCCGATTTTGGCTATTATAGCCCATACGCCTGCTACAAAGATGTTACTTCCATTGTTGCCGCGATGGCCAACCCCAATGGGGAATATTTTGCCGCCAACATAAGGGCAAGTTCGGGAAGCAGTATCTCCGGTGGCGTATCCGGAGGTTGGAAAATGGTCGTAGTTTATGAAGATCCAAATTTACCTGGTAAATATATCACCACTTTTGACGGATATGCCGGCATAAAATCAGGGGAAACTGTAGATATCCCAGTGAACGGATTTACCACGCTCCCTGCTCCCTTTCCTGTAATTGCTCAACTGGGAGTTGGTACTTTGGAAGGGGATAACAGAATAGGTGGCGACGGACTTTCCATTAAGGCCAATAGCAACTTAACCTATACCTCATTAGGGAATACGGTAAACCCCACCACTAATTTCTTCAATAGTAATATTACCAGGGCCAATGCCATAGTCATGGACAGAAACCCCAACTCCATAAATACCTTGGGTTGGGATGTTGACTTTTTTAATATCAACAACCCCCTTAACGGCGTTATTCCCAACAATGAAACAGGGGCCACCTTAAGAGCCAGTTCCTCACAGGACAAATACGACATTTTCTTTACCTCTTTTGACGTTGAAATTATTGAACCCATCATAAATTTAACCAAAACAGTTGAAGATATTGCCGGCAATGATATTACCGGACAAGGCGTAAATCTAGGCCAAACATTGGATTATGTGTTAACATTCCAAAACGTAGGAAATGATAGTGCAGACAGTTATACCATCAAGGATATACTTCCTATTAATGTGACCTTGGACGAATCCAATTTTACCTTGCCGGCAGGTGTTACCTATACCTATGACGAGCCTAGTAGGACCGTCCTGTTCAGTATTCCCAATGCATTAGTGGAAAAAAATGATCCCAGTTACGCCATACGCATGAGGGTCAAAGTGGCTGAAAACTGCTTCGATTTTGTGGATGCCTGTTCCGATCTTATTCAAAACCTGGCTTATTCTACATATCGTGGAGTACTAAACAGCAACCAAATTAGTGATGACCCTAGTGTAACCGACTTCGATAATTGTGGATTCGTTGTACCAGGTGCCACCAACTTCCTTTTGGACGATTTGGCAGATTGTAACTTTATCAGAACAGTAAAACTTTGTGGAGATCAAGCATTATTGGATGCCGGTGATGGTTTTGATGATTATATATGGTACAAGGATGAAAACGGCAACCAAGAATTGGATGCTGCAGATACCCTAATAACCGATGGTGACTCCGATAACGACCCTAGTACCTTTGTGGTTAGCGCCATAGGCACCTATATTGTAGACAAAATTGTTGCCGATCCCTGTAAAGGCTTTAAGGAAATATTGGTTGTGGAACGTTTTGGTGCCACACAAACAAACCCTATTGTTGATTTTTTCAATAACAGTAACAATGATGCCGATCCTACCAATGATGTACAAGGGGAAATTGTAAGTTGTTCTGTAGATGGAAGTCCATTGCCAAAGATTTTCCTCTGTGGTGTAAATGACACCCAGCTAATACAGGTCAATATTGCCGATGCCCAAAGTATGGTTTGGGAACAGTTAGTAGAAGGCAGTTGTACGGATTCAGGGGACGATTGTGGTAATAAAAATGCCACTTGTACCTGGAACCAAGTGTCTATAGGTCCAAGTTTTACGGCAAATAGTGCCGGTAAATTCCGTTTGGTAGTCAATTACCAAAATGGTTGTTTTAGCCGCTTCTATTTTAACGTCTTCCAGAACAATTTGGATATACAGTACAATGCCAACGATATTATTTGTACTACACCGGGTAATATTACCATTACCAATCTAGGTTTGGGTTATGGCTATCAACTTTATGATGTTGCCAACGGTACCATTGTAGTGCCTTACAGCGCGAATAACGGCCCAAGCTTTGATATTAGCACCAATGGTGCCTATAGAGTGGGCATTACACAATTAGATAACATTACGGGAGAGCCAATAGATGGTTCATGCGAATTTACTACTCCCGACATAGGAATTAGAAATCGAAATTTCCAACTCAACATTACAACAACTGCAGCCACATGTAGCACCTTGGGTAGTATAAACATTCAAGCTATGAATGTTGAGGCCAATTACGAATATGAGATAAGAATAGATGACGGTAGTAACGGTGGCAACGGTACACTATTGGACAACGAAACAGCGCAACCTGATAATAATTTTACTTTTGAAAATTTAAATGCTGGCAACTATATAATCCGTGTTCGCACAGATGATGGTTGCTTCCTGGAGGAAAAGGTTACCGTTCTAAGCGAGGCGGACCTGGATTTAACCGCAAGGATTTCCCAACACATAAGTTGTAAGGAAGGTAATATCCTTATGGAATCTACTGGTGGTAAAACACCCCATACCTATGCCATTTGGTCCTACGTGGATGAAGGTGGTAATACCGTTACCTCCTATCCAAATGTAACCTCAATACCCCCGGGTAACTTTCAAACTAGCCAAATATTCGATATTCTAGACCCAGGAGATTATACTTTTGTAGTAGTTGATCGGAATAATTGTTATTCCTTTTCCAATACCGTTACCATAAATTTGGTTCCGGCAGTGGAATTTACTACAACAGTAACTGATGAAAGTTGTTTTGGTGCCGAGGACGGTAGCATAGTTTACAATATGACGAATACCAACGGCTATAAGGTTGAGTATACATTAATCTACCCAGATCCCGACACTGATGACGTAATCAATTCCTCTGGAACTTTTACTGGACTGCCACAAGGTAATTACACCGTAATCCTAACTCAATCCAAAGGAGGGGCAAGCTGCGATTTCATACAAGATTTCACCATAGGTGGTCCCGCAGACGGCGTATCAGGTGATGCCGCCTTAATACAGGATTATACCTGTCTACAGGACGGTATTATAGAGGCACAAAATGTTGCTGGCGGAACGGCACCATATTCTTATAGTATTGATGGGGTAAACTTTGTTTCGGGCCCTGGTGCGGAAACTTTTTCCAATCTTACAAGTGGAAGCTATAGTATTACGATTAGGGACGCAACGCTTTGTACCTTTGTTACCAATACCATAGTAATTGATCCGCTTGATGAGCCAACAGACCTCACCTTTACCTCTACAGCGCCAAACTGTCCTACACAAACATCCAATGTAACGGTAACGGCTGTTAACGGAATTGATCCCTTGACCATAGAAATTATTGCCCCTTCGGCCATTGCATCCAATTCCATAGCTGGTAAAACGGCAACCTTTAACAACCTTGATCCGGACACCTACACCTTTAGGGTTACCGATAGCAAGGGTTGTTCCTATGACGAAACCTATACCATTTCTCCAGTTGATCCAATCCAGGTTGTTGGTACTTTGGTCAACAACGTGAGTTGTATAGGAAATGCCGATGGAGCCATAGACTTTGAAATAAACGATTTTAGCACTACCTATAGCTATACTGTTAACGGCGCAACCGCCATTACGGGACAGTCTGCCAACACAATTAATTTAACCGGTCTGGTAGCTGGTGATTATACCATAATAGTTACCGATGAAACCACCAACTGTACCGATACCAACACGATTACTGTAAGTGAACCGGCAACCGCCTTAGGAATTACCTTTAGCACAACCCACTTAACTTGTAGCGCCGATGGATCGGTTACCATTACTGCAACCAATGGGTGGGGAGGATACTCCTATGAACTAGAACAGCCCGATAATAGCATTTTAGGACCTCAGGGAAGCAATGTGTTTTCAGGTCTTAGTCAAACTGGAACCTATACCATTAGCGTTACCGATGCTGGAGGATGTACGGTTGCCGATACCTTCGATCTTTTAGCCCCAGCAAATCCTACTGCAACTTTAGATGCCACAACAAACCTATGTTATGTTCCCGGTACGGGAGTTAGCCTTACTGCTACTGCAGCTGGTGGTGTTGGCCCATATACGTATAGCCTTAACGGTGCCCCAGCACAGAATGGCAATGTATTCAACAACCTTGCCCCAGATTCTTATTCAGTATTGGTAAGGGATGCCTATGGATGTAGTGTTACCACAAATACTATTACCATAGAGCCACAGCTAACCGTATCCGATGCTATTACCAAAGAATTGGATTGTTCCGCCTCTCCCGAAGCGATAATTGATATTACCATAAATGGTGGGTATGCTGCCTATAGCTATCAAATAAACGGCGGAACAAGTACCGCTGTAGTAGGTAATACCATAACTTATACCACGGCAATCGACGGCAGTTACAATTTCCTAATTACCGATAGTGAAGGCTGTACAGCACAAACCACTGTTGTTGTGGACCCCATTAGCAATCCAGTAGCAACCAATAATATTACGGATCCAAATTGTGATGGTGCCGCGAACGGTAGTGTTGAAATTGTAATAGATCCCAACTTTGGAACTGCACCTTACCAGGTAAGCTTCAATGGCGCAGGGTTAAGCAATCAAACCACATATTCCGGACTTGCTTCAGGAACCTATAATTATATAGTACGGGACAGTAAAGGTTGTACGTTCAATGGTAGCGCAACCTTGACAGCGCCAAATGCCATTACTGCGGATGCCGTAATAACACAACCCTATACCTGTCTGCAAACAGCCAGCATACAGGCCCAAAATATAACTGGGGGAACACCTGGATATACCTTTAGCATAGACGGCATAAATTTTGTTGCAGGGGATACCTTCACAGGGCTTACCGATGGAGATTATACCATTACTGTGCGTGACGCGAGTGGATGTACATTCGCAACGGTTCCCGTAAATGTACCGGCACTAGATCCGCCAACAGATATTACCTTTAACAGTACAGCAGCCAACTGTCCGACCGAGACTTCAAATGTAACCTTAACAGCCATAGGTGGAAGTGGAGCAATAACGTATGAAATTATTGCACCTGCAGCCTCAATCGCAACAAACGCAACAGGAGTATTCAACAATCTGGATCCGGACACCTACACCTTTAGGGTTACAGATGCAAAAGGCTGCTCATATGACGAAAATTATACGGTAAACCCGGTAAGTAAAATAGATGCATTGGGCACTTTAACCCAAAATGTGTCCTGCCAGGGTAGTGCCGATGGGGCCATACAATACAATATATCAGGATTTAGTGGCAATTATAGTTTTACCGTAACTGGACCAACCGCAATTGCCCCTCAATCTGGAATAAATACTAATCCACTAAACTTTAGCGGACTTTTGGCAGGCGATTATACCATCACCGTTACCGACGATACCACCAATTGTACCGATACGGCCACTGTGACCGTAAATGAGCCTGCAGACCCCTTGGCCTTTACCTTTACAGTAAGCCCATTGACATGTGCTACTGATGGATCGGTAACCATAACCGCAACAGACGGTTGGGGAGGATATACCTACCAGGTTACCGAACCCGATGCGAATATTCTAGGACCTCAGGGAAGCAATGTTTTTTCGGGTCTTAGCCAAACAGGCACCTATACCATCAGTGTAACCGATGCCGGAGGATGTACCATTACCGATACTTTTGATATAACTACACCGGCCAACCCTACGGCTACCTTGGCCGCAACCACGGACCTTTGTTACGTACCGGGAACAGGAGTTAGCCTTACTGCAACCGCTGCTGGAGGAATTGCCCCTTACACTTATAGTCTTAACGGGGCACCGGCGCAAAACGGAAACGTATTCAACAACCTAGCCCCAGGATCTTATTCCATAGAGGTATGGGATGCCTATGGCTGTAATGTTATATCGAATACCATAATCATTGAGCCACAGCTAAGTGTATCAAGCGCTGTCACAAAAGAATTGGATTGTACCGGTTCTCCAGATGCTATATTGGACATCACCGTCAACGGAGGCTATGCCGACTATAGCTATAAGGTAAGTGTAGATGGAGCGGCATATGGGGCTTCAACCCCCTTAGGTGCTGGAATAACAACCTTTAGCTATACAGCTATAAATGCAGGAACCTATAGGTTTGAGATTACGGACAGTGAAGGTTGTACTGCACAAACAACAGTAGTTACCGTTGACCCGATCAGCAACCCACAGGCTTCGGAAACAGTTACCGATGTAAGTTGCAACGGAGGAAGTGATGGAATAGTAGAGATCGTATTCGATACTAACTTTGGCACGGCTCCTTACCAAGTAAATTTTGACGGCGGCGGACTGAGCAACAACACTACCTATTCTGGATTGGCCGCTGGAACCTACTCCTATACAGTCCAGGATGATAAGGGATGTACAGTAACCAATTCCGTCAACGTGGGAGAACCTGCAGCAATCACTTTCGATGCAGCAATCGTCCAAGAATATACCTGTCTACAGGATGCAACAGTGGAAGCCCAGAACGTAATTGGAGGAACTTCTCCATACACCTATAGTATTGACGGCATCAATTTTGGCGCCAACAGCTTTACAGGACTTAAGGACGGAAATTATACGCTTACAGTAATGGATGACAATGGTTGTACCGCCACAAGGACTATCACCATTGATCCATTAACACCACCAACAGACATATCATTTAGTGCCACGGCAGCCAACTGTCCGGCCGAGACTTCTGATATCACCTTGACCCCAACTGGAGGAAGCGGTGCAATCACATATGAAATTATTGCTCCGGCCGCCGCAATGGCCTCCAATACAACAGGAATTTTTACAGGACTTGATCCCGACACCTATACCTTTAGGATTACTGACGCAAAAGGATGCTCCTACGACGAAAATTATACCCTAAACCCTGTAAACAAGATAAATGTACTGGGTACTTTGACCCAGAACGTATCCTGCCAGGGAAGTGCGGATGGAGCCATACAATACAATATAACCGGATTTAGTGGCAATTATAGCTTTACAATAACTGGACCAACGGTCATTGCCCCACAATCTGGAATAAATACCAACCCATTAAACTTTAGTAGTCTTTTGGCAGGTGATTATACCATCACCGTTACCGATGACACCACCAACTGTACCGATACGGCAACGGTGACCGTAAACGAGCCTGCAGACCCCTTGGCCTTGACCTTTGCGTTGAGCCCATTGACCTGTGCCGCGGATGGGTCGGTGACCATTACCGCAACAGACGGATGGGGAGGTTATAGTTATCAACTTACAGAACCCGACACCAATATTATAGGCCCACAGGCCAGCAATGTTTTTAACGGATTAAACAAATTAGGAACCTATACCATAAGTGTTACCGATACTGGTGGATGTACCGTAACAGATACCTTTGATATTGTTACCCCTACCAATCCAGTAGCCAGTATTGATATTGCAGCTTCATCTCTTTGCTATACCTCCACAGGCCTTGCAACTATTGTAGTTGGAGCCACAGGTGGACTGGCACCATATTATTATAGTTTGAACGCAGGGCCAACCCAAACCTCTAATACGTTTGTGGACTTAACACCTGCTACTTATGACTTTAATGTAATTGATAGTAACGGATGTACAGATACCGTACAATTCACCATTGAACCAGAACTTACGGCCAATGCCGTACTTGCCAAAGATCTTGATTGTTCCGTATCGCCCGATGCCGAAATAAATGTCACGGTAAACGGAGGATATCCTGCCTATACTTATGAAGTAGCCTTTAACGGCGGAGCCTATGCGGCCTATGCAGGTGGATTTCCTTATACCACCCCAACAGCTGGTACCTATAGGTTTAGAATAACCGATGCACAAGGTTGTATTAGCGAGAGTAATATAGTTACCGTTACTCCATCCGAAACGCCAGTTATTACGAGTGTAACCCCTACACATGTACTATGCTTTGGGGACAACTCTGGATCTTTGGATATTGTCATAGACACTAGTGTAGGAATTGCTCCATATACCATTACCATAGTGGAAACCGGTTCAGGAACCAATTATGGCAGTCAGACCACAGGATTACCGGCCGGGAATTATGAAATAACATTGACCGACGACAAAGGGTGTTATGTAACAGCTACCGAAACCATTACAGAACCCACTGCCATAAATCCGAATATAAGTCATACCAATTTGTCCTGTTCGGCTTCTACGAATGTAATGGGTACTATAACGGTAGATGCCAGTGGAGGCACATCGACCTACATATATGAAATAAACAACAATGATTATTCCTATACGGATTCCTATGATACTTCGTCAGGCACCAACGACCATACCTTCATTGGATTAAACTTTGGAGACTATACCATTAGGGTAATTGACAATAATGGTTGTGAAAGTATCTCCACCGTTACCATCACTACCGGTCCGGACGTCCTTATTACGACTTCACCCGTCGCTGGATGTGCTCCTGGAACTGGTGAAATGCTGGTGGAAGCCGCAGCAAGTAATGGAACATTGGGGACAGGTACCTTCTATTTTGCGATATACCCTGCTACTAATTGGTTTTTAGGAAACCCCGAATGGCATCTTCAGGATGGCGGTATAGGATTACCTCCATACACCCATAATTTCACGGGATTAACCCCAGGGGTTACCTATACCTTTATAGTTTATGATTCGGATACAGGATGTGAATATATTCAAGAGGCAACCGTTCCGGTAGACACAAACTCCTCTTTAACGTCAACAGTAGATGCTACTTCCAATGTAAGCTGTTTTGGCGCAGTGGACGGATCCGTAAACTTTACCTATAGCGGTTATGGTGGAACACAAGTAAACTATGAAATCTATACCCAAACCACCAATATTGCCACCGGAATTAATGGTAGCTCCACTGTGGTAATCCCAGGAACTTCACAAAGTAGAACATTGTCGGGACTTGCCCCAGGGGAATACTATATACTGTTTGAAGAAGTAGATGGTCCCAATGCTGGATGTGTCAATGCTTCCGATCCTTTTGTAATTGAGCAATCCCCTGCTTTATTGGAGATAACCGCTACTTCAACCAATGACAATTGTGAGCCCAATGCAGGTACCATAACCGCCAATGCACGTTACGGTAAGGCACCATATTTATTCCAGTTGGAATTAGCATCTGCAGGAGCACCTACTATAGGTACTTGGACAGGAACCAATACCAGTGGTTTCTTTAATGCCGAGGCAGAGGATTATATTGTATATGCTAAGGACGCCAATAACTGTATACGATCTGTTGCAGTAACTATTGCGGAAGATCCGAGCCCAGTCATTAGCCTTCTTGTGCCAGATCAATGCGCCACTACAGAAGGAAATTTTACTATCCAAGTTACTTTGGACACCCCTGGTGTGCAACCCTATTTCCTAAGTTTGGACGGAGGTGCATTTCAGGCCGTTACCTTTACCGGAGCTCCGGGAACTTTCGATTTCACAAATTTAAGTTCCGGTAATCATACTGTAGTAATTAGGGATGCCAATGGCTGTGGTAACAGCGAAAGCATTGAAATATATACTCCAACCTCCCTGTCGGCTGAAGTGGTGGTAACCCCATCATGTAATGCCTTATTACAGGATGATGGCGAGATCAAGGTAAATGCCTATGGGGGTACCTTGTTCAATTACAGATATGAACTTAGGGATACTTCGGACAATATTATAAGACCAAAACAAATATCAGATACCTTCAGTGGCCTAACACCAGGAGCCTATAGAATCTACCTATATGATAATGTTGCAACTGGTTGCGATGCCTTTATTGACATTACCTTAGAGGTGCCTACAGCCGTAGTTGCTGCCATTGGGGAGAAAAAAGATATTAGTTGCCATGGTGCCAGTGATGGTTCTATAGTGGTAAATCTTGATCCTGGTATGGATAATCCACCCTATACCTATCAATTATTTGATAGTACAGGAACAATTCCAATGACATTGTTACCACAATTCTCCAATGTATTTACCGGATTGGATCAGGGCGATTATATTGTAAGGATCAGATCGTCAAGGTTCTGTAAAACAGATATTCCATTTACTATCAACGAGCCTAGTGCATTAGTGGCCAATGCAAGTGCCACCAGTTTTGCCTGTGCCGCGGATAATTCTGTAGCCCAAGCCGTAATAACAGCAGATATTCCAACAACCGGTACAGCACCTTATACCTTCAGCATAAATGGTGTAACCTTCTTTACTACCAATACCTTTAACATCAACGATACCGGTGCAGTTCAAAATTTCACGGTAACCGTTCGTGATGCCAACGGTTGTACCGATACCGATACTGTAACCATAAACCCATTGCCGACCATCACGGATGTGACCGTGGGCCAACAGACCGCGATTACCTGTACCAATGATGAGGTGGCCAGGGTGACCGTAACGGGAGGTTCGGGCGACTTTAGCTTCGAACTTTTGCCAACGGGAAGTGCCCCGAACCAGAGCTTG